>NZ_VMLR01000003.1:0-747589 GCF_013276795.1 Streptococcus sp. 2342
GCAGAAGACGTCTGTCAGTCGTCTACATTACTCCAACATAAGTTCTAAAAACTAACCTAAAACCCTATTCAAACGTCTCACACTAACTTCCACCATAGCGGAACTTAATCTGAAACGCTTTCAGATGACGGGATTTTGTGCGCTCTTTTTTTCGATTCCTTTCGGCTACAAAAACGATGAAATAAAGCATGATTAAAACCAGTGGAACTTACCCTGACACGGATTTCCACTGGTTTTTAGGATTTTTATCAGACTAACTTCCACTTGGATTAGCGGTGGAAGTTAGTTTGGGAATTTACCTTTTTTGCATGACTTCCTAGTGGGTACGGATGTCAAACTCTTTAAACACAATACGTAAGTCCTTTAGCACTCTTTGACGCCCTCGGAAGCGTTCATCCCTTAAGACGCGTTCTAACTCTTCTTGTTGCTCTTTAGTTTGTTTGTTTCTATAATCTCTTAGGGTTTCATGAAAGAGATAATAGTCATCTAGCCACAGACCGCCCTCACTTATACGATGACTTATCTCACCCACTTCTTCATAAGGTTCTTTATTATATCTTCGTTTGTGGCTTTCCTGCTTACGGAGATAATCTAAAATTCGATTCCGGAATTTTGTTTTGAAATATTTCCTTAAACGAGGGATATCTTCTACCAGCCCTTCTTCTCTACTAATCAATTCATGTAGACATATCATGCCCTCTTGGTCCCAATCCGATAGCTCCCACAAATGAAGGTAATATTCATTTCTACACTTGTATACAATTCCTTGGACTTCTTCATACATTTTTTTAAGCATAATCTTCCCCTTTCTAGATACAGTCTAACAGATTCAGAAACACTTTTGGCACATTTCCTCCATTCTGCACCCTTTAGATCCTCAACTGCACAAAAAAGAGAGGACAAGCCTCTCTTTGGGTTATTTTTCGTCATTCATTTTTGACTTTACTTCATCATAAGATAATGCATGAGACTCCTCTTCTACGGTTTCAGGCATCTTTCCTGTTTCATAAAGAGCTTTAATTTGTGTACTATCCAATGTTTCATATTTCAATAATGCTTCTGCAATCAACTTATGAGTTTCACGATTTGATTGGATGATTTCAGCAGCTTTATTTCGTGCTTCATTTAATAATGAACGAACCTCTTCGTCAATTTCATAAGCTGTTTGTTCTGAAATTGATTTTTGAGGACTCTGTGCACCAAACATAGCATGATTTCCTTCATATTGTACTGGGCCAAGTTTTTCACTCATACCGTACTCTGTAACCATTGCACGCGCCATTTGTGTCGCTTGTTCAAAGTCGTTTGAAGCTCCTGTAGTTTGGACATTAAAGATAATTTCTTCAGCTACACGTCCACCCATTAAGCCAGCCAATTGCTCTTTCATATCTTCTTTAGATAGAAGCATTTGATCTTCCTTAGGAAGTGCAATCATGTAACCACCTGCACGACCTCTTGGTACAATTGTAACCTTATGAACAACACGGGCATTCGACAAGACTAGACCAACAATGGTATGTCCTGCCTCATGGTAGGCAACCAATTCACGTTCTTTTTGTGAAACTGTCTTATCTTTCTTAGAAGGTCCAGCAATCACTCTATCTTCTGCTTCATCAATATCTGAAGCATCAATTATCGATTTATTGCGACGAGCGGCAACCAAGGCTGCTTCATTCAAGACATTCTCTAAATCAGCACCAACAAAGCCTGGAGTTTGTTGAGCAACTAATTTCAAATCAACATCTTCTGCTAAAGGCTTGTTCTTAGCATGAACTTTCAAGATTGCTTCACGACCTTTGACATCAGGACGGCCAACCAATACTTTTCTATCAAAACGTCCTGGACGCAGAAGGGCAGGGTCAAGTACATCTGAACGGTTTGTAGCAGCGATGACGATAATCCCTTCATTTCCCTCAAAACCATCCATCTCAATCAAGAGTTGGTTCAAGGTTTGTTCACGTTCGTCATTACCTCCGCCTAAACCAACTCCACGTTGACGTCCGACAGCATCAATTTCATCGATAAAGATAATAGCTGGCGCTGCTTTTTTGGCATCTTCAAAAAGAGAACGAACACGACTAGCTCCAACTCCGACAAACATTTCTACAAAGTCAGAACCTGAGATACTAAAGAATGGAACGCCTGCTTCTCCGGCGACTGCCTTAGCAAGCAATGTCTTACCTGTTCCCGGAGGTCCCTCCAAAAGAACACCTGCTGGAATCCGGGCTCCAAGTTTTGTAAATCGTTTTGGATCTTTTAAGAATTCAACAACTTCAACTAGTTCTTGTTTTTCTTCCTCAGCTCCAGCAACATCTGAAAATCTTACTTTAATATCTTCTTTATTTGCAGCTTTAGCCTTACTACGTCCAAAACTCATTGGGTTACGACCATTGCCTCCCCCCATATTTCCCATCATAGAGAATAGGAAGAAGAATAGAATTCCAAATGGCACAATGGATACGAGTAGATTAATCCACATACCACTTGAACTTTCATGCTTAATAGTTACTTCTGCTTTATGGTCCGAAGCAAGTTTTTGCAATTCTGATACTGTAGTATCAGAGGGAAGAATAATACTTGAAAATTTCTCTACTGTTGTAACAGATTGAGAAAAGAACTGAATGCCTGTTTCTTCTTTACTTGTTTTAGGATTTTTATAGACACCCGAAACTTCGATAACACTACCATTTGGTTGGTAGGTTAATTCTTTTACATTGTCATCGGTAATTTCTTTTACCAATTCTGTATAATTAATTTGCTCACTTTTCCCTGCAACACTACCTGTACTAAAATACTGGTAAGCTGTAACTAGGAAAAAAATAAGTAATAACCATAGAAATGGATTTTTAATTAAACCATTATTTTGTTTTTTCATTAAAAATTGTTCTTTCTAATTTGAATACACTTCTTCTTTCAATACTCCAACATAAGGAAGATTACGATAATTTTCTTTGTAGTCTAAACCATAACCTACTACAAACTCATTTGGGATAGTAAAGCAGGTATAGTCTGCCTCAATTTCTACAACACGTCCCTCTGGTTTATCCAATAAAGTTGCAATCTTAACAGAAGCTGCATCTCTTGCAATAAACATATCTCGCAAATTCTTCAAAGTTTGACCTGTATCAATGATATCCTCTACAAATAGAACATGTCTTCCTTTAATATCTTGAGTTACATCTTGCTTGATATTGATGACACCACTACTTGCTGTTCCACCATGGTAGCTAGAAACCATCATGAAGTCCATTTCAATATGTGTATCAATATGTTTGACCAATTCAGCCATAAAAGGAATAGATCCTTTTAAAATCCCAACCAAGATTGGATTTTTTCCTGCATAGTCCTTAGTTAATTGAGCACCTAATTTTTTAGCAGCTTCTGTAATTTCATCGTGTGAAACGAGGATTTTTTTAATATCGTTTTCTAACATTTTTTTACCTATCTATTTTTTCTATATAAAGTACAGTGTTCATTATATCATTTTTCGTGTTTTTACTCAAATCACTAGTCGCAATTCCCAAAATTGAGACAATTTCACCAAATTGCTCAATAATCAGAGCAGATTTTCGCTTTTCCATAGGGATTTTCAAATCAATAAATAGACGTCTGAGTTTTTTTCTATGCCCATTTTGAATCAAAAAATCTCCTCTTTTTCGATGACGAATGAGTATTGATGTTTCCCGTGAAACAGGTATTCGTTGAATTGATTCACCTTCTAATGGAAGTCCAAAGGAAAATAAATAACCTTGATAAGATACCTGATTTTGATAGTGTAACACAAGTTCATCTTCCTTTTCATCAGCCTGCGGACTGATTTTACAAATCTGAAACTGTTGATACTCTTTTATCAATTCATAGCCATTTTTAAGCAGATGACGATACTGGCTTTTAGTTTTTAAAATTTGCCGAACTTCAGCAAACTGCGCTTTTGTAAGATTCAAATCTGGAAAACGATTCAGATAAGTTTGAAGTAAAACTCTTTGTGTAGACTCAGAGTAAGACAATAGCTGATCTAAATTTTCTACATCAATATTATTAGATAATTCAGCTATAGCTAAGTCATAATCTAAAATTTCATTTCCAATACTTAAGATTGCATCTCTAAATCTAGGATTTTCTTTCTCTAATTCTGGTAAATAAGAGTTTCGAATACGATTTCGAAAATAATGATTTTCCTTATTTGATGTATCTTCAAAGTGAAAAATTGAAGGAAAGTCTTTTTTCTGAAAATGCAAGAAGGGACGAATGATTTCTATCTCTCCTACTACTTGCTTCTCCTTAATTCCTGATAGATAGCGCAAACGAGTACCTCGAATCAAACGCATCAAAATCGTTTCCACCTGGTCATCAGCATGGTGGGCAGTGACTAAAGCTGTCGCACCTGTCTTTTTCATGACCTCTTGAAAAAAATCATAACGAAAATGTCGAGCCCGCGCTTCTGAAAATTCTCCTAAAAAATTGCTAATATAAATAGGAAGCTCTGCTTCAGCAGCTAACTTCCTTAATTCCTGTTCTTCCCAATCTGATTCTACTCTCTGCTTATGATTCACATGTGCTAAAATCAGTTCAATTTCTAACTCTTTTTGATAAGTAGATAATACCTTAAATAGAAACATAGAATCTAACCCACCAGAAAGAGCTAGCACCACCTTAGTATGCTTTTTGAAATATCCCTTCTTGAGAAAATGATTTAAAAAATCTTGTTTTCTCATTTTAGAACCTCATAAACATCCTTGGATATCTGAGAAATTGTATAATAATCAGAATTCTTAGTGAAAATAGAAAGAATAAATGGAGAATCTGCGTAGACAACACCCGTATCATGCTTAAATTCGTCCGCATCCCCAATTTTATGAGCTACCTTCACAGAAACACCTTTGGCAATTCGCTGATTATCAAAATCTGTTTTAGTCAAAGACTCTAGCACAAATCCATTTTGATTATAAATAGCTTCCATGACCTTCCCGGCCATCTTGGAAGAAATCAATTTTTCTTTTGGATCCCAATCATCTCCCATAATGGCAGACATCTTGGATTTGAATGTGGCATCAGATTGGTTTGAAATGTAATAACCCAATAGATTATGAGCTACATTATCAGATTCTTTAGATACTTTTGTGATTAAGTCCTTGAGAGAATACTCTTTATTATCCTCTTTTTTAGGAAGACTACCACTTCCCTCTGGTTTATAAGAACCTGGAAAATCATTGACTGCAGATACGTATTTTACAGTCGTATCTAACTGATAAAGACCATCATTTATTTTTTCTTGCGCATAATAGAGATAAGGGAGTTTCAAAACGCTAGCTGCATACATCTTTTCATCTTGATTGATACCTGCTTCTTTTCCAGTAGTCAGTTGCTTAACATAAATAGAGAATGAATCCTTCTGATATTTTTCCGATAACATTTCTTGGACTTTACTCATCCGATTATCTTCTTCAGAAGTTGATTCTTTAGCTACCCATCCAGCCTGATCAATATGTAGAAATTCTCTTCCTTCTACAAACATGGTCTTATCAATTGATACTTGTGAATAAGCTGATAAGGATGATTTCACTTCTTTTAAATCATAAGGACTATTGTACAGTTTAAAGTCAGATTCTAACCATACTTTTTTTATTATTGGAGTTACCTCTGACTGATCATATAAAAATCGTTTGTCCGCAGCTATAAATTGATGATTTGATAGCTTAAATACCGGAATTCCTTGTTTATTTAAGCGCCACTCGGTTATTTGAAAACTTGTTTTAGGAGTCAATTTTCCAGATTCCACTACTAAATCTTCATTCGCATAGACAGGAACTTCTCCATAAACCATAGGAGAACTTAGCTTTTCTCTAAAATAAATACCAAAGTCAGATTGTGAAAGGTAATAAATTTCTTTCGAAGTATAGACGACTTCTTTTTCTGTGCTAACGACTTTTGAGATGGTCAAAAAACTCGGTAGCAACAAAATAATTAAGAATTTACGCATTCTTCCTTTCCTTTTCTTCTTGTAAACACAATAATTGATTTTTATCAGCCAATTCTTCCAGCTTTTCATCTGATAAACTCAAAAATTGCTCAATTACATCTAATAAATTTTCCATTTTATCACCTTTGAAGCAAGTCAGGAATCGTATAAACTATTTCCCTCGACTTAGAATAATAGTACTTCGCTCGTGTATATTTGGCAGCATAATCCTCATCTTTCAACTTGGTAGCAAATGCTGTCTCCTTATCCTTTTCATCACTCAAAGTCCGATACTGAGTTTGCAAGTCTGCTAATTGCTGACGTCTTTGGAGTAATTGCTGATAACTCTGCGCTAAATTAAAAGTTGGCAAGATAAATAACAGCATAATCAAAATCAGTACCCAACCCATGAAACGATTCCGTTTTTGTCGCTCTTTCATCAGGTAGCGCCGACGTTGGTATTCATTTTGAATAAAAGAATTATTCAATTGTACAATATTCTTAGACATTTTCTTCTACCCGTGTTTCACTGATAATTTCATACATGCCTGCTGCATCTTCTTTTTTTGTACTATCTTTCATCTCCAGTACTTTTACAAGTAACAATTTATTTCCAAAACGAATTTCAACTTGGTCATTAACTTTCAAGTCCGTTGAACTTTTGGCCAAGATTCCATTCACCTTGATTCTGCCTTTATCTGCTACTTCTTTTGCGACTGTACGACGCTTGATAATTCGCGATACTTTTAAATATTTGTCTAATCTCATCCTTATTACCTCAACTTATTATTGTACCATTTTTATCTATTTTATAGAAGAAAAATATCAAATGGAATTTTCTTTCTTAGACTCTTTTATCTCTAATAAACTTTCTCCAAAAATCAGCAGACCTTCTAAAATTTCATAATCTTTCTTATTTTGGACATCAAATACAAGCTCCATTAATCCCTTATTCTCAGCGATGCCTGCTTTTAAGTTCGTTGCGGATAAAGCTTTAAAATAATCTTGAGCTAAAAACAGTCGTTGAGTGACTTTTTCAAATTGAACTGTAATTTTATTATCTTTTCTTTCCACACGTTGAACAAATACCTTGTCCAAATATGACTTGACTAAACCAATCTCTAAAAGATAGGCTACTACATCTGGGTATTCTCCAAAACGGTCTATCAACTCCTCTTGTAACTCTTCATAATTGACACGGTTGTCAATTTGACGAATTTTCTTGTAAATTTCAATCTTATGTCGTTGATCAGAAATATAAGTATCAGGAAGATAGGCATCAATTTGCAAAATCAACTCAGCATTCCCTCTGGTTCTTGTATTAGTGTTAGCATTACCGTTTCGTTTAGCAATAGCTTCCTCTAATAACTGCGAATACAATTCAAAACCAACAGAATCAATGAAACCAGACTGGGATTTTCCTAGGAGATTCCCTGCTCCACGAATCGAAAGATCTCGCATAGCAATCTTAAATCCAGATCCCAATTCTGTAAATCCTTTAATCGCTTCTAATCTCTTTTCAGAGACTTCACTAATCGATTTTTCTGGACGATACATGAGATAGGCATAAGCAATACGATTACTACGACCGACTCTTCCTCTTAACTGATACAAGGTTGACAAGCCCATATGGTCCGCATTTTCAATAAATAAAGTATTAGCATTTGGAATGTCCACCCCTGTCTCAATAATGGTAGTCGTCACCAAGATATCGTATTGTCCCTCAATAAAGTCTAGTAGA
Source organism: Streptococcus sp. 2342 (assembly GCF_013276795.1). Taxonomy (GTDB): domain Bacteria; phylum Bacillota; class Bacilli; order Lactobacillales; family Streptococcaceae; genus Streptococcus. Next base: position 7,701 of record NZ_VMLR01000003.1, read on the forward strand.
GTATTTTCCAACTGGATTTCACTCATTCGACCATGAACATATCCAATCGAAGCCTCTGGAATCAACTCCTGTAATTCTGAAACCTTCTGGTCAATCGTGTCAACTTTGTTGTAAAGGTAGTAAACTTGACCTCCACGCTCCATTTCACGCAAAACAGCATCACGAATGACACTCTCATTCTTTTCCAAAACATAGGTTTGCACTGGATAACGATTAGTCGGCGGAGTTTCAATAACAGACAAATCTCTGATTCCCAGCATAGACATATGGAGGGTACGAGGGATTGGAGTAGCGGTCAAAGTTAGGACATCCACTTGTTTCTTCAGTTCTTTCAAGGTTTCCTTATGCTTGACACCAAATCGCTGTTCCTCATCAATAATCATCAAGCCTAAATCAGCAAACACAACATCTTTTGACAAAACACGATGAGTTCCAATCAAGATATCAACTTGACCGTTTTTCAATTTTTCAAGTGTTTCAGTCTGCTCTTTTTTACTTCTAAAGCGACTCAACACATCAATATTAACTGCAAAATTTTGGAATCGTTCCTTAAAATTGGTATAGTGCTGTTGCGCTAAAACAGTCGTCGGAACTAGAACGACAACCTGTTTGTGATCATTGACAGCCTTAAAGGCTGCACGCATTGCAACTTCAGTCTTTCCAAAACCAACATCCCCAACTAAAAGTCGATCCATTGGCTGAGAAGCCTGCATATCTCTCTTGATTTCCTCGATACTACGAAGTTGATCATCCGTTTCAACATAAGGGAAGGCATCATCAAAAGCATCTTGCCCTTCATCATCGGCTGAGAAAGCAAAGCCCTTCAACTGACTACGTTCAGAATAGAGTTTAATTAAATCGTCAGCTATATCCTCTACCTGGTTCTTAACTTTTTGCTTGGCTTTTTTAAAATGACCGTCATTTAATTTATTGAGTTTTGGAGCTTTCCCATCACTTGAAACATATTTAGACAATAGATGAATCTGTTCTACTGGAATAGAGATTTGATCCCCGTTTTGGTATTGAACACTAACATAATCACGGTGAATCCCTTTGATTTCAATTGTTTCAATCCCTAGATATTGACCAATTCCATGGATATGGTGAACAACGTAATCTCCTTTTTCAAGTTCATTGTAATCTTTTAATCTCTCTGCGTTTGAAACATGTTGTCTTCGAAAACGACGTTTTAATTTCTTTTGAAAAATCTCATGTTCAGTTATCAATAAAATCTTTTCATCTACAAAATGAAAACCACGTCTGAGATTACCCTCTATTAAGTTTACAGATTCTTTACAGATACTTGACTTATCTCTGGAATCCAATTTAATCTGATATTCCTCTAACATATCCTCCAATGCCTTACTTCCCATTGAATTGCTAAACTGCAGAATAATGGTGTAATTCATTTTTTTATATCGCTCAATTTCTTCTTTTAGAAAAGAAAATTGATTGAAAAACTCCTGCATAGGATATTGATTAAATTGATAAATTTGATCAAACTTGAGATTTCCTAAACCCTTTTGCAGATTAGAGAAAAAGGTCACCGGACTCTGTTTTTTATAGATTTGCTCTGTATCAGCAAAATACTGCATCTCAGAAAATGCTTTACTGTTCTGTAATTCTTCTGTAAAGTATTGTGCTAATTCTCTTTCAAAGACTTCATACTGATTCATTAATTTTTGATAATCATCAAAGAATATTGGAGTATCTTTTTCAATATAGTCAAATACAGTCCATGTCTTATCATAGCATAAAGATAAAAATTTCCGTGAATCAGAATGAATTTGTTTTTGGTGAAAACTTGAAAGAATTTCTTCTAAGTATGATTTTAAAATAGGTGATAAAGTCTTTGAAATTTGTTTTTCTAAAACTGACTGACCTCGTTGATAATCCTTTTCTCTCAAAAGCATATCACTAGCTGGAAAAATGGTGAGTTCTGTCTGATTTTCTTTTGATAGTTGTGTTTCTACTTCAAATGACCTAATACCATCAATTTCATCACCAAAAAACTCAATTCGGCAAGGTTCTAACTGGGATATTTCAAAAATATCTAAAATATCTCCTCGCAGACTAAATTCACCCTGAGTTTGTACTTGAGTAACTTTTCGATAGCCTATTTCCTTTAACTGATGGATAAGCACGTGTTGGTCATATTCTTCACCAACTGTTATTTTTACAATACTATCTTTGAATACATTTGGAGACGGTAAAATCAATCGACTTGCTGCGATATTACAAACTAAAATCCCTTTCTTAGATGAATCAGTCAAAAAACGCAAGGCTTCAACCCGTGAAATGATTTTTTCTTGTGAAGACATCAAAAACTCGACCATAGGGGAGTCATCTACCAAAAACGGATAAACAAGTTCCTCACCCAAGATAGTGATAAGATCACTAACCAGTCCTTCTGCCTCTCCATAAGTGGACGTCAGTAACACAATCTTATCTTCTTTTTCTAGACTACTTGCAATTGCAAGAGCCTTAGTAGACGTTGATAAACCAAGTATTAGTTGTCTTTTCTTATCTGTCAGATTTTGATACCATTTTTTAATCTGATCATTTTCTGAGAATAAGTCTAATAAGGTCACCATTTATCCATTATACCTCTGCATTGTTTTCTCAAAATTTTTCTCTTGTAAATAGTAGTTTACAGAATCGTCAACCTTGTCAATAGACTGTAAAATATCAATATAATCATCCTTGTCAAACTTACTCAAAACATGGTGAACAACTGACATACCATTTTTAGGTCTTCCGATTCCAATCTTAACACGGTTAAAGACCTGAGTTCCAATATGTTGAATAATAGACTTAATACCATTGTGACCACCTGCTGAGCCCTTTGCTCTTAAACGAATTTTCCCAACTTCCATGTCAAGGTCGTCGTAAATGACGAGTAAATCTTCAATATCCAAACTATAGTAAGTCAATAAAGCATGAACTACTTTTCCACTTTCATTCATAAAGGTCGTTGGTTTGACAAGATAAATTTTTTCTCCATTTAGGAAAAAGGATGCTAGGTCAGCTTGAAATATCTTATCGTGTGTAAAAGTGACATTCTGTTTTTTCGCTAGTTGATCAATCAACATAAAACCAACATTGTGTTTTGTTTCAAAATATTTATCCCCTGGATTTCCCAAGCCTACAAGTAATTTGGTCATTTATTTTTCCTTTCAAAAGCCAAAAGGGTTGGAATTTTTTTCCAACCTAATTGACACAATTTATTAATTTTTTAGACATTAAAGCGGAATTCCATGATATCGCCATCTTGAACGATATATTCTTTTCCCTCTTCACGCAAACGTCCAGCTTCTTTTACGGCCTTTTCAGATCCATATTTCACCAAATCATCGTATGACATGGTTACTGCACGAATAAAGCCTTTTTCAAAGTCTGAGTGGATAATACCAGCTGCTTGAGGAGCCTTCATACCACGTTTGAAGGTCCAAGCGCGAACTTCTTTTTCACCAGCTGTGAAGTAAGTTCCCAATCCAAGCAAGTGGTAAGCTGCACGCGTCAACTTGTCAACGCCTGATTCTGTCAATCCAAGTGCTTCAAGAAACTCTTGCTTGTCTTCATCGTCTAACTCAGAAATTTCTTCCTCAGCACGCGCAGAAATAACGACTACTTCAGCATTTTCTGTCGCTGCAAATTCACGAATTTGTTTGACATAGTCGATAGAATCTGGATCTGAAACTACATCCTCATCTACATTAGCAACATAGAGAACTGGTTTAGTCGTCAAAAGGAAGAGACCTTTGACAACCTTTTGTTCCTCATCTGTGAATTCAATGGTACGTGCTGATTTCCCATCTTCAAGGACTGGTTTAATTTTTTGAAGAACATTAAACTCTGCTACTGATTCCTTATCTTTTTGCGTACGTGCCATCTTTTCTACACGTGCATAACGCTTATTGACTGATTCTAAGTCAGCAAGAATCAATTCCAGATTAATTGTATCAATATCTGCAAGTGGATCTACAAAGGCGTCTTCACGTCCTTGCTCGCGCATGACATTTTCATCATCAAAAGCACGAACTACGTGAACAATCGCATCTACTTCACGAATATTGGCCAAGAATTTATTCCCTAGCCCTTCTCCTTTTGAAGCTCCTTTTACAATCCCTGCAATATCTGTAAATTCAAATGTTGTGGGAACTGTCTTTTTAGGAATAATCATTTCAGTTAGTTTTTGTAGGCGTTCATCTGGAACTTCAACCATTCCAACGTTTGGATCAATCGTCGCAAATGGGTAGTTTGCTGCCTCTGCTCCTGCTTTTGTAATTGCATTAAATAGTGTTGATTTACCAACGTTTGGCAAACCAACGATACCTGCTGTCAAAGCCATATTTCTCATTCTCCGTTTTCATTTCAATCCCTAATATTATAACACAAAAAGGGATAAAGTGCTAACCCTCTAACTAAGGGTTCTCAGTCAATAATTTTATTCATTTTTCGATCAAAATCATAGCGTCCCATCATGACAACATGGTCACAATTACTGCATTTTATTTTGATATCTGCTCCCACACGTGTAATTTCCCAACGATTAGCTTTTTTTCCTGTTGACTTGATAGTACAAGCATGTGGTTTTTTCATTTCAACAAAATTTCCAACTTGATACATACTACTCTCCTTTTCTTTTTCGATTATATCATAAAAGAGGCGAGCTAAGCTCAACCTCTTTCACTTAATTAGTACGAACTGGTGTAATGAGCTGCATGAAGTCTTCGTCAGTATCTGCTGGCACAAGAGTAAATGGACGAACAGCTGAGATAAAGCTAATGGTCACCTTTTCGCTATTTAAAGCTTTAAGAGAATCAATCAAGTAAGTTGGGTTGAAACTAATGGTCAAATCATCCCCAGTAACCTGGTCAGTATCGATTTCTTCGTTTACTTTACCAACTTCTGGAGAGTGAACATGGGCACTAACAACCCCATCTTTAATTTCAAGTTTCACAGTACCATTTTGAGTCGCACTTGATAAAAGACGAGCACGTTCCATTGACTGGCGTAAGTTTACCACATCAAAAGTAATAGTGGTGTTAAAGTCTGTTGGAATCAAGCGATCTGTGTCAGGATAGTTTCCTTCTAACAAACGTGTGTAGAAACTAATATTTTCACTTCTAAAGAGGATTTGATTGTTAGCAAAGAAAATCTCTACAGTTTCAATATCATCTGTAAATACCGCTGAAAATTCGCGTAGAGAACGGCTAGGGATTACGACAGCAAAATCATCACTATTTTTTTCAAGAGTCAATTTTTTCTGGCTTAGACGATGAGAGTCTGTTGCCACTGTTTTTAACTCTTTGTGTTGACTCAATACAAAATGAACACCTGTCAAAATTGGACGACTCTCTTGTGTACTTGCAGCAAAAGCTGTTTCATTGATAATTTTCTTGAGTAATTTTGTTTCAAGAACCAAAGGAGTGCTTGCTGAAATTTCTTGGATTCGTGGGTACTGTTCGCTATCTTTTCCTTTTAGGGTAATTTCTGATTTTCCACTGGTTAAAACAATTTGATTTTGTTCAATTTCTTTAAAATCAAGAGTCACATCAGGTAGACTAGATACTACATTGATAAAGAAAGAAGCTTCAAGAAGAATCGAACCTAAAGAAGTAATTAACAAACCAGCATCTTCATTTTTTTGAGAAATAAAATTTTCAATTGAAATCTGACCATTTGAACCAATTAAAGTAACACCTTCGTTGGTCACGTCAATTTTTACTGTTGATAAAATAGGAATGGCATTTTTAGAACTAATAGCTCTCTTAGTAATATTTAAGGCTTGTAGAAATAAATTTTTATTAATTGAAAAATGAATCATGGATTCTCCTTTATTTATTTTTAATATTAGAAGGATAATAGTAATAATAGAGTCTGTGAAATCTGTGGAAAACAGACTAAAAGTAAGTCATATCAAGTTTTTTAGCTTGTTTAAAAAATGTGGATAAAAAAGATAAAAAAGCGAAAGTTATCCACAAGTTATTTGATTTTCTTTTTGATTGATTCAATTTCTAAACGTAAATTATCGTCTTCATCAATCAAAGATTTAATTTTTGCATGGGCATGAATGACTGTTGTATGATCTTTTCCTCCAAATTCCTTCCCAATTTTTGGAAGACTATTATCTGTCAGTTCTCTAGATAAATACATGGCTACTTGACGGGCTAAAACAATATTTTGAAGGCGTCTGCTTCCTTTCATTTCTTTGATACTAACACCATAAAAGTTACCAACTTCATTTTGGATTTTGTCAATTGGGATGACGAGCATTTGGCTAACATCTTGTTTGCGAGCTCTAATAGCTTCTGCAGCAATATCAATAGTGATATCCTTGATGTTTTTTACTCTGGCAATTAAAGTGATGTCATTGATAGCTCCCTCAAGATCTCGAACATTTGAGTCAAATTGCCCAGCTAGGTATTCTAGAGTATCACTTTGAAAATTGTAGCCTAAATGTTCCGTTTTACTTTGTAAAATGGCAATACGTGTTTCAAAGTCAGGGGGGGTGATAGTTTGTGTCAATCCCCAACTAAAGCGCGTGACAAGCCTCTCCTCGAGCCCTTCTAGATGTTTTGGACTACGATCACTGGTTAGGACAATCTGTTTTTGCTTGTCATGAAGGGCGTTAAAGGTATTGAAAAATTCTTCCTGAGTTGCGACTTTTTTTCCGCTGAGTGACTGGATATCATCGATTAACAAAAGATCAAGACTACGATAGGTCTTTTTAAACTTTTCCATTTCCCCAAGTCTTAGGTGATCAAGAAAGTCATTGATAAAGCTTTCGGCAGGAATATATTTAACACGCGCATTTGGAATATTTTTTAGAATTTCATTTCCAATAGCGTTTAACAGGTGAGTCTTACCAAGCCCAGGTCCTCCATAGATAAAAAGAGGATTATAGGTCAAGGCCAAATCTTCAGAGACAGCCAAAGCGGCTGATACTGCCCAAACATTTCCATCCCCTTGAATAAAATTATCAAAGGTATACTTTTCTTTTAATCCCGTATCCGAATAAGGAATAGATGCTAACTTTGGACTATAGTCATAAAGAGTTGAATTTGTAGCTTCTTCAACTTGTGAGATAGCCGTATCTTGAGGTTTAGTGAAAATATAGTGAGGAGTAATCTCAGCATCATAAATTTCAAATCCAGCAACTACAATAATATCTTTTAGTTGTTTTTCCCAGACCATTTCCATTTCAGATCGTGGTAAAAATATAGTGGCAACATTTTCCTCTACCTTGATGAGTTCAGCTTGAATAGCATAGAAATCATACATGGATCGAGTCAGTCTTTCTTGAGCAAATTCTAATATACGATTCCAAAATTGTTTTTCTTTCAATCCTTTCTCCTCCTTTACTATTTAAAAGTTTAATACTAGACCTATTTTACCATAGATAGTAAGAATTTTCCACAAGCTGTGAAAAATAATCCACAATGTTATCAAGTTTTATCCACAGGTTGGGGATAAAGTCAGAAACTATTGATTTATTAAGCTTTTTATCGAAAAAAATAGTGGATAACCTTGTGAGATAAAAAAATAAAAGAACAGCCTTATTTCAGGCTGTTGATAATTCTACTATATTCTTCTTGATTTGAAAAAGAAATAATGATTTTTCCACTATCTTTTTTAGATAGTTTAATTTCTACATCTAATCCGAGTAGTTTTTTTAACTGTTCTTCTTCATTTTGTATGAAATGATCATTTTTTTGCTGTTTCTTTTGTTTTTTCTCTGTCAGAAGAGCTTCTAATTTCCTTACAGAAATATCTTCTTCTATAACCCGTTGAAAGAAATAGTCTTGTTGTTCCTTATTCAATCCAACTAGCGAACGAGCATGTGCTTGTGATAGTTTGCCATTTTCTACTTCTGAGAGGATAGCATCTGGTAAGGAAAGCAAACGAATGGAGTTGCTAATATATGGACGAGACTTGCCCATTTTATCTGCAATTTCAGCATGGGTGAATCCTTTCTCTACGAGAGATTCATAAGCGCGTGCTTCTTCTATTGGATTTAAATTTTCTCTCTGTAAATTTTCAATGATGGATTGGACCATCATCTCTTGATCTGAAAGCTGTTTAACAACAGCTGGGATAGACCTTAGACCAGCTAAAAGTGAAGCCCGATAGCGTCTTTCTCCTGCAAGGATTTCATAACCAATAACAGGAGATTGACGAACAATAATCGGTTGAATGAGTCCATTTTCTTTGATAGACTGTGCTAGTTCATCTAGTTTTTCTCTATCAAATTCTTTTCGGGGTTGATAGGGATTTTTTTGTATATCCGTGATAGAAATCATTTCAAATTTTTCCATGATTCTACACTAACACATCTTTTCTCTTATGTAAAGTTTTCTTTACATAGATGTCAATTAAGATTCTAAATCACCTGAACTCTTGTCAAGCTTGATGGATGTAGTTTCTTCTTTACCGTTACGATAGTAAGTAATCTTAATGGTGTCTCCGATAGAATGATTGTAAAGAGCACTTTGTAAGTCTGTTGATGAAGCAATATCTTTATCATCCACTTTTGTAATCACATCGTATTTTTCGAGGTGACCATTGGCAGGCATATTACTTTGTACAGAACGAACAACTACGCCAGATGTAACATTACTTGGAATATTGAGTCTTCTGATGTCGCTTGTACTTATATTAGATAAATTAACCATCTGGATTCCCAAAGCTGGACGCGTCACTTTTCCGTTCTTTTCTAACTGTTCAATAATATTGATAGCATCATTTGCAGGAATTGCGAAACCAAGACCCTCTACAGATGTTCCTCCATTTGTGGCAATTTTACTTGAGGTAATTCCGATAACCTGTCCTTGAATATTGATCAGTGGGCCACCAGAGTTACCTGGGTTAATAGCAGTATCAGTTTGGATGGCTTTTGTAGAAATGGCTTGTCCATCTTCAGATTTTAAGGATACATTTCGATTGAGACTAGATACGATACCTTGAGTAACAGTATTTGCATATTCAGAACCTAACGGGCTACCAATGGCAATAGCAGTTTCTCCTACGGTTAACTTGCTAGAATCACCAAACTCAGCTACTGTTGTAACTTTTTCTGAAGAGATTTTGACGACAGCAATATCAGAGAAAGTGTCAGCTCCGACGATTTCTCCAGGTACTTTAGTTCCATCTGACAATCGAATATCTACTTTGCTGGCGCCATTTATAACGTGATTGTTGGTGACGATGTAAGCTTCTTTATCATTCTTTTTATAAATAACTCCAGATCCTTCACTAGAGATTTGCTGAGAATCTGTGTCAGTATCATCATTGCCAAATACGCTATTTTGTCTATTTGCTGAATAAGTAATAACGGAAACAACAGCATCTTTTACTTTGTTAACAGCCTGTGTTGTTGAATTTTCGTTCTTATAGGCAGTCTGTGTAATGGTGCTATTGTTATTAGAGTTGCTTACACTACTTTTTTGAGTTAGTTGAGCTATTGAAAAACTACCCAAGGCTCCACTAAAAAAGCTAATGACGATAACGACTAATAATTGAAACCCTTTTTTGTAAAATGTTTTTAAATGTTTCATATTTGCCTCCATATTTTTGAATTACTGAAAGTATAAACTGACTAGCTTAATTATAACTTAAACACAAAAGTTTTACACAAACTGTGGATAACTCTTTTAAAACTGTGATTTTCTCAATTGAAATCTATTTTTTATTTTGTGAATAAGATGTGAAAAAATAGAGAATATGTTAGAATAGAGTCATGAAAATTAAAATTGTAACAGTTGGGAAACTGAAAGAAAAGTATTTAAAAGATGGTATCGCGGAGTATTCAAAACGAATTTCTCGATTTGCTAAGCTTGAAATGATTGAGCTAGCAGATGAAAAAACACCAGATAAAGCCAGTGAGTCAGAAAATCAAAAGATTTTAGAAATAGAAGGGCAGAGAATTTTATCAAAAGTTGGTGACCGTGATTTCGTTATTGTGTTGGCTATCGAAGGGAAAATGTTCTCATCAGAAGAATTTAGTAAACAATTAGAAGAAGCTTCTATAAAAGGATTTTCTACTCTTACATTTATTATTGGAGGGAGTCTGGGGTTAGCACAGGATGTAAAAAAGAGAGCTAATCTTTCTGTTAGTTTTGGCCGTTTAACCTTGCCCCATCAGTTAATGAGACTAGTTCTTGTTGAACAAATCTATCGCGCTTTTACGATTCAGCAGGGTTCGCCCTATCATAAATAGAAAATTGACTTTTAATTGAATTTTTGGTAGAATAATGGTGTTAGGTCTCATAGCTCAGCTGGATAGAGCATTCGCCTTCTAAGCGAACGGTCGCAGGTTCGAATCCTGCTGGGATCAATATAGTAGCAAAGCTGGGAATTTTCCCGGCTTTTTTCTTAAAAAAGTACACTTGGGGAGAAAAAAATGACAGTTGAGAGAATTTTATCTAAAATGAAATTCCATTTTGTATAATGGTTTTTGTAAGTTAGCTTACAAAAAAAAAACATTTTAGGAGATTTTATTATGAAAAACACAGTTAAATTGGAACAGTTTGTAGCCTTGAAGGAAAAAGACTTGCAGGAGATTCAAGGTGGGGAAAGTAGAGTTTCAGACCTCATCCTTGATTTTCTTTTCCAACGAAAAAAGTAATGAAATAAGGAGAAAGAGTAATGAATTTACTTGGATTTGGGACAGTTATTGGTCATTTTTTAATTATTAGTTACAGTTACCATTTAATTTGTAAAGGTCAAATAAATAGAAAAGAGCTATACGTTTTTGGTGCTTATACATTACTAGTAGAAGTAGTACTTGAACTTTCCTTTTATCTTCTAAATTTGGATGGGTTAGGGACTGCAACATTTTTACTTCCTTTGGGCTTATATTCCTATTTTCGATGGATTAAACAGTATGAGAGGGATAGAGGACTATTTCTAAGTTTACTACTATCTCTTTTATATGAGAGCACTCATAACTTTCTGTCCGTAACTTTCTCCTCTATAACAGGAGACAATTTTGTTTTACAACATTATTACCCATTCTTTTTCGTTGTAACGGTGTTAACCTATTTTGTTGTCTTAAAAATAATTCATTATTTCCATTTGGAACTAATCTATTTTGACAAGGACTACCTTTATCCTTTCTTGAAAAAAGTATTTTTTGCTTTACTATTGCTACATATTGTATCTTTCGTTTCTGATATGGTAAGTACGATTAAACATTTGAATAGTTTTGGAAGTATTTTGTCATCTATTGTCTTTATCTCTCTATTTTTGACCTTCTTTGCAATGAATTCTCATAAAGAACAAATGGAGAAAGAGATTGCGTTGAAGCAGAAGAAATTTGAACAGAAACATTTACAGAATTATACAGATGAAATTGTCGGTCTGTATAATGAAATTCGTGGTTTTCGACATGACTATGCTGGTATGCTTGTCAGCATGCAGATGGCAATTGACAGTGGTGATTTACAGGAAATTGACAGAATTTACAATGAAGTTTTGGTCAAAGCCAATCATAAACTGCGTTCAGATAAGTACACTTACTTTGATTTGAACAACATAGAAGACTCAGCTTTACGAAGTTTGGTTGCTCAGTCAATTGTCTATGCTCGAAATAACGGTGTGGAGTTTACACTGGAAGTAAAAGATACGATTACCAAGCTCCCAATTGAACTATTGGATTTGGTTCGTATCATGAGCGTTTTATTGAACAATGCTGTCGAAGGATCGGCTGATAGCTATAAAAAGCAGATGGAAGTAGCAGTTATTAAGATGGAAACTGAAACAGTTATTGTGATTCAGAATTCATGTAAAATGACGATGACTCCTTCAGAAGATCTATTTGCCTTAGGATTCTCCACTAAGGGAAGAAATCGAGGAGTCGGATTAAATAATGTGAAAGAACTACTAGATAAGTACAACAACATCATTTTAGAAACAGAGATGGAAGGCAGTACATTTAGACAAATTATTAGATTTAAGAGGGAATTTGAATGAAAGTTTTAATTTTAGAGGATGTTATTGAACATCAAGTGAGACTAGAGAGAATATTGGATGAAATTTCGAAAGAATCGAATATTCCAATATCATACAAGACAACGGGAAAAGTCCGTGAATTTGAAGAATACATTGAAAACGATGAAGTAAATCAGCTTTATTTTCTAGATATTGATATTCATGGAATTGAGAAAAAGGGATTTGAAGTGGCTCAGCTCATTCGTCATTACAATCCTTACGCTATTATCGTCTTTATCACTAGTCGATCAGAGTTTGCGACTTTGACCTATAAATACCAAGTATCAGCCCTAGATTTTGTTGATAAGGATATCAATGATGAGATGTTCAAGAAGAGAATTGAGCAAAATATCTTCTATACGAAGAGTATGTTACTTGAAAATGAAGATGTGGTAGATTATTTTGATTACAATTACAAGGGAAATGATTTAAAAATTCCTTACCATGACATTCTGTATATTGAAACGACAGGGGTCTCTCATAAATTGCGCATTATTGGTAAGAATTTTGCAAAAGAGTTCTATGGAACAATGACAGATATTCAGGAAAAGGACAAACATACTCAGAGATTTTATTCTCCTCATAAGTCATTTTTGGTAAATATAGGCAATATTAGAGAAATTGATCGAAAAAACTTAGAAATTGTTTTCTATGAAGATCATCGCTGTCCTATTTCAAGGTTAAAAATTAGAAAATTAAAAGATATTTTAGAGAAAAAATCTCAAAAGTAATTGACAATTAGCAAGAAATTGATATAATGGTTATATCTGCTACAGATAGAAGGTCCGTTGGTCAAGGGGTTAAGACACCGCCTTTTCACGGCGGTAACACGGGTTCGAATCCCGTACGGACTATTTTATCCGCCATAGCTCAGTTGGTAGTAGCGCATGACTGTTAATCATGATGTCGTAGGTTCGAGTCCTACTGGCGGAGTATAGATAAAAGGGAACACAGCTGTGTTCCTCTTTTTGTATCAATTTGTATCACCAAGCATCTTCATAAGGAAGTCTGTTATTTCTTGAGGACTTTCTTTTTTTCCGTGTGCAATCCAAGTTTGGCAGACACCAAAAAGTGCATGAGTTAGATAAATACTACTATATTCTAATTCAGTGGTATTGAGATTCAGTTGCATAAATCGCTTTTGTAAATCTGTACTGAGCATGATATGAAGTTTATTTCGTAAGAAATTTTGGATTTCTTTGGTCCCATTTTCAGAAAGAAGGGCAGCCAGAAGTGGTTCTGATTCCAGATATTCAAAGACTTCTAAAATAGCGTCTCTTTTGTGATGAGCATGTTTTTGAAAAATATATTCAAATGTATGAAATAGCTTACTTTGATAGTGCTCAATCATATCATACTTATCCTTATAGTGAGTATAGAAGCTGGAACGACTAATTCCGGCTTTTTCTGCTAACTTGACAGTAGAAATTTGATCAAATGGTTGTTCCATTAGTAATTGTACCATAGCATTTTCAATAGTTCGCTTTGTTTTTAAGCGTTTGTTACTTTCTTGCATATTTCCTCCTTGTAAACAAATTAGACTATATGTCTAAAAATGGATTTTTTATCTTGTAATTTAGATTTTTTAATGTATAATCTATTATATCAAAATTTTAGACAATATGTTTAAAAAAGGAGAAACTATGTTTAAAGAATGGAAAGCAATTTTTAAAAAACCAACCTTTATTATTGTCATGATAGGGATTTCTCTTATTCCAGCTCTGTACAATATCATATTTTTGTCATCAATGTGGGATCCATATGGTCAAGTGTCTGACTTACCTGTGGCAGTTGTCAATAATGATAAAGAGGCTTCCTATAATGATAATACTATGGCAATAGGAAAAGACATGGTGTCCAATTTAAAAGAAAATAAAACCTTGGATTTTCATTTCGTGGATGAAGATGAAGGAAAGAAGGGATTGGAAGATGGCGATTACTATATGGTAGTGACTTTACCAAGTGATTTATCTGAAAAAGCAGCTTCTATTTTAACGGATCATCCAGAGCAAATGCAAATTGATTATCAGACTTCAAGTGGTCATAGCTTTATTGCCAGCAAGATGAGTGATTCTGCTATGACACAATTAAAGCAGAATGTTTCTACCAATGTAACCAAGACCTATACTAAAGCTTTATTTAACAAAATGGTCGATTTAAAGGATGGCATGAGTCAAGCAGATTCTGGTAGTGAAAAATTAACTGATGGAGCGAATCAGTTAGTGACAGGAAGTCAAACATTAACTACTAACCTACACTCTTTAGCAGATTCAAGTTTAACATTTTCAAATGGAACGGAACAGTTTACTAGAGGATTATCCTCTTATGTTTCTGGTGTCGAACAACTTCATCTTGCCTTAGGGAATTTTAATAGTGGTTTAGTTACATATACTGGTGCAGTGAGTCAATTAGATAGCGGATTAGGTCAATTATCTTCTAAAAGTCCTGAATTATTAAGAGGAATCAATCAGTTATATACTGGTGTAGAATCCTATACTGGCGGTGTTTCTCAGCTTAATGCTGGTCTTACTCAATTTTCATCTGGTGTTAGTGCTTATACAAACGGAGTGGGAAATCTTGCAACAGGTGCTCATCAGTTATCTAATCAATCAGCTACACTTCGAATGGGGGTGGAGCAATTAAGTGAAGGGATTCAACAACTTTCTAGCAAGTTAGATGCTTCGTCTGGGAAAAAAGATCAAATTAATCAATTATCTTCTGGTCTGAATCAGTTAAATCAAGTTATTCAAAATATTGATGTTGAAGATACAAAACAATTAGATTCTGTTTTATCAAGTATAGTATCTCTTTCTAATCAAATGTTAGCAAGTGCCCAGTCTGATAAAGCGACTACATTAGCCAATATTCAATTGACAGCAGCTTATCAATCATTGACAAGTGAGCAACAAGCTGAGATAAGCGCTTCTGTATCTCAACATTCGACTGATAGTGTTCAATCGGCTCAGTTAATTATAGCTTTAGTACAAGGTTTACAGGGAGGTTTAGAAAACTTACAAAATCAATCTTCTAATCTTTCGACATTAAAAAATCAAGCTAATCAAGTATTACCGCTTGCTGCTACTTCTTTGACAGGGTTGTCAAGTGGATTAACAGAGATACAAGGAGCTGTTACTAGTAAATTAGTTCCTGCTAGTCAGTCGATTGCATCAGGTATAAATACATATACTACAGGTGTTGATAAAGTTTCTCAGGGCGCAAGTCAACTAAGTGAAAAAAATGCCACCTTGACAGGTAGTTTGGATCAACTAGTTTCAGGCTCAAACACCTTGACACAAAAATCTTCTAACTTGACAGCAGGAGTTGGTCAATTAGTTGAAAAAACTCCAGAATTAGTGTCTGGTATTGAAAAATTATCAACTGGCTCTAACCAATTGAATCAAAAGAGTCAAGAATTGATAGCAGGAGTTGATAAATTGCAGTCAGGCTCTAGCCGACTAGCTGACAAATCTAGTCAGTTACTTTCAGGTGCTTCTCAATTAGAAAGTGGAGCTAATAAATTGGCAGATGGAGCTGGGAAACTAGCAGAAGGTGGAACAAAGTTAACTTCTGGATTGGAAGGTTTACAGACAGGAGTTGCTTCTTTGGGACAAGGATTAGGTAATGCTAGTGATCAACTCAAGTCAGCATCAACAGAATCTAAAAATGCAGAGATTTTGTCAAATCCTCTCAGTCTCTCCAAAACTGACAATGACCAAGTTCCTGTAAATGGAATTGCAATGGCTCCTTATATGATATCAGTTGCTCTCTTTGTTGCAGCAATATCAACGAATATGATCTTTGCGAAGTTGCCTTCAGGACGTCATCCGGAGAGCCGTTGGGCTTGGTTGAAATCTCGAGCTGAAATAAATGGTATTATAGCTGTTTTAGCAGGAATTTTGGTATATGGAGGAGTTCATCTTATTGGTTTAACTGCTAATCATGAGATGAGAACATTTATTCTCATTATCCTAACAAGTTTAGTATTCATGTCTATGGTGACCTCTTTAACAACATGGAATAGTCGTATAGGAGCTTTCTTTTCTCTTATTTTGCTTTTATTACAGTTAGCATCAAGTGCAGGTACTTACCCACTTACTTTGACAAATGATTTCTTTAGAGCTATTAATCCCTGGTTACCAATGAGTTATTCAGTTTCGGGATTACGACAAACAATCTCTATGACAGGAAATATTCATCATCAAGTCATTTTCCTTGCAGTGATATTAGCCCTATTTACTGGTTTAGGCATGCTAGCCTATCAACCTAAGAAAATGGAAGAAGATTAAAAAATCGATCAACTGGTCGATTTTTTAAGCCTTAGATAACTTTCGTCTGTGATTATAGATTCCAAATAGTAAGAGAGAAGTAAAGGAACAGATTGCTCCAGTAATAAAACCATTGGGAATGAAGGAAAGTGTAATAGTTCCGTTCCCCTTAGGAATATCAACTTTCATAAAACCAGTTTGAGCTTGTTTAATTTCTATTTTCTTACCATATTGGTAGGCAGACCAACCTTTGTCATAAGGAATGGTGAAGAAAATAGATGTATCTTGTTTGACATCATATGTAGCAAAAACCTTGTTTTTAGAAGTTGATACTGTTACAGGTTGTTCTTTAATTTTTTGAATTGCCTCAGTTAAAGTTTGGGTATCTAAACGATAGAAGGTAGGAGATTCAAATGATACTTGTGAATTTCCAGGAAAACTAATATTGATATTGAAAGTCTTTTTCTCTTTTGTATAGCCTAGATTAAAGAAGGAGAAGACATTATCAGTTGTAAAAGTCTTTTTTTCACCATTTACAAGGATGTCAACCTTCTTTTGTTTATCATTAGAAAAGTGAAGATTTGTGAAAGAAAGATAAACTTGGCTGTTTTCTGGTACTTCAATTTGATACTGAATTTCTGCATCCTCATTTGAAGAACTTGTAACACTAATCAAATCATCAGTATTTTCGGTTTTTTCATAAGGTATTGGAGAAAAATAATCAAAATTGACGTTAGCAAGTTGATTTAAAAATGAGGCCTGATTATCTAAGGTATGTTCATTGAACTTGACATCATTGTAAACAGATTGACTAGCAAATGCAATCGGAAGAGAGTATTGATTTTCATATAGGGTAAGATTATCTTTTTGATAGATATCTTGGAAACCATACTTATCAATAGGGGTTTCTGAGATATTGTACTGGATTCCAAATAAACTATCAGCCAAAATACTATTATTTGCATAGCGGAGATTAAGATTAGTCCCAGAGGATTTAAACCCAAGTTTATCCAAAGTAGAGCTTGCTGAACGATTTCGAACAGATGAAAATTGAGAGATTCCATTATAGTTGAATTTCATACTGTCATTTCCTGTCTGAGTCTCTAGTTTCTCAGTACGAGTAAATTGATTTCCAATATATGTTGAGAAAGATTCCATAGCTGGGATATCTCGATTATATGCACTTCGAGAAGCAAAGCCCCATTCTTTAGCAATTCCGTCCATTTGAGATGAAGCATTTAAACTTATTTCAACTATTATAAATAACGAGATTAGAATGGTAAACAGATTCACAGAGATAAACTTTTTGATAACTGCAAGGAGTAAAAGCGAATAGACAACCAAAAATTCAAGAGTAAGCAGAATATTCAAATCTGTTAAAAAAGAATAATGTGATTTTAGATAGATGGTAGCTAAAAATCCTGTTACTATAAGAAAAAGCGAAACTAAAAAATTCCAGATTTTAATTTCTTTTAGACGATTTAAGACTTCCGCTGCTGTGTAAATTAACAAGGTAGAGAAAATCCAAGCATAGCGATGTAAAAACATGTTTGGAGTATGCATGCCTTGCCAAAATAAATCAAGAGCTTCAATATAAAAGCTTGCAATTAGAAATGTAAAGAAGATTGCATAGATAAGTTTCACGTGAAACTTAATAGTTTTCAGTGTAAAAAATAAAATAGTCAAAATAAAGGGAAGTAGTCCTACAAAAATCATTGGAATAGCCCCATACTTGGTTGTATCAAAGGAATCAATGAATTGCTTAGCAAAAAGATCAAGATACCAGCTACTTTCAGTTTGAAACTTTGTAACTTCAGTCAATTTTTCCCCATGTGTCTGTAAATCAAACAGAGTAGGAAGAGTCAGAATCAAACTAGCCATACCAGCTAAAACGGAGGTGATTATGAAATCAAGAAAAGATGATTTTCGGGTTTTAAAGTCCCAAGAAATTTGACAGAGATACCAGAAAATAAGAAACAATGCTGTCATATAGCCAAAATAATAGTTTTGGATAAATAAGATTGACAGACTTGTAAAGTACAATAGGAATTTCTTTTCAGTGATGAGTAGCTGTAAACCAGTTATAATTAAAGGAATCAAGATAAAAACATCCAGCCAGGTTTTTATCTCTAATTGACTGACAGAGAAACTCATCAGAGCATATGAAGTAGATAAAGCTAGTTTTAAAGGCTTAGGAATCAATTGAAATAAATTATTTAAACTAAAGTAAGTTGACAGTCCAATCAATCCAAATTTTAAGAGAGTTGTCAGATAGACAGCATCTGGCATATTCGTTAGATCAAAAAAGTAAACTAGAGGTGAAAGGAAACTACCCAAGTAATAACTAGATAGGGCATAGAAATTTAATCCAAGGCCACTTGTAAAGGTGTAAAACAGACTACCATTTCCATGTAGGATATTTCGTAAAGCTACATCAAAAATAACGTATTGATGAAACCCATCTCCTAATAGTGGAGATGTATCGCTATTCCAGTAGATACCTTGAGATAGATATACTCCTATCATAATGATTACGGGAATGATGAAAGAAACAAAATAGGTCCAATATGTTTTAAAAAATAATTTCATGTTACCTCATAAAATGTTAGAAAACCCAGCTGGTTAACCCAACTGAGTTTTGAAGTTTTATTTAGTCTTTCCAAAGTTCTTTAACTTTTGCTTGTACTTCTACATTTTCTAGGAATTCATCATAGGTTTCATCGATACGGTCAATGACACCATTTTTAGATAAGACAATGATATGGTTAGCCAAAGTTTGAATAAACTCGTGGTCATGACTGGCAAAGATGATTGATTCTTTAAAGTTTTTCAATCCATCATTCAAGCTTGAGATAGATTCCAAGTCCAAGTGATTGGTTGGATCATCAAGTACAAGGACATTTGATTTTAAGAGCATGAGTTTTGATAGCATGACACGAACTTTTTCTCCCCCTGACAAGACGTTGACAGGTTTGTTAACTTCATCTCCAGAGAAGAGCATACGGCCGAGGAAGCCACGTAGGAAAGTATTGTCATCTTCTTCTTTACTTGCGAATTGACGCAACCAGTCAAGGATTGACTCTCCTCCTGCAAAATCTGCCGAGTTATCTTTTGGCAAGTAAGAACGGCTAGTAGTTACTCCCCACTTGACAGTTCCTTCATAGTCAATGTCCCCCATGATTGCACGAATTAATGCAGTCGTTTGGATGTCATTTTGACCAATAAGAGCTGTCTTATCACCTGGACGCAAGATAAAGCTGATATTATCTAAAATAGTTTCACCATCAATCTTTACAGTTAGATTTTCTACTGTCAAGAGATCATTACCAATTTCACGCTCCGCTTTAAAGTTGATAAATGGATATTTGCGACTAGATGGCACAATCTCTTCTAGCTCAATCTTATCAAGCATTTTCTTACGTGATGTTGCTTGTCTTGATTTAGAAGCATTAGCAGAGAAACGAGCTACGAATTCTTGCAATTGCTTAATTTTTTCTTCTGCTTTGGCATTACGGTCTGCTAGCAATTTAGCAGCAAGCTCAGAAGATTCCTTCCAGAAGTCGTAGTTTCCGACATAGAGTTTGATTTTTCCAAAGTCAAGGTCGGCCATGTGAGTACATACTTTGTTTAAGAAGTGACGGTCGTGGGATACTACGATAACTGTGTTATCAAAGTCAATCAAGAAGTCTTCTAACCAAGTAATCGATTGGATATCCAAACCGTTGGTAGGCTCGTCCAAAAGAAGAACATCAGGTTTACCAAAAAGTGCTTTGGCAAGGAGAACCTTTACTTTCTCACCGTTGGCCAATTCGCTCATGTTTTGGTAGTGTAATTCTTCTGGAATGTTTAGGTTTTGAAGGAGTTGAGAGGCTTCGCTTTCTGCTTCCCAGCCTCCAAGCTCAGCAAACTCTCCTTCGAGTTCGGCAGCACGAACCCCGTCCTCGTCTGAGAAATCTTCCTTCATGTAGATGGCATCTTTCTCTTTCATGATGCTATAAAGTTTTTCATTTCCCATGATAACAACATCAATGGCACGTTCATCTTCATAGTCAAAGTGATTTTGACGGAGAACAGAGAGACGTTCATCTGGGCCAAGAGAGATGTGACCAGTAGTAGGTTCGATATCTCCAGCTAAAATTTTTAAAAAGGTTGATTTTCCGGCACCATTAGCACCGATTAATCCGTAAGTATTTCCTTCTGTAAATTTGATATTGACATCATCAAAAAGTTTGCGATCACTAAAACGTAGTGAAACATCAGATACTGTAAGCAATGTTTTTCTCCTATATGTGTAATATATTTATTTTACTAGAAAATACAGAAATATTCAAATTTTTATCTGTCAATTTTGTGTAAATTAAATTTACAGCATACGTTACACAAATCCGTAAATAGCAAGGCTGATTTATTTTGATAAATTACGGTTATTTCATTAAAAAAATGCTATAATTGAAGGGACTATATCGAAGGAGAACAAAATGACTAAACCCATTATTTTAACAGGAGACCGTCCGACAGGAAAATTGCATATTGGACATTATGTTGGAAGTCTCAAAAATCGAGTATTATTACAGGAAGAGGATAAGTATGATATGTTTGTGTTCTTGGCTGACCAACAAGCCTTGACAGATCATGCCAAAGATCCTCAAACCATTGTAGAGTCTATCGGAAACGTGGCTTTGGATTACCTTGCAGTTGGATTGGATCCAAGTAAGTCAACTATCTTTATTCAAAGCCAGATTCCAGAGTTGGCTGAGTTGTCTATGTATTATATGAATCTGGTTTCATTAGCACGTCTGGAGCGTAATCCAACTGTCAAGACAGAAATTGCTCAGAAAGGCTTTGGAGAAAGTATTCCGACAGGCTTCTTAGTCTATCCAATCGCTCAAGCAGCTGACATCACAGCCTTTAAGGCCAATTATGTTCCTGTTGGGACAGATCAGAAACCAATGATTGAGCAAACTCGTGAGATTGTTCGTTCTTTTAACAATGCATATAACTGTGATGTCTTGGTAGAACCAGAAGGTATTTATCCAGAAAATGAGAGAGCAGGGCGTTTGCCTGGTTTGGATGGGAATGCTAAAATGTCTAAATCACTCAATAACGGTATTTATTTAGCTGATGATGCGGATACTTTGCGTAAAAAAGTGATGAGTATGTATACAGATCCAAATCATATTCGAGTGGAAGATCCAGGTAAGATTGAGGGAAATATGGTTTTCCATTATCTAGATGTTTTTGGTCGCCCAGAAGATGCTCAAGAAATTGCTGACATGAAAGAACATTATCAACGAGGTGGTCTTGGTGATGTGAAGACCAAGCGTTATCTACTTGAAATATTAGAACGTGAACTTGGTCCTATTCGTGAGCGCCGTATTGAATTTGCTAAGGATATGGGAGAAGTTTATAATATGCTTCAAAAAGGTAGTGAAAGAGCTCGTGAAGTTGCAGGTCAAACCCTATCTGAGGTTAAAGGGGCAATGGGACTTCATTACTTTAACTAAGTTTATTTTACAAGAAACTATCATTTCTATCTCGAAGAAAAGATAGTTTTTTATTTACCCCTGTAACATTTGACAAATTTTTATAGAATGGTATGATAGATACAATATAAAAAGAGTCAAGCTCAAAAAGAAAGAAAAGAGGAAACTTCGAATGTCTAATTGGGACACTAAATTTTTGAAAAAAGGTTTTACCTTTGATGATGTATTGCTTATTCCAGCTGAAAGTCATGTGTTGCCTAACGATGCAGATTTAACAACTAAATTGGCAGATAATTTGACTTTAAATATCCCAATTATTACCGCTGCCATGGACACAGTTACAGAGAGTCAAATGGCCATTGCTATTGCTCGTGCAGGCGGTCTCGGAGTTATCCATAAAAACATGTCAATTGCTCAACAAGCAGACGAGGTTCGTAAGGTAAAACGTTCTGAAAATGGAGTTATTATTGATCCCTTCTTCTTGACGCCTGAACATACAATTGCTGAAGCAGATGAGCTTATGGGTCGTTACCGCATCAGTGGTGTTCCAGTTGTTGAAACACTTGAAAATCGTAAATTGGTTGGTATTTTGACAAACCGAGATCTTCGTTTTATTTCAGACTATAACCAACCAATCTCAAATCATATGACTAGTGAAAATCTTGTGACTGCTCCTGTGGGTACAGATCTTTCAACAGCTGAGAGTATTCTTCAAGAACACCGTATTGAAAAACTTCCGTTGGTAGATGAAGAAGGCCGTCTTTCTGGTTTGATTACTATCAAAGATATTGAAAAAGTTATTGAGTTTCCAAATGCTGCTAAAGATGAGTTTGGTCGTCTTCTAGTTGCAGGTGCAGTAGGTGTTACTTCAGATACATTTGAACGTGCAGAGGCTCTTTTTGAGGCAGGAGCGGATGCGATTGTTATTGATACTGCGCATGGTCATTCTGCAGGTGTCTTGCGTAAAATTGCTGAGATTCGTGCTCACTTTCCAGATCGTACTTTGATTGCTGGAAATATTGCTACTGCTGAGGGAGCGCGTGCCCTTTATGAAGCAGGTGTAGACGTTGTCAAGGTTGGTATTGGACCAGGTTCTATCTGTACTACTCGTGTGATTGCTGGTGTTGGTGTTCCACAAGTAACAGCTATCTATGATGCTGCAGCTGTTGCGCGTGAATATGGTAAAACGATCATTGCTGACGGTGGAATCAAGTATTCTGGAGATATTGTAAAAGCCCTTGCTGCAGGTGGAAATGCAGTTATGCTTGGATCAATGTTTGCTGGAACTGATGAAGCTCCAGGCGAAACTGAAATCTTCCAAGGACGTAAGTTTAAGACTTACCGTGGTATGGGATCAATTGCTGCTATGAAGAAAGGTTCAAGCGATCGTTACTTCCAAGGTTCTGTCAATGAAGCAAATAAACTTGTTCCAGAAGGAATTGAAGGTCGTGTTGCTTATAAAGGAGCGGCAGCTGATATTGTTTTCCAAATGATTGGTGGTATTCGCTCTGGTATGGGTTACTGTGGTGCAGCTAACCTTAAAGAGTTGCATGATAATGCTCAATTTATTGAAATGTCTGGTGCTGGTTTGAAAGAAAGCCATCCTCATGATGTACAAATTACTAATGAGGCGCCAAATTATTCTATGTAAAAAACAATGAAAAGAACTCCCGTGAAAACAGGAGTTCTTTTACGATGTTATCAATTTTAATTTACAGCAACTTTACCATCCTGAATAGTAAAGATGCTTAGATTTTTTGGCAGATTTTGAAGATGATCTAAGCTTGTTGTTGTGATAAAGGTTTGGATTGACTGAGAAATCGTTTCTAATAATTTTAGTTGTCTAGTGTTGTCAAGTTCGCTCATAACATCGTCAAGCAATAATATCGGAGATTCTGTAGTAATACTTTCCATTAATTCGATCTCTGCTAATTTTATCGATAGGACGAGACTACGATGTTGACCTTGACTTCCAAAACTAGCATCCATCCCATTTATATAAAAAGAAATATCATCTCGATGAGGCCCAACACCAGTATTCTTTTTAAATAAATCTCTGGACCTACTTTTTTCTAAAGCAATTTTGAAAGATTCTGATAAATCTTCTTTGTCAGTTATCTTTACAGAAGATTGATAGGATATTGACAATTCTTCAATCTGATTAGAGAGTTCAAAATGTTTCTTACGCCCAAATGATTCTAGTTTTTTTATGAAATCTAAGCGGTGATTCATTACACGACATCCATAATCAACTAGCTGATCATCTAAGACTGAAAGGAAGGTTCCATCTATTTTTTGAGCTGATTTTAGATAAGTGTTTCTTTGCTTTAGGATGTGGTTATAATTGGTTAAGTCAGATAAATAGATTGGCTTGATTTGTCCAAGTTCCATATCAATGAATTTTCGTCGAATCGAAGGTGCTCCTTTAATTAGTTGTAAATCTTCAGGAGCAAATAAGACAACATTCATATGTCCGACATAATCTGAAAGGCGTGCCTGTTTTAGGTGATTAACTTTTGTCACACGTCCTTTTTGTGTTAGTTCGATTTCGAGAGGAATAGATCCCGTTTTTTTCTGAACAAGACCTGAAAGATGAAGTTGTTCCTCATCAAAATGAATGAGATTTTTATCTGTTCGAGTTCGATGGCTACGTGTTAAGGCTAAAAAATAGATAGCCTCTAACATATTTGTTTTACCTTGTGCATTACGTCCTAAAAAGACATTTAATTTAGGATTAAAGTCTATTTTCGTCTCTTTGTAGTTACGAAAAGTTTTGAGAGATAGTTGTTGTAGCCACATGATTATCTACCAGGGAATCGCGGAGCTTGTTTGCTTTTGGGTGATGAAGTAGGTTTTGATTTATCTTTTTTTACTCCTTTATTCATCTCCTTAACAAGTTTAGCGATTCGTTCTTTTTCAACTTTATCAGCTTGATATTCCTCGTTCTCCTCAGAAGTAGGTTGTGTCAACAAGATGTCAATATTCATGTCAGGGATGTCAACTTTATCACCAATACGAAGTTTTTTACCGCGACGACTCTCTAATTCCCCATTAAAGTAAACAGAATGTTCAGAGAGAAATGATTTGATAGCTCCTCCGCTATGTGTAATTCCAAGTTCTTTGAGTAGTGCTTGGAGGGTAATAAATTCTTCAAATAATTTGTATTCCATAATTCACCTCAATCTTTGGTATTATACCATATTTTCCTAAAAATAGTGAGAGAAACAGGGAGAAATGTAAGCGATTTTTATTTCAAAAGTGTTACAGAGAACAAGAAAATTTCAGGTTTTCGTGATATAATAGAAGTCTGTATATAAGGAGGTAAATCATGGAGTTAGTGCATGGAATTTCAACACATTTTATCCAATCAAAGAAGTTTAAAACGAACAAAATTACCGTGCGTTTTACAGCTCCATTATCTCTTGATACGATTGCAGGTCGCATGTTGAGTGCGAGTATGCTAGAAACTGCCAACCAGATGTACCCCACTTTTCAAAATTTTAGGAGACACTTGGCCAGTCTATATGGTACAGATATGTCAACCAATTGTTTTAGAAGAGGGCAAAGTCATGTTGTAGAATTGACATTTAATTATGTTCGTGATGAGTTTTTAAGTAAGAAAAATGTGCTAACTTCTCAGGTTTTGGAACTTGTAAAAGAAACTCTTTTTTCACCCGTAGTATTTGATAATAGGTTTGATTCGGCCTTATTTGAAATTGAGAAAAAACAATTGCTAGCAAGTTTAGCAGCTGATATGGATGATTCTTTTTATTTTTCACATAAAGAATTAGACAAGTTATTTTTTCATGATGAACGTCTCAAATTGGAATACAGTGATTTACGAAATCGTATTTTAGCTGAAACTCCACAAAGTTCTTATTCTTGTTTCCAAGAATTTTTGGCCAATGATCGAATAGATTTCTTTTTCCTGGGTGATTTTAATGAGGTTGAAATTCAAAATGTATTAGAATCATTTGCCTTTAAAGGTCGAAAAGGAGATGTGAAGGTTCAGTATTGTCAACCTTATTCCAATATACTACAAGAAGGTATGATTCGGAAAAATGTGGAACAGTCTATTTTAGAGTTGGGATATCATTGCTCTGCTGAATATGGTGATGAGCAACATTTACCCATGATTGTAATGAATGGTTTACTGGGTGGATTTGCTCATTCTAAGCTCTTTACAAATGTTCGTGAAAATGCTGGATTGGCTTATACTATTTCAAGTCAGCTTGATTTATTTAGTGGATTTTTGAGGATGTATGCTGGTATTGATCGAGAAAATCGGAATCAGGCTCGTAAAATGATGAACAATCAACTGCTTGATTTAAAAAAAGGTTATTTTACAGAGCTTGAGTTAGAGCAGACCAAGGAAATGATTCGTCGGTCTTTGTTACTTTCTCAAGATAATCAAGGTTCATTGATTGAACGTGCTTATCAAAATGCCTTACTTGGAAAATCTTCAGCAGACTTTAAAAGTTGGATTACAAAACTCGAGCAAGTTGACAAAGATGCTATTTGTAGAGCAGCTAATAATGTGAAACTACAAGCGATTTACTTTATGGAAGGAATAGAATGACAAAGGTTGTTTTTGAAGAAAAATACTATCCAGCTGTAAAAGAAATGATTTATCGAACTCGTTTGTCAAATGGATTGACAGTTGCTCTTTTGCCTAAAAAGGAATTTAAAGAGGTTTACGGGAGTGTAACTGTCCAGTTTGGTTCGATAGATACGCTTGTCACAGAAATTGACGGAGATGTAAAAAAATATCCTGCAGGAATTGCTCATTTTCTTGAACATAAATTATTTGAAAGAGAAGATTCTAGTGATTTGATGTCTGCTTTTACGAGTCTAGGTGCAGATAGTAATGCCTTTACAAGCTTTACAAAAACAAGCTATCTTTTTTCAGCAACGGATCATTTTTTAGAAAATTTAGACTTACTTGATGAATTAGTAACATCAGCACATTTTACTGAAGCTTCCATTTTGAGAGAGCAGGATATTATTCAGCAGGAACGAGAAATGTACCAAGATGATCCAGATTCGTGTTTATTCTTTTCAACCTTAGCGAATTTGTATCCTGGTACTCCTTTAGCAACTGATATAGTTGGAAGTGAGGAGTCCATTTCCCAAATCAATCTAACTAATTTGCAAGAAAATTTTACAAGGTTTTACAAACCTGTAAACATGTCTCTGTTTTTAGTTGGTAATTTTGATGTGGAGCTAGTACAGGGATACTTTGAAAGAAAAGAACGGAAAGATTTAGATGTTCAGGAAGTAGCAAGAGAAAAAATTGTTTTACAGGCTGTAAAGCAAACAGACAGTATGAGAATGGAAGTATCTTCTCCCAAACTAGCGATTGGAGTTAGAGGTAAGCGAGAAGTTTCTGAAGCGGATTGCTATCGACATCATATTTTATTAAAATTATTGTTTGCAATGATGTTTGGTTGGACTTCGGATCGTTTTCAAAAGTTATATGAATCAGGTAAAATAGATGCTTCCTTATCTCTTGAAATTGAAGTAACAAGTCGTTTTCATTTTGTTATGTTGACAATGGATACGAAAGAGCCAGTTGCTTTATCTCATCAATTTAGGAAGGCCATTCGTAATTTTACAAAGGATTTAGATATTACAGAGGATCATTTAGATATTATCAAAAGAGAGATGTTTGGAGAATTTTTCAGTAGCATGAACTCTCTTGAATTTATTGCAACGCAATATGATGCTTTTGAACATGGTGAGACAATTTTTGATTTACCAAAGATTTTACAGGAAATTACTTTAGAGGATGTCCTTGATGCTGGACATCATTTAATAGATGATGGTGACATAGTTGATTTTACAATATTCCCATCGTAGTAACCTATCATAATAGACACTAGAAAGAAGGGATGACAAGTATGAGAAAAAAAACAATTGGAGAGGTTTTACGATTAGCTAGAATCAATCAGGGATTGAGTTTAGATGAATTGCAGAAAAAGACAGAAATCCAGTTAGATATGTTGGAAGCAATGGAAGCAGACGATTTCGATCAACTTCCAAGTCCTTTTTACACGCGTTCTTTCTTGAGAAAATATGCATGGGCTGTTGAGTTAGATGACCAAATTGTCTTGGATGCTTATGATTCTGGGAGTATGATTACTTATGAGGAAGTAGATGTTGATGAAGATGAGTTGACAGGTCGTAGACGTTCCAGTAAGAAAAAGAAGAAAAAAACATCATTTTTACCTTTATTTTATTTTATCCTTTTTGCTTTATCGATTTTAATTTTTGTGACCTATTATGTTTGGAACTATATTCAAACTCAACCAGAGGGGCTTTCTCTTTCTAATTACAGTGTGGTTCAATCAACAAGTTCAATAAGTTCAACTAGCTCTGTTCCCCACTCCTCAAGTAGTAGTTCATCTAGCAGTTCTTCTAGTGTAGAATCAGCTATAAGTGTATCAGGCGAAGGAAATCATGTAGAAATCGCTTATAAGACAAGTAAGGAAACAGTTAAATTGCAATTGGCAGTTTCAGATGTTACAAGTTGGGTCAGCGTTTCAGAAAGCGAACTTGAGGGCGGTGTAACCTTATCACCGGATAATAAAAGTGCAGAAGCAACAGTTGCAACTAAAAGTCCTGTAACCATTACGTTAGGTGTTGTAAAAGGTGTTGCTTTGACAGTAGATAATCAGACTGTTGATTTATCGAAATTAACAGCCCAGACTGGACAAATCACTGTAACCTTTACTAAAAATTAAGGAAAAACGAATGAAAAAAGAACAAATTCCCAATCTCTTAACAATAGGTCGAATTCTCTTTATACCTATTTTTATCTTTATTTTAACGATAGGAAATTCGATAGAGAGTCATATAGTGGCAGCTATTATCTTTGCTGTTGCCAGTATTACCGACTATTTAGATGGATATTTAGCTCGTAAATGGAATGTAGTCAGTAATTTCGGTAAATTTGCAGATCCTATGGCGGATAAGCTACTAGTTATGTCGGCTTTTATTATGTTGATTGAGCTAGGTATGGCTCCAGCTTGGATTGTTGCAGTGATCATCTGTCGTGAGTTGGCTGTGACAGGTTTAAGGCTTTTATTGGTTGAAACTGGTGGAACAGTTTTAGCAGCAGCAATGCCTGGAAAAATTAAAACTTTCAGTCAGATGTTTGCCATTATTTTCTTGCTATTACACTGGACTTTGCTTGGTCAAGTTCTACTTTATGTAGCCTTGTTTTTCACTATCTACTCTGGCTATGATTATTTCAAGGGTAGTGCCTATGTATTTAAAGGGACATTTGGTTCGAAATGAAATCAGTAATTGATGTAAAAAATCTTTCTTTTCGTTATAAGGAAAGTCAGGAATACTATGATGTGAAGGATATTACGTTTCACGTGAAACGTGGAGAATGGCTTTCGATTGTAGGGCATAATGGTAGTGGTAAATCAACGACGGTTCGCTTAATTGATGGCTTACTAGAAGCAGAATCTGGAGAGATTGTAATTGATGGCCAACGGCTAACTGAGGAAAATGTTTGGAATATACGTCGTCAAATCGGTATGGTTTTTCAAAATCCAGACAATCAGTTTGTTGGAGCGACTGTTGAAGACGATGTTGCCTTTGGTTTGGAAAATCAGGGCCTTTCTCGTCAAGAAATGAAAAAGAGAGTGGAAGAAGCTCTGGATTTGGTTGGCATGTTGGACTTTAAAAAGAGAGAGCCAGCACGTTTATCGGGTGGCCAAAAGCAACGTGTGGCCATTGCAGGTGTTGTAGCCCTAAGACCAGCTATTCTAATCTTAGATGAAGCAACGAGTATGTTGGATCCTGAGGGGCGTAGAGAACTGATTGAGACAGTAAAAGGAATTCGGAAAGACTATGATATGACGGTCATTTCCATTACACATGATTTGGAAGAAGTTGCCATGAGTGATCGTGTATTGGTCATGAAAAAAGGGTCAATTGAATCAACTAGTAGTCCAAGAGATCTTTTCTCTCGAAATGATTTAGATCAAATTGGATTAGACAATCCTTTTGCCAATCAATTAAAACATTCTTTGAACCAGAATGGCTATGATTTACCTGAAAATTATTTGACAGAAAGTGAGCTAGAGGATAAGCTATGGGAATTGCTCTAGAAAATGTGAGTTTTACATATCAAGAAGGGACTCCCTTAGCTTCAGCAGCTTTGTCGGATGTTTCTTTGACGATTGAAGATGGTTCTTATACGGCTTTAATTGGCCATACAGGTAGTGGCAAATCAACTATTTTACAACTCTTAAATGGTTTATTGGTTCCAAGTCAAGGGAGCGTGCGGGTTTTTGATACCTTAATCACCTCGACTTCTAAAAATAAAGATATTCGTCAAATTAGAAAACAGGTTGGCTTGGTATTTCAGTTTGCTGAAAATCAGATTTTTGAAGAAACGGTTTTGAAAGATGTTGCTTTTGGCCCGCAAAATTTTGGAGTTTCTGAAGAAGATGCGGAGCAGATTGCGCGTGAGAAACTGGCTCTGGTTGGAATCGATGAATCACTTTTTAATCGTAGCCCGTTTGAGCTATCAGGTGGACAAATGAGACGTGTTGCCATTGCAGGCATACTTGCTATGGAACCAGCCATATTAGTCTTAGATGAGCCCACAGCAGGCCTAGATCCTCTGGGAAGAAAAGAGCTGATGAATTTGTTCAAAAAACTCCACCAGTCAGGGATGACCATTGTCTTGGTAACGCATTTGATGGATGATGTTGCTGAATATGCGAATCAAGTCTATGTGATGGAAAAGGGACGTCTAGTTAAGGGTGGTAAGCCAAGTGATGTCTTTCAAGATGTTGTCTTTATGGAAGAAGTGCAGTTGGGAGTACCTAAAATTACGGCCTTTTGTAAACGATTGGCTGATAGAGGTGTGTCATTTAAACGATTACCGATTAAGATAGAGGAGTTCAAGGAGTCGCGAAATGGATAGTATGATTTTGGGGCGTTATATCCCAGGGGATTCGATTGTTCACCGATTGGATCCACGTAGCAAATTGCTGGCTATGATGCTACTAATTTTGATCGTTTTTTGGGCTAATAACCCCTTGACGAATCTAATTCTTTTTATAGCGACAGGGATATTTATTGCCTTGTCAGGAGTATCTCTTTCATTTTTTATTCAGGGCTTGAAGTCTATGTTTTTCTTGATTGCCTTCACAACTATTTTTCAACTGTTTTTCATTTCTAATGGGAATGTTTTATTTGAGTTTTCGTTTGTGAGAATCACGGATTATGCTTTGCAACAAGCTGGGATTATTTTTTGTCGCTTTGTATTGATTATTTTCTTTTCAACTTTGTTAACCTTAACGACCATGCCCTTAAGTTTGGCATCAGCTGTCGAAGCTTTGTTAGCGCCTTTAAAGCGTGTGAAAGTTCCAGTTCATGAAATTGGATTGATGCTGTCCATGAGTCTACGTTTTGTTCCAACCTTGATGGATGATACGACGCGGATTATGAATGCACAGAAAGCGCGTGGAGTGGATTTTGGTGAAGGAAGCATTGCTCAAAAAGTAAAGGCTATGATTCCTATTTTGATTCCTCTTTTTGCGACAAGTTTAAAACGTTCGGATTCCTTGGCTATCGCCATGGAAGCGCGTGGTTATCAGGGTGGAAAAGGCAGAAGTCAATACCGACAATTGAAATGGACTCGAAAGGATACGCTGACCATTCTTGTTGTTATCGTACTTGGTTGTTGCTTATTTTTCTTAAAATCTTAGTAGCTTTCAGGAATTGATAAAAAAGTTACTGTAACAGTTCTTGATATAAAGGTAGGGATATGAACCGTTTTAAAAAATCAAAATATGTCATTATTGTTTTTGTCACTGTTCTGCTTGTATCAGCTCTCTTAGCGACGACTTATTCAAGTACAATTGTAACAAAATTAGGAGATGGAATTTCATTGGTTGATAGGGTTGTACAAAAACCTTTTCAGTGGTTTGATTCTGTCAAATCAGATTTGGCTCATTTGACACGAACATATAATGAAAATGAAAGTTTGAAGAAACAGATTTACCAATTAGAAGTTAAATCAAATGAGGCGGAAAGTTTAAAGACAGAAAATGAACAATTGCGTCAATTGCTTGATATGAAGTCTAAATTGCAAGCCACAAAGACTTTAGCAGCAGATGTTATTATGCGTTCTCCGGTATCTTGGAAACAGGAATTGACCTTAGATGTAGGCAAATCAAAAGGAGCTTCAGATAACATGTTAGCTATTGCAAATGGTGGTTTGATTGGGAGCGTTTCAAAAGTGGAGGACAACTCTACCATGGTCAACCTTCTGACAAATACGGAAAATGCTGATAAGATTTCTGTTAAAATTCAACACGGCACTACCACAATTTATGGAATTATTGTTGGCTACGACAAGGAAAATGAAGTTCTTAAAATTAGCCAATTAAATAGTAATAGCGATATTAGTGCGGGAGATAAGGTGACTACTGGTGGATTAGGAAACTTTAACGTTGCTGATATTCCTGTTGGTGAAGTGGTTGCCACAACGCATAGTACAGACTATTTGACACGAGAAGTAACTGTTAAATTGAGTGCAGATACTCATAATGTGGATGTGATAGAATTAGTGGGGAATTCATAATGAGACAGTTGAAGCGGGTTGGAGTGTTTTTATTGCTTCCTTTCTTTGTTCTAATTGACGCCCATATTAGCCAGCTTCTGGGCTCATTTTTCCCCCATGTACATTTGGCTAGTCATTTTCTTTTTCTATTTCTCTTATTTGAGACAATAGAAGTATCAGAATATCTCTATCTAGTCTATTGTTTTATGGTGGGCCTGGTTTATGATGTTTACTTTTTCCATCTAATAGGGATTGCAACTCTCTTATTTATCTTATTGGGAGCCCTTCTTCATAAATTGAATAGTGTTATTTTGTTGAATCGTTGGACAAGAATGCTAGCCATGATTGTCCTGACATTCCTGTTTGAAATGGGTAGTTATCTTTTGGCTTTTATGGTAGGGCTGACAGTGGATAACATGTCGATTTTTATAGTCTATAGCTTGGTACCGACGATGATTTTAAATTTTTTATGGGTTACTGTTTTTCAATTTATTTTTGAAAAATATTATCTATAAGAACGACATATAAATGTAACAAAGGCGTAATATTTATTGGAGTTTTTTTTGGTATACTAGTATTGTCTTAAACAGAAGGAGTATTTATTAACCATGAAGAAAAAAATCTTAGCCTCGCTTTTATTAAGTACAGTAATGGTTTCCCAGGCAGCAGTATTGACGACTGCCCATGCAGAAACGACTGATGACAAAATTGCTGCTCAAGATAATAAAATTAGTAACTTAACAGCACAACAACAAGAAGCACAAAAACAAGTTGATCAAATTCAGGAGCAAGTATCTGCTATTCAAGCAGAGCAATCTAACTTGCAATCTGAAAATGATAGATTACAAGCAGAATCTAAGAAACTCGAGGGTGAGATTACAGAACTTTCTAAAAACATTGTTTCTCGTAACCAATCTTTAGAAAAACAAGCTCGTAGTGCTCAAACAAATGGAGCTGCAACTAGCTACATCAATACGATTGTAAACTCAAAATCAATTACAGAAGCTATTTCACGTGTTGCTGCAATGAGTGAAATCGTATCTGCGAATAACAAAATGTTGGAACAACAAAAGGCAGATAAGAAAGCTATTTCTGAAAAGCAAGTAGCAAACAATGATGCTATCAATACTGTAATTGCTAATCAACAAAAATTGGCAGATGATGCTCAAGCATTGACTACTAAACAGGCAGAACTAAAAGCTGCTGAATTGAGTCTTGCTGCTGAGAAAGCGACAGCTGAAGGGGAAAAAGCAAGTCTATTGGAACAAAAAGCAGCAGCTGAGGCTGAGGCTCGTGCAGCTGCGGCAGCAGAAGCGGCTTATAAAGAAAAACAAGCTAGCCAACAACAATCAGTACTTGCTTCAGGTAATACCAACCTAACAGCACAGGTACAGGCAGTATCTGAATCTGCAGTAGCACCTGTTCAGGCTAAAGTACGTCCAACATATAACACAGATGCCTCAACTTATCCAATTGGTGAATGTACCTGGGGAGTTAAAACATTAGCACCTTGGGCTGGAGACTATTGGGGTAATGGAGCACAGTGGGCCACAAGTGCAGCAGCAGCAGGTTTCCGTACAGGTTCAACCCCTCAAGTTGGAGCAATTGCATGTTGGAACGATGGTGGATATGGACACGTAGCGGTTGTTACAGCTGTTGAATCAACAACACGTATCCAAGTATCAGAATCAAACTATGCAGGTAATCGCACACTTGGAAACCACCGTGGATGGTTTAATCCAACAACGACTTCTGAAGGTTTTGTGACATATATTTATGCAGACTAATTAGAGAGGGACTCGAATAGAGCCCTCTTTTTCAGGTTTTACCGTGACAATAACGATTAAAAATCCCATCAAAATAGCTTGAAAATATCGAAAAAGTATGGTAGAATAAAAATTGTCGTGTGAACGATAATACTCATTCTTGATGAATTGTGAAGCAGTTGCCCTTGGGTCGTTTTGCGAGTTGAAGTCAAGAAGAGGAAAAAAACAAAAAGGAGAAATACTCATGGCAGTAATTTCAATGAAACAACTTCTTGAGGCTGGTGTACACTTTGGTCACCAAACTCGTCGCTGGAACCCTAAGATGGCTAAATACATCTTTACAGAGCGTAACGGAATCCACGTTATCGACTTGCAACAAACTGTAAAATACGCTGACCAAGCATACGACTTCATGCGTGATGCAGCAGCTAACGATGCAGTTGTATTGTTCGTTGGTACTAAGAAACAAGCAGCTGATGCAGTTGCTGAAGAAGCAGTACGTTCAGGTCAATACTTCATCAACCACCGTTGGTTGGGTGGAACTCTTACAAACTGGGGAACAATCCAAAAACGTATCGCTCGTTTGAAAGAAATTAAACGTATGGAAGAAGATGGAACTTTCGAAGTTCTTCCTAAGAAAGAAGTTGCACTTCTTAACAAACAACGTGCGCGTCTTGAAAAATTCTTGGGTGGTATCGAAGATATGCCTCGTATCCCAGATGTGATGTACGTAGTTGACCCACATAAAGAGCAAATCGCTGTTAAAGAAGCTAAAAAATTGGGAATTCCAGTTGTAGCGATGGTCGACACAAATACTGATCCAGATGATATCGATGTAATCATCCCAGCTAACGATGACGCTATCCGCGCTGTTAAATTGATTACAGCTAAATTGGCTGATGCTATCATCGAAGGACGTCAAGGTGAGGATGCAGTAGCAGTTGAAGCAGAATTTGCAGCTTCAGAAACTCAAGCAGATTCAATTGAAGAAATCGTTGAAGTTGTAGAAGGCGACAACGCTTAATTCATAATAAATAGTAATTACCTAGGAGGGCGGGGCTTAGCCCGGCTCTCCTATTTTTAAAAAATATAGGAGAATCAAAATGGCAGAAATTACAGCTAAACTTGTTAAAGAGTTGCGTGAAAAATCTGGTGCTGGTGTTATGGACGCTAAAAAAGCATTGGTTGAAGTGGAAGGCGATATCGAAAAAGCGATTGAATTGCTTCGCGAAAAAGGTATGGCAAAAGCAGCTAAGAAAGCTGACCGTGTTGCTGCAGAAGGTTTGACTGGTGTTTATGTTGACGGTAACATTGCAGCAGTTGTTGAAGTAAATGCTGAAACTGACTTCGTTGCGAAAAACGCTCAATTTGTTGAGTTGGTAAACGCAACAGCTAAAGCAATCGTTGAAGGAAAACCAGCTAACAACGAAGAAGCTCTTGCTTTGACAATGCCTTCAGGTGAAACTCTTGAAGCTGCATACGTATCTGCAACAGCGACTATCGGAGAAAAAATCTCATTCCGTCGCTTTGCTTTGATTGAAAAAACAGATGCACAACACTTCGGAGCCTACCAACACAACGGTGGACGTATCGGTGTTATCTCTGTAATCGAAGGTGGAGACGAAGCACTTGCTAAACAAATTTCAATGCACATCGCTGCTATGAAACCAACAGTTCTTTCATACAAAGAATTGGATGAGCAATTTGTTAAAGATGAGTTGGCACAATTGAACCACGTTATCGACCAAGATAACGAAAGCCGTGCAATGGTTAACAAACCAGCTCTTCCACACTTGAAATATGGATCAAAAGCACAATTGACTGATGAAGTGATCGCTCAAGCTGAAGCTGACATCAAAGCTGAATTGGCTGCAGAAGGCAAACCAGAAAAAATCTGGGACAAAATCATCCCAGGTAAAATGGATCGCTTCATGCTTGACAATACTAAAGTTGACCAAGCTTACACACTTCTTGCACAAGTTTATATCATGGATGACAGCAAGACAGTTGAAGCATACCTTGAGTCAGTTAACGCTTCAGTAGTTGAGTTCGCTCGCTTTGAAGTTGGTGAAGGTATCGAAAAAGCTGCAAACGACTTTGAAGCTGAAGTTGCGGCTACAATGGCAGCAGCCTTGAATAACTAATTATAGAAAGGAAGTAAATTTGCTTCCTTTTTTCTATGCAGTCGATCCTTATAGGGAGAACTTCCTATTTTCAAGGTAAAAATAAAAAGCCCTATAATAAGGGCTAAGTGCATTTAGGAGACTAAACTTCAAATTCATAGAGTGTTGTAGAGAGATAACGTTCACCGTTATCTGGTGCTAGAGCAAGAACTTTTTTACCTGTACCTAATTTTTTGGCAATCTCGATGGCTCCGTAGATAGCTGCAGCTGAAGAAATCCCTACAAGGAAACCTTCTTTTCCACCAATTTCACGGCCGAGTGCTAGAGCATCGTCTGACGTTACACGAACGATACCATCATAAGCCTTTGTATCCAGTGTATCAGGAATAAATCCAGCTGATATACCTTGAATTTTGTGAGGACCAGGTTTTTCACCAGATAGAATAGCAGATTCATCAGCTTCCACTGCATAAACTTGAATGTTTGAATTTGCTGATTTGAGTGCATGAGAAACACCAGAAATTGTTCCACCGGTACCAACTCCAGCAACAAAGGCATCTAATCCATTTTTACCGAAAGCAGCTAGTATCTCAGCTCCTGTTGTTCTTTCGTGTACTTCTGGATTTGCTGGGTTGTCAAATTGAAGAGGAAGGAAACCATCACGTTCAGCAGCGATTTCTTGAGCCTTAGCAATAGCACCTTTCATTCCTTCGCTACCAGGAGTAAGGACGAGTTCAGCACCATAGGCTTGGATAATCTTACGTCGTTCCACACTCATAGTTTCAGGCATAACGATAACAACTTTATACCCTTTAGCAGCCCCTACCCATGAAAGTCCAATACCAGTGTTTCCACTTGTTGCTTCAACAATAGTAGAACCAGGTTTCAGAATACCGTCTTGTTCAGCTTTTTCAATCATGCTAAGAGCAATACGGTCTTTTACAGAAGAACCAGGGTTAAATGCTTCAAGTTTTACATAGACATCTGCAGCACCTTCTGGCACAATGTTGTTGAGTTTAACAATCGGAGTTTGACCGATTAGTTCAGTAATGTTGTTATAAATAGACATATGAATACCTCTTTGTATAAGATATCTCTAGTATAACGCTATCTATACCATTTGTAAAATATAGAAATCCTATCGAAGTGATAGGATTTTTTTATATCACAGGTCTAAGCCATTAATTTTCAAGCGATTGTGATAAGCTAATTCTAGTAAATAGGTGTAAAGGAGAACGCTATCCGTTTTCTTTTTGAATTGCTTCATTTTCTAGTAGGTCTTGGCAAGCATCTTTTTATGTTGCTAATTAAAGTAGCGGAGAAAATATCAGTGAAACACTGTATTATCTATTATTTACACAAGGTTTACAGGAACCTCAACTTCGCGTAAACCTTGATCAGTTAAAGTGACTTTTCCATTAAAAAACTCTATAAGTGAAGCTTTAATATTTTCTTTTTCTTCTTTATCAACATAAATCATCGTATCGACTTGATCTGTAAAGTTTGTATCCAGCTCCATGAGATTATGTTCTTTAAGGAAGTTACTGTACTCTTGGTACTGAGCATAAGACATTTGAATAGCAATGCCAGCCTGTTCTTTTATTTCAATAATACCAATTTCTTTGACACCTAAGGCGACACTGCCGGCGTAAGCACGAATCAGTCCTCCAGCGCCTAGTTTAATACCACCAAAGTAGCGTGTCACTACCACACAGACATTGGTAAGATTGTGATTTTCTAGCACCCCAAGCATGGGAACGCCAGCAGTACCACTAGGCTCACCATCATCACTTGTTCGTTTGATTTCACTACGTTCTCCAATAATGAAGGCAGAGCAGTTATGCGTAGCTTTGTAGTGTTCTTTTTTGATGGTGGTAATGAAGTCACGAGCCTCTTCTTCGCTATAAACACGCTTGGCATGACAGATAAAGCGTGATTTTTTGATTTCTTCTTGGACTTGACCGTCCTCTTTAATTGTTCTAAATTCCATGATTTAATTGTACTAAAAAATCATCTAAAGCGCTAGGTTTTTACGAATAAAGAAGTATGAAAGTAAATCCAAATTATCTTGGTCGCTTGTTTACTGAGAATGAATTAACAGAAGAAGAACGTCAGTTGGCGGAGAAACTTCCAGCAATGAGAAAGGAGAAGGGGAAACTTGTCTGTCAACGTTGTGATAGTGCTATTTTAGATGAATGGTATTTGCCCATCGGTGCTTACTATTGTCGAGAGTGCTTGCTGATGAAGCGAGTCAGGAGTGACCAAGCTTTATACTATTTTCCGCAGGAGGATTTTCCTAAACAGGATGTTCTTAAATGGCGTGGTCAATTAACTCCTTTTCAAGAAAAGGTGTCAGAGGGATTGATTCAAGCAGTAGAGAAGCAAGAGCTAACTTTAGTTCATGCGGTGACAGGGGCTGGAAAGACAGAAATGATTTATCAAGTTGTGGCTAAAGTGATTAATGGAGGTGGTGCAGTATGTTTGGCTAGTCCTCGCATAGATGTTTGTTTGGAGCTGTATAAGCGCCTGCAAAAGGATTTTGCTTGTAAGATAGCCCTCCTACATGGAGAATCGGAACCTTATTTTAGAACACCACTAGTTGTTGCGACAACCCATCAGTTATTAAAATTTTATCAAGCTTTTGATTTACTGATAGTGGATGAAGTAGATGCCTTTCCTTATGTTGACAACCCCACGCTTTACCATGCTGTCAAGAATAGTGTAAAGGAGAATGGGCTGAGAATCTTTTTAACAGCGACTTCGACTGATGAGTTAGATAAAAAGGTCCATTTAGGAGAACTAAAAAGACTGAGTTTGCCTAGACGATTTCATGGAAATCCGTTGATTATTCCTAAGCCAGTTTGGTTATCGGATTTTAATCGCTATTTGGATAAGAATTGTTTGTCACCAAAGTTAAAGTCCTATATTGAGAAGCAGAGAAAGACAGCTTATCCCTTACTCATTTTTGCTTCAGAAATTAAGAAAGGGGAGCAGTTAAAAGAAATCTTACAGGAGCAATTTCCAAATGAGAAAATTGGCTTTGTATCTTCTGTAACAGAGGATCGATTAGAGCAAGTACAAGCTTTTCGAGATGGAGAGCTGACAATACTTATCAGTACGACGATATTGGAGCGTGGGGTTACCTTTCCTTGCGTGGATGTTTTCGTAGTAGAAGCCAACCATCGTTTGTTTACCAAGTCAAGCTTGATTCAGATTGGTGGACGAGTTGGACGAAGCATGGATAGACCGACAGGAGATTTGCTTTTCTTCCATGATGGGTTAAATGCTTCAATCAAGAAGGCGATTAAGGAAATTCAGATGATGAATAAGGAGGCTGGTCTATGAAGTGTTTGTTATGTGGGCAGACTATGAAGGCTGTTTTAACTTTCAGTAGTCTCTTACTTCTGAAGAATGATGCCTCCTGTCTTTGTTTAGACTGTGATTCTACTTTTGAAAGAATTGGGGAAGAGAACTGTCCAAATTGTATGAAAACAGAGTTGTCAACAAAGTGTCAAGATTGTCAATTTTGGTGTAAAGAAGGAGTTGAGGTCAGTCATAGAGCAATTTTTACTTACAATCAAGCTATGAAGGATTTTTTCAGTCGGTATAAGTTTGATGGAGACTTCCTTTTAAGAAAAGTTTTTGCTTCAGTTTTAAGTGAGGAGTTAAAAAAGTACAAAGAGTATCAATTTGTTGTAATTCCATTAAGTAAGGAGAGATATGCTAACAGAGGATTTAATCAGGTTGAGAGCTTTGTAGAGGCAGCAGGCTTTGAGTATCTGGATTTACTAGAGAAAAGAGAAGAGAGAGCCAGTTCTTCTAAGAGTCGTTCAGAACGTTTAGCTACAGAACTTCCTTTTTTTATTAAAAGTGGAATCATTATTCCTAAGAAAATCCTACTTATAGATGATATTTATACTACAGGAACAACTATAAATCGTGTGAAGAAACTGCTGGAAGAAGCTGGTGCTGAGGATGTAAAAACATTTTCCCTTGTAAGATGAGGAAAAAATTTGCAAAAATAGAATGAAAGCGTTATAATAAAATCATAAAAACAAAAATGTTTAGAAAGAAGGTACTCATATGATTAAATATAGTATCCGTGGTGAAAACCTAGAAGTAACAGAAGCAATTCGTGATTATGTAGTTTCTAAACTCGAAAAGATCGAAAAGTATTTTCAAGCTGAACAAGAGTTGGATGCCCGAATTAACTTAAAAGTTTATCGTGAAAAAACGGCTAAAGTGGAAGTAACGATTCCGCTTGGATCTATTACTCTCCGCGCAGAAGATGTGTCTCAAGATATGTATGGTTCAATTGACCTTGTAACTGATAAAATTGAACGTCAGATTCGTAAAAATAAAACAAAAATCGAGCGTAAAAATAAAAATAAGGTAGCAACTAGTCAATTATTTACAGATGCTTTGGTGGAAGATCCAAATGTTGTCCAGTCTAGAGTTGTTCGTTCAAAACAAATTGATTTAAAACCAATGGATTTGGAAGAAGCTATTCTACAAATGGATTTGTTAGGACATGATTTCTTTATCTATGTGGATGTTGAAGATCAGACAACCAATGTGATTTATCGTCGTGAGGATGGCGAAATTGGTTTGTTAGAAGTTAAAGAATCTTAATTTCAATATGTGTAAAGGTAGGTTTACTGAATTGTAAACCTCCTTTTTCTTATAATTGATAGAATTACTGATTACACTTTTAAAAGTCGCTTTTTGAGGGTTATTATGGTATAATGGGTGCCAAGAGGTTTGGAATGAAAAAATTTTATGTAAGTCCAATTTTTCCTATTCTAGTAGGATTGATTGCGTTTGGAGTCTTATCCACTTTCATTATTTTTGTTAATAATAATCTGTTGACGCTTTTAATTTTGTTTCTTTTTGTAGGAGGCTATGTTTTTTTATTTAAGAAACTGAGAGTGCATTATACAAGGAGTGATGTAGAACAGATACAGTATGTAAACCACCAAGCGGAAGAAAGTTTGACATCTCTATTGGAACAGATGCCTGTAGGTGTTATGAAATTGAATTTATCTTCTGGAGAGGTTGAGTGGTTTAATCCCTATGCTGAATTGATTTTGACCAAGGAAGATGGCGATTTTGATTTGGAAGCTGTTCAAACGATTATCAAGGCTTCAGTAGGAAATCCGTCTACTTATGCCAAACTGGGTGAGAAGCGTTATGCTGTTCATATGGATGCTTCTTCCGGTGTTTTGTATTTTGTAGATGTATCCAGGGAGCAAGCCATAACAGATGAGTTAGTAACGAGTCGACCAGTGATTGGAATTGTATCTGTGGATAATTATGATGATTTGGAGGATGCAACTTCTGAGTCAGATATTAGTCAAATCAATAGTTTTGTAGCTAATTTTATATCAGAGTTTTCAGAAAAATACATGATGTTTTCTCGTCGGGTAAGTATGGATCGATTTTATCTCTTTACTGACTACACGGTGCTTGAGGGCTTGATGAATGATAAATTTTCTGTTATTGATGCTTTCAGAGAAGAGTCGAAACAGAGACAGTTGCCCTTGACCTTAAGTATGGGATTTTCTTATGGCGATGGAAATCATGATGAAATAGGGAAAGTTGCTTTGCTCAACTTGAACTTGGCTGAAGTACGTGGTGGCGACCAGGTGGTTGTCAAGGAGAATGATGAAACGAAAAATCCAGTCTACTTTGGAGGTGGGTCGGCTGCGTCTATCAAGCGCACTCGTACCCGTACTCGATCAATGATGACAGCCATATCTGATAAGATTCGTAGTGTGGATCAAGTGTTTGTAGTTGGGCATAGAAATTTAGATATGGATGCCCTGG
Organism: Streptococcus sp. 2342; assembly: GCF_013276795.1. GTDB lineage: Bacteria > Bacillota > Bacilli > Lactobacillales > Streptococcaceae > Streptococcus. The sequence goes on from NZ_VMLR01000003.1 coordinate 49,749, forward strand.
GCTCTGCTGTAGGTATGCAGTTGTTCGCCAGCAATGTGATTGAAAATAGCTATGCTCTTTATGATGAAGAACAAATGTCTCCAGATATTGAACGAGCTGTTTCATTCTTAGAAAAAGAAGGAGTTACGAAGTTGTTGTCTGTTAAGGATGCAATGGGGATGGTGACTAATCGTTCTTTGTTGATTCTTGTAGACCATTCAAAGACAGCCTTAACATTATCAAAAGAATTTTATGATTTATTTACCCAAACTATTGTTATTGACCACCATAGAAGGGATCAGGATTTTCCAGATAATGCAGTTATCACTTATATCGAAAGTGGTGCAAGCAGTGCCAGTGAGTTGGTAACGGAATTGATTCAGTTCCAGAATTCTAAGAAAAATCGTCTGAGTCGTATGCAGGCCAGTGTTTTGATGGCTGGTATGATGCTGGATACTAAAAATTTTACCTCACGAGTGACTAGTCGGACATTTGATGTTGCTAGCTATCTCAGAACGAGAGGAAGTGATAGTATTGCTATCCAAGAAATCGCTGCGACAGATTTTGAAGAATATCGTGAGGTCAATGAACTGATTTTACAGGGGCGTAAATTAGGTTCAGATGTACTGATAGCAGAGGCTAAGGACACGAAATGCTATGATACAGTTGTTATTAGTAAGGCAGCAGATGCCATGTTAGCTATGTCGGGTATTGAAGCGAGTTTTGTTCTTGCGAAGAATACACAAGGATTTATCTCTATCTCAGCTCGCAGTCGTAGTAAATTGAATGTACAACGGATTATGGAAGAACTGGGAGGTGGAGGCCACTTTAATTTGGCTGCAGCTCAAATTAAAGATTTAACCTTGTCAGAAGCAGGTGAAAAACTGACAGAAATTGTATTAAATGAAATAAAGGAAAAGGAGAAAGAAGAATGAAAGTAATCTTTTTAGCAGATGTCAAAGGAAAAGGTAAAAAAGGCGAAATTAAGGAAGTACCAACAGGGTATGCGCAAAACTTTCTTATCAAAAAGAACCTAGCAAAAGAAGCGACTGCTCAAGCGGTAGGTGAGCTTCGTGGTAAACAAAAATCTGAAGAAAAAGCTCACGCTGAAATGATTGCAGAAGCAAAAGCAATTAAAGCCCAACTTGAATCAGAGGAAACTATTGTAGAATTTGTTGAAAAGGTTGGTCCAGATGGCCGTACCTTTGGTTCTATTACCAATAAGAAGATTGCAGAAGAATTGCAAAAGCAATTTGGAATTAAGATTGATAAACGTCATATTCAAGTACAAGCTCCGATTCGAGCAGTTGGTTTGATTGATGTACCAGTGAAAATCTATCAAGATATCACAAGTGTAATCAACCTTCGTGTGAAAGAAGGATAAGTTTACACCTTCTTGACAAGATTGTAAAAGGAAGGGAAGTCTGATGGCAGAAGTAGAAGAGTTACGAGTACAACCTCAAGATATCTTAGCTGAGCAATCCGTTTTAGGGGCTATCTTTATTGATGAGAGTAAGCTTGTTTTTGTGCGAGAATACATTGAGTCTCGGGACTTTTTTAAGTATGCCCATCGTTTGATTTTCCAAGCTATGGTTGATTTATCCGATCGTGGTGATGCTATAGATGCAACAACGGTTCGTACCATTCTTGATAATCAAGGTGATTTGCAGAATATTGGTGGCCTGTCTTACCTAGTTGAGATTGTCAATTCTGTGCCCACTTCTGCTAATGCGGAGTATTATGCTAAAATCGTTGCAGAAAAAGCAATGCTACGTCGTTTAATTGCCAAGTTGACAGAGTCTGTCAACCAAGCTTACGAGGCTTCACAACCAGCTGATGAAATCATTGCTCAGGCAGAAAAAGGCCTGATTGATGTCAGCGAAAATGCTAATCGAAGTGGATTTAAGAACATTCGAGATGTGTTGAATGTCAACTTTGGAAATCTGGAAGCTCGCTCGCAACAAACGACCGATATTACAGGTATTGCGACAGGCTATCGTGATTTAGATCATATGACGACTGGTCTGCATGAAGAGGAGTTGATTATCTTAGCAGCTCGTCCGGCGGTTGGTAAGACAGCCTTTGCCTTGAATATCGCTCAGAACATTGGGACTAAGTTGGACAAAACGGTTGCTATTTTTTCACTGGAAATGGGTGCGGAAAGTCTAGTGGATCGTATGTTAGCGGCAGAAGGTTTGGTGGAATCCCATTCTATCCGTACGGGTCAATTGACTGATGAGGAGTGGCAAAAATATACCATTGCTCAAGGGAATTTAGCTAACGCCAGTATCTATATCGATGATACGCCAGGGATTCGGATTACAGAGATTCGTTCTCGTTCTCGTAAATTGGCTCAAGAAACGGGCAATCTTGGTTTGATTTTGATAGATTACTTGCAATTGATTACAGGTACAGGCCGAGAAAATCGTCAACAAGAAGTTTCTGAAATTTCTCGTCAGTTGAAGATCTTAGCCAAGGAACTGAAAGTTCCTGTAATTGCTCTAAGTCAGCTTTCTCGTGGTGTAGAACAACGTCAGGACAAGAGACCGGTCTTGTCTGATATTCGTGAATCTGGGTCTATTGAGCAGGACGCTGATATCGTAGCTTTTCTCTATCGCGATGACTACTATGAACGTGGTGGTGAAGAAGAGGACGGTATCCCAAATAATAAGGTGGAAGTTATTATCGAGAAAAACCGTAGTGGAGCTCGTGGAACAGTGGAATTGATTTTCCAAAAAGAATACAATAAATTTTCAAGTATCTCAAAAAGGGAGGCATAAAATGACAGATGCATTTACAGATGTAGCTAAGATGAAAAAAATCAAAGAGGAAATCAAGGCACATGAGGGTCATGTAATTGAAATGACTTTGGAAAATGGACGTAAGCGCCAAAAAAATAGATTGGGTAAGCTAATTGAAGTTTATCCATCCCTATTTATTGTGGAATTTGGGAATGTGGAAGGAGATAAACAAGCTAATGTTTACGTTGAATCCTTTACTTACTCAGATATTCTTACAGAAAAGAATTTGATTCATTATCTGGACTAAAGTGAGAAATTTTCTCACTTTTTCTTTTTTCTCCGAATAGTTTAAGTGAAGGCAATCTTCGATTTATATTAGTTTCAAGGAGGAAGAATGAAAATTTTACCGTTTATAGTAAGAGGGACAAGTTATTGTTTGAAGATGTCAGTTAAAAAGGTTGTTCCTTTTTTAGTAGTAGGATTGATGCTAGCAGCGGGTGATAGTGTCTATGCCTATTCTGGAGGGAATGGGTCGATTGCGCGTGGAGATGATTATCCTGTTTATTATAAAAATGGGAGCCAGGAGATTGATCAGTGGCGCATGTACTCTCGTCAGTGTACTTCTTTTGCAGCCTTTCGTTTGAGTAGTGTCAATGGTTTTGAGATTGCAAAGGCTTATGGAAATGCGAATGAATGGGGACATCGTGCTCGTCGTGAAGGCTATCGTGTAGATAATACACCGACGATTGGCTCTATTGCTTGGTCTACTGCAGGAACTTATGGGCATGTTGCCTGGGTGTCAAATGTAATGGGAGATCAGATTGAGATCGAGGAATATAACTATGGTTATACAGAAGCCTATAATAAACGAAGTATAAAAGCAAATATGATGACAGGATTTATTCATTTTAAAGATTTGGCTGGTGGCAGTGTTGGGAATAGTCAAACCTCAGTTTCAACAGGAGGAACACATTATTTCAAGTCTAAGTCTGCTATCAAAAATCAGCCATTAGTTAGCGCAACTGCGATTGATTACTATTATCCTGGGGAGAAGGTTCATTATGATCAAATTCTCGAAAAAGATGGATACAAGTGGTTGAGTTATACAGCTTATAACGGAAGTCGTCGTTATATTCAGCTAGAAGGAGTGGCTTCTTCACAGAATTATCAGAACCAATCAGGAAACATCTCTAGCTATGGATCCAATAGTAGTTCAACTGTCGGTTGGAAGAAAATAAATGGTAGTTGGTATCATTTCAAATCAAATGGGTCTAAATCAACAGGCTGGTTGAAGGATGGTTACAGCTGGTATTATTTGAAATCATCTGGTGAAATGCAGACAGGCTGGTTAAAGGAAAATGGCTCGTGGTATTATCTGGATAGTTCAGGGGCAATGAAAACAGGCTGGTATCAAGTTTCTGGTAAGTGGTATTATTCTTACTCTTCAGGTGCCTTAGCTGTTAATACGACGGTGGATGGCTACAGAGTAAACAGTGATGGAGAACGAGTATAGAAAATTGGAGTAGGAAATTTTTCCTGCTCTTTTCTGTAAGCAGTTTCCTTGACATTTTTCTTATTTTGCGCTATCATATATCTATATAATATATGGGAGTCTGTGTACAGTCTGAGAGGAAGTGTTAAACTTCGACCGCACCTGATCTGGGTAATGCCAGCGTAGGGAACGATACTTAGTCTATTCTTGACCTTTTCCATATATGGTAAAGGTTTTTCTTTTTGTCAAAGGAAAACGAGAAGAGGAGGTTTTTATGAAAGCAAGCATTGCCTTGCAAGTTTTACCCTTGGCACAGGGGATTGATCGGATTGCTGTTATCGATCAGGTCATTGCTTATCTACAAGCTCAAGAAGTGACCATGGTGGTGACACCATTTGAAACGGTCTTGGAAGGGGAGTTTGATGAGCTCATGCGCATTCTCAAAGAAGCGCTGGAAGTGGCAGGGCAGGAGGCAGATAATGTCTTTGCCAATGTCAAAATAAATGTAGGAGAGATTTTAAGTATTGATGAGAAACTTGAAAAGTATACTGAGACGACACATTAGTCTATTGGGCTTTCTGGGAGTCTTGTCAATCTGGCAGTTAGCAGGTTTTTTTAAACTTCTCCCCAAGTTTATCCTGCCGACACCTTTTGAAATTCTTCAGGCCTTTGTTCGTGATAGAGAATTTCTCTGGTACCATAGCTGGGCGACCTTGAGAGTGGCTTTGCTAGGTCTAATTTTGGGAGTCTTGATTGCCTGTCTCATGGCTGTGCTCATGGACAGTTTGACTTGGCTCAATGACTTGATTTACCCTATGATGGTGGTTGTTCAGACCATTCCGACCATTGCCATAGCTCCTATCTTGGTCTTGTGGCTAGGTTATGGGATTCTGCCCAAGATTGTCTTGATTATTTTGACGACAACTTTTCCTATCATCGTCAGTATTTTGGACGGTTTTAGGCATTGTGACAAGGATATGCTGACCTTGTTTAGTTTGATGCGGGCCAAGCCTTGGCAAATCCTGTGGCATTTTAAAATCCCAGTCAGCCTGCCTTACTTTTATGCAGGTCTGAGGGTCAGTGTCTCCTACGCCTTTATCACAACAGTGGTATCTGAGTGGTTGGGAGGCTTTGAAGGACTAGGTGTCTACATGATTCAGTCCAAGAAACTGTTTCAGTATGATACCATGTTTGCTATTATTATTCTGGTATCGATTATCAGCCTTATGGGTATGAAGCTGGTTGATGTCAGTGAAAAATATGTTATTAAATGGAAACGTTCGTAGAATAAGAATGTTTCAAAAAAGAAAAGAGGAAATCAAAATGAAGAAAACATGGAAAGTGTTTTTAACTGTTTTAACAGCTCTTGTAGCTGTCGTGCTTGTAGCTTGTGGTCAAGGAACTGCTTCTAAGGACAACAAAGAAGCAGAACTCAAGAAGATCGACTTTATCCTAGACTGGACACCAAATACTAACCACACAGGGCTATATGTTGCCAAGGAAAAAGGTTATTTCAAAGAAGCTGGAGTGGATGTTGATTTGAAATTGCCACCAGAAGAAAGCTCATCTGACTTGGTTATCAATGGTAAGGCACCATTTGCAGTGTATTTCCAAGACTACATGGCTAAAAAATTGGAAAAAGGAGCAGGAATCACTGCCGTTGCAGCTATTGTTGAACACAATACATCAGGAATCATCTCACGTAAATCTGACAATGTAAGCAGTCCAAAAGACTTAGTTGGTAAGAAATACGGGACTTGGAATGACCCAACTGAACTTGCTATGTTGAAAACCTTGGTAGAATCACAAGGTGGAGACTTTGAGAAGGTTGAAAAAGTACCAAATAACGACTCAAACTCAATCACACCGATTGCCAATGGCGTCTTTGATGCTGCTTGGATCTACTATGGATGGGACGGAATTCTTGCTAAATCTCAAGGTGTAGATGCTAATTTCATGTACTTGAAAGACTACGTTAAAGAATTTGACTACTATTCACCAGTTATCATCGCAAACAACGACTATCTGAAAGATAACAAAGAAGAAGCTCGTAAAGTCATCCAAGCCATCAAAAAAGGTTACCAATATGCTATGGAGCATCCAGAAGAAGCGGCTGATATCCTCATCAAGAATGCACCTGAACTTCAGGAAAAACGTGACTTTGTCATCGAATCTCAAAAATACTTGTCAAAAGAATACGCAAGCGACAAGGAAAAATGGGGTCAATTTGATGCAACTCGCTGGAATGCCTTCTACAAATGGGATAAAGAAAATGGTATCCTTAAAGAAGATTTGACAGATAAAGGCTTCACCAACGAATTTGTGAAATAATGACAGAAATAAGACTAGAACACGTCAGTTATGCTTATGGTCAGGAGAGGATTTTAGAGGACATTAACCTGCAGGTGACTTCAGGTGAAGTGGTTTCCATCCTAGGCCCAAGTGGTGTTGGAAAGACCACCCTCTTTAATCTAATCGCTGGGATTTTAGAAGTTCAGTCAGGGAGAATTGTCCTTGATGGTGAAGAAAATCCCAAGGGGCGCGTGAGTTATATGTTGCAAAAGGATCTGCTCTTGGAACACAAGACGGTGCTTGGTAATATCATTCTGCCCCTCTTGATTCAAAAGGTGGATAAGGCAGAAGCTATTTCCCGAGCGGATGAAATTCTTGCGACCTTCCAGTTGACAGCTGTAAGAGATAAATACCCTCATGAACTAAGTGGTGGGATGCGCCAGCGTGTAGCCTTGCTCCGGACCTACCTTTTCGGGCACAAGCTCTTTCTCTTAGATGAAGCCTTTAGCGCCTTGGATGAGATGACCAAGATGGAACTCCACGCTTGGTATCTTGAGATTCACAAGCAGTTGCAGCTAACGACCCTGATCATCACGCATAGTATCGAGGAGGCTCTTAGTCTCAGCGACCGCATCTATATCTTGAAAAATCGCCCTGGGCAGATTGTTTCAGAAATTAAACTAGATTGGTCTGAAGATGAGGACAAGGAAGTCCAAAAGATTGCCTACAAACGTCAAATCTTGGCAGAATTAGGCTTAGATTAAGTAGAAAAATAGGGAGTTGGTGAAGATTATCCTTTACCAGCGCCCTTTTTCTTTTAAAAATGAGAAAATTTCGGTATAATAGTCAATTATACCGAAATCATTCTATAATCGTTGATACATAAGGGTTTTATGTGTCGCTTTTTTTTATTTTGTGGACTTTTTTAAGAACTTTTTATTTTTTCGAGGGCAGTTTCAAAGAATGAGACTGCTCTTTTTTGATTTTCTTTTGATAAATGGCTGTAAGTGTCCATAGTTACAGATATTTTTGCATGGCCAAGCCGTGTCTGTATTTCCTTGTATGGCAGGCCAGCATTAAGCAAGATACTAGCGTGAGTGTGTCGGAAAGCATGAAAGCCTAAATCAGTACAGTTAGCGTTTTTTAAGTGCTTATGTAGGCGGTAATCAACTTTTCGAGTATTGACATAGTTGTCAAAGCTATCAGAGAATACTTTCTCATAGGTTAAGCCAATGTTTCTACCGTTTTCTGCTTGTCTTGCTCGGTAGAGACGAAGCATGAGCACTGTTTTATGATCAATATCTAAAACTCTATAGCTTGATTTTGTCTTAGGAGTGTTTACCTGGTTTAAAATGTTGAGTGTTTTGTTAATATCGATCGTTCCGTTCTGCAGGTCAATATCAGACCATTCCAGGGCCAGACATTCACGGATGCGCAGTCCAGTAGCTAGGAGTGTCTTATAAAGCACGGTATCATAAAAATTGATAAAGGTATTTTCTAGGCTATCGAGATAGGAGAGGAAGTTTTTAAGTTCCTGATCTTGAAAGTATTTAATTTCTTGTTTATCTCTGGTTATCTTTCTGGGAATGACAACATCACGAGCAGGGTTATTGTCTAATGCCTGGATAGAAACTCCATACTGTAGAATACGTTTATTTAAGGCATGAAGATGATTGTATTCTTTATACCCCGTTCCGTCCTGATTGTACTCATCCGCCCATTTATTTACCTGAGTTTGGATAATGACAGGTGTAAGTTTATCTAGTTTGTAAGTACCAAATGAGGGCAAGAGGTAGTTATTTAAGCAACCTTTTATCTTAATCTGCGTATTAGTCTTTACGGTATACTGGTAGGTTTGCCAAAATAAGTCCACAAGTTCGCTATAGGTTGTTATATGTGAGCGTTGTTTCCGTGTCGAGCCGTTTTTCTCAAATTCTACCTTAGCCTGGGTGGTCTTGTTTTTGAGTTCTTTCTTTGTTCGTGCTGATATGGTAGTCTTGACCTTCTTACCAGTTACAGAATCAATGCCAAGATAGATACTGGAGCGGTAGACTGCTGATCCGTCTTTTTTCGTGTGTTGTGTAATTTTCATGGTTTACTCCTTTTCCATCAGCAGGCAAGCAATTAGAAAAGGTTTTGAGTTTAGACCATGCGAGGGGCTACGAGAACCCCTTATTTTCGATTTTAAGCAGTCAGACGGTAAATTGTACCAGAATAGGAAACAAGGCGGATATGGGGCTGATATGAGGGTTTTAAAAAGCCCATATATTGCAAGTAGTTCTATCTTAATGTGTCAGTGATATTATACCAATTATTCGGAAATCCAAGTGTGTCCAATACAATGCCGGCTTCAATGGAGTGCGCTTTTTTATTTAGAGCTTTGGTTCTTTTAATAATAGTGTTATGTAATTGAGCGTATTGTGTGGAAGCAAGTAGGCATTGCAAGGCAAGAAAAACATAATATACAGATTGTCTTGATGTATTGGCATTGTTATTGTAATAATGGAAATAAGCTAGTTGTGGAAGATTCTCACGACATTTATAATTGAAAAGCTTATTATTATGAGCAGTGATATTTCTAATTTCTAGTATATTTTTAATAATACTTTCTAAAGCCTTTCCACTTAAAAGGTCTTTACTAGGTCTATTTTGGATGTATTCAATATTTTCTTGTAAGAATGGTGATAAATCTCTAGCTATTTGATTTTTTATATCAGTGTTTAGATTTCTATAAAAGTTAAATGCTTGTCCTAATGTAAGTTCATTGATGATAACCCAGAAAGGAACAACGCCATGTTGTTTATAGTGGTGTTTTATAGAATTGTTTTGCTTATCCCTATTATAATCATTGAGTATTCTAGCTAATATACTGATTAAGTTTGTAATTTGTGCGAGCCTTTTTGCATCTTTTTGTGTTTCAAAATTATTAATATCTAGATAAGAGTATGGCTTTGGATATGATTCTGAAAAACGATATGCCAGTACGGATTTAAAGTGTTTTTCTGCATCTATAATTGCTTTTAAAAAAGCTGATTTAATTTCTTTATCGTAAAAGTGTGTTGCAGCTATTTCTCTAAAGTCTGCACCAGTTATAAATTTATCTTTTGATGTTTGAAAAAATTTACTATATCCGTTGACGACGTTGTAATAGTTGTTAGTTAGAAGGTATCTTTTACATTCTACTATGTTATCTATTTCTAAACCTCTAGACTGGAGAAGTTTTATTTGTTCATCTAATGTTTGAAATGGTTTCATATATGTTCCTTATATACAAAAACACCACCTAGTAGAACTAGGCGGTGTTTCGCGTACTCTGCTCCCTTGGGAGCAGAAACTCTTCTCATTGCCTAATAATACTGTAATTTTTAGTTTTTGTCAATCTTTTTGGTTTGTTTTTTAAAAATTTTTGAGTATCGAAAAATCTCAACGCTGGGAAAGTTCGCCTTTTTTCGTCCTAAAACTGTCCTTTCCGTGTTGTTTCGTAGTCCAGTGATTCTTTGAAGAGGTCAGCTAGTCCAGTTACGTCTTGATTCGCGAGGAGTTCCATATAATGCGCCCTTGAGTCTTTTGAGATGATGATAGGAGCGTTTAGATACTTCATAGCTAGGTACATGAGTAAAAGGCGCCCTGTACGGCCGTTGCCGTCGCTAAATGGGTGAATCCGTTCAATCTGGATATGGGTATCTGCTAAAATCTCTAAGATTTCTTTTTCATTCTGAGCATGATCTAAGCGATAAGCGGTATTATCAGCCCATTGCGTCATCAGGTAGGGTGTTTCTGCTGGGCTAGCCGTTTGAAATTCAGCCCCGATAATAGCATTTTGAACTTGCTTAAATTGTCCGCGATCATGTTGCAGTCTATCCACTAATAAGGCGTGAAAATCTTGAACCAGCCCCACAGTAAGGGCTTGATGATTTGCCAATGAGTCCAAGAGATAAGAAAAGGCCTGTTTATGGTTTTCAATCTCATAAAACTCACGAATACTTTTGCCGTTGCGTGGCAAGGTGCTTTCTAAGATAATGCTGACGGTTTCGGGTAGGGAAATAGTGTTTCCTTCAATACCGCTAGAATGGTAGGCCATTCGTACCAGTATATCGTCCAGGTAGTCTTGAGCGTAGTTCATGTTTCTCCTTTCTATTTGTCAATTTTGCCGTTTTTTTTGCACTTTAGTCTGTAAAATCAGTTTTCTATTCTTCAATTTCCCCTGTTTTTGCACAATAGACCTTAGAAATAGGGGCGCTATTGGCGAATATGGGGGAGTTTTTTAATTTACGATGATTTCTCCAACAGGGATAAAATCTTTTTGTTTTGAAGATTTTGCGATTAAGTCGTATTGATCAGCGGATTTTTCATATCCAAGGGAAAGAGTAGTATTGTCGTCTGGTAATTTTTTAGCAAACTCAGATATAGACATCCGAAATACGGTAATTGCATTTTGCTGATTAGTTGTAGCAGAATTTGAATTGATTGCGTCCATAGTCTCTTTTGCGCTATCTTTAGCCGTTCCAGTTAGCAAAATCATGATTGTATCATGCGGTTCGGATGAGTCTGAATCGATTACGTTATTTTGAATTTTTACGCTTATTGCGCCAGTTGATTCAGGATCTAATTTTGACTTGATTTCAGAAATTAGATTGTCGTATTTACTGTTATCTACTTTGGCTTTTGTGTTTGTTGAAGTAGTGTTTTTTTGCTCCGTTTTTGCTTGTTCTGAGCTATCTTTAGTAGTTGATTGATCGTTAGAGCAAGCTACTAGAACGGTAGCAGAAAGTAAAATAGCTGATGTGCTTAGTAATTTTTTCATAAGTAGTCTCCTATATGCTGGTGTTTTTCTGATAAAAGATTTAGTGGGCTATCCCATCTTTTTTACAATAGACCTATGGGATAGAGTATTTATTGGCGGATATGGAGCTTATATAGTGATTAGCGATTTTATATTAGTCATCATAATCTTTATGAAGAACAGGATTATCGGCTAATGAGGAAATTATTGTACTAATAGCTTCCCTTTCTTTCTTGTCTAGTGTTAAAAAATCAATAATAGTAATTTTAGTCTTATCAGGAAAGGTCATTAGACCTGCAAGAAATCTTCCGATATTTGAATCAGCATAGTCTTGCATTCCTTTTAACATAAGATCTTTTTTTTCTTGACTCCAATTTTTAAATTCTTCTTTAGCACATCTTCTATGTCCATAATAGTCTGTGATTTCTCTAAGGTTTTCTATTACGGTATCCCTTACTTTTTCACCACGAGTTAGCGCCAACAAACCATATCCTGCGAAATCTACTGGGGATTCCATGTTATCACTATATTTCTCTAGAGTAGAGGTTAGGTAGGTTGTTCTTCTTTCGTCTTCCCCTAAAAGATATCCAACATTTACCCCGAAATATTCTGCAAGTAGTAGAGCAGGTTTTGATTTGATTTCATTATTTGGATTTTCCCAATTTTGATAAGTTCGTAAAGTAATATTCAAACCTAGTTCTTTTTTTATAATATCTTCGTAAAATTCTTTTTGGGAGAATCCTTTTTCTATTCTAAGTTTTTTTAGATTATTTTTAGGTGTTTGTTTTTCCATTAGTTATCCTCTTATACGTTTATCTAAAGTATAACATAGTAGAGAGAAAAAATAAAATCATAGACGAAAAAAATTTCATTTATCGCTTGACAACGAAAATAAATTCGTTTATAATTCAAAGTGTGATGAAAAAACTTTCGTCCAAATCAAGATTTTTTAGAAAGGAGTGAGTTGATAATGTTATTAACAATAGAACATGCAAAAAAAGTTCGTCGAAAACGAGGGGAGCTTCAGCTTGGAAAAGTTCAGTTAGCCAAGAAACTAAAAATTACACCTCCTACTCTAGCAAAAATTGAAGCTGGCAACTACGATGCACCTAAGCGCATTTACGAAAGTGTGATAGAGTGGCTTTTAGAAGATTATTAGAAAGGAGCGAACCAATCGCAATACTACTCTACGTTTACAGATTTCTCATGTGGTGCTTTACCACTGGGGATTGATAAACGGATCTAGCTAAATTTTTACTAGACTACTTTGCTTGCTACCTATGGCAGTATCAAGGGTTTGTAGGGGGTGACTCCTTTCTCCCTAGAAAGTTCTTCCCCTTGGTACTGTTTTAGGTGGTAAGCATTGACAAAAATAAGAAAGGAGTGGACCGATGGAATTGGTTTACATGGACGGCAAGAAAGAGCCGTATACTACGAGCGAGATTATCGCTGAATGTGCTGAAGTACAGCACCATACTATTACACGCTTAGTCAGAGACAATAAAGCTGATTTTGAAGCGTTGGGAATACTTGGATTTAAAATCCATAAATTAGATAAGAGAGGGCAACCGAAAAAAATCTATCTTCTGAATGAACAACAAGCAACATTGCTGATCACTTACTTACGAAATACAGACCCCGTAAAAGAGTTTAAGAAGAACCTAGTCAAAGCCTTTTTTGAAATGCGTAATGAACTTTCTAAACGCTATCTTCAAAGAGAACTGGAAAAGCCAAAGCGTAAAAGCTTAACTGAAGCTATTCAAACATGGGAGAAAGCCCCCAAGCATGCCTATAGTACTCTTACAAACTTACTACTAAAGGGAGTGACAGGGAAGAATAAAGCGCAACTCATGAAGGAGCGAGAAAGTAAGAACGGCATTGATGGCTTGACAAGTGCAGAACTGACAAACTACCAACGTTTGGAAGATATGGCAATAGCTATGATTAACTTGAATAGGGGGTATTCAGAAATTAAGGAATTAATTTTTAAAGTATAGGAGTATAGAAAATGGAAAATGATTTTAAGACAGTTACAAATGCCAAGGGGTTAGAAATTCCTAAGTATCCCAAGGATTTTAAAAAGCTAGTTGAGAAAGACAGACAACTAGCCGAATATCTTTGTATGAACTACGAGAACTTGGACAGTGAAGACCTGGGCGCATTTCTTGAAACAGTAGAACAGGGAATCAGTTGGATTCTAGATCTTATCGAAAGTAAAGACTTGCTTTATAAACCAAAGTCAGGTAGTAATCATGCAAAAAGAAAATAAAAAAATCACTTGCTCAAATTTTGGCCAAGGCGAGCAAGCGACACAATTCAGAGTATAGAAATTTTTTCTATGCTTTGATTATAGCAAAAAATATCTATTTTATCAAATACCTAAAGAAAAACCGAAGAGCAGGCAAGCAATTAGAAAAGGTTTTGAAATCAAGCGCTGACAGGGTGATTCTAAGGCCTTGTTTAGCTGAAATGTGGGTGATTACCCACGAAACATCACTACAAGCGTTCGCCAACTTGGGGCAATCGCTCAGCGTTTGGAGTGGTGAAGTATACCATATAGAAAACAGGTAGGAAAAAGGACAAGGAAAGACTAATGGAGAAAAATATGACTCTAGACCTAGATAACATGACACGATCAGAATTTGATAAGCTAATGACTAAAATCAAGGATAGAAATCCGAACCTATTTCAGTTCATCATTGACTTTTTAGATGATAAAGTAACTCCAGAAGAGGTGTACGACTTTCTGAAGATGGAGCGAAGCTATCAAGTAAATTATATCAAGAATTACAAAGCGAGGGCATAGCATGAATGAACTAGATTTAAGCAATACACAGGCGATTATTTTTACCGTGATTTTGATTGGCTTTCTCATTTACCTGAACCATCGAGACCGCAAAAAAAGCGCCCAAATCGAGCGAGAAAGTACACAGACGATAGAAACAACTAGCGAGGATTTAAGCCCTGATTATGGGCGATATATTCAGCTTGCAGGGGTTAAGCCATGGGGGTACTAAGATGTTTGAAAAAATGATTGAAGATTTAAAGTCTAAGATTTTGGAAGCAGTGGAACGATATTTAAGAAGCCATGAGAAAGCACCTCAAAAAAGATTAGATTTGATAAGCAAGGTGGAACTAAAGGAAGAACTGGGCATAGGAGATAAAACCTTGACAAAATGGGAAGGTGCAGGACTACCGCAGTATATACCGCCTATTGAAGATACTAGAAAAGCGTATTATAAAGTCTCAGATGTTTTAAAGTTTTTGGGGGTAGATGATGGCAAAGACTAAAGTATATTTTTGGTTAAAAATTGATAAGAAATTTTTTGATAACCTATTTATTAAGCGACTAAAAAGTATGCCTGGCGGCTACACTATGATAGTGATTTATATCCGTCTTATGTTAGAAAGTCTTGAAAGTGATTGTATTCTGTATTACGAAGGATACTTTGAAACCTTAAAAGAAGAACTGGCCTTGAAATTAGATGTTTCTGAGGATGATATATCTATGACTATAGCTTATTTTACGCAATGTGGCCTGATTCAGATTGATGAAGATAAAAATGCCGAGTTAACACAAGCAAAAGCTTTGGTACAACAAGAAACAAACCACGCTGCATATATGAGAAGCTACCGCAAAGAGCAACAAGAGAAAGAAAAAAATCTTACATTGTTATCTAATAATTTTACAACGTTATCTACATGTAAGACAGAGAAAGAGATAGATAAAGAGAAAGAGTTAGAGCAAGATTTAAAGTTAGATATAAATAAAGAATATATAGTCGAGGGAAACTCGCCTAATGAGCAAAGCTCATCTTTCACTTTTCCTACTTGGCTTGAAGAAACAGCTATAAAAGATTTAGAGAAAACAAAACATAAAGAACTTTGGATTCCTATTGTTTATCTGAATCAAGTAGCTAATAAGCGGTATAAGTTTGTTGATAAGACAAAAAGGCTTTTACTAGCACGATTCAAAGAAGGCTATACACTTGAAGATTTTAAACAGGTGATAGATATTAAAACGGCAGAATGGAAGGATAGTCCTGAATTTTCTAAATATCTGAGACCTGAAACACTTTTCGGATCTAAGTTTGACGGTTATTTGAATCAAAAGCCTAAAACCATAAAAGGGGAGTCTAGAGATAACTTCCCAGACCTACCATTTTAGGAGTTGCAAGGATGAAGGAACAATTTAAAGAATTTAATAACAGAAAAATATCAGATAAAGTTTGTGATATTCATCAGGTAAATTACTGGGAAATTTCTATACCTGTAGTAGGGGGTTCAGAAAGAAAAATACAACCATTTTGCCCGGAGTGTGTGAAGGGGGATATTAAACAAAAAGAGAAAGACCTATTACAGCGGTTTGATGATAGACAAACATATTTTAAAACTTATGATGTATTAATGCGTGATAGTACAATTCCTAAAGAGTTAAAGGGAGCGACATTTGATAATTTCTTTGTTAAGACTACAGAGGAAGGTCAGATGTTAGAGTTTGTAAAGGGTCAAGCCCAGAAATACCTTGCAGGTATGACGGGAAATACTTTAATCAGCGGTAGCACAGGAATAGGAAAAAGTCATTTATCGCTTGCCCTGGCCAAAGAAATCAATGAGAGTTTCAGAGAGAAGAACGATCCTAAGAGTGTCTTATTTGTCAGTTTAACCGAGATTATCAAGCAGATAAAAGAAGGATGGGCTTATGGAAGAAATGCAAACTTAACAGAGTATGAGGCAGTTAAAAAGCTAGTTGATGTTGATTTTCTAATCATCGATGACCTGGGGGCAAAAAATGGAACAATCACTCCTAAGAGCGATTGGGAACAGGATTTCTTGTTTGATATTATCAACAATCGAGAAACTACGATTTTCAACACGAACCTAGATAGTAGTGAACTGCGGACGGTATACAATGCTAGAAATTCAAGTAGAATTTTGAAAGGTTTAGAGGGGAACACTTTTAAGGCTTTCACAATCAAAGATAAGCGATATACGATTAACACAGTGAGAGGAGAGAAAGGTTAATAGATATGGATGAAATGAAATTTTCAACAGAAAAAGGCTTTATTGTCTACGAAAAATGTGGTATAATAGAGATAGAAAAAGTTCCAAGATTTGGAGAGATAACTTTAGTCTACTCAGATGGGAAATTTACTCATCTAGTCAAAAAAGAAACTAAAAAATAAGTCTATTGAGAACAACTCAGGGGCATACCGTAAGCATATGATGCTAGTGGTATGTCCCTTTTTGCTTGAGAAGAAAGGAGGTGAAGAAGATGACAGTAGATACATCCTTAGGGTATGTGGTAGCTAGTAAGTTTTCTATTGATCCAGAAAAAAGACAGAAAATATTTTCAAAATGTAAAAATGAAGATAGCAGTTTAGAAAGTGGGAACCATGAAATACTAGAAAAATATGCTAACGAAAACACAAAATCAACAGTTAGAAAAAATGATTTTAAAAGCTCGTAGAGTTCTAAAAGAAAAGCTAAGAGCTAAGAACTTTAGAAAAAATTATAAACAACGAGGAGCAATAAAGAGATAAAGGAGTATAAAATGGCTAAAAAATTTAGTTTGGTAGAAAAGTATGTAAGAAGTAGAGGAATGAGTATCGATGATAAAAATTTAAAAACAGGTTTAATATTATCACAAGATATAACAAGTATCTATGACGTTCCTGAAGAAGGAAAAGAACTAGTGGATCTTGTTAATGTTATTGAGTATACGGGTACTGGTGGAACATATGAAACTGTAGATTTTGACGATGAACATCTATCAGAACTTGAATCGGAAGAGTTTAGAGAAAGTAAAATTGTAGAACTTAGAAAAAAACAGATTAGAACTAAGTTCGAACACAAGACATTTTCAGGCCGTCTCCCCTTATCGTCTGAACAAGTTGATGATGGAGAATATAATATATTAGACTTCTTAAGTAACAAAATTACCCGTCTTTGTCGTAAAACACGTAATATTGAAATTGGAAAAATTCTAAAAGAAGCACCTGAAAAAAATGTTTCTAATTTTGACGAATTGAAAGACACCATAAACGATTTGAATCCTGAACGTCATAATACTCTTGTATTAAGTCAGTCGCTATTTAAGTTTTTAGATAAAGAGAAATCTAGTGATGGAAATTATATTTTAAAAATTAACAAGAAGGAACGATACTCAGAAAACTTATACGTTGATGATGTTATTGTTGTGTCTGATGAAGTACTAGGAGTAAAAGGCGATAAAGTTGCTTTCGTTGGGGATTTGTACAATTTCGCTACTTTATTTGAAAGAAATAAAAATAGCTTACGTTGGGTAAGTGAATCCGTTATTTATGGAATGAGTTTAATGCTTTATACTCGTTTCGTTGTGAAGAAAATTGAAACGGATTGCGCTTTCTTTATAAAATGGAATTAGGAGATAGGGGATGGATATTAGAGAAGTATTATCAACATTAGAAAATCTTGATGATAAAAAAGATAATATTGCAAAAGCAAGAACAAAGTTGGAAGAAAAAAGAAAAACAATTACTGGAGAGAAGAAGGTTTCATTTGATAATATTGATTCTTTTCTTGAGGATAATACTACTTCTTTAGGACAAATTGCTAAAATGAGTGAATCAATCAATCTTTTAGAGAAAGAGTATGATACTTATTTCTGGGAGGCAAAGGCAGCGATATTTGAATATATCTTTAAAGAGACTAAACGAAGAGCTGAAGAAAAGAAAATCTATAAACGTTACCAGAAGAAACTTAGAATAATTTTAGATGCCTACGATGAAATTCAAGTACTAAAGAAAGATGTAGAAGAAATACATAAAGGCGTAGTTGGAGAAATAACTCAGGAGCATTCTCTTGCAGTATATCGGACAGAAGTAAATCCAATAAGTATCCTTCCGTTCTTAAATCCTGATGTCAGTGGGCATATGAATTTTTCTAAGGAATATCGTGAGATTAAAGAGTATTTAGGTAAAGAGTAATTCATTAGAAACAAGGCTGATTTGAATATCAAGAAATTGATAGCTATATCAAAAATGGCCTTGTTTTTAATTTTAGTAAATTAGTTTCACAAAATGAAGAAAGCATAAACTAAAACAGAGTATAGGCTTGGAAGCCATGTATATCAGTAAGTTATAGAATGGGGTGAGTTTCACAGAATGTAAGATATGAGAAACTGAGGGGATAAATTAAAGAAATTTCCCTTGAACTTGTCATACTGAAGAGTTGTCAAACTTAAAACAATGATACCTGGTAAGTGGAGTGTTGGAAGGCTTTTAGCGCTTTTTGTCAGTTTGACAGAATTTACAATTTGACAAATTGCAAGATAAAAAAATTTTTAAATTTAAGTGGAGGTACTTGCCTATGTACGAGTTGAGTAACAGAGATCTGGACGGGATAGATATTGAGTTAGGACGATATAGAACGCTTGCTAATAAAATTTATTTGAGAAGACAGGAACTGATACATAATAAGAAACATAGCACTGAAGATTATACTGGTGGGAAAGGAAAGACAGTATCTAGTCCTACTGAAGCGACAATCATTAGAATTGAAGAAGACCAAACACTAAGATATTTAGAAGGCTTCAAACTAGTTGTAGATACCTTGATGGAAAACTTAATTGAAAGTGATCTAGTCATTTTTAAAATGAGATTTTTAGAAGCTGGTATGACCTGGGAAGACGTGGCAGAGAAACTAAATAAAACTACTCGTTATATAAATAGTCGAAGAAAAGTAATCGCTAAAAGATTTATAGAACTGAAAGGATATTGACACTCCCCCCACTTTGTAAAGCATTTTCGTTGATTTTAGGTACCGGGAGCGGTAACTTTTTCCAAGTCGGAAGCTGTCAACCAAAAAGGGGGTAAAAAGTTGATATTTAAAAAAATAGAAGGAGTTTTTAGAAAATGGATCTAGCAACACAATTAGCAAATATTCTAGAAGAATATTGTGAAGAGGTTAATGAGGAAGTTGATAAAATTGCGGAGCAAGTCGCTAAAGAAACAGTCCAAGAATTAAGGGAAACTAGCCCTAAAAGAACAGGTAAATATTCAAAAGGATGGCGTAAGAAAAGAGTGAGAAAAGGGGTTTGGGTTGTATATAGTTTTAAATACGGCTCTCTTACTCATTTACTTGAATTTGGACATATTAAACGAAATGGGGGGAGGACTAAAGCGTACCCTCATTTAAGACCTGCAGAACTGAATGCGATTCAAAAATTTACAGAAAGGATTCAGCATATTTCAAAGTAAACTATAATTTAATAGTGTTAAGCGTTTTAATTAAGTGAGCGAGCTAACACATCATTATTTAAGTTCTCAGATTTATCTGAGGGCTTTTTATCCTTGCTTCTCATCATGCTATTCATTCAATAGAATAAAAGTGAGAGGGGCTTTTGCATTATCCTATATACTTTTATCTTTATATTTTGCGTGATTTTGGCTATATATAAGTTGAGAGAATATGATACAATATTAGCAGGTAATAAAAAAGCACGTTTGACCGTGCTAGTTTCTTGCCTGCTGAACTCGTCAATATTTCGCCCTTTTTAGGGCTTTTTTTATGGACTTTTTTAGGAACTTTTAAGAAAAACTAAGGCGATTTAATGCCTAAATGTTTTTAAAGAAAGTCAGTATTTTCAAGGGCTGAGCCCTAAAAATTTGACTTATAGAGTGTTAAATGATAGTATAGTCAAAGATAGTCAAGGTTTAAAGAGAGAGGTGGGTTTGTAATGAGATTTAAAAATACATCGGATCATATTGAGGCCTACATCAAGGCGATTTTAGATCAATCTGGAATTGTGGAGTTGCAACGGAGTCAGTTGGCAGATACTTTTCAGGTTGTTCCTAGTCAGATTAACTATGTGATCAAGACACGCTTTACGGAAAGTAGAGGTTACTTGGTTGAAAGTAAGCGTGGTGGCGGAGGCTACATTCGCATAGGACGGATTGAGTTTTCTAGTCATCATGAAATGCTCCGCGATTTGCTTTACTCGATTGGTGAGCGGGTCAGTCAAGAAATTTATGAGGATATTCTACAGCTTTTGGTTGAGCAGGAATTGATGACCAAACAGGAGATGAATTTGCTAGTATCAGTAGCTTTGGATCGCGTTTTAGGAGAAGAAGCTCCAGTTGTTCGTGCTAATATGCTACGACAGGTCATACAAGAGGTAGATAGAAAAGGGAAGTAAGATGAACTATTCAAAAGCATTGAATGAATGTATCGAAAGTGCCTACATGGTGGCTGGCCATTTTGGAGCTCGTTACCTAGAGTCTTGGCACTTGTTGATTGCCATGTCCAATCACAGTTATAGTGTGGCAGGGGCAACTTTAAATGATTATCCATATGAGATGGACCGTTTAGAAGAAGTAGCTTTGGAACTGACTGAAACGGACTATAGCCAGGATGAAACCTTTACGGAATTGTCGTTCTCCCATCGTTTGCAGGTTCTTTTTGATGAAGCAGAGTATGTAGCGTCAGTGGTCCATGCTAAGGTGCTAGGGACAGAGCATGTCCTCTATGCGATTTTGCATGATGGCAATGCCTTGGCGACTCGTATTTTGGAGAGGGCTGGTTTTTCTTATGAAGACAAGAAAGATCAGGTCAAGATTGCTGCCCT
Source organism: Streptococcus sp. 2342 (assembly GCF_013276795.1). Lineage (GTDB taxonomy): Bacteria > Bacillota > Bacilli > Lactobacillales > Streptococcaceae > Streptococcus. Next base: position 70,643 of record NZ_VMLR01000003.1, read on the forward strand.
TCGTCGAAATTTAGAAGAACGGGCAGGTTGGACTCGTGAAGACCTCAAGGCTTTACGTCAACGCCATCGTACTGTGGCTGACAAACAAAATTCTATGGCCAATATGATGGGCATGCCGCAGACTCCGAGTGGTGGTCTCGAGGACTATACGCATGATTTGACAGAGCAAGCGCGTTCTGGCAAGTTAGAACCAGTCATCGGTCGGGACAAGGAAATCTCGCGTATGATTCAAATCTTGAGCCGGAAGACCAAGAACAATCCTGTCTTGGTTGGGGATGCTGGTGTCGGGAAAACAGCCTTGGCGCTTGGGCTCGCTCAGCGTATTGCTAGTGGGGATGTGCCTGCGGAAATGGCCAAGATGCGCGTGTTAGAGCTTGATTTGATGAATGTCGTTGCAGGGACACGTTTCCGTGGTGACTTTGAAGAACGCATGAATAATATCATCAAGGATATTGAAGAAGATGGCCAAGTAATCCTCTTTATCGATGAACTTCATACCATCATGGGTTCTGGGAGCGGGATTGACTCAACTCTGGATGCGGCCAATATCTTGAAACCAGCCTTGGCGCGTGGAACTTTGAGAACGGTTGGTGCGACCACTCAGGAAGAATATCAAAAACACATTGAAAAAGACGCAGCTCTTTCTCGTCGTTTCGCCAAAGTGACGATTGAAGAGCCAAGTGTGGTCGACAGTATGGCCATTTTGAAAGGTTTGAAGGCGACTTATGAGAAACATCATCGTGTGCAAATCACAGATGAAGCGGTTGAAACAGCCGTCAAGATGGCACATCGTTACTTGACTAGTCGTCACTTGCCAGACTCTGCTATTGATCTCTTGGATGAGGCAGCAGCAACAGTGCAAAATAAGTCAAAGCATGTAAAAGCAGACGATTCTGGCTTGAGTTTAGCTGACAAGGCCTTGATGGATGGCAAGTGGAAACAGGCAGCCCAGCTAATCGCAACAGAAGAGGAAGTGCCTGTCTATAAAGAATTGGTGACAGAGGCTGATATTTTGACCACCTTGAGTCGCTTGTCAGGTATTCCAGTCCAAAAACTGACTCAAACGGATGCCAAGAAATACCTGAATCTGGAAGCTGAATTGCACAAACGTGTTATCGGGCAAGATCAAGCTGTTTCAAGCATTAGCCGTGCCATTCGCCGCAATCAGTCTGGTATTCGTAGTCACAAGCGTCCGATTGGTTCCTTTATGTTCCTAGGACCCACAGGTGTCGGTAAGACCGAATTGGCTAAGGCTCTGGCAGAAGTTCTTTTTGACGACGAATCAGCCCTTATCCGCTTTGATATGAGTGAGTATATGGAGAAATTTGCAGCCAGCCGTCTCAACGGAGCTCCTCCAGGCTATGTGGGTTACGAAGAAGGTGGGGAGTTGACAGAGAAGGTTCGCAACAAACCCTATTCCGTTCTCCTCTTTGATGAGGTAGAAAAGGCTCACCCAGACATCTTTAATGTTCTCTTGCAGGTCTTGGATGATGGTGTCCTGACTGATAGTAAGGGCCGCAAGGTCGACTTTTCAAATACCATTATCATCATGACGTCAAACCTTGGTGCGACAGCCCTTCGTGATGACAAGACTGTCGGATTTGGGGCTAAGGACATTCGTTTTGACCAGGAAAATATGGAAAAACGCATGTTTGAAGAACTGAAAAAAGCTTATAGACCTGAGTTTATCAACCGTATTGATGAAAAGGTGGTCTTCCATAGCCTGTCTAGCGACCATATGCAGGAAGTGGTGAAGATTATGGTCAAACCTTTAGTGGCAAGTTTGGCTGAAAAAGGCATTGACTTGAAATTACAAACTTCCGCACTGAAATTGTTGGCAAATCAAGGATATGACCCAGAGATGGGAGCTCGTCCACTTCGCAGAACCCTGCAAACAGAAGTGGAAGACAAGTTGGCAGAACTTCTTCTCAAGGGAGAATTAGAGGCAGGTAGCACACTTAAGATTGGTGTTAAAGCAGGCCAGTTAAAATTTGATATTGCATAAAAGAATAAAAGTATCAGCATCTGACCATAAGTCACAGTGGAGTGATACTTAATGAAAATCAAAGAGCAAACTAGGAAGCTAGCCGCAGGTTGCTCAAAACACTGTTTTGAGGTTGCAGATAGAGATGACGTGGTTTGAAGAGATTTTCGAAGAGTATGAAACTAAAACCTATAGCTTCTAAAGGATCCGTGGTTTTCACTATTCAACCCAAAATTCATATGTTTATTACCCTCCATCGTATTTGTCTTAGAGCATGTGTAGTAGAAAAAGAGCAGTCTTATCTGAAATTTTTATCCTTTCAAAAGAGACCTGTTTCTTTTTTGCCTGTCAAACCTGTTCTAGCTGGTATTTGAAAAATCAAACTAAGCTGCAAGATGAATGATTTTCTTGTATTTACGTTGTTGTTGACAACAAGTAGCGGATAAATGAAATCCATTCCATTATCATAGATGATAGGCTGGTAGGAAATTTTCAAATAACATACAGGAAATAGATGTGTGAAGTTCCGGTAGTAGAAAGGGAGAGAGATGAACATTTTAGTTGCAGATGACGAGGAAATGATTAGAGAAGGAATTGCAGCATTTCTGACAGAAGAGGGTTATCATGTCATTATGGCTAAGGATGGACAAGAGGCCTTGGAAAAATTTCAAGATCTCCCTATCCATCTCATGGTACTGGATTTAATGATGCCTAGGAAGAGTGGTTTTGAAGTGTTAAAAGAAATCAATCAAGAGCACGATATTCCTGTCATCGTCTTGAGTGCTCTGGGAGATGAAACTACTCAGTCACAGGTATTTGATCTCTATGCTGATGATCATGTGACAAAACCTTTTTCTTTGGTACTGCTTGCCAAGCGTATTAAAGCGCTTATCAGACGTTACTACGTCATAGAGGATCTTTGGCAATATCAGGATGTAACAGTGGATTTTACCTCTTACAAAGCACATTATAAAAATGAAGAAATTGATCTCAAACCAAAGGAATTATTGGTACTAAAGTGTTTGATTCAGCATAAAAATCAAGTTTTAAGTAGAGAGCAGATATTGGAAGAAATTTCAAAAGATGTAGCTGATTTACCTTGTGATAGGGTCGTTGACGTCTATATTCGTACTCTTCGCAAAAAATTAGCTTTAGATTGCATTGTGACTGTGAAAAATGTTGGGTATAAGATTAGCTTATGATAAAAAATCCTAAATTATTAACCAAGTCTTTTTTAAGAAGTTTTGCAATTCTAGGTGGTGTTGGTCTAGTCATTCATATAGCTATTTATTTGACCTTTCCTTTTTACTATATTCAATTGGAGGGGGAAAAGTTTAATGAGAGTGCAAGAGTGTTTACGGAGTATTTAAAGACTAAGACAGCTGATGAAATTCCAAGCTTACTCCAGTCTTATTCAAAGTCCTTGACCATATCTGCTCACCTTAAAAGAGATATCTTAGATAAGCGGCTCCCTCTTGTGCATGACTTAGATATTAAAGATGGAGAGCTATCAAATTATATCGTGATGTTAGATAAGCCTGTTAGTACAGCAGATGGTAAACAGGTAACGGTGCAGTTTGTGCAGGGAGTGGATATCTACAAAGAAGCAAAGAATATTTTGCTTTTGTATCTCCCCTATACATTTTTGGTTACAATTGCTTTTTCCTTTGTTTTTTCTTATTTTTATACGAAACGCTTGCTCAATCCTCTTTTTTACATTTCAGAAGTGACTAGTAAGATGCAAGATTTGGATGACAATATTCGTTTTGATGAAAGCAGAAAAGATGAAGTTGGTGAAGTTGGAAAGCAGATTAATGGTGTGTATGAGCACTTGTTGAAGGTTATTCATGAGTTGGAAAATCGCAATGAGCAAATTGTAAAATTGCAAAATCAAAAGGTTTCCTTTGTCCGTGGAGCATCGCATGAATTAAAGACACCTCTAGCTACTCTCAGGATTATCTTAGAAAATATGCAATACAATGTGGGGGATTATAAGGATCATCCTAAGTATCTTGAAAAGAGTATTGATAAAATCGATCAGATGAGTTTCTTGCTAGAGGAAGTGTTGGAATCTTCTAAATTTCAAGAATGGACAGAGTGCAGTGAGATTTTAATGGTAAATACCGTTTTGACAGATGTTTTGTCTCGATATCAGGAATTGGCATTTTCTAAAAATCTTGTGATTGATAATCAGTTGACTACTGATACAAAAGTAAGGATGAGCTTGAAGGCTTTGGATAAAGTCTTGACAAATCTTATCAGTAATGCTATCAAGTACTCAGATCAATCTGGCATTGTGACTATTTCTGAGCAAGATGGTTATCTGTCTATTAGGAATACGTGTGCTCCGTTGAATCAGGAAGAGTTAGAACATTTATTTGATATTTTTTACCATTCACAAATTGTAACAGACAGAGAAACAGGATCAGGGTTGGGTCTTTATATTGTTAAGAATATTTTAGAGAGTCATCGTATGTCCTATAGTTTCTTGCCTTATGAACAAGGGATGGAATTTAAAATCTGCTTGTTACCAGATAGTTAGCTTTAGTAAGACTCTTTTCTTACTTGAGGATAATTTAAGGAAGCATAGTTTGAATGGTAGTGATAGAGTAAATCAAAGAACGGAATCAGTTTTCGTTCTTTTTCTTTTTCAATTCATATTGGGTTAACATAGAGATGTTACAGTAGTGGTAAAGAAAGGGGATTGTGATGATAGCAATAATCATTATCTGTGTATTTTTAATTCGCTTGTTGTTCCTAAAGAAATCAATTGCAAATGAAAAACGGCTTCGTAGGGATGGTGGGCGAGAATTTGGCATTAAAAATACCAAACGTCTTACCTTGGTTCATATTGTTTTTTATCTGGCTTGTTTTATGGAAGCCCTAGTCTATCGACCGTCTTTCAATATGATGAGTGTTGTGGGTTTGGTGCTCCTGATATTTTCTATGTTGATGTTACTACTTGTTATTCATCTGCTTGGGGATATTTGGACAGTCAAGTTGATGTTAGCACCGAATCATAAGTTTGTGGATCATGTCTTATTTAGGACAGTAAAACATCCCAATTACTTTTTAAATATCCTTCCCGAGTTGATTGGCCTGACCTTGCTGAGTCATGCCTATATGACTTTTGTTTTAGTTTTTCCAGCTTATGCAGTTATTTTGTATCGACGAATAGCTGAAGAGGAAAAGTTATTACATGAAGTTATAATTCCAAATGGAAGCATAAAGAGATAAATACAAGATTCAATTCATATACAGTTCATATTGAAATGATATAGTAGTGTTAAGAAAAATATTGGAGGAAATAATTATGTTTGCATCAAAAAGTGAGAGAAAAGTACGTTATTCAATTCGTAAATTTAGTATTGGAGTAGCTAGTGTAGTAGTTGCTAGTCTGTTCTTAGGAGGAGTAGTCCATGCAGAAGGGGTTGGAGGTGGAAATAACCCCATGGTTACATCTAGTGGGCAAGATAAGCTGAAGGAATATAGACAGCAGTTGATAAAAGAGTTGGGAGAGACAGCTTTACCTGAAGATAAAAAAGCTGAGTACAGAAAGCAGATTGAACAGGAGATGAACTATTCAGTACTAGATGAGATAGCGAATAACTTTCATCAAGAAAGTTTGGAAATACGTAATAAAGAACATGATGAAGTAGTTAAAAAAGCTAGCGTTAGTTTGTCTAATTATATGACTAGTCTTCTAAATAAATTAGATAATTCTGCTTCTGGATTTGGAGATATTCTCCAGCAAGCTCAGGGAATTGTACGAGAGTACCAGGAGAAAATTGGTGGAGCTTCTGATAGAGAAAAAATAGAGAAACTGCAGCAAGAGGGGCAAACGAAGCTAGATAAGTTGGTAGAGGACTTTAAGAATAGTTTATCAAATAAACAAAGTGAACCATCAGGAAATTCTAATTCTTCTAATGGTAGAGGTGATACGACTAAGCCTGCGAATCAAGGATTAGATTCTGATTCACCTTCTGGAAAAGAACATAATAATCCAACTCCACCAAAAGTAGAAAATCAAGGAGGAAATATAGTTTCTACTGAAAAAACTACGGAGACAAATCTTAAAGAAGCTAAAGAAACAGCTAAAACAACTTTGGATAATTATATGCTTACTCGTTTAAAAAAGGAAAATGGAGGAGTTTTTTGGTTTACAGATCTTTTAAGAGAATCCAAAGAATCTGTAGAGAAGTATAAAAGGATGTTTGATGAGGCTTCGAGTAAAGAAAAAGTGGAAAACCTAGTGAAAGAAGCTGAACAGGAGATAGAAGCTCTAGTCGTTAAACATAAGGGACGAGAAATCGGCTTAGAGCGAAATAAGGCAAAGGAAGCGGTCACTAAACATCTAACAGGATTATTAGATGACATCAAGAAAAATTTAGAAAAAGAGCAACATATCAATACTGTAGAGCTAATTAAAAAGCTAAAAGATATTGAAAAAACGTATTTGCATAAATTAGATGAATCAACCCAAAAAGCCCAACTACAGGATCTGGTTACAGAAAGTCAATCAAAACTAGATGAAGCTTTGTCTAACTTTAAAAAGGGCTTATCTTCTTCGTCAAATTCAGAATCCTCCACTAAACCAGAAACTCCAGAAAAACTAGAGAAACCTACTCCAAGCAAACCTGTGGAAAAAGAGCAGAACCCATCAGGATCCACTGCAGGAAGTCACTCCGGTTCCACTAGCTCTTCAGGAAGTTCAAGTGCTTCCACTAAACCAAAATCTCCAGAAAAAGAGCAAGAAGTAAAACCATCTACCCCAAGTAAACCATCAGGAAACGAGACAAATTCTTCATCTCCTACCAGATCTAACAGTCTTTCTCCTACTCTCTCATCTCAACCGACATCTACTGTTCAAAAGGTATTTACAACTCAAAATGGGAATGCCAAGATTACTGTTATGTTTGAAACTGCTACAGAAGCAGACTCTGTCAACCTTAAAGAGGTAACAACAAAAGAAATGATTGATAATGTTACCCATCAAACGGGGCAAGGAACAGTGCGCATATTTGATATTTCCCTTTCAAAAGATGGAAAAGAAACCCATGTGAAGGGAGAGAGAGTAGTTCGTCTTGCAATTGGTAATATTGAGTCTGAGATTCAAGTTTACCATGTGAAGAAAAATGGAGAGTTGGAGTTGCTCCCATCAACAGTCGAAAATGGGCAAGTCGTTTTCAAAACGAGTCATTTCAGCTTATTTGCGATTAAAACACTTCCTAAAAAACAAATGGCTACTGAGCCAGAGGAAAATAGGGAAGGAAAAACTCAATCTGATGATAAGGAAATGGTTCTTCTTGCTGATAAAGCAAATCAAATGAGTGAAAATCGTTCAAATTCAGATAAAAAAGATAAGCAAGCACTCCCATCAACTGGAACAATGTCAACGTTGCTTATGGAATTCTTAGGTCTAATATCTCTAGTAGGTGTTTATCTATTAAAAGGAAAAAAGACGGAGAATGACTAATTTCATATAGACATTGATTGCTTATATAAATCCAAGAAAAACCCGTAAACTTTAAGATAGTTACGGGTTTTGGTCTATTAAGCCTTATCCAATTGCAAAAGAGCCTCAATCTCTGCTAGAGTGCTAGCTTGTGAAATGGCTCCACGGAGTTTGGCAGCGCCAGATGTTCCACGGAGGTAGTGAGGAGCGAGGCCACGGAATTCACGAACTGCTACGTTTTCCCCTTTGAGGTTAATCAAACGTTTCAAGTGTTCGTAGGCGATTTTCATCTTGTCTTCAAAGGTCAAATCAGGGAGGATTTCTCCTGTTTCAAAGTAATGGTTGATTTGGTTGAAGAGGTAAGGATTTCCCATGGCAGCGCGGCCAATCATAACTGCGTCAGCACCGACTTCTTCGATACGTTGTTTGGCTTCTTGGACCGTACGAATGTCACCGTTTGCGATGAATGGAATCTTGGTCAAAGCTTGAGCGACCTTGTGAAGGGTCTCAAGGTCTGCATGACCTGTATACATTTGTTCGCGGGTACGGCCATGCATGGCGAGGGCAGAAACACCTGCTGCTTCAGCAGCGAGGGCATTTTCAACTGCCAGAGATGGATCGGCCCAGCCGGTACGCATTTTGACAGTAAGTGGAATATCAAGGACAGATTGAACCTTGTTGATGATCGAGTAAATCTTGTCTGGATCCTTGAGCCACATAGCGCCAGCTTCGTTCTTCACGATTTTGTTAACTGGGCAGCCCATGTTGATATCGACGATATCGGTTTTGGTGTTTTCTTGGATGAATTCTGCTGCGCGTGCTAGGCTGTCTTCATCGCTACCAAAAAGTTGGATAGAGACTGGGTTTTCGCCTTCATCGATATGAAGCATGTGCAGGGTTTTTTCATTGTTGTATTGGATTCCCTTGTCAGAGACCATCTCCATGACAACGAGTCCAGCTCCAAGCTCTTTTGCGATAGTACGAAAGGCTGAGTTGGTGACACCAGCCATGGGTGCTAAAACGGTACGATTGGGAATCTCAACATTGCCAATCATAAAAGGTGTATTAAGATTTGTCACGAATGAGTTCCTCCAGGTCGTTTTCATCAAAGTTGTAAGTAGTTTGGCAGAATTGACAAGTGATTTCTGCTCCGTGGTCTTCCTCTTTCATTTCCTGTAAGTCTGAGCTTGGAAGGCTGGCAAGAGCATTCATAAAGCGCTCATGGCTACAGTCACATTGGAAACGGATCTCTTCTTCAGAAAGACGCTTGTAGGCCTCGTCACCGTAGATAGCTTTGAGGAGGGCTTCGATATGGTCTTCACTTTCGAGGAGGGTTGAGATAGCTGGCATTTCTTGGATGCGTTTTTCAAAGCGAGCAATCTCTTCTTCCTTGGCTCCTGGTAAGACTTGGACTAGGAAACCACCTGCAACCTTGACCTTGTCTTCCTCGTCCAAAAGGACATTGAGGCCGACTGCTGAAGGCGTTTGTTGGCTTTCAGTCAGGTAAAAGGCAAGGTCTTCACCGATTTCCCCAGAAATGAGGGGAGTCATAGAGTTGTAAGGATTTCCAGTACCGTAGTCTGTGATAACGAGGAATTGGCCATTGCCGACAAAAGGTCCGACTAGAACTTCACCAGTTGCAGTCTTTTTGATGTCAACACCAGGATTTTGAACGTAGCCTTTGACGTTCCCCTTGGTATCAGCGACGGTGATGATAGCACCTAGAGAGCTAGATCCAAGCACCTTAACTGTTAGTTTGGTATTTCCTTTTTCATTGGCTGCGAGAATCTGGCTAGCGATAAGAGTTCGACCAAGCGCTACAGTTGAGCTAGCTTGGGTTTGGTGTTTTTCTTGAGCAGTGCGGACGGTTTCCGTGCTATCAAGGACAAAAGCACGAAAGGCTCCGCTTTCTGATATAGTTTTAATAATTTTATCCATAGCTACTATTTTAGCATAAAAATGCCCAAAGAGGGAGCCGTGTGTTTACTGATTTTCAGGATAATGGACTAGGAAATCAGCATGAAAATAAAAAGAGAAACAGATTATTTCAGCATTTGTAAGATTTATGCTATGCTTAAGGTAGAAAATGAAAGGGGTAACAAATGTATTTAGGAGATTTGATGGAAAAGGCTGAATCTGGCCAATTTTCAATCCTTTCCTTTCTATTACAAGAGTCTCAGACGACTGTCAAGGCTGTAATGGAGGAAACAGGATTTTCAAAAGCAACCCTAACCAAATATGTCACCCTACTCAATGACAAGGCTTTGGATAGTGGCTTAGAGCTGACTATCTCCTTAGAAGATGAAAATCTGCGTCTATCGATCGGTGCAACTACCAAGGGGAGAGATATTCGGAGCCTGTTTTTGGAGAATGCTGTTAAATACCAGATTGTGGTCTATCTTCTCTACCACCAACAGTTTTTAGCCCATCAGCTGGCTCAAGAATTGATGATTAGCGAGGCTACGCTTGGTCGTCACTTAGCTAGCTTAAATCAGATTTTGTCAGAATTTGATTTATCCATCCAGAATGGACGTTGGCGAGGTCCAGAGCATCAGATTCGCTATTTCTATTTCTGTCTTTTCCGCAAGGTCTGGTCGAGTCAGGAATGGGAAGGCCATATGCAGAAACCAGAGAGAAAGCAGGAAATTGCTACACTAGAAGAAATCTGCGGTGCAAGCTTGTCTTCGGGCCAGAAATTGGACTTGGTTCTCTGGTCTCATATCAGTCAACAACGTCTTCGGGTTAACGCCTGTCAGTTTCAAGTGATAGAAGAGAAAATGCGAGGGTATTTTGACAATATTTTCTACCTTCGTTTGCTGAGAAAGGCTCCGTCATTTTTCGCTGGTCAACACCTTCCTCTAGGGACTGAAGATGGGGAGATGATGATTTTCTTCTCTTTCCTCCTATCTCATCGCATTCTTCCTCTTCATACTATGGAGTATATCCTTGGTTTTGGAGGGCAGTTGGCAGATTTACTGACGCAATTGATTCAAGAAATGAAGAAGGAGGAATTGCTGAGTGATTATACAGAGGATCACGTTACTTATGAACTCAGTCAGCTTTGTGCTCAAGTCTATCTCTATAAGGGCTATATTTTACAGGATCGCTACAAGTACCAGTTGGAGAATCGTCATCCATATTTACTGATGGAACATGATTTTAAGGGGACAGCAGAGGAGATTTTTCATGCTCTACCTGCTTTTCAACAGGGGACAGATTTAGATAAGAAGATTCTCTGGGAATGGCTCCAGTTAATCGAATATATGGCTGAAAATGGTGGTCAGCATATGCGGATTGGTCTGGATTTGACATCAGGTTTTCTTGTCTTTTCAAGGATGGTAGCCATTTTGAAACGGTATTTGGAATATAATCGTTTTATTACCATTGAAGCCTATGACCGAACTCGGCATTATGATTTGCTGGTTACCAATAACCCGATTCATAAGAAGGAACAAACACCAGTTTATTATTTAAAAAATGACTTGGATATGGAAGATTTGGCAGCGATTCGTCAGTTATTATTTCCCTAAAAGGCTTGGTGCTCCCAGGCCTTTTTTGTGAAATTCACACAATCTCCTCACATTTTTTAAAAAATTAAAAAAAGTTGATGAACAAGAAAGCGCTTTATTTTGTATACTAGTTAGTGTAAAGAGGAAACACCTCAAGATCTTTATCAGGAGGACAGCACATGTCACAAGAAAAATACATCATGGCCATTGACCAGGGAACTACAAGTTCTCGTGCCATTATTTTCAACAAAAAAGGAGAAAAGGTCAGCTCGAGTCAAAAGGAATTTACGCAGATTTTCCCTCAGGCAGGTTGGGTTGAGCACAATGCCAATGAAATTTGGAATTCCGTCCAGTCTGTTATTGCTGGAGCTTTCATCGAAAGTGGTGTCAAGCCCAATCAAATCGAAGCAATCGGGATTACCAACCAGCGTGAAACAACGGTTGTCTGGGATAAGAAAACAGGGCTTCCTATCTATAACGCAATCGTTTGGCAGTCACGCCAGACAGCACCTTTGGCTGAGCAACTAAAAAGTCAAGGTTATGTGGAAAAATTCCATGAGAAGACTGGTTTGATTATCGATGCTTACTTCTCAGCGACTAAGGTTCGTTGGATTTTGGACCATGTAGAAGGCGCTCAAGAGCGAGCAGAAAAAGGGGAATTGCTCTTTGGTACCATTGATACTTGGTTGGTTTGGAAATTGACTGACGGTGCGGCTCACGTGACGGATTACTCAAATGCAGCCCGTACCATGCTTTATAACATTAAAGAACTCAAATGGGATGATGAGATTTTGGAAATTCTCAACATTCCGAAGGCTATGCTTCCGGAAGTTCGTTCTAACTCTGAAATTTACGGTAAGACAGCTCCATTCCATTTCTATGGTGGGGAAGTGCCAATATCTGGTATGGCTGGGGACCAACAAGCGGCCCTCTTTGGACAGTTGGCTTTTGAACCAGGTATGGTCAAGAATACTTATGGAACAGGTTCTTTTATCATCATGAATACTGGTGAAGAAATGCAGTTGTCTGAAAACAACCTCTTGACAACGATTGGTTACGGAATCAACGGCAAGGTTTACTATGCCTTGGAAGGTTCAATCTTCATTGCAGGAAGTGCCATTCAGTGGCTTCGTGATGGTCTTCGCATGGTTGAAAATTCACCAGAATCTGAAAAATATGCTCGTGATTCTCACAATGATGATGAAGTTTATGTAGTTCCAGCCTTTACAGGACTAGGAGCACCGTACTGGAATCAAAATGCTCGCGGTTCTGTCTTTGGTTTGACTCGTGGAACAAGTAAGGAAGACTTTATCAAGGCAACTCTTCAATCAATTGCTTATCAAGTGCGTGATATTATCGATACGATGCAAGTGGATGCTCAGACAGCTATACAGGTCTTGAAAGTAGACGGTGGTGCAGCTATGAACAACTTCCTCATGCAGTTCCAAGCTGACATCTTGGGAATCGATATCGCACGCGCTAAAAACTTGGAAACAACTGCTCTAGGAGCAGCCTTCCTAGCAGGTTTGTCAGTAGGTTACTGGAAAGACTTGGATGAGTTGAAGCTCTTGAATGAGACTGGGGAACTTTTTGAGCCATCTATGAACGAATCTCGCAAGGAACAACTCTACAAGGGCTGGAAGAAGGCTGTAAAAGCGACTCAAGTCTTTGCGGAAGTAGATGACTAATATTGGAAGAATAAAGCGACTCAGTTAGAAAGTGTGTAAATATGGAATTTTCAAAGAAAACACGTGAATTATCAATTAAAAAAATGCAGGAACGTACCCTAGACCTCTTGATTATCGGTGGAGGAATCACAGGGGCTGGTGTAGCTTTACAGGCAGCAGCTAGTGGTCTAGATACTGGTTTGATTGAAATGCAAGACTTTGCAGAAGGAACATCTAGCCGTTCAACAAAATTGGTTCACGGAGGTCTTCGTTACCTTAAGCAATTTGACGTAGAAGTAGTATCAGATACGGTTTCAGAACGTGCAGTGGTACAACAAATTGCTCCACACATTCCAAAACCAGATCCAATGCTCTTGCCAGTTTACGATGAAGATGGAGCGACCTTTAGTCTCTTCCGTCTGAAAGTAGCCATGGATTTGTACGACCTTTTGGCAGGGGTTAACAATACGCCAGCTGCTAACAAAGTTTTGAGCAAGGATCAAGTCTTGGAACGCCAACCAAACTTGAAGAAAGAAGGTTTGGTAGGAGGTGGGGTTTACCTTGACTTCCGTAACAACGATGCGCGTCTCGTGATTGAAAATATCAAACGTGCCAACCAAGACGGTGCCCTCATTGCCAACCACGTGAAGGCAGAAGGCTTCCTCTTTGACGAAAGTGGCAAGATTACAGGTGTCGTAGCTCGTGATTTGTTGACAGACCAAGTCTTTGAAATTAAGGCCCGTCTGGTTATTAACACAACAGGTCCTTGGAGCGACAAGGTACGCAATTTGTCTAATAAGGGAACACAATTCTCACAAATGCGTCCAACTAAGGGAGTTCACTTGGTAGTGGATTCAAGCAAGATCAAGGTGTCACAGCCAGTTTACTTTGACACAGGTTTGGGTGACGGTCGTATGGTCTTTGTTCTCCCACGTGAAAACAAGACTTACTTTGGTACAACGGATACAGACTACACAGGTGATTTGGAACATCCAAAAGTGACTCAGGAAGATGTAGATTATCTACTTGGCATTGTCAATAATCGCTTCCCAGAAGCCAACATCACCATTGATGATATCGAAAGCAGCTGGGCAGGTCTTCGTCCATTGATCGCAGGCAATAGCGCTTCTGACTACAATGGCGGAAATAACGGTACCATTAGTGACGAAAGCTTTAACAACTTGATTGCGACTGTTGAATCTTATCTTTCTAAAGAAAAAACGCGTGAAGATGTTGAGTCTGCTGTCAGCAAGCTTGAAAGCAGTACCTCTGAGAAACACTTGGACCCATCTGCAGTTTCTCGTGGTTCTAGCTTGGACCGTGATGATAATGGTCTTTTGACCCTTGCTGGTGGTAAAATCACAGACTACCGTAAAATGGCTGAAGGAGCTATGGAGCGCGTGGTTGACATCCTCAAAACAGAATTTGACCGTAGCTTTAAACTCATCAATTCTAAGACTTACCCTGTTTCAGGTGGAGAATTGAACCCAGCAAATGTGGACTCAGAAATCGAAGCCTTTGCGCAACTTGGAGTGTCACGTGGTTTGGATAGCAAGGAAGCTCATTACCTAGCAAATCTCTACGGTTCAAATGCACCGAAAGTCTTTGCTCTCGCTCATAGCTTGGAACAAGCACCAGGACTCAGCTTGGCAGATACCTTGTCCCTTCACTATGCAATGCGCAATGAGTTGGCTCTGAGCCCAGTTGACTTCCTCCTTCGTCGTACCAACCACATGCTCTTTATGCGTGATAGTTTGGATAGCATCGTTGAGCCAGTTTTGAATGAAATGGGACGATTCTATGAATGGACAGAAGATGAAAAAATAGCTTACCGTGCTGATGTCGAATCAGCTCTTGCTAACAACGATTTAGCAGAATTAAAAAATTAAGAAAAAATAAAAGAGGTGGCGGGCCGGACTCCTAGTCTACCCTCTCCTCCTTTTTAATGGAGACAGAAAGATGATGAATGAATTATTTGGAGAATTTCTAGGGACTTTAATCCTAATTCTTCTAGGAAATGGTGTTGTAGCAGGTGTGGTTCTTCCTAAAACCAAGAGCAACAATGCAGGTTGGATTGTGATTACTATGGGTTGGGGGATCGCCGTTGCGATTGCCGTCTTTGTATCTGGCAAACTTAGTCCTGCACACTTAAACCCAGCTGTGACGCTTGGTGTAGCCTTAAAAGGTGACTTGCCTTGGGCTTCAGTATTCCCATATATCCTAGCTCAGTTCGCAGGAGCTATGGTGGCTCAGATTTTGGTTTGGTTGCAATTCAAACCGCATTATGATGCAGAAGAAAATGCAGGCAATATCCTGGCAACCTTTAGTACTGGACCAGCAATCAAGAACACAGTATCCAACTTGGTTAGCGAAATCCTTGGAACCTTTGTTTTGGTGTTGACAATCTTTGCTTTGGGTCTTTACGATTTTCAGGCAGGTATCGGAACCTTTGCAGTGGGGACTTTGATTGTCGGTATCGGTCTATCACTAGGTGGGACAACAGGATATGCCTTGAACCCTGCGCGTGACCTCGGTCCTCGTATCATGCACAGCATCTTGCCAATTCCAAACAAGGGAGACGGAGACTGGTCTTATGCCTGGATTCCTGTTGTGGGTCCTGTTATTGGTGCAGCCTTGGCAGTGCTTGTATTCTCACTTTTCTAGTTTATACTCTTCGAAAATCAAATTCAAACCACGTCAGCGTCGCCTTACCGTACTCAAGTACAGCTTGCGGCTAGCTTCCTAGTTTGCTCTTTGATTTTCATTGAGTATTAGAAAACAATTATTTTGATAGAGCTTGAGATGGAAATCTCAGGCTCTTTTTTAAAAATATACATAGAAAAACCGCATAATCCTTAAAATAAACTGAAATCTATTGAAAACATACGGTAAACAATTGAAAAAATACTATATAAAGTGGTACAATGGTAGAAAAATAAGCTAGTAAGAGTCTATCTTATTTAGCAAAAATTACAGAAATGAATGGTTTTTCTTGATGAAACAGAGAAAAGAATTGTACCTCTTTCTTGGTCGGACAGCCTTGTATTTTCTTATCTTTCTAGGGCTGCTTTACTTCTTTAGCTATCTTGGTCAGGGTCAAGGAAGCTTTATCTATAATGAATTTTAACTTGAAGGAGAATTCCTATTGTGTCAAATAAACCAATAGTAGATATGATTGAAACCATTGAGCATTTTGCTCAGACACAGCCTAACTATCCTGTTTATAATGTTTTGGGACAGGAACACACTTATGGAGATTTGAAGGCTGATTCGGATAGTTTGGCTGTAGCCATCGATCAACTGGATTTACCAGAGAAGTCTCCTGTGGTTGTTTTTGGAGGCCAAGAATATGAAATGTTGGCAATTTTTGTGGCTTTGACTAAGTCAGGACATGCCTACATTCCCATTGACAGCCATTCGGCTTTGGAGCGAGTTTCAGCTATTTTAGAAGTAGCAGAGCCAAGCTTGATTATTGCCATCTCAGATTTTCCATTGGAGCAGGTTTCGACACCTATGATGAATCTAGCTCAGGTTCAAGAAGCCTTTGCCCAAGGGAATAACTATGAAATCACGCATCCAGTCAAGCGCGATGATAACTACTACATTATCTTTACTTCTGGTACGACTGGTAAGCCTAAGGGAGTGCAGATTTCACATGATAACCTCCTCAGCTTTACCAACTGGATGATTACGGATAAGGAATTTGCGACGCCAAGTCGTCCGCAAATGCTGGCTCAGCCACCTTATTCTTTTGACTTGTCTGTTATGTACTGGGCACCGACCTTGGCACTTGGTGGTACGCTTTTCGCTCTTCCTTCAGCTATTACTCAGGATTTTAAGCAACTCTTTGCGACTATCTTTTCATTGCCAATCGCTATCTGGACATCAACGCCTTCCTTTGCAGATATGGCTATGTTGTCTGAAGACTTTAATAGCGAGAAAATGCCCGGCATCACGCATTTCTACTTTGATGGAGAAGAATTGACGGTTAAAACGGCTCAAAAACTGCGCGAGCGTTTCCCAAATGCCCGTATTATCAATGCTTACGGCCCAACAGAAGCGACAGTGGCCCTGTCAGCAGTTGCTGTGACAGATGAGATGCTAGCGACTCTCAAACGCCTACCAATCGGCTATACCAAGGCTGATTCTCCAACCTTTATCATTGATGAGGACGGCAATAAACTGCCAAGTGGTGAACAGGGAGAAATCATTGTTTCTGGACCAGCTGTTTCAAAAGGCTATATGAACAATCCTGAAAAAACAGCGGAAGCCTTCTTTGAGTTTGAAGGTCTGCCAGCCTATCACACAGGCGATGTGGGAACCATGACAGATGAGGGCTTACTTCTTTACGGTGGACGTATGGACTTCCAGATTAAGTTCAATGGTTACCGCATTGAGTTAGAAGATGTCTCTCAAAACCTCAACAAGTCTCGTTTTATCGAGTCTGCTGTCGCAGTTCCACGCTATAACAAGGACCACAAGGTGCAAAATCTACTGGCTTATGTCATCTTAAAAGATGGTGTTCATGAACAGTTTGAGCGTGATATCGATATTACCAAGGCCATCAAGGAAGATTTAACAGATATCATGATGTCCTACATGATGCCGTCTAAATTCCTTTACCGAGACAGTTTGCCACTGACTCCAAATGGAAAAATTGATATCAAAGGATTGATTAACGAGGTGAATAAGAGATGATGGAGTTCTTTCAACAGCTTCCTCATTTAGAGCCATACGGCAATCCTCAGTATTTTGTCTATGTGATTGCTGCAACCTTGCCCATCTTTATTGGTCTCTTTTTCAAGAAACGCTTCGCCTGGTATGAAGTGCTGGTTAGCCTCTTCTTTATCGTCACCATGTTGGTGGGTGGAAAGACCAATCAATTGGTTGCCTTGGGTATTTACCTTTGCTGGGAAATATTGCTCCTGCTTTTCTACAAGCATTATCGAAAAAGCAAGGATGGCAAGTGGGTCTTTTACTTAGTTAGTTTTCTGTCCCTACTTCCGATTATCTTTGTCAAGGTGCAACCGGCTATCAATGGAACGCAGTCTTTGCTTGGGTTCTTGGGGATTTCCTACCTGACTTTTCGTTCGGTTGGGATTATCATCGAGCTGAGAGATGGAGTGATTAAGGATTTTACCCTCTGGGAATTCCTCCGTTTCCTTCTCTTCATGCCGACTTTTTCAAGTGGTCCAATTGATCGCTTTAAGCGTTTTAATGAAAATTATCAGACCATTCCTGAGCGGGATGAGTTGATGGATATGCTGGATGAATCTGTTCGCTATATCATGTGGGGCTTTTTGTATAAGTTTATCCTAGCTCATGTTTTAGGAGAGACCTTGTTGCCTCCTCTGAAGAATTTAGCCTTGCAATCAGGTGGTTTCTTTAACCTCTATGCTTTAGCGGTTATGTATACCTTTGGTCTGGAGCTCTTCTTTGACTTTGCAGGTTACTCTATGTTTGCCTTAGCCATCTCAAACTTAATGGGAATCCGTAGTCCCATTAACTTTAACAAGCCCTTTTTATCAAGGGATTTAAAGGAGTTTTGGAATCGTTGGCACATGAGTCTTTCTTTCTGGTTCCGTGACTTTGTGTTTATGCGGATGGTCATGGTATTGACCAGAAAGAAGGTCTTTAAAAATCGTAATGTAACCTCAAGTGTGGCCTACGTTGTCAATATGCTAATCATGGGATTTTGGCATGGTGTGACCTGGTACTACATCGCCTATGGACTCTTTCATGGGATTGGACTGGTCATCAATGATGCCTGGGTTCGCAAGAAAAAAACGCTCAATAAGGAGTGGAAAAAAGCAGGGAAAGCTGCTCTACCTGAGAATCGCTGGATTCAGTTGCTTGGCATGGTTGTCACCTTCCATGTCGTCATGCTGTCATTCTTAATCTTTTCTGGATTTTTGAATGATTTATGGTTTAAAAAATAAAAGGAAATAAAATATGGATATCAAATCAGAAGTTATCGAAATTATTGATGAGTTGTTTATGGAAGATGTTTCTGACATGATGGATGAAGATCTTTTTGATGCAGGTGTCTTGGATAGTATGGGAACGGTTGAGTTGATTGTGGAGATTGAGAACCGTTTTGACATTCGTGTCCCTGTAACAGAGTTTGGTCGCGATGACTGGAATACAGCTAATAAAATCATAGCTGGTATTGTGGAGCTACAAAATGCTTAAACGCTTATGGACGATCTTCGGACCGGTCTTGATAGCTGGTTTGTTGGTTTTTCTGCTCATTTTCTTTTATCCTACTGAGATGCATCATAATCTAGGAGCTGAAAAGCGTTCAGCGGTGGCTACTACTATCGATAGTTTTAAGGAGCGAAGTCAAAAAGTCAGAGCACTATCTGATCCAAATATGCGTTTTGTTCCCTTCTTTGGCTCTAGTGAATGGCTTCGTTTTGACGGTGCTCATCCTGCGGTATTAGCTGAGAAATACAATCGCTCCTACCGTCCGTATCTTTTAGGACAGAGGGGAGCTGCATCGCTTAACCAGTATTTTGGAATGCAACAGATGTTGCCACAGCTAGAGAATAAACAAGTTGTGTATGTTATCTCACCTCAGTGGTTCAGTAAAAATGGCTATGAGCCAGCAGCTTTTCAGCAGTATTTTAATGGAGACCAGTTGACCAGTTTTTTGGAACATCAATCTGGAGATCAGGCTAGTCAATATGCAGCGACTCGCTTACTACAGCAGTTCCCAAACGTAGCTATGAAGGATTTGGTTCAGAAGTTGGCAAGCAAAGAAGAATTATCGACGGCAGACAATGAAATGATTGAATTATTGGCTCGGTTTAATGAACGCCAAGCCTCCTTTTTTGGTCAGTTTTCAGTTAGAGGCTATGTCAATTATGATAAGCATGTAGTTAAGTATTTAAAGACCTTGCCAGACCAGTTTTCTTATCAAGCTATAGAAGATATTGTTAAAGCAGATGCTGAAAAGAATACTTCCAATAATAATCTGGGAATGGAAAATTATTTCTATAATACGCAGATCAAGAAGGATCTGAAGAAATTAAAGGACTCTCAGAAAAGCTTTACCTATCTCAAGTCGCCAGAGTATAATGACTTGCAGTTGGTTTTAACCCAGTTTTCTAAATCTAAGGTCAACCCGATTTTTATCATTCCACCTGTTAATAAAAAATGGATGGACTACGCTGGTCTACGAGAGGATATGTACCAACAAACGGTGCAGAAGATTCGCTACCAGTTAGAAAGTCAAGGTTTTACCAATATAGCAGATTTTTCTAAGGATGGCGGGGAGCCTTTCTTTATGAAGGACACCATTCACCTTGGTTGGTTGGGTTGGTTGGCTTTTGACAAGGCAGTTGATCCTTTCCTATCCAATCCAACCCCAGCTCCGACTTACCATCTGAATGAGTGCTTTTTCAGCAAAGACTGGGCGACTTATGATGGAGATGTCAAGGAATTTCAATAGGTGAATATAGAAGTGGAGGCTGGGACAAAAAGATTTTGATTTTAGGAATTCTTTATTATAAATTTCTAAAATCGATAGATTAGATAAAAAAGCGAACAAGACAGAATTCTGAGTGTCAGAAAACTCGTTTGTTCGCTTTTTATATTTAAGGTTAGACTTTTGTCCCAGATTCTTTTTATTAATCTTTAGGCTATCACAGATTATTCTGCCTGTTTTCATTTTACTTATTGAAAGTATTATCAGAGAATCTGGAAACAGGAGCTCCTTCAGAATATTATATTAGCATTTACTTGACTGTTCTTTTATTGGAGAGAAGACTTATCATATGCTATAATTTTAGGTAAGAAGCACTTAGAAACAGTGTATTTAAATATAGTACTCTTCAAAAATCTCTTCAAACCACGTCAGCGTCGCCTTACCGTAGGTATGGTTACTGACTTCGTCAGTTCTATCTGCAACCTCAAAGCAGTGCTTTGAGCAACCTACGGCTAGCTTCCTAGTTTGCTATTTGATTTTCATTGAGTATAAGTTGAAATGATTGATTTTGTATGATTCTATGATTATGAAGCGAATGTTTCTAAGTCCTGTTAGACAAAAAAATCTACTTGTAAAAAATTTTAAGGAGATAAATTTGAAAAATATAATCTTTTGCACGTCCCCATTTCAAGTTTTAGTCGCAAAAGAAGTCGTTCAGACTGTTTCAGAAGATTTTATTGGGATTTATCTAAAGATGTCAGATGATCAGAGACAGACTTACTATGCTGAACGGATGAAGGAATTTTGTAAGGAAGTCATTGTTTTAGAAGGAAAAACTGTTTTAGACGATATGCGGGAAGCTTTAAAAGGGAAGTCTGTCAGTAATATCTATTTAGCGAGCTTAGATAATCCTGTAGCGCTTAATCTATTTAATCCCAGTACGATGAATTTGTATAGCTTTGATGATGGTAGTACTTCAATTGTGCCGCTTAATTTCTATACACAAGGTCTTGACAGGACGATTCAAGCTACACATTTTACTATGAGGGAGGTCCTGTCATTTTCAACTAGACATTATACGGTATTTGAGGATTGCATTCTCTTTCCAAAAGAGAAACAGGTCTTTTTAAAGCTTGATATTAAACCAATTGATTTTCATAGAGCTAAGAATGGTAAAAAAATAAGTGTTTTTTTGGGGCAATTTTTAGCCTCTCTCCCTTATCAGGAATCTTTTGAAATCACTAGACAATTGACTTCAAAAATTTTAGATGAAAAGAAGATTGATTACTACTATCCTCACCCTAGAATTCCTTTGAATGTCTCACCAGATAAATTCAAAGAAACTAGGTTCTGTTTTGAAGAAGAAATTTATCTTTTGCTAGAGGAATATGAGTTCGTTGAGGTTCATAGTTTTTATTCGACAGCACTTTTATTGATAAAAGATATAGAAGGAGTATCGGTTCATGGTTATCGTACTTTTTTAACAACTCATGAATCAGATGTTTTTGCAAAATTGGGTGTACCCTATCAAAATGTATCTCAATCAGGTACACAGGTTGATATTGTTATGCCTACGTACAATAATGAAGAGACTATTCAACTCTCAATTGAATCTGTTTTAAATCAGACTCATGAAAATTTCAATTTAATTATCGTTGATGATGGTTCTACAGATAGAACAGAAGAAATTTGTAAATCCTATCATTGGGAGCCAAGAATCAAATATTTCAAAAAAGAACACGGTGGAATTTCAAAAGCTTTGAATTTTGGAATTTCTAAAAGCGATAGTATGTATATAGCTAGACAGGATGCTGATGATTTGTGGGCTCCATGGCATTTAGGCTTACTATTATATAGACTAGAAAAAGAAAGTCATTTAGATATTATTGGAGCTAAAGTGATTGCTGAAGAGGATAAACTATCTGATAAGCTTATATACAACAAATTTAATGAATTATCAGGAGAGTTGTTATGGTTATACCTTGCTTACCGAAATATATTTAACCATTCAACTGTCATTTTTAAGCGTTCTGCATATGATGAAGCAGGAGGTTATCATTCTGACTTTGATGGAATGGAAGATTGGCACTTATGGGCGAGATTGGTCACAAAGGATAATGCTCTCATTCTCAATACTGTTACAACCTATTATCGCTTATCAAATCAGCATAGACGAGAAATGGCTTTTAGATCACGATTGGCTAAAAGTCGAGGGCTGTCGTTAGAGGAGGTATTGAAACATGACTAAAGTGTTTACTATAAAGGAACATCTTCCTATCAATATCTATGGCTTTGAAAGAAGTCAATTGGCACGTCAAGAAATTTTTAAAAGTCTGCAAGTAGAGCAAGAAATTGTTTTAACAAATTTGGGGAATTTTGTAGCGAATTTTGTAGAAACATTGGAAAAGCTTGGCTTTGAAAACTTCTATCATGTTATTTTTGATCAGTCAGACCTGGCTAGACAAAAACCGAGTGTCCCAAAAGAATTTGTGCAAGACCTAAGCAATGTTACCGACGTAGAGTATACAAATAAAGGATATGTAGGTTTGGTCCACTATGAAAATGGCGATATTGAATGTTATACTTCTCAATTGCTTTATCGCTTCCATTGTCAAGAAGAACAATTTACCCTTTATGATAGTAAAGGAGAGCTACTAAAGGGAGATGTAGCTGGAAATTACCATTCTTATCAAAACCTAAGAAGTGGAGAAACCTATACGCAATGGCAATTAGTTAGTCTTTATTTAGCTAATCATTCTACGATAGATGATCGATTTATCATTGATATGGTAAATGAATATCCTCTTCAATTGAGAAAATTTTTCCAAAATACAGGCCGGAAATTATTTGCTTACACCCATTACAATATTTTAGACCCTATGATGAAGTTTGTCTTACAAGGCTGGTGTCAGAATATCGTTGCAAGTCCTGTTTTAGAGCAGATGATAGGGAAAGATAAGGTTCGCTTTTTACCTCCAATGTTTGTGGATGAAGTTTTGGAAAAAGAATATGCAACAGTTACCGATTGGTGTATCGTTGGTAATATGACCATGGTGAAACGTTGTGCATGGGCTATCGAGGCCTTTAGACAAGTTCCTGATAGTCAGCTAACGATTTATGGAAACCTACCTAAAGGTTATAGACAGGAAGACTTACCGCTGAATGTCCATTATGCAGGTTTTCTAGAAGAAGTTCCTTATGAGAAACACCGAGGCTATCTATCGTGTTCTATGAGTGAATGTTTTGCTAATTCGGCTGTGGAAGCATCTGCCAAGGGCTTGGTCTGTCTCTTGTCGGACACAGATTTAGCTCACAGATACTACAAGAATCAATCTAAAGTTGTCACAACATTTGGTGACATTGGAGAGTTAATCTTGTGGTTAAATGCTTATCAAAAAGAAGGCCGTTATGCATCGGCAACCTTTGCTAAAGACTATCAAAAGAGGGAAACTTTGGAGTTATATAAGTTTACATTATCTCTGTAAAATGCTATAATAGATGATAATACATCGATTTAATATATATATATATTAAATCGTCGAAAAACAATGAATTTTTTGGAGAATAGTATTTTATGTTTCATAATAAACAAGAAAAATTTTCCCTTCGTAAGTATAAAGATGGACGTACAGATTCTAAACTTATTGGGGCAACAATTTTAGCGACAGGTGTGGCTTTATCCATTGGTGCAAGTCCAGTATTTGCAGCTGTTTCATCAAATGGTACAGACACAGCAACAGTAGTGAGTGATACTTCAAAAGTAGCATCTACATCAGCTACAACATTCACAGATGATAAAAATTCTAAAACTGTAAAAGTGGATGCAGTATTAGGAAAAGATGTAGCCGAACCAACAAAAGCGAATCAAAACACAGGTGATGTGGACGGTAATGATACAGTAAACTTCAAAACAGAAGCAACCGTCAATTATAAACTTGAGTCTGACAAGTCATTACTGAAAACAGAAACAGTAGAAGGTGAAAAAGGTACAGTAACAACTCCTTATGATAAAAAAGGAATTGCTTATGATACTGATGGTAAAGACTATCGTGAATCAACTGTAGCCAAAACAGGAGCTGAGGTAACAGCTGAAACGGGTAAAAAAGATACAGTAGAAGCAAATAACAAGGTTTATGAATACGTTCGTTCTGAAGTAGAGGGTGCTGATAAAGCAACTTATGAAAAAAAAAGCTTCAACAACATCGAAGCAAGAGTATCTCCAGAAGGAATGCACAATAAACTAGGGGAAATCGATTATACAAAAACAACAGGGAAAGTTTATCTAGTTGAAGAAATAGCTGATGGACAATACGGAAAATTTGTAGAAGCTAATGGTGTAACTAGCGATGAAGATGCCGTTACAAAATGGAAAGCTGGCCAAGCTGATGCCAAAGATTTCAGGAAAGAAAATGTAACCCTTCAAGAAGGTGATACAGTCCTTGTAATGGATAAAGACACGTATGCGGTGGGTGATAATAAGAAAGTAACAACTACTAAAAAATATCATTCGCCATCGTTTGAAGTTGAGAATCTAACATATGCTCTAACCAAATTTGAGGCGAGTACATACTTGCTTGATGAGAAAGAGAATGTATCAAGTGAATTCTATAGAGCAGGTGCTGATGGGGTATTTGGAACCGCGGATGATGAAAAAGTGGACGAAATAGATAGGCTTTATAAACTGAATGATTCCGAAGGAGATAATATAGAATACGGCCAAGACTACTTCAAAGGAAAAAAGAAAGGTGATTCAGAATTAAAAAATGCTAGGCCAGCTGACATTTTAAAGAATGATTATCACTTTTATTACGAATTGCTGAAATATGCCGAAGAAAAAGCTAGAGATTTTGGAGATGAAGCAGGTTTAGCGAAGGTAATAGCTGCTAAAGAAGGATTAGATAATTTTATTGAAGAGAAAAGTAAAAATATCGATATAGGTTATATAAAAAAGGGGGACAATAGTGTTGAATATGGTTATAATTTAGGAAATAGTTTTTTTGATAATGATCCAGAAAGGAAGTCTTATAAGAAGGATATTGAAAATATAATCGGAGACTTCACAATTAAAAAAGAGAATACGACTAAAGAAGTAGATGGTATTATTGAAAAAACCAGAATAAGTACAAGAGTGTTCACATTTTTAACTTCTGACTCATCGGATAATGGTAGTGCAGAATATTTTAATAACGAAGAAATTAAACTTCAATACGTAGCAATTGTCACAAAAGAAAATATGACGGGAGAGCTTATTGAAACACTTGTAAGAAACCAAGAATTTAATGAATTAACTAAAAAAGGAACTGTAACAGTTGAAGAAGATGGAACAGTTACAGTAGTATCACCTGAAGAATCTGTGGAATTTAAGGTGTATAAAGGTGATACAGATGAGGAAATAAAAGGAACAAACGAACGTTACACTATAACTGATAATGATAAGATTAGCTTCTTTAGTACTAAAGACATAACAACTCATAATGAAACAACCTACACTACAAAAGAAGTGATTACTCCGATTCGTGCTTATAAAGTAATGAGTGAAGCAAAACCAGTCGTAACTCATTATTATAGGGAAAAAATCACAAAAGAAGAAGCAGGAGAAGCAAGAGCTTCTAAGCAAGGTAGCGTAGTTATCAAGTATGTCACAACTGATGGGAAACAACTGAAATCAGAAACTGATAAAAAAAATGTAACGCTAGAAACAAAAACGATTGTAAGTCTATATTCAGGTGAAACAAAAGTTGGTGAACGTACAGATGTTGCAACTGTAGAACAAAACTATGACACAACAGATAAACAATATCCGACGCTAGTAGATGCTGAAACGGGATATACATATGAGTATGTAGGTCTAAAACAAGGATCACCAGCAGCTAGTGGAAAAGTAGTAGAAGGAACAACAGAAGTTGTTTACGAATACCGTCTAGTAAGTGAAGAAGAGAAAACCCCATCTAAATCAGAAGTTACAAAAACAGGTTCAGTTGATGTAAAACACGTTGTAATCAACGAAGATGGAAGCTTGAAAACATTAAAAGAAACAGAAGTAGTGAAGAATAATGTTCCTCTAGAGTATGAAGACACTTATGTAACTTACTCAAAAGGAGTGAAGGTTTCTGAACGCACAGAAAAACGCACAGTAACAGAAAACTATGACACAACGGATAAACAATATCCGACGCTAAAAGATGAAGCTACAGGTTTAGTTTATAAATATGTAGGACCAACATCTGACTCAGCTTCAGCAACTGGTGATGTGACTGAAGGTGAAAAACACGTTATTTATAGCTATACGTTAGATAAACAAGAAGAAACAACACCATCTAAAGTAGTTGATACTAAAGGTTCTGTAGTTGTTAAATTCGTTGATGCTAATGGTAATGAAATCAAAAATGCTGAAAATGTAGTAACAGATGCAGTTATTAAAACAACGAAAACATACGCGACTAAGTCAGGTGATGTAGTTCTATCAACGCGTGATGAAGTAACAAATAACGATGTAGATTACAGTACTGAAAACAATAAAGTACAAACAATCATAACAGTGGGTGGTAAGAAATACACATTCTATCGCGTATTACCAGTAGATACTAATTTCAACAACGTAGTAGAAGAAACTGGTAAGGTGAAAGAAGGAACTACAACAGTTGTTTATCAATACGATGAAATCATTCCAGTTGATCCCACTAAACCTAATGAAGGGGATAATACTCCTCCAAAACCAGAGGATAAGATTCCTAATGATCCACAAAACCGTTCATACAAAGATCTAGGTCTATTAACAGAAGTGAAACGTAATATCTCTTACGTTTACGAAAATGGACCAAAAGCTGGGCAAGAGGCATCTACTCCTGTTAACCAAAATGCACGTTTCACAAGAAGTGAAGAAATCAATAGTAGAACCGGTGAAGTAGTATACACAAGCGAATGGACTAAAGAACAAAAACTTGCTGAAGTAGTATCACCAAAAATCGATAAATACTCTGTAGACAAAGAAAAAGTAGCAGAATTACCAGTAACACACGAATCAACTGACAGTAGTGAAATTGTAAAATACCGTGAAAATCCTGAAATTATCGAACACGATGTAGCGAAAGATAAAAAAGGTTCTGTAGTTGTTAAGTATGTAGACGCTCAAGGAAATGAAATTGACACTGCAGTTACTGTTAAAGATAATGTAGTAGTAGAAAAAGCTACGACAAAAGTCTATGCTGATTGTGATGCCGAAACAACATACACACCAACAAATGAAGAATATAGCACAGTAGAAAATCGTAAAGAAACAATAGAATTTAACGGTAAGAAATATATTTACCGACGAGTACTACCAGTGTCAACAACTCTAGGAAACTCAGATAAAGAATCAGGTAAAATTCCAGAAGGAACAACAACGGTTATTTATCAATACGCAGAAGAAGTAGAACCATTTATTCCGCCATTCCCACCAAAAGAGGAAGTGCCAGAATACAATGGAAAAGTAGATGATGCTGAAAAAGATAAAAAAGGAACAGTAATCGTTAAATTTGTAGATGTTAATGAAAACTTCCTTGCATCAGATGTTGTTGTAAAAGATAATGTAGTTGTAGCTAAAGCAAGTACTACAATTACGGGCGATAAGGCAGAGACTACATACACTGCGACTGGTGAAGAGTATGCGGTGACACCACCACAAACGATTGAAGTGGATGGAGTGACATTCCGATTGAAACGTGTTCTTCCAGCTTCTGATAAGTTCAACAATACGATTGAGGAAAAAGGACTGGTTAAAGAAGGTGTTACTACTATTGTTTACCAATATGTAATGCAAATGGATGCTCCAAAAGTAGAAGTTCCTGAGTTTGACGGTGGAGTGGTTCCGTTAGATCCTCCAGTTGTGGACATTCCAGAGTTGAAGATTCCTGAAGAGCCTAAGCCAGAGCCAAAACCGGAACCGAAACCAGAGCCTAAGCCAGAACCGACTCCAACACCAACACCTACTCCTACCCCTCAACAAAACGAAAATCCGGAAACACCTAAAGTTCCGAATAACTCAGTTCCATCAACTTATCATTCTGGTGGAAGTACTTATCCAGCTCCATCAAGGGAAGTATCTCAATTGCCAAATACAGGTACTGAGTCAAATGCAACCTTAGCAGCATTTGGATTTGTTGGCATTTTGAGTGGATTAAGCCTTGTTCTACGTAAGAAGGATAGTGAATAGTATTTGCTCAAAATATTGATTTATCAACTGTAGTAGGTTGGTGTTAGCTAAAATTTGGAGAGGACAATCACTGTCTTCTCCACTTTTTATGTTAAGAGGGATAAAATAAGAGGACTTGTGCTTGATGAGATTGTTAGTATTTTCTGATTTGGTGTTGTAATAAGGTGATTGAAAAGTGTTGCTAATCCTATCATTACTCTATCCGTTTTTATCTTATTTCTAGGAAGGTTAGATGAAAGAAAAATCTAAACCGATAGCCATTATTCTGATTCGTTCTGGATCTCGATGCTTAGTGGATAAAAATATTAAATCACTTGCAGGCAAACCCTTGGTTTTCTATACGATAGAGGTCGCTCTAGCCTCCAAGTTATTTAGTGAAATATGGGTATCGTCAGATTCTCCCACCTATCTGGAACTCTGTCGTCAAGTCTATCCAGAGATTTGCTGTGTCCACAGACCAAAAGAACTGGCCTTGTCAACAACCTCTAGTCTAGCAACTTTATGCGATTTTTTACAACCCTTTGAAGAGAATCAAGTATTCGTTAATTTACAGGTGACTTCACCCTTGAGAGAGGTAGATCACCTTACCGAATCCTATCAACTCTACTGCAAGTCTGGAGCAGATCATTTGATTTCCTGTGTCAAGGCAGACAAGAGTCGTAGTCTTTACTTGCAGTTGGAAGAGTCGCCATTTATCCGTCCACTTCAAGTTTCCAAGCACTATGCTCGTCAGAAAGAGCCTCTTTACTACTATCCCAACGGAAGTATTTGGATTTCTCGTAAGAGTCTTTACCTACGGGATGAGAGCTTTTATACAGATAAGACAGTAGCTTATGAAATGCCAAAGCTCTATTCTTATGATATCGATGATGAGTTGGATTTTGAAGTCGTGGAGACTTTGTTACAACGCCACTACCTAGGTAAGAAAATAAGATAAAATGCCTCATTGTTACTATAATAAACTTGCGCACAAAGATTGACCATCCTATGAAGAGTTCAAGAATGAAGCCGATTTTTACGTTTTTTCTTGACTCTTTTTTTGCTTGTGATATAATTAACTGGTAAACAAAATGTCAAAGAATAGTATTTTTCTCTTAAAAAGAGAAGTTCAAAAGGAAAGGAGTCAGATATGAGACAGCTAGCGAAGGATATCGATGGCTTTTTGAATGAGGTGATTTTACAGGCAGAAAATCAGCATGAAATCCTAATAGGTCATTGCACTAGCGAGGTGGCTCTGACCAATACTCAGGAGCATATTCTCATGCTCTTGTCAGAGGAATCTTTAACCAATTCAGAGTTGGCGCGTCGTCTCAATGTCAGTCAGGCAGCAGTTACCAAGGCCATTAAGTCTTTGGTCAAGGAAGGGATGTTGGAAACGTCTAAAGATCCTAAGGATGCGCGTGTGATTTTTTATCAGTTGACTGATTTGGCTCGTCCAATCGCTGAGGAGCATCATCATCACCATGAGCATACACTTTTAACCTATGAACAAGTGGCGACTCAGTTTACTCCAAATGAACAAAAAGTGATCCAGCGGTTTTTGACTGCTTTAGTAGGAGAAATCAAATAATGAGATATATTACGGTAGAGGATTTATCCTTCTATTATGATAAGGAGCCCGTTCTTGAACATATCAATTATAGTGTTGATAGTGGGGAATTTGTTACCTTGACGGGGGAGAATGGGGCAGCTAAGACGACACTGATTAAGGCCAGTCTTGGAATTCTCCAACCACGCATTGGAAAGGTGACCATTTCAAAGACAAATACGCAGGGTAAGAAATTGAGAATAGCCTACCTTCCTCAACAGATTGCCAGTTTTAATGCTGGTTTTCCAAGTACGGTTTATGAATTTGTCAAGTCCGGTCGCTATCCACGAAAGGGTTGGTTCCGTCGTTTGAATGCTCATGATGAGGAGCATATCAAGGCTAGTTTGGACTCAGTTGGTATGTGGGAACACCGAGACAAACGCTTAGGGTCTCTATCTGGAGGACAAAAGCAGCGAGCGGTGATTGCGCGTATGTTTGCTTCGGATCCAGATGTGTTTATCCTAGATGAGCCGACAACGGGGATGGATGCAGGAAGTAAAAACGAATTTTACGAACTCATGCACCACAGCGCCCATCATCATGGCAAGGCTGTTTTGATGATTACCCATGACCCTGAAGAAGTTAAGGACTATGCGGACCGCAATATTCATCTAGTCCGTAACCAAGACTCGCCATGGCGTTGTTTCAACGTTCATGAGAATGATCAGGAGGTGGGCCATGCTTAGTTTGTTATCTTATGACTTTATGCAACGTGCCTTTCTGGCCGTTATTGCCATGAGTCTTTTCTCGCCAGTATTGGGGACCTTCCTTATCTTGCGCCGTCAGAGTTTGATGAGTGATACCCTCAGCCACGTCTCGCTTTCAGGTGTAGCCTTTGGTCTGGTACTAGGGATTTCTCCAACTATTTCTACTATTGCCATTGTCTTGATTGCGGCGATCTTTCTGGAGTATCTCCGTACGGTTTATAAGAGTTTTATGGAAATCGGGACAGCTATCCTCATGTCAACAGGTCTGGCTGTTTCTCTGATTGTTATGAGCAAGGGTAAAAGCTCGAGTTCTATGAGTTTGGACCAGTATCTTTTTGGTTCAATCGTGACTATCAGTGAGGAGCAGGTTATTTCCCTCTTTGTCATTGCAGCGGTTGTCTTGATTTTGACCTTCCTCTTCCTTCGTCCAATGTATATCCTGACCTTTGATGAGGATACGGCCTTTGTGGATGGCTTGCCTGTTCGTACCATGTCCATTCTTTTTAACATGGTGACAGGGGTGGCCATTGCCCTTATGATTCCTGCTGCAGGAGCTCTTTTGGTATCGACTATCATGGTCTTACCAGCTAGTATTGCCCTGCGTCTGGGGAAAAACTTTAAATCGGTTATGCTGCTTGCCAGTGCTATTGGATTTTTGGGAATGGTAGCAGGACTTTACATTTCCTACTATGCAGAAACACCTGCAAGTGCAAGTATTACCATTATTTTTGTAACTGTCTTTTTACTAATCAGTTTAGTAAGACGTTTTATCAAATAGGAGACTAAGATGAAAAAAATTAGCTTATTACTAGCCAGTCTATGTGCCTTGTTTTTAGTGGCTTGTTCCAATCAAAAGCAAGCAGATGGCAAACTCAATATCGTGACAACCTTTTACCCTGTCTATGAATTTACCAAGCAAGTAGCAGGAGATACTTCTAATGTAGAACTTCTCATCGGTGCTGGTACAGAACCCCATGAATATGAACCGTCTGCCAAGGCAGTTGCCAAAATCCAAGATGCAGATACCTTTGTCTATGAAAATGAAAACATGGAAACTTGGGTTCCTAAATTGCTAGATACTTTGGATAAGAAAAAAGTGAAAACCATCAAGGCGACAGGTGATATGTTGCTCTTGCCAGGTGGTGAGGAAGAAGAGGGAGACCATGACCATGGCGAAGAAGGCCATCACCATGAGTTTGACCCCCATGTTTGGTTATCACCAGTTCGTGCCATTAAACTTGTAGAGCACATCCGTGATAGCTTGTCAGCAGATTATCCTGATAAAAAAGAGACCTTTGAGAAGAATGCTGCTGCCTATATCGAAAAATTACAAGCCTTGGATAAGGCTTATGCAGAAGGCTTGTCTCAAGCCAAACAAAAGAGCTTTGTAACGCAACACGCAGCCTTTAACTATCTCGCTTTAGACTATGGGCTCAAACAAGTCGCTATCTCAGGACTTTCTCCAGATGCAGAGCCATCAGCTGCACGTCTGGCAGAATTGACAGAGTACGTCAAGAAAAATAAAATCGCCTATATCTACTTTGAAGAAAATGCCTCACAAGCCCTTGCTAACACACTTTCAAAAGAGGCAGGTGTCAAAACAGATGTCCTTAATCCTTTAGAAAGTCTGACAGAAGAGGACACCAAGGCGGGAGAAAATTACATCTCTATCATGGAGAAAAACCTCAAGGCTCTAAAACAAACAACAGACCAAGAAGGTCCAGCTATCGAACCTGAAAAGGCAGAGGATACCAAGACAGTTCAAAATGGTTACTTTGAGGATGCAGACGTCAAGGACCGCACTTTGAGTGACTATGCAGGTAACTGGCAATCAGTTTATCCTTTCCTTGAAGATGGTACGTTTGACCAAGTCTTTGACTACAAGGCTAAGTTGACTGGTAAGATGACTCAGGCAGAGTACAAGGCCTACTATACAAAAGGCTATCAGACAGATGTCACTAAGATTAACATTACTGATAATACTATGGAATTTGTTCAAGGTGGACAAAGCAAGAAATACACTTACAAGTATGTGGGTAAGAAAATCTTGACTTACAAGAAAGGCAATCGTGGCGTGCGCTTCCTCTTTGAAGCAACGGATGCGGACGCTGGACAGTTCAAGTATGTTCAGTTTAGTGACCACAATATCGCCCCAGTTAAGGCAGAACATTTCCATATTTTCTTTGGAGGCACAAGCCAAGAAGCCCTCTTTGAAGAAATGGACAACTGGCCAACCTACTACCCAGATAACCTATCTGGCCAAGAAATTGCCCAAGAAATGTTGGCGCATTGATGAGAAACCGACTAGTTCATAAGAGCTAGTCGGTTTTTGGGTACTAGATAGCTAACTGCATTATAGACCTTTCAGAACTTTAAACAATAAATAAAACTCTTGAAATATCGGGGTCTGTATGTTAGAATGATTTTAATGGATAAGGTTCATTAGAACATCAAAGCCCTTAACTAGTGCGATAGTTAAGGGGTGTTTTGGTATATTCTATAGGAATAGAAAAAGACCCTCTAAACTTTGTAGAGAGCCTTAAAAAAATCAAAATAAAAAGATAACCCCAGGCACATAGGAATGCTCAACCTTTCAGTCTACCCCATTCTGGGACCCAGCGTTTATCCTTCACAAGTTATCTTATTGAGTCCATTATATCACACTTATGGAAAATGTAAGAAATTTGTATAGTATTTTTAAATGAATTGATGAAAAATCAAATACCTTTCAGAACTAAGGAATTTTAAATAATAAATAAAACTCTTGAAATATCTGGACCTGTATGTTAGAATAAAATCGATAGGCAAGGTTCATTAGAACACCAAATCCCTTAACTATTGCAGTAGTTAAGGGATTTTTTGACGTATTTTAGCGATTTAACGGGTGTTTACAGGCTAGTCATTCGGTCTACTTCCTACCATCTAGCCATTTGCAGACGAAATACAAGATAATTCCTGCTATGACGTCCGCTACAATAGTAAGAACGAGCTCTGGGGCAAGGTTCATTAGTTTCACCTCCTCTCACGAACCGTAAGGAACGTAATCGGTAACCGATGACAAAAATAGTATATCACATTAAATTTAGATCATCAACATTGCTTAATGCTTGAAATATTAGGACTTATATGCTATAATGTAATTAGTGTATAAGGTTCATTAGAACACCAAAGCCCCTAACTAGTGCCATAGTTAAGGGCTTTTTTGACGTATCTTAGCGATTTAACGGGTGTTGATAGGCTAGTCATTCGGTCTACTTCTTACCATCTAGCCATTTGCAGACGAAATACAAGATAATTCCAGCTATAACATCCGCTATAATAGTAAGAGCAAGCTCAGGTATAAGGCTCATTAGTTTCACCTCCTCTCACGAACCGCAAGGAACGTAATCGGTAACCGATGACAAAAATAGTATACCACAATAAATTTATATCAACAACATTGCTTAATTCTTGAACTATTGGAGTGCAGTTCACTGCAATGATGTTTTTGTGAGTCTTTTAAAGGGATTAGACATTACTTATTCCGTTTCACTTTAGACCTTTCAGATATCTAAGGGAACTTAAAAAATAAATAAAACTCTTGAAATATCTGGGCTTATATGCTAGAATATAGTTAATTGATAAGGTTCATTAGAACACCAAAGCCCTTAACTATTGCCGTAGTTAAGGGCTTTTTTGACGTATCTTAGCGATTTAACGGGTGTTGATAGGCTAGTCAGTCGGTCTACTCCTTACTATCTAGCCATCTGCAGACGAAATACAAGATAATTCCAGCTATAACATCCGCTACAATAGTAAGAGCGAGCTCTATGATAAGGCTCATTAGTTTCACCTCCTCTCACGAACTCATAGGAACGTAATCGGTAACCGATGACCAAAATAGTATACCACAATAAATTTAGACCATCAACCTTACTTAATGCTTGAAATATTAGGACTTATATGCTAGAATATAGTCAATTGGTAAGGTTCATTAGAACACCAAAGCCCCTAACTATGGCCGTAGTTAAGGGCTTTTTTGACGTATCTTAGCGATTTTAACGGGTGTTGATAGGCTAGTCACTCGGTCTACTCCTTACTATCTAGCCATCTGCAGACGAAATACAGGATAATTCCTGCGATGACATCCGCTATAATAGTAAGAGCGAGCTCTATGATAAGGCTCATTAGTTTTACCTCCTCTCACGAACCCATAGGAACGTAATCGGTAACCGATGACAAAAATAGTATACCACAATAAATTTATATCATCAACATTGCTTAATTCTTGAAGTATGGTAGCTTGTATATTAAAACTAACTTACATTGTGAGTAAAATTGCTATATATAACAACTTCCTTCATTAACTTGAGGGATAAAACATTATATTAAAAACATTTGTCACAAACAGATTTACATTAGCTCAATATCTGTCTGTTTCCAGTTTGACTCTTAATTGTTTAAAATCGAAATAAGGGTGGTCTAGAAAGAACTGGCATGGTGCACCTAATTTCTTACCAGTTATTTTAGCAAGAGATTAGACGACAATGTGACAATTCACCTCTAATTATTGACATTTCAGGAAAAATCGCAGTAAAAACGGCACAGCCTTCTTTAAATGTGCTATAATACTAGAAAAATACTTGTGGAGGTTCCATTATGGCAATATTTTTCATGATTTTTCTGATTGTTTGTGTGCTCCTATTGCTGATAGTCACACTGAGTACAGTTTATGTGGTTCGTCAGCAGTCGGTGGCGATTATTGAACGCTTTGGGAAATACCAAAAGGTTGCCAATAGCGGTATTCATATTCGCTTACCTTTTGGGATTGACTCGATTGCAGCACGCATTCAGTTGCGCTTGCTGCAAAGCGATATTGTGGTTGAGACCAAGACCAAGGACAATGTGTTCGTTATGATGAATGTAGCGACTCAGTACCGTGTCAACGAGCAGAGCGTGACAGATGCCTACTATAAACTCATGCGTCCAGAATCTCAGATTAAATCTTATATCGAAGATGCCCTTCGTTCTTCTGTTCCAAAATTAACCTTGGATGAATTGTTTGAGAAAAAAGATGAGATTGCCCTTGAAGTTCAACACCAAGTAGCAGAAGAAATGACTACTTATGGTTATATTATCGTGAAAACCTTGATTACTA
The DNA here is from genome assembly GCF_013276795.1 of Streptococcus sp. 2342. Classification (GTDB taxonomy): domain Bacteria; phylum Bacillota; class Bacilli; order Lactobacillales; family Streptococcaceae; genus Streptococcus. The sequence goes on from NZ_VMLR01000003.1 coordinate 106,313, forward strand.
AGGTTGAACCAGACGCAGAAGTCAAGCAATCCATGAATGAAATCAATGCAGCGCAACGTAAGCGGGTCGCAGCGCAAGAATTGGCAGAAGCCGATAAGATTAAAATTGTCACTGCAGCTGAAGCCGAAGCAGAAAAAGACCGCCTTCATGGTGTGGGGATTGCCCAACAACGTAAGGCGATTGTGGATGGATTGGCAGAGTCTATCACCGAACTCAAGGAAGCCAATGTTGGTATGACAGAAGAACAAATCATGTCAATCCTCTTGACCAACCAGTATTTGGATACCTTGAACACCTTTGCTGCAAAAGGAAATCAAACCATCTTTTTACCAAATACTCCAAATGGTGTAGATGATATCCGTACACAAATCTTGTCAGCCCTTCGCGCTGAAAAGAAATAATAGATTAAAGAGCTTGGCAACAGGCTCTTTTTGTATTACGTTTGTTAAGAAAAACAAAGAACATTGATATACATTTAACTAAAAATTATTGTATATTGTCTACTTTAATTAGGAATGATAAGGGAATAACTAGAAAGATTTGTGAATATAGACTATTTCTGATATACTAAATATACAGTAATAATGAATGATGGGAGATGGGATGAAAGAATTTCAATTTGAGAGAAAGCAGCGTTTTTCTTTGAGGAAATATGCAATAGGAGCTTGTTCAGTCTTGCTAGGAACGAGTCTATTTTTTGCTGGTATGAGTGCTCAACCTGTACAGGCTACCGAAACGAGTTCAAAACTAATTTCAAGTCATTATTTGGATGAGCAGGATTTATCTGAAAAGCTGAAATCTGAGTTGCAATGGTTTGAAGAAAATAAGATTGAGGTAAAAGAGGGAAAAGAATACTACTTTATCTATCGAAAATTGGCTACAAGATTACCAGAAACAGGTCTTTTTTCTAATGATGGGATGTTTATCTTGGGAGCAGGATTATTATTGCTTTCCTTTACTTTAATCAAGAGAAAAAGGGGAGCGTCTTACTTCCTTGTGACCGTCTTTGCTGTTGGTGGCTGGGGAGCATCCATCTCTGCTTTAGAAAATCTGGTAGAATTGCAACCAGCCCTTGTTAAAAGGGTAGAAGGTCAGTTTTTACCAAGTCCTGAAAGAGTCCAAGGATATGAATTTACGGGATATTATTTGGTAAGAGATAGTGCTAGCAAGGAACTTTCTGTTGATAAGATAGAGTCGCCAGCATTATCTCAAAAGGAGGAAAGTTCAGAACCTCAATTTAAGAAGATTGTACCACAGACTACATCTCATTTTAGCTCGACTGAAGACCTTGTGCAATCTCCTCAACCATCCTACGCAGTTGAGAAAATTGTTGAAGCTCCTGTAAGCAAACAAGCTCCTGATGAAATTTTGCCCATAGGGACTAAGGAAGAAGTTGCAGGAAATCCCCAAGTAGAACAACCAAAAGCAGAAAATAATAGTGATTATAAAACAAGTCCTGAGGAAGGTGTGTTAAATGCCACAGTAGAGAAACCAGAATTGCTAGTCACTACAGAGGAGGTTGCTTTCCAAACGATAGAACAAGAAGATGCAAGCTTAGCTAAAGGGCAAACTAAAGTTGTTCAAGACGGTGTTGTTGGTGAACGCACCATCTATACGGAAGTCACTATCGTTAATGGGGAAAAATCTAGTAAAGTTATAGAAAATATAATTACAAAAGAGCCGGTGGACAAGGTGGTTGCAGTTGGGACTAAGGAAGAAGTTGCACCAAAATCTGAGGAAGGTAGACCAGTTCAATCTGAAAAAACTCCAATAGTAGAGAATGAAACAGAGACAAAACCAGCTGATGGAATAGGACAACCAAGACCAGGAGCAGAAGAAACGCCGGGTACAGAAGCAACATCGGGCGAGAAACAAATACCTGACAAACCCGAAGCCGAGCCGAAGCAACCAGATCCAGCAACCTCAGTCATGGAATCAGGGGGCGAGGAAAATCAAACTCTTGCCCCACAAGGTACTGAGTCCCAGCCACCATCTAAAGAAACTGCTGAGACCAAAGATTCTGAGCCAGCAAGCCCAGCCGTGGAATCAGGACGCGAAGAAGATCAATCTTCTGCGGAACAAAAGGGTGAGGAGAACCAGCTGGAGAATCCAGTTGAGGGGGTAAAAGATACTGGTGAGTCTGCCCCACAAGAACCCCAAAAACAACCAGAACAAACGCCTTCATCTGCAGAGGTCAAGCCAAGTCAAGGAAACGAACCAGAATCAGCTGTTCAGCCTGAACCCTTAGCTCCCCAAGAGCAACCAACTGTCCCAAGTCCAGTAACGAAAGAAAAAGTACTGGACTATAAAACAATCTATACAGCATCGCCAGCTTTAAATTACCAAGAGCAACAAGTAGAAGTAGCAGGTGAAAATGGTAAGGAAGTGACAACTACTTCTTACAGTTTTAATGAAAGTACTGGGAAAATAGTAGAAAACACTTCAACAAAGATAGAAAAACATCCAGTAGATAGAGTTATTAAGGTTGGAAATGTAGAAGAAACAAGATCAACAGTCAAAAGACGCGAACAGTTTGTTGCGGATGAGTCACTTGATAAAGGGGTTAAAGTAGTTAGAGAACAAGGTCAAGATGAAGAAGCGACAACAATAAAAGTCTACAAAGTAAATGAACAAACAGGAGACTTGACGGAGCCAGCTGTAACGACAAAAGTCGCTAAGCCAATGCAGGCGAAAATAACGGCAGTAGGAACAAAACCAACAGTTCAATCACAAGAAATTCCTTTTAAAACAGTTTATGAAGCAAATCCAGCGTTAGATTACAATCAGAAAATAGAAGAAACACCGGGTGAAAAAGGGCGTACAGTATCAACTACAAAATACACAGTAAATCAAGAAACAGGAGCTATCTCAGAAGAAACTACAACAGAAAACACTCCAGCTAAAGACAAAATAGTAAAAGTTGGAAACGTAGAAAAGATAGTGTCACCTATTGATATTACTGAGGAAAGAAAAGATGATCCTGAACTTCCGAAAGGAAAAGAAGAGGTTCAAAGTGAAGGCGAGCAAGGGGAAACAACCGTCACTAAAACTTATGAAGTTAATTCTGAGACAGGAGAGTTAACAAATTCAACTGAGAAAACTGAAGTAACTAAAGCTATGCGCCAAAAAGTAATTTTGGTTGGTACTAAAGAAGACAAACCGCATTTACTGCCAGAAAATAGTGAGTTAGAAAATGCGGTGAATGTAACTCAAGCAAGTACTGAAATGAAGTCTATAGATTTATTGACAAACGAAAAATTAAAATCACAGTTAGCTCCATCAGACATAGAAATAAATCGAGATTTCTTCTTAAAACGAAACGAATTACGAAAAACTAATCCAAATATAACAGAGTCTGAAGTAAAAGAAATTCTACGAAAAGAATATCTTGAAAAATTATCGATTAAAGAAACACTTGATGCGACTAAAAACGATTTAGAAGCTAGTTTGAAAAAAGTTGCGGCGCACACCTTGAGTATTTTAGGTGACAATCAACAAAATAGAGAAAAAGTAAAAGGTGATATTGAAGCTAATAAAGAGAAAATATTACTAGGGTTATCCTATATCAATCGTTTTTATAATATTGATTTTGGAGATACCAACATCCGTGATATTCTAGCTTATAATCCAAGTTCGTTCGGTAAAAAAGACCTTACTTCTTTAGATTGGTTAACACACCTTGGGTCTATGAGTTATGATGAATTAAGATTAACCAATAGTCCAAAAACATTTGAGAAATACTTTGGTAAAATTACAGATAAACTAACATTATTAGATTTCCTAGATTACAATAGAACTACATTCACTAATATGGATGGCGATACGTGGTTGAAGAAAGCGACTAAAGCTATCGTAGTTGAAAAAGCTTCGAAAGAAAAACCTGATGAAAAAGTAGACTTATATACAAAATTAACTACTCCTCCTGAGAAATATGGAGCTGAAAATCGTCAAATAGAAAGTAGAAGACAACAAAATGTAGCTACATTATTAGGTTTGGTAAATATTAAAGAACCAAGCGTGTATGCTATAACTAACATAGCGACGGTAACCTACGGAAACATCGGAACGTATATGGATACTTCTTTAGAGAAAACGAATCCAGTTAAGTATAAAGAAGAATTAGAAAAAGTTAAAGTATTGATAGAACTAACAGCCACAAGACAGGCTAATTATGTTGACACTTTATACAGAATTACAAAAGAAGAAAATCGTCCGAAACTAATTACAAATAGAGTAATTGTAGATACGATGAAGAAATATACGACGAATACGTCTGCTGGAATAGCGACAACATGGTCTAAAGAATCAGGACCAACAGCGGATAAAGGGGTTAAAGACTTCATGACACCTTTAGGAATGTACTCGCCATCGCAAAATGTAGGTGCAGAAGCCAATGGAGTGGGTGTCCGTTACTTTATAGATAGAGTTCTTGATGATAGAGGTTCAGCGACTTACTCTCACGAAATGACGCATTTATTAGACAGAACAGTACTGTTTAATAATCATGGTCGTCGAGATGGTACAGCGGCAGAGTTTTATGCTAGAGGAATCTTCGAAAATTCTTACACACCAGAAAAAGATACATATTTCAACTTAAACTTCGTTTACGATGAAAGTAAGAAAAATGGCTTCTACAACAAAACACCAGATAGATTTAAGACGGATGCAGATTTGAAATCTTATATGCATGGAAGTTTTGATGTGTTATATAGTCTAGATTATTTAGAAGCGGAAGCAACAAAACAACTTTCAGCGGCAGATAAAACTAAATACTTCAAGAAAATAACTCCGATTACTTCAACTGGGACTAGAACACCCGTAACATACACAAATCCAGCAGTTCAAGCTACGCACAAGAGTGAAAAAATCTCAGAAATCACACTGGCAGAAGCGGAAAAACTAACGGATATCAATAGTTTAATTGACAATAACATTTTAGTGAATCGTTACATTATAAAAGGATTTACTGATAAAGGTGTTATTGAAGCTAATGGGTATTATTTAGTGGATATGTTTGATACCATTTATGGTGTTAGTCAAAATGACACTGGTATGAGTGGGGACATCACCTTTAGAAAACAAGCTTTTGAATTGATGGCTGCTTTGGGCTATTATGAAGGATTTGTTCCTTATGTGTCAAATCAATACAAGCAAGCAGCAGAGTCTGAGAACAAGCCTCTATCTGATACTTACATTTTCAATAACATTTTAGGAAAATCTTACGCAGCTTTCAAAAAAGAGCAAATAACTGAGCGTGTTGAGAAATTAGGTAAGTTAAAACTAATTACTATAAATTACAACGGAAAAGAAGAAGTGATTGATAGTAAAGAAAAATTACAAGAGCTTATGAATAAAGCTGTTAAAGAAGAACTTGCTCAAATAAAAGCAGGAAATACCACGGCTAAAAAGTTTGAGTTTATCGAAACACCCGTTCAAAAACTGAAAAAAGCGATTTATAAAGCTTATCTCAAAGATTCAGATGACTTTAGACAGTCGATTTACAATAGTTAAGACAAAAGGGACATCTCTCTGGAATGAACATTCAGAGGGGTGTTTTTTGCTCTCTTGTAAGGTTTGACCCTGTTTCTTGAAAATTACAGTTTGCTTGAATATGGAGTGATTTTCAGACTTTTCCACAAATTATAGAATCTTTTCTGAGGATTTAGGGAGTGATGGAGGAAATCTTGAAAGCGCTTTTGTTTTGTGCTATAGTCAAGTCAATAGACTTGTTTAAAGAGGAATGCTTATATGAGAAGAAAAGAAGTTTTACGAAATCACTGGTTTTTTAGCCAGGAGGTAGGGAAAGGAGAGGCCTTGGCGCCGGATTTGCAGAGGGAAAATTGGCAGACCATTCAAGTGCCGCATGACTGGAGTATTTACAATGATTTTGACCATTATTCGCCAGCGCAAAATGAGGGTGGTCAGTTAAACGGGGGTCAAGCCTGGTACCGGACGCAGTTTTACTTGGAAGAAGATGCCAGTCTTGTATCGGTGCGCTTGTTGTTTGACGGGGTTTACATGAATGCCCAAGTCTATATCAACGGGCAAGTGCTAGGCTATTATCCCAATGGCTATACACCCTTTTCTTATAATATCACCCCTTATCTAAGAAACGATGGGACAGCCAACCAGCTTGCGGTTTTTGTGGAAAATCAGCAACCTAGCAGTCGTTGGTACTCTGGTAGCGGTATTTACCGAGAAGTAAAATTGTTGATTACAGATGCAGTTCATCTGGATTTATATGGAATTAAGATAGAAAGTCCCAAGCTAAAGGAACAAAGAGATAGATGGGTGGAGACTCAGCTTACAAGTAAGGTTTCAAATGATGGACCTCAGTCCGTGTCGGTGTATTTGGAGCAGAGTATCTGGTATGATGGACAACAGCTGTCAGACTGGCAGGCGACAGACTCTCTAGTGATTGAGTCTGGGGACAAATATTCTTTCCAACAAGCCATATCAATTTTCCAACCCTTGCTTTGGGATATTGATTCCCCTCACCTTTACCAATTGAAGACTCGTCTTTATAAAAATGGCATTTTGGTTGATGAAGAAGAGGAGACCTTTGGTTACCGCTATATGGATTGGCAAGCGGATAAGGGCTTCTTTCTAAATGGTAGCTGGTTGAAGATTCATGGGGTTTGTCTGCACCATGACTACGGAGCGTTGGGATCTGTGGAAAACAGGTCAGCTGCTGAGAGACGCTTGCGCCAGATGAAGGAAATGGGTGTCAATGCAATTCGAATTACCCATAATCCAGCCAGTAGTATTTTGCTGGATGTGGCTGCTAAAATGGGGCTACTTATTCAAGAAGAAGCCTTTGATACCTGGTATGGAGGCAAGAAAGAATATGACTATGGTCGCTTTTTTGAGGAAGAAGCGACTCATCCAGAAGCGAAAGTAGGCGATTTCTGGTCAGATTATGATTTGCGCACTATGATCGAGCGTGGCAAGAACAATCCAGCGATTTTTATGTGGTCCTTGGGAAATGAAGTCAGCGAAGCAAATGGAGATGCCCATTCATTGAAGACGATCAAACGCTTGCTAGAAAGGGTCAAGGAAGTGGATGATAGCCGTTTTGTGACTATGGGAATGGACCAATTCCGCTTCGGAGATGGTTCTGGAGGTCATGAAAAGATAGCCAATTTGCTGGATGTGGTGGGCTTAAATTACTCGGAAGATAATATTGACGCGATTCGTAAAAGACATCCCAAGTGGCGACTTTACGGGTCTGAAACCTCATCGGCTACCCGAACACGTGATAGCTATTTTCGCCCAGCTAAGGAATGGGTTGGGGATAATCGCCGCGTGAGGAATTTTGAACAGTCGGACTATGGCAATGATCGGGTTCCTTGGGGGAAGACGGCGACGGCTTCTTGGATAGCAGATAGAAATAGGCTAGACTATGCAGGTCAGTTTATCTGGACAGGAGTGGACTATATCGGTGAGCCGACTCCTTGGCACAACCAAAATGACACACCTGTCAAGAGTTCTTATTTTGGGATCGTGGATACAGCAGGGATTCCTAAAAATGACTATTATCTCTATCAAAGTCAGTGGTTGGACCTAGATCAGCATCCCATGGTTCATATCCTGCCCCACTGGAATTGGGAAATCCACAAGAGTTATCAACAAGTTGTGGATAAGTATGGGGATATCCCTGTTCGAGTGTATTCAAATGCCCGTTCTGTAGAGCTATTTCTCAATGGAAAATCTCAAGGTAGGAAGACCTTTCAGGAGAAATGGACTTCAGATGGCAGAAAATATCAAGAGGGAGAAGGTTCTGACCAACTCTATCTCGAATGGCGTTTGCCTTATCAACCAGGAAAATTGCGTGCTGTGGCCTATAACCATCAAGGTCAGCTTGTGGCAGAAGATAGGGTGGTGACTGCAGGTAAGCCAGACAAAATCGGGTTACATGCCGAGAAAACAAAACTGGAGCCAGATAGGCAAGACCTCCTTTATCTCTATTTTGATGTATTGGACAAGGATGGAAATTGGGTGCCGACTGCTTCCAATCAGCTTCATTTTAAAATTGAGGGCCCTGCTCGCATTGTGGGTGTGGATAATGGCAGGCAGGCCAGTCGTGAACGTTACCAAGCCCAGAAAAATGGTCGGTTTAAGCGGAAAGCATTTCATGGCAGAGGTGTCCTCTTAGTTCAGAGCTTGGAGCAGGCAGGTCTAGTCAGAGTAAAGGCTAGTGCTAGAGGGCTAGAGCCAGCAAGTTTTGATCTCTTAGTGGGAGAGGCTTTGGCTACCCAACCATTGAAAACTAAGCGCTTATTTGAGATTCGAGTGGACAAGCAGGCAGGATTACAAGAAGGGGATTCCCCAGCTATTGGACTTTATCCACAAACTGTGGATAACCCTGTGAACAAGGTGGGGAATAGTGAAGTGATTTGGGAGACGAGTGGTGGTGCCCACGCCATTATCAAGCAGGGAGTGCTTCATTGCTTGTCTGCAGGCGACTTGGTTATCAGTGCTATTTATCAAGGAAAGACCTATCAAACTCATTTGCAGGTCGCAGAAAATACCTCACTAGGGCAGGCACTTTCTGTACGACCACTTCGCTTGTATACAGATAGGGGGACTTATCCACAGCTGCCATCTTCAGTCTTGGTGGACTATGAGTCAGGTAGTGCAAAACGAGTCAAGGTTGTTTGGGAGGCAATCTCGGAAGAAGATATAGAAAGCTTTCATGAATTTACGGTATCTGGTCAGCTAGAGTGTTTGGATTTAAAGGCTTCTGCTCAGGTTTGTGTCCCAGGGACTTGCGCTATTGAGCCTGAAAAGGTTTGGACGCTTGTTAAGGAAGCCCCACACTTACCAGACCGAGTCAAGCTAGTCTTATCAGATGGTAGACGAGATACGGCCAAGGTGACTTGGGATGAACTCGAACCTCAAGTCTATGCTCAGGTAGGAGAAAGTGTGCTCACAGGACAAGTAGCGGGCTGTGAGTTGCCAGCAACAGTCACCATTCATGTGACAGATGTCAGTGTAGATGGGGGAGTTATTTCCAATCAGTGGACAGGGTCCAACCTGCCTCTGGTCTTTGCTTCTCACTCAGAGCCAAATCACCCAGCCTCTTACCTCAATGACAAGGTCATTGCTCGGAAAAAATCAACAGCCAATACTTGGATTACCAAGTCAGAGCAAGCCAGCGTGGGCATTCTTTTTGGAGATGCAGGGATTTTAAAACCGCGATTTGTGGATAACCTGACCTTGTATTATGTTGAAAATCAAGAATATGTGGCCGTTGAGCCGACCTTTATCGATTATTATGTAGGGAATGAGCCTAGCTTGCCTCGGACTCCCAATCATTTGGATAAGGATTCCCTGCTCAAGCAAGAGCAGAATTGGCGCCCTGTATCAGCTATCCGAAAAGTTTCAAGCGACAAGGATGAGGAGCTTCGTTTTGAATTTGACAAGGTGGAAACTTATGCCCTTCGTCTTCGATTTGAAGGCTTGAGCAGTCCCCTAGCGTTAACAGAATTGCAAGTGTATGCCAAAAAAGTAAAGAAAAATGTAGATAGGAAGTAGTATGGTAAGAGAAATAAAACCGCATGGCCCCTTGCCTAGTCAGGCCCAGCTAGCTTATTTAGAGGATGAACTAGCAGCCTTTATCCATTTTGGACCCAATACTTTTTATAATCAGGAATGGGGGACAGGTCAGGAGGATCCTGAACGCTTTAACCCGACACAGTTAGACGCGCGTGAGTGGGTTCGCGTACTCAAGGAAACGGGCTTCAAAAAGTTGATTTTGGTGGTCAAGCACCATGATGGCTTTGTCCTCTATCCGACGGCTTATACGGATTATTCGGTCAAGGCCAGTCCTTGGAGGAATGGAGAGGGGGACTTGCTCCTTGAAGTATCCCAAGCTGCCACAGAGTTTGATATGGATATGGGGGTCTACCTATCACCCTGGGATGCCCATAGTCCCCTCTATCATGTGGACCGAGAAGCGGACTATAATGCCTATTATCTGGCACAGCTGAAGGAGATTTTATCAAATCCTGCCTATGGAAATGGAGGGAAATTTGCTGAGGTCTGGATGGATGGTGCCAGAGGAGAGGGGGCTCAAAAGGTTAATTATGAATTTGAAAAATGGTTTGAAACCATTCGTGAACTGCAGGGCGATTGCTTGATTTTTTCAACAGAAGGCACTAGTATCCGCTGGATTGGCAATGAACGAGGGTATGCAGGTGATCCACTGTGGCAAAAGGTGAATCCTGACAAACTAGGAACAGAAGCAGAGCTGGATTATCTTCAGCATGGAGATTCTTCAGGCACTATTTTTTCAATCGGTGAGGCAGATGTTTCCATCCGTCCAGGCTGGTTCTACCATGAGGATCAGGATCCTAAGTCTCTCGAGGAGTTGGTCGAAATCTACTTTCACTCGGTGGGTCGGGGAACTCCACTCTTGCTCAATATTCCGCCGAATCAAGATGGGCTCTTTGATGCAAAGGATATTGAACGTCTCTATGAATTTGCGGTCTATCGCAATGAGCTTTATAAAGAAGATTTGGCTCTGGGATCTGAGGTATCTGGTCCAGCTCTTTCCGCAGACTTTGCCTGTTACCATCTGACAGACGGCTTTGAGACCAGTTCTTGGGCAAGCGATGCAGACTTGCCAATTCAGTTAGAACTCGACTTAGGATCTCCTAAAACTTTTGATGTAATTGAGTTAAGAGAAGATTTGAAACTAGGGCAACGAATCGCTGCTTTTCATGTGCAAGTAGAGGTAGATGGTGTCTGGCAGGAATTTGGCATGGGCTTTACAGTTGGTCATAAGCGCCTCCTGCGAGGGTCGTTAGTAGAGGCACAGAAGGTGCGCGTGGTCATTACAGAGGCACAATCTATGCCTGTATTGACCAAGATTGCCCTCTATAAAACTCCTAGCTTATCAAAACAAGAAGTTGTTCAGGGACTAGCATTTGCAGAAAAAAGTCTAGCTGTAGCAAAGGGAGAGACTCTTCATTTTAAGGTTGAACGTAGCGAATGTAACACTCCTTTGGAGGCTAAGATTTCGATTCAACCGGGGACTGGTGTGCATGGTGTCGCCTATCAGGACGAGATTCAAGTCCTTGCGTTTCAAGCTGGGGAAAGCAAAAAAGATTTGACCATACCAACCCTGTATTTTGCTGCTGATAAGACCTTGGATTTCTATCTGAATCTGACTGTTGATGGACAACTGATTGATCAAGCTCATATTTTAGTTGAAACGAGATAAAATATCTTCACAATTCATTTCCTTTCCGAATAAATAGATAGAAGCATCAAATCTAGTAAATTAGATTAAAAAATGTGCTATAATGAAAGGAGAGCAAACATGACTGTACGTCATCCGGGCATTAGCCCAACCAATGACTTGGTTGCTAAGAAAATCTTTAGCAATCCAGAAATCACTTGTCAATTTATTCGCGATATGTTGGACTTGCCAGCAAAAAATGTGACCATTTTGGAGGGAAGCAACATTCACGTCTTGCCTTCCGTACCGTACTCGGCACAGGATTTCTATACAAGTATAGATGTTTTGGCGGAGTTGGATAATGGTACGCAAGTTATCATCGAAATTCAGGTTCATCATCAGAATTTTTTCATCAATCGCCTGTGGGCTTATTTGTGCAGTCAGGTCAATCAAAATCTTGAAAAAATTCGTCAACGAGAAGGTGATACACACCAGAGTTACAAACATATCGCACCAGTATACGCTATCGCAATCGTGGATAGCAACTACTTCTCAGATGACTTGGCTTTTCATAGCTTTAGTATGCGAGAGGACACGACAGGTGAGGTTTTAACTATCACAAATAATGGACAAGAAAACCATTTGGTTAAGATGGCGTTCTTGGAATTAAGAAAATACAGAGAAACCAGCAAAGATAGCATTCGCAAACCGTGGTTGGAGTTTTTCGGGAATAAACCCTTTACCCAGCACCCCGAGCGAGCCATCAGCCAAGCAGACCAACTGCTGGACTACAAGAGCTGGTCCGAGGAGGACAGGAAAATGTTTAGTCAACTACGTATGCGCGAAGAACAAGCCTTGTTAGCACAGGACTATGCCTTGGAACAAGCTGAGGAAAAGGGCTTAGAACGTGGTCGTGCAGAGGGGATTGAAAAAGGGCGAGAAGAAGGTATTGAACAGGGACTGGAGCGTGGGAAAATCTTTGCCTTCCTGGATATGGTCCGTCAAGGTCTTCTGACTTCGGAGGTTGCCAGCCAGCAATTAGGTATGACTGTCGCTGAATTTGAGGCATTGCTGTAAATAGGAACAGATGACATGTTGCCAAAATGAGGTAGCATGTTTTATTTTAGCTTTAGTTGTTAGTTGCAACAGGCAGACGATCAAGAGACTGCTAACACTTTTAGGTCGTAATTAGAATGTGGAAGTCAGTCATATTTCTACGGTGAGGAGACTCTGGCGTGTTTTGCCTTTAAATTTTAAGAGAATAGTGCATATGAGAGATAGGGTCTGGTTCTGTTAGGCTCTGCTAGAAAGCTATCAGAGAATCTGGGCATCTAACTGACAGGTTCTCTTTTTTGGAAGAAAAAAAGCCAAAAAACCTAAAAATTTTTGTATATTTATTTTACGAATGTTTTGTTTAAAAATTGTAGAATAGTTCCTTTTAGGTATCAAAGTTATCTGCTTTTCAAAATAAAAAGATTTTATCCAAATTCATTTCCGAATTTCAGGTTTTAATACAATATAATAAAATGCAGAAAATCAAAATATTTTCCTGATTTTAAAGTTAAAAAATTCATAATTTTGGTTATAAAAACGAACAAATTGTGAAAATTGTCTGAAAATGTTTTTTTTTTTTGCGAATTTGATAAGCATTTAGCTTGCATATATATCACTTATCATGTACAATGAAGAAGTAAAGTATCATATGCAAAACCTCGCCCATGGCGAGGAATCTTTGCATGTAGATATGGACATAAAAAAATATTTTTAAGGAGAACACAATAAGTGGAGAAGAAATCGCCTATGAGTCGTGTTGAACGCTTGCACCGTGAAAAGGTCACACGTTACTCAATCCGTAAATATAGTTTTGGAGCAGCCAGCGTAGCAGTTGCTGCCCTGTTCATGTTCTTCGGAAATGGAGCTGTATCAGCTAATGAGCTAAGCAAACAAGAGACATCTCTAGCAGCTCCAGGGCTAGCCTCTGAACATGAGGGACCACAAGAAGCAGACAGTGCTTCGGTAGTAGCGCCAGCCCTTGATGCCCCATCAACTCCAGCAGCACAACCAGTTGTAGAAGAACCAGCAAAACCAGCTGCACCAGAAGTAATAACTCCAGCTTTGGACAAAAAGCAACTTGAAAACTACATTTCAGAAGTTAAATCAAAACTTTCTGCAGGTACGTATGCTAATAAAACAAAGGAGAGCCTTGCTCTTTTGAATGGGGAATTGGCTTCTGCTGAGTCTACACTCGCTTCTGCAACTACTCAAGATGAATTGAACGTAGCTTACAGAAACCTTCTCAATACAGTAAACTCAAAATTAACAAGCAAACCAAAAGGTTCAAAATCAGCTCCGAAAGTAGACACTACTAACGGACAACCAACTGTAGGTAAAAAAGCAGAAAACACAGAACCAAAAGCTGGTACTAACTCAATCGAAAACACCGGTTCAAAAGACGAACGCAACGGTAAAGCGATGGATAAAGAGAATGCGTTTAGAGCTGAGACGACTGAGACTAAAGGCGACATTAGCTATACTCTGGAATATTCAAATCAATCTAAAAAAGAAATCTACTTATACAATGAAGAAAATGCGGATGTTAGTATTTCTGTAAATTCAACCGCTGGAAATATTGTAAAAGCCTATGTTAAGGGAGGAAGCGGTCAGTATTTAGATAAACGAGATATACATTCGGATCCTAAACCAGAGGAAACAGATGGTTGGGGTTGGACTTATCACTCTGTTTTAACACCAGCTCAAGGACCGGTAACAGTTCGAGTAACAGGGAAACCAAATGATAAGTTCAAAGAACTTTCTGCATATACAAAACAAGAAAACCAAGATGCTGGATTAGGTGCTAGGTTTATGCAAATTTATGATGCAGCAGGAGGAAAGATTGAAGCAGGAGCAGGTACAAACGGAGAGGGTTATTTCAGACTAGTTGTTAAATCTCAAACATACAAATACAGCATTCAACAACCAGAAAATAACGCTAATAAAATTGCTGTTTCAGATATTAACAACTTAACGGAAAATGATATTCAGAAAATTAAAGACCAAATCAAGATTGGATATTCTACAACTAGCCAAGATGCTAGACTAGAATCTAAAAAAGGTACAACTTTAGATAATAGAGCTGAAGTTGTTGAAAACATTGAAGTAAATGGACAAAATATTGTTGTAACCTATAAAGATGGTTCAGTAGACACTACTCCAGTTGCAGATGTGGCACGTACGGATCTGGATCCTGTAGTGGAGTTCCCGTTCTCTGATGAACCTAAACGAGAAATTTATGTGTACGGAGCAGAAGAAAACTCATTCGACATCAAAATTAAAGACGATGCGGATAAGATTAAAAGTGCGACTTTATTACAATGGGGAAGTAATCCGTTTAAACCTGTAGCAGGTGAAACAGATAAAGTCAATACACAATATGGATATACAGCTAATGTTATTTCTTCTGAAACAACAGCCACAGAAGCTAAGCCAGCAGTTATTACATACTCAGGTACCCCAGCTCCAGAAGGGTCATTTACACAAGCTAAATTAGAGGCTGCAACCAAAGGAGAGAACCCTCCAGGCGTAGCTTTAGGATGGCGTTACTTAAAAGTAGTCGATTCTGAAGGAAAAGAATTTGTAGGGTCTGGAAAAGAAACTGCTAATAACATGTCACTTAGAGTTATGCTTAAACCTCAAACTCAAAAATACGACATTCAAACACCAGCAGAAGCTGATAAAGTAGCAGTGGATAATGCATCGGAAGTAACTGAAGCAGAATTTAATAAAATCAAAGAAAAGCTTAAGATTGAGTACTCTAAAAACAATATGGATGCTCGTCTAGCTGATAAAAAAGGTCAAGCTGTAGAAAATCAAGCAGACCGTATCGCAAGCATTAAAAAAGTTGATAACAATCTAGTTGTAACCTATAAAGATGGTTCAACAGATACTAGACCATTGACTGATTTTGCACGTACAAACAATGCTCCAGAAGTGAAAATTCCTTACTCTGTAGACGGTAAAAAAGATGTTTACGTGTATGCGAACGAAGATTTTGAAATTCCTGTTAAGTTTACAGATGATAATGGAAAAGTAGCTTCAGCGACAATAAAACGTGGCGGAAATGTTGAACAACCAGCTAAAGACGCAGCAAACCCTAACGTTTTAGATAACGAATATGAATCAACAGTAGAAAAAATCTCTACAGAAACAACAGCAACAGAGGCAAATCCTGCAGTTGTTCATATTAAAGGAAATTATTCTAAAGCAACACCAGGATTAGCTGCTAATAAATTCCCAACGGATGAAAATGGTGAGTTTCCAATCGTAACTCGTTATGCAACAGCAACAGATACAGATGGAAAAGATATTTCTAATACTGCGACTGGTTCTTCATATGCAACTGACCCAGGTTCATTCAGAATTGTCTTAAAAGCCCAAACAGCTAAATATGATGTTAAAGAATTAGACGACGCTAACAAAACTGTTGTAAGTAATACTGCAACATTGACTCCTGAAGACTTAGCAACTGTTAAAGAAAATCTTCAATTAGAATACTCTAAGAAAAATAAAGATAAGAACATCAATAAAGATGAAGCAGTTTCTCCAGACAACGTTAAGAAAGCAGTAGATACTGTAAAACAAGATGGAGATAACTTAGTAGTAACATATAAAGATGGTTCTAAAGATACTATTCCAGTAGATAAAGTTGC
The DNA here is from genome assembly GCF_013276795.1 of Streptococcus sp. 2342. Taxonomy (GTDB): domain Bacteria; phylum Bacillota; class Bacilli; order Lactobacillales; family Streptococcaceae; genus Streptococcus. The sequence goes on from NZ_VMLR01000003.1 coordinate 122,204, forward strand.
TAAATTAGATAAACAACCAGCAATCGATGCAGTTACTAACAAAGCAACAGATCAAATCGCAGCTATCAATGGTAATGATAACTTATCACAAGCTGAAAAAGATAAAGCCATTGCTGATGTAGAAAAAGATAAAGCAGCAGCGTTAGAAAAAATCGATGACGCTACTAATAGTACTGCGATAACAACAGCTCAAACAGATGGTACTGATGCTGTAGCAAAAGTAAATCCAATCGGTAAAGAAAAAGCTAAAGAAGAAATCGCTAAGTCTTTGGAAGCTAAGAAGGAGGCTATTGCGAACAATGATAGCTTAACACAAGCCGAGAAGGAAAAAGCTAAAAAAGATGCTGAAGACAAGGCAGCAGCAGCCCTTGCTGAAATCGAAAAACAACCAGCAACAGCAGAAACAGCAGCTGCGGCAACAGTAGCTCAAACTACTGTAAACGATAAGCAAGCTGAAGGAACCAAAGAAGTTGCTAAAATCAACCCAATCGGTAAACAAGCAGCATTAGACAAAATCGATGAAGCCTTAAAAGCTAAAGAAGCAGAAATGGATGCCCGCACTGACCTAACAGAGGAAGAAAAGGCAGAAGCTAAAGAACAAGCTAAACAATTTGCTGATGCTAAAAAAGCTGAAATTAAGGATAAAAATGATAATGCAGAAACGCCTGAAGCAGCTACACAAGAGCAAGGTGAAATCGATACAGCAGGCGATACTGGAAAAACACAGGTAGAGGGTGTTAAGAAACCTGCTGCTAAAAAACCAGAAGCTAAAACAGAGGTAGCAACTACAGCCGATGCTAAAAAGCAAGAGATTGAGCAAGATGGAGCATTGTCACCAGAAGCTAAGAAGAAACTTCAAGATGAGGTAGATGCTGTTAAGAAAGCTTCGGAAGAGGCAATCGATGGTGCTAAGAAAAATACCGATGTTGATAAAGCTAAGAAATCAGCAGAAGCAGCGATTAAAGCCATCAACTCTGCTCGTTTACCAGCGAACAAGGTAATTGCTAAAAATCCAACAGCTTTAGACGATAAAGAACAAGCAGAACTTAAAAAAGCGATTGAAGCGGTAAACCCTCCAGGGACAAAAGTAGAAGTAAATCCTAACGGAAGTGCCTTAGTAACCTTACCAGGAAAAACAGTAGCCGAACCATTAAAACAAGAAGATTTAACAAAAGATGTAAATGCTTTAGATACTGCAGGTGGTGGTAACAACATCAACCGTCCAACGGATAAAGTGATTGTTGGAAATCCTGAAAGTTTGACAGATGCAGATAAAGAAAACATCAAAAAAGCTGTTCGTGAAGTAAACCCTAATGCTGTTGTGACAATTGATGATAATGGTACAGTAACGGTTTCAACACCAGAAGGAAATACAGCAGGATTTACAGCCAAAGAATTGGTGCGTACTTTAGCTGATGCAGCAAATCCTGATTCAGGTAATGCAGGAGTTCGTAAGCCAGCAGATAAAAAAGTTGGACTAGCGACAGACCCGGCAGCACAAGCTGAAGTAACTGAAAAACTGAAAAAATTAAATGGTGGCGACGAAAAAGTTAAAGCTGTTAAATATGACACAGAAGGAAATGCAACAGTAGTTCTTAAAGATGGAACAATTGCGACAATTCCAGCAGGTGACTTATTCAAGACAGAAGAAGACGCTAAGAAAGCAAACGGTGGAGATGACATCAACAAACCGAATGCCCAAACAGTTGTAGAAGATATTGCAGCATTAAGCCCAGAAGAACGTACTAAAGTAAAAGACGTGATTAAGGCAAAAGTTGAAGCAGTAAACCCAGGTGCAGTTGTAGTAGTTGACGACCAAGGAAATGCAGTTGTAACAACACCAGAAGGTAAAACAGCAGTTATTGACGCAGATGATTTAATTAAAAAACCTAATGAAACATCAACTGCCAAAGCTGGTAACAACATCAACAACCCAGCGGACAGAGTACGTGTTGATAACAGTAAGCAATTAACAGACCCTGAACTTGCTAGAATTAAAGCAGCAGTTGAAGCAGTGAACCCAGATGCTACAGTAGTAGTCGATGACCAAGGAAATGCGACTGTAACAACTAAAGATGGTAAAACTGCGACAATTCCAGTGGCAGATTTAGTCAAATCAGATGCTGATAAAGACAATGTAACTGGTGGAAACCAAGTAAACACTCCAGCAGATAGAGTAGTGGTAGAAAATCCAGCTGCATTAACAGAAGATGATAAAAATGCAATTAAAGCTAAAATTCAAGCAGTAAACCCAGGTGCTGACGTAGTATTTGACGAAAAAGGAAATGCAACAGTAACAACACCAGCAGGAAAAACAGCAACAATTCCAGCAAGCGATTTAGTAAAACCTAAAGCTGACTTAGCTGATCCAGCGAAACAAGATGCTGTAAACAAACCAGCAGATAAAGTAGTAGTTGTTCCAGAATTAGAAGCAGCTGATAAAGATTTACCACAAGAAGCTAAAGACGCTATTAAAGCAGCAGTTGAAGCAGTAAATCCAGATTCTACTGTAGTAGTTGATGACAAAGGAAATGCAACAGTAACAACACCAGAAGGTAAAACTGTCGTTATTCCAAAAGCTGACTTAGTGAAGAAAGAAGCTGACAAAGAAACTGCTAAAGCAGGAAACAACATCAACAAACCAGCAGACAAAGTAGTTGCTAATAAAGATGCCTTAACTCCTGAAAATATCGCAGCAATCAAGGCTAAAGTTCAAGCAGTAAATCCAGATGCAACAGTAGTAGTAGACGACAAAGGAAACGCAACTGTAGTTACACCAGACGGACAAACAGCAACAATTCCAGTAACTGACTTAGTGAAATCTCCAGAAGAAGCTAAAGATGCTAAAGCAGGAAACAACGTAAACAAACCAGCTGATAAAGTATCTGCAAACAAAGATGCGTTAACTCCTGAAGACATCAAAGCAATCAAAGCTAAAGTAGAAGCAGTAAACCCAGATGCTAAAGTATTCGTTGACAACAAAGGAAATGCAACAGTATCTACTCCAGATGGTAAAACAGCAACAATCCCTGTTGAAGATCTTATCAAAGATACAACTCAACCAAATGCAGGAAACAAAGTAAACACTCCAGCAACTAAGGTTGTTGTAACAGATCCTGCTAATATCAAGGCTGATGAAGATAAGATTAGAGCAGAAATCCTTAAAGTGAATCCAGGTGCAACAGTTGTATTTGACGAAAAAGGAAACGCAACAGTAACAACGAAAGATGGAGCTGTGGCAACAATTCCAGCATCTGATTTAGCAAAAGATGCAGCTGACTTAAGGAACCCAGACAAGCAAGATGCAGTTAAGAAACCAGCAGATAAAACACTTGTTAAGAAAGCAGGTAAATTAACTCCAGCTGAAAAAGATGCAATCAAAGCAGAAATCGCTAAGGTAAATAGAGATCCGAAGACAACTATCGTAGTTGATGACGAAGGAAATGCAACAGTAACAACTCCAGAAGGAAAAACTGTAGTAATCGCCAAAGAAGACTTAGTGAAATCTCCACAAGAAGTTGATGGTGCAAAAGCAGGAAATAACATCAACAAGCCAGCGGATAAAGTAGCAGCAGCGGCGGCAGATTTAGTTGGACCGAATAAAGATGAAGTTAAAGCTAAAATCCAAAAAGCGGTTGAAGCAGTAAACCCAGGTGCTACTGTCTTTGTTGATGACCAAGGAAACGCAACAGTAACGACTCCAGAAGGAAACACAGCAACGATTTCTGTAGATGATTTATTGAAAGATCCAGCAGCTAAAGAAACTCCATCAGCAGGAAACAAAGTAAACACTCCAGCAGAAAGAACAGTAGTAGCAAATCCAGCTGAATTAACTGATGCTGAAAAAGCTAAGATTACTGCAGCGATTCAAGCGGTAAACCCTGAAGGGACTAAAGTCGTATTTGACGAAGCAGGAAACGCAACAGTAACAGTACCAAATCAAGACGGTACTACAGCTACAGCGACAATCCCTGTAAGTGACTTAGTGAAATCAAATGCTAAAGAAGACTTGGAAAATGCAGCGAAACAAGATGCGGTTAAGAAACCTATCGATCAAACAGTAGTTGCTGATAAAGATGCATTAACTAAAGCAGATTTAGACGCTATTAAAGCTAAGGTTCAAGAAGTTAACCCAGATGCAACTGTAGTAGTTGATGCAAAAGGAAACGCAACAGTAACAACACCAGCAGGAAAAACAGCAGTAATTCCAGCGGATGATTTAGTGAAAACTGATGATGAAGTATTAAGCGATCCAAAAGCAGGTAACGTTATTAACAAACCAGCAGATCGAGTGTTTGTTAAAGATGGACAAATCACGGATGATGTTAAAGCGAAAATCGCTGCTAAAGTTCAACGTATAAATCCAGGAGCAACAGTATTCGTAGATGACCAAGGAAATGCGACAGTAACAACACCAGAAGGTAAAACTGCAACAATTCCAGTAGCTGATTTAACGAAGACTGACGCTGATAAAGCTAAAGTGAATGCAGGAAATAAAATCAATTCACCAGCAGACAGAGTCTTAGTCAAAGACAGAGACAAATTGACAGCGGAAGATATTCAAGAAATTGAGAAAAACATTTTAGAAGTTAACCCAGGAGCAACAGTAGTATTTGACGCAAAAGGAAATGCGACTGTTAAGAATGCAAATGGAGACATCGCAACAATTCCTGTAGAAGCCTTAGCGAAACCAAAAGCAGATCTATTAAAACCTGAGAAACAAGATTTAATTAAGAAACCTGTTGATAAGGTATTAGTAACAGATCCAGCTAACGTGGATAAAGAAGCTATTAAGAAAGCTGTTGAGGAAGTGAACCCAGGTTCAACGGTTGTTGTTGATGACAATGGAAATGCAACGATAACTACAGAAGATGGTAGAAGCTTTGTAATTCCAGCAAAAGATTTAGTGAAAACTCCAGAAGAAGCTAAAAATGCAAAAGCTGGAAACAACATTAACAAACCAGCTGATAAAGTAGTAGTAGCTGATCCAACTAAACCATTATCTCCAGAAGAGAAAAAAGCGATTGAAGCTAAGATTAAAGAAGTAAATCCAGATGCAAAAGCGATCTTCGTAGATGATAAAGGAAATGCAACGGTAACTATAGAAGATAAAGATGGTAATACGGAAACAGCAACAATTCCAGCGGCAGATTTAGTAACAAGTCCAGAAGAAGCTAAACAACCAAATGCAGGAAACAAAGTTAACACACCAGCAGATAAAGTAGTTGTAAGCGATCCAGATCATTTATCAGCCGACGATAAAGCTAAGATTACAGAAGCAATCAAAGCGGTAAATCCAGAAGCTAAGGTGGCATTTGACGATAAAGGAAATGCAACGGTAACAACTAAAGATGGAGAAGTTGCAACAATTCCAGCGGCAGATTTAGTGAAAACTCCAGAAGAAGCAGCGAAACCAAATGCAGGAAACAATGTCAACACACCAGCTGATAAAGTAGCGGTTGATTCTTCTAAACCATTAACAGAAGATGATAAAAAAGCAATCGCAGCTAAAGTAGCAGAAGTTAACCCGGGTGCAACTGTAGCAGTAGACGACAAAGGAAACGCAACAGTAACAGTGAATGGTAAGACAGCGGTAATTCCAGCGGCTGCATTAACTAAGACAGCAGATTCAGCTAAAGAACCAAACGCAGGAAACGATGTAGTTAAACCAGCTGACAAGACAGTTGTAGAAGATCCAGAATCATTAACAAAAGATGAGCAAGATGCAATCGCAGCTAAAGTTAAATCTGTGAATCCAGAAGCTAAAACTGTAGTTGTTGATGACCAAGGAAATGCAACAGTAACAACTAAAGATGGTAAGACAGTGGTTATCCCAGCGAAAGATTTGGTGAAAACAGCAGCAGAAGCCGCTAAGCCAAACGCAGGAAACGATGTCAACACACCAGCAGATAAGACTGTAGTAGCAAATCCGAATGCTCTAACTCCAGAAGAGAAAAAAGCAATCGAAGAAAAAGTTAAAGCAGTAAATCCAGGTGCTGAAGTTGTAGTGGACAACAAAGGAAACGCAACAGTAACAGTAAATGGTAAGACAGCAGTCATTCCAGCTGCGGCATTAACTAAGACAGCAGATTCAGCCAAAGAGCCAAACGCAGGAAACGACGTAGTTAAACCAGCAGATAAGACTGTAGTAGCAAATCCAGAATCATTAACACAAGATGAGAAAGATGCAATTGCAGCTAAAGTTAAAGCAGTAAATCCAGATGCGACTGTAGTAGTAGACGACCAAGGAAATGCAACAGTTACACCTAAAGATGGAAAACCAGTTGTAATTCCAGCAGCGGACTTAACTAAATCAGCAGCAGACGCAGCTAAACCAAACGCAGGAAACGACGTAGTTAAACCAGCAGATAAAACTGTAGTAGCAAATCCGAATGCTCTAACTCCAAAAGAGAAAGAAGCAATCGAAGCTAAAGTTAAAGCAGTAAATCCAGGTGCTGAAGTTGTAGTGGACGACCAAGGCAACGCAACAGTAACAGTAAATGGTAAGACAGCGGTCATTCCAGCGGCAGACTTAACGAAGAATGCAGATGCGGAAAAAGCACCAAAAGCAGGAAATGACATTGTTAAACCAGCTTCTAAGACAAAAGTTGCAAATCCAGACTCATTAACAAAAGATGAGAAAGATGCAATTGCAGCTAAAGTAGCAGCCGTCAATCCAGGTTCAACTGTAGTCGTAGACGACCAAGGAAATGCGACAGTAACTCTTCCAAACGGAAATACAGCAGTTATCCCAGCATCAGATTTAACAAAATCTGAAAAAGATGTGAACGATGGAAAAGCTAAAGACAACGCAGTTACACCAGCCTCTAAGACAAAAGTAGCAAATCCAAATGCCTTAACTGAAGCTGAGAAGAAAACCATCGAAGACAAAGTTAAAGCAGCGAATCCAGACGCAACTGTAGTAGTTGACGATAAAGGAAATGCAACTGTAGTGAAAGATGGCAATGTTTCAGTTATCCCATCAACAGACTTAGTTAAAGTTGAAGATGATGCTACGAAACCAAATGGTGGTAACGATGCAAACACACCAGCAGCTAAGACTGTAGTAGCAGATTCAACTCAACTTACAGATGAAGAAAAAGCAGCTGTTAAGAAAGCTGTAGCAGCAGTCAATCCAGGATCAACTGTAGTCGTAGACGATAAAGGAAACGCAACAGTAACCAAAGGTGACGGAACAGTTCTTAACATCCCAGCTACAGACTTAGTAATCCCAGCAGAAAAATTTGCTGACGAAGCTAAGACTGCTAAAGTGAAAACACCAGCTATCCGTACATTAGTTGGAAATAAAGAAAACTTAACAAAAGACGAAAAAGACGCTGTTAAGAAATCAATTGAAGCAGTAAACCCAGGCGCAACTGTAGTCGTAGACGATAAAGGAAACGCAACAGTAACAATGCCAGACGGTTCTACAGCAACAATTTCTAAAGAACAACTAGTGAAGAATGCAGAAGAAGCGAAAGCTAAAAACGGTGGTAATAATCTTGATTTCGACTTGAGTAAAGTAGAGGTAGCAGACCTTGCTAATATTACTCCAGAAGAAAAAGCGAAATTCCAATACCAGGTTCTAGGTGCTATTACAGACGTTCCAGAATTTGATCTTGATGCCTTCTTGAAAGAAACAGACGATAATGGTAATACAGTTTACACATCTAAAGATGGTAAAGTGAAAATTACGATTGATAAAGATGGTAACGCAACAGCAACAGTCGAAAAAGATGGTAAGACAGAAGCAGCTGTTAAAATTGACAAAGATGGAAATGTAACAATCGTTACAAAAGAAGGTCAAGTATTAGCAATTCCAAGAGATGATGCATTCAAACAACGTCCTTATGTACCATCAAATAGTGGAGGTAATAACGGAGCTACTAACACTGCCGCAAAAGTGGATAAAGCTAAGTTAGAAGGTGCTATCCATCAATTAGATGAATTGTTCATCCAAGAATCGGCTAAGCTTGATGCAGAAACTGCAAAAGAAGCGAATGACTTATTAGCAGACGCTAAGAAAGTATTTGCTAATGCAGACGCAAGTCAAGCAGAAGTGGATGCAATGGTGAAACGTATCGAAGACTTTATGGCGAAAGTGGCTCCAGCAACTGACCCTACAAGCCCAGCTAAGGATCAAGCTGCTCAAACACCAGCTGTAGCTCCAGCTACTGCTCAAGCAGCAAATGCCAACCAAGCAGCAACAAACGCGCGTAAAGCAGCTAAAGAATTGCCAAATACAGGTACAGCAGATTCTACTGTAGCTATGGTAGCAGCTGCCGCAAGTGCATTACTTGGTCTTGCAGGCCGTCGTCGTAAAGAAGACGAAGAAGCTTAATTGGTAGATTGTTTGATACTTATCAGATGATAAATCCAATTTTCAAAGCTTAAACTCTTCGAAAATCAAATTCAAACCGCGTTAGCTTCGCCTTGCCGTACTCAAGTACAGTCTACGGCTAGCTTCCTATTTGCTCTTTGATTTTCATTGAGTATTAAACAAATACCTCTCATAAGAAAATCTCCTAGCAGGAAAGTCTGCTAGGAGATTTTTGCATTTCAGGAAGTGGACGGCTGGCTTGGTAACCAGCTAAGGGTAAAGGTTAACTGCTCAGCTTTTAGGAGATCTTGGTGTTGAATAGTTGATACTAGGTTTTTGTCCAGTCGGCATTCTTTGACAAAGTTGAAGTGGCTGTGGTTTTGCTCCGTATGAATATCTAGCCATTTATTTTCTTTAGCAAGGTAGATACGGAGATGGTCAAAGAGAGGGATTCCGAGATCATAGCTTGATTTTCCTGGACAGGTCGGATAAAATCCGAGAGCTGACCAGATGTACCAAGCAGAGAGACTACCATTGTCTTCATCGCCAGGATAGGATTGCCGGCTTGGATGAAAGGCTTTCTGACGGAGTGTCTTGATAAGAAGGGCAGTATAGTCAGGGTAGTTGCTGTAACGGAAGAGATAAGGAATGTGGAAGCTCGGCTGGTTGGAAATGGCGAGTTGCCCAAAAGGAGCAGTAGCCATTTCGCTCATTTCGTGAATTTCGTAACCATAGCCTGTTGTCTCAAAGAGGGGAGCATCTTGACAGGTTTTCAAAAGATAGTTGCTGAAGGCTTCTTTTCCACCCATAAGCTGGATTAAGTCTGGGATGTCGTGGAGGACGCCTAAAGTTGCTTGAATGGCAGAGCATTCGGCATAGTCGCGTCCCCAACTATAAGGAGAGAAGTCAGGGCGGAAGTTGCCTCGATTGTCTCGCGCTCTCATGTAACCTGTCTCAGCATCAAATAGATGGCGGTAATTTTGTGACGCAGTTCTATAAGTGTCCGCGATGTCATTCTGACCAAGTTTTTCGGCACAGCTGGCGATACAAAAGTCGCTATAGGCATAGTCAAGAGTGTGGCTGACGCTTTCGTGGTGGTCGGTAGAGAGGTAGCCCAGTTCTTGGTATTGGGCTAGTCCGTGGCGACCATTGATGCCTAGAGGGTCGGACTTGCTGGCTGTTTCAAGCATGGCTTGGAGGAGTTCTTCTTCTAGGTCAGGGGCCATGTCCTTGCAGGCGCTATCGGAGATAATACCGTCTAAAAGGGTACCTGGCATCATACCCCGTTCATCTGGGGCTAGCCATTTTGGAAGAAAACCAGTATCGCGGTAGTTATTGAGAAATCCTTCTAAAAAGAGACGATAATGCTCTGGTATGACAAGGGCAAAGAGGGGGAATGTGGTGCGGAAGGTATCCCAGAAGCCATTGTTGCTAAAGAGGATACCGGGCTTGACAGATCCAGTAGTCAGATCCTTGTGGATGACTTGCCCTGACTCATCAACCTCATAAAAAGTCTGAGGAAAGAGGAAGAGTCTGTAGAGACAGTGGTCAAAGAAGGTTCGATCAGCCTCTCCTGTCTCTATAATGTCAAAACGATGGAGGAGATTTTCCCAATCCACTTGGGCACTTGATTTACAGCTATCAAAATCTTCTTGAGGTAGATTGATTAGAGCTTGAGAAGGAGAGATGAAAGAAGTGGCTAGCTGAATCTCGGTCTGACTACTTGCTAAGTCAATTCGACAGTCTTCGCCTTCTTGGCTGATAGCAAGGATATCCGTATTCATTTGCAGGGCAGTGAACATAGTTAGTGGATTTTTGTTGGTTTCAGTTTTACCTTCTTGTCGCAGGGCAAGAGTTCGCTTATCTACTTGCTCCACGGTCAGTTCATATGCTGCGTGAAGATAGAGGGAGAGGGCTTTGCCTTGCTTTTGTTCCAAACGAATAGAAGCACCGTAGCAAGTCGGTGTGAGCTGGGTTTCAATCTGATAGCGCAGGGAGAAAATCTTCAGATAATGAGGTTTGAAATAGGCCTTATCTATGTCATAAGAAGACTGACGATGGAAGAGGCTGTCTCCACCCAGTTGGCCTGTGATAGGTGTCAGAAGGAGCCAAGAGTAGTCGCCAATCCAAGGGCTGGGCTGGTGGGTTAATCGAATCCCCTGAAAGATAGGCAGATGCGGATCGAAAAACCAAGATCCATCCTGGTCACTGGTCTGGGGTACAAAGTAATTCATCCCAAAAGGAACGCCTGTGTATGGCAGGGTATTTCCTCGAGAAAAGGCATGCTTGCTGGCAGTTCCAAATCGGGTATCGATGGTTTCAAGTAGTGGTTTCATAGTCTTTCCTTTAGCTGTTTTTCTACATTATATCAGAAAAAGAGGGCCTTTAGAAAAGGAGTTTCAAAGATAACTATTTTGTAGAAAAATGACTATCATTTGTGTATGTATTTTCTGTCTCAAAAGCTATATACTGAAAATGAAACTTGTTTGAAAGAGGATACTGCACGATGATTTATTCAAAAGAAATTGTTAGAGAATGGCTAGATGAAGTGGCAGAGCGGGCTAAGGACCATCCAGAGTGGGTGGATGTTTTCGAGCGTTGCTACACCGACACCTTGGACAATACGGTTGAAATCCTAGAAGATGGTTCAACCTTTGTCTTGACTGGGGATATTCCTGCCATGTGGCTTCGAGATTCGACAGCCCAACTCAGACCCTACCTGCATGTGGCTAAAAGAGATGCCCTCCTGCGTCAGACCATTGCAGGTTTGGTCAAGCGTCAGATGACCTTGGTACTCAAGGACCCTTATGCCAACTCCTTCAACATTGAGGAGAACTGGAAGGGACACCACGAGACTGACCACACAGACCTTAATGGCTGGATTTGGGAACGCAAGTACGAGGTGGACTCGCTTTGCTATCCTTTGCAGCTGGCCTATCTCCTCTGGAAAGAAACTGGTGAGACTAGTCAGTTCGATGAGATTTTTGTCGCAGCGACTAAGGAAATTCTCCATCTTTGGACGGTGGAACAAGACCACAAGAACTCTCCTTATCGTTTTGTCCGAGATACGGACCGCAAGGAAGACACCTTGGTAAATGATGGCTTTGGACCTGATTTTGCAGTGACAGGTATGACTTGGTCAGCCTTTCGTCCGAGTGATGATTGCTGTCAGTATAGTTACTTGATTCCGTCAAATATGTTTGCTGTAGTAGTCTTGGGTTATGTGCAAGAAATCTTTACAGCATTGAATCTAGCTGATAGCGAGAGTGTTATCACAGACGCTAAGCGTCTTCAGGATGAAATCCAAGAAGGAATTGAAAACTACGCCTACACCACCAACAGCAAGGGCGAAAAGATTTATGCCTTTGAAGTGGATGGTTTGGGAAATGCTAGCATCATGGATGATCCAAACGTACCAAGTCTGCTGGCTGCACCTTATCTGGGCTACTGCGATGTCAACGATGAGGTTTATCAAGCAACTCGTCGTACCATTCTGAGCCCTGAAAATCCCTACTTCTATCAAGGAGAATACGCTAGCGGTCTCGGAAGTTCTCATACCTTCTATCGCTATATCTGGCCAATAGCCCTTTCTATCCAAGGCTTGACAACAAGAGATAAGGCAGAGAAGAAATTCTTGCTAGATCAGCTGGTTGCTTGCGATGGGGGCACAGGTGTTATGCACGAAAGCTTCCACGTGGACGACCCAACTCTCTATTCTCGTGAATGGTTCTCTTGGGCCAACATGATGTTCTGTGAATTGGTCTTGGATTACTTGGATATTCGCTAAGGAGCGTGCTTTCGCTCAACCGATTCTTATCAGAATCACAAGTTTACATTTAAAACGTTAAAATTTAAATTTAGAATGAGGTTTTACTTCATGGAAAATGTTGTCGTACATATTATCTCACATAGTCACTGGGACCGTGAGTGGTACTTGCCTTTTGAAAGCCACCGTATGCAGTTGGTGGAATTGTTTGACAATCTTTTTGATCTCTTTGAAAATGACCCTGAGTTCAAGAGTTTCCACTTGGATGGACAAACTATTGTCCTTGATGACTACTTGGAGATTCGCCCTGAAAATCGCGACAAAGTCCAACGCTACATTGACGAAGGCAAACTTAAAATTGGTCCTTTTTACATCTTGCAGGATGATTACTTGATTTCAAGTGAAGCCAATGTTCGCAATACATTGATTGGTCAAGCAGAATGTGCAAAATGGGGCAAATCTACTCAAATTGGTTACTTCCCAGATACCTTTGGAAATATGGGACAAGCGCCTCAAATTCTTCAAAAATCAGGCATTCACGTGGCAGCCTTTGGTCGTGGTGTGAAACCGATTGGATTTGACAACCAAGTTCTCGAAGATGAGCAGTTTACTTCCCAGTTTTCAGAAATGTACTGGCAGGGTGCGGACGGAAGTCGTGTCCTCGGTATCCTCTTTGCCAACTGGTACAGTAATGGGAATGAAATTCCAGTTGATAAAGACGAGGCCTTGACCTTCTGGAAACAAAAACTGGCAGATGTGCGTGACTATGCTTCAACCAACCAGTGGTTGATGATGAACGGCTGTGACCATCAGCCTGTACAGAAAAATCTGAGCGAAGCCATTCGTGTAGCAAATGAACTCTTCCCAGATGTGACCTTTGTTCATAGTTCTTTTGATGAATATGTTCAAGCCGTGGAAAGTTCCCTACCAGAGCAGTTATCAACGGTTACAGGCGAGTTGACCAGTCAGGAAACAGACGGCTGGTACACACTTGCCAACACTTCTTCATCTCGTATTTATCTCAAACAAGCCTTTCAAGAAAATAGCAACCTCCTAGAGCAAGTTGTAGAACCCTTGACGATTATCACTGGCGGACACAACCACAAGGACCAGTTGACCTATGCTTGGAAAACACTCTTGCAGAACGCGCCGCATGATAGTATCTGTGGCTGTAGCGTGGACGAAGTTCACCGTGAGATGGAAACTCGTTTTGCCAAGGTCAATCAAGTAGGAAGCTTTGTTAAGAGCAATCTTCTTAACGAATGGAAGGGTAAAATCGCTACAGCTAAGGCTCAAAGTGATTATCTCTTTACTGTCATTAACACAGGCTTGCATGATAAGGTCGATACTGTCAGCACAGTGATTGATGTTGCGACTTGTGATTTCAAGGAATTACACCCAACAGAGGGATACAAGAAGATGGCTGCTCTTACCTTGCCAAGCTACCGTGTGGAGGACTTGGATGGGCGTCCTGTAGAGGCTAAAATTGAGGATCTTGGGGCTAATTTTGAGTACGATTTACCAAAAGACAAGTTCCGCCAAGCTCGTATTGCTCGACAAGTGCGCGTGACCATTCCAGTTCACCTAGCGCCGCTTTCTTGGACAACTTTCCAATTGCTGGAAGGAGAGCAAGAACACCGTGAGGGTATTTACCAAAACGGAGTGATTGATACACCATTCGTAACGGTGAGTGTAGATGACAATATCACAGTTTATGACAAGACAACTCACGAAGCTTACGAAGACTTTATCCGCTTTGAAGACCGTGGTGACATCGGAAACGAGTATATCTATTTCCAACCAAAAGGAACAGATCCAATCTTTGCAGAATTAAAGGGCTACGAGGTCTTGGAAAACACAGCTCGCTACGCTAAGATTTTGCTCAAACATGAATTGACCGTGCCTGTCAGTGCAGATGAAAAGCTAGAAGAAGAGCAAAAAGGTATCATAGAGTTTATGAAGCGTGAAGCTGGACGTTCAGAAGAATTGACAAGCATTCCTCTTGAAACTGAGATGACTATCTTCGTTGATAATCCACAAATCCGTTGCAAGACTCGTTTTACCAACACTGCCAAAGATCACCGTATCCGTCTCTTGGTCAAGACTCATAACATGCGTCCAAGCAATGATTCTGAAAGCATCTATGAGGTGGTGACACGACCAAACAAACCAGCAGCTTCATGGGAAAATCCTGAAAATCCTCAACACCAACAAGCCTTTGTTAGTCTGTATGACGATGAAAAAGGTGTGACTGTATCCAACAAGGGATTGAATGAATACGAAATCCTTGGAGACGACACTATTGCAGTAACTATTTTGCGTGCATCAGGTGAGTTAGGTGACTGGGGTTATTTCCCAACACCAGAAGCACAATGCTTGCGTGAGTTTGAAGTCGAGTTTGCTCTTGAATGCCACCAAGCCCAAGAACGCTTCTCAGCCTATCGTCGTGCTAAAGCCTTGCAGACACCGTTTACCAGCCTTCAGCTTGCTAGACAAGAAGGCGGAGTGGCTGCGACTGGTAGCCTCTTGAGCCATTCTGTTCTCAGCATACCGCAAATCTGTCCAACAGCCTTTAAGGTAGCTGAAAATGAAGAAGGCTATGTTCTTCGTTACTACAATATGTGTAGTGAAAATGTACGTGTACCGGAAAGTCAACATCTCTTCCTGGACCTACTTGAACAACCATATCCAGTTCATAGAGGCCTTATTTCACCACAAGAGATTCGTACAGAATTCATCAAAAAAGAAGAAATTTAATTTCAACAAGTAAACATAAAGAGAAAGGAGGGGCGAAAAGGTAAGAACTAACTGCTGATTTGCCCCTTTTTATGGTAAAAACAATGACCATTGCAACGATTGATGTCGGAGGGACTGGAATTAAGTTTGCCAGTCTGACTCCTGATGGGAAAATACTGAATAAGACAAGCATTCCAACGCCTGAAAGTTTGGAGGATTTACTAGCTTGGTTAGACCAGCGCTTGTCAGAGCAGGATTATAGCGGGATTGCTATGAGCGTTCCAGGCGCGGTCAATCAAGAGACAGGTGTGATTGATGGCTTCAGTGCAGTACCCTACATTCACGGATTTTCTTGGTATGAGGCGCTTAGCTCTTATCAGATTCCTATCCATCTGGAAAATGATGCTAACTGCGTTGGACTCAGTGAATTACTGGCTCATCCAGAACTTGAAAATGCAGCCTGTGTCGTGATTGGGACAGGGATTGGAGGAGCCATGATTATCAATGGTAGACTTCATCGAGGTCGCCACGGTCTGGGTGGAGAATTTGGCTACATGACCACCCTTGCCCCTGCTGAAAAGCTCAACAACTGGTCGCAACTAGCGTCAACTGGAAATATGGTGCGCTACGTGATTGAAAAATCTGGTCAGACTGACTGGGACGGTCGCAAGATTTACCAAGAGGCTGCAGCTGGGAATGCCATTTGCCAAGAAGCTATTGAGCGCATGAACCGCAATTTGGCGCAAGGCTTGCTCAATATCCAGTATCTGATTGATCCAGATGTCATTAGTCTGGGAGGCTCTATCAGCCAAAATCCAGATTTTATTCAAGGTGTCAAGGAAGCTGTTGACGACTTTGTCGATACCTACGAAGAATATACGGTCGCACCCGTCATCCAAGCCTGCACCTATCATGCAGATGCTAATCTCTACGGTGCCCTTGTCAACTGGTTACAGGAGGAAAACCAATGGTAAGATTTACAGGGCTTAGTTCCAAACAAGAGCAAGCAGTAGAGTTGCTTAAAAAGCACATTTCGCTACCAGATGTAGAGGTAGCTGTCGCTCAGTCTGACCAAGCCTCTATCTCTATCAAGGGTGAGGGTGGCCACTATCAATTGACCTACCGCAAACCTCACCAACTTTATCGTGCCTTGTCCTTGTTGGCAACAGTTCTAGCAGAAGGTGATAAAGTAGAGATTGAGGAACAAGCAGCTTACGAAGATTTAGCCTATATGGCTGACTGTTCGCGCAATGCGGTGCTGAATGTCGCTTCTGCCAAGCAGATGATTGAACTCTTAGCTCTCATGGGCTATTCAACCTTTGAACTTTACATGGAAGACACTTACCAGATTGAAGGGCAGCCTTACTTTGGCTATTTCCGCGGAGCCTACTCAGCTGAGGAGTTGCAGGAAATCGAAGCCTATGCCCAGCAGTTTGACATGACCTTTGTGCCATGTATCCAGACCTTGGCTCACTTGTCAGCCTTCGTCAAATGGGGTGTCAAGGAAGTGCAGGAACTCCGTGATGTGGAGGACATTCTTCTTATTGGCGAAGAAAAGGTTTATAACCTGATTGATGGCATGTTTGCTACTCTATCTAAACTACAAACTCGCAAGGTCAATATCGGGATGGACGAAGCCCACTTGGTTGGCTTGGGACGTTACTTGATATTGAACGGTGTTGTGGATCGTAGTCTCCTCATGTGCCAACACTTGGAGCGCGTGCTGGATATTGCTGACAAATATGGATTCCACTGCCAGATGTGGAGCGATATGTTCTTTAAACTTATGTCAGCAGATGGCCAGTACGACCGTGATGTGGAAATTCCAGAAGACACTCGTGTCTACCTAGACCGTCTCAAAGACCGTGTGACTCTGGTTTACTGGGACTATTATCAGGATAGCGAGGAAAAATATAATCGCAATTTTCGCAATCACCATAAGATTAGCCATGACCTTGCCTTTGCAGGGGGAGCTTGGAAGTGGATTGGCTTTACACCTCACAACCATTTTAGCCGTCTTATCGCTCTTGAAGCGAACAAGGCCTGTCGTGCCAATGACATCAAAGAAGTCATCGTGACTGGTTGGGGGGACAATGGTGGGGAAACAGCCCAGTTTTCTATTCTCCCAAGCCTGCAAATCTGGGCAGAACTCAGCTATCGCAATGACCTAGACCGTTTGTCTGCACACTTCAAAACTAATACTGGTCTATCGGTTGAGGACTTTATGCAGATTGACCTAGCCAACCTCTTGCCAGACCTGCCAGACAATCTCAGTGGCATCAATCCCAACCGCTATGTCTTTTATCAGGATGTTCTCTGTCTGATCCTTGACCGACACATGACACCTGAACAGGACAAACCGCACTTCTCTCAGGCTGCTGAGACACTTGCTGAAATCAAAGAAAAAGCTGGTGCTTACTCTTACCTCTTTGAAACTCAGGCTCAGTTGAATGCCATTTTAAGTAGCAAAGTGGATGTGGGACGACGTATTCGTCAGGCCTATCAAGCGGATGATAAAGAAAGCCTACAAGAAATTGCCAGACAAGAATTACCAGAACTCAGAAGCCAAATTGAACACTTCCATGCCCTCTTTAGCCACCAATGGCTGAAAGAAAACAAGGTCTTTGGTTTGGATACAGTTGACATCCGTATGGGCGGACTCTTGCAACGCATCAAACGAGCAGAAAGCCGTATCGAGGCTTATCTGGCTGGTCAGCTTGACCGCATCGATGAGCTGGAAGTGGAAATTCTGCCATTTAACGACTTCTACGCAGACAAGGACTTCGCAGCCACAACAGCCAACCAGTGGCATACTATTGCGACAGCTTCAACGATTTACACGACCTAAAACAAGAACACCTTGCTTGGCGCAGGGTGTTTCCCGTGAAACATCCCTTTCTTCAAAAGTACTCCACATAAAATAATTTGTGGAGTTTTTTCTATAATTAGGAGTTTAACCTAACCTGCAAATAGGAGTATACTAATAATGTAATCGTTATCAAAAGTCTAAAAAAGAATTTTTAGATGAATATCAAAATAAAAAGGGAGGAAATTATGAATAAGTTTTCAAAAACCTTGAGAGACAACTGGATCTTTCTCTTGATGGTTTTGCCAGGGGCACTCTGGTTGATTCTATTCTTCTACATTCCAGTATTTGGGAACGTGGTTGCCTTCAAAGACTACCACATGACCAGTAATGGTTTCATAGATAGTATCATAAATAGTAAATGGGTCGGACTCGATAATTTCAGATTCTTATTTAGTTCAAGAGACGCCTTTATTATCACACGAAATACGGTTCTCTACAATCTTGGCTTTATCTTTCTAGGTTTAGTTGTATCTGTAGGGATTGCCATTATCCTCAGTGAACTCCGTTCCAAGAGAATGGTGAAGATTTTCCAAACTTCTATGTTGTTCCCTTACTTCTTGTCTTGGGTTATCATCAGTTTCTTTACAGATGCCTTCCTAAATATTGATAAAGGGGTGTTCAATCATTTATTGGAAAGTCTTGGTCTAAAAGAAGTCAACTTCTACGCTGATTTGGGAATTTGGCCTTATCTCCTACTTTTCCTAGGTATTTGGAAAGGTTTTGGATATAGCAGTGTCATGTACTATGCGACAATCATGGGAATTGATCCAACCTACTATGAAGCAGCGACAGTGGACGGAGCCAGCAAATGGCAGCGCATTCGCAATGTAACCATTCCGCAGTTGACACCATTGGTAACTGTATTGACCATCCTTGCAGTTGGAAATATCTTCCGTGCAGACTTCGGTCTTTTCTACCAAATCCCTCACAATGCTGGTCAGCTTTATAACGTAACCAACGTCTTGGACGTATATGTATATAATGGATTGACCCAGACAGCAGATATCGGGATGGCTTCAGCAGCAGGTCTCTACCAATCAGTAGTCGGATTGATTCTGGTGGTTCTATCAAACTTACTTGCAAGACGAGTTGATCCAAACTCAGCTTTGTTCTAGAAAGGAGGAGAATATGGCAGAAAAGAAAATTAAAAAAGAAAAAATTGATAATGTCGGCATTCACTCCTTCAGTAAGAAAGCAGATATCTTCTTCAGTACCATTTCGGGTTTGATTGCCCTCTCTTGTATCCTACCCTTCGTATTCGTTATCATTATTTCAGTGACGGACGAGAAAAGCCTCCTCCAATACGGCTACAGCTTCTTCCCATCCCAATTTGGATTAGACGGTTTTGAGTTCTTGGCACAGTTTAAGGATAAAATCTTACAGGCCCTCTTCATTTCTGTCTTTGTAACCGTAGTTGGGACATTTACAAATGTCTTTATCACAACAACCTATGCCTACGCTATTTCACGGACAACCTTTAAGTATCGCAGATTCTTTACCATCTTCGTTCTGCTCAGTATGTTGTTCAACGCTGGTTTGGTACCAGGTTATATCATGGTGACCCGTGTGCTTCAGCTTGGTGACACTGTTTGGGCCTTGATTGTGCCAATGCTTCTCTCACCATTCAATATCATCTTGATGCGTTCCTTCTTCAAGAAGACCATTCCAGAAGCCATTCTCGAATCGGCTCGTATCGATGGTGCTAGTGAGGCTCGGATTTTCTTCCAAATCTGTTTGCCATTGTCACTACCAGGTATCGCAACCATCACGCTTTTGACAGCTCTTGGTTTCTGGAATGACTGGTTCAACGCCCTTCTTTACATCAAGAGTGACAACTTGTATCCATTGCAATATTTGCTCATGCAAATCCAGCAAAATATGGACTACATTGCCAAAGCGGTCGGCTTGACTGGTCAACTGGGAGTTGCTCTACCGAAAGAAACAGGTCGTATGGCCATGGTTGTGGTCGCAACCCTTCCAATCGCGATTTTGTATCCATTCTTCCAACGCTACTTTGTAAAAGGTTTAACTATCGGTGGTGTGAAAGAATAGTGCTTATTGAGAAAGAACATTTCTCAGTTCCCAACTTCCCTTGTGTGAAGTTAAGATCATTACATTGTTTATAAGTTTAAAAATAAAAAAAGGAGTTTTTATCATGAAAAACTGGAAAAAATATGCTTTTGCATCTGCTAGTGTAGTCGCTTTGGCTGCAGGTCTTGCTGCTTGTGGAAATTTGACAGGTAACAGCAAAAAAGCTGCTGATTCAGGTGACAAACCTGTTATCAAAATGTACCAAATCGGTGACAAACCAGACAACTTGGATGAATTGTTAGCAAATGCCAACAAAATCATCGAAGAAAAAGTTGGTGCCAAATTGGATATCCAATACCTTGGCTGGGGTGACTATGGTAAGAAAATGTCAGTTATCACATCATCTGGTGAAAACTATGATATTGCCTTTGCAGATAACTATATTGTAAATGCTCAAAAAGGTGCTTATGCTGACTTGACAGAATTGTACAAAAAAGAAGGTAAAGACCTTTACAAGGCACTTGACCCAGCTTATATCAAGGGTAATACTGTAAATGGTAAGATTTACGCTGTTCCAGTTGCAGCCAACGTTGCATCATCTCAAAACTTTGCCTTCAACGGAACTCTCCTTGCCAAATATGGTATCGATATTTCAGGTGTTACTTCTTACGAAACTCTTGAGCCAGTCTTGAAACAAATTAAAGAAAAAGCTCCAGACGTAGTACCATTTGCAGCTACTAAGAACTTCATCCCTTCTGAGAACTTTGACTACCCAGTAGCAAACGGTCTTCCATTTGTTATCGACCTTGAAGGGGATACTACTAAGATTGTAAACCGTTATGACGTTCCTCGTTTCAAAGAACACTTGAAGACTCTTCACAAATTCTATGAAGCTGGATATATTCCAAAAGACGTAGCCACAAGCGATACTTCATTTGATCTTCAACAAGATACTTGGTTCGTTCGTGAAGAAACAGTAGGACCAGCTGACTACGGTAACAGCTTGCTTTCACGTGTTGCCAACAAAGATATCCAAATCAAATCATTCACTAACTTCATCAAGAAAAACCAAACAACACAAGTTGCTAACTTTGTCATCTCAAACAACTCTAAGAACAAAGAAAAATCAATGGAAGTGTTGAACCTCTTGAATACGAACCCAGAACTTTTGAACGGTCTTGTTTACGGTCCAGAAGGTAAGAACTGGGAAAAAATTGAAGGTAAAGAAAACCGTGTTCGCGTTCTTGATGGCTACAAAGGAAACACTCACATGGGTGGATGGAACACTGGTAACAACTGGATCCTTTACATCAACGAAAACGTTACAGACCAACAAATCGAAAATTCTAAGAAAGAATTGGCAGAAGCTAAAGAATCTCCAGCGCTTGGATTTATCTTCAATACTGACAATGTGAAATCTGAAATCTCAGCTATTTCTAACACAATGCAACAATTTGATACAGCTATCAACACTGGTACTGTAGACCCAGATAAAGCTATTCCAGAATTGATGGAAAAATTGAAATCTGAAGGTGCCTACGAAAAAGTATTGAACGAAATGCAAAAACAATACGATGAATTCTTGAAAAACAAAAAATCATAAGATCAATTGATTTCGTGTATTCATTCCTAACTCCTAAAATAAGAATCACTGCTTTCCTCAGGTTGGTCTGAGGAGGGCAGTGATTTTTTGAAATGAGAGCATAGATATCCGTGTTCTTTATCACTATTTAACCATTCAGGAAATTTCGAGAACCCTCTACAATTTCCAGTCAAATAAATTGCATTCGTTTTCTCAAGCAGGTATACTAGTATGGATAAATAAAAAATTTAGAAAATTTAAGAATAGAAAAGAGAACAAATCTTATGGCAAAAGATATTCGTGTCTTACTTTACTACCTTTATACTCCAATTGAAAATGCAGAGCAATTTGCTGCAGACCACTTGGCTTTCTGTAAATCAATCGGTCTTAAAGGCCGTATCCTAGTCGCTGACGAGGGAATTAACGGAACAGTTTCAGGTGACTATGAAACAACTCAAAAATACATGGACTACGTTCACAGCCTCCCAGGTATGGAAGACCTCTGGTTCAAGATTGACGAAGAAAATGAACAAGCCTTCAAGAAGATGTTTGTTCGCTACAAGAAAGAGATTGTCCACCTTGGTTTGGAAGACAACGACTTTGACAACGACATCAACCCACTTGAAACAACAGGTGCTTACTTGTCTCCAAAAGAGTTCAAAGAAGCGCTTCTTGATAAAGATACCGTTGTCCTTGACACACGTAACGATTATGAGTACGACCTAGGACATTTCCGTGGGGCTATCCGCCCAGACATCCGCAACTTCCGTGAGTTGCCACAATGGGTTCGTGATAACAAGGAAAAATTCATGGACAAGCGTGTCGTGGTTTACTGTACAGGTGGCGTTCGCTGTGAGAAATTCTCAGGCTGGATGGTTCGTGAAGGTTACAAAGATGTTGGTCAATTGCACGGAGGAATCGCAACTTACGGTAAAGACCCAGAAGTTCAAGGTGAGCTTTGGGATGGAAAAATGTACGTCTTTGACGAGCGTATCGCCGTAGATGTCAACCATGTCAACCCAACCATCGTAGGGAAAGACTGGTTTGATGGAACACCATGTGAACGTTATGTCAACTGTGGAAATCCATTCTGTAACCGTCGTATCTTGACATCAGAAGAAAATGAAGACAAGTACCTTCGTGGATGTTCACACGAGTGTCGTGTTCACCCACGTAACCGCTATGTTTCAGAACATGAATTGACACAAGCAGAAGTGATCGAACGCCTAGCCGCTATCGGTGAAAGCTTGGATCAAGCAGCTACTGTATAAGATCAAACAGTCCTCAGGGGCTGTTTTTCTATGCTTTGTACTCAAAAATCTAATACTCAATGAAAATCAAAGAGCAAACTAGGAAGCTAGCCGCAGGCTGTACTTGAGTACGGCAAGGCGAAGCTGACGCGGTTTGAATTTGATTTTCGAAGAGTATAAAGTTTGTTTTTGTATCTTTCAGAAAAATAAGGTATACTATATGTAAACGATTTCAAAGGAGTCCAGTTATGACGAAAACATTTTTTATTCCAAATAAACAGAGCATTTTAGGAGAACAGGAAATTTTGACTGCCAAGTCCATCTTGGCCTTGGTAGATGGTTTGGAGTCACATAGCTATGATGCTGTCTATCTCCGTCAGCCTCTTAACCGTCTCGAGTATATCGAGTGTGCGATAGTGGGGCAATCACAATTTCTCTTTAAGGTCAGCTATGCTGATGGTCAAAAGGCCTATCGTGTTGATCTTCCTGACCTACTCACAAAGACAGACTGGCAGATTATCAAAGCATTTTTAGATGCCCTGCTTGCTTACACAGGAACTGAGATTGAGGGGCTAGATGGTTTTGACTTTGAAGCTTATTTCCAAGCAGGTATTCAAGCTCATCTTGCAGACACTGCTGCTCGTTTTACGATTTGCCAAGGAATTTTTAATCCTGTTTTCTTTAGTCATGTGGACTTGAAAAGCTTTTTAGAGGAAGATGGCTTGGCTCAATTTGAAGTACGTGTACATGCGGTTCAAGAGACCGATGCCTACTTTGCAAGAGTTTCCTTTTATCAGGATGGAGAAGGCCAAGTGCACGGTGTTTACCATCTGGCTCAAGGAGTCAAGACAGTTTTACCGAGAGAACCATTTGTTCCTGCAGCCTATATTGAGCAATTGGTGGATAAGGAAGTCCAGTGGGAGATTGACTTGGTTCAAATCACAGGAGACGGCTCTAAACCAGAAGACTATGAAGCCATTGCCCGCTTGGACTATGCAAAATTCCTAGAGTCATTACCATCAGAATCTTACCACCAACTAGATGCCAATCAATTAGAAATACAACCCATCTTAGACAAAGATTTTAAAACATTAGCACAAGAAAAGTAAAGCAGAAGCAGGTCAATCGACTTGCTTTTTTGACATAGAAAAAATCCTGCCAAGGATGACAGGATTGCTACTCAATGAAAATCAAAGAGCAAACTAGGAAGCTAGCCGCAGGCTACTCAAAACACTGTTTTGAGGTTGTAGATGAAACTGACGAAGTCAGTAACCATACATACGGTAAGGCGAAGCTGACGTGGTTTGAAGAGATTTTCGAAGAGTATGAAGTTTAAAGATAGGCCAAGATACGAAGATAATCTCCAATCAGTGCCACTTCAGCTACAAAGAAGAGGAGGATAATAACTCCGTTCACAAGGACAGACAAGAATAATTGATAGAAGGAGTCGGCTTCACTTGCTTGACTTGGTCTGGTAATGATATGGAGACTAGCAAGCAGAATGATTCCAATGCTAATCACACATAAAAGGGCTGAAAATCGTAGGCTATCAAAGAAGGCAAAGAAACTAGCAATAGCAGTGAGGAAGATTGGAATTGCCAAGAGTTGACTATATTGTTGGAGAACCTTTTCTAGCGTCCAGTCCTTTTCTTGGTAGATAAATCGTCTCACGACGAAACTACCCAAGAGGAATGAAAAGAAGAAGAGTGTTGTCGCTACTAGGATAGAGATGATCGAAAAGAGATTTAATGAAGCAAATTGTTCAGGGAAGTGATTATGCATAGTTGCTATATGTCCATAGTAAGCATGTTTGATATGGTAGATACTAAAGAAAAAGGAAGATGCAGAAAACAGAATGAGCAAGAGAAAGGCTGTGTAGCTGTGTGTGCTACTTGTTTCAAGCTTGCTTGTAGGAGATTTGAGAGCCTCCACTAGCCAAGACCAAAAATCAAGTACTTGCTCTTTCCATCTATCCGTAGATTTTGGAGCTTGGTCGGGGATATAGGGACTTTCTAAGGATTTACTGAGAAGAAGAGGCTCTTTCAAGATTGTTTTTTGCTGAGGAAGTGCTTCTTGGCTTTCTTCAGCTTTAGTGACTTTTTCTGTTTCCTCAGAAAGATCTTGCTCTTCTTCAGTAGAATTAGATGCCTTCTTTTCTTCTATTTCTGTTCTCGCTTCACCGCCTTCAGGAGTTTCAATTTTCTCTTCTTGCTGGCTTTCCAGTTCGACTTCAGCTTGAGAGACTTCCTCCTCTACTTGAGTATTTTTTTCAATTGGTGTATCGAGATCGGCTATCGTTTCTTCAGCCTTGTCTGCAACCTCTTGAGCTTGCTCTTCAGGCTTGTTCTTGCTTGTTGTTTTTACAAAATCATTACTTTCAAACCATTCTTGTTTCATGGTAGAACCTCCTTTTTAGTTAGATAAATATGCTTCTATAGTAGCAGATGTAAGCGTTTTTGTCAACGTCTGCTTGGTGTGGATATTAGTTCAATATCATCATCAGATCTCGCAATGAGTTGATCCTTGACATCGGTTTTTTCAGTTTTGTAAGGGTTGCTTAATTCCGTACCTCTTGATTCAGGCTCTTCTCTTGTGAATTGGAAGATAGAACCATAGTTGCTTGAGATGTCCCAGTTAATTCGTTGGCTTTCTTTCTGGTCTAGGATGATTCGGAGATAATCTTTGGCAGTCAGTTCAACCCTACCATGGACTTGGATATTTTCAGCGTGGAAGTGATGTTCTGTTGACTCTAGCTGACTATCTGTCAGATTTGTATCAAAGATATTAACGATATTGGGCGTTGTGAGTTTACTGTTTTTGATACGACTTCCTTCAATTCGGAGGATATAGCCGTTTGTATTGAGGGTCGTATTTTCAAGGCTAGCATTTATGATGGTGGTTTGTCCGCGATTGGCTGAGATGTTGATCCCTTTTAGAGTTCTCCCTTTTGGCAGTCTGAGAATAACTTCTTCAAAACGACTAGAGTAGCTACTTGCGATATGAAGAATTCCGCCAATTCCAGAAGAGATAAATGGACTTTCAGACAGTTTCTTATCAGTGAGACTCAGAGTTCTATCGTTCTGATTGGTGATAAGATCATGGTGAGCAGAAAGAGATGGATGGTAAGAAATGTGGATTTGATCATCGAAAGAGTCTGTGATGGTCAGCGCGTGTTGGTGGAGAGTGATTTCTAGGTTTTCGACTTCCTTGCCAAAGGTTAGTTCTTCCGTACGGCTATCATAGACAGGTTCTTTGGACAAGGAAAGTAGGCTCTTAATCCCATCAGATTGGATACCTACAAAGAGCAGGATAAAGCCGATAACGGTAGTCACCACACCAAAAATGAGAAATCCTTTTGTCAATTTACGCATGCTGGTCACCTCTCTTTCCTTTTTTAAGAACAAATTGCACCAAGCGAACAATGAGTAGACCGAAGAAGCGAGCTACATAGGAAATACCTAGTAAGACTAGTGAAGAAGCACCGATAGCCAGTAAACCAGAACCGAAAATCAAGATAAAGGCTGATTTGGCTTGGGCTAGGACAGTGAAACTTTCAACTAAAAATAGGAATCCGCCGATGATACCCAGTATGGAAACCGCAAAGAAAGCCAAGATGACAGTCAAGGCTGCCACAAAGATTGCGAACAGGGACACGAGGATGGCGATTCCCAGAGGAATACCGATGGGTGCTGCAAGGAGGGCTAACAAGGCGATATGCAAAATTTGTCGGTTATTTTTTTGAGCAGGTGCCTCATTGATTTTTTTATCGAGAAGATTAGAGAGAACTTCGTGGGCCGCTTCTTTGGGAGTTCCCAAACTAGCAATGAGTTCTTCTTCTCCTTCGACTCCAGCATCGTCAAAGAGTTCCCTGAAATAGTCCATGGCTTCAATTTGGTCAGCCTGAGGCAGTTTTTTGAGATAAAGTTCTAGCTGAGTCAGGTATTCAGTTCTTGTCATGGCGGATACTCCCTTCTATGATGCCATTGATGGTGTCTGTATAGAGTGTCCATTCATCTTTTAGGGTCAAGAGTTGCTCTATACCACCATTTGTCAAGGAGTAGTATTTGCGCATGCGACCTTGGAACTCTCTAGAATAGGTTGTCAGAAAGCTATTGCCTTCCAATTTTTTGAGAATGGGATAGAGTGTAGATTCTTTGATATTAGCGATCAGCTTAATGGTTTGGCTAATCTCATAACCATAAGAATCATCCTGCTCCAGTACGGCCAAGATGAGAAATTCAATCAAGGCAGAGGATGTTGGAAAGTACATGGGGAACCTCCTTTTCTAATGTGTAAGATTTTTATATATAATTTTTCTACACATACATTGTACATCTAAATGAAAGCCCTGTCAAGAGAAATGTGTAAAATTTTTATATATAAAAAACTTCTAGCAAAAACTAGAAGTTTAGAGGATTTTATCAGCTCTGTCCACAGTAAAGAGGGCCACAGTCATCAGGATATCGACGAGTAAGAGAGCAGCTACAGCTGGTACCCAAGAGTGGAAAAGGTCAAAACTGTATCCAAAGAGGGTTGGCCCAAAGGCTGCTAGGATGTAGCCTCCTGTTTGAGATAAACCAGACAATTGGGCTGTCTTTTCAGGAGCGCTTGTCTTGAGTGAAAAGTTGACCATGAGATAAGGGAAGAGGGCGCTGGTTGCGGTTCCGATGAGGAGATGGATGGCAAGCCAGTAAAAGAAATTACCGACTGGGAAAAAGAGCATGGAAATGCCGACCACACCAGCCAGTGAGACCAGAGTGAGCATGAGCTGACGGTTGCGAGTAGATAAGCTGGTTGTCAGGCTTGGGATGGTCATTGAAAAAGGGATACTAATCAGAGAGAAGATAGAGGTCAGCAAGCCAGCTTCGTGACTAGATAGACCTGCATGGATAGCCATGGTAGGTAGCCAGGTCATCGCGGTGTAAAAGAGCAGGGATTGGAAACCTGCAAAGACAATCACTGCCCAGACCTGTTTGTTACGCATGACCTTTGTTTGGCTTTTTTGTTTGGTTTGTGGAGCCAGTCTGTGATTATAACGGTGATTTGGGAGCCAGACCAAAAAAGTTGCTAGACAGAGCAGGGTGAGGAGGATGATGAGTCCTTTCCAAGAACTGGCTTGTGTAATAGGCACGGCTAGATAGGAAGCCAGAGCCGTTGCAATCCCCATAGAAGTTACATATAAGGTAGTCAGAAAACCAATTTTCTTTGGTTGATTGGCTTGGATGAGACTAGGAAGCAGCACATTGATGACTGCGATACTTGCCCCAACCATCAAGGTTCCTAGATAGAGTAGGGGCAGATTGATTAGTCGAATGAGAGAACCGATGGTCAAGAAGAAGAGGCTGTAGGTGAAGAGATGCTCCAAGCCGATTTTCTGAGCCAGTCGGGTAGAAAAGAGCGAGAAGAGGGTAAACATGAGGAGGGGAAGGCTAGTCAAGACACCAAGTGAACTAACTTCTACTCCCAGCCCTTGCGAAATATCTCCCAAAATAATGGGTAAAACAGTAAAAGGAGTCCGCAAAGAAACACCGATTAGGATAATACCTGGAATAAAAAAGAGTGATTGCTTTTTCATATAATACCTCTTCTAGCTGATTTTAATAACAGCTTATTTTAAGGCTTTTTCCCTATAATGTCAAGTAAGGTTTCTGGCTTTCAAGATAAAAATGGGAAAGTCTTGAAAATTATGATAAAATAGTGGAAGGAAATCTATACATTGGAGAAAAACTGTGTCTGAAAAGCAAAAAATCAGCGTATTGATGTCGGTCTATATCAAGGAAAATCCGACATTTTTAAAGGGTGCTATTGAGAGCGTTCAAAATCAGACCCTGAAACCAAGCGAATTGGTTCTGGTTGAGGATGGGCCTTTGACACCTGAACTCTATCAGGTATTAGACCATCTTGAAGTTGAGTCTGATATTCCAGTGAAACGCTATCCTCTTGAGCAGAATCAAGGTTTGGGTCTGGCTCTTCGACAGGGTGTTTTGCAGTGCCAGTATGATATCATCGCTCGTATGGATACGGATGATATAGCTGTTCCAGACCGTTTTGAGCAACAGGTTCAGCTAATGGAGAAGGACAAGCTAGACCTATTAGGTGGACATATTGCAGAGTTTATTGATAATCCTGATGAGATTGTTTCTTACCGTCGTGTTCCGACTCAACATGCAGATATTGTGGCTTATCAAAGGATGAGAAGTGCCTTTAACCACATGACTGTCATGTTCAAGAAGGACATGGTTCTCAAGGCAGGCAACTATGAGGATGGCCTTTATATGGAGGATGACCTCCTCTGGCTCAATATGATTGCTGCAGGAGCCAAGACTGGAAATCTGGATCAAATCTTGTGTAAGGTTCGTGTTGGAGCAGGGATGTTTGAGCGTCGTGGGGGACTGCGTTACCTTAAACTCTATCGTCAGGCTCGTCAGCGCATGCTGAAGAGAGGGCAAATTTCTTACATGGAGTATGCCAAGAGTGTTGCCATTCAGATGGTTGTTGCCCTTTGTCCAGGATTTGTCCGACAGTTTATTTTTATGAAACTGTTACGAAAAAGCAATTAAAAGATTGTAGCAAATCGTAAACTGGATAAAAAGCGTTATAATAACAATATAAATATCCAGCTCTTTTAAGGAGGAGTAGATTGACATGAATAAAAAACTAACAGATTATGTGATTGATCTGGTGGAAATTTTAAATAAACAACAAAAACAAGTCTTCTGGGGCATATTTGATATTTTGAGTATGGTGGTTTCCATCATTGTATCTTATATCTTATTTTACGGACTAATTAACCCAGCACCTGTTGACTACATTATCTATACGAGTTTGGCCTTCTTGTTTTATCAATTGATGATTGGATTTTGGGGCTTGAACGCTAGTATCAGTCGTTACAGCAAGATCACAGATTTTATGAAAATCTTTTTTGGTGTGACTGCGAGCAGCGTCTTGTCATATAGTATCTGCTATGCCTTCTTGCCACTCTTTTCAATCCGTTTCATCATTCTCTTTATCTTGTTGAGTACCTTCTTGATTTTATTGCCACGGATTACTTGGCAGTTAATCTACTCTAGACGCAAAAAAGGAAGTGGCGATGGAGAACACCGTCGAACCTTCTTGATTGGTGCTGGTGATGGTGGGGCCCTCTTTATGGATAGTTACCAACATCCAACCAGTGATTTGGAACTGGTCGGTATTTTGGATAAGGATGCTAAGAAAAAGGGTCAAAAACTTGGTGGAATCCCTGTTTTGGGTTCATATGATGATCTGCCTGAATTAGCCAAACGCCATCAAATCGAGCGTGTTATCGTTGCGATTCCGTCGCTTGACCCGTCAGAATATGAACGTATCTTGCAGATGTGTAATAAGCTGGGAGTCAAATGTTACAAGATGCCTAAGGTTGAAACCGTTGTTCAGGGACTTCACCAAGCAGGTACTGGGTTCCAAAAAATTGATATTACGGACCTTTTGGGACGTCAGGAAATTCGTCTTGATGAATCGCGTCTGGGAGCAGAACTGACAGGTAAGACAATCTTAGTCACAGGTGCTGGTGGCTCAATCGGTTCTGAAATCTGTCGCCAAGTTAGCCGCTTCAATCCTGAACGCATCGTCTTGCTCGGTCATGGGGAAAATTCAATCTACCTTGTTTATCATGAATTGATTCGCAAGTTCCAAGGGATTGATTATGTACCAGTTATTGCCGATATTCAAGACTATGACCGTCTCTTGCAAGTCTTTGAACAGTACAAGCCAGCTATTGTTTATCATGCGGCTGCCCACAAGCACGTTCCTATGATGGAGCGCAATCCAAAAGAAGCCTTCAAAAACAATATCCGTGGAACCTACAATGTTGCTAGAGCTGTTGATGAAGCTAAAGTACCTAAGATGGTTATGATTTCGACAGATAAGGCGGTCAATCCACCCAATGTTATGGGAGGAACCAAGCGTGTGGCTGAGTTGATTGTCACTGGTTTTAACCAACGTAGCCAATCAACCTACTGTGCGGTTCGTTTTGGGAATGTTCTTGGTAGCCGTGGTAGTGTCATTCCAGTCTTTGAACGTCAGATTGCTGAAGGTGGGCCTGTAACGGTGACAGACTTCCGCATGACCCGTTACTTTATGACTATTCCAGAAGCTAGCCGTTTGGTTATCCATGCTGGTGCTTATGCCAAAGATGGGGAAGTCTTTATCCTTGATATGGGCAAACCAGTCAAGATTTATGACTTGGCCAAGAAAATGGTCCTTTTAAGTGGCCACACTGAAAGTGAAATTCCAATCGTTGAAGTTGGAATCCGCCCAGGCGAAAAACTCTACGAAGAACTCTTGGTATCAACCGAACTTGTTGATAATCAGGTTATGGATAAGATTTTCGTTGGTAAGGTCAATGTTATGCCTCTAGAAGTCATCGATCAAAAAATTGAAGAGTTCCGCACTCTTAGTGGAGATGAATTGAAGCAAGCCATTATCGCCTTTGCCAATCAAACAACCCACGTTGAATAAAAAAGAAAAGCGCATATTATCAAGTTGTTCATAAGAACCTTGGTAATATGCGTTTTGTTATGTAGAGACTTATACTCTTCGAAAATCTCTTCAAACCACGTCAACGTCGCCTTGCCGTAGGTATGGTTACTGACTTCGTCAGTTCTATCCACAACCTCAAAACAGTGTTTTGAGCTGACTTCGTCAGTTCCATCTACAACATTAAAACAGTGTTTTGAGCAGCCTGCGGCTACTTTCCTAGTTTGCTCTTTGATTTTCATTGGGTATTACTCCATTTTCTTCTGAAATGGAGTTGTTACCCAGTCTATGTTATTGAAAATACTCTAAAACTTCTATGGGTTTGTGGGCGATATAATCAGGCTGATAGTTTAGTAGATCTGCTTGCTCTCCAAATCCCCAAGTGACGGCTAATTTCTGAATGCCTGTTTCTTGAGCTCCAAGCATATCAAACTTGGTATCTCCGATGATGATGGCTTGTTCTGGCGCTAGTTGATGTATCTGCAAGGCTTGGCGAATGACATCGGCCTTATGGGGTGCTTCAGGGCTGGAACCATAAATGCCATCAAAGAAATGATAGATGCCCAAGTTTTTAGTCATATCCTGAGCGGTTGGAGTATTCTTTGTAGTGGTGATGTAGAGTGGATAACTGCTCGATAACTTCTCAAGCAAGTCTACAATCTGAGGAAAGAGTTGAGCTTCATAGATGCCTTTTTCCTTATAGTAAGAACGGTAAATTTGCACAGCCTCAGAAATTTGTTCTTTAGGCAGACAGGTCGCAAAACTACTTTCGAGGGGCGGTCCCATAAAACCACGAATCGTTTTGGCATCAGGGCTAGGCACCCCGAGCTCCTTAAAGGTATGGGTAAAGGCATTGTGAATCCCGATAGAACTGTCAACGAGGGTTCCATCCAGATCGAAAAAAATCGCTGTGATAGAGGTCATGGTTTCTCCTATTTGATAAGCTTATTCTCCGAAAATTTCTTTTTGGAGGCGACGACCAGTAGGTGTGGCAGCGAGTCCACCTTCAGCTGTTTCACGAAAGGCAGTTGGCATGCTTGCTCCTACTTGGTACATGGCATCGATAACCTCATCCACAGGAATTTTAGATTCGATACCTGCCAGGGCCATGTCTGCTGCGATAAAGGCAAAGCTGGCTCCCATGGCATTGCGTTTGACACAAGGAACTTCGACCAAACCGGCAACAGGGTCACAGATGAGGCCTAGCATATTTTTAATGACAAAGGCAATGGCCTGACTGGCCTGATAAGGTGTCCCACCAGCAGCTAGAGTCAAGGCTGCAGCACTCATAGCAGAGGCCGAACCAACCTCGGCCTGACAGCCACCTTCAGCACCCGAGATAGAGGCGTTGTTTGCGATGACTAGTCCAAAGGCACCGGCAGCAAAGAGGAAATCCAGCTGTTGCTCGTGGCTGAGGTCTAATTTTTCAATAGCAGCAGTGAGAACGGAAGGCAGACAGCCAGCACTTCCAGCGGTCGGAGTGGCACAAACCAAGCCCATTTTAGCATTGTGTTCATTGACTGCGATAGCATTTCGGGCAGCTGAGAGTATCGTATAATCTGACAGAGTTTTTCCGTTTTTGATGTAGTGATCCAATTTGGCAGCATCTCCACCTGTCAGACCACTACGAGATTTATTTTCATTGAGGCCAAGTTGGACAGAGGCTTTCATGACTTCCAGATTGCGTTCCATGAGAAGGAGGACTTCTTCACGTTCGCGACCTGTCAATTCAAACTCTGTTGTAATCATGAGTTCTGCAACATTTCCTTGAAAGTCCAGATCTGCTTGCTCGACCAATTCTTTGATAGAATAAAACATGCTTCCTCCTATTTAAAGAAATTGACATTGTGGAGATGAGGGATTTTTCGAATTTCTTCGATGGCATCATCACAGTTGCGACTGTCAACTTCGATAATCATAATGGCTTTTTCACCAGCTTTTTCACGAGTAACGTTCATCTGGGCGATATTGATACCATAGCGAGAAAGGGCCTCTGTTACGAGGGCAATCATTCCTGGAATATCTTGATGAACAATGATGATAGTCGGTGTATTCATATTAAGAGAGACGGCAAAGCCATTGAGTTCGGTTACCTGAATATTTCCTCCACCGATAGAAATACCAGTCACACTGATGGTCTTGTGCGCATTTTTAACGGTAATTTTAGTGGTGTTGGGGTGAGGAGCATTGCTGTCTTTCTGAATTGTCCAGACAATCTTGATACCACGTTTGTGGGCAATCTCCAGACTATTTGGGATTTCAGGATCATCTGTATCCATGCCTAAAATACCTGCAACAAGGGCTAGGTCTGTCCCGTGGCCACGATAGGTCTTGGCAAATGAGTTAAATAGTTGGAATTCGACTTCTGTCGGAGTATCATCAAAAATGGAAGAGACAATCTTCCCAATACGAACAGCACCAGCTGTATGGCTACTAGATGGGCCAATCATAACTGGTCCGATGATATCAAAGACAGATTGAAAACGAAGTGATTTCATCAGTTTCCCCTTATAAAAATTCTTATCTCTATTATATCAAAGAATAAAGGTCTTGACTTTAATTGTGGATGAAAACCTTTCTAATACCTTAAATAGCATAAAAATAGTATCTTTTATGACAAAAAACACCTTATTTAGGGAAATAAAAAATAATTTTGTAATATTTCTACATAAAAGTGTCAAGAAACAGTAATATTTAAAGGGTATGATAGAAGTATAGAAAGAAGGAGAATTTTCAAATATGAAATCAACAACTAAAAAGATTAAAACAACTCTTGCAGGAGTAGCTGCCTTGTTTGCAGTATTTGCTCCATCATTTGTATCTGCTCAAGAATCATCAACTTACACAGTTAAAGAAGGTGATACACTTTCAGAAATCGCTGAAACTCACAACACAACAGTTGAAAAATTGGCAGAAAACAACCACATTGATAACATTCATTTGATTTATGTTGGTCAAGAGTTGGTTATCGATGGTCCTGTAGCGCCAGCAGCACCAGCTTCAACGACTTATGAAGCTCCAGCTGCCCAAGATGAGGCTGTTTCAGCCACCGTGGCAGAAACTACAGAGGTAGAGGAGGAAACTCCAGTAGCAAGCGAAACAGTAGCAGAAGAAATTGTTGCTTCAACTGTAAGCGGATCTGAAGCAGAAGCCAAAGAATGGATCGCTCAGAAAGAATCAGGCGGTAGCTACACAGCTACAAACGGACGTTATATCGGACGTTACCAATTGACAGATTCATACTTGAACGGTGACTACTCAGCTGAAAACCAAGAACGTGTAGCAGATGCCTATGTTGCAGGACGTTACGGTTCATGGACAGCCGCTAAAAACTTCTGGCTTAACAATGGCTGGTATTAAGAACTGACGAACAGAATAATATGAAAAGGTCGAGGAAATCCCTCGACTTTTTTATATTTCCTTCGGTTGAGAATAGATCTCTACTTCTTTTTTGAGATGAGACAGCATAGAAGTTTCCTCGGTCAGCTCCAGAAGTGAGAAACCTTTTTGGATAAGTCTAGCGTCATCCCTACAAATCCCGATACGGACATAGCAGATAGCAAGTCTATCGTAGTGCTTCTTTTTCTTGGCATCCTCTAGTAAAGTATAGCAGATTTGTTGACACATGTTTTTGTCTTGATGGTATAAGTAAATGGTGGACAGATTGAGTAGGATTGCCATTCGTAAGTCATATAAATGTTGGTAGTTTTTATAGACTTCCAAGCGTTGCAAGATTTTTCCAGTAATGAGATGGAGGTGATCAATGGGAAAGCTGAAAAGGATGGTATTGAGGATTTTTAGGTCATTTTCATACCATGTATCTTGTTTTTCAATTTTTTCCCAAAGTTTTTTGACAGTCTGTTTCACTTGGTCTGACAGTTGCTCTGTACCATGTTGACGGATATGAATGACAATTTCCAGCATATCCCTTATTTCTTCTATAGGCAGGTCGTGGTGGGTCTTGAGATAGTCTTGGCATGTTTCAAAAAAATGAACTAGACTATTACTACCAATGATGGAAGTCATATTGAGATAAGTTTGCATGATTTCTGTTCGTTGGCTCGGTTGATAGAGATGGCAGATGTAGTCAAACTCTTCAAAACTCATATTGATTTGCCGGAGAAGAAATTCCATGTTTTCATATTTGGGAGTTGCTTTGCCACTTTCAATCTTTGATAGGCTAGTTCTTGAAAGGACATCTCCGCAGACCTCTTCTTGAGTCAAGCCTTTTGACTCACGTATTTCTTTATAGATATTTCCGAAATCATAACGCATAATTTTCTCCTTTTCGTGAAAAAAGTTAACAAATAATAAAATCCAATTAAAAATATTGTATCATAGTAACAGAAATAGTAAAAAAGAAAACTAAAATAGTGTGTGAAAAAAGTTAACTAATTTTAAAATAGAGTAAAGAAGAGGTATACTATAGATACGAAATACAGATAGGAGGGAAAGAGTATGAATAAAAAAGTTTTTCGTTTTTTAGTTATTCTTGCTTTCTTATTCAGCATTGCTACGGTTTTCCCATGGAACTGGCCGATATAATGCGCTAGTTGTAAAAATGAAAGGAAGGTGAGTCCAATGGATAATTTTTAAATAATTTATAATAGGGGAACTAAAATTATATTTTTAAATTAGTTTTATGGCAATTGAATAGAATAACCGATAGACTGGAGGTAGAAAGATGTTTAATAGATTGAGTAAAAGTTTAAGTTTGTTGATGATTATTACGATGTTGAGCGCAGTGTCAATACCTAGCTTTGTGGCTTATGCGGATGACAATTCATCACCTAGTATTCAATTGACTTCCGAAGAAAGAGAAATAGCATCTGAATTTCGTTATTTATTTGAAATTGCTAGTTACTTGGATGAAAATGGTAATCGAGTGATTGATATGGATGCTTTACAACAGACTTATGGTAAAGAACAAGCTCCTTATATAGCGGAGGGAATTCGAATATTATCGGATCCAAAGGAAACAGATATAGTTCTGCAGAATATGAAGTCTGATTTTTATTCTAGGAGTTGGATGAGTTGTATGCTGGACTCCACTATAGACTTTTTGGGAATAAATTTATTAACAGATATATTCGGTGGAGGTCTGGGAGGGCTATCAGGACTTATTCAAAAGAAAGCGTGGCCAAAGATTGCAAAATTGGTATTAAAATCTACCGTAAAAACTTCTGGTGTGGCAATTGCAGCTACTTTGTCATGGTATAGTTTAAAATGTTTAAACCAATAAAATATACAGTAACGGTTTTCACTATCTTAGCCTATATTATTTGGTTTTGGATGAGGATGAAATTAACTGATTTAATTGGACTTTTTATTGTAACACTGATGATTGAAAATTTTATTTTTTATTTTTTCAATGATAAAAAGAAAAAATAGGAATTTCTCTTGTTTACTAAAGTTAATAATCTAAATTTACCTCATCTCAATTAGCTAAATTTAATGTAGCTGTTGTTGTAGCAGGAGTAGCATTAAATGCTATCTCTTGTTAGGGGACTTAGTTCGCATATAGTAGGAAAAGTATTTTATAGTAGATTGAATTAGGAAGAGACAACGTAATTAAGATATTTGAGTCTGGGACAAAAGTCTAACCTTAAATATAAAAAGCGAACAAAAACAAGTTATATGGCACTCATAATTCTATTTTGTTCGTTTTTTTGTCTAATCTATCGATTTTAAAAACTTATAATAAAGAATTCGTAAAATCAAAATCTTTTTGTCCCAGACTCGTCTTGTTCTAACCTCAATATACTATAATATAAGTCGTCTCTACCCTATGTTGATTAGATTAAGTCGTGAATCAGGAGGTTAAGTGATGAACTACAATGTAAAATATCTCTTATCAGGAATATTTATTATAGTCTTTATAGGTTTTCTAGTCTGGATGCGTTATTTTAATCAGAAGAAGGAAGAAGCGCATTCGGATGTGTCTTTTGAAGCGAGGTTAGATAGTGAGGTCAAGACCTTATATAAACAACTAGGATTGGGTGAGGAACCTAACTATTTCTTAGCTTATCGCTACTTACACCCTTGGTTTAATCTAGCGATTTTACCACCAACAGTTGAAATTTTCTTAACTAAAATAGCGCTGGTGATGGTAACTCCAGATGAACTACTGATAAGAAATATTGGGAATGGGATGACTTTCACAAGTGAGCATCATCGTGATTTGCGACAAGGACTTATCCGCATTCCAAAATCAGAGATAAAAGAATTTGAGATTCGCAACTGGAAAAGAGTTTTTATATTTGGCGATTTTTTGACAATTAAAACAAGCCAACATAGCTATTATTTGCAGGTTAGAGATGATGGACTTCAAAAAGGAAGTCTTTCTACCAAACACTTCTCCGACTTGAAACGACAAGATTTTCTCGGATTATTGACAGATAAACGGACATTTTGATAGACGATTGCTCAAAAAACTAACCTCTAAACATTCAAAAACCACACAGTGTTTTCAGCCTTGAACACAATTAAGCTGAGAGAATCACTGTGTGGCTTTATTGGAAAGTTAGTTTTTCCCAGTTTCGTCTCTTCACGGGAGGTATCTCTATGAAAAAAATCAGTCATCTTTGTATGCTCCTGCTCTTGCTGTGTACTACGTTTTTTGTCTTGAATGTAAATGTTACACGAGAAATAGTGCGGATTCAGGAGATGGGCAAGACAACTTATTCATTTGACTTGTACTTGAAAGATGTCACTAAACCGACAGAAACGATTCTCCAATTTTTTGAAGAGGTTGCAAGCCAAGACAAGGTCTCTATTATCAAAGTAGATAATGGCGATGAGGTCGTCAAGGCTGGTGTTTTTGATAAGGAAACCTTCCCCTATCAGGAGTTCGGTCTGACTTCTCTTGATTTTTCAAAGAATGAGAAGGGAGTCTACAGCAACCAGGATCTTCCCAATAATCTAGGAACCATTCCCACCTTTTTAAAGGTGAAACTCATTCGACTCCAGACCTTCCAATCCTATATTGAGGATAAATCCCATACTGTAAATGGACGCTACATGATTACCTCCAGCAAAGAGATAGATCGCGATACCATTCTACAAAAGTGGAGTGATTTTTTCCAGATAGATAAGACGATTTTATTAGAACCCACTTACCGAAGTCAGGTTGGAGTGCTAAATCAAGAGTTGTTACTATCTATCATTATCTTTATCTTGGCAATCTTGCTTGTGATTTTAATGACAGTTTATCAGCCGATGATGGAGATGAAACGAGTGGGGGTTCAAAAGTTACTTGGTTTTCAAAGCAGGGCGATTTTAGCTGGTTTTGTAAAGACTAATTTTTATCTTCTCTTGGGTGGAAGTCTTGTCATTGACTTGGGACTATTTTTAGTGCTGGACTACAGGCCAAAACTTTTGTTTCCAAGTTTACTCTTATCCCAATTTCTGCTTTTACAGTTGTATTTGTTCATCAGTTGGCTGACCTACCTGATGATTCAGAAAATGACAGTCAGTTCCATGTTGAAAGGTTTTTCATCTGTCAAACTTGGTCTCATCTTCAATTATGTGATGAAAATAGGGACAACTATTTTACTGACGGCCTTACTGATTGGGGTGGGGAGAAGTCTAGAACAGCAAAACAAAGAGCTTGCTTATCAGCAACAGTGGGTAAGTCAAGGTAATTACCTGACCTTAGAAACCTTCAAACTCAATGATAATCTGTGGCAAGAAGAGCTAGCAGGGTCAGGGAAATCTACAGATTATTTCTATCGATTTTATCAGGATTTGGTAGAAAAAACGCAGGCGGGCTATGTGCAGAGTAGCAGTCTTCCTGTAAAAAATTTTGTCCAATCAGAACAGATTCAGCAATATCAGTTAACAGATACGGTGGATGTTTACTATGCCAATCGCAATTTTCTAAAGAGCAAGGGATTCAAGCTACCAGATACCGGTATTAAAAAAGTTATTTTGATGCCAGCAAGTACGAAAGGTGAAGAAGATAAAAATCAGCTCTTGGGGAAGTTAATTGCCTTTCATTCGATGAAGTATGAAGAGCAGCAAAAACGAACGATAGAGGAGATGGATGTCGAGATTGCCTATTATGAAGGAGATTGGTCATTTTTCCCATATAGTGATAAGCGAAAGGAAAATCTCTCCAATCCAATTATTAGCTTGGTCAATGATTCTGATATGATGTGGGATGAGAAAGCCTCCCTGTCAACAACTGGCTTAAATAATCCGATTAAAATTGAAAATACGGTTCAACATCAAAAAGAGATTACAGAGTTAGTTGAGAAATTGTCAGATGGAAATTATTTAAAATTTTCATCTATTCAAGCCATTCAACAAGAGAAAGTGGATTCTTATCGGGATTCTGTTCGTAATTTTAACGTTCTTTTTGCCTTATTTGCTCTTCTCAGTATGATTGTCTCCTACTTTTTACTCGTTACTACTTTCTTGTTGAAGCGCAGGGATATCATTACCAAGAAGTTTATGGGGTGGAAACTGGTCGATCGCTACCGTCCTCTCCTCGTTCTGCTCTTGCTGGGCTATAGTCTCCCTCTTCTAGTATTGATTTTCTTTGCCCATGCGTTCTTGCCACTTCTGCTGTTTGCAGGCTTTACATGTCTGGATATACTATTTGTGTTAGCCTTGGCTTCTAGGATGGAGAAAAGAAGTCTAGTAGAATTATTGAAAGGGGGCATCTTATGATTGAGTTGGAAAATATTACCAAAGTCATTGGGGGAAAAGTGATTTTGGATAACTTGTCTCTCAGGATTGATCAGGGGGATTTGGTAGCCATTGTTGGTAAGAGTGGTAGTGGTAAGTCGACCTTGTTAAATTTATTAGGTTTGATAGATGGTGATTATAGCGGACGGTATGAGATTTTTGGTCAGACAAATCTAGCGGTCAATTCTGCTAAGTCGCAAACAATAATCCGTGAACATATCTCTTATCTGTTTCAAAATTTTGCCCTGATTGATGATGAAACGGTCGAGTACAATCTTATGCTGGCACTGAAATATGTGAAATTGTCCAAGAAAGACAAGCTCAAAAAGGTGGAAGAGATTTTAGAGAGAGTAGGTTTGTCAGCTACTTTGCATCAAAAGGTCTCCGAGTTGTCTGGTGGCGAACAACAACGAATTGCAGTTGCTAGAGCCATCTTAAAACCCAGCCAGCTGATTTTAGCCGATGAACCAACAGGTTCGCTGGACCCTGAAAATAGAGATTTGGTCTTGAAGTTTCTCTTAGAGATGAATCGAGAGGGGAAAACAGTCATTATTGTGACCCACGATGCTTATGTAGCCCAACAATGTCATCGTATCATTGAATTGGGCGAGGGAAAATGAGTTCGTTCAGCTCCTTTTGACTGACTGAATACTCATATTTTCCAAAGAGAAATAGCATAAATACGCCTAGAAATGACATTTTTATGTAGTATTTCTAGGTTTTTTTGTTTTAAACTGAAAAAATTTTCAATTTAGGCTTGACAAACGATGAGGATAGTAGTATTATTTATACAACTAAAAAGAATAAACATAAAGGAGGCTTTGTTATGAATAAGATGAAGAAGGTGTTGATGACGATGTTTGGTTTAGTGATGCTCCCCCTACTATTTGCTTGTAGTAACAATCAATCGGCTGGAATTGAAGCTATCAAGTCTAAAGGAAAATTGGTTGTAGCCCTCAATCCGGATTTTGCTCCATTTGAATACCAAAAAGTGGTTGATGGGAAAAATCAGATTGTGGGTTCAGATATCGAATTAGCTAAGGCTATCGCAACAGAACTAGGTGTCGAATTGGAACTATCTCCTATGAGTTTTGATAATGTATTGGCTAGTGTTCAATCAGGAAAAGCCGACCTTGCCATATCTGGTGTTTCTAAGACAGACGAACGGAGCAAGGTGTTTGACTTTTCAATTCCCTACTATACTGCAAAAAATAAGCTCATTGTCAAAAAATCTGACTTGGCCACTTATCAGTCTGTAAATGACTTGGCGCAGAAAAAGGTCGGAGTGCAGAAAGGTTCGATTCAAGAGACGATGGCGAAAGACCTGCTACAAAATTCTTCCCTCGTATCTCTGCCTAAAAATGGGAATTTAATCACAGATTTAAAATCAGGGCAAGTGGATGCAGTTATCTTTGAAGAACCTGTTGCCAAGGGATTTGTGGAAAATAATCCTGATTTAGCAATTGCTGAAATTGAGTTTAATCAAGAAAAGGATGATTCCTACGCGGTCGCCATGAAAAAAGATAGCAAGGAATTGAAAGAGGCAGTCGATAAAACCATTCAAAAATTGAAGGAGTCTGGGGAATTAGACAAACTCATTGAGGATGCATTTAAAGCATCCATTGAAAAATAGAAAGAAGGAAAAGAACATGAGTAAAGAAAAAGTAATTTTGGCCTATTCTGGCGGTTTAGACACATCAGTTGCTATTACCTGGTTGAAGAAAGACTATGATGTTGTTGCAGTTTGTATGGATGTGGGTGAAGGGAAAGACTTAGATTTCATCCATGATAAGGCTCTTCAGGTTGGGGCAGTCGAATCTTATGTCATTGATGTTAAGGACGAATTTGCTACAGATTATGTGCTAGTGGCTCTTCAGTCACATGCCTACTATGAACAAAAGTATCCCTTGGTATCTGCCTTGAGCCGCCCTCTCATTTCTAAAAAATTGGTTGAAATAGCGCATCAGACAGGAGCGACTACAATTGCTCATGGTTGTACAGGCAAGGGGAATGACCAAGTACGTTTTGAAGTATCGATTGCAGCCTTGGATCCCAATTTAAAAGTGATTGCACCAGTTCGTGAATGGAAATGGTCTCGGGAGGAAGAAATTCATTATGCCAAGGAAAATGGGGTGCCTGTTCCTGCTGACCTTGACAATCCCTACTCTGTCGACCAAAATCTTTGGGGACGTGCCAATGAGTGTGGTATTTTGGAAAATCCATGGAATCAGGCTCCAGAAGAAGCCTTTGGCATCACAACTTCTCCAGAGCAAGCTCCAGATATGCCAGAATACATTGATATTGAGTTTAGTGAAGGTGTCCCTGTTTCCCTCAATGGAGAAGTGTTAAAATTGGCAGATTTGATTCAAAAACTCAATGAAATAGCTGGAAAACATGGGGTCGGACGGATTGATCACGTGGAAAATCGTTTGGTTGGGATTAAATCAAGAGAAATCTATGAGTGTCCAGGCGCAGTGGCCTTGCTGACAGCTCATAAGGAAATTGAGGACTTGACGCTTGTGAGAGAAGTGGCTCATTTTAAACCAATCATAGAAAATGAATTATCAAATCTCATTTATAATGCTTTGTGGTTTAGTCCGGCTACGCAAGCCTTGATTGCTTATATTAAAGAGACCCAAAAAGTTGTCAATGGAACTGCAAAAGTCAAACTGTATAAGGGGAGCGCTCAGGTCGTGGCTCGGAAATCACCAAATTCTCTTTACGATGAAAATTTGGCGACTTATACTAGTGCAGATACCTTTGACCAAGATGCGGCTGTTGGCTTTATTAAGTTGTGGGGACTTCCAACCAAGGTTCATTCTGAGGTTCAAAAAAGCGCCAAATAGGGCGATTGGATAGAGAGGTGGATGTGATATGGCTAAGAATACAAAATTATGGGGTGGTCGCTTTGAAGGTACTGTCGAAGACTGGGTAGAGCGCTTTGGTGCGAGTATATCTTTTGACCAGAAATTAGCTAAATTTGATGTGATTGGTTCCTTAGCCCACGTTCAGATGTTGGGTCAGACGGGCATTTTGAGTTTGGAGGAGTCAGAAAAGATCCAAGCAGGCTTGAAAGAGCTCTTAGAAGAGCTAGAGGAAGGACAACTTGATTTTGATATTGCAAACGAAGATATTCATATGAATATGGAAGTGTTGCTGACAGAAAAAATTGGTTCCCTTGCAGGGAAGTTACACACAGCTCGTTCTCGAAATGACCAAGTTGCGACAGATATGCACTTGTATCTCAAGGAGCAACTAGGCCATGTCCTAGATAAACTGGCCCATCTCAAGGGTGTTTTATTAGATTTGGCGGAAAATCATGTGGAGACGATCATGCCGGGCTATACCCATCTGCAACATGCCCAGCCTATTAGTTTTGCCCACCATCTGATGGCTTACTACAATATGTTTCAGAGAGACAGTGAACGTTTTGAATTTAACCAGAAGCATACAGACCTATGCCCTCTAGGTGCAGCAGCTTTGGCAGGGACGACTTTCCCCATTGATCGCCAATTGTCTAGCGATTTGTTAGAGTTTAAGCAACCTTATACAAATTCTTTGGATGCTGTTAGTGACCGCGATTTTATCTTAGAATTTCTGTCTAATGCCAGCATACTCATGATGCATATGAGCCGTTTTTGCGAAGAAATGATCAATTGGTGTAGTTTTGAGTACCAATTCATTACCTTGTCAGATACGTTTACAACAGGTTCCTCTATTATGCCACAAAAGAAAAATTCAGATATGGCTGAGTTGATTCGAGGAAAGACTGGTAGAGTTTATGGGAATCTGTTTGGACTATTGACAGTCATGAAGTCCTTGCCCTTAGCTTATAATAAGGATCTGCAAGAGGATAAGGAAGGAATGTTTGATACGGTCGAAACGATTTTAAATTCCCTCGATGTATTGGCAGGTAT
Source organism: Streptococcus sp. 2342 (assembly GCF_013276795.1). Classification (GTDB taxonomy): domain Bacteria; phylum Bacillota; class Bacilli; order Lactobacillales; family Streptococcaceae; genus Streptococcus. Next base: position 165,880 of record NZ_VMLR01000003.1, read on the forward strand.
GTTATCTAGCTTGCAGGTAAACAAGGAAAAAATGCAAGAGTCGACAGAGAAGGACTTTTCAAATGCAACTGAGTTGGCAGATTATTTGGCAGGGAAAGGCTTGCCATTTAGAGAGGCTCATGAGGTTGTGGGAAGATTAGTGTTAGACTCTATCAAGTCTGCTAAAAATATTCAAGACTGGACTTTGGAGGAATTGCAAACCTATCATTCCCTCATTGCTGAGGATATTTATGTCTACTTGCAACCTAAAACTGCGGTTCAAAGACGAAATTCCTTGGGAGGTACAGGATTTGACCAAGTCAAATACCAGATAGAACAAGCTAAGAAAGCGAATGAAGCTAGAAAGTGATAGATTGATAGGTTCAGAATAAGAGGTGGTAACTTCTAAAACTAACTTCCAGTTTCCCCCAACCTAGCTTTTAGTATGAGAAAAACGCGTGAAATTAGTGGAAATCCGTATTAGACTAACTTCCGCTGGTTTTCTTTTTCTTGATATATAAGGGTTCAAAAGCGAAAAGACACAGAAAAAAGTGCACGACAAATAGCCCTAAAACAGAGTCGTCTTAGAGTAACTTCCAGTTGCTAGCGTTTAGTTTGAGACTTTTCGCACGAAAAGTCTCAGGCTTAATTCTAGCATAATTCGTCGTCTGAGACTAACTTCCAGTTTTGGGAGAGAGCTGGAAGTTACTTTGAGAAGTTACGCAGAACAAGAGGTTGGTCGATTGACAACCTCTTTCTTGTCTTCTCTAACCAAGCATGTTATAATGAATACTGCTCAAGCGACCTTCAATCGTTAAGCACACACGACCTTCAATCGTGAACTAGTCATTTCGTTTATCTTTTATTACGTCGTTAACTCGAAATGAGATGCAAGCTTAGCTTGTCTGATTTATAACCTCAATCAGTCTCCCAGACTGATTGAGCGAACTCAAGTTATGCCTGCGACTCGTTGCCTAGTCCTAAAAGCAAACGAAAAGACTATACTCGAAGAAATTCTATTGAAAGTCATAGTAAATAGAATTTTGAGGGGTATAAATAAACGAATAGATGGGAGACTTACCATGAGTGATAACTCTAAAACACGTGTTGTTGTGGGGATGAGTGGTGGTGTTGATTCGTCGGTGACGGCTCTTCTTCTCAAGGAGCAGGGCTACGATGTGATCGGTATCTTCATGAAGAACTGGGATGACACAGATGAAAACGGCGTCTGTACGGCGACCGAAGATTACAAGGATGTGGCTGCGGTGGCAGACCAGATTGGCATTCCCTACTACTCTGTCAATTTTGAAAAAGAGTACTGGGACCGCGTTTTTGAGTATTTCCTAGCGGAATACCGTGCAGGGCGCACGCCAAATCCAGACGTTATGTGTAACAAGGAAATCAAGTTCAAGGCCTTTTTGGACTATGCCATGACCTTGGGGGCAGATTATGTTGCGACTGGGCATTATGCTCGAGTAGCGCGTGATGAGGATGGCACTGTTCACATGCTTCGTGGCGTGGACAATGGCAAGGACCAGACCTATTTTCTCAGCCAACTTTCGCAAGAGCAACTTCAAAAAACCATGTTTCCATTGGGACATTTGGAAAAGCCTGAAGTTCGCAGATTAGCAGAAGAAGCAGGCCTTGCGACTGCTAAGAAGAAAGACTCGACAGGAATTTGCTTTATCGGAGAAAAGAACTTTAAAAACTTTCTCAGTAACTACTTGCCAGCTCAGCCTGGTCGCATGATGACTGTGGATGGTCACGATATGGGCGAGCATGCAGGTCTTATGTACTATACGATTGGTCAGCGTGGAGGTCTCGGTATCGGTGGCCAACATGGTGGTGACAATGCCCCTTGGTTCGTTGTCGGAAAAGACCTGAGCAAGAATATCCTCTATGTAGGCCAAGGTTTCTACCATGATTCGCTCATGTCAACCAGCCTAGAAGCCAGTCAAGTCCACTTTACTCGTGAGATGCCAGAGGAATTTACGCTAGAATGCACAGCAAAATTCCGCTACCGTCAGCCTGATTCTAAGGTGACCGTCCATGTCAAAGGAGATAAGGCAGAGGTTATCTTTGCAGAACCGCAACGCGCGATTACACCAGGTCAGGCAGTTGTCTTTTACGATGGCGAAGAATGTCTAGGTGGTGGTTTGATTGACAATGCTTACCGAGATGGACAAGTTTGTCAGTACATTTAGATTGACAAATTTTCTCAATTTGCTACAATAATAAAAGCAATAGAAATGATGGTCAAAGCTCATGGATGTTGCAGGCTTTTTTGTCCTGCACCTCTTTGGAGTTTTGACTGTTTTTGTGTCGTTTAAGGGAAAGGATAGAAATGACTCAACAAGACTTTCGGACAAAAGTAGGCAATACGGTTTTTGGTGTTCGGGCGACAGCTTTGATTGTCCAAAATCGTAAGCTTCTAGTCACCAAAGATAAGGGCAAGTATTACACAATTGGTGGTGCTATCCAAGTCAATGAAAGAACGGAAGACGCGGTAGTCCGCGAAGTGAGGGAAGAACTGAGTGTTAAAGCTCAAGCTGGGCAGCTAGCTTTTGTGGTTGAAAATCATTTTGAACAGGACGGTGTTTCCTATTACAATATCGAGTTTCATTATCTGGTGGACTTGCTTGAAGATGCTCCATTGACCATGCAGGAAGACGAAAAAACGCAGCCTTGTGAGTGGATTGACATAGACAAGATTAAGGGTATCAATCTAGTTCCAGCCTTTCTAAAAACAGCCCTGCCAGATTGGGACGGCCAACTAAGACACATTCATCTTGAGAAATAGGAGAGAAATATGACATATCATTTTACTGAAGAATACGATATTATTGTAATTGGTGCGGGACACGCTGGGGTTGAGGCTTCCTTGGCTGCTAGCCGTATGGGATGCAAGGTCTTGCTTGCGACCATTAACATTGAAATGCTGGCTTTCATGCCTTGTAATCCCTCTATCGGTGGTTCTGCCAAGGGAATTGTCGTGCGTGAAGTTGATGCCCTCGGTGGCGAGATGGCCAAGACCATTGACAAGACTTACATCCAGATGAAGATGCTCAACACTGGGAAAGGTCCTGCCGTTCGTGCCCTTCGTGCGCAGGCTGACAAGGAGCTTTACTCTAAGGAGATGCGCAAGACAGTTGAAAATCAAGAAAATCTGACCCTTCGTCAGACCATGATTGATGAGATTTTGGTGGAAGATGGCAAGGTTGTCGGTGTTCGTACAGCGACTCATCAAGAGTATGCTGCCAAGGCTGTTATCGTGACGACAGGAACAGCCCTCCGTGGGGAAATTATCATCGGAGACCTCAAGTACTCATCAGGTCCTAACCACAGCTTGGCTTCTATTAACCTTGCTGACAATCTCAAGGAATTGGGCCTCGAAATTGGTCGTTTCAAGACAGGAACTCCTCCACGTGTCAAGGCTTCTTCTATCAATTACGATGTGACAGAAATTCAGCCAGGAGACGAAGCTCCTAATCACTTCTCTTACACTTCACGTGATGAGGATTATGTCAAGGATCAGGTGCCATGCTGGTTGACCTATACCAATGGTACCAGTCATGAAATTATCCAAAATAACCTCCACCGTGCGCCTATGTTTACAGGTGTGGTCAAGGGAGTGGGACCTCGTTACTGCCCGTCGATTGAGGATAAGATTGTGCGCTTTGCGGACAAGGAACGTCACCAACTCTTCCTTGAACCAGAAGGGCGCAATACTGAGGAAGTCTATGTTCAAGGACTTTCAACCAGTCTGCCTGAGGATGTCCAGCGTGACTTGGTTCATTCCATCAAAGGTTTGGAAAATGCAGAGATGATGCGAACAGGTTATGCCATCGAGTACGATATGGTCTTGCCTCATCAATTGCGTGCAACTCTGGAAACCAAGAAAATCTCAGGTCTTTTCACTGCTGGTCAGACAAATGGAACGTCAGGTTACGAAGAAGCTGCTGGGCAAGGGATTATCGCAGGTATTAATGCGGCTCTGAAAATCCAAGGCAAGCCTGAGTTGATTTTGAAGCGCAGTGACGGTTATATCGGGGTCATGATTGATGACTTGGTGACCAAGGGAACGATTGAGCCTTATCGCCTTTTGACCAGTCGTGCTGAATACCGCCTCATCCTCCGTCATGACAATGCTGATATGCGTTTGACTGAGATGGGACGTGAGATTGGTCTTGTGGATGATGAACGCTGGGCTCGTTTTGAAATCAAGAAAAATCAATTTGAAAATGAGATGAAACGCCTAGACAGTATCAAACTCAAGCCAGTCAAGGAAACCAATGCCAAGGTTGAGGAGATGGGCTTTAAACCGTTGACCGATGCAGTGACAGCCAAGGAATTCCTTCGCCGTCCAGAAGTTTCTTACCAAGATGTGGTAGCTTTTATAGGACCAGCTGCAGAGGACTTGGATGATAAGATTATCGAATTGATTGAAACAGAAATCAAATACGAAGGCTATATTTCCAAAGCCATGGATCAGGTTGCTAAGATGAAACGCATGGAAGAAAAACGCATTCCAGCCAATATCGATTGGGATGACATTGATTCTATTGCAACCGAAGCTCGTCAGAAGTTCAAACTCATCAATCCAGAAACCATCGGCCAAGCCAGCCGTATTTCGGGAGTAAACCCAGCAGATATTTCTATTTTGATGGTGTATTTGGAAGGTAAAAATCGTAGTATTTCAAAAACTCTTCAAAAATCAAAATGATACGTCGTCGGCTTCGGCTCACCTAACTCAAGTTATGATTTCACCTAGCCTTCTAGTCTGATTTCGATTTTTATTGAGTTTCAATCTCAAAAGAAAGCATAGAGAAAAACAGCTCCGAAAAATCGGGGCTGTTTTGTTGACTTATTCTTCATCTGGTGTGAGGATCATCGGGATGATAATCGGTTCACGTTCTGTATTTTCATAGAGGAAGGGGCGAATAGCGTTGACAATGGCACCATTGACAGATTGCACGCTAGCGTCCTTGTTTTTCAGTGCGATACGAATTGCATTGAAGAGGATGCGTTGGCTTTGGCGAATCAAGTCTCCAGACTCTCTCATATAGACAAAGCCTCGACTGAGGATGTCTGGACCAGATAGAATCATCTGCGACTTGAAGTCAACAGTTGCGACTGCCAGAACGACACCGTCTTCAGATAGATCACGACGATCTTTGAGGACAGCAGCACCGATTTCACCGATACGATTTCCATCGACATAGATGTCTTGGGCGTTGAAATGACCTGCGATACGAGCTGAGTCAGCAGTAAGGGCAAGCACATCACCATTGCTCATGATAAAGATATTGTCCTTCTCAACACCAGTATCCACTGCTAGTCCAGCGTGGACTTTTTGCATGCGGTATTCACCGTGGACAGGCATGAAGTATTTTGGCTTAATCAAGCGGAGCATAAGTTTTTGCTCTTGCTGGCCACCGTGTCCAGATGTATGGATATTGTTAACCTTACCGTGGATAACTTCGACACCAGCTTCTGAAATGATGTTAATCAGCTTGTTGACGCTAGTCGTATTTCCAGGGATTGGACTTGAAGAGAAGATAACGGTATCGCCGGGTTGGAGTTGCACCTGACGGTGGGTTCCGTTGGCGATACGAGAGAGGGCCGCCATAGGCTCACCCTGACTACCTGTACAGAGGATCAGAATTTCTCCTGCAGGGTAGTCTTTGATTTCATTTGGCTCGATAAAGGTTCCCTTAGGAGCTTTTATGTAACCAAGCTCAATTCCGTTGACAATGGCCTTTTCCATCGAACGACCAAAGACTGCAATCTTACGTCCAGTCTTAACAGCGGCTTCTGTTGCTTGCTGGAGACGGAAGATATTTGAGGCAAAGGATGCAAAGATGATACGTCCCTCTATGCCTTGGATAATCTTCATGATGGACTGGCCAACGACTTTTTCAGAGTTGGTAAAGGTTGGCACTTCCGCATTTGTTGAGTCAGACAGGAGACAGAGCACGCCTTCTTCACCAAGCGCAGCCATACGGTGCAAATCTGCTGGTTCACCAACTGGTGTTAAGTCAAACTTGAAGTCACCCGTACAGACAATTTTCCCTTGAGGAGTATGAATGACAATCCCCAAAGGTTCTGGAATAGAGTGTGTAGTTCTAAAGAAAGTTGCCTTGAGATTTTTAAAGGTCAACTCAGTGTTGTGGTTGATTTCGTAAAGTTTGGCGTTGCGCAAGAGGCCGTGTTCTTCGAGTTTCCCACGGATCAAAGCCAAGGCAAGCGGTCCAGCATAGATAGGGACATTTGCTTGCTTGAGCAGGAATGGAATCCCACCGATGTGGTCCTCGTGTCCGTGGGTAATCAAAACAGCCTTGACGCGGTCGATGTTGTCTACGATGTAAGAGTAATCAGGAATAACGTAGTCGATACCCAGCAAGTCATCTTCTGGGAATTTAATCCCAGCATCGACGATGATAATCTCATCTTGGTATTCAATCCCGTAAGTGTTTTTCCCGATTTCTCCCAGACCACCGATGGCAAAAACGCCGACTTCTTCAGGTTTAAGAGTGTAGGCCATATTAGAACTCCGTAATTTCGAAGGCGCCAGTTTCTTTTTCGTAATCTAGCAATTTGTCAGACAAGAGTTCGATATACTCGATATTGTACTCTGGGCGATTTTCTTCGACAAGTTGGCGAGCAGCGATGCGACCCTCAAGTTCTGAGCTGGCATCGATGTCTAGGTAAAGTGCGCGTGTTGTTTCACGGCGTGGGCTACGTTCTTTTGTTTCTTGATAAAAAACTTTGTAAATCATATAGTTCCTTTCTATTTACAGGTCAGCTTATTCCAAACTTTTAGCATAGATTTGCTTGATTTCATTCCATTTTGTGTCTAGATTGACCTTGATTCGTTACAATTATTTCAATTATACCACAAAATGAAAAATTAGTAAAAGACGGAAACGAGAAAGTCATGGGACGATTTGCTGGGTAAGCGCTTGCAAAAATAAAGAAAATGTGTTATGTTGATAATGGAAGTGAAACTTATCGCTTGTCATAATTCCATATAGATTTTAAGTCAAGGAGGTTGCCCTATGTATAACTTATTTGCTTTTGCTATTGGAGCTCGCTTGGTAGCTTTTATTGTTTTTGTTGCTTGCGTTTATGGAGGGAATCTTCTATTTGCCAAACTAGAACGACGACAAAGCAAGTTCTTGTGGAAAATTACCTTTGTGACTCTCTACTCGCTTTTTCTCCTCCTCGTAACCTATGTCGTTTGGTTTGTATTTTACTTTGGATTAAATGCTTAGATGCCCTGCTCATGCTAGGGCCTTTTTGTTTTGGGATAAAGATAGTAAATTCATGATACAAAAATTCCACCTCTTCTATCGAGATGAGGTGGTCTTTGCATTTTTCTAAAATGACATGACAATGGAATTTTCAGTGCTTATTAGTTTTATATTAATGATTCTTCTGCTCAAAAATAGAGTTGAAGACTAAAAACAAAACAATACAAACAGATAAATCGAATGGTAAAAGGATAGTAGTAATGTTCAAATCATTGAGAATGCTGAGCAAACTGTAAGAGATGAAGACAATAAAATTTATCCTTCTAAAAATGTGTCTTTTATCTAGCATGACTTACCAAACTTTTTACGGAGATCTTTCCCAATGGTATAAGCTGCCATAAATAAAGCGATACCAACACCTGCACCAAAACCACCCTTGATTTCTTGCAATTCCTTATTAGAAATTTCACGATAGTTGTTCAAATCTTTCATCATATTAATCTCCTCCTAAAAAATAACCAGCTGCCAAACCAGAACCTACAAGTGCTGTTCCACCTGCAATAGCTTTCCAAGATACTGCTACTCCAAAGATAACCAAGGGAGCGAGACCACCATCAATATCTGATAATTCATTTTCAGATAGGGATAAAAATTGATTGTCAAGAACGTCAAAATTTGTCATTGAACTTTCCTCCTTTTTTCTTGTTCACTTTTATATTCGGAAAAGAAAAGGAAAAGTGAAAATTTTTTAAATTTTATTTGCGAATTGTTTTTGGGCTAAATATAGGCATTTTTGTTTGGGGGCAAAGAAAATTCCCATGTGCTAGCTTTTGTAGTATAATAGTAAGCAGACAAAAAGATAGGAATGTGTTATGAAAGTATTAGCTTTTGATACGTCCAGCAAGGCTCTTTCTCTCGCTATTTTAGAGGACAAGCAGGTTCTTGCCGAGACGACGATTAATATTAAGAAAAATCACAGTATTACCCTCATGCCTGCCATCGATTTTTTGATGGCAAGTTTGGACTGGACACCCAAGGACTTGGATCGAATCGTGGTGGCAGAGGGGCCAGGTAGCTACACAGGCTTGCGAATTGCGGTCGCAACGGCTAAGACTTTGGCTCATACCCTGAACATTGAGTTAGTTGGTATGTCTAGCCTCTTGGCTCTGGTGCCCTACCAACAAGAAGGCTTGTTCGTTCCTTTGATGGATGCGCGTCGTAACAATGTTTATGCAGGATTTTATGAAAATGCCAAACCTGTCATGCCAGAAGCGCACCTGCCTTTTGAGCGAGTGATTGAGCTAATCAAGGGGGCTAGTCAGGTAACCTTTGTCGGAGAAGTTGGAACCTTTGTGGAGCAGATTCAAGAACACTTGCCAAGGACTAATTTCAAAGAAACCTTGCCAAATGCAGCTAATCTAGCTCTCTGGTCCTGGGACAAGGAAGCAGACTCCTTGCATGATTTTGTGCCTAACTACCTCAAGCGTGTCGAGGCTGAGGAAAACTGGCTCAAGAACCATACCGAGTCTGGCGAGTCTTACATTAAACGCCTATGATAGAAATCAAACGAATCCAACAGCGACCTGACTTGGCTCAAGCCATCTACGCTGTTATGATAGCTGTTTACCCAGTCAGTCCTTGGACGCTGGAACAAATTCAAGCAGACCTGTCCCAAGATCAGACTTGGTATGCTCTGGCTTATGATGGGGCCGAAGTGATTGGATTTCTAGCTGTGCAGGAAAATATCTTTGAGGCAGAAGTCTTGCAAATCGCTGTTAAAGGAGACTATCAGGGTCAGGGAATTGCGTCAGCCTTGTTTTCTCAATTGCCGACAGACAAGGAGATTTTTCTCGAAGTCAGAAAGTCAAATCAACGAGCGCAAGCATTTTACAAGAAAGAAAAGATGGCAGTCATCGCTGAGCGAAAGGCCTACTACCATGACCCGGTCGAGGACGCCATCATCATGAAGAGAGAAATAGATGAAGGATAGATATATTTTAGCATTTGAGACATCCTGTGATGAGACCAGTGTTGCCGTACTGAAAAACGACGATGAACTCTTGTCCAATGTCATTGCCAGTCAAATTGAGAGCCACAAACGTTTTGGGGGCGTAGTGCCTGAAGTAGCCAGTCGTCACCATGTCGAGGTCATTACAGCCTGTATCGAGGAGGCTCTGGTAGAAGCAGGAATTACGGAAGAGGACGTGACAGCTGTGGCTGTTACCTATGGACCAGGCTTGGTCGGAGCCTTGCTAGTTGGCTTGTCAGCTGCTAAGGCCTTTGCTTGGGCACATGGACTTCCACTTATCCCTGTTAACCACATGGCTGGTCACCTCATGGCAGCTCAGAGCGTGGAGCCTTTGGAGTTCCCCTTGTTAGCACTTTTAGTAAGTGGTGGGCACACAGAGTTGGTCTATGTTTCCGAGGCTGGTGATTACAAGATTGTTGGGGAAACCCGTGATGATGCGGTTGGCGAGGCCTATGATAAGGTCGGCCGTGTCATGGGCTTGACCTATCCTGCTGGTCGTGAGATTGACGAGCTAGCTCATCAGGGACAGGATATTTATGATTTCCCTCGTGCCATGATTAAGGAAGATAATCTGGAGTTTTCATTCTCAGGTTTGAAATCGGCCTTTATCAATCTTCACCATAATGCAGAGCAAAAGGGAGAAAGCTTGTCTACAGAGGATTTGTGTGCTTCCTTCCAAGCAGCTGTCTTGGATATTCTTATGGCTAAAACCAAGAAAGCTTTGGGAAAATACCCTGTTAAAACTCTAGTTGTGGCAGGTGGCGTGGCAGCCAATAATGGCCTCAGAGAACGCCTAGCAGCTGAAATCACAGATGTCAAGGTTATCATCCCTCCACTGCGCCTCTGCGGAGACAATGCAGGTATGATTGCCTACGCCAGCGTCAGCGAGTGGAACAAAGAAAACTTTGCAAGCTTGGATCTCAATGCAAAACCAAGTCTCGCTTTTGATACCATAGAATAAGGAGTCAGCTTAAAGCTGGCTTTTTTCCTTTTTTAAATGTCAGAATATTTTGACAAATGAGTGTAAATAATGATATACTATATAAAAAATAGGAGGTGGCAAGATGATTGAGAGAATGGAATTGGGGGAATTTTACAAGGAATTGCGCTTGGCGAGAAAACTCAAGCAGTCAGATGTGGCCTGTGAGGGACTAACAGCTTCTCAGTTGTCCAAGTTTGAACTAGGGCAGTCTATGCTATCTGCGGACAAGCTAATCCTAGCTATCCAAGGGATCAATGTGACCTTTGATGAATTTGGGCACAAACTCAACAACTATCAAGAATCTCCACATATGCGATTTGGCAGAAAGGTTGTGGATCGCTTTGCCCACCAAGATATCGCTGGCTTAGAGCAACTGTTGGAGGAAGTCGAGCGAGAACAGATGGCAGAGACCTATCGTCGTTTGAATGCCATTGTGATTAAAGATGCACTCCATTCCTTAGATAAAAGCTATCCGCTAGCAGAGGAGGATAGCGAGTTTTTAACTACCTACCTCTACGCTATTGAGTCTTGGACCTGGTTTGAACTCTATATATTCTGTAATACCATGCCTTTCTTGAGCAATCAAGATTTGATATTTTTATCAACCACTTTACTTGAGAAATCTAAGGAATTTAAAGAGTTGGTACATAATAGACTGTATATGAAAAGTGGATTTCTGAATATTATATCAGAGCTCATGGAGCGCAAACTTTTCTCTTACATCCCAATCTTTGAAGCTGAGCTGGAGAGTATGCTTCGTCCATACGATGTTTTTGAAAAAGTATTGTGGCAATTTTTAAAGAAAATGAGTATTTTCCTTCAAACCAAAGGAAACAATCAAAAAGAGATTGAACACTTTATCCAATCTCTGCAAGTATTAGAAAATCCACAATTGATAGCCCTCTTCGAATTGCGTTTTCAGCAATACAAAGAACTTATCGATTAGTTAGAAACGGGAAAATGATAATAATCTCAGCAACGATTGTCAATAATGTTAAAATTTGTTTTTTCATAGTTTCTCCACTCCTCATTAGTAATAACTTTATTATACCAGTGAAATAATCAAATCTACTAAAATCGCAAATCTGAAATTTCTATAAGAAAAAATATCAAATATGCGATTTTTTAAAATAAGCCAATTTCTGTGTTATATTATCTTTGTAAAGTACTTCAAGCAAATCCTAAGTCGCAGAAGTGGTTTATAGATGAGAATTCGTACAGTATATGTTTAATTCTGAGCATAATGTAAATGGCTGGACTAAAAGTGAAACTTGGCGTCCTAGATAAAATGAGGTAAACGATGGAAAAACAAAGTCAGTTACAAATTTTAATTCATTCCCTGTACAGTAATAAAGAAATTAGCTTGACGGAAGAATTTAGGAAGCAATTGCTGGAGACAGCGAAACAGTTTTCTAGTACTAGTGAAGATTTGTTAGCTGCACGTCTCTCATTTGCCGTCTCTAAAGAATTATTGGGCTTTAAAGGTGAACCGCCGACAGAGTTGTTGGATTTAGCAAAAATTGTCCAAAAGAAAGAAGCCAAATACAAGCAGGGAATAGTATGGTCTGGTATTTTTAAGATATGATTCATTATAAATACGGTATTAACGGTTGTATAATGGATGAATCTAAAATGAAAAAGAATATAAGCAAGGCTTGGACCTCAATGCCAAACCAAGTCTCGCCTTTGATACGATGGAATAAAATGGAGTCTGTCTGATTACAATCAGCAGACTTTTTTCTCTTTCCTGAATGTGTTATAATAGTCCATGCTGTGGCTGGAACTGATTCAGCCCATTTATTAAGATAATATGAGGAGAAAGATGAAAGAAAAAGGATTTTGGGAGGGGGCACAGGCAGCCATGCCAACGGCCCTTGGTTATGTCAGTATCGGGCTGGCCTGTGGGATTATTGGTGCGCCCTATGTGACACCTGTTGAGATGGGCTTGATGAGCCTCTTTGTTTATGCTGGGAGTGCTCAGTTTGCCATGCTGGCATTGATTGCGGTTCAAGCTCCTGTGGCAGCTATTGCTATGACGGTCTTTTTGATTAATTTACGTCTCTTTTTGTTGAGTTTGCATGCGTCAACCTATTTCCGTCATACCAGTCTTTGGCACAATATCGGTATGTCTAGTATCTTGACGGATGAGACTTATGGCGTTTTGATGGGCGAATTGGCCCATACAGACAAGGTCAATCCTATGTGGATGCACGGGAACAATCTCAACAGCTATGTGGCTTGGTTTGTGGGAACAGTAGTCGGAACGGCTCTGGGTGGTCTGCTGCCAAATCCAGAGATCTTTGGTTTAGATTTTGCTCTTGTTGGGATGTTCATCGGAATTTTTGCTTCGCAATTCCAGATTATGCAAAGACGAATTCCTGTCCGCAATCTGCTCATTATCCTAGCAGTTGTTGCGGTATCCTTCTTTTTACTCTTGACAGTGGTGTCTCAGTCACTAGCTGTTCTGTTTGCGACGCTACTTGGTTGTACAATGGGGGTGGTTTTAGATGGTCAGTAAGTATCTTTTATTAGCAGTTATTTTCTCTGGTCTTGTGACTTGGATTCCCCGTATGATTCCCTTCATCTTGGTCAAGTATAAGGGTTTGCCTGCGATTGTTGAGCGTTTTTTGAAGTTCTTGCCCGTTTCTATTATCTTTGCCTTGATTCTTTCAAGCGTAGTAACAGGCAAGGTTGGGAGTCTTCCTCAAATCAAATGGCTGGACTTCTTAGCAGTATTTCCGACGGCTTGGGTAGCCTTTCGCTACCGTAATCTAGTCGGAACGGTTCTCTTTGGAGTGGTCTTAATTGCAGTCTTGCGTTTGATCTTTTAATACTCTTCGAAAATCAAATTCAAACCACGTCAGCGTCGCCTTACCGTACTCAAGTACAGCTTGTGGCTAGCTTCCTAGTTTGCTCTTTGATTTTCATTGAGTATAAATCAGCCATAAAGAAAACTTATCACAGAGATAGATATCATATAATGGCGTAAATGGTCTTTTTCTGTTAAGATTATAAGGTATTCTATTTTGGAGGAAATGACATGAAAAAAATCGTTAAATACTCATCTCTTGCTGCCCTAGGGCTTGTTGCTGCAGGTGTGCTTGCGGCTTGCTCAGGTGGTGCTAAGAAAGAAGGAGAAGCAGCTAGCAAGAAAGAAATTATCGTTGCAACTAATGCTACACCAAAACCATTCAACTATGAAGAAAATGGCGAATTGACTGGTTACGAAATTGAAGTGGTTCGCGCTATCTTTAAAGACTCTGACAAGTATGATGTCAAGTTTGAGAAGACAGAGTGGTCAGGAGTCTTTGCAGGACTTGATGCCGACCGTTACAATATGGCTGTTAGCAACATCAGCTACACTAAAGAACGTGCTGAAAAATACCTTTATGCAGCTCCAACTGCTAAAAACCCTAACGTTCTTGTAGTGAAAAAAGATGACCCTAGCATCAAATCGCTTGATGATATCGGTGGAAAATCAACAGAAGTTGTTCAAGGGACAACTTCTGCTAAACAGCTAGAAGACTACAACAAACAACATTCAGATAATCCAACTGTCCTAAAGTATACTAAAGCAGACTTCCAACAAATCATGGGACGCTTGAGCGATGGCCAGTTTGACTACAAGATTTTTGATAAAATCGGTGTTGAAACAGTCATCAAGGACCAAGGTTTGGACAACTTGAAAGTGATCGAACTTCCAAGCGACCAACAACCTTATGTTTACCCACTTCTTGCTAAAGGTCAAGATGAGTTGAAAACATTTGTAGACAAACGTATCCAAGAACTCTACAAAGACGGAACTCTTGAAAAATTGTCTAAACAATTCTTTGGAGACACTTATCTACCAGCAGAAGCTGATATTAAATAATTTCTTGAAATCATCCATTCTGAGTAGATGGGTGATTTCTCAGTTTTTAGGGATATAGTTTTAAACTATATATCTGACTATCTAATAACAATTTGTGAAATCAAACAAATTGTGAGATACTAGTACGGTATTATTTTTAAAGGAGATAGAATCATGAAAATCAAAAAATGGCTTGGTGTAGCAGCCCTTGCTACAGTCGCAGGTTTGGCTCTTGTAGCTTGCGGAAACTCAGAAAAGAAAGCAGACAATGCAACAACTATCAAAATCGCAACTGTTAACCGTAGCGGTTCTGAAGAAAAACGTTGGGATAAAATCCAAGAATTGGTTAAAAAAGACGGCATTACCTTGGAATTTACAGAGTTCACAGACTACTCACAACCAAACAAGGCAACTGCTGATGGCGAAGTAGATTTGAACGCTTTCCAACACTACAACTTCTTGAACAACTGGAACAAAGAAAATGGGAAAGATCTTGTAGCGATTGCAGATACTTACATCTCTCCAATTCGCCTTTACTCAGGTTTGAATGGAAGTGACAACAAGTATACTAAAGTGGAAGACATCCCAGCAAACGGAGAAATCGCTGTACCGAACGATGCTACAAACGAAAGCCGCGCGCTTTACTTGCTTCAATCAGCTGGCTTGATTAAATTGGACGTTTCAGGAACTGCTCTTGCAACAGTTGCTAACATCAAAGAAAATCCAAAGAACTTGAAAATCACTGAATTGGACGCTAGCCAAACAGCTCGTTCATTGTCATCAGTTGACGCTGCCGTTGTAAACAATACCTTCGTTACAGAAGCAAAATTGGACTACAAGAAAGCACTCTTCAAAGAACAAGCTGATGAAAACTCAAAACAATGGTACAACATCATTGTTGCGAAAAAAGATTGGGAGTCATCACCAAAAGCTGATGCTATCAAGAAAGTTGTTGCAGCTTACCATACAGATGAAGTGAAAAAAGTTATCGAAGAAACATCAGACGGTTTGGATCAACCAGTTTGGTAATAAGAAACAGGGAGGTGGGAGAGAAAATTCCACCTCTTGCTTTTGTATAGAGCATGGATTGTCAGGAAGAGTAGTTCATAGAAAGGTAGAGAGAATATGGTTTTTCCTAGCGAACAAGAACAGATTGAAAAATTTGAAAAGGATCATGTAGCCCAGCATTATTTTGAGGTTTTGCGTACTTTGATTTCTAAGAAATCAGTCTTTGCCCAGCAGGTTGGACTTAAGGAAGTCGCAAATTATCTGGGTGAGATTTTCAAGCGTGTGGGGGCTGAAGTGGAGATTGATGAGACTTACATGGCGCCTTTTGTCATGGCGCATTTCAAGAGTTCGCGTCCAGATGCCAAGACCCTAATTTTCTATAACCACTATGACACTGTGCCAGCGGACGGAGATCAGGTCTGGACAGAGGATCCTTTTACGCTTTCGGTGCGCAATGGCTTTATGTATGGGCGTGGGGTTGATGACGACAAGGGTCATATCACAGCTCGCTTGAGTGCTTTGAGAAAATACATGCAGCACCATGATGATTTGCCTGTCAACATTAGTTTTATCATGGAGGGAGCAGAGGAATCGGCTTCGACAGACCTGGATAAGTATTTGGAAAAACATGCGGATAAACTCCGTGGAGCGGATTTGTTGGTCTGGGAACAAGGGACAAAAAATGCCTTGGAACAGCTAGAAATTTCTGGTGGAAATAAGGGGATTGTGACCTTTGATGCCAAGGTAAAAAGTGCTGATGTGGATATCCATTCGAGTTATGGTGGGGTTGTGGAATCAGCTCCTTGGTACCTCCTTCAAGCCCTACAGTCTCTTCGTGCCACAGATGGCCGTATCTTGGTTGAAGGTTTGTACGAAGAAGTTCAAGAACCAAATGAAAGAGAATTGGCCTTGGTGGATACCTATGCCCAACGAAATCCAGGGGAAATCAGCCAGATTTATGGTTTGGAATTGCCTCTTTTACAAGAGGACCGCGGAGCCTTTCTAAAACGATTCTTTTTTGAGCCAGCCCTTAATATCGAAGGGATCCAGTCAGGTTATCAAGGGCAAGGAGTTAAAACGATTTTGCCAGCAGAAGCCAGTGCTAAGCTAGAGGTTCGTTTGGTTCCTGGCCTAGAACCGCATGATGTTCTGGAAAAAATTCGGAAACAGCTAGACAAAAATGGCTTTGATAAGGTAGAATTATACTATACCTTGGGAGAGATGAGCTATCGCAGCGATATGAGCGCGCCAGCCATTCTCAATGTAATCGAGTTGGCCAAGAAATTCTATCCACAGGGCGTTTCAGTCTTGCCGACGACAGCTGGGACAGGGCCAATGCATACGGTCTTTGATGCCCTAGAGGTGCCAATGGTGGCCTTCGGTCTAGGAAATGCTAATAGTCGAGACCACGGTGGAGATGAAAATGTGCGAATCGCCGATTACTACACCCATATTGAATTAGTAGAGGAGCTAATTAGAAGCTATGAGTAGAGATATTATCAAGTTAGATCAGATCGATGTGACTTTTCACCAAAAGAAGAGAACCATCACAGCGGTCAAGGATGTGACCATTCACATCCAAGAAGGGGATATCTACGGAATCGTTGGATATTCTGGAGCAGGGAAATCAACCCTTGTACGGGTGATTAACCTCTTGCAAAAACCATCTGCAGGGAAAATTACCATTGACGACGATGTGATTTTTGATGGCAAGGTGACCTTGACGGCAGAACAGTTGCGTCGTAAACGTCAAGATATCGGAATGATTTTCCAGCATTTTAACCTGATGAGCCAAAAGACAGCAGAGGAGAATGTAGCCTTTGCCCTTAAACATTCTGGACTCAGTAAGGAAGAAAAGAAGGCTAAAGTAGCCAAGTTGTTGGACTTGGTTGGCTTGGCAGATCGTGCTGAAAACTACCCTTCACAACTATCTGGAGGGCAAAAACAGCGTGTGGCCATTGCGCGTGCCTTGGCAAATGATCCAAAAATCTTGATTTCAGACGAGTCAACTTCTGCCCTTGACCCTAAGACAACCAAGCAGATTTTGGCCTTGTTGCAAGATTTGAACCAAAAATTAGGCTTAACTGTTGTCTTGATTACGCATGAAATGCAGATTGTCAAAGATATTGCCAATCGTGTGGCAGTTATGCAGGATGGGCATTTGATTGAAGAGGGTAGCGTCCTTGAAATCTTCTCAAATCCTAAACAAGCTTTGACTCAAGACTTTATCTCAACAGCTACAGGCATTGATGAAGCTATGGTCAAAATTGAGAAGCAAGAAATCGTGGAACACTTGTCTGAAAACAGTCTCTTGGTTCAACTCAAGTACGCAGGTGCTTCAACAGACGAGCCACTTTTGAATGAATTGTACAAGCGTTACCAAGTAACGGCTAATATCCTCTATGGCAATATCGAAATTCTCGATGGTACTCCTGTTGGAGAATTGGTTGTGGTCTTGTCAGGTGAAAAAGCAGCGTTGGCAGGTGCCCAAGAAGCCATTCGTCAAGCAGGCGTACAGCTAAAAGTATTGAAGGGAGGACAGTAAGATGGAATCATTGATTCAAACCTATTTACCAAATGTCTATAAAATGGGCTGGGCTGGTCAAGCAGGTTGGGGAACAGCTATCTACCTAACCCTTTATATGACAGTTCTTTCCTTCATCATCGGAGGATTCTTGGGGCTAGTGGCAGGTCTTTTCCTTGTCTTAACAGCGCCAGGTGGTGTCTTGGAAAACAAGGTCGTCTTCTGGATTTTGGATAAGATTACCTCTATTTTCCGTGCGGTTCCTTTTATCATCCTCTTGGCAGTCTTGTCACCCTTCTCTCATCTAATCGTAGGAACAAGCATTGGTCCAAATGCGGCTATCGTACCGCTATCTTTTGCAGTCTTTGCCTTCTTTGCTCGTCAGGTGCAGGTTGTCTTGGCTGAGCTAGATGGCGGTGTCATTGAGGCAGCTCAAGCGAGCGGAGCGACTTTCTGGGACATCGTGGGTGTTTACCTATCAGAAGGTCTTCCAGACTTAATTCGCGTGACAACTGTGACCTTGATTTCCCTTGTTGGGGAAACAGCCATGGCCGGAGCGGTTGGAGCTGGTGGTATCGGTAACGTAGCCATCGCTTATGGATTTAACCGCTATAATCACGATGTAACTATCTTAGCAACCATCATTATCATTTTGATTATCTTTGCGATCCAATTCTTGGGAGATTTCTTAACTAAGAAATTGAGTCATAAATAAAGAGAATTAGGCAATCTGTACATCATTCATAGGAGTTGTCGTTATAGTCAAGACTTAAAATTCTCTGTACTGGTTGCTATCAACCGTTACTTTTATGAGTTAGAGAGTTAAGAATTGTGGGGAGTCAATATGCAAAATCTGGGAGAAGTTTTTAAAGAATTGAGAAAGAGTCGGAATGTATCTCTACAGGAGGCGACGGGAGGAGAGTTCACTTATTCCATGCTGAGCAAATTTGAGCGTGGAGAAGCAGATTTATCATCTATGAAATTGATTACTGCCTTAGATAACATCCACTCTGATTTGAATGAATTTATGTACTTGGTACGTGGTTTTTCTCAGAAAAAGGTTTTGGCTTTTCAAGAAAATCTCTGGGATTTATATGACAGAGAAGGGATTGATTCTCTCCATTCCTTGTATGAAGAGACGACTCAAAAGTACAGATCAAGTGCTAAAAAAAGCTATCTCTTACAAATGATTCGTATCAAAAGCCTTCTCGTGTTTTTTGATTCAGAAATAAGAGCAACGGATGAAGAACTGACTTTTCTCTATGACTATTTTTTTACTATTGATATCTGGGGAAATTATGAATTGGAACTATTTTCAACGATTTCTACTTTGTTTCCTCTGCCTCTCTATTTTAAATATTCTAGGGAGATGTTACAAAAGACGGATTTATTAGGCTCTTTACCGAGTAACAAAGTTGGTATTGACACTATTTTGATTAATGGACTTTTTAAAGCGATAGAGGAAAAGGATAAATTAAAAGCAGACTATTTTACCTTTCAGATTGAAAAACGAGAATTGCCAGAATCTCAAGCCTATCTTAAAATCATTTATATGATTGCTAAAGGGTATTATGATACTATTTTTAATGTTAAAAATAAGGGTCTTGAGAAAATCCAGAGAGGCATTACAATCTTACAAGATTTAGAGTATATAGATGGTGCAAGATATTATGAAAACTATTTTGAAAATCAGTTTTCAAATAAAGATTTGTAATATATTCTCGTTACATCGACTGATGAAAAATAAATGGGCTTGTAGATGGAGTGATAAATAGTAGTATCTAGGAGCTAGAGTTTCTATTTTCAGAAAAAATATATTACAAAAAAGTGGGGAGTCCCGCTTTTTTTGTTAGACTGGTTTCAATAGAATACTCTTTGAAATATGGAGAAAGGCCTGTTATGAAACTATTCTTAAGCCATCATTTATTTAGAATACTGACCTTATCGAGATTTTTGAGCTCAAGTGGAGCTTATATTTATAATCTGGTATTTATTATTTATGCTGCGAGTCTACCCTTTAAAAATATAGCTGTATTTATGGCGAATATGATTACGATTTTACCTTTCCTATTTACTTTTTATGTTGGGATTAAGGCTGATCATACTCGGAATAAAGCAGGGACAATTATCTGGGTTGGTTGTGTGCAAAGTCTACTATTTCTTTTGATTGCTAGTGTGATTCATAATCAGAACTTTGTAACGTTTGCTTTTATCTGTATGGTTAATATCTGTTCGGATATTTTATCAGATTATACAGCAGGCCTTCGTATGCCGATTATCCAGCATAATATTTCGGAAGATAAGCTCTATGAAGCTTATTCCTTTACTCAGTTTGTCTCCTATTTATCAAATCTAGGAGGTCAAGCCTTAGGAGTGTGGTTACTCACAACAAGCCACCAAAATTTTTCTTTTGTTGCAATTGTAAATGCTGGCTTCTTTTTACTATCTTCTCTCATTTTGTTCAAAAATAGAAGAGAATTGACGCATTTGTCTGTAAGTGTAGAGGATAAGTCGATTAGTTTACTTCAACAAGTTAAGGTAATCTATGCGGACATGGATGATATCTTTAGGCAGAGAGAAAGTAAATCTTTGTTTAAAATGATCCTTGTCATTTTGGTAATGAATACTTTGGGAGGAGCTGTTGGAGGTATTTATCACTTTTACTTATTAGACCATACTATCTATCATCTCAGCTATGCTCAGGCCCTATTTTTAATCGAATGTGTTAGCTTGGGAGGAGCTATTCTTGGTAGCCTAACTCCCCATGATTATTTTGGGAAATGGTCGTTTTCAAGTTTGCTATCGCTCAATGCAATTCTGTTTGTCTTACTTGCTACTGCTAATATTTTAGATTTTTCTCCTCTAGTAGGTGTTGTTTGCTTAGCCTTTGTCATGTATTTGATGTCGAAATCAATGCCTAAATTAGATACTCTGTTATTGTCTAATTTGAGCGTGGATGTATTAGCTAGAAGTAATAATCTCTTGAGTATGATTTTTTCCCTAACATTACCCTTGGGGATGTCTGTATTTTCCTTCTTAGCTTTGCAAGATATCAGTCTTTGTTGGTGGGTGTTTTTGGTAGTGAGTGTGATAGGGTTGACTTTATCTCTAGAAAAAAGAAGTTTTTCAGGTAAAAAATTTTAACCTAGGGGAAATCAGGCTTACTAGAAGGTCTTCCAGATTTGATCCGTGTGACGACTGTGACCTTGATTTCACTTGTTGGTAAAACAGCCATGGCGGGGCAGTTGGAGCTGGCGGTGTTGGTAACGTAGCTATCGCTTATGGATTTATACTCTTCGAAAATCTCTTCAAACTACGTCAGCTTTGCCTTGCCGTAGGTATATGTAACTGACTTCGTCAGTCTTATCTCCAACCTCAAAACAGTGTTTTGAGCAACCTGCGGCTAGCTTCCTAGTTTGCTCTTTGATTTTCATTGAGTATTACAATCCAATTCTTGGGAGATTTCTTGACTAAGTCTTGAGCCATAAATAAAAAGAGCCGTGCGGCTCTTTTTTAGTAATCAGATTTTCTGTGCAAATTTTTTACTCAAGGCTTGTCCAATCAAGGCACCAACTAGGGCTCCAATGACAATACTTGCGATAAATAGAAGGATGGTTCCAGGATTTGGCGCGACCATGATACGGTCGATATATTCTTGCGATTTTCCTCTTGCTAGAAGGGTTGCCATATAGGCTTTGGGCGCAATCCACATAAGCAAGATTGGTCCTGATGTACTAAAGGCAAAGAGAATGAAAGAAAGGAAGTTCTTTGTTTTGTCCTTGTATTTTCCTAAATGAGCTACTCCATCTGCTAGGAGACCACAGATAATTCCAGGAAGGAAGGCGCCGGCACCGTGTTTAGTTCCCAAGAAAAAGAGAGCAATAACAAGGCCGATAGTGGTAATGGCTCCAAAACGCGGAACTTTTGCGATTAGAATCATATAGACGCTACCGCCGACAAGGGCAGTAAAGGCAGGCGCATAAAACATGTTTCCAGTTTGGTCAAAGAGATTGCCCAAAAGGACACCAATCCCCATGCAGAGGAAGTAAAGAATTGCAAAAAGCAGTGTAGTTAAGATAGATTTTTTCATGAATTGTCTCCTGATAATTTTTTCACAATTCTCATTTTACCATGGTTTGGTGGGATTGTAAATGGATACTAGAAGTTTTTGAAAACGCTTGAAATATGATATAATAGTTTCATAGTTATTTTTAGGGGGATATCATGGGTAGATTTTTAGACTTTGTCTTTAATCGTTTCTTTTTAGGGATGATTGCGACAGCCTTCTTTTGGCTATTAACATTGGCAGGAGGGATTATCCTTGGTCTAGCGCCGGCTAGTGCCACCTTGATGAGCCTGTATGCAGAACATGGTTATAGCTTTCGGGAATACAGTTTGAAGGAGGCGTGGTCTCTTTATAAGCAAAATTTTGTCTCAAGCAACCTGATTTTCTATAGCTTTTTAGGTGTGGATTTAGTTTTGGTCTATGGCCTGTATCTATTGGTTCAATTACCTAATCAGACCATCGTTCATTTGATTGCGACCTTTTTGAATGTCTTAGTAGTTCCCCTCATCTTTTTGGCCTATACAGTGTCTTTGAAATTACAAGTTTATTTTGACTTGTCTTATCGAAATAGTCTAAAACTATCCTTGATTGGCATTTTTATGAGTCTAGCAGCTGTGGCCAAGGTTTTTCTTGGGACAGTGCTACTTGTGGCAATTGGTTACTATATGCCTGCTCTTCTCTTCTTTGTAGGAATTGGGATGTGGCATTTCTTTATCAGTGATATGTTGGAACCGGTCTATGAAAGTATCCATGAAAAATTGGCGACAAAATAGAATGAAGCAGTTTTGGCTGCATACGCTTCTAAGAACCTACAGTTCAGTTATGATGATTATTATTGCGAGTTTTGCAATTTTACTCTCCTATGCTGACTGGGATTCACGGGAAAAGGAAGCCCAGAGAGTAGCCCAGCGTGTAACTGCTAGAACAGTGAGTGAAATTGAATATTACCATAGAGAGTCAACCCAGATAGCTCAGGCTTTAGTTGAAAATCAAGCTCGTATTGAGGGAATCTATAAATACTTTAGCCTTAGCATGCCAGACTATTTTTACTGGCAATTAGAGCGGAAAGCTTCGCCTTATGTATCAGTCTCTCTGCATGAAAATGTTGATGACCTCTATGTTCGAAATGATTTTGTAACTGGAGTGGCCATTGTTTTTCAAGATTACAAGGAAGTCTATGTTTCTACTAAAGACAAACGTAGTGGAGAAAAAATCAGGGCTGAGGATTTTAAACCAGCAGGAAATAGTTTTGCCATTCCGGTGTCTGATCCAGTGTCAGATCAAGATTTAGGAGTGATTTACATCTCCTTGGACCCTGCTGTTTTATACCATGCCATTGATAATACTAGAGGTCATACTCCGATGGCAGTAACAGTGACCTCACCTTTTGATACGGAGATTTTTCATATTGGTGAGACAGTTGATAAGGAGAGTGAAAATTGGCTAGTTGGCTTAACTTCTCATGGTTATCAGGTTCAGGTGGCAGTTCCCAAAAACTTTGTTTTACAAGGAACGGTGACCAGCTCTGCTTTGATTGTGGGCTTGAGCCTTCTCTTTATTGTCATTCTTTATCTGACTTTGAGGCAGACCTTTGCTAATTACCAAAAGCAGGTAGTGGATTTGGTGGATTCCATTCAAGTCATTGCTCAAGGCGAAGAGGGTCGTCGGATTGACATTTCCGAGAAAGATCAGGAATTGCTCCTAATCGCAGAGACTACTAATGATATGTTGGATCGATTGGAAAAGAACATCCATGATATTTACCAGTTAGAGCTTAGTCAAAAAGATGCCAATATGCGGGCCTTGCAGGCGCAAATCAATCCTCATTTCATGTATAATACGCTGGAATTCTTGCGCATGTATGCAGTTATGCAGAGTCAAGACGAGTTGGCGGATATCATTTATGAGTTTAGTAGTCTCTTGCGTAACAATATTTCTGACGAAAGAGAAACTCTCCTCAAACAGGAATTAGAATTTTGCCGTAAATACAGCTATCTCTGCATGGTTCGCTATCCCAAGTCCATTGCCTATGGTTTCAAGATAGATTCAGAGTTAGAGAATATGAAGATTCCCAAGTTTACCTTGCAACCGCTGGTAGAAAACTATTTCGCGCATGGTGTTGACCACAGGAGGACAGATAATGTGATTAGCATCAAGGCTCTTAAACAGGATGGGTTTGTGGAAATTTTGGTGGTCGATAATGGTAGAGGAATGTCGGCTGAAAAACTGGCAAGTATTCGAGAAAAATTAAGTCAGAGACATTTTGAACACCAAGCCAGCTACAGTGATCAAAGGCAGTCTATCGGGATTGTCAATGTCCATGAGCGTTTTGTGCTCTATTTTGGGGATCGATATGCTATTACTATAGATTCTGCAGAGCAAGCAGGTGTTCAGTATCGTATTACAATTCAAGATGAGTAGAAAGGGAGAAGATGTATAAAGTATTATTAGTAGATGATGAGTACATGGTGACAGAAGGTCTGAAACGTTTGATTCCCTTTGATAAGTGGGATATGGAGGTCGTCGCAACAGCCAGTCATGCCGATGAAGCCCTAGAATATGTTCAGGAAAATCCTGTCGATGTGGTCATTTCCGATGTCAATATGCCCGACAAAACAGGGCTTGATATGATTCGAGAGATGAAAGAAATCTTACCAGATGCTGCCTATATCCTGCTGTCAGGTTATCAGGAGTTTGATTATGTAAAAAGAGCTATGAACCTTAGTGTGGTGGACTATCTGGTTAAGCCTGTTGATAAGGTAGAGCTAGGAAATCTGCTGGAGAAGATTGCAGGTCAGCTCGGCGAGAGAGGTAAGAAAAGTCAGACCCTCAGTCAAGATTTAGACGATGCTGGATTTGTTAGTTATTTAGGTGGTAAGGAGAATTGGTGGATAGGTCTTTCAAAGGAAAAACAGGGCTCCTTCACTATTCCCTACTATGTCTTGGGTCAAGATTGGCAGATTTTCATTTCTGACCAACCCCTAGATGGTTTGGTCGTTACACCTTTTGAAGCTCCTTATCAAGAACACTTTGAACGCTGGAAGCTGAATGCTGAGAAAGCCCTCTTTTACGGCTCTGTAAATCTACAGCAGTCTCAGAGTCTCTTTGCCTACTACGAACCGATTTATAGGGTTATCATTCAGGGGAATCTCAATCAAATCGTGGAAGAATTGAACCTTTTGGAGAAGGTGGTTCTTGAAAATACACCGCGTGTTCCGATTACCAAACAGCTTTTTATCCAGTTTGTCATGGATGTCTTTCACTTGTTTGAACATCTCAAAGCTGATGATATGACGGACATTGTCAAAACCATTCATGCTATTCAATCCTTCGATGAATTGGTTTCTTATATCAAGGAAACTCTGACCAGCTTTTTCGGTCAATACCGTATGAATGAAAATGTGGTCAGTGTGCTGGAAGTCATTGGTCGTGATTACCAAAAGGAGCTGTCCCTCAAGGATATCAGTAAGGCCCTCTTTATCAATCCTGTCTATCTAGGACAGTTGATTAAGCGTGAAACCGATTCGACCTTTGCAGAGTTACTAAACAAACAACGTATTAAGGCTGCCCAGCAGCTCTTGCTTTCGACTAGTGATAGTATCGAAGATATTTGTTATGCTGTTGGTTACAGTAACCTTGGATATTTCTATAAAGTGTTCCGAAAATTGTGCGGAAAATCGCCAAAAGCTTACCGAAAACAGGTAGAAACGATACTATAAGATTTGTATTCCTTTGCAAAAAGTGCTATAATATGAATAATATTATTAGGAGGTTCTATCATGAAAAAGAAACCGATTTATCTATGGGTCTTGTTAATCTTGTCTGCCCTTATTTCAGCAATGTCTCTGTTTGGAATGTTGAGTCCCTTACCTAGCAAAGAAGCTCTTCGTGCCGCTCAGAAACAAGTTGCAGGGGTCAGTGCTCAGCAATTAGAAGACCAGCTTAATTACAACTATGGAGTAGCAGAAGCGTATCATTCTATTTTTAATATGGCCTTGATTGTGCTATCTGCTATTTTAGTGGTCGTAGCGATTGTCTTCCTTATTCGTAAGAATTTGCAATATGCAAACTATACTTACGTTGGCTATGTTTTGTTAGCTATTATCGGTTCGATTTATGGCTATGTTGGTTTACAGGACGCTGTGCAGTTGGTTCAAGATGAGACCATGCGTTTGACAATGAGTATTGGTTCAAAAGCTGTCAGCATTTTCTATATCGTCATCAATATTCTCTTCCTAGCTCTTGTCTTCTATAAGATGTGGCGACAACAGAAAGCCTTGGCAGAAGAAGAGGAAGCAGAAAATCTTGCCTAAGTATTGACAAAAAAGAACTATCAAGATACAATCTTGGTAGTTCTTTTTCGATTAAAAATAAAATCATGGAGGTACATATGAAGACAATTTCTTTAGTTTATATTAGTTTGAGTGGCAACACTGAAAGTTTTGTGACGCGCTTGAAAGATTATCTCTTGTCCCAGTACGAGGGAATTGAGGTTCAAAAGATTCATATCAAGGATTTGGTCAAGGAAGGTAAAAATTTCTATGAGATGGACCATCCCTATGTCGCTTTTTTGCCGACCTATCTCGAAGGTGGGAATGGCGTGGATAACGGAGATGTTGAGATCTTGACGACACCCGTTGGGGATTTTATCGCCTATGGTGACAATGCTAGCAAGTGTTTTGGTGTGGTTGGTTCAGGAAATCGTAACTTTAATAATCAATACTGTCTGACAGCCAAGCAATACAGTCAACGTTTTGGTTTCCCTGTATTGGCTGATTTTGAAATGCGAGGCATGCTGGAAGATATCAAACATGTCGCAGCTATTATCGCAGATTTGTATGAGTTGGAAAGGGAGAATTAAAGTCAATATAAGAGGCGCTTGGGATTTGCTAGCTGTTTTTTGAGTATAAACAGTCTTTGAGAACGTAAAAAAGCATAAGTTCAGGTCTTCAAAACCTTGTTCTTATGCTTTTTATCATAGAAATATTTGCTGCATTTTCTCTTGAAATGAAACCTTATACTCAATGAAAATCAAAGAGCAAACTAGGAAACTAGCCGCAGGCTGTACTTGAGTACGGCAAGGCGACGTTGACGTGGTTTGAATTTGATTTGCGAAGAGTATTATCTTCATCTCGCGCTTGTCAGTTAACCTGCTTTTCCGATTGCGAGTGCGTAGATAAAGAAGATGGCGAAGCCAAAGAGGAAAATCAATCCTGCAATGGCAAGGTGTTTGAGCCAAGAAGGAAGATGTTTGTTTTCACGCGTTACCAAGGCGTAATTCAAAAGAGCAAAGAAAGGTGTTGTCAGGAAAGAGCCAATCATGGCAAAGCGGAGCATGGTTGACACCTGACCAGAGAAGAACTTGATAATGACGATACCGATGATAGCAGTAATGGTCATCCAGATATTCAAAGATTTACGATTGTCTTCTTTTTGACTGATTAGCAGTCGGAGAGATTCCTGATTGACACGAGAATAGCCATCAATAACAGTGATAACTGTTCCAAAGATACACAGGAAAGCAATAAAGGTAATCAAGTAACGGGACCATTCGCCAAGAACAGAGGCATACATGCCCACGAATTGAGAGATGTATTTGGCCGAAGCAGCTTCAACCGCCTGCCCTGTAGGATACTGAATCAGTGCTCCCAGTGCTACAAAGAAGACGGCTAGGATAGCTGTTCCAATATAACCAGTGTTAAAGTCAAACAGAGCGTCTTCTGTGTTAAAGTTGACGGTCTTTCTCTTTTCAGCTGACCAAAGTGAATTGATAGCTGAAATTTCAATAGGAGCCGGCATCCATCCTAGGAGGGAGACGATGAAGGGCAGAGCTGCCATTTGCCAAGGTGTCTTCTCGACAAAATCAGAACTGTATTCTGGATGCTTGACCGCTGCGATGATAACTGCAAGAACAGTCGCAATGGTTAAGGCAGACATAATCCATTTGACCATACCATCTAAGAGTTTGTAGCCTCCAAAGAGTAGCATAGCCCAAATGACTGCAACGAGAATGAGGGACCACTGAGTGATGCTAAGACCGATCATTGGGAAGGCGCTGGCGATGATAGCTGAGCACAGAATGGCGACACCAGCTGTGTTGACCATAGCCGAAAAAACATTGAGGATAAAGAAAATCCAGAGATAGAGTTTTCCTTTTTCGGCATAACCTTCAACCAAAGTCTTTCCAGTATCAGCTGTGTATTCAGCACCAAAACGGAAAAATGGATATTTAAAGACATTGGCTAAGATGACCAAGAGAAGTAGAGACCAACCGTAAGAACCGCCAGCTTGAGTGGAAGATACAATGTGGGAACCTCCAACAGCGGCAGTTGCCATTAGGATTCCAGGTCCCATTGCTTTTAGCTTGCTTGCCCAGGTTGATTGATTTAAGGAAATAGCTTGTGACATGATAAATACTCCTTTTTGAATTTTCAGAATAATCTGGATATGTAATCTATATTCTACAAAAAACTTTGGGAAAATGCAAGAATATTTTGAAAAAAGATAGAAAATTACAGAAAATTTACAAAGAAGATCTGAAAATAACTGCTATGATAGTAAGGTACAGCAGGATAAAGAAAAACCGAGAAGTTTCTTTCTCGGATTTGCTTATTATGAGGTTCTTACTTTCTATGCTCCAAGAGTTGATTGATGTGATCCACTTTTTTAGCTTCTTTTTTATAAAGAATAGCCCAGATGATGAGGTAGACAATTGCAAACTCGATAATGAGCTGGAGATAGAAGAACCAGTGGAAGGGGAACCAACCTGCTAGGGTTGCTAGTGGGACAAAGCCAGCCAGCATAAGGAAGAAATGAGTCAGAGTGGCACGAAGCATGCTCCAGTCACGGCTGAATAATCGTTTACCAAAGTTGAAGAGAATACCGATGGCTGCCCAGATAAGAGTACAGTAGAGCAAGACCAGGGCACCGTGAACCTGATGTTGAGCCATCACTTGGCCGATGATAGAGTAGGGATTTAGTGGTGCGTAGATACTCGGTGCATAAATGAGTGAAAAGATGATAGAGAGGATGAGGCCGATAAGAACACCGGTGGCTGCGTCGTGAAATACTTGTTTTTTCATAGTTCTAATTTCTCCTTGATGGTTTTTAGGTAACGGCGTGAAGAGTAGGTGAAGCTTTCGTTTTTCAAGAAAATTTCTACTAGGCCGTTGGGGGTGAGCTTGAGATGAGAGATGGAATCGATATTGATGATTTCTGATTGGGAAATTTGGATAAAATTGGTTGGCAGAATTTCAAGGACCTGATAGAGTCGCAAATCAATGCTGTAGGTCTGACTCGCGGTTTCGGCTAGAACCTTCCGATTCTCGATATAGAAGCGTTGAATCTTGCCAATCTCAACGAGATAGACCTGATTATCGATTTTCCCTTTGATTTTTTCTGTTAGATCCAGATTTTCTGCGAACTCGATGACTTTCTGGACTTTATCTGTCGGCTGAGGTGCTTGAACAATCAGCTTTTCCTCTTCGTAAGTTTCACTAATCTGTAGTTCTACTTTCATAAACTTCTCTCCTTGTTTTTCATACAAAATTAATCTCACTTCTTGTACATCTTTATTAATACTCTTCAAAAATCAAATTCAAACCACGTCAGCGTCGTCTTGCCGTACTAAAGTACTGTCTGCGCCTAGCTTTCTAGTTTGCTCTTTGATTTTTATTGAGTATACCACTATTTTATGCCCCCTGGCAAGGGACTTTGTCTATGTGGAGGGATTTGGCTCCTATGTGGCGCTTGCTTTTCTGTCCTATCTGAAATATGGTATAATAGCACTAATCAATTTCTAGGAAAACAGGTACAGAAAGGGGCTGAAAAATGTCTCATATTATTGAATTGCCAGAGGTGCTGGCAAACCAAATCGCGGCTGGAGAGGTCATTGAACGTCCTGCCAGTGTGGTCAAAGAGTTGGTAGAAAATGCTATTGACGCGGGTTCTAGTCAGATTATCATTGAGATTGAAGAGTCTGGTCTCAAGAAGATTCAAATCACAGATAATGGTCATGGAATTGCCCACGATGAGGTAGAGCTGGCTCTGCGTCGTCATGCGACCAGTAAGATAAAAAATCAGGCAGATCTCTTTCGGATTCGGACGCTTGGTTTTCGTGGTGAAGCCTTGCCTTCTATCGCTTCTGTTAGTGTTTTGACCCTTTTGACGGCGGTGGATGGTGCTAGTCATGGAACCAAGTTAGTCGCGCGTGGGGGTGAAGTTGAGGAAGTCATCCCAGCGACGAGTCCTGTGGGAACCAAGGTTTGTGTGGAGGACCTCTTTTTCAACACGCCTGCTCGCCTCAAGTATATGAAGAGCCAGCAAGCAGAGTTGTCTCATATCATTGATATTGTCAACCGTCTGGGCTTGGCCCATCCTGAGATTTCTTTCAGCTTGATTAGTGATGGCAAGGAAATGACGCGGACAGCTGGGACTGGTCAACTGCGACAAGCAATCGCAGGAATTTATGGTTTGGTCAGTGCCAAGAAGATGATTGAAATTGAGAACTCTGACCTAGATTTCGAAATTTCAGGTTTTGTGTCCTTGCCTGAGTTAACTCGAGCCAACCGCAACTATATCAGCCTCTTCATCAATGGTCGTTATATCAAGAACTTTTTACTCAATCGTGCTATTCTTGACGGCTATGGTAGTAAGCTTATGGTAGGCCGTTTTCCACTGGCTGTCATTCACATCCATATTGACCCCTATCTAGCGGATGTCAATGTGCATCCAACCAAGCAAGAGGTGCGGATTTCCAAGGAAAAAGAATTGATGGCCTTGGTCTCAGAAGCTATTTCTAATAGTCTCAAGGAGCAAACTTTGATACCTGATGCCTTGGAAAATCTTGCCAAATCGACTGTGCGTAATCGTCAAAAGGTGGAGCAGACCATTCTCCCACTCAAAGAAAATACTCTCTACTATGAGCAAACAGAGCCGACAAGACCTAGCCAAGCTGAGGTGGCTGATTATCAGGTTGAATTAACTGAGGAAGGGCAGGACTTAACCCTGTTTGCAAAGGAAACTTTAGATCAGTTAACCAAGCCAGCAAAACTGCATTTTGCAGAGAGAAAACCTGCTAACTATGACCAACTAGACCATCCAGAGTTAGATTTAGCCAGTCTGGATAAAGCCTATGATAAGCTAGAGCGAGAAGAATCTTCAAGCTTCCCAGAGTTGGAATTTTTCGGGCAAATGCATGGGACCTATCTCTTTGCTCAAGGGCGAGATGGACTCTACATCATAGACCAACATGCGGCTCAGGAACGGGTCAAGTATGAGGAGTACCGTGAAAGCATTGGTGATGTTGACCAGAGCCAGCAACAACTCCTAGTGCCCTACATCTTTGAATTTCCAGCGGATGATGCTCTGCGTCTCAAGGAAAGAATGGCACTTTTAGAGGAAGTGGGCGTCTTTCTAGCAGAGTACGGAGAAAATCAATTCATCTTACGCGAACATCCTATTTGGATGGCAGAGGAGGAAATTGAGTCAGGTATCTATGAAATGTGCGACATGCTACTCTTGACCAAGGAAGTTTCTATCAAGAAATATCGAGCAGAGTTGGCTATCATGATGTCCTGCAAGCGGTCTATCAAGGCCAATCATCGTATTGATGATCATTCAGCTAGACAACTCCTCTATCAGCTTTCTCAATGTGACAATCCCTATAACTGTCCCCACGGACGTCCTGTTTTGGTGCATTTTACCAAGTCGGATATGGAAAAGATGTTCCGACGCATTCAGGAAAATCACACCAGTCTCCGTGAGTTGGGGAAATATTAAACTAAAAGGAAAACTATGTACGAATATTTAAAAGGAATCATTACCAAAATTACTGCTAAATACATTGTTCTTGAAGTCAACGGTATCGGTTATATTTTGCATGTGGCCAATCCCTATGCCTACTCAGGTCAGGTCAACCAAGAAGCTCAAATTTATGTGCATCAAGTTGTACGTGAGGACGCCCATCTACTTTATGGATTTCGCTCAGAAGACGAGAAGAAGCTCTTTCTCAGTCTGATTTCGGTTTCTGGGATTGGTCCTGTATCAGCTCTTGCTATTATCGCTGCTGATGACAATGCTGGCTTGGTTCAAGCCATCGAAACCAAGAACATCACCTACTTGACCAAGTTCCCTAAAATTGGTAAGAAAACAGCCCAGCAGATGGTGCTAGACTTGGAAGGCAAGGTAGTAGTTGCAGGAGATGACCTTCCTGCCAAGGTGGCAGTGCAAGCTAGCGCTGAAAACCAAGAATTGGAAGAAGCTATGGAGGCCATGTTGGCTCTGGGATACAAGGCAACAGAGCTCAAGAAAATCAAGAAATTCTTTGAAGGAACGACAGATACAGCTGAGAACTACATCAAGTCGGCCCTTAAAATGTTGGTCAAATAGGAGCAGAGCATGACAAAACGTTGTTCGTGGGTCAAGATGACCAATCCGCTCTACATTGCCTATCATGATGAGGAGTGGAGCCAGCCCCTCCATGATGACCAAGCATTGTTTGAATTGTTGTGTATGGAAACCTATCAGGCAGGCCTGTCTTGGGAAACGGTGCTCAACAAACGCCAGGCTTTCCGAGAAGCCTTTCATGGCTATCAAATTCAAGCAGTCGCAGAGATGACCGATACCGAATTGGAAGCCTTGCTGGAGAATCCAGCCATCATCCGAAATAGAGCCAAGATTTTTGCTACACGCGCTAACGCCCAAGCATTTTTACGACTACAGGAAGAATATGGCTCTTTTGATGCCTATCTTTGGTCTTTTGTTGAGGGGAAAACTATCGTCAATGATATTCCTGATTATCGCCAAGCCCCAGCTAAAACACCTTTGTCTGAGAAATTAGCTAAAGATTTCAAAAAACGAGGCTTCAAGTTCACAGGCCCAGTCGCCGTCTTGTCTTTTTTACAAGCAGCAGGCCTGGTTGATGACCATGAGAACGATTGTGAGTGGAAAAGCGGTCATTAGTGTGTACAGGTAACTCGCATATCTGAGAATAGAATATAGAAAAAGCTGAGAAACTTTTCCCAGCTTTTTATATATACTATTAGATTTGTTAGAGTGAAGTCAAAAAAGTGATTCCACCTAAAATAACACCAGCTGAATTTGGAATGATTAGTATCCAATCCTTCTTAGGTTCCTTTGTCCATCCATAAATAACCCAGATTAAGCAAGATATAGCAGCTGATAAAGGTTGAAATGGTTGAGCTTTATTTCCCTGTAAATTAGCGATAATTTGAGGTATGTAGGCAATAAATACTATAATTCCAATAAAGGCACCAATAGAACCTACGATTCGATTAATTTTTTGTTTTGTCATATACACCTCCTTCAAAAGGATAACATAGAAATTAGCGAAATGCAATAAATTCAGATACAAATTGTAACGAAAACGAATACAAAAGCACAAAAATAGAGAAACTATTTATTTTTTGTTATAGTCAAAGCGAATGACTTGCTCCTGTGCATCTACATGGGCATGGACGCCAAAGGGGACAATTGCTCTTGGAGTTGCGTGGCCGACATTTAGATTATAGAGAATCGGAATATTGCTGTCAATAATATCCAATAGTGCCTCTTTATAGTCGTCATAGAAAGTTTCATCCATAGGTTTTCCGACCAGGAGTCCACTGATGGCCTCGAATATACCAGTGTTCTTTAAAGTCTGCAACATCTTTTTGAAGTCTTCCGGCTCAGGCTTTTCTTCGCTTGTTTCTAGTAAGAGGATTTTGCCTTCCCAGTCTGACAAGTCAGGGAAAAGTTTGTATTTTTGACAGAGCTCCGTGCTATCTGCGTATCGAGAGTTGTCAAAGATATCGTAGAGGGATTCGAGGCAGCCACCGAGGATTTTCCCCTCGAACTGTGCATTTCCTTGCAACAACTCAAAGCCGGTATTTGCATGACTGATACGAGGTGTTCCCAGAGCCTTGGGACTGAAATCAGTCCTTTCATCATACCAAACGTCACTAGGCCGGATTTCTGAGATTCTTCCCGTCTCAATCAATTCTTTAAAGTAGTGAAGGCTATAGGCTAACATTTCTTTGTCTAATTCACAAATGTCTGCTAAGAAGGATTGACCATAAAAAGTCTTGATTCCTAGTTTATGCAACATGAGATGGTTCATGGTTGTATCCGAGAAGCCAAGAAAAATTTTTTGTTTGATAACCTTTTGTAGTTGGTTATTTTCAAAAAGATAAGGCAACAAACGATAGGTATCGTCTCCACCGATGGCACATAGGATCATATCGATGCTATCATCAGAAAAGGCATGAATCAAATCCTCTGCACGAGCTTCAGGATGGTCCTTGATAAAGTCTAAGCCTTTTAACGAATGGGGCAAAAAGATAGGATTGAGTCCCAGATCCTTGAGACGTTGGACACCTAAGTCTACTTCGTGTTTGACAAAGTCCTCTCCGATAATGCCACTAGACAAACTAACAATACCAATAGTAGAAATCATATTTTATCCTCCTAGAAATAGATTGAGCCTATTTTATCACAAAAGATTAGATAGAGCTATGTGGGATTTCAGAAGAATGCTTTTAAATCAAAAAAGTAAGTGAAAAAGCAACCGCGCCTGCAGTTGCTTTTATCATTCTTCTTAATAGCGTGTTGGTCCTGCACTTGCGCTTCGGATGTTCAATCGTTTCTTAAGATAGAAGCGAAGGGCTAGGAGGGCTGCTCCGATAATAGCCAGCGGCAATGGAGCAAGTACTGGGTTAAGGCTAGCTGGTAGGAAGCTTGTTGCAAAGAAGACAAGCAACCAAAGGAACATAGAAGCTAGGATAACTAGTACAGATTTCCAGAAAGGTGGGCGTTGACTGCGATCCATGTCTGGTCCATAGTATTGGTAAACAAAGTAGTACATCAAGTAGAAGGCAAATCCACCAACCAGTCCAACTAAGAGGAGGGTAATCAATCCATAGCCGAAAGCTTGATCTGCTGAGAAGAAGGTTGTGAGGGCGCTGACGAGGGCAAAGAGGCTAGTGATGAAAAGGGCTGAGTCCATAATCATGAGTTTTGGATCATCATTTTCTTTTGGATGCTCTTTTTCATATTGCTCCTTAACAGTGAAGCTATGAGCCCAGTGGGTCGGTGCGCCATAGAGGGAACGAGCAGTCGTACCTTTGGCTTGCTCCTCAAGGATTTGGGGAATAACTTCCTCAAAAATAGCCTTGATTTCAGCGTCTGTTTTCCCATCTTTGATGAATTGTTGGGTAGCGATGTGGACAAACTCTTGGTTTTTCTTTGTTAATTTTTGTAGATCAATCTGAGACATAGGAACTCCTCTTAGAACCATTTTTTATGGATGAGATAGAGAGTGAGCGAGACACTCATAGCAAAGGCGATAAAGACGATTAACCAGAAGGCATTAGGCTCGCCGTTTAAGGGGATTTCATTATCCTTAAAGTTCATCCCGTAGGCAGAAAAGACCATGGTTGGGATGGACATGACGATGGTCACAAGGGCCAAGGTTTTCATGATGTTGTTCTGGTTGTTGGAAATGATAGAGGCAAAGGTCTCCGTCATAGAGTGCAAGACGTTTCCATAAATATCTGCCATCTCGATGGCCTGTTGGGTTTCAATCAGGGTATCTTCAAGCAGGTCTTCGTCCTCAAGGTATTTCTTGATATTGCTGGTTGAGCTGGTCAATTTCTTAATCACACGCTCATTTGTTTTGAGGGAAGCCTTGAAATAGACGATAGTTTTTTCCAACTCCATGAGCTCAATCAATTCTTCATTACGAGTTGATTGATGCAGTTGACTTTCGATTTGTTCACTCTTACGGTCGATTGAACGAAGGGCTGTTAGGTAAAGCTCTGCATTGCGATAGAGAATCTGAAAGATAAAACGCGAACGCATGAAAGTGTAGAAATTACGCAAGCGACGGTTGATAAAGACATCGAGGACAGGTAGTGGTTCCAAACACGTAGTGATAATGGTTTCCTCGGTGATGATAATACCAAGCGGGATGGTTACGTAGTAGGTGCGGTTATTTCTTTCCTCTGTGACCGGAACGTCTACGATAATCAGGGTATACTCGTCTTCAATCGTAATACGAGACATTTCTTCCGCATCGAGCGGTGCTCGAAGGTCGGCAATATCAATGTCGAAGGCGTTAGCGATTTCGAGTGATTCATTTTGAGTCGGATTGACGAGATTGATCCAAGTACCCGGTTCAAGCGTATCGATCTCTTTAAATTCAGTTGTTGTAGAGAGAAAAACTTGTTTCATATCCCTTATCCTTTCTCATTTTTCAGATTTTTTCACACCGTACTATTATACTACAAAATCGGCCTTTTTCAAAATAAATCTAACAAAAATCCTGTTGCTATTGGATTTTTACTTTGTCTTGAAATGTTGATTTTTAAATTTGCTCCCCTTTTTGCTCCCCCTATAGTGCTTTTAGTGCAGTTTCGTAGAATGATACTGCTTTTTTTGCGTTCTCTTTTGAGAGGTGACTATATATATCCATGGTCATTGATAAAGTGGAATGACCTAGGCGGTACTGGAGTTCCTTGTATGGTATTCCAGAGTTAAGCAAGAGACTAGCGTGAGTGTGACGGAATCCATGAAAGCCAATGTTAGGAACATCAGCACGCTTAAAATGTGTTTGCAATCTTCTTTTAAGTCTTGAACTGCTAGGATACTCATGAATGAAATCAGAAAATACCACGCTTTCACGTTGTCCTATCTTCCAAGCCTCTTTAGTTTGGCGCAGTTTGTACTGCTTTAGCATGCTAACAGTCGCTTGATCTATATCTATATCCCGATAACTAGCCTTAGATTTTGGGCTATTGATTTCTAGATCCCGATTTAGTGTTTTGGTAATATGTACAACGGCATTATCTAAGTCAATATCAGACCAGCTAAGCGCTAGAGCCTCATTGATACGGCAACCAGTAGCCAATAGGAACTTATAGAGCGTCGTCTCATAGTAATAACGGTATCTATGAGTATCTAAATTATCGAGATAACCAAGAAATTTTTTTAGTTCTTGATTTTCAAAGTGCTTTACTTTTTTCCGCTTTGCTTTCTGAGTGTTACGAGGTAAAATAACATCACGCGCAGGATTGGACGGTATAGCTTGCATGGTTACGCCATACTGTAAGATACGTTTGTTTAAAGCATGTATCTTGTCATAGTGTAGAAAAGCCCCTTTTTCCCCTC
This sequence comes from Streptococcus sp. 2342, assembly GCF_013276795.1. GTDB lineage: Bacteria > Bacillota > Bacilli > Lactobacillales > Streptococcaceae > Streptococcus. The sequence continues at coordinate 202,736 of NZ_VMLR01000003.1, forward strand.
TATTAGTCTTGTCAGCAAGTTCGTTGATAATTGACTGGATAAGTGGAGTAGTGAGCTTATCGAGCTTGTAAGTCCCCAAAATAGGCAATATATGATTATCGATTAGCTTTCTAACATTGCCTTGAGTGTTTGGCTTAACCGTATTCTTATAACTTTCTAACCAGAGATTGGCTAATTCTTGATAGTTTTTTATGGTGCTAGCCTTTTGTCTAGTAGATCCTGCTTTTTGAAAAGCTATTTTTTCTTGATTGGCTTTCTGTTTTAATTCCTTTTGTGTCCGACCTGTTACCTTGGTTTTGACTTTCTTTCCTGTTACCTGGTCAACTCCTAGATATACATTAGCACGATAGACTTTACTACCGTCTTTTTTTATAACTTCAGTTATTTTCATGATTTAAACCTTTCTAAAATACATCAGCAGGCAAGCCATTATCAAAAAGGTTTTATATCATGCTAGGGCTTCACAGATTGCCCCACATTCGATTTTAAAGAGTCCGACGGTAAATAATACCAGAATAAAAAACAAGGCGGATATGGGCTATTATGGGCTTGTTTATAGTAAGTAGTCCTATATTTAAAGTTTTTTATCGTCAGTTAGCTGTTTTAAAGTTTTTTCAAAGTCCGAGTTTATCTTTTGAGTTTTGTTGAATAGTTGGTACTCTGCTTTTGCTTTATCTTTCGCAACCTTGGAAGTGATTTTCCCATGACCTTCTAAAATATCGTATTCTTGGAAAGTCAAAAAGCGGTCAATGCTTTGGGCTAGTTGTTGCATTGTCTGAGCTTTTCGCTGTTCTATCTGTCTTTCCAGATAATCAAAATAGCTAGATATTCCTCTTTCAAGGGAACGGATTTCTGTTTCTGAAAGGTAATTCTTTGCTATTTGGGTATCTGCTTGCAGTATGCGACCATTAGGGGAGTTTTTCCATGTTGTAAGTCCCATGTTGTCTTTTGTATGGTCAGCTTTCGTGTAGATAATTTCCGCAGCAGTTTGGCCAGTGATTGCATAATGAAACTTATTCTGTACATCAGCATAGAATTGCTTAGTCAACGTACTTTGTGGATCATAGTCAATAGAAATTTCTGCAAAAATATCTGTAATCTGCAACCATATACGACGCTCACTAGCCCGGATAGAACGCACGCGCTCCAACAGCTCACGGAAATAGTCTTTTTCCAGCAAGTTTTCGCCTTGTTTCAGACGGTTGTCATCCATGGCGAACCCTTTTATCATGTACTCACGAAGTACTGAAGTAGCCCACTGTCTAAATCTCGTAGCTTTTTGGGAATTGACACGGTAACCAACTGAAATGATGGCGTCAAGGTTGTAGTAGCTGACATCCTTAGTTTGGGTTTTATCAGCAATTGCACCGTGTTTTGTGGTTATTTCCATTTTGGAAACAACCACCTTTTCTTCTAATTCGCCCTCTTCAAAGATATTTTTTAGGTGTTTACTAATTGCAGGAACACCGACATCGAAAAGTCTAGCCATTTCTTTCTGACTAGCCCAGATAGTTTCGCCTTTGATGATGACACTAGCTGTCTCGCTATCATTATCAGCGGTATAGATTAAGAATTGTAATTCGTTCATGAGATCCTTTCTAAAATATTGTAAGTGGTTGACATTTGTTGACATCAACAAAATTGGTAGATATGGGGCTTATATAGTCTTGAAGCTTGAGCGAAGCCCGAGAATACACGCGCTTCAGGATTGTTGGACATTGTGGCGCGTGGGTATGCTATAGGTCGCATTTTAAATGCAAGAGTGGTATAATCATGTTGTAAATACCTAACCTTTCGCTTATTTTCAGTTAGGTACTATTAGACAAGTTGGCAGTAGCTAGCTTGTCTTTTTTGTTGCTATTTTACAATTTTGCCGTTTTTTGCGTTTTAGTCTGTAAAATCGGCTTTCTATTCGTCAATTTCCCCCGTTTTTGCACAATAGATAGTAAGAAGTGGAGAACTATTTGCTATTTTTTCGTTTTTTGCAAAATAGAGGTACTATTATTTACATTTTTCTACAAAGTGATTCTAGTAAATCAAGCAATATTGTTTTTTCCTTTTCTCCAAGAGTAAGAAAGCCTACGAGTAATAAAGCCTCGCGCTCTTTTTTTTGAAGAAGTAAATTATAAACGGCAGGTAAAACATCAAGAGCGTCAGGAGATTCGAAAACTTTCTTGATGAATCGTTTATTACCTGTAAGAGATTCTAAATAACCTTCTACAAAAGCTAATGAATTTATCATTTCTTTTTTTTCATCATGATTTTTAAACTCTCCGTTTCTTGACATATTTAAAATTATATCTAAACTTTCATAGCCTAACAGATATCCAACGCTTACCCCTAAGTATTTAGCAAGTTGCTGGGCTTTTTCTGGTTTAATTTGGCTTTCTCCGTTTTCCCAGCGTGATAGAGTCTTTTCTGATATGCTCATTTCTTTTGCTATTTCCTTTTGAGATAGCTTTTTTTCTTTACGTAACTCTTTTAATCTATTCATTTATATCAACACCTTTCAAATGTATTATATCATTCTTTTTCTTGAACCAGACAAAAAAAGTCCAATAAAATAAAAAATATCCTTTACAAAGATAAAAAGTGTCTGTATAATAAAAACCAATCAGACAAAAAGTGTCTGAACAGAACCTCCAGCACAACACTTTTCAATCTATTCTGCTGGAGGTTGATTTTAAAAATAATAGAAAGAGGTAAGACATTTGAAAAATAATATGCGTGTTATTTTAGCAAAGAAACGCTTGAAGGTGGCAGATGTTGCAAGAGAAACAGGGCTATCAAAAAGCACACTCACAGCTTTGTACTACGAGCGTACTAAGCGCCCAGATATTGAAACCTTGCTAAAGATTGCTAACTATCTAGGTGTTTCTATTGATGAACTACTAACACCAGAAGATTAAGAAAGGCAGGCAAGCAATGAAGAGGAACTATACAAGGGTCATTGATGAAATGCGAACCACTCATGGGCTGAACTTGGTAGCTATTGGCCAACGGATAGGAATAGATCCCCGAACAGTTGGTAAGTGGGCACAGGGCAAACATAAGCCCAACAAGGAAAGCAGGAAGCGACTAAACAAGTTATACAGAGAGGTCAAGCAAGACATGACAACACAAGTAAGTATTTTTGAAGAGACAACAGACCAAGGGCAACTATTACAGGTTGTTACTACTACTATTTTCCACGGTCAAGCGTTGGATATCTACGGAGATTTTGACAACCCACTTTTTAGAGCTGGGGAGGTTGCTAGAATGATTGACTACTCAAATAGTAGTTTGAGCAAGTTTCTTGAAATGGTAGACCAAGACGAAAAGGACAAGAAGAAAGTTCTTACCCCTGGAGGCGTTCAGCAAGTCTGGTTTTTAACTGAGCAAGGATTATATGAGATTCTATTCCAATCACGCAAACCAAAAGCTAAAGAGTTTAAGAAATGGGTTAAGCAAGTATTAAAAGATATTAGGCAACAAGGTTACTACATGGATGGGGAACTGGTGGAAGAACCACAGACCACTATAAAAGCCCCTGACACGTTGGCAGAGGCAGAGCGGTATTATATCGATACACTAGCCAAAGCCATTGCAGAGGCTAAAAATATGGACGAGAAGAGCCGTCTGACAAGCAAGCTAACCCGATTCATGCAGGAGGTAGAACCACAATGGAATTAGTCTACATGGACGGCAAGAAAGAGCCGTATACGCTGAGTAGTATTGTGGCAGAATGCACGGGATTGCAACATCACACAATAACCAAGACGATCCGCAAACATCAAGCAAGGTTTGAACAGTTCGGAAAGGTTGGATTTAAAATCCAAGCTATGGAGAGTGGCCAGAATACCAAGGACTATATTTTGAATGAGCAACAAGCGACCTTGTTAGTTACATTCTTAAAGAATACCGAGCAAGTGGCTAACTTCAAAACCAACCTAGTCAAAGCATTCTTTGAAATGCGTGAGGAGCTTTCTAAGTTTCGTATGCAGAGGGCGCTAGAAAAGCCAAAAAGAAAAACACTGCATGACAGTATTGAGACATGGCTTAATGCACCCAAGCACGCGCATAGCACCATGAACAACCTGCTACTGAAGGCAGTAACTGACAGGAACGCTAAGCAGTTAAGGGAAGAACGTGGGGGCTATAATGGCATTGATAGCTTGACCAGTGACGAGCTGGAGCAATATCAGGCATTTGAAGATATGGTAATAGCCATGATTGGCTTGAATATGAGTTACCAAGAAATCAAGGCTATGGCATTCAGAAATAAAAAAACACGCCAAAGAAGCGCGTGAGAGCAACAAAAAAGGCTTAGCAATAACCACACCGCAGAGCCTTTCACACTAACACTAAAACGAATTTAACAAAAAGCAGGCAAGCTATTATCAAAGGGGTTTTAGTAAAGATTTATACCTAGATTATAGCATATTTAGGGCAATTTGACCATACGGAGAGCGCCAACTCTTAAAACTGGTACTTTCTCACGCTTTCAATTTGGCGACTCTGAGCGTGAGGATTAACGTTATAAGAAACAACTCAAAAAGCCCCACGCTCTCGGTCGGCAAACTTCTGAGCATGAGGCTGTAGGCAAGAAAAACTGTATAAGAAACAACCATTCAAAATCCCCACACTCTCCGACCGCCAAGTTTTTGAGTGTGAGGATATACTGGATAGTAAAAGGCATTAAAAAGCCCTTAGGGCAATTACACAACATAGAAACATAGGTAAAAAACATGACAACAAAAAAAGCAACATCAAGCCAACAAGTTCTATTATCGGCTAAGAAACTAGCAGAATTAGGGAACGAATTAACCGACGTCATGAATGTTTTAGAAATGAATAACCTAGCTCTTGAAGGGCTTGAGTTTGCACTACAGAAAGATACAACCACGTTCTTATGGCTTGCTAAAAAATACGCTAATACAGCATACGCCCAGAATGAAAAGCTATACGATCGTCTAAATGAAATAGCATTTTTGCTTTTGAACAATGACAACGCTAAAGAGCTGGAGGTATACCATGACTAAAGATATTAAAGAAATGGCACAAGCCGAAGACGACTTGCTGAATATGGAACAACCTAAACAAGAGGAATTTATCAAGAACTATAAGGCGATGGTATAACATGAACGAACTAGATTTAACCAACACACAGGCGCTTATCTTTTCCGTGGTACTGATTGGCTTACTGGTCTATCTAAACCACCGAGACCGCAAAAAAAGCGCCCAATTTGAGCGAGAAAACCAACAGACGATAGAAACACCTAGCGAGGATTTAAACCCTGATTATGGGCGATATATCCAGCTTGCAGGGGTAAGAGTTTACGGAGGCACTGAATGAGTCTATCAGAGAATGACAAACGAGTATTAAGACTAATCAAGGTAGGGGCTGAGAACTCCATAACAGGGGCAGAAATCAGCCTGATCACTAAGCTGGCAGAAAGAACCGTGCAAGATATTATCAGCCGTCTAATCACGCGCCATAGCGTTCCTATTGTTGGGGTTCGCCATGGGACATTTAGAGGATATTTTATCCCAGCTAACAAAGAGGAGCTACTGGACGGAGCAAAGGCATTCTATAACCAAGTACAGGAAGAACAGAAACGCCTAACTGTCCTTTTAAATGCTGATTTAGAGAGTTACAAAGAAACCTTGAAGGAGGTGGGCGGATATGTTTAGCCTAAGCCGAGAAAGCGAGCAAGACCTAGCGCATGACATTCTGGAGGTAGTGGAAAGATACCTGGAAGCGCGTGATACAGTCAAACCACGACTGACAGGTTTAATCTCAGCCCAGGAAGTTATGGACGAGTTAGATATAAAATATATGACACTCCAAAAATGGGAAAAAGCAGGGCTAAAGCGATACCAGCCCCCACTAGAAGATACTAGGAAAATCTATTATAGAATTTCTGACTTGATGAAGTTTCTGGGGGTGGAGCATGGCAATTTACGAGGCTAAAGGCTTTCAGAGTAATCTTGTCTATCCATTTGATAAAATTGAGCCGTTCCAGTACATTGAACGCTTTAAGCCTTTGGTAGTCCCTGAAGGGGCAAACATTGAAGAATTTAAACGTACACAAGCGCCTTACTGTATCAGTGGGAAAGTGACGCCAGAAAAGCATGGCAGTTACAAGCGAAACAACTCCAGTCTAATCTATCGGGATTTGATTTTCCTTGATTATGACGATATACAGGGGACGTCTGAGGGCTTTATAAAGGTCGTTTCTAGCGCTTTATTTGGCTACTCCTATATCTTATACCCGACTATCAAACATAGCTTAGAAAAGCCCCGTTTTCGCCTTGTAGTGAAGCCTGATGATGTGATGAATGAGGCAACCTATAAGCAGGTAGTTAAGGAGATAGCGGACAAGATTGGGCTACCCTTTGACATGGCCAGTTTAACATGGTCACAACTCCAAGGGCTACCAGTAACAACAGGCAACCCAGCAGACTATCAAAAAATCGTAGAGCATGGCCTAGATTATCCAGTCCCTAAGGTTGAACCAAGAGCGAAGCAAGAAACTACGGAGCGTTACAAGCCTAGAGCAAGTGGCCAGAGGTCAATGACTATGAGGATCATTGACACGCTTTTCAACGGATTTGGAGACGAGGGAGGGCGAAACGTGGCATTGACACGCTTTGTAGGTTTACTCTTTAATAAGTGGGTTGATTGCGACCTAGAGACCGCCTACGAGCTGACAAAGATAGCTAATAGCGTGACGGTTGAACCATTGCCTATTGAAGAGCTAGACCGCACTTTTAGCAGTATAGCACGGGCTGAATATAGAAAGAGAGGTTAGAACCATAGAACTAGAAGAATTAGCAAACCTAAAAAGTGAAATCTTGGAGGTCAGAGAGCAAGAACAACCTCCTAGAACGATGAAGGAGCTTGAAAATCGTATCTTTAAAGCTGGAGAAGAATGGCGGGCAGAACATACCGAAACTAAGGTAAATGAGACCACAGGGGACGTTACCGAAAAGGTTGCCATGCCTCAGACATTCACAGTAGCTAAAATACTTAGCGAGATTGTCACATTTACTTTTATCAGCAAGAGCAATATACCTGATTATAGCCTGCTCTATATCTATGATTTAGACGAGGGTATCTATACCGCTAGTAATGATCTATTCAATCTTTTGTGTAAAACCTTTGATGTGAGAATTAAACCCAGAGAGTGGCCACAGATTAAGTTAATGGTTAGAACATTAGCAAAGATACGAAAACCCTTAGAAAGTGCTAACCTTATTCCCGTACAGAATGGCATTATCAACTTAGAAACTAAGGAACTACTCCCCTTTAGTCCTAAGTATGTAATTACAAGTAAGATAAGCACGGCCTACCGCGCGCCTAAACGAGTCCCAACAGATAGAGAGGGCAAAACTTTTGATGATTGGCTAAACTCAATCGCTTGTAATGATAGTGAACTGGTAACACTGTTTTGGCAGATTATCCTTGAAGCTATTAACCCTAACCATACCCGAAATAAGTTTGCCATCTTCTACGGGGACGGTAACAATGGTAAAGGGACATTTCAGCGCTTCCTTATCAACCTGATAGGGGAAAGCAATATATCAGCCTTAAAACCTGCACAGTTTGCTGAAAAGCATAACTTAGAAACCCTGGTAGGTAAAGTTTGTAATATCGGAGATGAAGCCCCAAACGAATACTTAAAAAATCCGTCTGATTTAATGAGTATCACTAGTGGGGACACTGTTCTAGTCAATCCAAAAGGACGCCCAGCCTTTGAAGCTACTTTCAAGTTATTCAATATCTTTTCAGGGAATTATATCCCCAATGGTGGCAACAAGACAAAAGGCTGGTATCGTAGAATTATGATTGTCCCTTTTAATGCTGACTTTAACGGGGAGAAGGAAAAACCTTGGATAAAAAATGAATTTTTGGTCAATGATGAAGTATTAGAGTATGCACTTTACAAAGCTATCAATCAAGAGCCATTTACTCACTTTATCGAACCTAAAGCAGTTAAAGGACTCCTAGAAGAATACCAGGAGGATAATGACTACTTACTTTCATGGGTTAAGCATGAATACATGGAAAAAGGTTGGCATGAGCTGGACGTAGTACCTGTTTTTATACTAACTAGGTCGCTGAAACATTATGCTGAAGATATGGGAATACCCAAGCCCAATGTTTACGGGGCAGGAAAAGAAACGATAAGACACTTACAACAGTTAACACCTAATCATTACAAACTTAAAAGAGCGAGGGTCAAAGTTGAAGATTATGACAAACTAGATCCGCTAGAGTTTGAAAGAACCAAACTATCCAAAACTAATCACGCTGTCGTTAAAGACTAAAATGTTACCTTCTTTTTATGCCCTAAACCCTTGGTATATCTAGGTTTTTACCCAAAAATGTTACCTTCTTGTTACCTTGTTTAGAAAGAAGGTAACGTTGTCAAACCCTTGATACTACTGACTTTTTTGGGAAAATGTTACCTTGTTTTTAACTCTCTATATAGGGAAAAAATAGTATTTTTATATATAAGGGCTATGACTTCAAAAGAAGGTAACATGGTAACAAAAGGGTCTAAACCCTTGGGGGAGTAAGGCTGAACTATGTTACCTAGAAGGTAACAAAATGGGGTAGATAGTACCGACCCCCTTGCAATGGTGTAACTACTAGTGACACCCTTAAAACAGAAAGAGGAAAAACAACATGACATTAAAAACATTTTCGGATAAAGCCAAAACATTTACTTTCACTTACGAATTTAAAGACCTAGATACTGCTATGGTAGCAGGTCACGCGCTACTTGGATATATGACTGGAACTTATGAAGTACCATCTATTTCAATAACTCACAAGGATAAGGGAACGCTTGTCGCCGAGTATGTGGAGGATAGCAAACTAAACAAGACCTTCAAGCGTATTTGTGACAGTTTTAAAGACTACTACAACCAACCAGTGAACGATGAAGCATTTGAAGAACGTTACAAACGGGAGCGCGTGCTTCAACTCAAAGAGTCAGAGGATTTTGAGAGTTTGCTGGAAAAGGTCACAGACTACGAGCTGGAACTATTAGACTATGCTGATCGCTTGCTTTCTGATAAGCCTATCCCTATGGACTCTATGACTGCTTTTGGTACGTTGGAAATGCTGGGCGATGAAAGTATTAGACTACTCCAGAAGTTGGACGTAGAGGGTGAATATAAAGGCCTTGCTGGTTATTCTGGTTAATAAATACAGGACGGGGAGCAATCCCCTTTTTGTTAACAAGTCAATAGTTTTGGTTTTTTCCATATAGGGGGAGATAGTGAAGTAGTTGCAATTTACCAAACGAACACCGTAGAAAGGATGCAATATGGAACGTGATAGCCGAGGGAGATTTTTACCAGGCAACCAAGTAGCAAAAGGCAACAGGGGCAACAGAAAGCCAAAATATGGCAATAGCAACGCTTTGAAGCATGGACTGCGTAGAGGATATACTGGACTGTTACCAAGCCGAAAAGGTGGGGTGTCTATATATAAAAATGGTGCATATCTTGGAGCGCTATCAGGCAAGTATTTCCACCATTCTGAAGATGGAGCGCTTTGGGTAGATTATAGTGCTTGTCAGTATTTGATTTCAGCTTGTGGCTTTCCTGAATCTATGTTTAGCGAACCAGAAGAATGGTAAGGGTGTACATACTTGAACTCCGAGCGAACGCCGAGAAAGTGGCCATATCCCCCTATCATTTATCAAGCAGATAAGGACGACAATAAGCCTTCTTAATTGCTTGCAAAACGATAGGGAGTTAAGACGAATTTAAAAGCTCCTTATTTTCGTTTTTCTCCTTACAAAATGACAGGGAAATAAGAACTAAAATAACTCCCCTTATTTTCCTACCAAATGATAAGGAGATAAGAGCAGTTTAAAAGTCTGTTATTTTGGATTTGTTGCTTACCAAATGATAAGCAGATAAGCAAAGAAATAACTTGCCTTAATTGCTTGCAGAATGACAAGGAAATAAGGGAGATAAAAACGTCCCTTAATTGCCTATCAAACCATAAGGAGATATGGGGGCTATCTCCCTCCCCACGCGCTTCTATGAGCTTCACACCGTCATTGTACATTTTTTCTCACGGGAAAGCATTTGAAGCTAGAGCGAACATAGAGAAATAGCAAAAAAAGCCAAGGCGCTCCACCTCAGCTATAATCTCAATAATATTATATCATGAAGGAGCGAACTAATGGAGCTGGATAAGTTTAAAACGATGATGAACGTCAGAGAGAGGATGACATACTTTCTGAGATTCCAGAGGATGGCAGGGAGTGAAAACCAAGTTAGTATCGATGAAGAGGCTTGGAAACTTGTCTTACCTGATCAGTGGAATTTGAGTGGTGAACATGAAAAAGCAATCCGTGAGGGGTTGGAAATATTCGCCAACGATATCAATAAGATAGAGAACAAGCGAGCCAGAAAATACTTTATTATCCATTATTGCTACATGAGGAAGAAAACAATGAGTGAATGCGTAGAGATGGCAGGTACTAGCTCCACTAGCTACCACCGATACAAACAGGTAGCCGTCTTAAACTTTGCGAGAATCCACCAGAACGGAGAGCTAGAAGCATATAAGTAGGTAAATGTAGGCTGAGGCTTCATATTCGCCCCCTATTTTGCTTTGTTTCGTACTGGACAACTAAAACACCACGGACAAACTACAAGCCCTCAGAAACGAATCTGGGGGCTTTTGTGAGGTCATAATCTTATAAACCACGCGCTTCATGGTATAATATACCTATCAGCAACCAGCAATAAAAAAAGCACGTTTGACCGTGCTAGTTTCTTGCCTGCTGAACTCGTTAAATCTTAGCCCTTTTGTGGGGCTTTTTTGCTCCCCTTTTTGCGTACTTTTGGGGAGCAAGTAGTAAAAAGTAATGTTAGTGTTTTTTGTTCAAAAGCGCGTGATATAAGGGTTAGGAAGCCCTAAGAAAACATAAAATAAGAAGTTTTTTATTATACTACAAAATCGGCCTTTTGGGTAATAGAATCTCACTTTTTTTGGTATAATGGTAAGCAATAATGGACTAGAAAGAACAAAGATGCAAGATAAAATTGTCATTCATGGGGCGCGTGCCCATAATTTAAAAAATATTGATGTGGAGATTCCACGAGACAAGCTGGTTGTTGTGACCGGCTTGTCAGGCTCAGGGAAATCCAGTCTGGCCTTTGACACCCTCTATGCGGAGGGACAACGTCGCTATGTGGAGAGTTTGTCAGCCTACGCTCGCCAGTTTTTGGGAAATATGGAGAAACCAGATGTAGATGCTATTGATGGTCTCAGCCCAGCTATTTCCATTGACCAAAAAACGACTAGCAAAAACCCTCGCTCGACGGTGGGAACCACGACTGAAATCAATGACTATCTGCGTCTCCTCTACGCGCGTGTGGGGACACCTTACTGTATCAACGGGCATGGAGCTATCAAGGCTTCTTCTGTAGAGCAAATCGTGGATAAGGTTTTGGAGTTACCTGAACGCCAGCGCCTGCAAATTTTAGCTCCTGTCATCCGCAAGAAAAAAGGGCAACATAAGAGTGTTATTGAGAAGGTTCAGAAAGACGGTTATGTTCGTGTCCGTGTGGATGGGGAAGTCTATGATGTGACCGAAGTGCCAGAGTTATCTAAGAGCAAGCAACACAATATCGATGTCGTAGTTGACCGTATTGTTATTAAGGAGGGTATTCGTAGTCGGCTCTTTGATTCCATTGAGGCTGCCCTTCGTATCGCAGAAGGTTATGTCATTATCGATACCATGGACGACTCTGAGTTGCTCTTCTCTGAGCATTATGCCTGCCCAGTTTGTGGATTTACTGTTCCAGAGTTAGAGCCACGTCTCTTCTCATTCAATGCTCCTTTTGGCTCTTGTAGTGAGTGTGATGGCTTGGGAATCAAGCTGGAGGTGGATACTGATTTGGTAGTGCCAGATGCCAGCAAAACCTTACGTGAGGGGGCGCTAGCACCTTGGAATCCTATCTCATCCAACTACTATCCAAACATGCTAGAGCAGGCCATGACGGCTTTTGGAGTGGATATGGATAAGCCTTTTGAGGACTTGCCAAAAGAAGATAAGAACTTGATTCTCTACGGCTCAGATGGTAAGGAATTCCATTTCCACTATGAGAATGAATTTGGTGGCGTGCGCGATATTGACATTCTTTTTGAGGGAGTTGTCAATAATATCAAGCGTCGTTATCACGAGACAAACAGCGATTACACCCGCACCCAGATGCGTCTCTACATGAATGAGCTGACCTGCGGAACCTGTCACGGTTATCGTCTCAATGACCAGGCCTTGTCTGTCCGTGTTGGTGGTGAGAAAGGACCACATATCGGAGAAATTTCAGACCTGTCTATCGCTGATCACTTGGAATTAGTCAGTCAGTTGACTCTATCTGAAAATGAATCCATCATTGCTCGCCCTATTCTCAAGGAAATCAAGGACCGCTTGACCTTCCTGAATAACGTGGGTCTCAACTATCTGACCCTATCTCGTTCAGCAGGAACCCTTTCAGGTGGGGAAAGTCAGCGCATTCGCTTGGCGACCCAGATTGGTTCCAACTTATCAGGTGTCCTTTATATCCTGGATGAGCCGTCAATCGGTCTCCACCAGAGGGACAATGACCGTCTGATTGCCAGTCTCAAAAAGATGCGTGATTTGGGTAATACTCTCATAGTAGTGGAACATGACGAAGATACCATGCGTGAGGCGGATTATCTGATTGACGTTGGTCCCGGTGCAGGTGTTTTTGGTGGGGAGATTGTCGCTGCAGGTACGCCCAAGCAGGTGGCTCGCAACAGTAAGTCTATCACAGGCCAGTACTTGTCAGGTAAACGTGTCATTCCAGTACCAGAAGAGCGCCGTGTGGGAAATGGTCGTTTTATTGAAGTGACAGGAGCGCGTGAGAACAACCTGCAAAATGTCACTGCTCACTTCCCACTAGGAAAATTCATCGCAGTGACAGGTGTATCAGGTTCAGGGAAATCGACCCTCATCAACAGCATCCTCAAAAAAGCCATTGCTCAAAAACTCAACCGCAATTCAGACAAACCTGGTAAATTTAAAACGATTACAGGGATTGAGTATGTAGACCGTTTGATTGACATTGACCAGAGTCCAATCGGACGAACGCCGAGGTCTAATCCTGCTACCTATACAGGAGTTTTTGACGATATACGTGACCTTTTTGCCCAGACAAATGAAGCCAAGATTCGAGGCTACAAGAAGGGGCGTTTCAGTTTCAACATCAAGGGTGGTCGCTGTGAAGCATGCTCAGGTGATGGGATCATCAAGATTGAGATGCACTTCTTGCCAGATGTTTATGTGGCTTGTGAAGTTTGCCACGGAACTCGCTACAACAGTGAAACTCTAGAAGTTCATTACAAGGAAAAAAATATCTCGCAGGTCTTGGATATGACCGTCAACGATGCGGTAGAATTTTTCCAACACATTCCGAAAATTCAACGCAAACTTCAGACTATCAAGGATGTGGGACTGGGCTATGTGACGCTAGGTCAACCAGCTACCACCCTTTCTGGGGGAGAAGCCCAGCGTATGAAGTTGGCTAGCGAACTCCACAAACGCTCGACAGGAAAATCTTTCTACATTCTGGATGAGCCGACGACAGGGCTTCATACAGAGGATATCGCTCGCTTGCTCAAGGTCTTGGCTCGCTTTGTCGACGACGGCAATACAGTTCTTGTCATTGAGCACAATCTGGATGTTATCAAGACAGCAGACCATATTATTGATTTGGGACCTGAAGGCGGTGTCGGTGGTGGAACCATCATCGCAACAGGAACTCCAGAAGAAGTAGCGGCCAATGAAGCCAGCTACACAGGACATTATTTGAAAGGAAAGTTACATCATGAATAAACGTGTACAAGCATTTTTCGCTAAAATGCAAGAAAATGAACTAGATGGCATCATCATCAATAACCTTAAAAACGTCTATTACCTGACTGGTTTTTGGGGTTCGAACGGAACAGTCTTTATCAGCCGTGACCGTCAGGTCTTGGTGACAGACTCTCGCTATATCATCGCAGCTAAGCAAGAAACAAGTGGTTTTGAGATTGTGGCTGACCGTGATGAATTGGCTGTCATTGCCGGAATTGTCAAGGATATGGGCTTGTCTCGAATCGGTTTTGAGGACGAGATTTCGGTCTCTTATTATCACCGTATGCAGGCAGCTTTTGAAGGAATTGACTTGCTTCCACAAACTCAGTTTGTTGAAGGACTTCGTATGATTAAGGATGAGGCGGAGATTGCAGCTATTCGCAAGGCTTGTTCTATTTCAGACCAAGCTTTCCGCGATGCGCTTGACTTTATTAAGCCAGGAAAGACTGAAATTGAGATTGCCAACTTCCTTGACTTCCGCATGCGTGAGTTGGGAGCATCTGGTCTGTCTTTTGACACTATTCTAGCTAGTGGGATCAACTCTTCCAAACCCCATGCCCATCCTATGCACAAACCAGTGGAGCTGGGAGAAGCTATTACCATGGACTTCGGTTGCCTTTATGACCACTATGTCAGTGATATGACACGGACTATCTACTTGGGGCATGTTAGCGACGAGCAAGCAGAGATTTACAATACGGTTTTGAAGGCTAACCAAGCTCTGATTGACCAAGCTAAGGCTGGCTTAGGTTTCCGTGACTTTGACAAAATCCCTCGTGATATTATCATCGAGGCAGGTTATGGCGACTACTTTACCCACGGTATTGGACACGGTATTGGACTGGATATCCATGAGGAACCATACTTTAGCCAGACTTCTACAGAAACTATTAAGGCGGGTATGGCCTTGACCGATGAACCAGGTATCTATATCGAAGGCAAATATGGAGTTCGTATTGAGGATGATATCTTGATTACAGAGACAGGTTGTGAATTGTTGACCCTAGCTCCAAAAGAGTTGATAGTTATTTAAGAGTTAAACAACTCAAATGATTGACTTTTAAATTTTAAAGGTTTATACTGAAAGACGAAAACGGTAGGTGAGGCTACCATAGGGATACGGATGACTACCGCAAAGCAGTGGAGACACTACTCGTTGGTCAACAGTCCTGGTCGCGAAGGCCAAGACTAAGCTCATTACATTGCCCTATGGAGTTAAAGCTTGAACGAAAAACAGATAATTAGTTTTTTAATCCTGCCATTTTATGGTGGGATTTTCTACTGTTTAAATCAAAGAAAGGAGATAAACGATGCAAATTGACGACCATCCGGAACCGCACATACACAGCCAATCGCTGATTTGTGTCGTTCTGCCCTTATAAAGTGATTGGTCTCTGTGTATGAAACACATCATTCATATAGATAGGAGAAACCAATGAAAACTACAAAAGAAAGATTAGCAACAGCTATTCAAGTCCCTTTAGACGAGAGTCTATCTTTTTATAAGACAAGTCTAACAGGCTTGACTGAGGAGCAGGTGGAGAAAAATCGTGACCTATATGGCGAAAATACCATCACAAAGGGTCAAGAAGACAGTATCCTCAAAAAGATTTACGAATCCATTATCAATCCTTTTACGATCATCTTACTGGTCATCGCCGTGATTTCCTTGGTGACCAATGTCTGGTTGGCAAAACCAGGTCAAGAGGATCCGACGACTTCCATTATCATCGTTGTCCTAGTCCTCATTTCTGGTGGCATTCGCTTTGTCCAAGAACTCCGCAGTGATAAGGCAGCCACCAATCTTTCAAAAATGATTGTCAACACAGCGACTGTCATTCGTCAAGGAGAAATTCAAGAAATACCTATCGATGATTTGGTAGTGGGTGACGTGGTTAAATTAAGCGCTGGTGATATGATTCCAGCAGATCTTCTTTTATTTGAGTCGCGAGATTTCTTTGTACAACAGTCTGGCTTGACAGGCGAAAGTGATTCTGTTGAAAAATTGGCCGTGACCAAGGCAACAGTTCAACAATCTGATAGTCTGCTAGAAGCAGAAGCGCTCGCCTTTATGGGAACCAATGTCTTATCTGGTAGTGCCAAGGCCATGGTTTTGGCGGTTGGTGATGATACTATGATGGGGGCCATTGAGCAGACTCTGAACACCTATGACGAGCCCACTTCGTTTGAGCGGGAGATGAACAGTATCTCTTGGCTTTTGATCCGCTTGATGTTGGTCATGGTGCCCATCGTTTTCTTGTCCAATGGTTTAACAGATGGCGACTGGTTGGAAGCTGGCGTATTTGCCTTGAGTGTTGGTGTTGGGCTTACACCTGAGATGCTTCCTATGATCATCACGGCCAGTCTAGCAAAAGGCTCCATTATCATGGCCAAGGAAAAAGTGGTTATCAAGAAACTCAATGCCATACAGGACTTAGGGGCGATTGATATCTTGTGTACAGATAAAACAGGAACTCTAACCCAAGATGAAATCGTTCTAGAATATCCCTTGGACATCCACGGACGCTTGGATTTGACCGTCTTGAGACGGGCCTATCTCAATTCCTATTTTCAAACTGGCTTGAAAAATTTAATGGACAGAGCCATCATTAAACGAACTGAAAAGGAAGCAAAAGAACACGCCCTCTTGCAAAATCTAGCTCAAACCTTTCAAAAAATAGATGAGCTTCCTTTTGATTTTGAACGTAGACGGATGAGTGTTATTGTTAAGGATGAACACGAAACGGTTAGTTTGGTAACTAAGGGAGCTCTTGAGGAAATGTTGATGATTTCCAGTCATGCGGAGTATCATGGAATGATTACTCCCTTGACAGATGCTATTAGAGAAGAAATCTTAGCAGAAGTCAGACAGCTAAATCAACAAGGTTTGCGTGTCTTGGGAGTGGCCTATAAGTCAAGTTTGAGGGAAGGTCATGCCTATACAGTTGATGACGAAGGAGATATGATTCTAACTGGTTATTTAGCCTTCCTAGATCCTCCTAAACCATCTGCAGCACCAGCAATTAAGGCACTGTTAGAACATGGAGTTCAAACAAAGATTTTGACGGGAGACAGTGAAAAAGTTACCCAAGCAGTCTGTGAAAAGGTTGGATTAGATATTAATCAGATGCTGTTGGGGTCTGAAATTGATCAGATGAGTGATCAAGAATTGGCCCAAGCCGTAGAGGAGGTAACAGTCTTTGCCAAACTTTCTCCTGATCAAAAAGCAAGGATTATTTTGCAATTTAAGGCCAATGGTCATGCTGTTGGCTATATGGGAGATGGAATCAATGATGCTCCTTCTATGAAAGTTGCAGATGTGGGGATTTCTGTTGATACAGCAGTAGATATTGCCAAAGAAACAGCTGATGTTATCCTGCTTGATAAGGATCTTATGGTTCTTGAAAAAGGACTCGTTGAGGGTCGTAAGGTCTATGCTAATATGACCAAATATATCAAAATGACAGTGAGTTCTAATTTTGGGAATATCCTATCCTTATTGGTCTCTGGGATCTTTTTACCCTTTTTACCAATGGCACCAGTCCATTTGATTATCTTAAATCTAGTCTATGATTTGTCTTGTATTGCCTTGCCTTTTGACAAGGTGGACAAAGATTTTTTGAGAAATCCGCATACTTGGGAAGCTAAGTCTATCACACGTTTCATGATTTGGATGGGACCTATCTCTTCTGCTTTTGATATTTTGACCTTCAGTTTGCTTTATTTTATCATTGTACCTATGACAACAGGTCAAACTTATGTTCATGGGGCAGAGTCTGCCGTAGGCTTTATTGTTTTGTTCCAAACAGGTTGGTTTATCGAGTCCATGTGGTCGCAGACCATGGTTATCCATATGTTGCGTTCAGCCAACATTCCTTTTTTACAAAGTCGTCCAGCTTGGCTAGTCCTTGTGACAACCTTATTGGCTGCAGCCTTTGTGACTTTCCTTCCCTACAGTCCACTAGCTAGCCTTCTTCATTTGACTCCTTTGAAACCGATTTATTTCATCTTTTTGATTTTTATCATTATTTTGTACATGATTAGCGTGACAATTGTGAAAAAAATCTATATCAAGAAATATAAAGAATGGCTGTAAATTTCATTTTGTCAAGAAAAAAGTACGAAAATGACGAAAAAAGTCAAAAAAATTTAAAAATAGGTCGCAAGTCGGATGTTTTTTATGGTATAATAGACTAAACTGATAGTAACATGTAGCGAAAGGGGTAGGTACATGATTAAAATTTATACAGTCTCAAGTTGTACTAGTTGTAAAAAAGCAAAAACCTGGCTCAATGCCCACCAGTTAAGTTATAAAGAACAAAATCTTGGTAAAGAAGGAATTACGAGAGAAGAATTACTGGATATTCTAACCAAAACAGATAACGGAATAGCCAGCATCGTTTCATCTAAAAATCGCTATGCCAAAGCCCTTGGAGTGGATATTGAAGATTTGAGTGTCAACGAAGTTCTCAATCTTATTATGGAAACACCGAGAATTTTAAAGAGCCCAATCCTTGTAGATGAAAAACGCCTGCAAGTTGGCTATAAGGAAGACGATATTCGTGCCTTCCTACCACGCTCTGTCCGTAATGTAGAAAATGCAGAAGCACGTTTGCGTGCAGCTCTATAAACATCAAGGCTGGGGGCAACTCCCAGTCTTATTCTATTTTATACTCTTCAAAAATCAAATTCAAACCGCGTCAACATCGCCTTGCCGTATGCATGTTCCTGACTTCGTCAGTTTTATCTGCAACCTCAAAGCTGTGCTTTGAGCAGCCTGCGGCTAGTTTTCTAGTTTGCTCTTTGATTTTCATTGAGTATTAATCTCAAAAAGAAAGAAGAAAGAAATGAAAAAAATAGTTCTTGTTAGTCTAGCTTTCCTTTTTGTCCTGGTTGGTTGCGGACAGAAAAAAGAAACTGGGACAGTTACAAAAACAGAAAAGGATACGCTTCAGTCGGCATTACCAGTTATTGAAAATGCTGAGAAGAATACAGTTGTAACCAAGACTTTGGTCTTGCCCAAGTCAGATGATGGTAGCCAGCAAACCCAAACCATTACATACAAGGATAAGACTTTTTTGAGCTTAACGATTCAACAAAAACGTCCAGTCTCAGATGAGTTGAAGACCTATATTGACCAACATGGAGTGGAAGAAACCCAAAAAGCTCTTCTCGAGGCAGAGGAGAAGGATGAGGCCATCATAGAAGCTCGTAAATTAGCAGGATTTAAGCTTGAAACCAAACTATTGAATGAAACAGAACTTCAAACAACGACTAGTTTTGATTTTCAAGTTCTGGATGTCAAGAAGGCTTCTCAGTTAGAATATTTGAAGAACATTGGTTTAGAGAATCTCTTGAAGAATGAACCAAGCAAATATATTTCAGACAGATTGGCAAATGGTGCGACAGAACAGTAGAAAATCCAAATAAATAAACTGCCTGATTTGTAGAACGTAAGGAATTATGCTATAATGGTACTATTCTAAGGAAAGAGGGTGTTAGAATGGGATTTACTGAAGAAACAGTACGTTTTAAATTGGACGATTCCAATAAAAAAGAAATTAGCGAAACTTTGACTGATGTCTATGCTTCGTTGAACGATAAGGGCTACAACCCAATTAACCAAATCGTTGGTTACGTATTGAGTGGAGACCCTGCCTACGTTCCTCGTTATAATAATGCACGAAATCAAATCCGTAAATATGAGCGAGATGAAATCGTTGAGGAATTGGTCCGCTACTACCTTAAAGGACAAGGAGTCGATCTGTAACCTATGAGAATTATGGGATTGGACGTCGGTTCAAAAACGGTAGGGGTGGCCATTAGCGATCCGCTTGGTTTTACAGCTCAAGGGCTTGAAATCATCCAAATCAATGAGGAGCAAGGTCAATTTGGTTTTGACCGCGTTAAGGAGTTGGTTGATACTTACAAGGTGGAACGATTTGTAGTGGGCTTGCCTAAAAACATGAACAATACAAGTGGACCGCGCGTGGAAGCTAGTCAAGCCTACGGAGCGAAGCTAGAAGAACTTTTTGGTTTACCAGTAGACTATCAGGATGAACGCTTGACAACAGTTGCCGCAGAGCGTATGTTGATTGAACAAGCAGATATCAGTCGCAATAAGCGCAAGAAAGTCATTGATAAGTTAGCAGCTCAGCTGATTTTACAAAATTATTTAGATAGAAAATTTTAATATAAAGGAGAGGCTATGTCACACGATCATAACCACGACCACGAAGAACGTGAACTAATCACACTAGTAGATGAGCAAGGAAATGAAACCTTGTTTGAAATCCTTTTGACCATTGACGGAAAAGAAGAATTTGGTAAAAACTATGTTCTTCTAGTACCAGTTAACGCAGAAGAAGACGAAGACGGACAAGTTGAAATCCAAGCTTACTCATTCATCGAAAACGAAGATGGAACAGAAGGCGAATTGCAACCAATCCCAGAAGACTCAGAAGACGAATGGAACATGATTGAAGAAGTTTTCAATAGTTTTATGGAGGAGTAAAAATGTTCAGTGAACATTTTTACCCTTACGCTAAAAATAAAGACCGTAAGTAAGTCTGGGAGACTGTATCAGCCCAACTCCTAGAAATTAGAAGAGTTGGAACGTCCGGGGGACGTGTTTAGCCCTGCGCTAGAAAATAGAAACGCAGGCATATCCAGTGAACATTTTTACCCCAGTTCCTTTAAATAAGAGAGAACTGGTAAGTCTGGGAGACTGTATCAGCCCAACTCCCAGAAATTGGGAAGAGTTGGAATGTCCTGTGGATGTTTTTAGCCCACGTTAACATTTATAGTAGCTAGTTATTAGCTAACCAGGTAAGAGGTCGGGACGAAAATCCTGGCCTTGTTTTTATTAGTAACCATACTTTAATGCGATAATTGATTGGACTTTTGTCAAGGAGATGTGTATGTTTGAAGTAGAAGAGTGGCTTCATAGTCGGATTGGTTTGAATTTTAGGTCAGGTTTAGGCCGAATGCAGCAAGCGGTGGATTTGTTAGGAAATCCTGAGAAGTCTTACCCTATTATCCACGTAACAGGGACTAATGGGAAAGGATCTACCATTGCTTTTATGAGGGAGTTATTTATGGGACATGGCAAAAAAGTTGCGACCTTTACCTCCCCTCATATCGTCTCTATTAATGATCGAATCTGCATTAATGGGCAACCTATAGCAGACACAGACTTCATCCGTTTGGCTGAGCAGGTCAAGGAGATGGAAAAAACGCTTCTGCAAACCCATGACCAGTTGTCCTTTTTTGAATTGCTGACCTTGATTGCTTTTCTCTATTTTAGGGAGCAAGAGGTGGATTTGCTTTTACTAGAAGTGGGAATTGGTGGCTTACTTGACACGACTAATGTGGTAACTGGAGAGCTTGCTGTCATCACCTCCATCGGGTTCGATCATCAAGAAACCTTGGGTGATAGTCTAGAAGCAATTGCAGAGCAGAAAGCTGGTATTTTCAAGGCTGGTAAAAAAGCTGTGATTGCTAAGCTGGCTCCAGAAGCTAGGCTTGTCTGTCAGAAAAAAGCCGAATCTTTAGCTGTTGCCCTTTATCAGGCGAGTCAGGATTTTTCAATGCTGAATAGTGATTTTTCAAGTTCTTTGGGAACTTTTTCGCAGTTGAAAATAGGATTGGAAGGAGCTTATCAGCAGGAAAATGCGGCCTTGGCGTTGCAAACTTTTCTTATCTTTATGAGGGAAGGAAAGGAATCTATTGATGAGCAGGTTGTAAGACAGGCTTTGGAGAAGACCCATTGGGCTGGGCGTTTGGAGCGTATTCGTCCTCAGATTTACTTGGATGGTGCTCATAACCTCCCTGCCTTGACTCGCTTGGTTGAGTTTATCAAAGAAAAAGAGCAAGGAGGTTATCGTCCTCAAATCCTCTTTGGGGCCTTGAAACGCAAGAATTATCAAGGGATGTTGGGTTATCTGACTCAAAAATTGCCTCAGGTGGCACTCAAGGTGACTGGTTTTGACTATCAAGGTTCTCTGGATGAGACAGATGTAACAGGTTACCATGTCATTCCTTCTTACAGAGAATTTATCAGCAGTTTTGAAGAAAGAGCAGATGCTCAGGACTTGTTATTCATTACAGGGTCTCTCTATTTTATCTCAGAAGTACGGAGCCACCTACTGGGGCATGAGCAGATAAATTGACCTCTTCTTTTGTCTTTGTTATACTAGATGAATTGCTGGCTAAGGAAAATCTATTTTTCTAGCATGGCAAGAGAAAGGACATTTATTATGACATTCAAAACAGCAGCACTTTCTATTGTTTCTTTAGCGAGTGTATCTTTGCTAGTTGCTTGTTCCCAAAGAACACAACCAGTTCAACAGCCTGTGGCTCAGCAGCAGGTCCAACAACCTGCTCAACAACCTGCTCAACAACCTGCTCAACAGAATACCAATACTGCAAATGCAGGAAGTAATCAAAATCAAGCGGCTCCAGTACAGAACCAACCTGTTGCTCAACCGACTGATATTGATGGGACTTATACAGGCCAAGATGACGGAGACCGTATCACTTTAGTGGTCACTGGAACGACTGGTACATGGACTGAGCTCGAATCTGACGGGGATCAGAAAGTCAAACAGGTCACATTTGATGCAGCAAATCAACGCATGATTATTGGCGATGATGTCAAAATTTACACTGTAAACGGTAATCAAATCGTCGTAGACGATATGGATAGAGACCCATCGGACCAAATCGTTTTAACTAAATAAGACTATGCAAGTAGGAAGGGCTGGATTTTTCAGCCTTTTTACTTTTGCTTAGAAAATAATCATAAATACTTGCCTTCTACCGAATACCTGAGTTATACTAGTATCAATTACCTGTTTTTAGTGTTCAAAATATCAAGGAGGGGATATGAAATATAGAAAATTTCAATTATTGATGTCCAAGTATGGCTTTAGTCTTTCGATTATGCTACTTGAACTTTGTCTGGTTTTTGGTCTCTTTCTTTATTTAGGGCGCATGGCCCCCATTTTATGGATTA
Source organism: Streptococcus sp. 2342 (assembly GCF_013276795.1). Lineage (GTDB taxonomy): Bacteria > Bacillota > Bacilli > Lactobacillales > Streptococcaceae > Streptococcus. The sequence continues at coordinate 225,650 of NZ_VMLR01000003.1, forward strand.
CTGTCCTCATTCTACTGAGTATCATCACAATCATTTCGATAGTCAACCGTAATACGACTCCTGAGAATAAGGTAACCTGGTTATTAGTAGCCTTTGTGCCAGTATTTGGCCCCTTGCTCTATCTGATGTTTGGTGAAAGGCGATTGTCCAAAAAAGAAATCAAACAACTGAAGAAGCTAGGCTCCATGCATTTCCAAGAAGCAAATAGCCAGTTACTAAAAGAGGAATTAAAAGAAAGTGATAAGGCGGCATATGGCGTCATCAAGTCCTTATTGAGTATGGATACCAATGCCGATATCTATGATCAAACTGCCTCTACATTTTTTCCTAACGGAGAAGCTATGTGGAAAAAGATGGTAGAAGATCTCAAAAAGGCTGAGAAATTTATCTTCTTGGAATATTACATTATAGAAGAAGGTTTGATGTGGAATCGTATTCTAGAAATCTTGGAGCAAAAGGTCGCTCAAGGCATTGAAGTTAAACTGCTCTATGATGATATTGGCTGTATGGCTACTTTAACAGGAGATTATGCACATCGACTTCGTCAGCTGGGCATCGAGGCCCATAAATTCAATAAAGTTATTCCTCGTTTGACAGTGGCCTATAATAACAGAGATCATAGAAAAATATTGATTGTTGATGGTCAGATAGCCTATACTGGTGGGGTCAATCTGGCAGATGAGTACATTAACCACGTCGAGAGATTTGGTTATTGGAAGGATAGTGGAATTCGCTTGGACGGACTAGCAGTAAAAGCCCTGACACGCTTATTTTTGACCACTTGGTACATCAATCGAGGAGAGATTAGTGATTTTGATCAATATCATTTAGAAAATCATTCTATTCCAAGTGACGGATTAACCATTCCATACGGAAGTGGACCCAAGCCAATTTTTCGAACGCAGGTAGGGAAAAAGGTTTATCAGAGTTTGATCAATCAAGCAACTGAATCGGTTTATATTACTACACCTTATTTGATCATAGATTATGATTTAACGGAGACAATCAAAAATGCTGCTATGAGAGGGGTCGATGTTCGGATTGTCACCCCTTACATACCAGATAAGAAGTTCATTCAGTTAGTCACAAGAGGGGCTTATCCAGACCTTCTTTCTGCTGGAGTTCGGATTTATGAGTATAGTCCAGGTTTTATTCATAGTAAGCAGATGTTGGTAGACGAAGATTTTGCGGTGGTGGGGACAATCAATCTCGACTACCGAAGCTTGGTGCACCATTATGAAAATGCAGTCTTACTCTATAAAACTCCTTCTATAATGGAAATAGCCCGAGATTTTCAAAATATATTTGCAGATTCTCAGGAAGTCTATCCTCATTCTATCAAAACGAGCTGGTATCAAAAGCTTGTAAAAGAAATCGCCCAGTTATTCGCCCCAATCTTATAAGAAATCTAGGACTTAGGAAATGACCGAGTCCTCTTTTTCTTGCTTTTTACGAATAAGAAGATGTAGGAGGAACGATGCTGACTCAGAAAGAAATAAACTATATCCTGACATTCAAACAGACACATTTACACCGCTTTCGGGAAATTGAAACCTTTGTGAAACTATGCAAAAAATCACTCAAACAGCCATCGCAAGCTGACAATCCTAGGACTTTTTGATATACTAAGACAGATAAATTGAATAGGAGAAACGATATGAGTGTGTATGGTAGAGTAAAAGAAGTTCATCAGGAGAATCATGAACCTCTAGAATACCAAATCGAACAAGAATCGCATCATCGTGAATCAAGTCGTCTTCCTTTGGTGAAAATTTTACTATGGAGTACGCTTGTAACGGGGATAACTCTAGGAGTACCGCTATTACTCGATTTAATGAGTGCACAAGAAGTGCAGGATTTTTATGCAGGTTGGGCGCTTCATCAGGCAGGGAAGATTTACAGCGATTATTATGGAAGTCAAGGTTTGCTTTATTATTTGCTGACTTACGTGACTCAGGGCGGATTTTTCTTTGCCATCTTTGAGTGGTTAGCCTTGGTAGCAGGAGGATTTTTCCTCTTTAGATCAGCGGATACCTTGACAGAGCAAGGAGAGCAAGCTGGACAAGTGGTGACTATTTTTTACATGCTGGTTACAGGTCTTGCTTTTGGTGGAGGCTATGCGACTCTTTTAGCGCTTCCTTTCTTATTCGCGGCCTTTAGTTTAGTTGCTGCTTACCTAAGCAAGCCAAGCCATGATAAGGGATTTGTACGGATTGGGCTGGCTTTGGCAGGCGGATTTTTCTTTGCTCCCTTGTCATCGCTCTTGTTTATTGCTGTAGTGAGTTTAGGCTTGTTGGTCTTTAACCTTGGGCATAGACGCTTTGCACATGGGTTTTATCAGTTTCTTGCAGTGGCTTTAGGTTTTTCACTTGTCTTTTATCCAACTGCCTACTATAGTGTTGCAACAGGAAGTTTTGGGGATGCCATTAGTGGTATTCGCTATCCCATTGACAGTATTCGCTTTGATTTTACTTCTAAAATTTTAGAGAATATGGCTTTTTATGGCTTGTTGTCCCTTGGTTTGGGATTTGTGGTTTGTATCTTTTTAGGTCTCTTTCAATCTAAACCCTCTAAACTATATGTCATCTCAGTGCCTGCAAGTCTTGTGACAATTTTAGGTTTGATTTTACTTTTCTTTTCACAAGAGCCTCTGCACGCTTCTTATTTGATGGTCGTCTTCCCTGTTTTCTTACTTTTATTGGTAACCAATATTAAGAGTCAACAGAGGGGGCGTAGTGTTAGACGAAGACGAAGAGAAACGCCAGTTAGTCTATGGAGTCGTTTTTTCAAAGGAAATCTATATCTGCCAGTTTTAGGGCTTGTCTATCTTTTGTCTGTTCCTTTTTTGATGAAGTTTGTCCTTTATCCGGTACCTTATCAAGAACGTAATCATCTTGCTGATTTGGTGAAAGAGGAGACAAGTACGGAAGATGCTATCTATGCATGGGATGATACTGCGACTCTTTATCGTAAGAGTGAGCGCTTGTCGCCATCGGCGATTTTGTCTCCGATGCACTATACAGCAACTGAGGAAAATCGGAATAAGTTACTTAATGACTTGAAAGAAAAACAACCTAAGGTGATTGTGGTGAATGATAAGGTGCCAGTGTGGTCTGAAGTGGAAACACTCTTAAAAGAAAATTACCAACAAGTAAAGACTGATTACTCAGAGTTTAAAGTCTATAAAATCAAATAACAAAATCAATATCTTGTGTATTTTTAAAAATTTTAGGATTTTTAACACAAGATATTGATTTTTCTTTTTAGAGTGGTATAATACTTTTTAGAAAGAATATTTTAGAAAAGAGCATGCATATGATTGCACTAGAAGAAAAAATTACAATTTTGCCAACTCTCTTCGTCGAGAAACGAGATGGGAGACGTGTTGTATTTGATGTGGATAAGATTGACAAAGCTCTCCACAAGGCGGCAGACAAGGTTATGGATGTGACACCCTTAGTCGAAAAGCGCCTCAATGCTCTGACAGAGCATATTGTCACAGAAATTCATAGTCGCTTTCCAAAGGGGGTTAAGATTTACGAAATTCAAAATATCGTAGAACATGAACTGCTTGAAGCCAAAGAATATGCGCTGGCTGAGGAGTATATTACTTATCGGACACAGAGGGATTTTGATCGTTCAAAAGCGACAGATATTAACTTTAGTATTCATAAGCTTCTTAATAAAGATCAGGCAGTTGTCAATGAAAATGCCAATAAAGATAGCGATGTCTTTAATACCCAGCGTGATTTGACAGCAGGCATTGTTGGGAAATCAATCGGACTGCAAATGCTTCCTAAGCACGTAGCCAATGCCCACCAAAAAGGGGATATCCACTATCATGATTTGGACTACAGCCCCTATACACCTATGACCAACTGCTGTTTGATTGATTTTAAAGGTATGTTGGAAAATGGTTTTAAGATTGGAAATGCAGAGGTAGAAAGTCCCAAGTCTATCCAGACTGCGACAGCTCAGATTTCCCAAATTATCGCCAACGTTGCTTCTAGCCAGTACGGTGGCTGTTCAGCTGACCGTATCGATGAAGTTTTGGCGCCTTATGCAGAGAAGAACTATCAAAAACATCTCAAAGATGCAGAAGAATGGGTCTTGCCTGAAAAACGGGAAGATTATGCTTGGAAGAAAACGCAAAAAGACATTTATGATGCCATGCAATCCCTTGAGTATGAAATCAATACTCTCTTCACTTCAAATGGCCAAACACCTTTTACTTCGCTAGGTTTTGGTCTAGGAACCAGTCGTTTTGAGCGTGAAATTCAAAAAGCTATCTTGAACATCCGAATCAAGGGACTTGGTTCAGAACACCGCACAGCTATCTTCCCTAAACTTATCTTCACGCTTAAAAGAGGACTCAACTTAGAAGAAGGAACTCCCAACTACGACATCAAGCAGTTGGCCCTAGAGTGTGCAACCAAACGGATGTATCCAGACGTTTTATCTTACGATAAGATTGTTGACTTGACAGGTTCTTTTAAGGTGCCTATGGGTTGCCGTTCGTTTCTTCAAGGGTGGAAGGATGAAAATGGTGTCGAGGTCAATTCAGGTCGGATGAATCTAGGTGTTGTGACGGTCAACCTTCCTCGTATTGCCCTCGAATCTGAGGGCGACATGAATAAGTTCTGGGAAATCTTCAACGAGCGTATGAATATCGCTGAAGATGCTCTGGTTTACCGTGTCGAACGCACTAAAGAGGCGACACCAGCGAATGCTCCTATCCTTTATCAGTACGGTGCTTTTGGCCATCGTCTAGGTAAAGAAGAAAATGTTGACCAGCTCTTTAAGAATCGTCGGGCAACAGTTTCGCTGGGCTATATCGGTTTGTATGAAGTAGCGACTGTTTTCTTTGGTAACAGCTGGGAAAGCAATCCAGATGCTAAGGAATTCACGCTAGACATCATTCGTGATATGAAACGCCGTGTAGAAGAGTGGTCTGACCAATATGGCTATCATTTCTCTATCTACTCAACCCCATCTGAAAGTCTGACAGACCGTTTCTGTAGACTAGATACAGAGAAGTTCGGTTCTATTCCTGATATCACAGACAAGGAATACTACACTAACTCTTTCCACTACGATGTTCGTAAAAATCCAACACCGTTTGAAAAATTAGACTTTGAGAAAGTCTATCCAGAAGCAGGTGCGTCAGGTGGTTTCATCCATTATTGTGAGTATCCAGTCCTTCAGCAAAATCCTAAAGCCTTGGAAGCTGTCTGGGATTATGCTTATGACCGTGTGGGCTATCTTGGGACCAATACTCCAATAGACCGTTGCTACAAGTGTGACTTTGAAGGGGATTTTGAACCAACTGAGAGAGGATTTGCTTGTCCAAACTGTGGGAATAGCGATCCTAAAACAGTAGATGTGGTGAAACGAACTTGTGGCTATCTTGGCAATCCTCAAGCGAGACCGATGGTCAACGGCCGTCACAAAGAAATTGCTGCGCGTGTCAAACATATGAATGGCTCAACGATTAAAATAGCTGGTCATCAAGTAACAAATTAGAAAGAACTGAAATGGGAAAATATCAATTAGATGATAAGGGGCGTGCACAAGTGACCCGTTATCATGAAAAGCATTCGAAAGGTGGAGTGAGCAAAAAAGAACGCTTGCTCAACCTCAGAGAACAATTTTTAAATAAGAATAAGAAAAAGTGAGGGATTTCTCTCGCTTTTCTCTTAGTGGGAGGTGAAAATGGAACTGCGCAGACCAAGATTAGCAGATAAAGCAACAGTTTTAGACATGATGGCAGAGTTTGAGCAGACCCAATCAGCCCATGATGGTGGTTTCTGGAATACAGAGAACTTTGTGTATAAAGAGTGGTTGGAAACAAATATGCAAAAAGAGATGGGAATAAACTTGCCTGAAAATCGTGTTCCTTCTATTCAATTTGTATCATTTGATGATGTAGGTTGTGCTCTAGGATTTTTGAATCTGCGATTGAGACTGAATGAGGGTTTACTGAATTATGCTGGTCATATTGGCTACTCCATTCGTCCGTCAGAAAGAGGCAAAGGTTATGCGAAAGAAACTCTCCGTCAGGGCTTGCAAGTTGCTAAAGAAAAGAACATCAAGAAGGCTCTGGTGACCTGTAGCGTGAATAATCCTGCTAGTAGAGCAGTCATTCTAGCAAATGGAGGTCTCATTGAGGATGTTCGTGATGGAGTCGAGCGTTATTGGATAGAGGTAGCGAATGAATAATCCAAAACCACAAGAATGGAAAAGTGAGGAGCTCAGCAAAGGACGTATCATCGACTACAAGGCCTTTAACTTTGTGGATGGAGAAGGTGTGCGGAACTCCCTCTATGTATCAGGCTGCATGTTTCACTGCGAGGGATGTTATAATGTTGCGACTTGGTCTTTTAATGCTGGCATTCCCTATACAGCAGAATTAGAAGAACAAATCATGGAAGATCTCGCTCAACCTTATGTTCAAGGCTTGACCTTGCTGGGAGGAGAGCCTTTTCTCAATACTGGTATTCTCTTGCCACTCGTTAAGCGCATTCGGAGGGAATTGCCAGACAAGGACATCTGGTCCTGGACGGGCTACACTTGGGAAGAAATGATGCTGGAGACTCCAGACAAACTGGAACTCTTGTCCATGATTGATATTCTTGTCGATGGGCGATATGATCGAACTAAGAGAAATCTTATGCTCCAGTTTCGAGGTTCGTCCAATCAACGAATTATAGATGTGCAAAAATCGCTCCAAAGTGGGCAAGTAGTGATTTGGGACAAGCTTAATGACGGAAAAGAAAGCTATGAACAGGTGAAGAGAGAATGAAGAAAAAAGACTTAGTAGACCAACTAGTCTCAGAGATCGAGACGGGGAAAGTCAGGACACTGGGAATATACGGTCATGGGGCTTCGGGTAAATCAACTTTTGCACAGGAATTGTACCAAGCTTTAGATTCTACTACAGTAAATTTGCTAGAAACAGATCCCTATATCACCTCAGAACGCCATCTGGTAGTACCCAAGGACGAGCCAAATCAAAAGGTGACAGCCTGTCTGCCGGTGGCACATGAATTGGCAAGTTTGCGGAGAGATATCTTAGCCTTGCAGGCAGGTATGGATATCTTAACAATTGAAGAACCTTGGAAAGCTAGTGAGGTCTTGTCTGGAGCAAAACCGATTTTGATTGTCGAAGGGATGTCTGTAGGCTTTTTACCCAAGGAACTCTTTGACAAAACCATCTGTTTCTACACGGATGAGGAGACCGAATTAAAGCGACGCCTTGCTAGAGATACGACTGTGAGAAATCGCGATGCCTCCTTTATATTGGCTAGCCACCAGATGAGACGGGAGCAGTATCTGCGATACTATAAAGAAACTGAGTCAAGGGCGGACATTCTAGTGGACCAATCAGAAGGTAAATTTGAGGTCAAGAGGACTTAACTTATATAGAAGAAAATCCCTAATTTTAAAAAGAAAAAATAGGAAAACAGTTTCATCCCAAAAAAACGAAAAAAATCTAACAAATCCCTTGCAATCGCAGGGGCTTTGTGTTATTCTATTATGGTGCTGTAAATTACAGCTTTAGCTTTGATGCAAGAGGTTGCGACACGCTCGGTTGCATTGCCACGCAACACCGCGTCGGTTTTCTTGTGGAGCTAGCCTATTATCTTAAATAGACGAAAAGGAGAAAAAGATGGCAAACAAAAAAATCCGTATCCGTTTGAAAGCTTACGAACACCGTACGCTTGACACAGCGGCTGCAAAAATCGTAGAATCAGCTACTCGTACAGGTGCACAAGTTGCGGGTCCAATCCCACTTCCAACTGAACGTAGCCTCTACACAATCATTCGTGCGACTCACAAATACAAAGACTCTCGCGAACAATTTGAAATGCGTACACACAAACGTTTGATCGATATCGTTAACCCAACTCAAAAAACAGTTGATGCCTTGATGAAATTGGATCTTCCAAGTGGTGTAAACGTAGAAATCAAACTTTAATCTAAAATATAAAAGAGCAGAGGCTGGTGTTTCAATCTAATTGAACACGGGCTAAACTCGGTGTGGAAAAAATAAACTTCCTAGTGTCTGCCAGACACTGCGTCAGTTTCCTATTTTCACTTTGAGTTTGACGCCCTTTGTATCTTAGACTTGAGCATAAAAAACGCTCGTTAAAAACTTTTTGAATAAAAAATATAGAAAAGGAACTATTTTCTCATGACAAAAGGAATCTTAGGGAAAAAAGTGGGAATGACTCAAATCTTCACTGAAGCTGGCGAATTGATCCCTGTAACAGTTATTGAAGCAACTCCAAACGTTGTTCTTCAAGTTAAAACTGTTGAAACAGACGGATACAACGCTATCCAAGTTGGTTTCGATGACAAACGCGAAGTATTGAGCAACAAACCTGCTAAAGGACATGTAGCGAAAGCTAACACGGCTCCTAAGCGCTTCATTCGTGAATTCAAAAACGTTGAAGGCTTGGAAGTTGGTGCTGAAATCACAGTTGAAACATTCGCAGCTGGAGACGTTGTTGACGTAACTGGTACTTCTAAAGGTAAAGGTTTCCAAGGTGTTATCAAACGCCACGGACAATCACGTGGACCAATGGCTCACGGTTCTCGTTACCACCGTCGTCCAGGTTCTATGGGACCTGTTGCACCTAACCGCGTATTCAAAGGTAAAAACCTTGCAGGACGTATGGGTGGCGACCGCGTAACAATTCAAAACCTTGAAGTTGTACAAGTTGTTCCAGAAAAGAACGTTATCCTTATCAAAGGTAACGTACCAGGTGCTAAGAAATCTCTTATCACTATCAAATCAGCAGTTAAAGCTGGTAAATAATAAGGAAAGGGGAATACAGTCAAAATGGCAAACGTAACATTATTTGACCAAACTGGTAAAGAAGCTGGCCAAGTTGTTCTTAACGATGCAGTATTTGGTATTGAACCAAATGAATCAGTTGTGTTTGATGTAATCATCAGCCAACGCGCAAGCCTTCGCCAAGGAACACACGCTGTTAAAAACCGCTCTGCAGTATCAGGTGGTGGACGCAAACCATGGCGTCAAAAAGGAACTGGACGTGCTCGTCAAGGTTCTATCCGCTCACCACAATGGCGTGGTGGTGGTGTTGTCTTCGGACCAACTCCACGTTCATACGGCTACAAACTTCCACAAAAAGTTCGTCGCCTAGCTCTTAAATCAGTTTACTCTGAAAAAGTTGCTGAAAACAAATTTGTAGCCGTTGATTCTCTTGAATTTACAGCTCCAAAAACTGCTGAATTTGCAAAAGTTCTTGCAGCATTGAGCATCGATTCTAAAGTTCTTGTTATCCTTGAAGAAGGAAATGAATTCGCAGCTCTTTCAGCTCGTAACCTTCCAAACGTGAAAGTTGCAACTGCTACAACTGCAAGTGTTCTTGACATCGCAAATAGCGACAAACTTCTTGTCACACAAGCAGCTATCTCTAAAATCGAGGAGGTTCTTGCATAATGAATTTGTATGATGTTATCAAAAAACCTGTTATCACTGAAAGCTCAATGGCTCAACTTGAAGCAGGCAAATATGTATTTGAAGTTGACACTCGTGCACACAAACTTTTGATCAAGCAAGCTGTTGAAGCTGCTTTCGAAGGTGTTAAAGTTGCCAATGTTAACACAATCAACGTAAAACCAAAAGCTAAACGTGTTGGACGTTACACTGGTTTTACTAACAAAACTAAAAAAGCTATCATCACACTTACAGCTGATTCAAAAGCAATCGAGTTGTTTGCTGCTGAAGCTGAATAATCTAAGGAGGAAATATCGTGGGAATTCGTGTTTATAAACCAACAACAAACGGTCGCCGTAATATGACTTCTTTGGATTTCGCTGAAATCACAACAAGCACTCCTGAAAAATCATTGCTTGTTGCTTTGAAGAGCAAGGCTGGTCGTAACAACAACGGTCGTATCACAGTTCGTCACCAAGGTGGTGGACACAAACGTTTCTACCGTTTGGTTGACTTCAAACGTAACAAAGACAACGTTGAAGCAGTTGTTAAAACAATCGAGTACGATCCAAACCGTTCTGCAAACATCGCTCTTGTACACTACACTGACGGTGTGAAAGCATACATCATCGCTCCAAAAGGTCTTGAAGTAGGTCAACGTATCGTTTCAGGTCCAGAAGCAGATATCAAAGTCGGAAACGCTCTTCCACTTGCTAACATCCCAGTTGGTACTTTGATCCACAACATCGAGTTGAAACCAGGTCGTGGTGGTGAATTGGTACGTGCTGCTGGTGCATCTGCTCAAGTATTGGGTTCTGAAGGTAAATACGTTCTTGTTCGTCTTCAATCAGGTGAAGTTCGTATGATTCTTGGAACTTGCCGTGCTACAGTTGGTGTTGTCGGAAACGAACAACATGGACTTGTAAACCTTGGTAAAGCAGGACGTAGCCGTTGGAAAGGTATCCGCCCAACAGTTCGTGGTTCTGTAATGAACCCTAACGATCACCCACACGGTGGTGGTGAAGGTAAAGCACCAGTTGGTCGTAAAGCACCATCTACTCCATGGGGCAAACCTGCTCTTGGTCTTAAAACTCGTAACAAGAAAGCGAAATCTGACAAACTTATCGTTCGTCGTCGCAACGAGAAATAATATTAAACTAGTCGCTTAAGCAACTAGTAAATCCGCCAGCTCGGTAGCGCTCCATAGGAGCGCAAGCCGCTGTGGTACAACATTTAAAGGAGAAAATATAAAAATGGGACGCAGTCTTAAAAAAGGACCTTTCGTCGATGAGCATTTGATGAAAAAAGTTGAAGCTCAAGCTAACGACGAAAAGAAAAAAGTTATTAAAACTTGGTCACGTCGTTCAACGATCTTCCCAAGTTTCATTGGTTACACTATCGCAGTTTATGACGGACGTAAACACGTACCTGTTTACATCCAAGAAGACATGGTAGGTCACAAACTTGGTGAATTTGCACCAACTCGTACTTACAAAGGTCACGCTGCAGACGACAAGAAAACACGTAGAAAATAAGGAGAACATAAATGGCAGAAATTACTTCAGCTAAAGCAATGGCTCGTACAGTACGTGTTTCACCTCGTAAATCACGTCTTGTTCTTGATAACATCCGTGGTAAAAGCGTAGCCGATGCAATCGCAATCTTGACATTCACTCCAAACAAAGCTGCTGAAATCATCTTGAAAGTTTTGAACTCAGCTGTAGCTAACGCTGAAAACAACTTTGGTTTGGATAAAGCTAACTTGGTAGTATCTGAAGCATTCGCAAACGAAGGACCAACTATGAAACGTTTCCGTCCACGTGCGAAAGGTTCAGCTTCACCAATCAACAAACGTACAGCTCACATCACTGTAGCTGTTGCAGAAAAATAAGGAGGTAAAATCGTGGGTCAAAAAGTACATCCAATTGGTATGCGTGTCGGCATCATCCGTGATTGGGATGCCAAATGGTATGCTGAAAAAGAATACGCGGATTACCTTCATGAAGATCTTGCAATCCGTAAATTCGTTCAAAAAGAACTTGCTGACGCAGCAGTTTCAACTATCGAAATTGAACGCGCAGTAAACAAAGTTAACGTTTCACTTCACACTGCTAAACCAGGTATGGTTATCGGTAAAGGTGGTGCTAACGTTGATGCACTCCGTGCAAAACTTAACAAATTGACTGGAAAACAAGTACACATCAACATCATCGAAATCAAACAACCTGATTTGGATGCTCACCTTGTAGGTGAAGGTATTGCTCGTCAATTGGAGCAACGTGTTGCTTTCCGTCGTGCACAAAAACAAGCAATCCAACGTGCAATGCGTGCTGGAGCTAAAGGAATCAAAACTCAAGTATCAGGTCGTTTGAACGGTGCAGACATCGCCCGTGCTGAAGGATACTCTGAAGGAACTGTTCCACTTCACACACTTCGTGCAGATATCGATTACGCTTGGGAAGAAGCAGATACTACATACGGTAAACTTGGTGTTAAAGTATGGATCTACCGTGGTGAAGTTCTTCCAGCTCGCAAAAACACTAAAGGAGGTAAATAACCAATGTTAGTACCTAAACGTGTTAAACACCGTCGTGAATTCCGTGGAAAAATGCGCGGTGAAGCAAAAGGTGGAAAAGAAGTAGCATTCGGTGAATACGGTCTTCAAGCTACAACTAGCCACTGGATCACTAACCGCCAAATCGAAGCTGCTCGTATCGCCATGACTCGTTACATGAAACGTGGTGGTAAAGTTTGGATTAAAATCTTCCCACACAAATCATACACTGCTAAAGCTATCGGTGTGCGTATGGGATCTGGTAAAGGGGCACCTGAAGGTTGGGTAGCACCAGTTAAACGTGGTAAAGTGATGTTCGAAATCGCTGGTGTATCTGAAGAAATCGCTCGCGAAGCGCTTCGTCTTGCTAGCCACAAATTGCCAGTTAAATGTAAATTCGTAAAACGTGAAGCAGAATAAGGAGAAGGCATGAAACTTAATGAAGTAAAAGAATTTGTTAAAGAACTTCGTGGTCTTTCTCAAGAAGAACTCGCGAAGCGCGAAAACGAATTGAAAAAAGAATTGTTTGAACTTCGTTTCCAAGCTGCTACTGGTCAATTGGAACAAACAGCTCGCTTGAAAGAAGTTAAAAAACAAATCGCTCGTATCAAAACAGTTCAATCTGAAGCGAAATAATAGACTAGGGAAGGAGAAATTTCAATGGAACGCAATAATCGTAAAGTTCTTGTTGGACGTGTTGTATCTGACAAAATGGACAAGACAATCACAGTTGTAGTTGAAACAAAACGTAACCACCCAGTCTATGGTAAACGTATTAACTACTCTAAAAAATACAAAGCTCATGATGAAAACAATGTTGCCAAAGAAGGCGATATCGTACGTATCATGGAAACTCGTCCGCTTTCAGCTACAAAACGTTTCCGTCTTGTAGAAGTTGTTGAAGAAGCGGTCATCATCTAATCAAACCTGAAAGGAGAAAACTGAAATGATTCAAACAGAAACTCGTTTGAAAGTCGCAGACAACAGCGGTGCTCGCGAAATCTTGACTATCAAAGTTCTTGGTGGTTCAGGACGTAAATTTGCAAACATCGGTGATGTTATCGTGGCATCTGTAAAACAAGCTACTCCTGGTGGTGCGGTTAAAAAAGGTGACGTTGTTAAAGCAGTTATCGTTCGTACTAAATCAGGTGCTCGTCGTGCTGATGGTTCATACATCAAATTTGACGAAAACGCAGCAGTTATCATCCGTGAAGACAAAACTCCTCGCGGAACACGTATCTTTGGTCCAGTTGCACGTGAATTACGTGAAGGTGGCTTCATGAAGATCGTGTCACTTGCTCCAGAAGTACTTTAATTTTTAGAAACAAACTAGTCCCCTAGCTTCAAGCTAGGGTGCCCTTATGGGCGTAAGAAAAATCAAGGAGAAACCTAATGTTTGTAAAAAAAGGCGACAAAGTTCGCGTAATCGCTGGTAAAGATAAGGGAACAGAAGCTGTTGTCCTTACTGCCCTTCCAAAAGTAAACAAAGTTATCGTTGAAGGTGTTAACATCGTTAAGAAACACCAACGTCCAACTAACGAGCTTCCTCAAGGTGGGATCATCGAAAAAGAAGCAGCTATCCACGTATCAAACGTTCAAGTTTTGGACAAAAATGGTGTGGCTGGTCGTGTTGGTTACAAATTTGTAGACGGTAAAAAAGTTCGCTACAACAAAAAATCAGGCGAAGTACTTGATTAATCACGAAGGAAAGGAGAAGTATAATGGCAAATCGTTTAAAAGAAAAATATCTTAATGAAGTAGTTCCTGCTTTGACAGAACAATTCAACTACTCATCAGTGATGGCTGTGCCTAAAGTAGATAAGATCGTTTTGAACATGGGTGTTGGTGAAGCTGTATCAAACGCTAAAAGCCTTGAAAAAGCTGCTGAAGAATTGGCACTTATCTCAGGTCAAAAACCACTTATCACTAAAGCTAAAAAATCAATCGCCGGCTTCCGTCTTCGTGAAGGTGTTGCGATCGGTGCAAAAGTTACCCTTCGTGGTGAACGTATGTACGAATTCTTGGATAAATTGGTTTCAGTTTCACTTCCACGTGTACGTGACTTCCATGGTGTTCCAACAAAATCATTTGATGGACGCGGAAACTACACACTTGGTGTGAAAGAACAATTGATCTTCCCAGAAATCAACTTTGATGACGTTGACAAAACTCGTGGTCTTGACATCGTTATCGTAACAACTGCTAACACTGACGAAGAGTCACGTGCATTGCTTACAGGCCTTGGAATGCCTTTTGCAAAATAATATAGGAGGTAAATCTAATGGCTAAAAAATCAATGATTGCTAAGAACAAACGTCCAGCGAAGTTCTCTACTCAAGCTTATACTCGTTGTGAAAAATGTGGTCGCCCACATTCAGTTTACCGCAAATTTAAACTTTGCCGTGTTTGCTTCCGTGAATTAGCTTACAAAGGACAAATTCCTGGTGTAACAAAAGCATCTTGGTAATATCATGATACAAAGAGCGTGACAACCACAGCAAAAATAGGAAATTTGGTGAAGGAGCGATGCTCCAAAACAAATTTATCTTTTTTGCACAGGTTGTAGCTCGTGTTCAAATAAGAGTTATCTCATTTGAATGTGTCAATACTATCTGAGCCCAGCTCAATCATTAACTAGCAAGTGCAACTTGCAAACTACTAGTAAGAGGAGAAAAACAAAATGGTTATGACTGACCCAATCGCAGACTTCCTAACTCGTATTCGTAACGCTAACCAAGCAAAACACGAAGTACTTGAAGTACCTGCATCAAATATCAAAAAAGGGATTGCTGAAATCCTTAAACGCGAAGGTTTTGTAAAAAACGTTGAAATCATCGAAGATGACAAACAAGGCATCATCCGTGTATTCCTTAAATACGGACCAAACGGTGAAAAAGTTATCACTAACTTGAAACGTGTTTCTAAACCAGGACTTCGTGTCTACAAAAAACGTGAAGACCTTCCAAAAGTTCTTAACGGACTTGGAATTGCTATCCTTTCAACTTCTGAAGGTTTGCTTACTGATAAAGAAGCACGCCAAAAGAATGTTGGTGGCGAGGTTATCGCTTACGTTTGGTAATTGATGATGTGAGAGCGTTAAAAGAATGCAGTGAAAATAGGAAGTTTGTAGCAGGAGCGATGCTCCAAGACAAACTTATCTTTTTCACCAAATTCTTAGCTCGAACTCAAATCAAGATACAAAGCTTGTTAGAGCGTGTTCAGTTCAGCTCTTGAACTAAATAAGTATCTGAACCCCGTGAAAACTGGCCGTTATGGCCTGACAATTTAACAGGAGAAAATAAACATGTCACGTATTGGTAATAAAGTTATCGTGTTGCCTGCTGGTGTTGAAATCACTAACAATGACAACGTTGTAACTGTAAAAGGACCTAAAGGAGAACTTACTCGTGAGTTCTCAAAAGATATTGAAATCCGTGTGGAAGGTACTGAAGTAACTCTTCACCGTCCAAACGATTCAAAAGAAATGAAAACTATCCACGGAACTACTCGTGCCCTTTTGAACAACATGGTTGTTGGTGTATCAGAAGGATTCAAGAAAGAACTTGAAATGCGCGGGGTTGGTTACCGTGCACAACTTCAAGGATCTAAACTTGTTTTGGCTGTTGGTAAATCTCATCCAGACGAAGTTGAAGCTCCAGAAGGAATTACTTTTGAACTTCCAAACCCAACAACAATCGTTGTTAGCGGAATTTCAAAAGAAGTAGTTGGTCAAACAGCTGCTTATGTACGTAGCCTTCGTTCACCAGAACCATATAAAGGTAAAGGTATCCGTTACGTTGGTGAATTCGTTCGCCGTAAAGAAGGTAAAACAGGTAAATAATGTTGAGTGGTTGATTCTCAACCACCAACCTATTTTCCAACTTTGTGCATAGCACACGATTTAAAACTAAAGAGGTGAAAACTGTGATTTCAAAACCAGATAAAAACAAACTCCGCCAAAAACGCCACCGTCGCGTTCGCGGAAAACTCTCTGGAACTGCTGATCGCCCACGTTTGAACGTATTCCGTTCTAATACAGGCATCTACGCTCAAGTGATTGATGACGTAGCGGGTGTAACGCTCGCAAGTGCTTCAACTCTTGACAAAGAAGTTTCAAAAGGAACTAAAACTGAACAAGCCGTTGCTGTCGGTAAACTCGTTGCAGAACGTGCAAACGCTAAAGGTATTTCAGAAGTGGTGTTCGACCGCGGTGGATATCTATATCACGGACGTGTGAAAGCTTTGGCTGATGCAGCTCGTGAAAACGGATTGAAATTCTAATAGGAGGACACTAGAAAATGGCATTTAAAGACAATGCAGTTGAATTAGAAGAACGCGTAGTTGCTGTCAACCGTGTTACAAAAGTTGTTAAAGGTGGACGTCGTCTTCGTTTCGCAGCTCTTGTTGTTGTTGGTGACCACAACGGTCGCGTAGGATTTGGTACTGGTAAAGCTCAAGAAGTTCCAGAAGCAATCCGTAAAGCAGTAGATGATGCTAAGAAAAACTTGATCGAAGTTCCTATGGTTGGAACAACAATTCCACACGAAGTTCTTTCAGAATTCGGTGGAGCTAAAGTATTGTTGAAACCTGCTGTAGAAGGTTCTGGAGTTGCCGCTGGTGGTGCAGTTCGTGCCGTTGTGGAATTGGCAGGTGTGGCAGATATTACATCTAAATCACTTGGTTCTAACACTCCAATCAACATTGTTCGTGCAACTGTTGAAGGTTTGAAACAATTGAAACGCGCTGAAGAAGTTGCTGCCCTTCGTGGTATTTCAGTTTCTGATTTGGCATAAGAAAGGGGATAAAATGGCTCAAATTAAAATTACTTTGACTAAGTCTCCAATCGGACGCATTCCATCACAACGTAAAACTGTTGTAGCACTTGGACTTGGCAAATTGAACAGCTCTGTTATTAAAGAAGATAACGCTGCTATCCGTGGTATGATCACTGCAGTATCTCACTTGGTAACAGTTGAAGAAGTAAACTAATGAATTTTTAGGGGATGTGCACTATACCATCCCCTAAAACTAGATATAGTCATCTATGATGACGTCGTATAGGCGAGTTGATGGGGGAGACAATCTTTTCTCCCTTATCGGCGCTAGCATTTTACAAAAGAGGAGAAAATAAAAATGAAACTTCATGAATTGAAACCTGCAGAAGGTTCTCGTAAAGTACGTAACCGCGTTGGTCGTGGTACTTCATCAGGTAACGGTAAAACATCTGGTCGTGGTCAAAAAGGTCAAAAAGCTCGTAGCGGTGGCGGAGTTCGCCTTGGTTTTGAAGGTGGACAAACTCCATTGTTCCGTCGTCTTCCAAAACGTGGATTCACTAGCATCAACGCTAAAGAATACGCAATTGTGAACCTTGACCAATTGAACGTCTTTGAAGATGGTGCTGAAGTAACTCCAGTTGTTCTTATCGAAGCAGGAATTGTTAAAGCTGAAAAATCAGGTATTAAAATTCTTGGTAACGGTGAGTTGACTAAGAAATTGACTGTGAAAGCAGCTAAATTCTCTAAATCAGCTGAAGAAGCTATCACTGCTAAAGGTGGTTCAGTAGAAGTCATCTAAGAGAGGTGACCTATGTTTTTTAAATTATTAAGAGAAGCTCTTAAAGTCAAGCAGGTTCGATCAAAAATTTTATTTACAATTTTTATCGTTTTGGTCTTTCGTATCGGGACTAGCATTACAGTTCCTGGTGTGAATGCCAATAGCTTGAATGCTTTAAGTGGATTATCCTTCTTAAACATGTTGAGCTTGGTGTCGGGGAATGCCCTAAAAAACTTTTCGATTTTTGCCCTAGGAGTTAGTCCCTATATCACCGCTTCTATCGTTGTCCAACTCTTGCAAATGGATATTTTACCCAAGTTTGTAGAGTGGGGGAAACAAGGGGAAGTAGGCCGAAGAAAATTGAATCAAGCTACTCGTTATATTGCTCTAGTTCTCGCTTTTGTGCAATCTATCGGGATTACAGCTGGTTTTAATACCTTGGCTGGAGCTCAATTGATTAAAACTGCTTTAACTCCACAAGTTTTTCTGACGATTGGTATCATCTTAACAGCTGGTAGTATGATTGTCACTTGGTTGGGAGAGCAAATTACAGATAAGGGGTACGGAAATGGTGTTTCTATGATTATCTTTGCCGGGATTGTTGCCTCAATTCCAGAGATGATTCAGGGCATCTATGTGGACTACTTTGTGAATGTCCCAAGTAGCCGTATCAACTCATCTATCATTTTCGTAATCATTTTGATTATTACTGTATTGTTGATCATTTACTTTACAACCTATGTTCAACAAGCAGAATACAAAATTCCAATCCAATATACTAAGGTTGCACAAGGTGCTCCATCTAGCTCTTACCTTCCTTTGAAAGTAAACCCTGCTGGAGTTATCCCTGTTATCTTTGCAAGTTCGATTACTGCAGCGCCTGCGGCTATTCTTCAGTTTTTGAGCGCTACAGGTCATGATTGGGCTTGGGTAAGAACAGCACAAGAAATGCTGGCAACAACTTCACCAACTGGTATTGCTATGTATGCTTTATTGATTATTCTCTTTACATTCTTCTATACGTTTGTACAGATTAATCCTGAAAAAGCGGCAGAAAACCTACAAAAGAGCGGAGCCTATATCCATGGAGTTCGTCCTGGTAAAGGTACAGAGGAATATATGTCTAAACTTCTTCGTCGTCTTGCAACTGTTGGTTCTCTCTTCCTTGGTGTGATTTCTATTTTACCGATCGTGGCAAAAGATGTTTTCGGACTTTCAGAAGCAGTTGCTTTTGGGGGGACTAGTCTTTTGATCATTATCTCTACGGGTATTGAAGGAATCAAACAATTGGAAGGTTACCTATTGAAACGTAAGTATGTTGGTTTCATGGATAGAACAGAATAAAAGTATTTACTGATACTCTTCGAAAATCAAATTCAAACCACGTCAGCTTCACCTTGCCGTACTCAAGTACAGTCTGCGGCTAGCTTCCTAGTTTGCTCTTTGATTTTCATTGAGTATGAATCAGTAAATGCTGAGGGAGTGGAGGTTTAAACTCTAACATTTGTGAGAGTTTGGTCTCCCCTCTTCTATTTTGTTTTTAAATAGGGGTGAAAAGAATTTTTGCTTCTATTTAAAAATAAAATAAGGAGATCAGATCATGAATCTTTTGATTATGGGCTTACCTGGTGCAGGTAAGGGAACTCAAGCAGCAAAAATCGTAGAACAATTCCATGTTGCACATATCTCAACAGGTGATATGTTCCGCGCTGCAATGGCAAATCAAACTGAAATGGGTGTTCTTGCTAAGTCATACATTGACAAGGGTGAATTAGTTCCTGACGAAGTTACAAATGGAATCGTAAAAGAACGTCTTTCACAAGATGATATTAAAGAAACAGGATTCTTGTTGGATGGTTACCCACGTACAATCGAACAAGCTCATGCCTTGGACAAAACATTGGCTGAACTTGGCATCGAACTAGAAGGTGTTATCAACATCGAAGTGAATCCAGACAGCCTCTTGGAACGTTTGAGTGGTCGTATCATCCACCGCGTAACTGGAGAAACTTTCCATAAGGTCTTTAACCCACCAGTTGACTATAAAGAAGAAGATTACTACCAACGTGAAGATGATAAGCCTGAGACAGTCAAACGTCGTTTGGATGTGAATATTGCTCAAGGAGAACCAATCATTGCTCACTACCGTGCCAAAGGTTTGGTTCATGACATCGAAGGTAATCAAGATATCAATGATGTCTTCTCAGATATCGAAAAAGTATTGACAAATTTGAAATAAAGCGTTTTTCACACTTGCAAAAATCCGCTACAAATGTTATACTGAGATAGTCTGACTTATAATTGTTGTCTCTGTGTCTAGAGGCATCGAATCGAAATTTATGGAGGTGCTTTTGCGTGGCAAAAGACGATGTGATTGAAGTTGAAGGCAAAGTAGTTGATACAATGCCGAATGCAATGTTTACGGTTGAACTTGAAAATGGACATCAGATTTTAGCAACAGTTTCTGGTAAAATTCGTAAAAACTATATTCGTATTTTAGCGGGAGATCGTGTTACTGTCGAAATGAGTCCATATGACTTGACACGTGGACGTATCACTTACCGCTTTAAATAATCGAAAAACTTGGAGGGATAAGAAATGAAAGTAAGACCATCGGTCAAACCAATTTGCGAATACTGTAAAGTTATTCGTCGTAATGGTCGTGTTATGGTAATTTGCCCAGCAAATCCAAAACACAAACAACGTCAAGGATAAGATAGAAAGGAGAAAACATGGCTCGTATTGCTGGAGTTGACATTCCAAATGACAAACGCGTAGTAATCTCATTGACTTATGTTTATGGTATCGGACTTGCAACATCTAAGAAAATTTTGGCTGCTGCTGGAATCTCAGAAGATGTTCGTGTACGTGATCTTACATCAGATCAAGAAGATGCTATCCGTCGTGAAGTGGATGCAATCAAAGTTGAAGGTGACCTTCGTCGTGAAGTAAACTTGAACATCAAACGTTTGATGGAAATCGGTTCATACCGTGGTATCCGTCACCGTCGTGGACTTCCTGTCCGTGGACAAAACACTAAAAACAACGCTCGTACTCGTAAAGGTAAAGCTGTTGCGATTGCTGGTAAGAAAAAATAATATAGGAGGTAAAAGTCTTGGCTAAACCAACACGTAAACGTCGTGTGAAAAAGAATATCGAATCTGGTATTGCTCATATTCACGCTACATTTAATAACACTATTGTTATGATTACTGATGTGCATGGTAATGCAATTGCTTGGTCATCAGCTGGTGCTCTTGGTTTCAAAGGTTCTCGTAAATCTACACCATTCGCTGCTCAAATGGCTTCTGAAGCTGCTGCTAAATCTGCACAAGAACACGGTCTTAAATCAGTTGAAGTTACTGTAAAAGGTCCAGGTTCTGGTCGTGAGTCAGCTATTCGTGCGCTTGCTGCCGCTGGTCTTGAAGTAACAGCAATTCGTGATGTGACTCCAGTGCCACACAATGGTGCTCGTCCTCCAAAACGTCGCCGTGTATAATCATCGCATTACACTGCTTTTCGTTTAAGAGGGAGTAACTAAATGATCGAGTTTGAAAAACCAAATATAACAAAAATTGATGAAAATAAAGATTATGGCAAGTTTGTAATCGAACCACTTGAACGTGGCTACGGTACAACTCTTGGTAACTCTCTTCGTCGTGTACTTCTAGCTTCTCTACCAGGAGCAGCTGTGACATCTATCAACATTGATGGTGTGTTACATGAGTTTGACACAGTTCCAGGTGTTCGTGAAGACGTGATGCAAATCATTCTGAACATTAAAGGAATTGCAGTGAAATCGTACGTTGAAGACGAAAAAATCATCGAACTAGATGTTGAAGGTCCTGCTGAAGTAACAGCTGGTGACATTTTGACAGATAGCGATATTGAAATTGTAAATCCAGATCATTATCTTTTTACAATCGGTGAAGGTTCTTCTCTAAAAGCGACTATGACTGTTAACAGTGGTCGTGGATATGTACCTGCTGATGAAAATAAAAAAGATAATGCACCAGTTGGAACACTTGCTGTAGATTCTATTTATACACCAGTTACAAAAGTCAACTATCAAGTGGAACCTGCTCGTGTAGGTAGCAATGATGGATTTGATAAATTAACCCTTGAAATCTTGACTAATGGAACAATTATTCCAGAAGATGCTTTAGGGCTTTCAGCACGTATTTTGACAGAACATCTTGATTTGTTTACAAATCTTACTGAGATTGCCAAGTCAACTGAAGTGATGAAAGAAGCTGATACTGAATCTGACGACCGTATTTTGGATCGTACGATTGAGGAACTGGACTTGTCTGTGCGTTCATACAACTGTTTGAAACGTGCCGGTATCAATACTGTGCATGATTTGACAGAAAAATCTGAAGCAGAGATGATGAAAGTACGAAATCTTGGACGCAAGAGTTTGGAAGAAGTGAAACTCAAACTCATTGATTTGGGTCTTGGATTAAAAGATAAATAAAGGAGGAATACATGGCTTACCGTAAACTAGGACGCACTAGCTCACAACGTAAAGCAATGCTTCGCGATTTGACAACTGACCTTTTGATCAACGAATCAATCGTGACAACTGAAGCTCGTGCTAAAGAAATCCGTAAAACTGTTGAAAAAATGATTACTCTAGGTAAACGTGGTGATTTGCATGCACGTCGTCAAGCAGCTGCTTTCGTACGTAATGAAATCGCATCTGAAAACTATGATGAAGCAACTGATAAGTACACTTCTACTACAGCACTTCAAAAATTGTTCTCAGAAATCGCACCTCGTTATGCTGAACGTAACGGTGGATACACTCGTATCCTTAAAACTGAACCACGTCGTGGTGATGCAGCGCCAATGGCGATCATCGAATTAGTATAAAATCATCAATTTTGTTGAGTGTTATGATGATGGAGTCTTGTGCTCTTAGTCTAGCTCTGGTCTACCGCTAGGATTTCGGTCCTAGCGGGAACACTCATCATAAGTTGGGATAGTAGACGCTTGTTTACGAAATTGTTTTTTGCTTAAGAACAACTTCGTAAGCAGGCGTTTTTGAGTATTTTAGTTGGAATTATGCTATACTATTTGAAAAGAATCCTGTTTAATGTTCAGGTTTCTTATTTTAAGAAGAATTGGAGTTTGCTTATGAAAGCGATTATAACTGTTGTTGGCAAAGATAAATCTGGAATTGTTGCGGGTGTTTCTGCTAAAATTGCAGAATTGGGTTTGAATATTGATGATATCTCTCAAACTGTCTTGGATGAATATTTCACGATGATGGCTGTCGTTTCTAGTGATGAAAAGCAGGATTTTACTTATCTGCGAAATGAGTTTGAAACTTTTGGGCAAACTTTGAATGTGAAAATCAATATTCAGAGTGCAGCGATTTTCGAAGCTATGTATAATATCTAGGAGGTTATCATGGATATTAGACAAGTTACTGAAACCATCGCTATGATTGAGGAGCAAAACTTCGATATCAGAACTATTACCATGGGGATTTCCCTATTAGACTGTATTGATCCAGATATCAATCGTGCTGCGGAGAAAATTTATCAAAAGATTAGGACCAAGGCAGCTAATTTAGTGGCTGTTGGCGATGAAATTGCTGCTGAGTTGGGAATTCCAATCGTTAATAAGCGTGTATCGGTGACACCTATTTCTCTAATTGGAGCAGCGACAGATGCGACGGACTACGTGGTTCTGGCAAAAGCGCTTGATAAGGCTGCGAAAGAAATCGGTGTGGATTTTATTGGTGGTTTCTCTGCCTTGGTACAAAAGGGGTACCAAAAGGGAGATGAGATTCTCATCAATTCTATTCCTCGTGCTTTGGCTGAAACGGACAAGGTCTGCTCGTCAGTCAATATCGGCTCAACCAAGTCTGGTATCAATATGACGGCTGTCGCTGATATGGGACGTATTATCAAGGAAACGGCTAATCAATCAGATATGGGAGCGGCCAAGTTGGTTGTATTCGCTAATGCTGTTGAGGACAATCCATTTATGGCGGGTGCCTTCCATGGTGTTGGGGAGGCAGATGTTATCATAAATGTCGGAGTTTCCGGTCCTGGTGTGGTAAAACGTGCCTTGGAAAAAGTTCGTGGACAGAGCTTTGATGTAGTCGCCGAAACAGTTAAGAAAACTGCCTTTAAAATCACTCGTATCGGTCAATTGGTTGGTCAAATGGCCAGTGAGAGACTGGGTGTGGAGTTTGGTATTGTGGACTTGAGTTTGGCGCCAACTCCTGCGGTTGGAGATTCTGTTGCACGTGTCCTTGAAGAAATGGGGCTAGAAACAGTTGGTACGCATGGGACGACGGCTGCCTTGGCACTTCTGAATGACCAAGTTAAGAAGGGCGGAGTGATGGCCTGCAACCAAGTCGGTGGTTTGTCTGGTGCCTTTATCCCCGTTTCTGAGGATGAGGGAATGATTGCTGCAGTGCAAAATGGCTCTCTTAATTTGGAAAAACTAGAGGCCATGACGGCTATCTGTTCAGTTGGATTGGATATGATTGCCATACCAGAAGATACGCCAGCTGAAACCATTGCAGCCATGATTGCGGATGAAGCAGCAATTGGTGTTATTAACATGAAAACAACAGCTGTTCGTATCATTCCAAAAGGAAAAGAAGGCGATATGATTGAGTTTGGTGGTCTTCTTGGTACAGCTCCAGTTATGAAGGTCAATGGGGCTTCGTCTGTTGATTTCATTTCTCGTGGGGGACAAATCCCAGCACCAATTCATAGTTTTAAAAATTAAGAAAATAGGAGAAAATGATGAAAAAAGAAATGAAACATGCTTTAGTAGCTTTAGGACTGTCAACTTTACTAGTCCCAACTTTTGCCAGTCAAGTAGTTTCTGCGCAGGAAGAAAGCCATGAAACTACCACTAGTGTGAGTCCAGAAGAGGTTAATAAAAAAATTGAGGAAACGAAGCAATTTTTAATTGATTTGATTAAACAAAATATCTTTGAACAGGTTGATCAAGGAGACTGGGATACAGTTTCTTTTTCCAAGAGTGATGTAAGCTCTATTAGAGATAAATTAAGAGAAGAACTTAATTATAGGTTACAAGATTTCATGGGAGAGTTAGAATATATAAGGAAGTATAGTTTAGAAGGAAAAATTCCTTTGGAAGAGTTACCAAATATTTTATCAGAGTTTAAGAACAAATCTAAAAAAAACTACATTGATCGTTATAGAGAAAAAGATAATTTTTTTGGTCATAGAATGAAGTATATTGTTGCTGAACTTGCTATACTAAAGAAAATGAATCTGGTAATTTCTCAAATAAATAATGATTCTCACTATACAGAATTAGAGAAAAAAGAAATGTTAGCTAGAGTTTCAAGCTACTACGCACCTGGTTTTCATCAATCTGGTTTATATGTTGATAGTGATAAGTATTTAACTTTATTTAATAATCAAGATAATTTAAATACTTATCTTAAGAAAGTTTCTCTATTTTTATCTAACAATCATTATCCGATTTCTACAGTACCTAAGGAAAAAAATATACGGGAAATTAATGCTGTTGCCTTTATGGAGAAGACAGCCATTAGTAATGACGATACACTTTCGAAAGCAGAAAAGATTTCTATGTTTAGTAAGATTGATGATATAGTTGAAGAAGGGATACATAAAGTCAAGAAGGAAGCTGGTCTTTTACATGAGGAGAAACCTGAATTAGTACACATGCTATCCCCTGAAGAGTTATCTGTATTTACTAAGCGTATCGAAGATGTTTACCAAGGAAAAGCTAAGCCTAAGGTAACAAAAGAAGAGGCTATTCAAGCAGTTTCTACTGGAACTTCATCCTCAGTTTTATCTCAATCTAAATCTAATGTTACCACTAATGGAGAGACTAAGAAAAATCATCAAGCAAGTAAGTGGTTTAAAGAGTCTGGAAAATGGTACTATAATGACCTTTCTGGTAACCTTGTAAGAAACCGTTGGGTAGGCCGTTATTATCTAAAAGCAGATGCTTCAATGGCTGCAAGTGAATGGATTTATGATGAAGACTATAAGAGCTGGTTTTATGTAGATTCAACTGGTAGTTATGTGGAGAAAGCTTGGCAGGGCGAATACTACCTAAAACGTGGCGGTTACATGGCTAAGAGTGAGTGGGTATTTGATTCTCAGTATGATAGTTGGTATTATCTGAACCAAGATGGTAAGTATGCTCGTAACCAATGGATTAAAGATGGGGATAAGTGGTATTACTTGTTAGCTGATGGAAAATTGGCAAAAAATATGACCATTAACGGCTATAAAGTAAATGAAAAAGGTGAATGGGTATAATTTTTTAAGTTCTATTTAAGGTTAGCTGTGTATACTATAATCATTAAATAAAGACCTCCTAATATTATTTGAAACAGATAACACTGATTTAGTTTGAATTTGATTTTCATCTAATATCTTTATTTAATAGAACTCCTAAACTTTTTCATAATAATCTCCTGCAAAAGTCGCCTGTCTGGGTGGCTTTTGTTTTATCATCCATGATATAATAGAAGCAAACGGAGGACGGAAAATGGTAAAAGTACGATTGTATTTGGTACGTCATGGCAAGACCATGTTTAACACGATTGGTCGCGCGCAAGGCTGGAGCGATACTCCCTTAACAGCTGAAGGTGAACGAGGGATTCAAGAATTAGGAATCGGTTTGCGAGAATCTGGTCTACAGTTTGAACGTGCTTATTCCAGTGATTCAGGGCGCACCATTCAGACAATGGGAATTATCCTTGATGAACTTGGCTTGCAGGGGAAAATCCCTTATCGCATGGACAAGCGTATCAGAGAATGGTGTTTTGGTAGCTTTGATGGAGCTTATGATGGTGATCTTTTCATGGGCATTATTCCTCGTATCTTTAATGTGGACCACGTTCACCAATTATCTTATGCTGAACTGGCTGAGGGTTTGGTAGAGGTCGATACAGCTGGTTGGGCTGAAGGATGGGAAAAACTCAGTAGCCGAATCAAGGAAGGTTTTGAAGCAATTGCCAAAGAAATGGAAGAACAAGGCGGGGGCAATGCCCTCGTTGTCAGCCACGGAATGACTATTGGAACCATTGTTTATCTGATCAATGGTATGCATCCGCATGGTCTAGATAATGGTAGCGTGACGATACTTGAATATGAGGACGGTCAGTTTAGCGTTGAGGTTGTCGGCGATCGTAGTTACCGAGAACTAGGACGGGAGAAGATGGAGGAAGCCTCTATTTAATCAGTCTAGACTTGCTTGCTCTGAACTAGGGATTTGATAAGAATATCAAGACAAGAAAAAACAGCCGAGGGTAATCCTTTCGGCTGTTTTTGATGGGGAAACTAAAGTGTAATGCTATTGCTTTTAGAGATTTTCATAAACAAGAGCAAGGAAGCTACTGTTAGAATAGTCAAGATAGTTGACAAGGCTGCGGCTACACCGTAATTTCCTCTGAGAACCTCTGTATAAATGGCTACAGTCATTGTTCTTGTTTTGACATTGTAGAGGAGGATAGAAGTGGAGAGCTCTGAAATCATTGTGACCCAAGATAGGATGGCTCCAGAAATGATACCAGATAGCATCATTGGAGTTGTAATCTTAGCAAAGGTATTGAGACGACTACTTCCTAAGCTTTCAGCGGCTTCTTCAATACTTGGGGCTATTTGTTGCAAGCTAGCAACAGATGAGCGAATAGTATAAGGTAATCTTCTGACAGATAGGGACATAATCAAGATGAAAGCAGTTCCTGTAATCATAAGAAATCCACTTCCAAATAGGCCAGTATTGAAGGAAGAAATGAAGGCAATCCCTAGAACGGTTCCTGGTACAATATAAGGGACCATACTGAGGCTGTCAATTAAGTTTGTAAACAAATTCCGTTTTCTAACAGCTAGGTAGGAGATAAATGTTGCGAAAAGGACAACTAGGACTAAGGCAATCAAAGGGATACGAATAGTATTGAAAATAGCAGATCCCATACGATTGAAAGCTACCTTGTAACTGTTTAGAGAATAGCCTTTGACAAATACCATA
Source organism: Streptococcus sp. 2342 (assembly GCF_013276795.1). Classification (GTDB taxonomy): domain Bacteria; phylum Bacillota; class Bacilli; order Lactobacillales; family Streptococcaceae; genus Streptococcus. Next base: position 253,234 of record NZ_VMLR01000003.1, read on the forward strand.
CCTGATGTTTTTAGGAAAGAGGTATAAATCAAGTAGATTTGAGGTAAAACAGAGATAAAGATAATTCCGTAGACTGTTGCATAAATGGCAGCCATTTTTCCTTTTGTAGTTTTTTTAGGCTCAATTGGATGGAGCGAATTCATGCTGAAACTGTAGCGGTTTGCAATGTATTTTTGGATAAGGAAAATCGCCAAGGCAATGATAATCGCCATAATGGCTAAAGCAGATGCAAAAGCAGAATTTCCTCCAACCTCGCTAATGAATTGGGTATAAATCAGGACAGGGAAAGTCCGATATCCTTCGCCAATCAACATAGGCGTTCCAAAGTCTGAGAATGCTCTCATAAATACAAGCAGGGCAGCAGCTAGTAAGGTTGGAACAAGGAGAGGTAAAACAACCGTTACGATACGCTTAAATCCGAAGGACCCCATGCTTTCAGCGGCTTCAAGTAGGGAATTGTCAATGCTTTTCATTGTTCCAGCAACGTATAGAAATACCAGTGGGAATAGTTGCAGTGTAAAGACAAGTACAATTCCTTTGAATCCATAAATATCGATAGCTGGAAGATGAAGGGTATTTGTCAGGAATTTAGTAATGACCCCATTTCGTCCCAGCAAGAGAATCCAGGAGTAGGCTCCCACGAAAGGAGCTGACATGGAAGCAATGATAATCAATATTTGTAGAAATTTCTTCCCCTTGAAGTCATACATAGAGAAGAGATAAGCTAATAGGGTTCCTACAACTAAGGAAGTGACAGTAGCGGTAATGGAAACCTTGAAACTGTTGACAAGTGTCTCAGAGTAGTAGGCTTTACCAAAGAAAGTGACAAAATTAGCTAGTGAGAATTGCCCTTCATGTATAAGTGCTTGCTTGAGCACGGTAACGATAGGATAAACGAGAAAGACAAGATAGGTAAGAAAGATGAAGAAAGAGGAGGCTGTCCAAATATTTAGTTTTTTACGTTCCATGGTTGACTCCTTTTATCAGGTTTTGGGAACCATCTGCAGAAAAGACGTTTAATTTTTGGGTATTGATTCGTAGACGAATACGATCGCCTTTTTGTAGATCTTCTTCAAAAGTTGATTCTTCACTAACTTGAATTTTTGAGGCAAAGCCTGTCTCGATGAAATACTCCGTATTTAGTCCAAGATAGACGCTATCGCTAATAGTTCCTTCAATATCTCCAGATTCATCTTTGATAAATTCTTCTGGACGAATGCTTACATGAATAGCTTGTGCCTCAGCATGATCAAGAGCTGGCATTCGAAGGGCATAGCCATCTGAAAAGACGATATAAGCGCCATCGCTCCGTTTTTCGAGATTGGCAGGGATAATATTTGTGCGTCCGATAAAGGTTGCTACAAACTCATTAGCTGGTTTATGATAGAGTTCTTTTGGTCGGCCGATTTGTTGGATCACCCCATCTTTCATAACAGCAATTTGGTCTGAAATAGCCATAGCTTCTTCTTGGTCGTGGGTCACATAAACAGTTGTAATTCCCACTTCGTGTTGGATTTCTCGAATAGCTTGACGCATATCCAAGCGAAGTTTGGCATCTAGGTTACTAAGTGGTTCGTCCATGAGGAGAACACTTGGATTAACTGTTAAGGCACGTGCCAAGGCGACACGTTGTTGTTGTCCACCACTGAGTTTATCGGGCTTCCGATCCGCATATTGAGCAATTTGCATGAGTTCAAGATATTTATTGGTCTGTTGGATCAATTCTTCTTTAGGGACTTTCTTTTGCTTGAGACCAAAAGCAACATTATCTCGAACAGTCAAATGTGGGAAAATAGCGTAGTTTTGGAAAACCATCCCGATATTGCGTTTGCTGGGTTCCATATTATTGATTTTTGTATCATCGAAGTAAAATTCTCCGCCTTCGATACTGTTGAAACCTGCAATCATACGAAGAAGGGTCGTTTTCCCACACCCTGAAGGCCCAAGAAGGGTAAAGAGACTTCCTTTTGGAATTGTAATGTTCAAATTCTCAATAACAGGGACATCGTGGTAGATTTTTTTGGCGTTAATAATTTTGATCTCACTCATAGTGAACCTCTTTTACTGTTTAGATTGGATATCTGTAAAGACTTCGTTGTATTTCTTAACGATATCTGATTTATTCTTGATGACATAATCATAATCTTCAGTGAGTGTTTTGATTTTGTCAATTGGTTTCATGTTTTCGCTTGTTTTAGCATTTTTACGAACAGGACGATTAGTAGTGGTTGTACCAAGTGTATCTTGTACTTCTTGAGAGATAATAAAATCGATAAATTTCTTGGCATTTTCCATATTTTTCGCTTTTTTAACGATAGCAGCACTAGCAGGTAGGAAGACGGTTCCTTCTTTTGGATAGACTACCTTGATATTAGCCCCGTCATTTAAGAGTTTAACTGCTGGATCTTCATAAGAGAGACCAACAGCCATTTCTCCATCAGCGACTGCTTTATAGACACCAGATGAGCTTGAACCGATTTTCCCATCAATAAGTGTGAAGAGATCTTTTACATAAGACCAAGACTTATCATCTTTGTAACCACCTTGAGCTTGTAGCATATTTGTTAATTGAGCAAAGGCGCTAGAAGAGTTTGCTGGGTCAGCAGTTGCAATTTTTCCTTTTAGTTCAGGTTTGAGAAGGTCGCTATATCCTTCGATATTCATGCCTTTCGTTAAATCAGGATTGACGATTAAAACACTACCATCTAGTGTATAAGGAGTAGAGTAGCCAGTTGTGTTTTGATATTCTTTGATAACATTATCATTTTCTTTTGAAGTATAGTTTTCAAAGAGTTCTCCGTGGGTAGCATATTGTGTATAAGAACCACCAAAGATGACATCAGCTACAGGAGCTTCTTTTTCTGACTCTAGTTTTTTGAAAAGTTCTCCAGTACCAGCTTGAATCAGTTCTACTTTGATACCATATTTTTCTTCAAAGGCAGGAATAGTTGCTCCGATTAAGCCCTCTGAGTTTGGTGAATAAACGACTAGCGAACCGCCGTCTCCTTTATCAGATGAATCGCCATCGGCAGATTCATTAGAAGAACAAGCAGCAAGACCAAAAAGAGCTAGTCCGCAAGCAGCATAATACATCCATTTCTTTTTCATGATGGATACCTCCGTTGTGTTATTTAAGTTTATTTTAAAATAATGTAAGCGTTTTTAAAACCGATAATTCTATTCTATTAGAGTAAAATTCTCTACAAAAACGGAAGTAATCTTTTGATTTTATAGCAGGGTTTGACAGTTAATCACTAGTAAGTCAAATTTTATTTTTTAGATTGGATATCTGTAAAAATATCATTGTACTTTTTAAGAATGGCGGATTTGTTTTTAATGACATAATCGGAATCTTCAGTGGCAATATTGATTTCTGTCATAGCCTTCATATTTTTATTGGTTTTAGCATTTTTACGAATAGGTCTAATTGTAGTTTCAGTTCCTAGCTTATCTTGGATTTCTTGAGAAAGGAGGAAATCGATAAATTTCTTAGCGTTTTCCATATGTTTGGCATTTTTGACGATAGCAGCGTTACCAGGTAAAAAGACGGTACCTTCTTTTGGATAAATAACTTTTACATCAACTCCGTCGTTTAAGAGTTTTAAGGCAGGATCTTCATAGGTGAGCCCTACAGCCATTTCCCCATCGGCGACAGCTTTGTAAACATTTGAAGAACTAGATGCAATCTTTCCATCTACCAGGGTAAATAGATTTTTTACATAGGTCCAAGCTTGTTCATTTTCGTATCCACCTTGATCGACAAGCATGTTTGTTAATTGAGCAAAGGCGCTAGAAGCATTACTTGGATCAGCAGTAGCAATTTTTCCTTTTAATTTAGGATTGAGTAGATCATTGTAGCCTTCAATTTTTATATCTTTTGTAAGAGCTGAATTGGCAATGATGACACTGACATCAAGTGTATAGGGAGTGTAGAATCCTGTTTTATTTTGATATTCAGGGATTATCTGGTCGTTCTCTTGGGAAATATAAGGTTCAAAAAGTTTTTCGTTAGAAGAGAAGAGGGCGTAGGAGCCTCCGAAAATGACATCAGCTACTGGGGATTCTTTTTCGGCCTCAGCTTTTTTGAACAATTCACCCGTGCTGGCTTGTACTAAATCAACCTTAATACCATATTTTTCTTCGAAGGCTGGGACTGTTTCTTCGATAAGGTCTTCAGGGTTAGGCGAGTAGACAACCAAAGTGCTATCTGAATCTTTTTCAGCGCTAGTTTCCGCTTCTATAGGTGAAGAACATCCTGATAAAGAAAGGAATATCCAGCCACAAGAGAGAAAGAATAGTATTTTTTTCATAAGTATCTCCTTTTTTTACGAACATTTTCTCTACCTAGATTGTTAATGTCTTTAAATTGTAGAGTTCTACAGGATATAATAAAAACCTTAAAGAAATCTAAAACGGGAAATAGAAAATGGGTATCTCGAGCAAGGATGGGTACACTGTAACTGGGATTTCGATGGTAATCCTCTTCAAAACACGTCGCTTTATCTGCAATCTCAAAGCTATGATTTGAGTAGTTAGCACTTTGATTTTCATTGAGTAAAAGTACAAAATAAAAAGATTGCTAGAGTTGAGCAATCTTTTTACATCAATGATTTTTATCCATGAGTTTTAATTCTTTTGGAGAAATATGGAGATACTTTTTAAAAACTTTGGCAAAATATTTATAGTCTGAAAATCCAACTTGTTCAGAGATATCGCTTAAGGGAGAATTAGGGGACTCAGCTATTTTATCTATAGCTTGCTTGAGGCGGTAGCGTAAGATATATTCATTTAGCGTCATTGGGAAGTCTTCTTTGATAACCTTATATAGATAACTTTCGCTATACCCTAGATTCTCTGCAATGCTAGAAATGGTAAAGTGCATACAGTAGTGTTGATGAACAAATTCAAGAATTTGCTGAATGATTTGGTTTTGTGTATCAATTTGTTGGATAGAGGTAAGTAAAGTTTGATATTCTTCTAAAAAAGGAGTTTCTTGACGAGTGCTAACTCGTAATCGCAAAACAATTTTTTGAAGACATTCTGTCACCTCCTTGGTATCAATTGGTTTGGATAAGAAATCAACTGCTCCATATTGCATGGCTTTTTTGGCATTTTGAAAATCATTATAACCTGATAAGATAACTTTTTCATAGGGGAGGGTACGAGTGGCTTCGAACATCATAAAAGCATCCATAATTGGCATTGTGATGTCTGTTAAGACAATATGAGGTTCTTTTTCTTGGATGAGTTTCATTCCCTCTTGACCGTGACTGGCAGTTCCTACGACTTGGATACCTAAGGCAGAGTAGTCTACGGCAATCTCTAGCCATTTTCGGATGAGGTGTTCGTCTTCTACGATAATGAGCTTAAACATGAGTTAGTCCTTTCGTTACAAATTTGACCCAAGTTTCTCCTTGGCGATTGACTCCTAAATCTAGCTGGACATCAGAAAAGAAATTGCTCAATCGTTTGTAGCTGTTCACGATGCCATGCTGGGTATGAGGGCTTTCTAAAGAGTCTAAAATAGCGAGTCGCTCTTGTTTGGTTAGTCCTCCAGCATTATCCTTGACTAAAAAAGTTAGAGAATCTGCTTCCAAGGTAATTTGGATATCTATATGAAGATCAATACGGTATTGCATCCCATATTTTATAGCATTTTCTACTAGAGGAAGCAAGAAAAGCTTAGGAATAGGCTGATTATCGACAGTTTCTGGGCAGACAATATCATAGGAAAAGTGCTCGAAACGAATCTTATGAATAATCAGGTAATCCTCTATAATCTTTAAATCCTGACAAATGGTTGTTTCTTTTTCTAAATCGGTGATACTGTAGCGAAGAATGCGCGTGAGATTTTGAATTAGATCTTGTGTGAGAGCGGCATCCATTAAAGAAGTGATTTTAATCGTCTCAAGTGTATTGTAGAGAAAATGAGGATTGAACTGAGCTTCCAGCATTTTTCTTTCAAAAATCCACTTTTCTTTTTCTATGGTCAACATTTTTTGATGAAGTTGATCTAATTCGTACAACATATTGTTGATTTTTTCTGCCATAAACTCAAACTCATCACCTGTTTGTAGAGAAAGCCTTTTTTCTGCTTGTTTGGGAATTTCTTGAAGTTGGTAAACCAAGCTTTCAATAGGAACAGCGTTGTGTGTAGCAATCTTATGAGCAATTCGTCTTGCTTGCCAGAAGTAGAGGAAGAATATACATAAGGTGAGAATGGAGGCTAGGCCGAGTAAGCTAGGAATGGGAAAAAAGGATTGAAAAGTATAGATTGAAAAAATAGAACCGACTTTTTCTTTTTGAACAATAAGCGGTTCATTCGCATACCAGTGGGTGCGAGAGTGTAGGAGTTTTTCATCAAATTTTTCAAGAGTGGAGCGAGTAAACTGATTTGTATTGTTGGAGAACATATTTCCAAAGCTATCGGTAATGATGTATTTGGAATTGATCATTGGGAAACTTGAGATGAAATCATTCTCATTTACGAAAGCAATAGTATAGGCCTTAACTCGTTGGTTTTGAAGTAGTGGTTTGATAAAGAGTGTGTAGTGTTGCTTGTCTGAAGAAAGTGCAATTTTTTCTGTAACTTTATCTTGAGAAGGATTTTGAATGAGCAGTTTTAGATAGTAGGGTGATAAAATACTTTCTTGATGATTTCGATTGGTACTAAATAGTAATTCACCTGTATCACTTAGGATAATGAGATCAGAACTAAGTTTTAATTTAGCTTTTGTCTCGTAAAATAAGCTAAAGACTTCTCTCTCTGTGTGTTTGCCATCCAAAAATCCTGGAATCATTTTATGGTTCATAGTAGTCAGGAGCTCATTATTGGCTTCTTTCATTTCTTGAACCTGTTTTACAATCTGTCTCGTATCTTTGGAGAGTTGCTGCTTTTGTAAAACATAGGAAAAACCAAAAAGTAAAATGAGTAGTAAGAGTGAGGTCACAAAGGCTGCGATAGAGCTTCTATGGAGAATTTCTTTTTGGAGAGATTTTTTAAAGGAATGAGACATCCGCTACCTCCTTGGAAGGGTTTTCTGTTATAAGTATAGCAGTTTAAAAATTCTAGAGCAAGGTAAAATAGAAAAGTATAGAATAGAACGAGACCAAATTCCCTCAAAAATGGTATAATAGTAACATCACAAAATTGGAGAGAGACCATGAGTTTTTACAATCATAAAGAAATTGAGCCTAAGTGGCAGGGCTACTGGGCAGAACATCATACATTTAAGACAGGAACAGATGCATCAAAACCTAAGTTTTATGCGCTTGACATGTTCCCTTATCCGTCTGGAGCGGGTCTGCACGTAGGACACCCAGAAGGTTATACAGCAACGGATATCCTCAGCCGTTACAAACGTGCGCAAGGCTACAATGTCCTTCACCCAATGGGTTGGGATGCCTTTGGTTTGCCTGCAGAGCAGTATGCTATGGATACGGGGAATGACCCAGCGGAATTTACGGCTGAAAACATTGCTAACTTCAAACGCCAAATCAATGTGCTTGGATTCTCTTACGACTGGGATCGTGAAGTCAATACAACAGATCCAAACTACTACAAGTGGACCCAATGGATTTTCACTAAGCTTTATGAAAAAGGCTTGGCCTATGAAGCGGAAGTGCCAGTAAACTGGGTTGAGGAATTGGGAACAGCCATCGCCAATGAAGAGGTTCTTCCTGATGGAACTTCTGAGCGTGGAGGCTATCCAGTTGTCCGCAAGCCAATGCGCCAATGGATGCTTAAAATCACGGCCTATGCGGAGCGTTTGCTCAATGACTTAGATGAACTTGATTGGCCAGAGTCTATCAAGGACATGCAACGCAACTGGATTGGGAAATCAACTGGTGCTAATGTAACTTTTAAAGTTAAGGGAACCGACAAGGAATTCACCGTCTTTACCACTCGTCCTGATACCCTTTTCGGTGCGACTTTCACTGTTTTGGCTCCTGAGCATGAACTAGTAGATGCCATCACAAGCACAGAGCAAGCAGAAGCAGTTGCAGACTATAAACACCAAGCTAGCCTCAAATCTGACTTGGCTCGTACCGACCTTGCCAAAGAAAAAACTGGTGTTTGGACTGGTGCTTATGCCATCAATCCTGTCAATGGTAAGGAAATCCCAATCTGGATTGCGGACTATGTTCTTGCTAGTTATGGAACAGGTGCGGTTATGGCTGTGCCAGCCCATGACCAACGTGATTGGGAATTTGCCAAACAATTTGACCTTCCAATCGTAGAGGTGCTGGAAGGTGGAAATGTAGCAGAAGCTGCCTACACAGAAGATGGACTTCACGTCAATTCAGACTTCCTAGATGGACTCAACAAAGAAGACGCTATTGCCAAGATCGTGGCTTGGTTGGAAGAAAAAGGTTGTGGACAAGAGAAGGTTACCTACCGTCTCCGCGACTGGCTCTTTAGCCGTCAACGTTACTGGGGTGAACCAATTCCAATCATTCATTGGGAAGATGGAACTTCAACAGCTGTCCCTGAAAGTGAATTGCCACTTGTCTTGCCTGTAACCAAGGATATCCGTCCTTCAGGTACTGGTGAAAGTCCACTAGCTAACTTGACAGATTGGCTTGAAGTGACTCGTGAAGATGGTGTTAAAGGTCGTCGTGAAACCAACACCATGCCACAATGGGCAGGTTCAAGCTGGTACTACCTCCGCTATATTGACCCACACAATACTGAGAAATTGGCCGATGAGGATCTTCTCAAACAATGGTTGCCAGTGGATATCTACGTGGGTGGGGCAGAGCATGCCGTTCTTCACTTGCTTTATGCTCGTTTCTGGCATAAATTCCTCTATGACCTCGGTGTTGTTCCAACTAAGGAACCATTCCAAAAACTCTTTAACCAAGGAATGATTTTGGGAACAAGCTACCGTGACCACCGTGGGGCTCTTGTGGCGACTGACAAGGTTGAAAAACGTGATGGTTCTTTCTTCCATGTGGAAACAGGAGAAGAGTTGGAGCAAGCACCAGCTAAGATGTCTAAATCGCTTAAGAACGTTGTTAATCCAGACGATGTGGTGGAACAATACGGTGCTGACACCCTTCGTGTTTATGAAATGTTTATGGGACCACTCGATGCTTCGATTGCTTGGTCAGAAGAAGGTCTGGAAGGAAGCCGTAAATTCCTTGACCGTGTTTACCGTTTGATTACAAGCAAGGAAATTGTTGCAGAAAACAATGGCGCTCTTGATAAGGTCTACAATGAAACAGTCAAATCTGTCACTGAGCAAATCGAGTCTATGAAATTCAACACAGCTATTGCCCAACTGATGGTCTTTGTCAACGCGGCTAACAAGGAAGAAAAACTTTATGTAGACTACGCCAAAGGCTTTATCCAATTGATTGCCCCATTTGCACCTCACTTGACAGAAGAACTCTGGCAAACAGTTGCGGCAACAGGTGAGTCAATCTCTTACGTGGTTTGGCCAACATGGGATGAAAGCAAATTGGTTGAAGACGAAATCGAAATCGTCGTTCAAGTCAAAGGAAAAGTTCGTGCCAAACTCATGGTCGCTAAAGACTTGTCACGCGAAGAATTGCAAGAAATTGCTCTCGCTGATGAAAAAGTCAAAGCAGAAATTGACGGTAAGGACATCATGAAAGTGATTGCGGTACCGAATAAATTGGTTAACATTGTTGTGAAATAAGATAGGAATCCTTCAGAGTAGAATCTGGAGGATTTTTTGAATTTTCTTATGAAAGTATGATATACTATGGGCAACTATAAAGTTTGAAAAGCGAAACAAGGAGAAGAAAGATGCCAGTAAACGAATATGGTCAGATGATTGGTGACTCAATGGAAGGTTATACACCAGGTGAATTGCCTGCTATTGATTTCTTAGAAGGACGTTATGCTAGGATAGAGGCTCTTTCAGTGGAAAAGCATGCAGAGGACTTGCTAGCTGTTTATGGCCCTGATACTCCTCGGGAGATGTGGACCTACCTCTTTCAGGAGTCAGTGGCAAATCTGGAGGAGTTGGTTAGCCTTTTAAATCAGATGTTGGCTCGTAAGGATCGTTTTTACTATGCGATTGTAGACAAGGCAACTGGTAAGGCTTTGGGAACATTTTCTCTCATGCGCATTGACCAGAATAACCGAGTAATAGAAGTGGGAGCTGTCACTTTTTCTCCAAAACTCAGGGGGACACGGATAGGGACAGAAGTCCAGTATCTACTGGCTCGCTATGTTTTTGAGGAGCTGAACTATCGTCGCTACGAGTGGAAATGCGATTCCTTAAATCTGCCATCCAGACGAGCAGCGGAGCGTTTGGGCTTTGTCTATGAAGGAACCTTTCGTCAGGCAGTGGTTTATAAGGGGCGTACAAGAGATACGGATTGGTTGTCTATGATTGATAAGGACTGGCCTCAAGTCAAATCTCGTTTGGAAACATGGTTGCGTCCTGAAAATTTTGACCAAAATGGACGACAGTACAAGAGCTTGAGAGAGCTTTAAGAGGTGTTGAGATGATTACTATTAAAAAGCAAGAAATTGTCAAGCTAGAGGATGTTTTGCATCTCTATCAGGCTGTCGGTTGGACAAATTATACCCATCAACCAGAGATGCTGGAGCAGGCCTTATCTCATTCGCTTGCTATGTATTTAGCGTTTGATGGCGATGCTGTGGTGGGCTTGATTCGTTTGGTTGGAGATGGTTTTTCATCAGTTTTTGTACAGGATTTAATCGTTTTACCTATCTATCAGCGTCAAGGGATTGGTAGTCTCTTGATGAAAGAGGCTTTAAAGGATTACAAAGATGCCTATCAAGTCCAGCTGGTAACAGAAGAGACAGAAAGCACCTTGGGATTCTATCGTTCTATGGGTTTTGAAACTTTATCCACCTATGATTGTACAGGAATGATTTGGGTAAACAAAGAAAAATAAAAAACTTGTTTTTTCTTAAGCAAAGTTTAAGGATGGTCTAGTATTATATAGTCATTAAATAAAGACCTCCTAACTTTATTTAATGAAATCCTAAAACTTTTTTTCATCATAATCTCCTAATGAAGTCACCCAATCAGGTGACTTTTTTGTGGGGTGAGGTGATGGTAATAGAATTTTTTTGTAAAATAGTAAAATATGAGAAAAGTTAAGCTAGTTTTAAGCTTTGTCTAGTATCATATAGTTATTAAATAAAGACCTCCTAACTTTATTTAATAAAATCCTAAACTTTTCTTTTTCATAATAATCTCCCTTAACTCCACCCAATCAGGTGGAGTTTTTTGGCTCTATTTCAGGCTTTTGGAGAGTTTTCTAAACATCATTTTCCGATATTTTTCGATATTTTTCGGATTTTGGTCGGGGAATTGGCGGGGACTTTTTGAGATTTTGGCGGGGATTTTTTAGCGAATATGGCTAAGAAATAGGTCTGTTGTCGCTTCAGCTATTTCAAACTCAATTTGATTGTAAGCGACTGTTAATTGAAGGACTGAAACTGCTGTAATAATGATTTTGCTTGTCCAGTAGTGGCGTATTAAATGAGGAGTGACATGTAAGGTTGTCTATTCGTTTACTAAATCAAAATTTCTATGAAATTGATAGAATCCCTAATTTTCTCTTAAACTTGAAAGTCTTGTTGTACGGCGGTTAAAGATGATGTAAAACATTGACAAAATGTGTGAACTATGGGATAATAAAAGGGAATTAAGTATTGTGTCTATATCATAGGCTAGAAAAGACCCCAAGCTCACGTCCAAATAAGCTTGGGGTCTTTTTGACACTATTTGTCCTTGTTTAGCCATTTATCGACTATATGAAGAACGACACCGACCACAATTGGTCCGATGATAGTTTTAAGTATTGTATCCATCATGGGCTATCTCACCTCCTTTCACAGGCGGTGTAGAAGTGCCGAATAATATTATACCACATAAGTGCTAAACTTAGGAGTCCCCAATCAGGTGGAGTTTTTTGGCTGTCTTTCAGGCTTTTCGGAAGTTTTCTAAATATCATTTTTCAATAGCTTTCTCTAAATCTTATAAACTTTATTGGACAGATTCTAAAGTTGGAGAAGCTGAATGGATGAGGATATAAACCTTTGACAAATTTTGTGAACTATGGGATAATAAAAGGGAATTAAGTATTGTGTCTATATCATAGGCTAGAAAAGACCCCAAGCTCACGTCCAAATAAGCTTGGGGTCTTTTTGACACTATTTGTCCTTGTTTAGCCATTTATCGACTAAGCGAAGAACGACACCGACCACAATTGGTCCGATGATAGTTTTAAGTATTGTATCCATCATGGGCTAATTCACCTCCTTTCGTAGGCGGTGTAGCAGTGCCGAACAATATTATACCACATAAGTGCCAAACTCAGGAGTCACCTAATCGGGTGGCTTTTTTGTTTGTGGCTTGGTTTTTTGATATAATGTAAACATGAGTAGAATTTTGGATAATGAGATAATGGGGGATGAGGAGTTAGTAGAACGCACGCTCCGTCCTCAGTACTTACGTGAATATATTGGGCAGGACAAGGTCAAGGATCAGCTCCAAATCTTTATTGAAGCTGCCAAAATGCGGGATGAAGCGCTGGACCATGTCCTCTTATTTGGGCCTCCAGGTTTGGGGAAAACGACCATGGCTTTTGTTATTGCCAACGAACTAGGTGTCAATCTCAAGCAGACTTCGGGTCCAGTCATTGAAAAAGCCGGAGATCTGGTAGCGATTTTGAATGACTTAGAGCCTGGGGATGTCCTTTTTATTGATGAGATTCATCGCTTGCCCATGTCGGTGGAGGAGGTGCTTTATAGTGCCATGGAGGACTTCTATATTGATATCATGATTGGGGCTGGTGAAGGTAGTCGCAGTGTTCATTTGGAGTTACCACCTTTTACCTTGATTGGTGCGACGACTCGGGCTGGTATGCTCTCAAATCCACTACGGGCACGTTTTGGGATTACGGGGCATATGGAGTATTATGCTCATGCTGACTTGACAGAAATTGTTGAGCGGACGGCAGATATTTTTGAGATGGAAATCACTCATGAGGCAGCATCCGAGCTGGCCTTGCGTAGTCGTGGAACCCCTCGTATTGCCAATCGTCTCCTCAAGCGCGTGCGCGATTTTGCCCAGATAATGGGGAATGGGGTTATCGATGATTTTATTACCGATAAGGCTTTGACCATGCTGGATGTTGACCATGAAGGTTTGGACTATGTGGATCAAAAAATCCTTCGCACCATGATTGAGATGTATGGTGGTGGTCCTGTCGGATTAGGAACTCTTTCTGTTAACATAGCAGAAGAGCGTGAGACAGTTGAAGACATGTATGAGCCCTACTTGATTCAAAAAGGCTTTATCATGCGGACGCGGTCTGGACGGGTGGCGACTGCTAAGGCATATGAGCATTTGGGATATGAGTACAATGAAAAATAAGCAAGAAATTCTAGAGGCTTTTAGAAAAAATCCAGATATGATGGCTATTCTGACTATCATCCGAAACTTGGAGTTGACAGATTCCTGGTTGGCGGCAGGTTCTGTCAGAAATTTCATCTGGAATCTCTTGTCAGACAGACCAGCATTTGATCTTGAAACAGATGTAGATGTGATTTTCTTTGATCCGGATATTTCTTATGAGGAAACCTTGTCCCTAGAGAAAAAGCTGAGAGAGGATTTTCCTCAGTACCAGTGGGAATTGAAAAATCAAGTCTATATGCACCAGCACAGCCCTCATACTGCTCCCTATACCAGTTCCCGTGATGCTATGAGTAAGTATCCAGAACGATGTACGGCTGTTGGATTACGCTTGAATGAAGAATCCGTTTTGGAACTCTTTACTCCATACGGTTTGGAGGATATTTTGAATTTTCAAGTTCGTCCAACTCCTCATTTCTTAGAAAATGAAGACCGAATGGAACTTTATCGAACACGTCTATCCAAGAAAAATTGGCAGGAGAAATGGAAAAATTTGATTTTTAAAAATACTTAAGGAAACTTTAAGCTAGGAAGTGTATACTAAGTTCATAAGTTAAGAAGACCTTAACTTAAACTCCTAAAACTTTTTCATAATAATCTCCCTATAAAAATTGAGTCGCCCAATCAGGCGGCTTATTTTTTTGAAAAATGGGCTTTGTGCCTGAGAATAAATAGCTTAGTGATAGAAGAAAATAGGGAAATATGGTATAATGAAACGATAGATTTTTGAATAGGAATAAGATCATGTTTGGATTTTTTAAGAAAGATAAGGCTGTGGAAGTAGAGGTTCCGACACAGGTTCCTGCTCATATCGGCATCATCATGGATGGCAATGGCCGTTGGGCTAAAAAACGTATGCAACCGCGAGTTTTTGGACATAAGGCGGGCATGGAAGCATTGCAAACTGTGACCAAGGCAGCCAACAAACTAGGCGTCAAGGTTATTACAGTTTATGCTTTTTCTACGGAAAACTGGACCCGTCCAGATCAGGAAGTCAAGTTTATCATGAACTTGCCAGTAGAGTTTTATGATAATTATGTCCCGGAATTGCATGCGAATAATGTTAAGATTCAAATGATTGGGGAAACAGACCGCCTGCCTAAGCAAACCTTTGAAGCTCTTACTAAAGCTGAGAAATTGACTAAGAACAACACAGGTTTGATTCTTAATTTTGCCCTCAACTATGGTGGACGTGCTGAGATTACACAGGCTCTTAAGTTGATTTCCCAGGATGTGTTAGATGCCAAAATCAACCCAGGTGACATCACAGAGGAATTAATTGGCAACTATCTCTTTACTCAGCATTTGCCTAAGGATGTACGAGATCCAGACTTGATTATCCGTACTAGTGGAGAATTGCGTTTGAGCAATTTTCTTCCATGGCAGGGAGCCTATAGTGAGCTCTATTTTACGGACACCTTGTGGCCTGATTTTGACGAGGTAGCCTTGCAGGAAGCCATTCTTGCATACAATCGTCGTCATCGCCGATTTGGAGGAGTTTAGGAGGAAATATGACACAGGATTTACAGAAAAGAACCTTGTTTGCAGGGATTGCCCTGGCTATTTTCCTACCAATTTTAATGATTGGGGGACTCTTGCTTCAGATAGCAATTGGAATCATAGCCATGCTAGCCATGCATGAACTTTTGAAGATGAGAGGTCTAGAGACCATGACGATGGAGGGCCTCTTGACCCTCTTTGCAACCTTTGCCTTGACCATTCCCTTGGAGAATTATCTGACTTTTTTGCCAGTTGATGGGAATGTGGTTGCTTATAGTGTTCTGATTTCAATCATGTTAGGAACGACTGTTTTTAGCAAGTCGTATACGATTGAGGATGCGGTTTTCCCTCTTGCTATGAGTTTCTATGTGGGCTTTGGTTTTAATGCTCTATTAGATGCTAGAATTGCAGGTTTAGATAAGGCACTATTAGCCTTATGTATTGTTTGGGCAACAGACAGTGGTGCCTATCTTGTTGGGATGAACTATGGTAAACGAAAATTAGCTCCGACAGTTTCTCCAAATAAAACCTTTGAGGGTGCCTTGGGTGGTATTTTAGGTGCTATTTTAGTAACCATCATCTTTATGATGTTTGATAGGACAGTTGCTCTTCCGTATGGAATTTACAAGATGTCGGTCTTTGCTATTTTCTTTAGCATTGCTGGACAATTTGGTGACTTACTAGAAAGTTCGATTAAGCGTCACTTTGGTGTTAAGGATTCTGGGAAATTTATCCCTGGACATGGTGGTGTTTTGGATCGTTTCGATAGTATGTTGCTTGTATTTCCAATCATGCACTTGTTTGGACTCTTTTAGAGAAAGGAAGATAGAATGCTCGGAATTTTAACCTTTATTCTGGTTTTTGGGATTATTGTAGTGGTGCACGAGTTCGGACACTTCTACTTTGCCAAGAAATCAGGGATTCTAGTGCGTGAATTTGCCATTGGCATGGGACCCAAGATCTTTGCTCATATTGGCAAGGATGGAACTGCCTATACCATTCGCATCTTGCCTCTGGGAGGCTACGTTCGTATGGCCGGTTGGGGTGATGATACCACTGAAATCAAGACAGGAACTCCTGTCAGTTTGACGCTTACTGATGATGGTAAGGTTAAACGCATCAATCTCTCAGGTAAAAAATTGGATCAAACAGCTCTTCCTATGCAGGTGACCCAATTTGACTTTGAAGACAAGCTCTTTATCAAAGGACTGGTTCTGGAAGAAGAAAAAACATTTGCAGTGGATCACGATGCAACGGTTGTGGAAGCAGATGGTACTGAGGTTCGGATTGCACCTTTAGATGTTCAATATCAAAATGCGACTATCTGGGGGAAACTCATTACTAATTTTGCAGGCCCTATGAATAACTTTATCTTAGGTGTCGTTGTTTTCTGGATTTTAATCTTCATGCAGGGTGGTGTCAGAGATGTTGATACCAATCAGTTCCATGTCATGCCTCAAGGGGCTTTGGCTAAGGTAGGAGTACCAGAAACGGCACAAATTACCAAGATTGGCTCACATGAGATTAGCAACTGGGAAAGTTTGATTCAGGCTGTGGAATCAGAAACCAAAGATAAGACGGCCCCGACCTTGGATGTGACTATTTCTGAAAAGGGTAGTGATAAGCAAGTCACTGTTACTCCTGAAGAAAGTCAAGGCCGTTACCTTCTAGGTGTTCAACCGGGAATTAAGTCAGATTTTCTATCCATGTTTGTAGGTGGTTTTACAACTGCTGCTGACTCGGCCCTCCGAATTCTATCAGCTCTGAAAAATCTGATTTTCCAACCGGATTTGAACAAGCTAGGTGGACCTGTTGCCATCTTTAAGGCAAGTAGTGATGCTGCTAAAAATGGAATTGAGAATGTCTTGTACTTCTTGGCAATGATTTCCATCAATATCGGGATTTTTAATCTGATTCCGATTCCAGCCTTGGATGGTGGTAAGATTGTGCTCAATATCCTAGAAGCCATCCGCCGCAAACCATTAAAACAAGAAATTGAAACCTATGTCACCTTGGCCGGAGTGGTCATCATGGTTGTCTTGATGATTGCTGTGACCTGGAATGACATCATGCGACTCTTTTTTAGATAATCGAGGAATATTATGAAACAAAGTAAAATGCCTATCCCAACGCTTCGCGAAATGCCAAGCGATGCTCAAGTTATCAGCCATGCTCTTATGTTGCGAGCTGGTTATGTTCGTCAAGTCTCAGCAGGTGTTTATTCTTATCTACCACTTGCTAATCGTGTGATTGAAAAAGCTAAAAATATCATGCGCCAAGAATTCGATAAGATTGGTGCCGTTGAGATGTTGGCTCCTGCCCTTCTTAGTGCAGAATTGTGGCGCGAATCAGGTCGTTACGAAACTTATGGTGAAGACCTTTACAAACTAAAAAACCGTGAAAAATCAGACTTCATCCTAGGCCCAACTCACGAAGAAACCTTTACAGCTATTGTCCGTGATTCTGTTAAGTCTTACAAGCAATTGCCACTTAACCTTTATCAAATCCAGCCTAAGTATCGTGATGAAAAACGCCCACGTAATGGACTTCTCCGTACACGTGAGTTTATCATGAAAGATGCTTACAGTTTCCACGCTAATTATGATAGCTTGGACAGTGTTTACGATGAGTACAAGGCTGCTTATGAGCGTATTTTTACTCGTAGTGGTTTAGACTTCAAGGCTATCATCGGTGACGGTGGAGCCATGGGTGGTAAGGACAGCCAAGAATTTATGGCCATCACACCTGCCCGTACAGACCTTGACCGCTGGGTTGTCTTGGACAAGTCAGTTGCCTCATTTGATGAGATTCCTGCAGAAGTGCAAGAAGAAATCAAGGCAGAATTGCTCAAATGGATGGTCTCTGGTGAAGATACCATTGCTTACTCAAGTGAGTCTAGCTATGCAGCTAACTTAGAAATGGCAACAAACGAGTACAAACCAAGCAACCGTGTTGTCGCTGAAGAAGAAGTGACTCGTGTTGCAACGCCAGATGTTAAATCAATTGATGAAGTTGCAGCTTTCCTCAATGTTCCAGAAGAACAAACAATTAAAACTCTCTTTTACATGGCAGATGGTGAGCTTGTTGCGGCCCTTCTAGTTGGAAATGATCAACTCAACGAAGTTAAGTTGAAAAACCATTTGGGAGCAGATTTCTTCGACGTTGCTAGCGAAGAAGAAGTGGCGAATCTTGTTCAAGCAGGTTTTGGTTCACTTGGACCAGTTGGTTTGCCAGAGAATGTTAAAATCATTGCAGACCGTAAGGTGCAAGATGTTCGCAATGCAGTTGTCGGTGCTAACGAAGATGGCTACCACTTGACTGGTGTGAACCCAGGTCGTGATTTTACTGCGGAATATGTGGATATCCGTGAAGTTCGTGAGGGTGAAATTTCTCCAGACGGGCAAGGAGTCCTTAACTTTGCGCGTGGTATCGAAATTGGTCACATCTTTAAACTCGGCACTCGCTATTCAGCAAGCATGGGAGCAGATGTTTTGGATGAAAATGGTCGCGCTGTGCCAATCATCATGGGATGTTACGGTATCGGTGTTAGCCGTCTCCTTTCAGCAGTGATGGAGCAACACGCTCGCCTCTTTGTTAACAAAACGCCAAAAGGTGAATACCGTTACGCTTGGGGAATCAATTTCCCTAAAGAATTGGCGCCATTTGATGTTCACTTGATCACTGTTAATGTCAAGGATGAAGAAGCACAAGCCTTGACAGAAAAGCTTGAAGCAAGCTTGATGGGAGCTGGTTATGAAGTCTTGACAGATGACCGTAACGAACGTGTTGGTGTTAAATTCAGCGATAGCGACTTGATTGGATTGCCAATCCGTATCACTGTTGGGAAGAAAGCAGCCGATGGCATCGTAGAAGTGAAGATTAAAGCGACTGGTGACACCATCGAAGTTCATGCAGATAACGTGCTTGAAACGCTTGAAATTCTCAGCAAGAAATAAAAACTATAATCAGAAGAAAAACAAGGAAAAAATGTAACTAGTTTTTACCTTGTTTTTTCTGTATAATGGGAAAAATGACTAGATAAAGAGGTAAATGTATGCTAAGATTTCCAAAGGATTTTGTCTGGGGATCCTCTACTTCTGGACCACAAACAGAAGGATGTGTAGCTGGTGACGGTAAGGGAGATAATCTCTGGGATTATTGGTACCAAGTGGAGCCAAATCGTTACTATAATGGGATTGGTCCAGATAAGACATCGACTTTTTATGAAAACTGGGAAAAGGATATCGACCTCTTGTTAGAAACTGGTCACACGGCCTTTCGGACTTCTATTCAGTGGTCACGGATTTTTCCACAAGGCTGTGGAAAAGTCAATCCTCAGGGTGTAGACTTTTACCGTAAAGTTTTTGAGGCTATTAAGGCCAAAGGGATTCGTCTTTTAGTCAATCTTTATCATTTTGATTTGCCTTTTGCCCTTCAAGAGGATGGTGATGGTTGGGAAAATAAGGCGATTGTCTCAGCCTATGAAGACTATGCTCGTTTTTGTTTTGAGACTTATGGAGATTTAGTGGATCAATGGATTACATTTAACGAGCCCATCGTTCCAGTAGAATTTGGCTATTTTTACGATGCCCATTATCCACATAAGGTGGATGCAGAGGCAGCCGTTAAAGTAGCTTATCATACACAATTGGCCAGCAGTCGGGCGGTCAAGGTCTGTCATGAAATCTTGCCTGATGCTAAGATTGGGATTGTCTTAAACTTGACACCGGCTTATCCACGTAGTCAGCATCCTGCTGATGTCAAGGCTGCTAATATTGCGGACCTTTTTCAGGCCCAATCTTTCTTAGATCCGTCTGTTTTGGGGACTTATCCACAGGAGTTAGTAGAAATCTTACATGAATACGGTCTCTTGCCTGATGCTACAGAGGAGGAGTTGGATCTCATTCGTGACAATACTGTGGACTTCCTTGGTGTCAACTACTATCAACCTTTGCGTGTTATGGCTCCTCGATTTGCGAAGCATCCAGAGAGTCCACTCTTACCAGAACATTTTTACGAGCCTTATGTGATGCCTGGACGTAAAATCAATCCTCACCGTGGCTGGGAGATTTATGAGCAAGGGATTTATGACATCGCCCAAAATATCAAGGAAAATTATGGCAATATCGAGTGGATGTTGACAGAGAATGGTATGGGTGTTGAAGGGGAAGAAAAATTCCGTCAAGATGGAATGATTCAAGATGATTACCGTATTGACTTTGTAAAAGGTCATCTTCGTGAACTTCACCGTGCTATTGAAGACGGAGCCAATTGTAAGGGCTACTTGATTTGGACCTTTATCGATTGCTGGTCATGGCTCAATAGCTATAAAAATCGCTATGGTTTGGTTGAATTAGACTTGGAAACGCAAGAACGTCGTCTGAAAAAATCAGGGCACTGGTTCAAGGAGCTAAGCGGTAATAATGGATTTTAAAAAAGACTCTGACTGATTGTCCTAATTGGTCAGAGTTTTTTGGTTGCAAAAAAGTTAATTTGAACTATACCAATTTTTACTCTTGACAAGTGAAAGAAACAAGTATATACTGTTTTTGCTGATTCTATAAAAGAGGAATTAGACTATACCAATTTTAAGGAGAAAGCACAGCTGGTCTGTGTCGTATATACTATGTGTGGAATTGTTGGTGTTGTTGGAAACACAAATGCAACTGATATTTTGATTCAAGGGCTTGAAAAGCTCGAATACCGTGGCTATGATTCTGCGGGGATTTTTGTCCTAGGTGGTGCTGAGAACCATTTGGTGAAGGCTGTTGGTCGTATTGCAGAATTGTCTGCCAAGACAGCTGGTGTTGAGGGAACAACTGGGATCGGTCATACTCGTTGGGCAACTCATGGGAAACCAACGGAAGACAATGCTCACCCACACCGCTCTGAGACAGAACGTTTTGTCTTGGTGCACAATGGGGTGATTGAGAACTATCTTGAAATCAAGGAAGAATACCTTGCAGGTCACCACTTTAAAGGGCAAACAGATACGGAAATCGCCGTTCATTTGATTGGAAAATTTGCGGAAGAAGATGGCTTGTCAGTTCTTGAAGCCTTCAAAAAAGCCCTTCATATCATCCGTGGTTCTTATGCCTTTGCCTTGGTTGACTCACAAAATCCTGAAGTCATCTACGTGGCTAAAAATAAATCACCACTTTTGATTGGCCTTGGAGAAGGCTATAACATGGTCTGCTCAGATGCTATGGCTATGATTCGTGAAACCAACCAATACATGGAAATTCATGACCAAGAGTTGGTAATCGTCAAGGCTGATAGTGTGGAAGTTCAAGACTATGATGGAAATCGTCGTGAGCGTGCTAGCTACACTGCTGAACTTGACTTGTCAGATATCGGTAAGGGAACTTACCCTTACTATATGCTTAAGGAAATTGATGAGCAACCAACTGTTATGCGTAAACTCATCCAAGCCTACACAGATGAGGCTGGTCAAGTTGTCGTAGACCCAGCTATCATCCAGGCTGTTCAAGACGCAGACCGTATCTACATCCTTGCAGCTGGGACATCTTACCACGCAGGATTTGCTTCTAAGAAAATGTTGGAAGAATTGACAGATACGCCAGTTGAGCTTGGAATCTCATCTGAGTGGGGCTATGGTATGCCACTTCTTAGCAAGAAACCACTCTTCATCTTTATCAGCCAGTCTGGTGAAACAGCGGATAGCCGTCAGGTTTTGGTCAAGGCTAATGAAATGGGTATCCCAAGCTTGACAGTGACAAATGTCCCAGGTTCAACCCTTTCACGTGAAGCCAATCATACTATGCTCCTTCACGCAGGTCCTGAAATTGCCGTGGCATCAACTAAAGCCTATACAGCGCAAATCGCAGCCCTTGCCTTCCTTGCAAAAGCAGTCGGAGAAGCAAATGGCAATACTAAAGCGCAAGCCTTTGACCTGGTGCATGAGTTGTCAATCGTAGCTCAGTCTATCGAATCAACTCTTTCAGAGAAAGAAACCATTGAAGCCAAGGTTCGTGAGCTACTTGAAACAACTCGTAACGCCTTTTACATCGGACGTGGTCAAGATTACTACGTAGCCATGGAAGCAAGTCTCAAACTTAAAGAGATTTCTTACATCCAGTGTGAAGGGTTTGCGGCAGGAGAACTTAAGCACGGAACTATTGCCTTGATTGAGGATGGAACACCTGTTTTGGCTCTCTTGTCAGACCCAGTTCTTGCCAACCACACTCGTGGAAATATCCAAGAAGTGGCAGCCCGTGGTGCCAAAGTCCTCACTATCGCAGAAGAAAATGTTGCCAAAGATACCGACGACATCGTGCTTACGACTGTCCACCCTTACCTCTCACCAATCTCAATGGTCGTACCAACACAATTGGTCGCTTACTTTGCAACGCTTCATCGTGGTCTCGATGTGGACAAACCACGTAATCTTGCTAAGTCAGTGACGGTAGAATAAGCTAAAAAAGTCTAGTTATCTAGGCTTTTTCTTGTGAGCAAATCGGTTGCTTGTACTTAAGATTCGTGTTAGAATAATTTTTCAAATTGAAGGACAGAGGTAGACAAGGAGAATCACTGTGGTAGAATTGGGAATTTCAACATTTGGGGAAACAACGGAGCTTGAAGGGACTGGGGAAACTTACAGTCATGCCGAACGCATTCGTCAGTTGGTGGCAGAGATTGAACTGGCTGATAAGGTTGGTTTGGATGTGTATGGGATTGGTGAGCACCATCGAGAGGATTTTGCAGTATCAGCCCCAGAGATTGTTCTGGCCGCTGGGGCAGTTAATACCAATAAAATCCGTTTGACCAGTGCAGTCAGCATTCTTTCGAGCATGGATCCGATTCGCTTGTTCCAACAGTATGCCACTATCGATGCTTTGTCAAATGGACGTGCGGAGATTATGGCTGGAAGGGGTTCTTTCACGGAATCTTTTCCCTTGTTTGGATATGATTTGAAAGACTACGAAGCCCTTTTTGATGAGAAATTAGACTTGCTCCAGTTAGTCAATGAGAAGACCAGGATAGACTGGCAAGGGCGATTGACCCAAACAATCTCTGGCAAGGAAGTTTATCCTCGTCCAGTTCAGGACAAATTACCCTTGTGGATAGCGACAGGTGGCCATGTCGAATCAACAGTGAAGATTGCTCAGGCAGGTCTACCGATTGTCTATGCCATTATTGGTGGGAATCCGCGTTATTTTAAAAAGTTGATTCAGGCTTATCGTGAGATTGGTAGCGAAGCGGGTCATACCAGTAATGAGTTAAAGGTTGGGGCTCATTCTTGGGGGTGGATTGCTGAAGATGGCGAGCAGGCTGTGAAAGATTATTTCCATCCGACCAAGCAAGTAGTGGATGCTATTTCCAAAGATCGCCCGCACTGGCAGGAATTGCGTTATGAACAATATTTAGAGCAAGTTGGACCAAATGGCGCCATGTTTGTGGGAAATCCAGATCAGGTGGCAGAAAAATTGATTCGTATGATTGAGGATTTAGGATTGGACCGCTTCATGCTCCATCTACCGCTTGGTTCCATGCCTCATGAACAAGTTCTGAGAGCTATTGAACTCTTCGGCACACAAGTTGCACCCAAAGTACGGACTTATTTTGCCATGAAAGAGGCTTAATAAAAAATCTTAATCAGGCTTATTAGGACGACAAATATTGTACAAAAACTAATCCCCCGAGCTGTAAGGCTTGGGGGATTTTTCTATAGGAGGGCTAGTTTAGTTCTCTTTTTTGTTTTTTAGCAAGAACCCGAGACCTAGAAGGGCAAGGAGGTTGATTCCTGCCAACAGGAGTTTGTTATCGTTGAGCTTCCTGTATTTGGATTAGTTATATCTAGCTATGCAAAGGTTATACAGTAGCAGTTTTAGCTAACCCATTCACCGTTTTCATTGACCAAATAGCCTTCAACTCTTGTATTAACTGCAAGTTTACCTGATGAATCAACATAGTACCATTTGTCAGAAACTTCAAACCATTGATTTTCTTTCATAGCTCCTGATGGATCTAGATAGTACCAAGTATCTCCATCTTTAACCCAACCGGTTGACATAGAACCGTTACTATTTAGGAAGTACCAAACATTGCCATCTTTTACCCAACCAGTTGACATAGAGCCATCATCTTTTAGATAATACCAAGTATCTCCATCTTTGATCCAACCAGTAGCTAGAGAACCGTCTGCTTTATGGAAATACCAGATGCCATTTTCTTGTTTCCAACTAGCTTTAGTTGCCTGATTTGGAGTTTCCGGTTTCTTATTTGTATAAGCTGGAGTATAGGAAGTGACAATAGTTTGAGTAGGCGTAGATGGAAGTGATTGAGTATTATTGTCTTTATGTGGTTGTGAAGCTTGTGAACCAGTTGTAGCTTGGCTAGGTTTATTTTCTGCATCAGCTACTGTTGCAGATGGTTTAGTAGAATCAGGTTTAGCTTCTGGAGCTGGATCTTGATGTGCAGGGTGAGAAGCTTCATTTTGATGTTCAGGCTTGGAAGGGGTTGAGTCTGGTTTCTCTTCTGCAGTTGACTCATGGTTAGTTCCATTTTGAGAGACTCGAAGAACAGTAGCTGTAAGGGCATTCAATTTCAAACCTTTTTCAGTCCATTTAAGCCCTTGAGGGTTGGCAATTCCTACTGGTCCTGCTTGGTTTTCATCTGCCAAAACTTCAGCATTTCTGAGGTGGGCAAAGGCAGTTCCCAAATTAAATTCGCGAGCTTTTTCGTCCGCATTGACAAAGACTGCGTAGATATCACCGTTTGGAGCAGTAATTTGGTAGCCAATTACTACATCCTCTTTTTCTACACCATTTTGACCTGGAACAGTGATGAGGTGGACACGGTCTTTGATATCTTGGAGACTCTTAAGTCGGAAGGCATCTGTAGATTGACGAAGGGCAATCAACCCTTTCATATAGTCACGGCTCTTAACATTTTCAGGATAAGCTTTTCCATCTGTAGCCTTAGTCCAGTCAAACTTGTTGACTGCATCGCTAGAATCGTAAGAGTCATGGATGAAGTAAGGATAGTCAAATGGATTGCCGTCCTTATCACGCAACAAGTGAGATTTGTTTGGTTGTTTGTCCTCTGCTACTGGAGTCTTGTAGGCTGGGTCACGGAATTGTTTAGTACGTCCGTATTCCTGACCAGAGTGGATAAACGGAGTTCCTTGAGCAGTCAAGACCATGAGATTTCCAAGTCGCAAACGACGATGGATTTCAGCATAGTTCTCAGCCTTGCTTGGGTCTTTTTTAATAGACTGAGCGATGATGTCAAAGAGGGTCAAGTTATCATGTGCTGCGATGTATTGGATGACATCTCCAGGACTGTCTGCTTCAAAGTTGGTTGGTTGAGCAATGAGATTTTTAAAGACAGTGTTGATATCACGCTTGCCACCTGTGATAAAGGCAGGTTGACCTTCGTTTGGATAACCAGATTTGAGGTTGTTACGGATGTCATCTGAGAAGACAGCGACAGTATCGGTATGTTTCATCCAATCTTGGTCAGCAGCTTTAGTAGGCATGTTTTCATCGCCAGCATAGGTTCTCCAACCTTCACCAAGCATGATGAGGTTTGGATTGAGGGCGCGTGCAGCCTTGTAAGCTTCTTCGATAGAAGCCGCATCATGGTCTCCCATCATATCGAAGCGGAAGCCATCCACTTTGTAGGTATCAACTAGATATTTGATAGAGTCAACTAGGAGCCGTTTGGTCATATAATGGGTTGTTCCCAAACGTCCACCACCAAAGCTAGTTCGAGGTGTCCCATCAGCATCCATAAAGTGGTAGTAGTTTGGCTCTAAATCTTCAAAGAGATTGACTTTAGCTGTATGGTTATAAACGACATCTAGGATAGCTCCCATGCCACGTTTGTGGATTTCGTTGATGAGGTTTTTAAATTCTGCGATTCGTTTTTCTGGATTCTTAGGATCGCTTGAGTACATACCAGTCAAGGAGAAGTAGTTTTGAGGGTCATATCCCCAGTTGTAGTTGCTGTTGCTTGAAGCATAGTCAGATAAGCGTTCGTGGTTCTTCAACTCATTGACAAAGTAGTAAGACAAGACTGGAAGGAGCTGGATGTGGGTTACACCCAAGTTTTTGAGGTAGTCTAGTTTTTCGATAAAGGCTTCAAAAGTACCAAATGGCTTAGTCAAATCTTTTGCGATGGCAGGATCTGAAGTGAAGTCACGCACATGAGCTTCATAGATGACAGCATCTTCGCGCGATTTGAAGTTGCGAATCTTACCATAAGTCAAGTCTTGAGGTCCTAGTTTAGCTGGGTCTACAAAGGCGGCTTTAGCCACTTTATGGGCATCGTCAATCTTAGCATCGTCACTATTCCAAGCAGCGAGGGATTTAGCGTAAGGATCGAGTGCAAGAACAGTTTTACCTTGACGCTCGATTTGGTATTGATAATAGTAGCCAGTGAAATCTGTGATTCCTAATTTGTTTGTGCTATCTAGAGTTTGTTTCCAAGTTCCTCTTTCCCCTTTTTCAAGAGCGACAGTTCCAACTACTTTTTCAGGGTCATTCTTGTCGTAGACAACAACAGAAACCTTATCAGCACTTGGTGACCAGAGAGTTAAATCAACCTGTTTTCCTTCTTCTTTGAGTTCAGCTCCAAGTTTACCATCATAGCTGTAAGTCTCATCTTTCAGGCGCCAGCTTGTTTTGGTAGTGAATTTGTCAGAGTTGTAGCTAACGGTATAAGGATGTTTTGTGTCAGAGAAATCTCCGCTGTAGGTCACTTTCTTACCAGCTTCATCGATTGCAACATCGGTGATAGTTACTTTGTTTCCTAGGTGATTAGTGATGTTGGAGTGCTTGAGGATATCCTCTTTTTTAGCACCAACAAGTGTTGAAAAACTACTTTCAATGCTAGAAGTGCCTACGTGTTGGGCTCCTGTCATACGGATATCATGGACATAGTATGGATTTGTGTAAATCGATTCGTCATCGTCTTTTAGGAAAATTTGGCTATGATTTTTCAAATCTGTAAACTTATAATCTTCTTTACGGATTTTCACGTCGTCTCCTTGTTTGCTCTCATCTAATAGCAAAAATCCAAATTCTCTCGCAGCTTCATTAAGAGGAATGTCGATATAGCGACCGTATTTACCTGTAGCCGTAAAGTCTGTTCCGTCAGGCCATTGAGCGCTACTTGGATTTTTCACATCTCCCCAGTACCAGAGAGATTTCTTGTCATAGTTGCCATCTGTGCGGTAGTAGTTGACGCGAACAGTTCCTGCAGGTTGTGGTTCGTAAGAGAAAACCTTGTAATCTTGGTCCAACCAAGCCTCATTCATCTTTGGTGCCAGTTTTTCTACAGATTTATCGCCGGTTAGATTTTTTCCAGCTGTATTGTTGATGAGGAAGCTAATTTTCTTAGCTTGTTCTCCCTTTAATTTGACATCTAGGTAGTAGCCGTAGTCGTCTTTTTTAGCATCCTTGAAGGACAAGGCTCCGTTAGGCCAGTTTTCAGAAGGTTTTTCAACATCATCCCAAGTCCAGAGTCCTTGAGCATCCTTGTTTTCTTCAGGAAGTTTTTTGACATGGATACGGAAGTAGTTGTCTTCGATTGGCTCTTCTGCCTTAGTTTCAGTTGCTACTGGACTAGTAGAAGTAGTTGGCTCATTTGAACGATCTTGTCCAGTTTGTGGTGCTGAATCGGCTGGGCTTGCAACAGGAGTTGTTGGATCTGTTGCAGGTTTTTCTTCTGCTTTCTCTAGGGAAGCGTTTGCATTTTCGAGTGAAGAAATATCACTTTCCTTCTTACCAGAGCCAGCTGCTGTATCAGTAAGAGGTTGGGCAAGGATGGTTGTATTTCCGTTGCTGGGTTCGTTAGTGGTTGTTGTACTTTCGTCGGCTGAGATAGTTGGCGTAGCCATAGCAAGTAGGACAAGGCTTGCGCCGATAAGGACAGAACCAGTTCCATTCTTGAGGGAACGGATGCTGTAGACCATTTTTTTCTCAGTTTGAGCTGGTGTTTTTCTCATAATGATTCTCCAATCAATAAATTTCTATATCAGTATAGCATGTAGTAAAACAATATGCAAGCGTTTTCTTTGGTTTGTAAAAGAAATTCTTACTTTTGAGAAGTTTTCCGTATTATTTTATATATCAGTATAAATAATGGAAATAATACTCAATGAAAATCAAAGAGCAAACTAGGAAACTAGCCGCAGGCTGTACTTGAGTACGGCAAGGCGACGTTGACGTGGTTTGAAGAGATTTTCGAATAGTATAAAAATGTCACATAAGACAAGCCGTATTATTAGGAAGATGATGTGTTCCCAGCTATTTTTATTCAGAAATTGCTCTCTAATATTTCTTTAAAAAGTTCATCTAGCGAAACTATAAATAGGAAGAGAAAAAGCTGGCGCTTCTCAAGTTTTATCTAGTTTCCAAACTATAGTATTTACTGGAAATCTAAAGAAAATATCAGAAAAATTCAGCAAACGTTTTCTTCTTATTTTCTTGACTTTTTTGCTGATTTGTGCTTGACTTTTACTTGAAATTTGATAAACTATAGACAAATAGGAAAACGTATTTCATTTAAAAACGGAGGAATAAGGAATGAATCAAGAAAAACGTTTGCATCGCTTTGTCAAAAAGTGTGGACTCGGTGTGTGTAGTGCTGTTGTTGCGGCCTTTTTATTGAGCGCTCAGGGAGTAGCTTTGGCTACAGAGCAAGGGAATCGTCCAGTTGAGACAGAAAACATCGCTCGTGGAAAACAAGCTAGTCAAAGTTCTACTGCTTATGGAGGAGCTGCTACACGAGCAGTGGACGGTAATGTTGACAGTGATTACGGGCACCATTCTGTAACACACACAAACTTTGAAGACAATGCTTGGTGGCAAGTTGATCTTGGAAAAACAGAGAATGTTGGAAAAGTTAAACTTTACAATCGTGGAGATGGGAATGTAGCTAATCGTCTTTCCAATTTTGATGTTGTTTTGTTAAATGAAGCAAAACAAGAAGTTGCTCGTCAACACTTTGATAGTTTGAATGGGAAGGCAGAACTTGAAGTTTTCTTCACCGCCAAAGGCGCTCGTTATGTAAAAGTGGAGTTGAAAACTAAAAATACCCCATTGAGCTTGGCAGAAGTGGAAGTATTCCGTTCAGCAACAACTCAAGTTGGACAGGATAGAACTGCACCAGTAGTAAATCAAAAATCAGCATTGAAAGACTACCTTTTTGGCTTAACTTATAATCCTTTGGATATTTTAACTCGCAAAGGAGAAACATTAGAAAATCGCTACAACACAAGTGCTAAGGAACAAAATGGAGAGTTTGTCGTTGTAGAAAAAATCAAGAAAACCCTCTCTACAGGCACAGCAGATGTTTCCATCAATGGAAATCAAAATGTCTTCCTAGGTGGCTTGTATAAGGCAAACCAAAATCTGCTAGAAAATCAGCCAGAATTGATTAGTCTTGCCCGTGCAAAGGGGACAGTCAGCGTCGATTTACCTGGTATGATTCAGTCTGACAGCCGAATTGAAGCAGATCCTACAACTAGTGGTATGCAGTCTGCGATGAATACCTTGGTTGAAAGATGGACAAAGAATTACTCATCTAGCCATTCCGTTCCTGCCCGTGTTCAGTATGAATCAACTACAGCCTATAGCATGAATCAATTGAAAGCAAAATTTGGTGCAGACTTTGAAAAAGCAGGTGCACCGCTCAAGATTGACTTTGAGGCTGTGCAAAAGGGTGAAAAGCAAATTGAAGTTGTAAACTTTAAACAAATCTACTATACAGCGACATTTGATGCACCGACCAATCCAGCGGCTGTATTTGACAAGAGTGTGACACCTGAAGATTTAAAACAGAGAGGCGTTGATTCACAAACTCCACCTGTATATGTATCAAACGTTTCTTACGGACGTCAAATCTATGTTAAGTTTGAGTCAACAAGTAAGTCTACTGAATTAAAAGCAGCTATCAATGCGGTTATCAAAGGCGCAACAATTGCTCCAAATTCTGAATGGAGCCGTCTATTGAAGAATACTTCTGTAACAGCGGTAATTGTAGGAGGTAATGCTAGCGGTGCCGCCAAAGTTGTCACAGGAACAGTCGAAAACTTGAAGGAACTCATCAGAGAAGGAGCTAACTTTAGCGCTCAAAGTCCAGCTGTGCCAATCTCATATAAGACTGCCTTCCTAAAAGATAATGCCCAAGCAACTTTACAAAATAGTACAGACTATATCGAAACGAAGGTTACTTCTTACAAAAATGGTTTCTTGAAACTTCATCATAAGGGTGCTTATGTTGCGCGTTACTACATCTATTGGGATGAAATTACATATGATGAACAAGGAAATCCAGAAATTCGTTCACGTCAATGGGAAGATAACGGAAAAAACAGAACTTCAGGCTTCCAAACAGAGATTCAATTTAAAGGAAATGTCCGTAATCTTCGTATCAAGGTTCAAGAAAAGACGGGTCTTGTATGGGAACCATGGCGTACAGTTTACAACCGCACAGACTTACCACTAGTACAACAGCGTACAATTACACATTGGGGA
This sequence comes from Streptococcus sp. 2342, assembly GCF_013276795.1. Lineage (GTDB taxonomy): Bacteria > Bacillota > Bacilli > Lactobacillales > Streptococcaceae > Streptococcus. The sequence continues at coordinate 283,670 of NZ_VMLR01000003.1, forward strand.
ACAACTCTAAACCCTAAAGTTGATGAAAAAATTGTGAATGAGTAACGATTTGATTTACTTGATTCGATAGTAAACAGTGAAGAGGAGGAACTTCGATTTTTCCTCTTTTATGATTGACTTTTGAGAGAATGAAAAGGGTAACTTCTATAGCAGATTGAAACTAGAATAGTACGTTGTTGCTATTAAAACATTTTCAAACGTCTCAGACTTAATTCCACCATAAAAATCCGTTTTAGACTAATTTCCACTTCGGTTAGGTAAGTAGAAGTTACTTTGAGAAGTTACCTACGAAAAAAAATTACCAAAAATCTACAGAATCCCTTGAAAAATCTAGCTAAATAGGGTATAATATGAATAATCATTTGTCGTAGGTTTTGTCTGAAATATTGTCCAGACAAGGCTCACAGCAGTTAAATCTTCTGAAAAAGTCAGATTTAGCTGCTCTTTTTGTGCTTTTTTTCAGGATTTCGAGCGGTTGTAACAAAGACTTAAAGATTCTGAAAATTCATCAAAGGGACACGGTGATAAGGGTTTTACAACCATATGACGATTAGAAAAGCCTAATTGACAAGGCTTGGAACTTATTTACAAAGGAGAATCATCTTGGCAGGACATGACGTTCAATACGGGAAACATCGTACCCGTCGTAGTTTTTCAAGAATCAAAGAAGTTCTTGACTTACCAAATTTGATTGAAATTCAAACTGACTCATTCAAAGATTTCCTAGACCATGGTCTTAAGGAAGTGTTTGAAGATGTATTGCCAATTTCAAACTTCACAGACACAATGGAGTTGGAATTTGTTGGATATGAAATCAAGGAACCAAAATACACGCTAGAAGAAGCTCGTATCCACGATGCTAGCTACTCAGCACCAATTTTTGTAACCTTCCGCTTGATCAATAAAGAAACAGGCGAAATCAAGACCCAAGAAGTTTTCTTTGGTGATTTCCCAATCATGACAGAAATGGGTACTTTTATCATCAATGGTGGTGAACGTATCATCGTATCTCAGTTGGTCCGCTCACCAGGTGTTTACTTTAACGACAAAGTTGATAAAAACGGTAAAGTGGGATATGGTTCAACTGTTATCCCTAACCGTGGAGCTTGGTTGGAGCTTGAAAGCGACTCAAAAGACATCGCCTACACTCGTATCGACCGTACTCGTAAGATTCCATTTACGACCTTGGTTCGTGCCCTTGGTTTCTCAGGTGATGATGAAATCTTTGATATCTTTGGTGACAGCGAATTGGTTCGCAACACTGTTGAAAAAGATATCCACAAGAACCCAATGGACTCTCGTACCGACGAAGCTTTGAAAGAAATCTACGAACGCCTCCGTCCAGGTGAGCCTAAGACTGCTGAAAGCTCACGTAGCTTGCTTGTAGCTCGCTTCTTTGACCCACGTCGCTATGACTTGGCAGCAGTTGGTCGTTACAAAATCAATAAAAAACTCAATGTTAAAACACGTTTGCTCAACCAAACCATTGCTGAGCCATTGGTAGACCCTGAAACAGGAGAAATCTTGGTAGAAGCTGGTACAATCATGACTCGTAGCGTGATTGAAAGTATTGAAAGCCATTTGGATGGTGACTTGAACAAGATTGTTTACATTCCGAATGATGCAGCGGTTGTGACTGAGCCAGTTGTTCTTCAAAAATTCAAGGTTGTTGCACCAACTGATCCAGACCGTGTTGTAACCATCATTGGTAATGCTAATCCAGATGACAAGGTTCGTATCGTCACTCCTGCTGATATCCTTGCTGAGATGAGCTACTTCCTCAACTTGGCTGAAGGCCTTGGCCGTGTAGATGACATCGACCACCTTGGAAACCGTCGTATCCGTGCGGTTGGTGAATTGCTTGCCAACCAAGTACGTTTGGGACTTTCTCGTATGGAACGTAATGTCCGTGAACGTATGTCTGTTCAAGACAACGAAGTCTTGACACCACAACAAATCATCAACATCCGTCCTGTAACAGCTGCGGTTAAAGAATTCTTTGGTTCATCACAGTTGTCACAGTTCATGGACCAACACAATCCGCTTTCTGAGTTGTCTCACAAACGCCGTTTGTCAGCCTTGGGACCTGGTGGTTTGACACGTGACCGTGCTGGATATGAAGTACGTGACGTGCACTACACTCACTACGGTCGTATGTGTCCAATCGAGACACCTGAAGGACCTAACATCGGTTTGATTAACAACTTGTCATCTTACGGACATTTGAACAAGTATGGTTTTGTTCAAACACCATACCGTAAAGTTGACCGTGAAACAGGTGTTGTTACCAACGAAATCGTTTGGTTGACAGCCGATGAAGAAGATGAATTTACTGTAGCACAGGCTAATTCTCGTCTGAATGAAGATGGAACATTTGCTGAGAAGATTGTCATGGGACGTCACCAAGGGGTTAACCAAGAGTATCCAGCTAATATTGTTGACTACATGGACGTTTCACCAAAACAGGTAGTTGCCGTTGCGACAGCATGTATTCCTTTCTTGGAAAACGATGACTCCAACCGTGCCCTCATGGGAGCCAACATGCAACGTCAGGCTGTGCCATTGATCAATCCTCAAGCACCTTACGTTGGTACTGGTATGGAATACCAAGCAGCCCACGATTCAGGAGCTGCTGTGATTGCTCAGTATGATGGTAAAGTTACTTACGCAGATGCTGACAAGGTAGAAGTTCGTCGTGAAGATGGTTCATTGGACGTTTACCACATCCAAAAATTCCGTCGTTCAAACTCAGGTACTGCCTACAACCAACGTACGCTTGTTAAAGTTGGCGATGTCGTTGAAAAAGGCGATTTTATCGCTGACGGACCTTCTATGGAAAATGGAGAAATGGCGCTTGGACAAAACCCAATCGTTGCCTACATGACTTGGGAAGGTTACAACTTCGAGGATGCTGTTATCATGAGCGAACGCTTGGTCAAAGACGATGTCTATACATCTGTTCACCTTGAAGAATACGAATCAGAAACACGCGATACAAAGCTTGGGCCTGAAGAAATTACTCGTGAAATTCCAAACGTTGGTGAAGATGCCCTTAAAGACCTTGACGAAATGGGTATTATCCGTATCGGTGCTGAGGTTAAAGAAGGTGATATCCTTGTAGGTAAAGTAACACCTAAGGGTGAGAAAGACCTTTCAGCTGAAGAACGTCTCTTGCACGCTATCTTCGGTGACAAGTCTCGTGAAGTTCGTGATACTTCTCTTCGTGTACCACACGGTGCCGATGGTGTCGTTCGTGATGTTAAGATCTTTACACGTGCAAATGGAGATGAGTTGCAATCAGGTGTTAACATGCTGGTTCGTGTCTACATCGCTCAAAAACGTAAGATCAAGGTCGGAGATAAGATGGCCGGACGTCACGGAAACAAAGGGGTTGTCTCTCGTATCGTTCCTGTAGAAGACATGCCTTATCTTCCAGACGGAACTCCAGTCGACATCATGTTGAACCCACTTGGGGTGCCATCACGTATGAATATCGGTCAGGTTATGGAGCTCCACCTTGGTATGGCGGCTCGTACTCTTGGTATTCACATCGCAACACCAGTCTTTGACGGAGCAAGTTCTGAAGACCTTTGGTCAACTGTTAAAGAAGCTGGTATGGATAGCGATGCCAAGACAATCCTTTACGATGGACGTACTGGTGAACCATTTGATAACCGTGTGTCAGTTGGTGTCATGTACATGATCAAACTCCACCACATGGTTGATGATAAATTGCACGCACGTTCAGTCGGGCCATACTCAACCGTTACTCAACAACCACTCGGAGGTAAAGCTCAGTTTGGTGGACAACGTTTTGGTGAGATGGAGGTTTGGGCTCTTGAAGCCTATGGTGCGTCAAATGTCCTTCAAGAAATCTTGACTTACAAGTCTGACGATATTAACGGACGTTTGAAAGCTTATGAAGCTATTACAAAAGGAAAACCAATTCCAAAACCAGGTGTTCCAGAATCCTTCCGAGTTCTTGTCAAAGAATTGCAATCTCTTGGTCTTGACATGCGTGTCCTAGACGAAGATGACCAAGAAGTGGAACTTCGCGACTTGGATGAAGGAATGGACGAAGATGTCATCCACGTAGATGACCTTGAAAAAGCCCGCGAAAAAGCAGCCCAAGAGGCTAAAGCAGCCTTTGAAGCTGAAGAAGCTGAGAAAGCAACAAAAGCGGAAGCAACAGAAGAAGCTGCTGAATAAGAATAAGCAGTTCACTTAGAATAGAAAGGGAAGAAATAGTGGTTGATGTAAATCGTTTTAAAAGTATGCAAATCACCCTAGCTTCTCCAAGTAAAGTCCGTTCATGGTCTTATGGAGAAGTCAAAAAACCTGAAACAATCAATTACCGTACCTTGAAACCAGAACGTGAAGGACTCTTTGATGAAGTTATCTTTGGTCCTACAAAAGACTGGGAATGTGCTTGTGGTAAGTACAAACGCATTCGTTACAGAGGAATTGTTTGTGACCGCTGTGGGGTTGAAGTAACGCGTACGAAAGTTCGTCGTGAGCGTATGGGGCACATTGAGTTGAAAGCTCCTGTATCTCACATCTGGTACTTCAAGGGGATTCCAAGCCGTATGGGCTTGACCCTTGATATGAGCCCTCGTGCCCTCGAGGAAGTTATCTACTTTGCGGCTTATGTGGTGATTGATCCTAAGGATACACCACTTGAGCACAAGTCTATCATGACAGAGCGCGAATACCGTGAGCGCTTGCGTGAGTATGGTTATGGATCATTCGTTGCCAAGATGGGTGCCGAAGCCATTCAAGACCTTTTGAAACAAGTAGATCTTGAAAAAGAAATTGCTGAACTCAAAGAAGAGTTAAAAACAGCTACTGGACAAAAACGTGTCAAAGCCATCCGTCGTTTGGATGTTTTGGATGCCTTTTATAAGTCTGGAAACAAACCTGAATGGATGATTCTCAACATCCTTCCGGTTATTCCACCAGATCTTCGTCCAATGTTGCAGTTGGATGGTGGCCGTTTTGCCTCATCTGACTTGAACGACCTTTACCGCCGTGTTATCAACCGTAACAACCGTTTGGCTCGTTTGCTTGAGTTGAATGCACCAGGTATCATCGTTCAAAATGAGAAGCGTATGCTTCAAGAGGCGGTTGACGCTTTGATTGACAATGGTCGTCGTGGTCGTCCAATCACAGGACCAGGTAGCCGTCCATTGAAATCATTGAGCCACATGCTTAAAGGTAAACAAGGACGCTTCCGTCAAAACTTGCTCGGTAAACGTGTTGACTTCTCAGGACGTTCAGTTATCGCCGTTGGTCCAACTCTTAAGATGTACCAATGTGGTGTGCCACGTGAAATGGCGATTGAACTCTTTAAACCATTTGTCATGCGTGAAATCGTTGCCCGTGATATCGTGCAAAACGTCAAAGCAGCTAAACGCTTGGTGGAACGCGGAGATGAGCGTATCTGGGATATCCTTGAAGAAGTGATTAAAGAACACCCAGTGCTTTTGAACCGCGCACCGACCCTTCACCGTTTGGGTATCCAAGCCTTCGAGCCAGTCTTGATTGATGGTAAGGCCCTTCGCTTGCACCCACTTGTCTGTGAAGCCTACAATGCCGACTTTGACGGGGACCAAATGGCCATCCACGTACCGCTTTCAGAAGAAGCCCAAGCAGAAGCTCGTATCCTCATGCTCGCTGCTGAGCATATCTTGAACCCGAAAGATGGTAAACCAGTTGTTACACCATCTCAGGACATGGTTTTGGGTAACTACTACTTGACCATGGAAGAAGCTGGCCGTGAAGGTGAAGGAATGGTCTTCAAAGACCGTGACGAAGCGGTTATGGCTTACCGTAATGGTTATGTTCACCTTCACTCACGTGTTGGTATCGCAACAGACAGCCTCAACAAGCCTTGGACAGAAGAGCAAAAACATAAAGTCTTGCTTACAACAGTTGGTAAAATCCTCTTCAACGACATCATGCCAGAGGGTCTACCATACTTGCAAGAACCAAACAATGCCAACTTGACAGAAGGCGTTCCAGCTAAATATTTCTTGCCACTTGGTGGAGATATCAAGGAAGCAATCAGCAATCTTGAACTTAACCCCCCATTCAAGAAGAAAAACCTTGGAAATATCATCGCTGAAATCTTCAAACGTTTCCGTACGACAGAAACTTCTGCCCTACTTGACCGCATGAAGAACCTCGGTTACCACCATTCAACTCTTGCAGGATTGACAGTGGGTATTGCCGATATCCCAGTCGTTGATGACAAGGCTGAAATCATTGAAGAATCACACAAACGTGTCGAACAAATCACAAAACAATTCCGTCGTGGTATGATCACAGACGACGAGCGTTACAATGCCGTTACAGCTGAATGGCGTGCTGCTCGTGAAAAACTTGAGAAACGCTTGATTGCCAACCAAGATCCTAAGAACCCAATCGTTATGATGATGGACTCAGGAGCCCGTGGTAACATCTCAAACTTCTCACAGCTTGCCGGTATGCGTGGTCTGATGGCTGCTCCGAACGGACGTATCATGGAATTGCCAATCCTTTCAAACTTCCGCGAAGGTTTGTCGGTACTCGAAATGTTCTTCTCAACTCACGGTGCCCGTAAAGGTATGACTGATACGGCCCTTAAGACAGCCGACTCAGGTTACTTGACTCGTCGTTTGGTTGACGTTGCCCAAGACGTTATCATCCGTGAGGATGACTGTGGAACAGACCGTGGTCTCTTGATCCGTTCTATCGCAGAAGGAAAAGAAATGATCGAGTCACTCGAAGAGCGTCTCAATGGTCGTTACACTAAGAAAACTGTTAAACATCCAGAAACTGGTGCAGTAATCATTGGTCCAAATGAGTTGATTACAGAAGACAAGGCGCGTGAAATTGTCAATGCTGGTGTAGAAGAAGTTACTATCCGCTCTGTATTTACATGTAACACTCGTCATGGTGTCTGCCGTCACTGTTACGGTATCAACTTGGCGACTGGTGATGCGGTTGAAGTTGGTGAAGCAGTTGGTACAATCGCTGCCCAATCTATCGGGGAACCTGGTACACAGCTGACAATGCGTACCTTCCACACGGGTGGGGTTGCCTCAAATACCGATATCACTCAGGGTCTTCCTCGTGTCCAAGAAATCTTTGAAGCCCGCAATCCTAAAGGGGAAGCGGTTATCACAGAGGTTAAAGGACAAGTTACCGCTATCGAAGAAGATGCATCAACTCGTACTAAGAAAGTCTTTGTTAAGGGTGAAACTGGCGAAGGTGAATATGTCGTTCCATTTACAGCTCGTATGCGTGTAGAAGTTGGAGACCAAGTAGCGCGTGGTGCTGCTCTTACAGAAGGTTCTATCCAACCAAAACGTCTCCTTGCAGTTCGTGATGTCTTGTCAGTTGAAACTTACCTTCTCGGTGAAGTACAAAAAGTTTACCGTAGCCAAGGGGTAGAAATCGGTGACAAACACATCGAGGTAATGGTTCGTCAAATGATTCGTAAAGTCCGTGTCATGGATCCAGGAGATACAGACCTTCTCATGGGTACCCTTATGGATATCAATGACTTTACAGATGCCAACAAAGATGTCCTTATCGCAGGTGGAGTTCCAGCGACTGGTCGTCCAGTCCTTATGGGAATTACCAAAGCCTCACTTGAAACCAACAGTTTCTTGTCAGCGGCTTCCTTCCAGGAAACAACTCGTGTCCTTACTGACGCGGCTATCCGTGGTAAGAAAGACCATCTCCTTGGACTCAAGGAAAATGTTATCATCGGTAAGATTATCCCAGCAGGTACTGGTATGGCCCGTTACCGTAACCTTGAACCACATGCTGTCAACGAAGAAGAATACCTTAATCCTTCAGTAGAGGAAGAAGGGAATGAAGAAACAACAGAAGTAGTTGTGGATACTGCCGTTGAAACTGTGGAAGAAACAGTAGAATAAAAGAGAATGAGAGAGCCTTCGGGTTCTCTTTCTCTTTTCTGAAAATTTTCTCCATTTTTCCATGAAATGTGGTAAAATAATACTCAATGAAAATCAAAGAGCAAACTAGGAAACTAGCCGCAGGTTGCTCAAAGCACTGCTTTGAGGTTGTAGATAGAACTGACGAAGTCAGCTCAAAGCATTGCTTTGAGGTTGTGGATAGAACTGACGAAGTCAGTAACCATACCTACGGCAAGGCGACGTTGACGTGGTTTGAAGAGATTTTCGAAGAGTATAAAAGAAAGAAGCTGACAAAGGAGACGGGTATGGAACAAACATTTTTTATCATTAAACCAGATGGTGTAAAAAGAGGACTAGTGGGTGAGGTGTTGAAACGCATCGAACAACGTGGATTTACAATCGAAAAATTGGAGTTGCGTTCACAGGTTTCAGAAGAGTTGATTGACCAGCACTATCAGGACTTGGTTGGTCAAAGTTTTTACCCGCCGATTCGTGAATTTATGACTTCAGGACCGGTTCTTGTAGGTATCATTTCTGGTCCCAAAGTAATCGAAACTTGGCGGACTATGATGGGTGCGACTCGTCCAGAAGAAGCTTTACCAGGAACTATTCGAGGTGATTTTGCAAAAGCTGCTGGAGAAAATGAGGTTATCCAAAATGTTGTACATGGTTCAGATTCAGAAGAGTCAGCTAAGCGAGAAATTGCTCTTTGGTTTTAAGAGTGGATTGGCTCAATCAATTGGTTAAAAGCTCATTTGAATAGAAAGTATAGTCAATTAGTTTAAGACATGACGCATGATATCAAACTTTTTAGTTTTTGATATGGTGCGTTTTTTGATTAAGTGACTATTAGTTCGTCTCGCTCCGTTAGGTGCGAGACAAAAAAATACCCGCTATGCGGGTGCGCGTCGAAGGTTATACAAAAAACTCCGAGCACGATACAATAAAAGGTGTTCAAGCCAATTGTAAAGCGAAAGGAGAAAAATATGGCACAAAGGGCTCTTTTGTTCTGTTCTTGTTTCAATTGACTATATTTCTATACTTTTTCTTCCTTTCTCTGTGAAAATCGCAAGTTTTTCCCACTTTTTCTCGATGATTTCAATACTGAAACAACATCTTTCCAGAACTTCAATAATTTCTTTTTGTGTTAAATCATTATTTAACTAAATCTTTGGAGGCAATACGTTTTCAAAGCTACTTTTTATCATAGATTTTGAGCCTTCAACACATATTACTAAGCCAAAAATGCTCTAAATTTTTGAAATTCTAACAAATCCCACTCAACTTCATCATCATTTTTGACTTTCACAATATCTTCCTCAAAATAACATGGAATAAAGATAGTTTTCTTTTGAAATGGGTTCAGAAGTAACCGTATCAAGTGCTAATAATGGTTGAGTTAATTTACAAGAACTGACTCCAGTGAAATAATCCTATCACATTGCCGTGCTTGCTCCATGTTATGCGTAACAACCAAAATTGTTTTACCAAATTGATCTCTCAAAGTTCGAATCAAATCGAATGCTTTTTGAGACATTTCAGGATCTAAAGATCCGGTTGGTTCATCTGCTAGGACAATATCTCCGGGCTTTAAAATAGCTCTCACAATCGCAATTCTCTGCTGTTCACCTCCCGATAATTCATTGATTTTACTATTTAACCGATTTTGTAGACCAACAAATTCTAGCGTTTCCTTGATTCTCTGCTCTTTCTCCTGTCTAGAGAAATTCGAAAAAGTCATGGCAAGCATCAGGTTATCTTTCACACTAGATGTAGAAATGAGTGCATTGGATTGAAAAAGATAGTTGATGACATTCCTTCGATAATGAACTGCTGATTGCGAATTTACCTTAGGCAAAACTTTTCCGTTGATTAGGATTTTACCACTGTCAACAGTATCCAATAGTCCAATCATATTGAGGATAGTCGATTTTCCAGAACCAGAAGGTCCTACTAAAGCTACAAATTCATTTTCCTCAATATCAAAGCTTAAGTCTTTGAAAATTTCTCTTGAACCAAATTGTTTTGATACATTTTGTACTGAAATTCTAGACATGAGATTACTCCTTAAATGATTGTATGATACTCTCTCCTTCTTTACGGAACAAACTGAAGTAAAGAAGCATTATCTGAAAAGCAAATGTAGCTAGTGTCATGACTATTCCCAACTTAGAACCCACCAAGATAGAAACGATTAGTTCCATCACAGAAAAACTAATAATGAGAGAAAGCACACCAATATATCTTTTCCATGGTGAGAATCCCATAAAGTATTGGACATACAATTTTTCTTCAAATAACAAGCGGTACATTAAGACAAAACTCCAGAAAATAGCCATCATCGTAATGATGATAATCGCTATAATCGTGCCGAAAAGATAAAATGTATAACTCAGATCTTTTTGAAGACCATTGATAAAGTTCTTGACAGTTGTAAAACTCAACCGATTATCCGTTAAATCTGGAAATTCTGTTTCTAAAACGGACACTACCTGTTCCATCGTTTCCCTATCACGAATCTTCAAAAGACCATTATAGCCACTGACAACTAAGTTTGCCGACTCCATGAAATATAAATTCTCTGGTGTTGAGACAAAAATAACTGGATTCTCACTAGTTGTACCATAAGAAATGGAATCTGACCAAGTAAATATTGGTCGATACGGTTGGTAAACCTTGAACATAAATTTCTGATTTTCTGTGAAATTAGTTTGTAAATCTCCCGGTTTTACAGTGACACTTTCCTGTAAATACGCCTTCATCACCTCAAGTTCTTCTGTATTGAGCGTGTTAGGTAGAAGATAAAGTCGAGTACCATTCCTCATCTCTAGCAACTCTTCATCACTTAGGGGAATACCTAGCTCTTGCAGGTAATTATAGGAGAATTTCAAATACCAAAATGGTTTTTTAGGGACATGCTGGTATGTCCCATAGACTGCATCAAGGTACTCCTGATTAAGAAATTTTCCTTGGGCAATATAGACACCTGGAAGCTCAGATATACGCTGGTAAAAGTTATACATACTACGCTCAAGGGAATTTGTAGTTCCTGCATATGTACCTACATCATTTCCCTCAACAAAGCTGGATATAACGTACATATCTTCAACATTCTTCCACTCCCTAGATACTTTCATATTCTCAATAAACTGATTCATTGGAGCATCTAAAGAGTAACTGACTGCGATTAACAAACCAGCTACCAAGGTATAGAATAACAAGCAGGTTACCATTAAAGGCTTCATTGGTAATCGTTTATGAATTGCGGCTAATGGAGAAACCGAATAAACAATAATCGTTGGAATAATGAATATCAATAGTAGCAACAAGACTGAGAGGCTGACTCCAGCAAAAACTAGAATAAACGATGATAAACCAAAACTAGACCAGCCTGACAACAACCAACTACATAAAGAGATAATTGGAATAATGTAGATTGAAAATAGTAGAGAATTTTTGAAAAAAGCAGACCATAATTCTTTTCTATCCCATCCTAAAAGAATCAATGTTCCGAAATGTTTAAAGGATTGAAGAACACAGATTAAGAATAGAATCAGTAAAATGAAGGCATTTACTAAGATGCTGATAGCAAGTATTATTCCCCAAATTCCCTGATCAGTACTACTTCCAAAACTTTCTTTTGTCAAATCCTCAACAGAAATACCTGACATCTTTGAAAGATGTAACAGAAAGTTATCTCTTGAGACAGCATCGTGGAGACCATTGATATGGTATATCCCATTAATCGTATTAGTGTTTTGGAAAGTATAATCTAATCGTTCAATGACTACAGGTGTGCTAAATAATAAATCTGGAAGCTCGTAAAGCATATTATTTGACCCTTTGTCAAGTCCAATAGTCATACTATTATCACTATGAGATAATAAATCTGCAAATTGTTGTTGTGAGACTACTATTTTACCCGTACTTTCAAAATCTGAAAAACCAGCAGAGCTACCAAGGATGTCTATATAAATCCTATTTAGACCTTCTCCTGTATCACTACTTTCAGAACGTTTTGTCCATATGGACAAGTCACTCTGTTCTAAAAAATAATTAAATACATCTTGTGATTGCTCTTCTGTTAACTTCTGAAGATAAACTGTTACGGTCCCGGAATGATGATTATAACTCTGCCATGACTGTTGATACTGTAAACCTGCTAAAAAAATTGCCACCAGAGCAAGTAAGGCACTCTGGATAGTAATCAAAAACAGGATTAAGTATCTCATTTTACCTAATAATATGTTTTTGTATGTCATAAGTACTTACCTACAATTCCAGTAACATTCAGCTGTACAGTTCCAATGAATTTAGAAACATGTTCTTCTATTCCAGGTGATTGCCAGCCTGAGAATGACCCGTTAGCAGTTGCTGAGTGTTCGTAAACACTAGACTGAACATTTGAATAGCTCCAAAGACCAGCAGTACGACCATAATTCCAATAAACTGCAGTACCTTTATACCAAACTGTTGCAGCTGAAACAATCGAACCACCTGCACCAGCTAAAGTCAGTGTAAGTAAAGATGTTGTAATTATTTTTTTTTATGCTTTTCTTCATTGTAAAGCCCTCACTTCTTTCACTTAAAATCTAACAATAACAATGACTGCCTTTAGAAGTATCAACAAATCAAACCCTAGTACATCGGAATCCCTTCTTTCTAATTAAAAGTTAGATAAAACAGAAATACTATATAGTTAATAGTATTTTCATCATTTAATCAACTAATCAGCCTTCCCAACATCAAGACCATTGGACTTCTTTTGTGATTGGACTCGAATCTCCAATAGTTTATTCTTCTTAATAAACTATTGGTAAGGAATTGTATTACTAAACATAAAACACCTAGTAATGCTAATATAGCTAATTTTTGAATTCCACGATTTTTTTCATTCGTGAAACCCTTTTCTTTTTCGTTATCCTTATTTTAACAGATATATTTTATTTAGCCAAGTATTTTTATGTAATTTTTGACTTTTTTTTCAGTTTATTACCGTAAAGAATTATTTATTCCTTTAACTTGCTATTTTGAACTAAAAATTTTATAATGAAATTAAGCAAATAGGAAGGTTTATTATCTTTAATGAATACACTCGCAGAGAAATTCAGATTGAAAAGAAAAGAGTTGAGACTCTCCCAACAAACTCTTGCAGAAGGAATTTGTGAACAAAGCCAGATTAGTAAAATTGAGAGAGGGCATTTCATTCCCTCCGCAGACCTTTTGTTCAAACTCTCCCAACGACTCGAAGTGCCATTAGATTATTTTTTTAATGAACAAATTGAAATTAAATCTAACCTCTCTAATTTCAAGCAATTATCTGCTCGACTATTAGATGATAGAAATTATGACGATTTGGAATATATTTATAGAATAGAGATTGAACGAAGTACTTTTCTAACACTAGAAGACCGAACTTACCTTGAATGGATTAAAGCTATTATTGACTTCTATCAATATGACAGTAAGTGTGAGGCTATTTCTTCATTGGAAAATATATTATTAAAAGTCTCCTCAAATACTCTGATTTATTTAAAGGCATTGAATACTCTATCTAATTTCTATTCCTTAGTGGGTCGTGAACAAGAATATGAGGCAAACTACTCTCATTTAATGGAGTTATATCAGACAAAAAATTTTGAGCATCAAGAGTTTTTATTTGGCTACATCAGAGTTCGTTACAACTACGCTCACTACCTAGTATCAAAGGGAAAATATAATGAAGCCATCCAAGAAGCTCTTGAGACGATTGAACTCTGTAAACAAAGACAGACAAGCTACCAACTGGCTCCTCTACTTATTCTTGTAGGAAATGCTGGAGCCAAATTTCTAGACAAAGAACAAGTCAAAAATTATTATATAGAAGCAAGAGAGCTGTGCAAGATTTATAACAATCCTTTAATGCTGATGAAGATAGAAAATTATTTGAAGGAATTAGATACTGTTTAGTTAATCTTGACATTATAGTTTTTCTGAAACGTTAAATAACCTGTAAGGCTGATAGTGAAATGAATACTATCAGCCTTATTTCAATTTATATTCTTCGAAAATCTCTTTTAAACCACGTCAGCTCTATCTGCAACCTCAAAACAGTGTTTTGAGCAACCTGCGGCTAGCTTCCTAGTTTGCTCTTTGATTTTCATTGAGTATTAGCCTCTCATGTTTGTTTAGCGTCTTAAAAAGACATTTGAGAAGATTAGAAACAGTTCTCTCTTTTCTCCTAGTATAATGATTGGTAGGAAGGGAGAGAAAAGATGAAATCAATGAGAATCTTATTTTTGTTAGCTTTAATTCAAATCAGTTTGAGTAGCTGTTTCCTATGGAAAGAATGCATCTTGTCCTTTAAACAAAGTACAGCTTTTTTTATTGGAAGTATGGTCTTCGTTTCAGGAATCTGTGCTGGAGTAAATTATCTTTATACTCGTAAGCAAGAAGTTCATAGTGTCCTAGCCAGTAAGAAGTCGGTGAAGCTTTTTTACAGTATGTTACTCTTAATTAATTTGTTAGGAGCTGTTCTTGTCTTGTCAGACAACTTGTTCATCAAAAATACGCTACAGCAAGAATTAGTTGACTTTTTATTGCCATCCTTTTTCTTTCTATTTGGGCTAGATTTGTTGATTTTTTTACCCTTAAAAAAATACATGCGCGATTTGCTTGCTATGCTAGACAGAAAAAAGACGGTGTTGGTGACTATTTTAGCAACACTTCTCTTCTTAAGAAATCCAATGACCATTGTCTCACTTCTGATTTATATTGGACTGGGTTTGTTTTTTGCAGCCTATCTTGTCCCAAATTCTGTTAAAAAGGAAGTTTCCTTTTATGGTCATATTTTCCGAGATCTTGTATTGGTCATTGCTACGCTCATTTTCTTTTAGAGAAAGCTTGTTTTTATGGATGTTATGATGGTAATACTCTTCGAAAATCTCTTCAAACTACGTCAGCTCTATCTGCAACCTCAAAACAGTGTTTTGAGCAGCCTGCGGCGAGCTTCCTAGTTTGCTCTTTGATTTTCATTGAGTATAAGTTTAGTAGGAAAATAGACACAACAGAAAAGTTTTTGGTATAATAAGAGTATGTACACAAAAAATGAAGAAGAGCTACAAGCCTTAGGGGAGCGTTTGGGTCATCTATTAGAAAAGAATGATGTTTTAATCTTAACTGGAGAACTGGGTGCAGGTAAAACAACCTTTACTAAAGGACTTGCTAAAGGTTTACAGATTTCTCAAATGATTAAAAGTCCAACCTATACTATCGTAAGAGAGTATGAAGGCAGACTGCCACTTTATCACCTAGATGTTTATCGAATTGAAGGAGATGCGGATTCTATCGACTTGGATGAATTTCTCTTTGGTGGAGGCGTGACTGTTATTGAGTGGGGGAATCTCTTAGGAGATGCCTTGCCAGATACTTATTTAGAATTGGAAATTCTAAAAGAAGCAGATGGACGTCGTTTAAATTTTCAGGCAAAGGGTTTGCGTGCAGAAAAACTCTTAGAGGAGCTTCAACATGGAGTATGAATTGCTCATTAGAGAAGCAGAGCCTAAAGATGCAGCTGAATTAGTGGCCTTTTTAAATCGTGTAAGTTTGGAGACAGATTTTACCAGCCTAGACGGAGATGGTATTCTCTTGACCAGTGAGGAGATGGAAATATTCCTCAATAAGCAAGC
Source organism: Streptococcus sp. 2342 (assembly GCF_013276795.1). Classification (GTDB taxonomy): domain Bacteria; phylum Bacillota; class Bacilli; order Lactobacillales; family Streptococcaceae; genus Streptococcus. Next base: position 299,262 of record NZ_VMLR01000003.1, read on the forward strand.
TAGTTCGGACAATCAGATAACCTTACTTGCATTTTTAAATGATAAAATTGCTGGTATTGTAAATATTACAGCTGACCAGCGTAAGAGAGTCCATCATATTGGAGATCTCTTCATTGTGATTGGAAAAAGATATTGGAATAATGGCTTGGGAAGTTTGTTGCTAGAAGAAGCGATAGAGTGGGCACAAGCAAGTGGCATTCTACGTCGTCTCCAACTGACTGTTCAAACTCGTAATCAAGCAGCAGTTCATCTTTATCAAAAGCATGGCTTTGTCATTGAAGGTCGCCAAGAGCGTGGGGCATATATAGAAGAAGGGAAATTTATCGATGTTTACTTGATGGGTAAACTGATCGATTAGTAGAAATATGGTTAAAAAAATTATTGGAATGGTGCTAGCTTTACTTTCTGTAACTGTAGTAGGAGCAGGTATTTTTGCTTATACTATTTATCAACAAGGGACAGAAACCTTAGCTAAAACCTATAAAAAAATCGGCGAAGAAACCAAGGTTATTGAAGCGACTGAACCTTTGACCATTCTGTTAATGGGGGTTGATACTGGAAATGCTGAACGAACTGAAACTTGGGTCGGTAGAAGTGATAGCATGATCTTGATGACAGTGAATCCTAAAACGAAAAAAACAACGATGATGAGTTTAGAGCGGGATATTCTGACCCGCATTGAATCAGGGAATGGTCAGGCTCATGAAGCGAAACTGAATTCAGCATATGCAGATGGTGGAGCAGAGCTTGCTATAGAAACCATTCAAAAAATGATGAATATCCACATTGATCGCTATGTGATGGTCAATATGAAAGGGTTGCAAAAACTAGTGGATGCAGTAGGTGGTATTACAGTCAATAATACCCTAGGTTTCCCCATTTCTATCAGTGACCAAGAAGAATTTAATACCATTTCTATCGGTGTTGGGGAGCAACATATTGGGGGAGAAGAAGCTCTAGTCTATGCACGAATGCGTTACCAAGATCCTGAGGGAGATTATGGTCGTCAAAAACGTCAACGTGAAGTTATTCAAAAAGTCATGGAAAAAGCCCTCAGTTTAAATAGCGTTGGTCATTATCAAGAGATTCTAAAAGCTTTGAGTGACAATATGCAGACCAATATTGATTTGTCTGCAAAAAGTATCCCTAACTTGCTAGGCTATAAAGATTCATTTAAAACCATTGAAACTCAGCAGTTGCAGGGTGAAGGAGAGATGCTTCAAGGTGTTTCTTACCAGATTGTTTCGAGAGCACATATGTTGGAAATGCAAAATCTACTCCGACGTTCTTTGGGACAAGAAGAAGTCACTCAGCTTGAAACCAATGCGGTCTTATTTGAAGATTTATTTGGCAGAGCACCTGTTGGTGATGAAGAGAATTAACTTTTGATACAAATAAAAAATCAATCGTGGGAAATTTCCTGCGATTTTTTCAAAAAAATACGAATAGATAGGTAGGAGGAAACATGAAAGCAGAAATCATTGCTGTTGGAACAGAGATTTTGACAGGACAGATTGTCAACACCAATGCCCAGTTTTTATCGGAAAAACTAGCAGAGATTGGGGTAGACGTATATTTTCAGACGGCTGTAGGAGACAATGAAGCTCGTCTCTTGGCTTTGCTTGAGATTGCCAGTCAACGTAGCAGTCTGGTGATTTTGACAGGCGGTTTGGGACCAACTGAGGACGATTTGACCAAACAAACTCTAGCTAAATTTTTAGGGAAAGAATTAGTCTTCGATCCTCAGGCTCAGGAGAAGTTAGATGTCTTTTTCGCCCAGCGACCAGATTATGCCCGAACACCGAATAACGAAAGACAAGCCCAAATTGTAGAAGGAGCGACTCCACTGCCAAACGAAACGGGGCTGGCTGTGGGAGGAATACTAGAAGTAGATGGAGTGACCTACGTTGTCCTTCCAGGTCCACCAAGTGAATTGAAGCCTATGGTTTTAAACCAACTTCTACCTAAGTTGATGACAGGGAGCAAGCTGTATTCCCGAGTTCTTCGTTTCTTTGGAATTGGAGAAAGTCAGCTGGTTACGATTTTGGCTGATTTGATTGATAATCAGACAGATCCGACCTTGGCCCCCTATGCTAAGACAGGAGAAGTCACTCTGCGTCTGTCAACAAAGGCTAGCAGTCAAGAAGAGGCGAATCAAGCGCTGGATATCTTAGAAAACCAAATCTTGAATCGCCAAACTTTTGAAGGCCTTTCTTTACGAGAACTTTGCTATGGTTATGGGGAAGAGTCCAGCTTGGCCAGTATCGTAGTAGGAGAACTGAAAAAGCAAGGAAAAACCATCACGGCTGCAGAGAGCTTGACGGCAGGGCTTTTCCAAGCCAATGTAGCGGATTTTTCAGGAGCTTCAAGCATATTTAAGGGTGGTTTTGTGACCTATAGCTTGGAGGAAAAATCAAAGATGTTGGATATTCCTGCCAAGGATTTGGAAGAGCACGGTGTGGTGTCTGAATTTACAGCTCAGAAGATGGCTGAACAGGCGCGAATCAAAACCCAATCTGATTTTGGAATTAGTTTGACTGGAGTGGCAGGACCAGATAGCCTAGAAGGGCACCCAGCTGGGACAGTCTTCATAGGCTTGGCTCAAGAGCAAGGAACTGAGGTTATCAAGGTGAATATTGGAGGCAGAAGTCGAGCAGATGTACGACATATTGCGGTTATGCATGCCTTTAACCTAGTTCGCAAGGCTTTATTAAGTGACTAACTTTTGATATAATAGTAGATGGGTCTGAGAACCATTAGAATGTAGGAGAATAGAATGGCGAAAAAACCAAAAAAATTAGATGAAATTTCAAAAAAATTCGGGGCAGAACGTGAAAAAGCCTTGAATGACGCTCTTAAATTGATTGAGAAAGACTTTGGTAAGGGTTCAATCATGCGTTTGGGTGAACGTGCGGAGCAAAAGGTGCAAGTGATGAGCTCAGGTTCTTTGGCTCTTGACATTGCCCTTGGTTCAGGTGGTTATCCTAAGGGACGTATCATCGAAATCTATGGGCCAGAGTCATCTGGTAAGACAACGGTTGCCCTTCATGCAGTTGCGCAAGCGCAAAAAGAAGGTGGGATTGCAGCCTTTATTGATGCGGAGCATGCCCTTGACCCAGCTTATGCTGCGGCCCTTGGTGTCAACATTGACGAATTGCTCTTGTCACAACCAGACTCAGGAGAGCAAGGTCTTGAGATTGCAGGAAAATTGATTGATTCAGGTGCAGTTGATCTTGTCGTGGTCGACTCAGTTGCAGCCCTTGTTCCTCGTGCGGAAATTGATGGAGATATCGGAGATAGTCACGTTGGTTTGCAGGCTCGTATGATGAGCCAGGCTATGCGTAAGCTCGGTGCTTCTATCAATAAAACCAAAACAATTGCCATCTTTATCAACCAATTGCGTGAAAAAGTTGGAGTGATGTTTGGAAATCCAGAAACAACACCTGGTGGACGTGCTCTGAAATTCTATGCTTCAGTGCGTTTGGATGTTCGTGGTAATACACAAATTAAGGGAACTGGTGACCAAAAAGAAACCAATGTTGGTAAAGAAACTAAGATTAAGGTTGTAAAAAATAAGGTAGCTCCACCGTTTAAGGAAGCCGTAGTTGAAATTATGTACGGAGAAGGAATTTCTAAGACTGGTGAACTCTTGAAGATTGCAAGTGATTTGGATATCATCAAAAAAGCAGGAGCTTGGTACTCTTACAAGGATGAGAAAATCGGGCAAGGTTCTGAAAATGCTAAGAAATACTTGGCAGATCACCCAGAAGTCTTTGATGAAATTGATAAGCAAGTCCGTTCTAAATTTGGCTTGATTGATGGAGAAGAAGCTTCAGAACAAGATACTGAAAACAAAAAAGATGAAGCAGTTCAAGCAGATTCTGTGAATGAAGAAGTCACCCTTGATCTAGGCGATGAACTTGAAATCGAAATTGAAGAATAAGCTGTTAAAGTAGTGGAGAAAATCCGCTACTTTTTCGATTCCTTATTCTGGTTTTCTGCTCACGCATAGTTTGCTGTTTCTTGTCGCTCCACTAGAAAGCTGATATAATAGCCTTATGAATAAAAAACGAACAGTGGACCTGATTCATGGTTCGATTCTTCCCTCGCTCTTAAGCTTCGCCTTCCCAATCTTGCTATCAAATATTTTTCAACAGCTCTATAACACTGCTGATGTCTTGATTGTTGGACGTTTTCTTGGACAAGACTCCTTGGCTGCAGTAGGGGCGACAACAGCGATTTTTGACCTGATTGTAGGTTTTACTCTTGGTGTTGGAAATGGCATGGGAATTGTCATTGCCCGTTATTATGGAGCTCGGAATTTCACTAAAATCAAGGAAGCAGTAGCAGCCACCTGGATTTTAGGGGCTCTTTTGAGTATTGTAGTGATGTTGCTGGGCTTTCTTGGTTTGTATCCTCTTTTACAGTACCTAGATACTCCTGCAGAAATTCTTCATCAATCTTATCAATATATTTCTATGATTGTGACCTGTGTTGGTGTCAGCTTTGCTTATAATCTTTTTGCAGGCTTGTTGCGGTCTATTGGGGACAGTCTAGCTGCCCTTGGATTTTTGATTTTTTCTGCCTTGGTCAATGTGGTTTTGGATCTCTATTTTATTACGCAACTGCAACTGGGGGTTCAATCTGCGGGCCTTGCCACCATCATTTCGCAGGGCTTATCAGCGGTTCTCTGCTTTTATTATATCCGTAAGAGTGTGCCAGAACTTTTGCCTCAGCGCAAGCATTTCAAATGGGACAAGGCCTTATACGCCGATCTCTTGGAGCAAGGTTTGGCTATGGGCTTGATGAGTTCAATTGTATCTATCGGCAGTGTGATTTTACAGTCTTCTGTTAATACCTTTGGTGCAGTGATTATTAGTGCCCAGACGGCAGCTCGACGTATTATGGCCTTCGCCCTTCTTCCTATGACCGCTATTTCTGCATCAATGACGACCTTTGCTTCTCAGAATCTAGGAGCTAAGCGACCAGACCGCATTGTTCAAGGTCTTCGAATCGGCAGTCGTTTGAGTATGTTCTGGGCAGTTTTTGTTTGTGTCTTCCTCTTTTTTGCCAGTCCAGCCTTGGTTTCCTTCTTGGCTAGTTCGACAGATGGTTACTTGATAGAAAATGGCAGTCTCTACTTGCAAATCAGTTCATCCTTTTATCCCATTTTGAGCCTCTTGTTGATTTATCGCAATTGCTTGCAGGGCTTGGGGCAAAAGATCCTTCCTCTAGTTTCTAGCTTTATTGAACTAATCGGGAAAATCGCTTTTGTGGTTTTGATTATTCCTTGGGCAGGATATAAGGGTGTTATCCTTTGTGAACCTCTTATCTGGGTTGCCATGACCACACAACTGTACTTTTCGCTTTTCCGTCACCCCTTGATAAAAGAAGGCAAGACCATCTTGGCAACAAAAGTGTCATCCTAGCTTGATTTACTGAATAAAATCTATTTCCTTTAGTGAAAATCGAAAAAACTTGAGTTCTCCTCTTTAGTTTGGTCTTGAAAATAGTTTAATAGACTTTTGACTTCTTTTATATGATATAATAAAGTATAGTATTTATGAAAAGGACATATAGAGACTGTAAAAATATACTTTTGAAAAGCTTTTTAGTCTGGGGTGTTATTGTAGATAGAATGCAGATCTTGCCAGTCCTATTTACAGTGTCAAAATAGTGCGTTTTAAAGTTCTACCTACAAGCCTAATCGTGACTAAGATTGTCTTCTTTGCAAGGTATAAATAAAGGAGTTTCTGATTCTGTATTGTAAAAAATGAGTTGTCTTAATCGATAAGGAGTAGAATATGGAAATTGATGTGAGTAAATTAAGAACAGATTTGCCTCAAGTCGGCGTGCAACCATATAGGCAAGTCCATGCCCATTCCACAGGCAACCGTAACTCAACGGTGCAAAATGAGGCTGACTACCATTACAGAAAAGATCCTGAATTGGGCTTCTTTTCACACGTAGTCGGTAATGGTCGTGTTATGCAGGTAGGACCTGTTGATAATGGTGCCTGGGACGTTGGGGGCGGTTGGAATGCAGAAGGTTATGCACAAGTTGAACTGATTGAAAGTCATGAATCAAAAGAAGAGTTTCTGATTGACTATCGCCTCTATATCGAACTCTTGCGCAATCTAGCAGACGAGGCTGGGATACCTAAAACGCTTGATACTGCTGATTTAGCAGGTATCAAGACACACGAATACTGCACCAATAACCAACCCGATAATAACTCAGATCACATTGACCCCTATCCTTATCTTGCCAAATGGGGTATTAGCCGTGAGAAGTTTAAGCAGGATGTTGAAAACGGCTTGACGATTGAAGCAGGATGGCAACAGAACGATACTGGCACCTGGTATGTACACTCAGATGGTTCTTATCCAAAAGATAAGTTTGAGAAAGTAAATGGTACTTGGTATTACTTTGACGGTTCAGGATATATGCTTGCAGACCGTTGGAAGAAGCACATAGACGGCAACTGGTACTGGTTTGATCAGTCAGGCGAAATGGCTACAGGCTGGAAGAAAATCGCTGAGAAGTGGTACTATTTCGATGGAGAAGGTGCTATGAAAACAGGCTGGATCAAATACAAGGAGACTTGGTACTATCTTGATAGTCAAAATGGGGACATGGTTTCCAATGCCTTTGTCAAATCAAATGATGGCTGGTATTACCTTAAAGAAGATGGTACGATAGCAGAAAAACCAGAATTTACAGTCGAGCCTGAAGGCTTGATAACAGTAAAATAATAATGGAATGTCTTTCAAATCAGAACAGCGCATATTATTAGGTCTTGAAAAGCCTTAATAGTATGCGTTTTCTGGTGGAGATATTTACTTCAATTTTTGCTACTATATTAAATAAAAATCAAAAAGCAAACTAGAAAGTTATGCTCAAATAAAATCTAAATTTGACAATGTAAACCGAATCGGATAGCTTTAAGTACTGTTTTGAGGTTGAAGATACGATTTTTGATAGGAACTCATCAAATAGGTTTAATATTATCAATTTTGGATTTTTAAGCAGTATCAATAAATTGCTTCCTTGTTTTGTCATAATTTTTTTATTTAAAAAATTGACTTTATGACAAGAGTGTGCTATTCTTTTTATGAGAGGTGTATGAATATGATAAATGTATGTGATGTTGGAAAAAGAATAAAAGAACTTAGAATATCTTCAAATCTTACTCAAGATAAGATTGCTGAATATTTGTCTTTGAATCAAAGCATGATTGCCAAAATGGAAAAAGGTGAAAGGAATATCACGTCGGATGTTATTGAGAAACTATCTGCTCTATTTTGCTGTACGGTTGAATATCTTTTGTTTGGCGAACAAGCTGAACAACAGTGTGTCATATCGTTTAGAAAAAATAAAATAGTAGACCAAGATCTTAAAGTTTTAGCGAAAATCAATAAAATTGTATTGAATCAATTTGAGATAGATCAGCTATTGGAGACAAAATAAATGATTGATAAAATGGATTTAAGTAATAAAGCTTCAAATCTTAGAAAAAAGTTGGGAGCTGATGGTGAAGCGCCGATAGATATTTTTAAATTGGTACAAAAGATAGAAAATTTGACGCTGGTATTTTATGGACTCGGAAAGAATATTAGCGGAGTCTGTTATAAAGGAACTCAGTCCAGTCTCATTGTAATCAATTCAGACATGTCATTAGGAAGACAAAGATTTTCTTTAGCACATGAACTGTATCATCTTTATTATGATGAGGTGAAGAAGAGTTCAGTCAGTCTTATCTTGATTGGTGAAGGAGATGAAACTGAAAGAAAAGCGGATCAGTTTGCTTCTTATTTTTTAATTTCCCCATCTTCACTGTATAGGATGGTTGAGGAAATCAGAGAAAATGCCAATAGAACTCATCTTGAAGTAGAAGATATTATAAAATTAGGTCAGTTTTATGGTATCAGTCATAAAGCTATGTTATATAGATTGCGGAATGATGGATACCTTGACGCAGAAGAAATTAAAAATATGGATATTAGTGTTATAGAGACAGCTTCAAGATTAGGCTATGATACAAGTTTATATCGTCCTTTGTCAGAAAGTAAAAAGGAAATGGTATTAGGACACTATATTAAATCGACTGAACAACTTTTAGAAAATAACAGAATTTCGCAAGGGAAGTATGAGGAACTGCTACTAGATGCTTTCAGATATGATATTGTATATGGGCTAGATGAAGAGGGGGAGTTGTCGTTTGACTAGTCGTGTATTTATTGATACAGATTGTATTTCAGCATTTTTATGGGTTGGCACTGAACATCTTTTAGAAAAGCTCTATTCGGGTAAAATTGTTATTCCACAAGAGGTGTATGATGAAATCAATATACCTACAATTCCCCATTTAAAATCTAGGATAGACCAGTTGGTAGCTAAGGGTTCAGCTGAGATTGTGAGCATAGACATTGGAACTGAGGAATACGCATTATATAGAGATTTAACAAGAAATCATGATAGTAACAAGGTTATTGGTAAGGGAGAAGCGGCTTCTATTTCCTTAGCGAAAAAGCATAATGGGATATTAGGAAGTAATAACCTAAGAGATGTTCAACCATATGTAGAAGAATTTTCTTTAGAACATATGACAACAGGAGATATACTGGTTGAAGCCTTTAAGGCAAAATTAATTACTGAACAAGAGGGGAATAATATTTGGAATAATATGATTAAAAAAAGAAGGAAACTTGGGGCGGATTCTTTTTCAGACTATCTTCGTGGAAGTGTTCATCAAAATAGACAAAAATAAATTTGGATAAATCGAACTCACTATTCAGTAGGTATATGAGCAATTCGAAGAAGAAAAGTGTCAAATTGAGCCTATAAGAGTAGAGATGACCTACATAGGGGATGAGAGAAAAGTTGTCCTTGAAGTTTTCCTGAACTATCAGTCGCATATCAAACGATATGTGGGGTGATGTGAGAGGGGATAGCGAGTAGTTTTTAGTTGTTTTATCAAAAAACTTGTATTTTATCATACTGAATGATAAAATACAAGAAAAATAGTAGAATAAAGGAAAGCTTTTCTAAAATGTGTATCTCCCCACAGGATTCGTTCTTGTGGGATTTTTTTCGTTAAGGAAAGCGATAAATATTGACTTTTTTAAAGAAAGATGTCATAATTAAGTTGGAAAAAACGTAAAAGTATCACTTTTCTCGTTATCCCGACTCCCAAAACGTCGTTAAACCGCTCGGCAATCCATGGAGACATGGACACATAGTAGTAAGCACGCTATGTGGCTTGGCAGAGCTAAAAACTGTTCCCTTGCGATAAGCCTAATAAGCACAACATAGGGAGTTAGAGAAGCCGACTCTAATCATCCACTTTGGGCAGTAGTGAGAACTGCCCCGTGCTTTTTTTTATTTTGAGAAAATATGGAGTTTGTCGTTGAAATTACTTGATTGTATTTTAGATTATCAAGAGAAATTCGATGGAAAAACATGTCAAGTATCAACGAATTATAAGTATTTAGAGACTTTCGAAGTAGATTTTTGCTTGACTGATTTACATCATTTATTTGGCTTGCACAAAATCACACGAGATTATGCTAGTCAAACAATACCTGCTATTCAAGCTGGTGTTTTTATTTTGGAAGAATATAAAAATAATCCCATGTACAACGATGTTATAGAAAGGATATCTTTGTATAGTTTTATCGGTGATATCTTCTATTCTAAGATAACAAGTTGTTGTATCCTAGCCAAAGATTTATCTAAAAACACTATGAAGTTGGACGTCATATTTTTTGAAGATAGAAACAAAAGATCCGCAATTTTAGGTTTACGAAGAGATAAAAGTGGAGTGTTTAAACCGGTTACTCTACATTTTACAAGCGCTAAGAAATATGCTAAAGTTCGTAAAACAGATGTGAAAGAAATTAAATGGTTATAAAAAAAACTTTTTGCAGGCTTCGGCTTGCGTTTTTTTGTTTGATAAAATTAAAAAAATGTACAAAAATAAGTAGAATTGAAAACAGGAAAAAACACCTCCTTTCGATTCGCCAAGCCTCTTCGCAAGGCAATGAGGGGGCGGAGAGACGCGCTCGTCAACAGAAGTATCTCATTGGAAATGTTGCTCACTTTTTTAGTGAGCTTTTTATTTAAGGAATAGGAATGAAAAGTAAGAAGTTAAAATTATACTCAATGAAAATCTCATCAAACCCGTCAGCGTCGCCTTGCAGTCTGTATTTTACCGACCAAGCTATGATGATGGACTTAAATAGGTGGTTTGGAGCGTCCTAGTGGCTAGGAAATGCTGCTCATAGTCCTTTGCTGAGGCTAGGGTGTTTCAACATTCAACACTCAACTGGTTGATCTAATTGATAGGAAGGGAATTACTATAAAATACTCAGGTTTCCATCATATATTTCGAAATGAGTTTGTAATTAAAATGTAATAATATCGTAAAAATGGTGCAGATGATGTTGTGCATATATAAATGTAGTATAACTCTTGTATCTTTGTTAAAAAATAGGCTGTATCAAAAGGTTTTATACGTCTGTGCATATATATATATATATATATATATAATGTCGCTTTTCTCTTGCATTTTCTGACTCTATACTATCAGCGAGGGGGTTGATTTGTATGTCAGAAGTGTTAGTATAGAGTTGATATATTATCGTCTGTCGGCTTTTTGCGCGCTTTCTAAGCTCAGGGAAGCTCTCAGGCAAGGAAAGGATTCACTTATGTTCAAGAAAAAGAATGATGGTAATGGAGAGAAAATTTTCCGTTATTCAATAAGGAAGTACCACTTTGGTGCTGCCAGCGTTGCCGTTGCGGCGCTGATGTTTTTTGCCAATGGGACAGTACAGGCGCAAACGCCTGATATTTCTCCAGCTACAGAGAGCGAAGTGGCTAGAACCAGTGATGTTATAAGTTCTTCCTCGGATGGGGCTGAGGCTTTAAGCGAAAAAACTTCTGGTAAAAATCCCAACCAGCTAGAGCCTTCTACCCAAGGCAATCAAGAAAGTTCAGATAAAAACAAGTCTCTAGTAAAAGATAGCGAAGAAGGTAAGAAAGAGAATCAAGCAGAGGCAATCAGTATAGTTGTAGATAAGTCGCTTGCCCAATCTGCTCAAACTAGTCTACAAGCTTTACTTGCCAATCTGACTCTGGATTCTATGAAAGAACTCCATGCTCGTGTAGAGGAGAGTCTAGCAAGAGCTAAAGCTATTCTTGATAATCCAAACTCCAGTCAAGAGGAGGTTAATGCCCAGGTTCAAGTCATGAAAGCCTTGACTGAGGAGGTCAACAAGGCTTTGGCTGGTGGACTCACATCCCCAGCTCAGCTTGGGGAAGGAGGGAGCGCGACTACAAGTGAAGTAAGCCCAACTCCCAGACGGGGGCGAGGTCGCAGAGGACAACTAACCCCTCCTGCAATGCTAGCACCAGCAGAAAATCAAGAAACCAAGGAAACGGCGGAGGAAGCTACAGACTACACAAATGGTTCAGGTAGCTATCCTCTATCGGAAAAAATCCATCATCTCCTCCAAGAACTGAAGACCAGCACTGAAAATCCAGAACAAGTCCAAAAACTCAAGGAAGCTTACGATAAACTCAACGAAGCATTGGGACAATCAGAAAATGGGCTTGTCAATCAGGATGTCTTTAATGCTGCACTTGAGGAGTATAAAAAGGCAACTCAATTAAAGAATGGTGGGAGCTTCTCCTCGCATTCTCGAGGTAAGAGAGATACCATATCTTCAAATCTTAGAGTTGGTTTTGGTGTCAGAAGTGGGTCAGGCAGAAATCGTACAGATGTACTTGATGGGAGAGATGCGAAGTATTTTCAAAATAATACCTCTATTTCTGGCTTTAACTTATATTGGCTGGCAGAATCAGATAATTCGCCTATTCGCGAAATCACTGTGAGTGGTTTGGAAGACCTGAATTTGAAAGTTAATTTAGAGAACAAAGGGACTAGGAAAGCGATACTGAGAGCGACTGGGACACCACCAAAAAATATTTTTGGTACTAGACGAATAGTTGTCACCGCAATTGCTGAAAATGGTCACAGGGTACAAAAAGAATTAACACTTAATTTTCATCTTCCTAAAGTTACCTTTGATACGAGTAGTGAAGATTTAAAAGAAAAAGCAAATGAGAAGCCAATAGTTACAGTGAGAATGCCAGGAAATTTACCAAGCTCTCATATTCAATCTGGAACACAGGTAAAAGCTTTTTTAGTTAAAGGTGGTCACGATAGAGATGACTGGTTAAATCCTCGTGCAGAAGGATATGAAGTTGTTGCTGTAACATTAGTTCGAGGTGATGGGACTGCTATCTTTACTCCAGCTGATTATAAAAAAAATAGAATAGGGACAGAATCTTTGAGAGCAATTTTAGCAGTTGTTTATCAAGGAACAGAAAGACCAAAAGATGATTACGTTTCTTCTTTGTCGGACAGAAGTATTCAAGCTACAGATCCGATTGATAGGGATGGGGCGATTCAGGAGTTAGAGCAAGCAGCAACAACTAAGAGGGAATCGTTCGACCGTATTGACCACTTAACAGAGGAAGAGAAAGCTGAGGCAGTTAAGAAAGTCAACGAAGCCCTAAAAGCAGCGAAATCGAATGTTGACGCAGCAAATACGAAAGCTAAAGTAGATGAAGCGAAGGCTGCTGGTATTGGTGAAATCAATAAGGTCACAGCCACAGCAAGCGCCAACAATGGTGGCAACATTAATAACGGTGGCAACACTAACACCGGTGGCAACACTAACAATGGTGGTAACACTAACAATGGTGGTAACACTAATAACGGTGGCAACACTAACACCGATGGCAACACTAACAATGGTGGCAACACTAACGCTGGTGGCAACACCAACAATGGTGGCAACACTAATAACGGTGGCAACACTAATAACGGTGGCAACACTAACACCAGTGTGACACCACCAACCCGTAACCGGAGAAGTGTAACCTTTGCTGGTGGCACTCAATCGAGTCAAGAGAAACAGGTTGATAAATCAGTCTTAAGAGATTTGATTCAAGACTTGGAAACTCGTTTGAAAGACTTGGATGGTATTGATCAATCTGTCATTGACGCTGCGAAGGTCATTCTCGGAGAGGGTCAAGAAGCCCTTAGAAATGCTGACTTGACAGAGGCAGGCTTGAAAGAGATTACTGCTAAGATCAAAGAAGCTCTCGAATCCTTGAAAGGCAAGCAAACGACTAAGGATGAAGAAGAAAGGAAAGAAACAAGCAAAGAGCAAGGTCATCTTCCGTACGGTACGATGATTGGCAGCCTACTCGCCCTTCTTGGTCTCCTTCTCTTCCTCATCGCTCGTCGTAAGAAAGAGTCAGAACTCAAGAAATTGACCAAGGAATTGACTAAGGTTCTGCAAGAAAGCGACCTTACAAGTGTAGATGCCAAAGTTCTCGACCAAGCACGAGAAGCTCTCGCTCAAGCAGTTGCCTTCCTAGCCAATGAGAAAGAGTCTGACCACACAGAAGATGAGTTGATTGAAAAACTCAAAGCTATTCTTGCTCAGTTAAGATAAGCAATGCTTAGATGAGTCGGAAACTAGCTAGAATAGTGATTGATAGAATGTTGGAAAAACTCAATCTGAGGTGAACATTCAGAAAATCTTTCTCTGATAAAACGCATAATATCAAGCTTTTTAAGGCAAGGTATTATGCGTTTTTATCATTTTGAAACTTTTTGTTCCATCCTTTTTGTGATACTTTTCCCTTATTTCATAAACATTTCATATTTGGATTTTATAATAAGCTATAGTCCAGTTTTTACTATACTTTGACATTCAAATATGTTATACTATGATTATCAAAGTAAATGAAAGGGGTTACGAACATGACGCCAGAAGAAATGTACCTGACAGATCGATTGGATGTACAGATAGCTCATTTTTTAAAGAAAAGTGTTCAACATCGTAGACGCTATAAGGTATTAAAAATAACAGAAATTGTGGCAGGTTTCCTGATAGCTGTTTTTTGCGCTATTCCTATGCCAGGTGATCGCTACCGTTTGATTTCGGTTGCCTTGTCCAGTCTAGGCTTGCTGTGTGAGGGGATTCTCAATTTGTATAATGCAAAGGAACACTGGATTTCTTACCAAAAGACTGCGCAACTCCTGGAGAGAGAAAAATTCCTTTATCAATGCCAAACGGAGAAATATGCAGGAAAAACCAAGGCTTTTGCCCTATTTGTCAAGACATGCGAAAGTCTTATCTCAGAGGAAATCAACCAGTGGGAAAGTATCCAGTCAAAAGAAGTGGCAGCTAGTGCAGATGCTCCAGGGAAAAAAGAGTAGGAGGTGAAGGAAATGTTTCAATCCAGCTACCTATTGCCCTTACTCTGGTTAAAAAAAGAATCCAATAAAGAAGAGATGAGCGCGACTCAGTGCCAGATATTTTTCTTTTACTATCAACTATTTGAACTCTTATTTGCTAGAGAAAGCGACTTGAGAGACTTGTGTCTGGGAAGGCAAGGTTTTTATTTCTCGCAGTTAGAGAAAGATTTGCTTTCTGGAGTTTCCCACTTTCTAAAAAACTTGGAGGGAAAAGTAACTCTCAAGGCTAACCAAGAAGTATCAGCTCGCAAAGCTCTTTTTCTAGCCTTGACAACTAGCCAGTCAGATTGGCAATCTTTGGCTCCTGTTTTTGATTTTTATCAGACTATCGGGAGACTTGAACATCCTTCTCTCTTGAGTTCTCAGGACAGACAATATCTGATGTGGATTTACCAGTCAGCTTTGGAGAAGGATTATAGTGTCAAGGTAATTGGCGACAAGCATTTTGTATTGAAGAGACAAGATGCTACTAAATTGACAGCGCGCCAAACTCAAACTTTGGAAATTCTGAGTCAATCAGAAGACTTGGTCAATCCTGTCTATGTTACATTAGGAGAAAAGGGGGTGCTCTTACTTGATTAAGAGAGGAGATGTTGTAGCTCTTTATTTGCCTTTTCCGACTATTAGTAGCGATTTGGCTGTGAAGAATCATATGTATATCTGTATTGACAACAGCATGACTAAAAACAAAGAGTTGATTAAAAATCAGACCTTCAAACCAGCTCTCTTGACCAGACGTTTGGTCAAGAACTTTATGATAGAAGAGCCGGATTTAGCTCGTAATCCTTTTACAAGACCAACTTTGATTGACTTAGATAAGGTATTTATGTTGGATAATACGGTCATTCCGACTTCTTATCTAGCCAGACGGCGACGCAATGTCTCAGAAGAATTATACGAGGAAGTTTTGGATCACTTAGTCCAACCACAGCTGATTTCACTGAACAAGTCTGAGTTTATGCAACTCAATCCAGGAACTTATTAGGAGGTAGAAGATGGCAAATAAAGCAGTAAATGACTTTATACTAGCTATGGATTACGATAAAAAGAAACTCTTGACCCATCAGGGAGAGAGTATTGAAAATCGTTTCATCAAAGAGGGGAATCAGTTACCCGATGAGTTTGTTGTTATCGAAAGAAAGAAGCGGAGCCTGTCGACAAATACAAGTGATATTTCTGTAACAGCTACCAACGACAGTCGCCTCTATCCTGGAGCACTTCTCGTAGTGGATGAGACCTTGTTAGAGAATAATCCCACTCTTCTTGCGGTCGATCGTGCCCCAATGACTTATAGTATTGATTTGCCTGGTTTGGCAAGTAGTGATAGCTTTCTCCAAGTAGAGGATCCCAGCAATTCAAGTGTTCGCGGAGCGGTAAACGATTTGTTGGCCAAGTGGCATCAAGATTATGGTCAGGTCAATAATGTCCCAGCTAGAATGCAGTATGAAAAAATCACGGCTCACAGCATGGAACAACTCAAGGTCAAGTTTGGTTCTGACTTTGAAAAGACAGGGAATTCTCTTGATATTGATTTTAACTCTGTCCATTCGGGCGAAAAGCAGATTCAGATTGTTAATTTTAAGCAGATTTATTATACAGTCAGCGTAGATGCTGTTAAAAATCCAGGAGATGTGTTTCAAGATACTGTAACGGTAGAGGATTTGAGGCAGAGAGGAATTTCTGCAGAGCGTCCTTTGGTCTATATTTCGAGTGTTGCTTACGGGCGTCAGGTCTATCTCAAGTTGGAAACCACGAGTAAGAGTGATGAAGTAGAGGCTGCTTTTGAAGCTTTGATAAAAGGAGTCAAGGTAGCTCCTCAGACAGAGTGGAAACAGATTTTGGACAATACAGAAGTGAAGGCGGTTATTTTAGGGGGCGACCCGAGTTCGGGTGCCCGAGTTGTAACAGGCAAGGTGGATATGGTAGAGGACTTGATTCAAGAAGGCAGTCGCTTTACAGCCGATCATCCAGGTTTGCCGATTTCTTATACAACTTCTTTTTTACGGGACAATGTAGTTGCGACCTTTCAAAACAGTACAGACTATGTTGAGACTAAGGTGACAGCTTACAGAAACGGAGATTTACTCTTGGATCATAGCGGTGCCTATGTTGCCCAATATTACATTACTTGGGATGAATTATCCTATGATAATCAAGGTAAGGAAATCTTGACTCCTAAGGCTTGGGACAGAAATGGCCAGGATTTGACGGCTCACTTTACCACTAGTATTCCTTTAAAAGGGAATGTTCGCAATCTCTCTATCAAAATTAGAGAGTGTACCGGACTTGCCTGGGAATGGTGGCGTACGGTTTATGAAAAAACCGATTTGCCCCTAGTGCGTAAGCGGACGATTTCTATTTGGGGAACGACTCTCTATCCTCAGGTAGAGGATAAGGTAGAAAATGATTAGGGGGGAAGAATGTTTGCGACAAAAAGAGGCGATGATCTCTCTGCGAATATCTGAAAGTTTATCTCTTGCCTAGCGATTTCCATTGGAGCATGCTCGTGATGTTAAAATGAGTCTATCAAACAGGGGCTGTAAGAAAAAGTAAAAAGGGTAGTGAAACTCCTTGCTATACAGGGAATTAGCTACCTTTTACTTGTTTTAGAAGTGCCGTTGTACTAGTCTAACTTCAGTATCATGTGAAATCAAAAAGAGCATAAATTTCTGTTTCAAGAACACATAAATTATGGTTTTGTTTAGAAACTCTTCTATTGATTTCTTAGAATACAATAGTGCCTATAAGAACTGTTGAATTTCAAAGTATTTACTTGAACTATGATATGTCTGGAGTAGACTGTCAACAAAAGGTGCAGTATAATGGTTTTTATCGCTTATATCTACAACCTCAAAACAGTAGCTTGAGCGGACTTTGTCAAACTTGGCTGAGATTTTCTATTTTCAGATAATGGTCTAGTTTGTTTTTTGAATGTTGATAATGATGGAAAGGCAAGGAAATATTGGCAACAAAAGTGCTCTCCTAGCTGTATTTGCTAATAAAATCCGTTTCCTCTAGTGAAAATCGAAAAAACTTGTGTTATAATAAGAAAGATTAAAATGTGAAAAAAGGAGATTCCTAATGGGACGTAAATGGGCCAATATCGTAGCCAAGAAAACGGCTAAAGATGGAGCTAACTCTAAAGTATATGCAAAATTTGGTGTAGAAATCTATGTAGCAGCTAAAAAAGGTGATCCGGATCCAGAATCAAACTCAGCCTTGAAATTCGTTATCGACCGTGCTAAACAAGCCCAAGTGCCAAAACACGTTATCGATAAAGCTTTGGACAAGGCTAAAGGAAACACAGACGAAACCTTTACAGAAGGACGTTACGAAGGTTTTGGACCAAATGGTTCTATGTTGATCGTGGATACTTTGACTTCAAACGTTAACCGTACAGCGGCTAATGTCCGTGCAGCCTTTGGTAAAAACGGCGGAAACATGGGTGCTTCAGGTTCTGTTTCTTACCTCTTTGACAACAAGGGAGTTATCGTATTTGCAGGTGAAGATGCGGACGCAGTCTTTGAGCAGTTGCTCGAAGCGGATGTTGATGTGGACGACGTAGAAGCAGAAGAAGGTACAATCACAGTTTACACAGCTCCAACTGATCTTCATAAGGCTATCGTTGCCCTTCGTGAGTCAGGTGTCGAAGAATTCCAAGTTACTGAATTGGAAATGATTCCTCAGTCAGAAGTGGAATTGTCAGGCGATGACCTTGAAACCTTTGAAAAACTTTACAGTGTCCTTGAAGACGACGAAGACGTACAAAAAATCTACACAAATGTAGACGGGTTCTAATTTAACCTAGAGAACATGATCCTAAGTGAAAAAATCACTTGGGATTTTTTGAATCAAGAAAATAGTTCTCTAGGAAACTTTTTCTTGACATCTCTTTTCAAAGTGGTAAAATAGTTCTCATGAAAACTTATTTAGTTCCTAGGAGAACTAAATGTGATAGTTAGAAAGGAGTTAGTATGGATAAACCGATGTTAGTCTTTAAGCGTTTTGGTCATCAGATTCACCTGATGGTGCAAAAGGAAGCCAAACGTTGTGGTATTGAATTTATGGGTGGGCCTCAAGGTCAGGTTGTGCGTTTTTTGGATAATCGTGAGAAAAACCAAGACTTGGTCTTGATTAAAGATATCGAGCAGGAACTCAATATTACCAAGTCTGTTGCTAGTAATTTGGTCAAGCGTATGGTGCAAAATGGTTTGGTGGAATTGGAGGCGAATCCTAGCGATAAGCGGGCAAAATTTGTTCGTTTGACGGACAAAGCTCGTTCTCAGATGCAGCAGGTTAAGGCCTTTTTTGAACGAATTGACAAGCAGTTGATGGAAGACATTGATGAAGATGAATTACTGATTTTTGAGAAAGTTCTCGGTCAACTACAGGCAAATATCAAGGGAATAGGAGGAGAGAATGAAGAAATTAGCCAAACGAATTAGTAGAAAAGAATGGGGGATGATTTTACTAGCCATTCTATTTACTTGCTTTTCGGTCTATCTAGAGTTGGAAGTGCCGACCTATATCTCGAAAATTACGGATTTGCTAGGTAGTCAAGGAACTAATTTAGATGAGTTGTGGCAGCCGGCAAGCATGATGGTGGGAATGTCCTTTCTTGCCTTCTTGTCCGTAGTTGCAGTTGGATTTTTTGCATCCCGAGTGGCGGCTTCTTATACTAGTAGGTTGAGAAGTGATATTTTTAACCGAGTTTTGGATTACTCGCAGACAGAGATTAAGAAATTCTCTATTCCCAGTCTTTTAACTCGTACCACCAATGACATTACTCAAGTTCAAATGTTGATTACCATGGGCTTGCAAGTGGTAACACGTGGTCCAATTATGGCTATCTGGGCTATTGGGAAGATTTTAGGTCATTCGGAATACTGGCTCTGGGCCGTACTTGTGGCAGTGATTGTCAACGTCCTGATGACGACAGTTTTGATGACGCTAGCCTTTCCAAAACAGTCCTTGATTCAGGGGCTGACAGATAAACTGAACAGTATCACTCGTGAGAGTTTAACAGGTATTCGTGTCGTTCGCGCCTACAATGCTGAAGAATACCAAAATGAAAAATTTGCAGCAGCAAATGATGAATTGACACGCTTGAATTTGTTTGTCAACCGTCTTATGGCTATTTTGAACCCTATCATGATGGGGATTTCAAGTGGTTTGAGTGTGGCTATTTACTGGATTGGGGCCTATGTAATCAACGATGCTGCTCCGACAGCACGTCTGCCTCTCTTTAGTGACATGATTGTTTTCATGTCTTATGCCATGCAGGTTGTCATGGGCTTCCTTCTCATGGGAGCACTCTTCATCGTTCTTCCCCGAACTATGGTCTCTGCTAAGCGGATTAATCAGGTTTTAGATTTGCATTCGTCTATCCAAAACCCTGGTCAAGTGCAGCTGGCTGATGAAAACCTCAAAGGTCAGGTCGAATTTAAGGATGTGACCTTCCGCTATGCGGCAAATTCGGAGGCGGTTATCGAGCATGTTAGCTTTAGAGCAGAAGCTGGTCAAACAGTGGCCTTTATTGGGTCAACAGGTTCTGGTAAATCAACTCTGGTCAATCTGATTCCACGTTTCTATGACGTATCAGCAGGAGAAATTCTGGTGGACGGTGTCAATGTTCAAGACTATGCCTTAGAAGATTTGCGCAACAAGGTTGGTTATATTCCTCAGAAAGCGGTTCTCTTTTCAGGTAATGTCAAGGGCAATCTAGACTTTGGACAGAGTCAAGAAACACCACTTAGTGAGCAATCTATGTGGCAAGCCTTGGAATTGGCCCAGTCTAAGAACTTTATCGAAGACAAGGAAGAGGGCTTAGAGTCAGAAGTGGCCCAAGGAGGAACCAACTTCTCAGGTGGTCAAAGACAGCGTCTGGCAATTGCGCGTGCCTTGGCTCGGAAGCCAGAAATCCTCATCTTTGATGACTCCTTCTCAGCCTTGGACTACAAGACAGACCGTGTCCTACGCCAAGAGCTAGCAGAGAAAACCAAGTCTATGACCAAGCTTATCGTCGCACAGCGTATTTCAACGATTATGGATGCTGATTTGATTTTGGTCTTGGATCAAGGTAAAGTCGTGGGACAAGGCACCCACAAGGAACTTCTAGCTAATAACGAAGTTTACCAAGAAATTGCCTATTCACAACTATCGAAGGAGGAATTGGAACATGGAAAATAAGAAAATGTATCTCTGGAAACAGAGTAAACCCTATCTTGCAGGCCTCCAGTTTGCCCTTCTGATAGCCTTTCTAGCAACAATCGTATCCAATATCATTACTGTATATGGTCCAACCCGCATCAAGGAAATGACTAATATTATTGCCAGTGGTCTGGAAACAAGTGTGGATGTCGTGGCGGTTGCAGCTATTGGTGGTTTTTTAGCCGTGATTTATGTGATTGGACTTCTATCAAATTATTTGCAGGCCTTTCTGTTTACAACAGCCATTCAACGTTTTTCAGAGCGTTTGAGAAGAGCTATTGCAGAGAAAATCAATAGCCTACCATTGGGATATTTTGATGGACATTCTCAAGGAGATACCTTGTCTCGTGTGACCAATGATGTTGACACTGCAGCCCAGTCCCTTAATCAAAGTCTGGGAACAGTTCTTTCATCCACTTTACTGGTCTTAGCAGTCTTGGTAACCATGTTTGGGATGAACTGGATTTTGGCCTTGGTGACGGTTGTGTCAACTCTTGTTGGCTTTGCTTTCGTGTCTGTCTTTATGGGCAAATCCCAGGGCTTCTTTAAGAGTCAGCAACAGGATTTGGCAGCTGTCAATGGCTATGTGGAGGAAGTGTACTCTGGCCATAATGTGGTGACCAGTTACAATGCTATCGAGAGTACGAAAGAAGAGTTTGCGAAATTAAACAATCGTCTGTATGATAGTATCTGGAAATCTCAGTTTATTTCAGGGATTATGATGCCGATTATGATGTTTATTGGGAACTTTAGCTATGCCTTGGTGATTATCGTTGGTGCAGCCTTGGCTTTAAATGGACACATCAGTATCGGGATTATCGTTGCCTTTATGGCCTACGTTCGTATCTTTTCTCAACCTCTTTCACAAATCGCCCAAGGAATTACCAGTCTTCAGCAGGCTAGTGCGGCCATGGGACGTGTCTTTGAATTTCTAGCTGAAGAGGAGATGGAAGATGAATTCTATAAAGCAAGACAATTGAGCGATGTGAAAGGTCAAGTGGTCTTTGATAGAGTTTCCTTTGGTTACACACCAGAGCGAACTATTATCCATGACTTTTCTGCGACCGCTCATGCAGGTCAAAAGATTGCGATTGTCGGACCGACTGGGGCTGGTAAGACAACTATTGTCAATCTTTTGATGAAGTTCTATGAGATTGATAAGGGAAGTATCCGCATCGATGGTGTGGATACCAAAGAGATGAAGCGTTCGGAAGTACACGATGCCTTTTCAATGGTCTTGCAGGACACTTGGCTCTTTGAAGGAACCATTCGCGACAATCTTATCTATAACCAAAAAGGTATCAGTGATGAGCGCGTGATTGAAGCCAGCAAGGCTGTAGGGATTCACCACTTTATTATGACACTACCAGATGGTTACGATACAGTCTTGGATGATACAGTGACCTTGTCTGTCGGGCAAAAACAACTCTTAACTATTGCTCGTGCTTTGTTAAAAGATGCGCCACTCTTGATTTTGGATGAGGCGACTTCTTCTGTTGATACCCGTACAGAGGAATTGATTCAGAAAGCCATGGATCGTTTGATGGAGGGAAGAACTTCCTTTGTCATCGCCCACCGCTTGTCTACCATCCGAAATGCTGATTTGATTCTCGTCATGAAAGATGGCAATATCATCGAGCAAGGAAATCATGATGAGCTGATGGCGCAAGCTGGTTTCTACGCTGACCTCTATAACAGTCAGTTTACAGAAGACGAAGCAGAAGAATAAATCCAAAGAAGGCTTGACGGCCTTCTTTTTCTGCACTATACTAGAAGATAAGTGTTTCCCTGCAAGCAAAATTTGAGTAAGTAATGAGAAAATATATGAAAAATTATCAAGAATGGTATGACCATATTGCTGCTAATATTGAAAATAAGCTCTTTCTTCTGAGCCTGTTAAGAACTTTCAATCGGTTCATGACAGTAGTTATGCCTATAGTTTATCTGACCTTGTTAGCAATTATCTATCTCCAACAAGGACTTGGGAAACAAGTCTTGATCTATGTGTTTATCCCTGCATCAGGTTTTGTGATTTTGTCCTTTCTTCGTAAGAAAATCAATGCTCCTAGGCCTTATGAGGAATGGGATATTAAACCCTTGCTTGACAGAGATAGTCCTGGTCAGTCTATGCCCAGTCGTCATGTCTTTTCAGCAACCATTATCTCCATGGCTTGCTTGCATGCTAGTCTAACTATGGGGATGATTTGTTTGACATTATCAGCCTTCCTCGGTCTAGTGAGAGTCTTAGGGGGAGTGCATTATCCCAAGGATGTAGTAGTTGGTTATATTTGTGGTCTTGCGTGGGGTGTGATTTTCTTTCTATTTTGACCTGTAAGTTAAGGTGGCCATACAACCACTTACGAGTCTAAAGTAACCACTTGCTTTTTTGCTCTTGTTTTCTTATTTTGGCTTTGATATAGTAGAGTTAGAAAGGAGATGGAATGAAGTTACGAATCGAAATTGACAGCAATTTAGAGGAAACTGAAATTATCATCAAGGCAGCGACTTTGACAGATGAGATTGCAGATTTACAGCGGCTCTTGCAAGAGTCCAAGTCTCCTCGGTTGATTTTTTACAAGGGGACGGGCGAATATTATCTGGACTTGTCGGAAATTCTCTTCTTTGAGACGGAAGGCAGCAAGATTTATGCCCATACCCAGAAAGATGCCTACGAGGTTCGGCTTAAACTCTATGAGTTAGAGGCTATCCTTCCTCGTTATTTTAGTCGGGTATCCAAGTCAACGATCGCTAATATTCGGCAAGTTTATTCGGTGGACAAGTCCTTTTCAGGAACGGGCACCATTTCCTTTTATCAGACCCACAAGGAGGTTCATGTGTCACGGCATTACCAATCCCTCCTAAAAGAAAATCTAAGAAACATGAGGTAATAAGATGAAAAAGAAAGCATTTGGTATTGTGTTGCTTATTTTGGCGGCTTTAATATTATTACAGGGGAATTTTGGGATCCCTTCTCTTGGAGGGCACATTTGGCCCTTGCTTGGTATTGCATTTTTTGCCTATCAATCAGTTGAAGCTTTGCTTCGTCGTCATCTGACATCAGCAGTTTTTACAACTTTTGTAGCTCTCATGATTGCTAATCATTTTTATGACATTTTACCGATTCCAAATCAGACGCTAATCTGGGCAGGAGTTCTAATTGTTCTCGGAGTAAACATGCTGACTTATTCTAACAGAACTTGGAATGGAAAAAAATGGTGGTATGATGGTAAAAAGACCATTCTGACAGACAAGGAAGTTGCTTTTGGAAGTGGGACTTTCTATAAACAAGATCAAGATCTTGTAGACGACCAAGTAGAAGTTGCTTTTGGAAATGCAAAAATCTACTATGACAATGCAGAGATGTTGGGTGATTTTGCTACTCTGGATATCGAAGTTGCTTTTGGAAATGCAACCGTCTATGTTCCACAACACTGGCGTGTCGATTTGAAAGTAGAAACATCCTTTGGTGCAGCCAAGGCGGACGCTCCTGTAGCTCCAACAAGCAAAACCTTGATTATTCGCGGGGAAGTGGCCTTTGGGAAGTTAGGAATTGTCTACGTTAAATAAAAAAATCTTCCAATTCCCTTGCAAAAATGAAGAAAGTGTGATAACATAGTACGGTATGTGGTGCTAGCACATCCGCTATATTAGATCTAATAGGAGGAAAACACAATGGCTAAAGTATGTTACTTTACAGGTCGTAAGACTGTATCAGGAAACAACCGTTCACACGCGATGAACCAAACAAAACGTGCCGTAAAACCAAACCTTCAAAAAGTTACTGTTCTTATCGATGGTAAACCTAAAAAAGTTTGGGCTTCAGCTCGTGCTTTGAAATCAGGTAAAGTTGAACGCGTTTAATAATAAAAGCAAGGAGACCTCAGGGTCTTTTTCTTTTGTCATAGCGAAAAAATCATTTTAAAAGCAGAGTAAATATCCGCTGATACAGTATTCTGCTTTTACACTTGGGCTGAAATATGATAAAATAGAGTATCAACTAGTTGAGGTAAAAAGGATGACTGTAAAAATCAATACAAAAGATGGTCAAATCGAACTAACAGATGAAGTAATTGCAACTGTCGTAGGCGGTGCAACAACTGAGATTTTTGGTGTGGTCGGTATGGCTAGTAAAAATGCCCTCAAAGATAATTTCCAAGCCCTTCTAGGTAAGGAAAATTATTCTAAAGGTGTCGTCGTAAAGGCAGCCGAAGATGGCAGCATTGCAGTTGATGTGTATACCGTGTTGAGCTACGGAACAAAGATTAGTGAAGTGTCAAAAAACATTCAAGAGCGTGTTGCCTTTAGCTTGGAAAACCAGCTTGGAATTACTGCTCAGACTGTAAATGTCTACATTCAAAATATCAAAGTTGTAGGAGAATAACCGTGTCAAAAATTACTACTAGCTTATTTCAAGAAATGGTGCAGGCTGCATCAACTCGCTTGAATAAGCAAGCTGAATATGTCAATTCATTAAACGTCTTCCCTGTTCCAGATGGAGATACTGGAACAAACATGGGGATGACCATTGAAAATGGTGCTAAAGAAGTTGCAGACAAGCCAGCTTCTACAGTTGGAGAGGTAGCGAGCATTCTTGCCAAAGGGCTTTTGATGGGTGCGCGTGGGAACTCAGGTGTTATTACGTCTCAGCTTTTCCGTGGATTTTCACAAGCCATCAAGGATAAAGACGAGTTAACAGGTCAAGACTTGGCCCTTGCTTTCCAATCAGGTGTGGAAGTTGCCTATAAGGCAGTTATGAAACCAGTTGAAGGAACGATTTTGACAGTTTCTCGTGGGGCTGCTATCGGTGCTAAGAAAAAAGCTGAGCAAACCAATGACGCTGTTGAAGTCATGCGCGCAGCCTTGGAAGGTGCTAAAACAGCTCTAGCTAAAACACCAGACATGCTTCCAGTCTTGAAAGAAGTTGGTGTTGTGGACTCAGGTGGTCAAGGATTGGTCTTCATCTACGAAGGTTTCCTTTCAGCCCTTACTGGCGAATATATTGCATCTGAGGATTTTGTAGCGACTCCGGCCAACATGAGTGAGATGATCAATGCAGAGCATCATAAGTCTGTGGCTGGTCACGTAGCGACTGAGGATATAACGTTTGGTTACTGTACTGAAATCATGGTAGCTCTTAAGCAAGGTCCAACCTATGCTAAAGATTTTGACTACGATGAATTCCGTAACTACTTGAATGAGCTTGGGGATTCTCTCCTTGTTGTCAATGATGATGAAATTGTCAAAGTTCATGTCCATACAGAAGATCCAGGACTTGTTATGCAAGAAGGTCTCAAATATGGTAGCTTGGTAAAGGTAAAAGTTGACAATATGCGTAACCAACACGAAGCACAGGTTGAGAAAGAAGCTACTCAAGTTAGCAAGCCTGCTGAAGAAAAAGAGTATGCTTTGATTGCTGTAGTGGCTGGTAAAGGTCTAGCAGATATATTCCGTTCTCAAGGTGTGGATTATGTTATCGAAGGTGGTCAAACTATGAACCCTTCAACTGAAGACTTTATCAAGGCTGTTGAACAGGTCAACGCTCGTAACATCATCTTCCTGCCAAACAACAAAAACATCTTCATGGCAGCTCAATCTGCAGCAGAAGTTTTGGAGCAACCAGCAGTAGTGGTAGAAGCTCGTACTCTTCCTCAAGGTTTGACAAGTCTTCTTGCCTTTGATCCAAGCAAGTCCATCGAAGAAAACCAAGAGCGTATGACAGCTGCTCTTAGCGATGTTGTTAGTGGAAGCGTCACAACAGCCGTTCGTGATACAACCATTGATGGCTTAGAAATCCATGAAAATGATAATCTAGGTATGGTGGATGGAAAAATTCTCGTGTCAAACCCTGACATGCACCAAACCTTGACAGAAACTTTGAAACATATGTTGGATGAAGATAGTGAAATCGTAACCTTCTATGTCGGTGAAGACGGAAGCGAAGAACTTGCCAATGAAATTGCTCAAGAAATCGCAGAAGAATTCGAAGACGTTGAAGTCGAGATTCACCAAGGTCAACAACCTGTTTACCCATACCTATTTAGTGTGGAATAAGATTAATGAAGGACTGAGAAATCAGTTCTTTTTTCTTTTTAAATAATGAAATCGGTATCTTTTAAATAAAAACCAAAATAACATTCATAAATAAACGTTAAAATAGAAAATTCAGAAAATTTCTTCTTTTGTCTTGAAAATTTTTGAAAAAATGGTATGATAGTAACAAGTTATTTTTAAGAGGAAAGAAAGGGGAACAATGGAGAAAATCAGTTTAGAATCTCCTAAGACGGGGTCGGACCTAGTTTTGGAAACACTTCGTGATTTAGGAATTGATACCATCTTTGGTTATCCTGGTGGTGCGGTCTTGCCTTTTTATGATGCGATATATAATTTTAAAGGCATTCGCCACATTCTAGGGCGCCATGAGCAAGGTTGTTTGCATGAAGCTGAAGGTTATGCCAAATCAACTGGAAAGTTGGGTGTTGCCGTCGTCACTAGTGGACCAGGAGCAACAAATGCCATTACAGGGATTGCAGATGCCATGAGCGATAGCGTTCCCCTTTTGGTCTTTACAGGTCAGGTGGCGCGAGCAGGGATTGGGAAGGATGCCTTTCAGGAGGCAGATATCGTGGGAATTACCATGCCAATCACTAAGTACAATTACCAAGTTCGTGAGACGGCTGATATTCCGCGTATCATTACGGAAGCTGTCCATATTGCAACTACAGGTCGACCAGGGCCAGTTGTCATTGACCTGCCTAAAGATGTATCTGCTTTAGAAACAGACTTCATCTATTCACCAGAAGTGAACCTACCAAGCTATCAGCCAACTCTTGAGCCAAATGATATGCAAATCAAGAAAATCTTGAAGCAATTATCCAAGGCTAAAAAGCCAGTCTTGTTAGCTGGTGGTGGGATTAGTTATGCTGAAGCGGCCGCAGAATTAAATGAATTTGCAGAACGCTATCAAATTCCAGTGGTAACCAGTCTCTTAGGGCAAGGTACGATTGCAACGAGTCACCCACTCTTCCTTGGAATGGGAGGCATGCACGGGTCATTCGCAGCTAATATTGCCATGACGGAAGCGGACTTTATGATTAGTATTGGTTGTCGTTTCGATGACCGTTTGACAGGAAATCCAAAGACTTTTGCTAAGAATGCTAAGGTTGCCCACATTGATATTGACCCAGCCGAGATTGGCAAGATTATCAGTGCAGATATTCCTGTTGTTGGAGATGCTAAGAAGGCCTTGCAAATGTTGCTGGCCGAACCAACAGTTCATAATAATACTGAGAAATGGATTGAGAAAGTCACTAAAGACAAGAACCGTGTTCGTTCTTATGATAAGAAAGAGCGTGTGGTTCAACCGCAAGCAGTTATTGAACGAATTGGTGAGTTGACTAATGGAGATGCCATTGTGGTAACAGACGTTGGTCAACACCAAATGTGGACAGCTCAGTATTATCCCTACCAAAATGAACGTCAGTTAGTGACTTCAGGTGGTTTGGGAACGATGGGATTTGGAATTCCAGCAGCAATCGGTGCTAAAATTGCTAACCCAGATAAGGAAGTAGTCTTGTTTGTTGGGGATGGTGGTTTCCAAATGACCAACCAGGAATTGGCTATTTTGAACATTTATAAGGTGCCAATCAAGGTGGTTATGCTGAACAACCACTCACTTGGAATGGTTCGCCAATGGCAGGAATCCTTCTATGAAGGTAGAACATCTGAGTCAGTCTTTGATACTCTTCCCGATTTCCAATTGATGGCACAAGCTTACGGTATTAAAAACTATAAATTTGACAATCCTGAGACCTTGGCTCAAGACCTTGAAGTCATCACTGAGAATGTTCCTATGCTAATCGAGGTAGATATTTCTCGTAAGGAACAGGTGTTACCAATGGTACCAGCTGGTAAGAGTAATCATGAGATGTTGGGGGTGAAGTTCCATGCGTAGAATGTTAACAGCAAAACTACAAAATCGTTCAGGAGTCCTCAATCGCTTTACCGGTGTCCTGTCTCGCCGTCAGGTTAATATCGAAAGTATCTCTGTTGGAGCAACAGAAGATCCGAATGTATCGCGTATCACCATTATTATTGATGTTGCTTCACATGATGAAGTGGAGCAAATCATCAAGCAACTCAATCGTCAGATTGATGTGATTCGCATTCGTGATATTACGGATAAACCACACTTGGAGCGCGAGGTGATTTTGGTGAAGATGTCAGCGCCAGCTGAGAAGCGTGCTGAGATTCTAGCGATTATTCAACCTTTCCGTGCAACAGTGGTAGACGTAGCACCAAGCTCGATTACCATTCAGATGACAGGAAATGCTGAAAAGAGTGAAGCTCTATTGCGAGTCATTCGACCATACGGTATTCGCAATATTGCTCGAACGGGTGCAACTGGATTTACCCGTGATTAACACTCTTCGAAAATCTCTTCAAATCACGTCAGCTTTGCCTTGCCGTACTCAAGTACAGCCTGCGGCTAGCTTCCTAATTTGCTCTTTGATTTTCATTGAGTATAAAAATATTTTAAATTTGTTAAACCAGCCTAAAAGGCAATAAATAATAGAAAAGAGAGAAAAACTATGGCAGTTCAAATGGAATACGAAAAAGATGTTAAAGTAGCAGCACTTGATGGTAAAAAAATCGCCGTTATCGGTTATGGTTCGCAAGGACATGCGCATGCTCAAAACTTGCGTGATTCAGGTCGCGATGTCATCATCGGTGTACGTCCAGGTAAATCTTTTGACAAAGCAAAAGAAGATGGATTTGACACTTACACAGTAGCAGAAGCTACTAAATTGGCTGACGTTATCATGATTTTGGCACCAGACGAAATCCAACAAGAATTGTACGAAGCAGAAATCGCTCCAAACTTGGAAGCTGGAAATGCAGTTGGATTTGCCCATGGTTTCAACATCCACTTTGAATTTATCAAAGTTCCTGCAGATGTAGATGTCTTCATGTGTGCTCCTAAAGGACCAGGACACTTGGTACGTCGTACTTATGAAGAAGGATTTGGTGTTCCAGCTCTTTATGCAGTATACCAAGATGCAACAGGAAATGCGAAAAACATTGCTATGGACTGGTGTAAAGGTGTTGGAGCAGCTCGTGTAGGTCTTCTTGAAACAACTTATAAAGAAGAAACTGAAGAAGATTTGTTTGGTGAACAAGCTGTACTTTGTGGTGGTTTGACTGCCCTTATCGAAGCAGGTTTCGAAGTCTTGACAGAAGCAGGCTACGCTCCAGAATTGGCATACTTTGAAGTTCTTCACGAAATGAAATTGATCGTTGACTTGATCTACGAAGGTGGATTCAAGAAAATGCGTCAATCAATTTCAAACACTGCTGAGTACGGTGACTATGTATCAGGTCCACGTGTAATCACTGAACAAGTTAAAGAAAATATGAAGGCTGTCTTGGCAGACATTCAAAATGGTAAATTTGCAAATGACTTTGTAAATGACTATAAAGCTGGACGTCCAAAATTGACTGCTTACCGTGAACAAGCAGCTAACCTTGAAATTGAAAAAGTTGGTGCAGAATTGCGTAAAGCAATGCCATTCGTTGGTAAAAACGACGATGATGCATTTAAAATCTATAACTAATTGATAGAAATTAAGGTGAAGGCGAGTTGGGGGACTAACTCGCTTTTATAATCAATTCATCTCACTTTTAAGGGGATGGATTGCGATAAGTATGAAATAGTCTAGGAGAAAAAGATGTTAAGTTCAAAAGATATAATCAAGGCTCACAAGGTCTTGAATGGTGTGGTTGTGAATACCCCACTGGATTACGACCATTATTTATCGGAGAAGTATGGTGCTAAGATTTATTTGAAAAAGGAAAATGCCCAACGTGTTCGTTCTTTTAAAATTCGTGGTGCCTATTATGCTATTTCTCAGCTCAGCAAGGAAGAGCGTGAGCGTGGGGTAGTCTGTGCCTCTGCGGGAAATCATGCGCAGGGAGTAGCCTATACCTGTAATGAAATGAAAATTCCTGCTACTATTTTTATGCCCATTACTACTCCGCAACAAAAGATTGGTCAAGTTCGCTTTTTTGGTGGGGATTTCGTAACCATTAAACTAGTTGGAGATACCTTTGATGCCTCAGCTAAAGCAGCTCAAGAATTTACAGTCTCTGAAAATCGTACCTTTATTGATCCCTTTGATGATGCTCATGTCCAAGCAGGTCAAGGAACAGTTGCTTATGAGATTTTAGAAGAAGCTCGAAAAGAATCGATTGATTTTGATGCTGTCTTGGTTCCTGTTGGTGGTGGCGGTCTCATTGCTGGGGTTTCTACCTATATCAAGGAAACAAGTCCAGAGATTGAAGTCATTGGGGTAGAGGCGAATGGAGCGCGTTCTATGAAGGCTGCTTTTGAGGCTGGAGGTCCAGTCAAACTCAAGGAAATTGATAAATTTGCGGATGGGATTGCTGTGCAAAAGGTAGGACAGTTGACCTATGAGGCAACTCGTCAACATGTTCAAACTTTGGTAGGTGTCGATGAGGGATTGATTTCTGAAACCTTGATTGACCTCTACTCTAAGCAAGGGATTGTTGCAGAACCTGCTGGAGCAGCTAGTATCGCATCTCTAGAGGTTTTGGCTGAATATATCAAAGGGAAAACCATTTGTTGTATCATTTCTGGAGGAAATAATGATATCAACCGTATGCCAGAAATGGAAGAACGTGCCTTGATTTATGATGGCATCAAGCATTACTTTGTGGTCAATTTTCCACAGCGTCCAGGTGCTCTGCGTGAGTTTGTAAATGATATCCTGGGGCCAAATGATGATATCACACGTTTTGAGTATATCAAACGAGCTAGCAAGGGAACAGGCCCAGTCTTAATTGGGATCGCTTTAGCAGATAAGCATGATTATGCAGGTTTGATCCGTAGAATGGAAGGTTTTGATCCGGCTTATATTAACTTAAATGGGAATGAAACGCTTTATAATATGCTTGTCTGAGGACTAATAAAAAAATATCATATTATTTGCACAACTGATGTATAGGTGCTATAATGAAGATGAAGAAAGGGGGCGATTCCTATGGTTTTAGGAAGCTTATCGTGCAATTCTTACTTCTGTTCATTATAGCATTTATGATGTTTGGCTCAGATTTCCATCCTTCATTTTGATTTCCCGTCTATTTTGAAAAGTAAACTCACACGGTCTTTAAGATGTGATTTGATTTCTTTTTATTGACAAATATACCATATTAAAAGGATATATAAGTAATTGACTGAGCTTATCTGTCTTGTTATCTTTATTAAGGATGGTTTAGAGAATCAGGTGTTTGGTTTTAAGTTAGCACCTCAATATCCAAATGCGTGATGAGTTTGAATAATATAAGGAATAGCTATCTATCAGATGATTTATTGAGGAAGAAAGATAGGAGTTCTTGAGCTAGTGAAGGCTTTGATTTCTAAGGGTTAGGGCTGTCATCTTCAGTTCTTAAATCGAAGAAATAAGCTATCTTACGGAAATAGGGAAGCATTTTTTAAAAGCTTGAATAATTTTGTACCTCAAGAGGGTAATAATACAATATTTTTATTAGCAAATATTTATGGTGTAGAGGTTAGCAAAACCTATATATTATCGGCTTTAAAAAGGAAGTAAGAAAATTCTGAACTAATTATTTTCGTTGAATATATGTTTTTTTATTGACAAAAGTAGTAAAAACGTATACAATTAAATATTATAAAGAAGAAAATAGGAGAAAAACATGGCTAAGTCAAACTTTGAAAAAGTAGAATCAGTTGTTGGCTGGGTTCGTGATAAGAAAATCACAGGCTACCGTATCTCTAAAGAAACGAATGCGCGTGAAATGTCTATCATTGCTCTGGCGCAGGGTCGTGCAAAAGTAAAGAATATTTCATTTGAAACAGCCCTAGGCTTAATTGATTTCTATGAAAAAAATCATGAAAAATTTGAAGATTAATCTTTGGATACCGGCGGATTCTTGACCCTCAAGTAGTAGAGATAGAGAATCTGCCTTTTCGTTTTGAACAGCAAAAAGACTGCACGGTTGATGCAGCCTTTTCTTTTTATTTGAGATAGCGTTGAAGGAACTCTTTTGTACGGTCTTCTTTAGGATTGGTGAAGAGGTCTTCTGGTTTACCTTCTTCAGCAATCACACCTTTATCCATAAAGATAACACGGTGAGAGACATCACGAGCGAATTCCATTTCATGGGTTACGACAATCATGGTCAAGCCTTCCTGAGCTAGGTCCTGCATGATTTTGAGGACTTCTCCAACCATTTCTGGATCGAGAGCTGATGTTGGTTCATCAAAGAGAATAGCGTCCGGATTCATGGAGAGGGCACGAGCGATGGCCACACGTTGTTTTTGACCACCTGAGAGTTGTTTTGGTTTGGCTTGCCAGTAGCGTTCTCCCATGCCGACTTTTTCCAAGTTTTCTTTGGCAATCTTTTCAGCTTCTGTGCGTTCGCGTTTAAGGACAGTTGTCTGAGCGACGATTGTGTTTTCAAGAACGTTGAGATTTTCAAAGAGGTTAAAGGATTGGAACACCATCCCCAACTTTTCACGGTATTGCGTGAGGTCATAGCCTTTTTCGAGGACGTTTTGTCCATGATAAAGGATTTGTCCATCAGTTGGTGTTTCAAGTAGGTTAATGGAGCGTAGGAAGGTCGATTTCCCGCTTCCAGAGCTTCCGATGATAGAGATAACTTCTCCCTTGTGGACAGTGAGAGAAATGTCTTTTAGCACTTCGTTTTGTCCATAGGATTTTTTGAGGTGTTTAATTTCAAGGATTGCTTGGGTCATTATTTCAAATCCTCCGTTTGCATTTGGTTAGCACCTGTCGTATAGGTATCCATGTCCATTCGGCGTTCGATGAAGCGTAGGATACGTGTTACGGTGAAGGTGAGGACAAAGTAAATCACGGCGATGATTGTAAATGTCTGGAAGTATTGATAGGTTTGCGTTGCCACGGTATTTCCTGAGAAATAAAGTTCGACAACAGAGATAACGTTCAATACAGATGTATCTTTGATATTGATGACAAATTCATTACCAGTTGCTGGTAGGATATTGCGGACAACCTGAGGTAGGACAATCTTACGCATGGTTTGGTTATGAGTCATACCAAGAGCAGTCGCAGCTTCAAATTGTCCCTTGTCAACTGCTAGGATACCACCGCGGACGATTTCAGTCATGTAGGCACCGGTGTTGATCGAAACGATGAAGATAGCAGCTAGTGTACGGTCAAGGTTGATTCCGAAAGCTTGGGCAGTTCCATAGTAGATAACCATCGATTGAACGATCATTGGCGTACCACGGAAAATTTCAATGTAGACATTGAGGATCCAGCCGACTAGTTTTTGTAGGCCATAAATGGCTTTATTTTCAGAGAGAGGAGCAGTACGGAAGACACCAATGGCAAGTCCAATAATGAGACCTGTGATGGTTCCGACAATAGAGATTAAAAGAGTGATACCAGCACCACGCAAGAGTTGTTGCCAGTTTTCAGAAAGAATTTTAGTGACTTGGCTAAAGAAACTACTGCTAGTCTCTTCAGTTGTTGTAGCTTCGGCAGGTTGTTCCTTGATCATACGATCCATCAAGGCAACTTGATCGTCCTTTGAAATGGTTTCAATGCTGGCATTGATTTGGCTAATACGATTGTCATCTTTACGAAGTCCAATGGCGATAGCTGTATCTTCTTCCCCAGTTTTGAAACCTGGTTCTACTTGGACCATCTTGAACTTAGAGTTCGCAGCTTCAGCAGTCAGAGCTTCTGGGCGTTCAGAAACATAGGCATCGATGACACCAGCCTCAAGAGCTTGGCGCATTTGAGCGAAGTCTCCCATGGCTGTTTCTTTTTTAGCACCTGGGATTTGTGCAATCAAGTCATAAAGGTAGACACCTTGTTGAGAAGTGATTTTCGCACCATTAAAGTCATCTAAAGATTTAGCATTTGCGTAGGCAGAATCTTTTTTGACTAGTAGAACTGGTTCGCTAGTGTAGTAACTGCTTGAAAAGGCAATTTCTTGTTTGCGTTCGGCAGTTGGACTCATACCTGCGATAATCATGTCAATCTTACCAGAAGTAAGGGCAGGAACTAGACCTTCCCACTTGGTTTTAACAACCAAAGGTTCTTTGCCTAAGTCCTTAGCGATTTTCTTGGCAATTTGGACATCGTATCCGTTAGCATACTGGTTAGTCCCATCGATTTTGACAGCCCCATTGCTATCATCGTCCTGGGTCCAGTTAAAGGGAGCATATGCTGCTTCCATTCCGATGCGTAAATATTCATCGGCTTGGGCAACATTGACAAGTCCTAGCATCAGCAAGAGACTTGTGAAAATAGATAAGTATATTTTTCTCATGATTTCTCCTATTTCTAATCTATTAAAAAATAACTGTCTCCTATTTTATCGAAAAAAACTCTATTTTTCAATATAGGTAAGCCCTTACTTGAGAAAAAATGATATAATGATAGCAAAGATAAAAAAGGGGCTTAGTTGATGAAAAAAACTTTTTTCTTACTGATGTTTGGCTTGTTTTGCCTTCTGCCATTTTCTGTTTTCGCCATTGATTTCAAGATAAACTCTTATCAAGGGGATTTGTATATTCATGCAGATAATACGGCAGAATTTAGACAGAAGATAGTTTATCAGTTTGAGGAGGACTTTAAGGGGCAAATCGTGGGACTGGGACGTGCTGGCAAGATGCCTAGTGGATTTGACATTGACCCTCATCCAAAGGTTCAGGCATCGAAAAATGGTGCTGAACTAGCAGACGTTACTAGCGAAGTGATAGAAGGCGCAGATGGTTATACTGTTAAAGTTTATAATCCAGGTCAGGAGGGTGACACAGTTGAAGTTGACCTTGTCTGGAATTTAAAGAACTTGCTTTTTCTTTATGAAGATATCGCTGAATTAAATTGGCAACCTTTAACAGACAGTTCAGGGGCTATTGGAAAGTTTGAATTTCATGTAAGGGGAGAAAAGGAGGCTGAAAAACTCTACTTCCATACAGGGAAACTCTTTAAAGAAGGAACGATTGAAAAGAGTAACCTTGATTATACTATTCGTTTAGATAATCTTCCGTCTAAGCGTGGAGTTGAATTGCATGCCTATTGGCCTCGAACTGATTTTGCTAGCGCTACGGATCAGGGCTTGAAAGGAAATCGTTTAGAAGAGTTTAATAAGATAGAAGACTCGATTGTTAGAGAAAAAGATCAGAGTATGCAGCTCGTCACTTGGGTGTTTCCTTTGATACTTTCCATTTCCTTGTTATTGAGTGTCTGCTTCTATTTTATTTATAGAAGAAAGACCACTCCTTCAGTCAAATATGCCAAAAATCATCGTCTCTATGAGCCACCAATGGAATTAGAACCAATGGTTTTATCGGAGGCTATTTACTCGACCTCCTTGGAGGAAGTGAGTCCCTTAGTCAAGGGGGCTGGCAAATTTACCTTTGACCAACTTATTCAAGCTACCTTGCTAGATGTGATAGACCGTGGGAATGTTTCTATTATTTCAGAAGGAGATGCAGTTGGCTTGAGACTGGTGAAAGAAGATGGCTTGTCAAGTTTTGAGATAGACTGTCTAAATCTGGCCTTTTCAGGCAAAAAAGAAGCAACTCTTTCCAATTTGTTTGCGGATTACAAGGTATCTGATAGTCTTTATCGTAGAGCAAAAGCCTCTGATGAAAAACGGATTCAAGCAAAGGGGCTTCAACTCAAATCTTCTTTTGAAGAAGTATTGAACCAGATGCAAGAAGGAGTGAGAAAACGAGTTTCCTTCTGGGGGCTCCCAGATTATTATCGTCCTTTAACTGGTGGGGAAAAGGCCTTGCAAGTGGGTATGGGACTCTCTACTATCTTGCCTTTATTTATCGGATTTGGTTTGTTCTTGTACAGTTTGGATGTTTATGGCTATCTTTACCTCCCCTTGCCAATACTTGGTTTTCTAGGTTTGGTTTTGGCTGTTTTCTATTATTGGAAGCTTCGTCTAGATAATCGTGATGGTGTCCTAAATGAAGCAGGGGCAGAAGTCTACTATCTCTGGACCAGTTTTGAAAATATGTTGCGTGAGATTGCACGATTGGATCAGGCTGAATTGGAAAGTATTGTGGTCTGGAATCGCCTCTTGGTCTATGCGACTTTATTTGGCTATGCGGACAAGGTCAGCCATTTGATGAAGGTTCATCATATCCAAGTGGAAAATCCAGATATCAACCTCTATGTAGCTTATGGTTGGCAT
This sequence comes from Streptococcus sp. 2342, assembly GCF_013276795.1. Taxonomy (GTDB): domain Bacteria; phylum Bacillota; class Bacilli; order Lactobacillales; family Streptococcaceae; genus Streptococcus. The sequence goes on from NZ_VMLR01000003.1 coordinate 336,052, forward strand.
AGTATGTTTTATCATTCAAGTGCGCAAATGAGCCATTATGCCAGCGTCGCAAACACAGCAAGTACCTATTCCGTATCTTCTGGAAGTGGAAGTTCTGGCGGTGGCTTCTCTGGAGGAGGAGGCGGTGGCAGTATCGGTGCCTTTTAAAGAGAACTGCCATATACTGAAAAAGTATGCTATAATGGAAGATAGAAAAAGGAGTAATCTATGTATCTTATTGAAATTTTAAAATCTATCTTCTTCGGGATTGTTGAAGGAATTACGGAATGGTTGCCGATTTCGAGTACAGGTCACTTGATTTTAGCAGAGGAGTTTATCCAATACCAAAATCAAAATGAAGCCTTTATGTCCATGTTTAATGTCGTGATTCAGCTTGGTGCTATTTTAGCGGTTATGGTCATTTACTTTAACAAGCTCAATCCTTTCAAATCGACTAAGGATAAGCAGGAAGTTCGTAAGACTTGGAGACTGTGGTTGAAGGTCTTGGTTGCCACTTTGCCTTTACTTGCCGTCTTTAAATTTGATGATTGGTTTGATACCCACTTCCATAACATGGTTTCTGTTGCTCTCATGTTGATTATCTACGGGATTGCCTTTATCTATTTGGAAAAGCGCAATAAAGCGCGTGCTATCGAGCCAAGTGTAACAGAGTTGGACAAGCTTCCTTATACGACAGCCTTCTATATCGGTCTCTTCCAAGTTCTTGCCCTTTTACCAGGAACTAGCCGTTCTGGAGCAACGATTGTCGGCGGTTTATTGAATGGAACTAGTCGTTCTGTTGTGACAGAATTTACCTTCTATCTTGGAATTCCTGTTATGTTTGGAGCTAGTGCACTAAAGATTTTCAAATTTGTAAAAGCAGGACAACTCTTGAGCTTTGGGCAATTATTCTTGCTCTTGGTTGCGATGGGAGTAGCTTTTGCAGTCAGCATGGTGGCTATTCGTTTCTTGACAAGCTATGTGAAAAAACACGACTTTACCCTTTTTGGTAAATACCGCATCGTACTTGGTAGCATCTTATTGCTTTATAGCTTTGTCCGATTATTTGTATAAGAAAAAACCTTGAAGGGCCAACTCTTCAAGGTTTTATACTCTTAGAAAATCTCTTCAAACCGCGTCAGCTTTATCTGCAACCTCAAAACAGTGTTTTGAGCAGCCTGCGGCTAGCTTCCTAGTTTGCTCTTTGATTTTCATTGAGCATTAAAATCCAGTCATGGTAATCCCCAACAGGCGGACACCTCTTTCTTTCTCGCTTAACTCTTCATAGAGTTGCAGGGCGATTTGGCTTATCTGACTAGCATCCTGTGTTTTTTGAGCCAGACTTTTTCGTTTAGTGAGAGTTGAAAAGTCTTCGTAGCGGATTTTCAGAATGACAATTTTTCCAGCTTTTTCTTGTTGACTGAGATTGAGAGCGACTCGTTCTGATAGAAGAGTCAGCTCTTTTTTGATGTCTTCCTCGGCACGGAGAATCTTCCCGTAGGTTTTCTCCTTGCCGATTGATTTACGGATGCGATTGGATTTGACTGGGGAATTGTGAATGCCACGAGCCTTTCGATACAGCTCATAGCCCAGTCTGCCAAAGCGGTCTATTAGGGTCACTTCAGGAACTTCAAGTAGGTCAGCGCCAGTAAAAACACCCATGTGATGAAGCCGTTCCACCGTCTTTTTTCCTACTCCATGAAACTTGGTTACGTCCATTTGTTTGAGAAAATCCTCAGCCTGATCAGGTAGAATTACTGTCAAACCATGTGGTTTTTGATAATCGCTCGCCATTTTAGCTAAGAACTTGTTATAAGAAACGCCCGCGGAAGCAGTTAGATGGAGTTCTTGCCAGATATCTTTTTGAATGAGGCGAGCGATTTTGACCGCTGACTTGATACCGAGTTTATTTTCTGTTACATCCAAATAGGCTTCGTCAATGCTCATGGGTTCAATCAAATCTGTATAGCGCTTAAAAATCGCTCGAATCTGGAGTCCCACAGACTTGTATTTCTCATAATTTCCTGAGATAAAAACGGCCTGGGGACAACGCTCATAGGCTTCCTTGGAACTCATGGCAGAATGGACACCAAAAGCTCGTGCCTCATAGCTACAGGTAGAAACGACTCCCCGCCCACCTGTTTGCCGAGGGTCGCTTCCGATAATGACAGGTTTTCCTCTGAGTTTAGGATTATCTCTGATTTCTACCGCAGCAAAAAAGGCATCCATGTCAATATGGATGATTTTTCTTGACAAATCATTTAACAAAGGAAAAATCAACATACCTATCCTCTTTTTACCGCTTATTCTCTTTTATTATACTCTTTTTTCTGAAAAAAGGAAAAGAGGCTTTATTTTTTTCAAAAATATAATACAGTTTGAAATAAAATGTAGACTGTTTTAGAAAAGAAAGTGTAAAAATAGGGAATTTTCACTTGTTGAAATCGGTTACTGTGTGGTATACTTGTCTCATAAATGTAACAGATGGTTGTTACTAGAAAGAAAAAAGAGGACATTAACATGGTTGTTAAAACAGTTGTTGAAGCACAAGATATTTTTGACAAAGCTTGGGAAGGCTTCAAAGGCGTAGATTGGAAAGAAAAAGCAAGTGTATCACGCTTTGTACAAGCTAACTACACACCTTACGATGGAGACGAAAGCTTCCTTGCAGGACCAACAGAACGTTCACTTCACATCAAAAAAATTGTAGAAGAAACGAAGGCTAACTACGAAGAAACTCGTTTCCCAATGGACACTCGTCCAACATCTATCGCTGACATTCCAGCAGGATTTATCGACAAAGAAAACGAAGTTATCTTCGGTATCCAAAACGATGAACTCTTCAAATTGAACTTCATGCCAAAAGGTGGTATCCGTATGGCTGAAACTACTTTGAAAGAAAATGGATACGAACCAGACCCAGCTGTTCACGAAATCTTTACTAAATACGTAACAACAGTTAACGACGGTATCTTCCGTGCCTACACTTCAAACATCCGTCGCGCTCGTCACGCTCACACTGTAACTGGTCTTCCAGATGCATACTCACGTGGACGTATCATCGGTGTTTACGCACGTCTTGCTCTTTACGGTGCAGACTACTTGATGCAAGAAAAAGTAAACGACTGGAACGCAATCGAAGAAATCGATGAAGAAACAATCCGTCTTCGTGAAGAAATCAACCTTCAATATCAAGCATTGCAACAAGTTGTTCGCTTGGGTGACCTTTATGGGGTTGATGTTCGCAAACCAGCGATGAACGTTAAAGAAGCTATCCAATGGGTTAACATCGCCTTCATGTCTGTCTGCCGTGTTATCAACGGTGCTGCTACATCCCTAGGACGTGTGCCAATCGTATTGGACATCTTTGCGGAACGTGACCTTGCTCGTGGTACATTTACGGAATCAGAAATCCAAGAATTCGTTGATGATTTCGTTATGAAACTTCGTACAGTTAAATTTGCTCGTACAAAAGCTTACGACCAATTGTACTCAGGTGACCCAACATTCATCACAACTTCTATGGCTGGTATGGGTAACGACGGTCGTCACCGTGTTACTAAGATGGACTACCGTTTCTTGAACACACTTGACAACATCGGTAACTCTCCGGAACCAAACTTGACAGTTCTTTGGACTGATAAATTGCCATACAACTTCCGTCGCTACTGTATGCACATGAGCCACAAACACTCTTCAATCCAATACGAAGGTGTAACAACAATGGCTAAAGACGGATATGGTGAAATGAGTTGTATCTCATGCTGTGTGTCTCCACTTGACCCAGAAAATGAAGAACAACGCCACAACATCCAGTACTTCGGTGCGCGTGTAAACGTATTGAAAGCCCTTCTTACTGGTTTGAACGGTGGTTACGACGATGTTCACAAAGACTACAAAGTATTTGACATCGAACCAATCCGTGACGAAGTTCTTGAATTTGAATCAGTTAAAGCTAACTTTGAAAAATCTCTTGACTGGTTGACTGACACTTACGTAGATGCTTTGAATATCATCCACTACATGACTGATAAGTACAACTACGAAGCTGTTCAAATGGCCTTCTTGCCAACTAAACAACGCGCTAACATGGGATTCGGTATCTGTGGATTTGCCAACACTGTTGACACATTGTCAGCTATCAAATACGCTACAGTTAAACCAATCCGTGATGAAAATGGCTATATCTACGATTACGAAACAATCGGTGAATACCCACGTTGGGGTGAAGATGACCCACGTTCAAACGAATTGGCAGAATGGTTGATCGAAGCTTACACAACTCGTCTACGTAGCCACAAACTTTACAAAGACGCTGAAGCTACAGTATCACTTTTGACAATCACATCTAACGTTGCTTACTCTAAACAAACTGGTAACTCACCAGTCCACAAAGGTGTATACCTCAACGAAGATGGTTCTGTGAACTTGTCTAAACTTGAATTCTTCTCACCAGGTGCTAACCCATCTAACAAAGCTAAAGGTGGCTGGTTGCAAAACTTGAACTCACTTTCTAGCCTTGACTTTAGTTATGCAGCTGATGGTATCTCATTGACTACTCAAGTTTCACCTCGCGCTCTTGGTAAGACTCGTGACGAACAAGTTGATAACTTGGTAACAATCCTTGATGGTTACTTCGAAAACGGTGGACAACACGTTAACTTGAACGTTATGGACTTGAACGATGTTTACGAAAAGATTATGTCTGGTGAAGATGTTATCGTACGTATCTCTGGATACTGTGTAAACACTAAATACCTCACTCCAGAACAAAAAACTGAATTGACACAACGTGTCTTCCACGAAGTTCTTTCAATGGATGATGCCTTGGATGCGTTGAGCTAATCAAGTTCTTGAATAATGAAATACGGAACCCTCGGTCAGTCGACTGAGGGTTTTGTGTTTGGGATAGTGTGAGCAATTCCTTCGGCGCAATATGCAATGTTTTTGGAAAGGAATAGTGGACCGAATCTGAAATAGCCCGCTGAAACGACTCAAATAGTGCTAGAAATTGACTGGAATTCTCTAAGCGATTTGTTCAGTTTTTATTTCATTTCATCATAAAAATAAGACGACTGGCTAATTGACAATCATCTTGTTTGATACTGTTAATAAAATTCGCGAAGTTTATCTTGATTTTCTTTAAAAAATTTTTCTAACCAATCCATACCATAAGCATAACTAAAACCTTCTAAGAGAACAGAGAGGTCAATAGTATCAAATCCCATGTCTTTTAAATATTTAAAGGTATCGAATGGTGAATGAAAGTTTTTGTATTTAATAATTGCACCAATATCTTTCAAATCCTGCTCCCTGATACTCATCATCTTCATTCCTAACACATACTCAATAGGGACTACTAAAACGGTCAGATTCTCAAATGAGTACAAGGATTCACATAAACTTAAGGGAGGTTGTTTGTTCATATTTGCAACATGATTGTTGAGCCATAACTCTTCGTGGGTGTTAAGATTAAACTGTTTTCCTACACGAGCAATAATTTCATTGATTTTCTGATTTTGGTCATAAAAAGCATCAACATCTTGTGTGGCACGTAAACCATGATATTCTAAGACATAACCACCGACACAGATAATTGTTAAAGTCAGATTTTCCTGAATTAATTCCTTATTTAGGGCTTGGAAGACCGGTTTCATTTTATCCATGCTTGTATTTCTCCATCAATTTTTGAACATTGGTTAACTTAGCAGGTTTATTTAATGAAATCACATATTTATGAGTTGGAGTATGCTCTTGAAAGGCATACTTCAAGCTAATTTTTTGAAAATGAGTTAGTTCTTTGGAGTCTAGCAACTTTTCTACATCTTGGTTTGTTAAATAAGAATAGTCTTCAAAAATAACTTTTCGCAAATAGCGAAACCAATGGCTTGCGTTGAATTGTGATTGTTTGGATGCCTGTATCATATAATCGTACCAATCCATTGTCTTCCTCCTATGAAATTTAGTTTATCTTATTGTAGTTTATATTCAAAAATGTAGTTTTTCTTAATTAGCTCGTATCTATAGGATGATACTGAAAATTATCTTGTTGCTTTAAATCACAATCGAAAAATTCTGTTTTTCATCTTAGAAAAGAGTGTTTAGAAATGTAAAATGAACCTTTTTTCTTATCCGAAAACCTTACTAAAGTATATAATTTAGGAAGTCAATTCTGTATGATAATGTTTGTACTATCGTCGAGTTTTTGCTTGATTGCCTAACGAGATAAATTTTAGAAGAATTTTCGGTGTGATTTGACAAGCTTCTGACTGGAAGGATAGTTACACTAGTATTGTTCATTAAAATGAGGAGATAGAGAAAATTTGGAATCCATTTGCTTATTATCAATCGTTTTTTTAGCTTATTTGTCTTAGATTGGTATAGAACTGATTTATGGATTGATCCTCTTGTATCTTATCCCGTTCCTAAATATGTTGGTAGAAAAATGAAGCAGTTGTTACGAGTGTCTGTATTGGGAAAAATTTTGTCTATACAATTCTTTAAATGATATGAAGGCTAGGAATGCCAACACACTGACATATTTCGTTTGAATCTCATCCAATCCCTATACTTGTATTTGTAGAAATGCTATCAGTAATACATTCGCGAATACTATGATTTACAACAGTGTGGTCGTACATCTTTGTAAGTTTATTATACAACAACCATTTACAGGTGTAAAGTTGAGCAGTGTCTTTAGTAAATTTAGGGACTTGTTTTGTCACAGTTTTGATACCTGTATTCGTTGTTTCATGAGCATTTAACGTTCCTCTTCATGTAGGCATTTCAACAATTAGAATGATATTTTTCCGAGGATGAACTTATATATTGTGACTTTTTAGAGTTATGATGCCTCTTGATTTGACTACCGCTATCAATTTCATCCACTTTTACAGTTTCATGCAACATAGCGAGAAGGCGGTTTCCTATATGGAAGTCGTCTTGTTTTCATATTGTCTAAATACGAGATATTTACTACAGGTTATAGTTGATTTAAACAAGTCTATAGATTTCTAATATATTAAGGTGAAATAATATCTTGTAATACATTGCTATGTTCTATGAAAAAAGCGACGATAGCTAATGCACAAGCTCCTATACTTCCACGATGTTTGTTGTAAGGTAAAATTTCAATTTCTATATTACGAGTAAAGGGAACGAAGTGGAGCTGATCTTGGATTTTATCCCTGACTTCATGAGTGAAAGGTTGATAATTAAGCAATTGACTGTTGATATAGATTTTATCAGCAGGATTGATGAGGAGAAGATTTGCAATAGAAGTGGCCAATAAATTGACTCCTTTATCAATTTGTTGGCGTAAAGCGGAGTCGCCTAAGTTGTAAGCTGTTAAAAGGGTATCTAAATGAATGTCTTTTTCAGTCTTTACAAGGCTTTTTAGTACAGTTAGTTGGGAATTTTTAAATAATAATTGGGCATGTTTGATTAACCAAGCATCCGAAATATATGTTTGTAAACAACCTTTTTTTCCGCATTCACAATATTGCCCATTCAATTCGACAATGGTGTGTCCAATTTCTCCGATATAAGGATTTTTAGAGGCTCCTATTTTTTCTTTTGTGAAAAAGGAAGTGTAAATACCTAATCCAGCGTGTAGGAAAATAAAGTTATCGGGGGTATTGTGTGGATTAAAAAGGTATTGTCCTATAGCCATACAATCAATATTATTTTTTACAATAAAAGGAAAATTGAAATCTTTAATTACATTTAATAAATTAAAAGATTCCCATATGGGGTTGTTTGTAATGATGCTTCCGGAGTCTTTGTTATAATGTCCAGGTATTGATAAGCCAAATCCAAGTAATTTTGTCTCCAAAGGGACATACTCTATAGCTGTTTTTATCATATTGGTAATGGTGGAATTGATTTCTGAAATAGGATAATCTTCATTCAAAATTTCTGCCTCGAAAAGAGTTTTCCCTTGTAAGTCACATAGACTGAGAAAGATACCTAAGACATTTATTTCAATACCTCCAACAACATACGGAATATTATCTGTGATAGAAATAGTTTTTCTACGTCTTCCGGATCCGGAAAACTCGCTAAATTCATCACCAGTTTCGTATATGAGGGACTGTTCACTTAGCTCTTTTATGATGTTAGTCGTTGTTGCTGGAGTAAGTCCTGTTTCATTAACAATATCTGTACGGGATGTTGCTGGATTTCGATATAGAAACTCCAGTATAGTGGCTCTATTTTGTAAAAAGGCTGATTGTTTTGTAATCATTTGTTTCCTCCTTTGGTTTATTTTATATTAAACATAAGAAAAAATCAATTAAAATTATTATTCTATACAAAGAAAAAAATATTGTAAAAACAGTAAAAAATATATTGACAACGCTTTCTGTTAGTGGTATATTTAATTTATAAAAAATAAAAAAAGGAGTTCCGGTGATGAACAATATTTTAGCGTTTTTAGAAACAAAAGTCGCTCCGTTTGGTGAAAAAGTTGGCAACCAACGGCATTTGAAAGCTATTCGTGAAGGATTTATGATGGCAATGCCTTTGATTTTAGTCGGCTCTTTATTTCTTATTCTAATCAGTTGGCCTCAAGAGGCTTTTACAAATTGGCTGAATAGTGTTGGATTGCTAAGTATCTTGACAACTATGAATCAGTCAACAGTAGCGATTATCTCCTTGGTCGCTTGTTTCGGTATTGCCTACAGGTTGTCGGAAGGATATGGTACAGATGGTCCATCGGCAGGGATCATAGCCTTATCCAGTTTTGTATTGATGGCACCTCGTTTTTCGAGTATGGTTTATGATAAAAATGGAGAGCAGGTCAAGCAGTTATTTGGCGGCGCAATACCATTTTCTAGCCTGAATGCATCTTCTTTGTTTATGGCGATTACCATTGGATTGGTTACAGCAGAGATTTATCGTATGTTTATCCAGCGCGGAATTACGATAAAAATGCCAAGTGGTGTCCCAGATGTAGTAAGTAAATCATTTTCAGCTCTTTTACCTGGTTTTACTACTTTTGTTTTGTGGGCTTTGGTCTTAAAAGGTCTTGAAGCGGCAGGAGTTGCAGGAGGTCTCAACGGACTCCTAGGTGCAATTGTTGGAACACCGCTTAAGTTAATTGCAGGAACGCTTCCAGGTATGATTCTATGTGTTATTGTAAACTCATTCTTTTGGTTCTGTGGAGTTAATGGGGGACAAGTTTTAAATGCTTTTGTAGACCCAGTTTGGTTACAATTTACTACAGAAAACCAAGAAGCTGTGGCTGCAGGACAAACACTCCAACACATTATTACATTACCGTTTAAAGATTTATTTGTATTTATTGGTGGCGGTGGAGCTACTATTGGTCTTGCGATTTGTCTCTTCCTATTTAGTAAGAGTCGTGCTAATAAAACATTAGGTAAGCTAGCTATTATACCGTCTATCTTTAATATCAATACAGCTATTCTATTTACGTTTCCAACGGTTTTAAATCCGATTATGCTGATTCCGTTTATTGCTACTCCTACAATCAATGCCTTAATTACCTATGTATCAATGGCTGTAGGATTAGTACCTTATACAACAGGTGTAATCCTTCCGTGGACAATGCCACCGATCATAGGAGGATTCCTTGCGACAGGGGCTAGTTGGCGAGGAGCTCTATTACAAGTTGTGTTAATTTTGGTTTCTGTGGCAATTTATTATCCATTCTTCAAAATTGCAGATAAACGCAATCTTGAAAAAGAAAAAGCTACTGTTGGAGGGGAATAAGATGGTTATCAGAGTATTTGATCAGCAGAAAAATGCTTATTCTAGCTTTGCCTTAGAGGAATTAAGTTACTATATGAATCGGGTCTTTAAGACTGACATAGAACTTGTCGAGGAGAAGGAAGCGGATATTTTTGTAGGATTAGTCAATAAAGAGGATAGAAAAGACCATGTTCTTATCTCATTAGACAAGGGTAAGGGGAGAATTGAGTCTAATACAATTGTAGGTTTACTTATTGGAATTTACCGAATGTTTCATGAATTTGGGGTTGTGTATACTAGACCAGGGCGCGGACATGACTTTGTTCCAGAGTTACGATTTGAAGATTTTTTAGATAAAGAGCTATCTATAGATGAAACAGCCAGTTACTATCATAGGGGAGTATGTATAGAGGGAGCGGATTCATTTGAAAATATACTAGATTTTATTGATTGGCTACCTAAGATTGGGATGAACAGTTTTTTCATTCAGTTTGAAAATCCCTATTCTTTTTTGAAACGTTGGTATGAACATGAGTTTAATCCATACCTAAATAAAGAAAAATTCTCAAATGAATTAGTACAAGAATTGAGTGATAGGTTGGATAAAGAATTGCAAAAAAGAGGTCTTATTCATCATCGTGTTGGTCATGGATGGACAGGTGAGGTTTTAGGTTACTCTTCAAAATTTGGCTGGGAATCAGGTCTTAGTATTTCAGAGGAGAAGAAACCCTATGTCGCTGAAATAAACGGGAAACGAGAATTGTTTAATACGGCTCCGATTTTAACCAGCCTGGATTTTTCAAATCCAGATGTAGCTGATAAGATGGTAGAAATTATTACGGATTATGCCAAGAAAAGACCTGATGTGAATTACTTACATGTATGGTTGTCGGATGCTCGTAATAATATTTGTGAATGCGAAAACTGTAGACAAGAATTAGTTTCGGATCAGTATATTCGTATTCTCAATCAATTGGATAGGGCTTTAACGAGTGAGGGATTAGATACAAAGATTTGTTTTCTGCTTTATCATGAGTTGTTATGGGCACCTCGGAAAGAAAAATTAGATAATCCTGAACGCTTTACCATGATGTTTGCACCGATTACAAGAACATTTGAAATGAGTTATGCAGATGTAGATTTTGACAATTCCATACCTACGCCTAAACCTTATATGCGTAATAAAATTATACTTCCGAATTCTCTTGAGGAAAATTTATCTTATCTTTTTGAGTGGCAAAAAACATTTAAAGGAGATAGTTTCGTATATGACTATCCTTTAGGGCGTGCTCATTATGGCGATTTAGGCTATATGAAAATTAGTCAAACTATTTACAGAGATGTATCTTATCTTTCAAACCTACATTTGAACGGGTACATTTCGTGTCAAGAATTACGTGCCGGATTCCCTCATAATTTTCCTAATTATGTCATGGGGCAAATGCTCTGGAAGAAGACAAGAAGTTATGAAGAATTGATTGAAGAATACTTTTCTGCTTTGTATGGGGAAAATTGGCAGTCTGTTGTTGAATATTTAGAAAAATTATCTAGTTATTCCTCATGTGATTATTTTAATGCAATTGGCAGCCGTCAAAATGATGTTTTAGCGAATCATTATTATATAGCTTACAATCTAGCTGATAATTTTTTACCAATTATTGAGGAAAATATTTCTAAGTTATTAAATAGTCAAAAGGATGAATGGAAACAGCTCAGTTATCATCGTGAATATGTTGTTAAGATGGCGAAGGCTTTATATCTTCAAGCAACTGGAAAAACAAGGCAAGCTCAAGATGAATGGAGAAATGTGTTGAATTATATCCGTGGGCACGAATTACTATTCCAATCTAATTTGGATGTTTATCGTGTAATTGAAGTAGCAAAAAATTACGCTGGTTTCCACTTATAAATCATAAGTATAGAAAATGAACTAAGGTATTCAGAGAAGATTGATCCTAAATATTATGAAATTTAAGGATTTTTAAGATATTTAGGGTCAACTTTCTATTTGTATCGTAGCGAAGTCATTTTAATAATGATGTGTAAAAGATGGATCAAGATTGAGGAGGAAGAAAGATGAAATCAAAAGAAGAAATAAATATGCTTGGTTTTACAATTGTCGCTTACGCAGGAGATGCAAGGTCAGATTTGATGGATGCTTTGGCGTTTGCGAGAGATGGATATTTTGAACAGGCAAGAGAATTGGTTGAGTCTGCAAACGACTCAATAGTGTCTGCCCATCGAGAACAGACTAATTTATTAGCGGAGGAGGCATCTGGAGATAATTTTGAAGTGAGTTTTATCATGATTCATGGTCAAGATACTTTGATGACAACGATGCTATTGTATGATCAGGTAAAGTTTTTTATTGATGAATATGAACGAATTCGAAAGATTGAAGAACATATTGGTTTGCAATGAGGATTAGTCATGGAAAATTTACAGGTTAAAGCCTTACCGAAGGAGTTTTTATTAGGAGCTGCTACCGCTGCTTATCAAGTAGAGGGTGCAACTAGGGTAGATGGCAAAGGAATAAACATGTGGGATGTTTATTTGCAAGAAAATAGTCCGTTCTTACCAGATCCAGCTAGTGATTTTTATTATCGTTACGAAGAAGATATAGCCTTGGCGGCAGAACATGGTTTGCAGGCTTTGCGTTTATCTATTTCCTGGGTTCGCATATTTCCTGATATAGATGGGGAGCCGAATATATTGGCTGTTCAGTATTACCATAGAGTCTTTCAGTCCTGCTTAAAACATAATGTGATTCCGTTTGTTTCTTTACATCATTTTGATTCGCCTCAGAAAATGTTAGAAACAGGGGATTGGTTGAATAGAGAGAATATTGATCGTTTCATACGATATGCTCGCTTTTGTTTCCAAGAATTTACAGAAGTCAAGCATTGGTTTACAATCAATGAACTGATGTCTCTTGCTGCAGGTCAATATATAGGAGGTCAGTTTCCTCCGAATCATCATTTTCAATTATCTGAAGCAATTCAAGCGAATCATAACATGTTGTTGGCGCATGCTCTTGCAGTCCTCGAATTTCATCAATTAGGGATTGAGGGAAAGGTAGGTTGTATTCATGCGTTAAAGCCAGGCTATCCTATTGATGGGCAAAAAGAAAATATTTTGGCAGCTAAACGGTATGATGTTTATAATAATAAATTTCTATTAGATGGAACTTTTTTGGGCTACTACAGTGATGACACGCTTTTTCACTTGAATCAAATATTGGAAGCTAATAATTCTAGCTTTATTATAGAAGATGGTGACTTAGAAATTATGAAAAGAGCTGCACCTCTTAATACGATGTTTGGGATGAATTATTATCGTTCAGAATTTATTCGTGAATACAAAGGTGAAAATAGACAAGAATTTAATTCAACAGGAATAAAAGGACGGTCCTTTTTTAAATTAAATGCTCTAGGTGAATTTGTAAAAAAGCCTGGGATTCCGACAACAGATTGGGATTGGAATATTTATCCTCAAGGCTTATTTGATATGTTGCTTCGTATCAAAGAAGAATATCCTCAACATCCGGTCATTTATTTAACTGAAAATGGTACAGCCCTTAAAGAGGTTAAGCCAGAGGGCGAGAATGATATTATTGATGACAGTAAAAGAATCCGTTATATTGAGCAACATTTACACAAAGTTTTAGAGGCTCGAGATAGGGGAGTCAATATTCAAGGCTATTTTATATGGTCTTTGCAAGATCAATTTTCTTGGGCGAATGGCTACAATAAGCGATATGGTCTTTTCTTTGTTGATTATGAGACACAGAAGCGATATATTAAGAAAAGTGCTCTTTGGGTAAAAGTGCTAAAACGGAATTAAGGTTAGCGATTTGACTGATGTTTAATATATTTTAACTATGAGCTTAAATTTTTTACAGGAGGAGTTTTTATGGATAAGTTAGTCGCTGCCATTGAAAAGCAACAAGGGAAATTTGAAAAAATTTCTACTAATAATTATATGATGGCTATTAAAGATGGATTCATTGCTACTATGCCTTTAATTATGTTTTCAAGCTTTTTGATGATTATTATTATGATTCCTAAAAATTTCGGAGTAGAGTTACCGAGTCCAGCTATTGTCTGGATGAGGAAAGTGTATATGCTAACCATGGGAGTTTTGGGTGTTATTGTTTCAGGGACAGTTGCAAAGTCATTGGCTGGAAATGTTAATAGAAAAATGCCTCCTGGAAAGGTAATAAATGATACTTCTGTAATGTTGGCAGCCATATGTAGTTATCTGGTATTAACTGTAACGCTTGTAGTTGATGAGAAGACGGGATCTACAAGTTTGTCGACAAACTATTTAGGATCTCAAGGATTGATAACTTCGTTTGTCAGTGCCTTTATTACTGTAAATGTTTACCGATTATGTATTAAGCGAGACATTACTATTCATTTACCTAAGGAAGTTCCTGGAGTTATATCCCAAGCTTTTAGAGATATTTTTCCTTTTTCTTTTGTTTTACTTATTAGTGGTTTGTTAGATATTGTATCTCGGTTTAGTTTAGATGTTCCTTTTGCCCAAGTATTTCAACAACTATTGACCCCTATTTTTAAGGGGGCAGAATCATATCCTGCTATGATGTTGATTTGGTTTATGTGTGCTTTGCTTTGGTTTGTTGGAATTCATGGGCCATCTATTGTCTTACCTGCTGTTACAGCTTTACAGCTGAGCAATATGGAAGAGAATGCTCAACTTCTTGCAAATGGGCAGTTCCCTTATCATTCTTTAACACCTAATTTCGGGAATTATATCGCTGCTATTGGAGGAACGGGGGCTACCTTTGTTGTACCATTTATTTTGATTTTCTTTATGCGGTCTAAACAATTAAAATCGGTAGGTAAAGCTACAATTACTCCTGTTTTATTTGCTGTAAATGAACCTCTTCTATTTGGTATGCCTGTTATTTTGAATCCCTATTTTTTTGTCCCTTTTTTGATGACTCCACCAGTGAATGTATTTCTAGGAAAGGTCTTTATTGATTTCTTTGGAATGAATGGATTTTATATCCAGTTACCTTGGGCCTTTCCTGGTCCATTGGGATTGTTAATTGGAACGAATTTTCAACCTATATCCTTTGTATTTTTATCTTTGATTTTAGTTGTCGACATATTGATTTATTTGCCATTCTGTAGAGCGTATGATAGACAGTTACTGATGAAAGAAGATGTTGCAAGCTCAAATGATATTATTTTAGAGGAGGATACAAGTGAAATAATGCCTGGTGAGTTAGATGAAATAAAAAGTAAGGAGTTGAAAGTACTGGTTCTTTGTGCAGGATCTGGAACAAGTGCGCAATTAGCCAATGCAATTAACGAGGGCGCTCAATTAGCAGAAGTTAGAGTGATTGCGAATTCAGGAGCGTACGGAGCTCACTATGATATTATGGGTATTTATGATTTGATCATTCTGGCTCCACAAGTTCGGAGTTATTATAGAGAGATGAAGGTGGATGCAGAAAGATTAGGTATTCAGATAGTTGCTACCAGAGGAATGGAATATATTCATTTAACAAAGAATCCAAGTAAAGCCTTACAATTTGTATTGGAGCATTACCAAGCTGTGTAGTAAGTTTTTCCATCTTTTATTTGAGTAAGGACTTTGCTTACAGACAGGCTTGGATTTAAAAACGTTCCCCCTTTTTAATATAAAAATCCCTCTTTCACAATTGTAAAAAGAGGGATTTTGTATTTTATCTCTTAGACCAAGTTCTCTTCATAAAGAGAAGTAGGATTGGGTAAATCTCCAAGCGGCCTGCAATCATTGCAAAGGAGAGGAGAATTTTTGAGATAGGACTAAAGATTGAGAAACTAGAAGTAGTTCCTAGAATAGGCCCGATATTATTGAAACAGCTGAAGACAGCGCTGGTCACAACCAGAAAATCATTGCTATCTAGGCTGACAATAAAGATAAGGGATAGCAAAATCATAGAATAGATGACAAAGTACTTGAGAATCTTATGCTGGGTATCTTTGTCAATTACCGTTTTATTAACATGGAGGGTCAAAACACGGTGGGGCGATAGGATTGATAAAATCTGATTTTTAGCAATTTTTGAAAGGATTAGGCCTCGGATAACCTTGAGTCCACCTGCGGTTGATCCAGCAGAGCCACCGATTCCCATGAGGAAGAGAAGGATAAACTGGGAGAAGAGGGGCCAGTTGGTAATGTCTCCGTAACCAAAACCAGTCGTTGTAATGATATTGGAAACCTGGAAGAAGGCCATTTCAAAACTCTTTGAAAATCCTGGATAGAGATAGAGGGTATTAAGGCTAATCAAGCCTGTAGAAAGCAGAACAATGACCAAGTAAGCACGAAGTTCCTCGTCACCAAAGAAGGCTTTGACGCGACGGAGCATGAGGTAGTAGTAGAGATTGAAATTTACCCCAAAAACCAGAACTCCGATACTAACCAGATAGGTAATCAGTGAGCTGCCATAGTGGGCAATCCCGTCGTTATAGACGGTAAAGCCTCCTGTACCTGCTGTCCCCATAGCAATGACAAAACTATCAAATAGGGGCATGCCAGCCAGATAATAGATGATGACAAAGAGGGAGAAGAGAGCTAGATAAAGGAGATAGAGAATCTGGGCAGTGTTTTTTAGTTTGGATACTACTTTACCAAAAACAGGGCCAGGAACCTCAGCCTTCATCACTTCTAGGTGACTATTCTTGGCATTATCCATAATAGCAAGTGCAAAAACAAGCACTCCCATCCCTCCAATCAAGTGGGTAAAACTTCGCCAGAAGAGGAGGGAACGACTGAGGACCGAAACGTCGTTCAAAATACTTGCTCCAGTAGTTGTAAAGCCAGAACTGATTTCAAAAAAGGCATCGATAACGCTGGGAATTTGCTTAGCAAAAACAAAGGGGAGACCGCCAAAGAAGGACCAAAGGATCCAACAGAGGGCAACAATCAAGACTCCCTCCTTGGCATAAATCCGTTGATTTTTGGGCTTTTGTAAAATTCCTGAACCGCCTAGTAATACGAGAATCCCTATTGTTGAAAAGAGGGCCGTAAAGACTTGGCTCGATTCACGGTAATAGAGAGCGACAGACACAGGAACCAAAAGAAGAACAGCTTCAATCAAAAGTAATTTTGAAAGGAGGTAACGAATCATACTTTTATTCATTTCTTACCTCGCGATCAAGTCATAAATCTTGGTGATGTTTGGCAACAAGGTTGTTACTAGGAGCTTGTCTCCAACTTCCAACATATCCTCCCCAGTAGGGAAAATAGTCTTGCCCTTTCGAATGATGGCTGCTATAAGAACCCCTTTTTTTAGTTTTAGTTGAGAAAGAGGTTTGGCAGTCATTTTATTAGCTTCCTTGATATGAAATTGCAGGGTTTCGATTTGGCCATTGGCTAGATGGTGCATGGCCTGAAGGTCTGAATACTGGGCATTAACCCGACCACGAATAAAGTGCATAATCGTATCTACAGCGATGCTTTTAGGTGTGATGATACTTGAAAAATCAGGCGCATTGATAATCTCGAGGAGACTGGTACGATTGACCTTGGTGATATTTTTTTGTACACCTACCCTGTCAAGGAACATAGAGGTAATCAGATTTTCCTCATCGACCCCTGTTAGAGTCGCAACGGCATCATAGTTTTGAGCACTTTCTTCCAGCAGGATATCTTTTGCGGTACCATCTCCTTGAACGATGTAGAGGTTTGGGAATTTCTCGCTAAAGAAGCTAGCGATTTCAGGATTGATTTCAATAACCTTGGTATCGATACGACTGTCTTTGAGGATACCTAGTAGATAATAGGCAATTCTACCAGCTCCAACAATAAGAAGGCTCTTCACGGCACGAGACTTGAAATAATTATGGAAGAGCATCATGTCAACACGGTTACCAGTGACAAAGATTCTATCTTTATCCTGTACAGTCATGTCACCGCTTGGGATGATAATTTGATGATCCCTCTCTATAGCGCAGACAATGACATTGCCAAATTTTTTCCGAAAATCAGAAATGGGCATTTGGCAAAGACCGCTGGAAGATTTAACAGTGAATTCCATCAAGCTGACCCGTCCACCAAAGAAACGTTCGACAGAGAGAGCATTTGGGAAGTCAATGATATTAGCAATAGCGCGGGCAGCCAAGAGCTCAGGATTAACAATAAGAGAAAAACCGAGAATATTCTTTTCTTTGAAATAAGAGTTAGAATATTCAGGATTCCGCACCCGAACGATGGTCTCTTTAGCTCCCATTTTTTTGGCTAGAACTGCTGCGATCATGTTGACTTCATCGTATTCAGTCAGGGTGATAAAGATATCACAATCTTGGACGCTGGCTTGCTCAAGAATGGCAAAATCGGCCCCGTTACCAAGGATACCAATGATATCAAAGCGACTGACAATATGATTGAGAACAGCTTCGTCTTGCTCAATCAGCAAAACATCGTGCTTTTCTGCAACCAAGGAGCGACAGAGGGCAAAACCAACTTTTCCCCCTCCGACAAGGATAATTTTCATAATAAAACCTACTTTTTCATGATGTAACTATCATACCTTTTTTCAAGAAAAAATGCACCTACTAGCTAATAACAAGAGCTTTTAGTGAAATTTTGCTATAAGGTAAAACTATACCCTAATCAATTGAAATAGCTATTAGCACCTTTCTCTGAAATATGGTATGATAAAGGGTATATGAGGAGACAAAATGAATAATAATTTACTGGTATTACAATCAGACTTTGGTCTGGTAGATGGTGCGGTATCGGCTATGATTGGAGTGGCTTTAGAAGAGTCTCCAACCTTAAAAATCCATCACTTGACGCACGATATCACGCCTTATAATATTTTTGAGGGGAGCTATCGTCTCTTTCAGACGGTGGATTACTGGCCTGAGGGAACAACTTTTGTATCTGTTGTCGATCCAGGTGTCGGTTCGAAACGTAAGAGCGTGGTTGCCAAGACTGCCAAAAATCAATACATTGTCACGCCAGACAATGGGACGCTTTCTTTTATTAAGAAACACGTTGGCATTGTAGCTATTCGTGAGATTTCTGAGGTGGCCAATAGACGGCAAAATACAGAGCATTCTTATACTTTCCACGGTCGGGATGTCTACGCCTATACTGGAGCTAAACTAGCCAGTGGTCACATTACTTTTGAGGAAGTGGGACCAGAGCTCAGTGTAGACCATATTGTAGAGCTTCCAGTCGTAGAGACCATCATTGAAGATCATCTGGTGAAGGGAGCCATTGATATTCTGGATGTGCGTTTTGGTTCGCTCTGGACCTCTATCACACGGGAAGAATTTTACAAACTGGAACCAGCATTCGGTGATCGTTTTGAAGTGACTATCTATCATGCAGATATGCTGGTCTATCAAAATCAGGTTGTCTATGGCAAATCATTTGCGGATGTGAGAATTGGGCAACCCATCCTTTACATCAACTCTCTCTATCGTTTAGGTTTAGCTATCAACCAAGGTTCTTTTGCCAAGGCCTATAATGTGGGTGTCGGTTCATCTTGGACCATTGAAATAAAGAAAATAGAAGGATAAAATAGGAGAATAAATAGTATGGAAATCAAATTTACAATTAAACAAGTTGTTGCTGTCGGAATTGGCGCTGCCCTCTTTGTCGTCATCGGGATGATCAATATTCCGACCCCTGTTCCAAATACAAGCATCCAGCTTCAGTATGCGGTACAAGCGCTACTTTCTATTATTTTTGGACCGATTATCGGTTTGCTTGTCGGGTTGATTGGTCATGCAATCAAGGACACTCTTGCTGGATATGGTCTGTGGTGGACTTGGATTATCGCTAGTGGACTTTTTGGTCTAGTTGTGGGGCTATTTAGAAAGTACGTTCGCGTGATCAATGGTGTCTTTGACTGGAAAGATATTCTTATTTTTAACCTCATTCAACTACTTGCAAATGCCCTTGTTTGGGGTGTCTTGGCACCACTTGGAGATGTTGTGATTTATCAAGAAGCGGCAGAAAAAGTATTTGCTCAAGGGATTGTTGCGGGAATTGCTAATGGTGTATCTGTAGCTATTGCAGGAACTCTTCTCTTGCTTGCCTATGCAGGAACTCAAACTCGTGCAGGAAGTTTGAAAAAGGACTAAAATGATGGGGAAGGCTGGGCAACCTACGGCTAGCTTCCTGGTTTGCTCTTTGATTTTCATTGAGTATAAAATGATGGGGAAGGCTGGGCAACCAGTCTTTTTCGATGTTTATAGATTAGTGAGGCAAGTAAGCTAGGATAAGAATCTTTTGGGCGCTAAGATTTTAAGAGAAGAGACTGCAAGAAGGGCTTGATTTATGATAAAATAGAAGTCTAAGAAGCGAATGAAGAGAGTAAGATGAAAGAAGCTATAATTGAGTGGAAGGATTTCTCTTTCCGGTATGAAACACAACAAGAACCGACCTTGCAAGGGGTGGACTTGACCATTTACAAGGGAGAGAAAGTCTTAATTGTTGGGCCATCTGGGTCAGGTAAGTCTACCTTGGGTCAGTGTTTGAATGGGATTATTCCCAATATTTACAAGGGTCAAACGTCTGGAGAATTTTTGATCAAGGGCCAAGCCGCCTTTGATATGAGCATCTATGATAAATCTCATCTAGTCAGCACAGTTTTACAGGATACAGATGGGCAGTTTATCGGTTTATCCGTGGCAGAGGATTTGGCTTTTGCTCTGGAAAATGATGTGAAAGCTCTAGATGAGATGAAAAGTCGTGTTCATAAATGGGCTGAAAAGCTGGACCTTCTTTCTTTACTGTCTCAGCGTCCTCAGGATTTGTCTGGTGGTCAAAAGCAGCGAGTTAGTCTAGCTGGTGTCTTGATTGATGAGAGTCCGATTCTCCTGTTTGATGAGCCACTCGCCAATCTAGATCCCAAGTCAGGTCAGGATATTATCGAATTGATTGATCAGATTCATAAGGAGGAGGGGACGACGACTCTTATTATCGAGCACCGTTTGGAGGATGTTCTGCATCGCCCTGTCGATCGGATTGTCTTGATAAACGATGGTCGTATCCTCTTTAATGGGAGTCCTGACCAGTTACTGGCGACTGATTTATTGACCCAAAATGGGATTCGGGAACCCCTTTATCTAACGACTCTCCGTCAATTAGGTGTGGATTTAGCTAAGGAAGAACAATTAGCAAATTTGGACAATTTGTCTATCTCAAAAGGTCAGGTTCAGCTGCAGAATGAACTGGCAAAAGACCCCCCAGAATTGACGTCACTTTTTAGACTAGAGGATGTTTCTTTTTCTTATGATGATAGACCGATTTTAAAATCCCTACATTTAGATATTAAAAAGGGTGAAAAGATTGCCATTGTCGGAAAAAATGGAGCAGGGAAATCAACTCTAGCCAAGGCCATAAGTAGCTTTATCCAGACGGAAGGTCGCTATCTGTGGGAAGGGCAGGATATCAAAGGAGATTCTGTTGCAGAGCGGGCGGAACGAGTAGGCTATGTGCTGCAAAATCCCAATCAAATGATTTCAGCCAATATGATTTTTGATGAGGTGGCTCTGGGACTACGTTTGCGAGGTGTGGACGAGCAGGAAATTGAAACGAGAGTCTATGAAACCTTGAGAATTTGTGGTCTCTATGAATTCCGTAATTGGCCCATTTCTGCCCTGTCATTTGGTCAGAAAAAACGTGTGACTATTGCATCGATTTTGGTCTTAGGGGCTGAAATTATTCTCTTAGATGAACCGACAGCAGGTCAAGACCAGAAGAACTATACTGAGATTATGGAATTTCTCGAAGAACTGCATCAAAAAGGGCATACCATTGTCATGATTACGCATGATATGCAATTGATGCTGGATTATTCAGACCGAGCCCTTGTCATGGTGGATGGGGAATTGATTGCTGATACTGATCCAGCTAGTCTGTTGAGCAATCCTGAGCTGTTAGTAAAAGCCAATCTAAAAGAAACTTCAATCTTCAACTTGGCTAAAAAACTAGACGTGGATCCACTTGCTTTAACGGCATTTTACAAAGAAAGGAGAGAAGGATGCAAGCTAAATTAATCGGTTACCAGCACAGAGATACTGTGATTCATCGCTTGTCAGGAGCTGGAAAACTTCTCTTTTTCATCCTCGTGTCATTGGCGGCCATGATTAGCTATGATACCAGACTGCTTGTTCTGATTGCCATCTTTTCGGTCTTTCTCCTCTATTTGTCAGAAATCCGTTTTAAAGATGTTTCCTTTGTAGCAGTTTTTGCGACGGTATTTGCCGTTTTAAACGTCTTGATGGTCTATCTCTTTTCTCCCGAGTATGGGGTTGGACTTTACGGAGAGAGAAGTGTGATTTGGCAGGGAATCGGTGCCTACACTCTGACCAGCCAAGAGCTCTTTTATCTGCTAAATTTGGCCATTAAGTACCTTTGCACCATTCCTCTGGCTATTATCTTTTTGATGACAACCCACCCTAGTCAGTTTGCTTCCAGTTTAAATCAAATTGGTGTGCCTTACAAGATTGCCTATTCAGTCAGCCTGACTTTGCGCTATATTCCAGATTTGCAGGAAGAATTCTTTACCATCAAGATGTCTCAGGAAGCGCGTGGGATGGAATTATCCAAGAAAGCTTCTCTTATGCAACGAATCAAAGGCAATCTGCGCATTATCACGCCCTTGATTTTTAGCTCGCTAGAACGCATTGATACCATCGCGACCGCCATGGAACTTCGCCGCTTTGGGAAAGAGAAAAAACGCACTTGGTATAGTTATCAGGCCTTGAAAAAAGGAGATTATATTACCTTGCTCTTGGCAGCTGTATTTTTAGTAGCTAGTTTACTACTTATCTTGCAGAATTACGGACGATTTTACAAC
The DNA here is from genome assembly GCF_013276795.1 of Streptococcus sp. 2342. Classification (GTDB taxonomy): domain Bacteria; phylum Bacillota; class Bacilli; order Lactobacillales; family Streptococcaceae; genus Streptococcus. Next base: position 358,580 of record NZ_VMLR01000003.1, read on the forward strand.
CCTTGGAAATAGCTTGAAAAAATTGAAAAAATCAAGTCGTTTCTATTGACAATGATTCTGAAAGTGTTATACTAAGAAAGTAGTTTCGCTGATTTACTTCAAACCTGTTGTGAGGTAAGTTAACGATGCCTTAACCACGCTGTTTGCTGAGCTTGACTCCGGGCAGTGTGGCTATTTTTTTGCAATGGTGAAAGGAAGCAAGTCATGACAAATCACATTGTATTATTTGAACCTCAAATTCCACAAAATACAGGTAATATCGCGCGTACTTGCGCTGCGACCAATTCTCCTCTCCACATCATCAAGCCTATGGGCTTTCCTATCGATGACCGCAAGATGAAGCGGGCTGGATTGGATTATTGGGATAAGCTAGAGATTTATTTTTACGAGAGTTTGGAAGATTTTATGTCCCAGATGAAGGGAAAACTCTATCTGATTTCGAAATTCGCGGAAAAAGTCTATTCTGAGGTGGATTTATCGACTGACGAGGACCACTATTTTCTCTTTGGACGTGAAGACAAGGGTTTGCCGGAGGACTTTATGCGCGAACATCCTGAGAAAGCTCTTCGTATTCCTATGAATGATGAACACGTTCGCAGTCTCAATGTGTCTAATACCGTCTGCATGATTGTCTATGAGGCTCTCCGCCAGCAGAATTTTGCAGGTCTTGAGCTCGTTCATACCTATGAAGTGGATAAATTGAAATAAAAAATGAAAATGAAAATAAACAAAATGCTTGCGCTTGCAAGCGTTTTTTGTTATGATAAAAGAGTCTTCAGGGCAGGGTGTGATTCCCGACCGGCGGTGACTTTAACTAGGAAATGATCTTTTCCTTTTATACTTTGTTGACAAGCTTTGCCTAACCAGAAGTTATGCCTACAGCTTGTCGCCTAGTCTAAAAGAAAAATCTCTATTTCCTTCTCTTTAAAGAAGTCCGCGAGCGCAAGCTGATGTGGTGAGATTCCACAACCGACAGTATAGTCTGGATGGGAGAAGACGAAAGAATAGCTTTGTCTGTTCTGATAGATTTATAGCTAAACTGTAACCGCTTGCTTGAATTTCCTTAATAGAGTGAGAGGGAACTTTTGGGATATAAAAAGTGAGAATAGATAGAGGAATCCTTTCTAACTTCTTCTGATTTTATAGAAAATTGGAGGAACCTGTTATGACAAACACACGTAGACTTTCGACCATTGCGATTTTATCAGCCATCTCATTTGTGCTGATGTACTTTGACTTTCCGCTTTTACCAGCGGCGTCCTTCCTCAAGATCGAATTTAGTATCTTGCCAGTCCTTGTTGGTCTGGTGGTCATGGATTTGCCTGCTGCTCTAGGAGTTCTCTTGCTTCGCTCACTCTTGAAATTGCTTCTTAACAGTCAGGGAGTGAATACTTACATTGGCTTGCCTATGAATATCGTAGCTTTGGGAGTTTTTGTCATCGTATTTGCTTTGATTTGGAAAAAGGAACGGACAACCCTTCGTTTCCTACTAGGCTCTCTAGCTGGGACTATTGGTTTAACTGTGGCAATGTTGGTTCTCAACTATGTTTACGCTGTTCCTTTGTACGCTAAGTTTGCTAACTTTGATATTGGAAAAATTTTGGGACTTTCCAACTACCTAATGACTATGGTGTTGCCTTTTAACTTGATTGAGGGTGTCATCTTTTCCGTTTCATTCTGGTTGTTGTATGTTCTCTTGAAACCAACCTTGAAACATTATGAGAGATAAACAAACATTTTTAATGAAGGGCAGTTTTGCCCTTTTACTTTTCGTTATTCTTGGTTACATGGTCAAATTTTACCCTGAAACGCTGGTCGGTTTTGACCAACCGATACAGACTGCCGTTCGAGGAGACTTGCCAGATTACTTGACTATTCTTTTCCGAGCCATCACACGCTTGATTGATATTCCGGTGATTATCACTTGGGTTGTCATTACAGCTTTTGTCTTTTATCGTAAGCGATGGAAGATAGAAAGTTTCTTCATGCTGGGAAATCTGGCTTTGGCAGGTCTTTTAATCGTGACCTTTAAAAATATCTACCAGCGCCCACGACCAGATATCTTACACTTGGTAGAGGAGAAGGGATTTTCCTTTCCAAGCGGCCATTCTCTGGCTGTAACCTTGATGGTCGGTTCTCTGATTGTCATTCTCAGTCAACGGATGAAAGATCCAGTCTGGAGAAAAGTAGTACAAATCGTCCTTGGCCTCTACCTAGTTAGTGTGCTGGTATCAAGAGTCTATCTAGGAGTTCACTACCCATCAGACGTCCTTGCCAGTCTCTGTCTGGGTTTGGGAGTCCTGTTTATCGAATTTCCCTTCTATGACAAGCTCCGCTTCCAATGGCGATTTAAAGGCAAGCAGAAGTGAGTATCAAATTCCCTTGAGGAGAAAGAAATGAAAGTCAGTATAGCAGATCTTCATCCTACTCAACTATATTTATCAGAAAAGAAACTGCTTGTTGATTACAGATGGGCATCACAGGGCTTATCAGACTTTATTGGCAGGTAGGGATACGATTTCTGCTGAGTGGGATAGAGATGGTGGTGATGAACTATATCATCTCTATGCGCAAGCCTGCGAAGAAAGAAAAATTTACTCTGTTCTGGATTTAAAAAATCATATCTTAGCTAAAAATGAGTATGAAGCAAAATGGTATAACTGGTGTGATGGTTTTAATCAAGCAGCAACTCTTTTGTTGAAAAGGAAAGCAGATGAAACGGATTTTACAAATAGATAATGCACTGCGTCTTGTTCCTTATTATAAGGTCAATCATTGTGAAGAAGCTTTTGCTTGGTATCAGGATGTGAACTTGGTTCACCTCGTAGATGGTGTGAAGAGACCTTATAGTCAAGAAACTTTGGAAGCTATGTATTCCCATTTGGATCAGCATGGTGAACTTTTTTGGATTGAAGTCAAGGAGAAGGGGGAATGGTTTCCAATTGGGGATGTTACACTATCTCAGGATAATCTCCCCATTGTGATTGGGAATTCCGATTACCAACATCGAGGACTTGGAAAAAAGATTCTAAGTGCTTTGATTGAATTGGCTCGAGTAAAAGGATGGAAAGAATTGAGAGTCAAGGAAATCTACACCTACAATCATGCTTCTAGGAGGTGTTTCAAGTCGCTTGGATTTGTGGAAAATGGAGCAACAGAAAAAGGAATGAGTTTTATATTGAAATTAGTCTAATCTAACTTGTTTTTTAACTAAAAATCTGATAAACTATGTAGTAATTGAATAGAAATCTGCAAGACTAGTAACTCAAGGGAAGTATATCAGGGAGGAGAGCCGTGACTGCAAGCTCTCTATATGAAAGCTGGGTGAATTCACTTGCGCATGGATTTAGAAATGAAGGTCTGACTTGTCAGATGAAAACGGATGGTACCGCGTGTCAACGCTCCGAGTGGAGTTTTTGGCATGTGGTTTTCTTTTTATCTACGAGCGACTGATGGAGGAATTATGTCAACTATTGAAGAACAATTAAAAGCGCTTCGCGAAGAAACGCTGGCTAGCTTGAAGCAGATTACTGCTGAAAATGAAAAAGAGATGCAAGAATTGCGTGTCTCAGTCCTTGGTAAAAAAGGTTCGCTCACTGAAATCCTCAAAGGGATGAAAGATGTCTCTGCTGAGATGCGTCCAATTATTGGGAAACACGTCAATGAAGCTCGTGATGTCTTGACAGCTGCTTTTGAAGAAACAGCTAAACTATTGGAAGAAAAGAAAGTCGCGGCTCAACTGGCTAGCGAGAGTATCGATGTGACACTTCCAGGTCGTCCAGTTGCGACTGGTCACCGTCATGTTTTGACACAAACCAGTGAGGAAATCGAAGATATTTTCATTGGGATGGGTTACCAAGTCGTGGATGGTTTTGAAGTGGAGCAAGACTACTATAACTTTGAACGTATGAACCTTCCCAAAGACCACCCAGCCCGTGATATGCAGGACACATTCTATATCACAGAAGAAATCTTACTCCGTACTCACACGTCTCCAGTTCAAGCGCGTGCTATGGATGCCCATGATTTTTCAAAAGGTCCTTTGAAGATGATCTCGCCAGGGCGTGTCTTCCGTCGTGATACGGACGATGCGACCCACAGTCACCAGTTCCACCAAATTGAAGGCTTGGTTGTTGGGAAAAACATCTCTATGGCTGACCTTCAAGGAACCCTTCAGTTGATTGTCCAAAAAATGTTCGGTGAAGAGCGTCAAATTCGTTTGCGTCCATCTTACTTCCCATTCACAGAGCCATCTGTTGAGGTGGATGTTTCTTGCTTCAAGTGTGGTGGAGAAGGCTGTAACGTATGTAAGAAAACTGGTTGGATCGAAATTATGGGGGCCGGTATGGTTCACCCACGTGTCCTTGAAATGAGTGGCATCGATGCGACTGTTTACTCTGGCTTTGCCTTTGGTCTTGGACAAGAGCGTGTAGCTATGCTCCGTTATGGAATCAACGATATCCGTGGATTCTACCAAGGAGATGTCCGCTTCTCAGAACAGTTTAAATAATGATTAGAAAAGTAGAAATGGCAGATGTTGAGGTGTTGTCCAAAATTGCCAAACAAACCTTTCATGAAACATTTGCTCATGATAATACGGAAGAGCAGTTACAGGAATACTTTGAAGAGGCTTATAGTCTGAGAACTTTGTCAACTGAGTTGGAAAATCCTGACTCCGAAACCTATTTCATTATGCATGAAGATGAGATAGCTGGTTTTCTCAAAGTCAACTGGGGAAGTGCTCAGACTGAGAGAGAATTAGAGGATGCTTTTGAAATTCAACGCCTCTATGTGCTACAAAAATTCCAAGGATTTGGACTAGGTAAGCAACTGTTTGAATTCGCTCTTGAACTTGCTACAAAAAATAGTTTTTCCTGGGTTTGGTTAGGTGTTTGGGAGCATAATACAAAAGCTCAAGCGTTTTATAATCGATATGGTTTTGAAAAATTTAGCCAACATCATTTTATGGTTGGTCAAAAAGTAGACACGGATTGGTTACTGAGAAAGAAATTAAGGTAAGAAGATGATTCTTCTATTGAAATGATAGGAAAGGAAAAGAACTAGAGTGGCAACTGTCATTCTGGAGAACTAAATTATGCTTGTATCTTATAAATGGTTAAAAGAATTGGTGGACATTGATGTGCCATCACAAGAGTTGGCTGAAAAAATGTCAACTACAGGGATCGAGGTCGAAGGTGTCGAATCACCTGCTGCTGGTCTCTCAAAAATTGTCGTAGGTGAGGTCTTGTCTTGCGAAGATGTGCCAGAAACTCACCTCCATGTTTGTCAGGTTAACGTTGGCGAAGAAGAAGCCCGTCAAATCGTCTGTGGTGCCCCAAATGTGCGTGCTGGTATCAAGGTTATGGTGGCTCTTCCAGGAGCTCGCATCGCTGACAACTACAAAATCAAAAAAGGGAAAATCCGCGGTCTTGAGTCACTTGGGATGATCTGTTCACTTGGTGAATTGGGAATTTCTGACTCAGTTGTGCCTAAGGAATTCGCAGATGGCATCCAAATCTTGCCAGAAAATGCCGTTCCAGGTGAGGAAGTCTTCTCATATCTAGACTTGGATGATGAAATCATCGAACTTTCAATTACACCTAACCGTGCAGATGCCCTTTCTATGCGTGGGGTGGCTCACGAAGTGGCAGCCATCTATGACAAGGCAGTCAACTTTAAAGAATTTACTCTTTCAGAAACTGACCAAGCTGCAGCAGATGCTCTTTCTGTCAGCATTGAGACAGACAAGGCGCCTTACTATGCCGCTCGTATCTTGGACAATGTGACTATCGCACCAAGTCCACAATGGTTGCAAAATCTTCTTATGAATGAAGGTATCCGTCCAATCAATAACGTAGTGGACGTGACCAACTATATCCTGCTCTACTTTGGTCAACCTATGCATGCTTTTGACTTGGACACCTTTGAAGGGACTGACATCCGTGTGCGTGAAGCGCGTGCTGGTGAAAAATTGGTGACTTTAGATGGTGAAGAACGTGACTTAGACGTGAATGACTTAGTTATAACTGTCGCAGACAAGCCAGTAGCCCTTGCAGGCGTCATGGGCAGTCAAGCAACAGAAATCTCTGAGAAATCTAGTCGTGTCGTCCTTGAAGCTGCAGTCTTCAACGGAAAATCTATCCGCAAGACCAGTGGTCGCCTGAATCTTCGTTCTGAGTCATCTTCTCGCTTTGAAAAAGGCATTAATGTGGCAACTGTTAACGAAGCCCTTGATGCGGCGGCTAGCATGATTGCAGAACTTGCAGGTGCGACGGTGCGCAAAGGCATCGTTTCAGCAGGTGAACTTGATACTTCTGATGTGGAAGTTTCTTCAACCCTTGCTGATGTTAACCGTGTCCTTGGTACAGAACTTTCTTACGCGGATGTAGAAGACGTCTTCCGTCGTCTTGGATTTGGCCTTTCTGGAAATGCAGACAGCTTTACAGTCAGCGTTCCACGTCGTCGCTGGGATATCACTATCGAAGCAGACCTCTTTGAAGAAATCGCTCGTATCTATGGATATGATCGCTTGCCAACCAGTCTTCCAAAAGATGACGGTACAGCTGGTGAATTGACAGCCACACAAAAACTCCGCCGTCAAGTTCGTACTATTGCTGAAGGGGCAGGTTTGACAGAAATCATCACCTACGCTTTGACAACTCCTGAAAAAGCAGTTGAGTTTACGGCTCAACCAAGTAACCTTACTGAACTCATGTGGCCAATGACCGTGGATCGTTCAGTCCTCCGTCAAAATATGATTTCTGGTATCCTAGATACAGTTGCTTACAATGTGGCTCGTAAGAACAAAAACTTGTCTCTTTACGAGATTGGAAAAGTCTTTGAACAAACAGGCAATCCAAAAGAAGAACTTCCAAATGAGATTAATAGCTTTGCCTTTGCTTTGACAGGATTGGTTGCTGAAAAAGATTTCCAAACAGCAGCAGTTCCAGTTGATTTCTTCTATGCTAAGGGAATCCTTGAAGCGCTCTTTACTCGTTTGGGACTTGCAGTGACTTATACAGCAACATCTGAAATCGCTAGCCTTCATCCAGGTCGTACAGCTATGATTTCACTCGGTGACCAAGTTCTTGGTTTCCTTGGCCAAGTGCATCCAGTCACTGCCAAGGCTTACGATATTCCAGAAACTTATGTAGCAGAGCTCAACCTTTCAGCCATCGAAGCAGAGCTTCAGCCAGCTGCTCCATTTGTGGAAATCACGAAATTCCCAGCAGTTAGCCGTGACGTTGCCCTTCTCCTCAAGGCAGAAGTGACTCACCAAGAAGTTGTGGATGCTATCCAAGCTGCCGGTGTGAAACGTTTGACAGATATCAAACTCTTTGACGTCTTCTCAGGCGAAAAATTGGGACTTGGTATGAAGTCAATGGCCTATAGCTTGACCTTCCAAAATCCAGAAGATAGCTTAACGGACGAAGCAGTCGCACGCTATATGGAAAAAATCCAAGCGTCTCTCGAAGAAAAAGTCAATGCAGAAGTGCGTTAAAATATCAATCCATCCTCCGGGGTGGATTTTTTCTTTTCAAATAACAATTCAGGATCAAAAATAGACAGTTGAGGAGCAGAGTGGATAAATTAAGTTTACTACTGTATAATGGATTTATCACTAAAAACGCTCCATGCCATATTTTACATAGCATTAGTCTTCTAAAAATGGACAGAAATCATTGTAAAGGCTATCAAAAAGGAGTATAATGAGTGCAAGACATTTCGGAGGTTAAAGATGCTCGAAGTAAGAAGTCTAGAGAAAAGTTTTGGATCCAAGCAAGTTTTGTTTGGTATTGACTTTCAAGCGCGACCAGGTCGTATTTTGGGATTAGTCGGAAAAAATGGTGCTGGGAAAACAACGATTTTCCACAGTATTTTGAAGTTTTTAGAATATCAAGGAGAAATCAGTCTGGATGGTCAGGATATCCGTCAGGAGACCTACGCTCGGATTGGCTATCTGCCTGAAGAACGCAGTCTCATGCCTAAATTGACAGTCCTTGAACAAGTTCGTTACTTGGCGACTCTAAAGGGCATGGATGCCAAGGAAGTTAAGGAAAAACTTCCTCAATGGATGAAGAGGTTGGAAGTGAAAGGGAAGCTGACAGATAAAATCAAGAGTCTGTCAAAAGGAAATCAGCAGAAGATTCAGCTCATCATTACTCTGATTCATGAACCAGACTTGATTATCTTGGATGAGCCTTTCAGTGGATTGGACCCAGTCAATACAGAATTGCTCAAACAAGTCATTTTTCAAGAAAAAGAACGTGGGGCAACCATTATCTTTTCTGACCATGTCATGACCAACGTCGAGGAGCTTTGTGACGATATTCTCATGATTCGAGATGGCCGTGTGGTCTTGCATGGACCAGTTCAGGATGTCCGCAATCAATACGGGAAAACACGTCTCTTTGTTTCAAGTGAACGAAGCAAGGAAGAATTGGAAAACCTTCCTCATGTTAAACAGGTGAGCTTGACCAAACAAGGCAGTTGGAAATTGATTTTGGAGGATGAGAGCGCTGGAAGGGAACTCTTCCCAATCTTGACTCAGGGGCAATATATCGCAACCTTTGACCAGCAAGCGCCAACAATCGATGAAATCTTTAAACTAGAATCAGGGGTGGAAGTATGAGAAATATGTGGGTTGTAATGAAGGAAACCTATCTTCGACATGTCAAATCGTGGAGTTTCTTCTTTATGGTGATTTCACCATTCTTGTTTATCGGTCTCTCTGGAGGAATTGGCTATCTCCAAGGCTCTTCAATGGCTAAAAATGATAAAGTGGCAGTAGTGACAACAGTGCCGTCTGTAGCAGAAGGACTGAAGAATGTAAATGGTGTTAACTTTGACTATAAAGACGAAGCAAGTGCCAAAGAAGCGATTAAAGATGAAAAATTAAAAGGCTATCTGACTATTGATCAAGAAGATAGTGTCTTGAAGGCAGTTTATCATGGCGAGACATCGCTTGAAAATGGAATTAAATTTGCAGTTACAGGTACACTCAATGAACTGCAAAATCAGCTTAATCGTTCAACGGCCTCCTTGTCTCAAGAGCAGGAAAAACGCTTAGCGCAGACAATTCAATTCACAGAAAAGATTGATGAAGCCAAGGAAAATAAAAAGTTTATTCAAACAATGGCAGCAGGAGCCTTAGGATTCTTTCTTTATATGATTCTGATTACCTATGCGGGTGTAACGGCTCAGGAAGTTGCCAGTGAAAAAGGCACCAAAATTATGGAAGTCGTCTTTTCTAGCATAAGGGCTAGTCACTATTTCTATGCGCGGATGATGGCTCTGTTTCTGGTAATTTTAACGCATATTGGGATTTATGTTGTAGGTGGACTTGCTGCCATTCTTCTCTTTAAAGACCTACCAATCTTGGCACAGTCTGGTATTTTGAATCACTTGGGAGATGCATTCTCATTGAATACATTGCTCTTTATTTTGGTCAGTCTCTTTATGTATGTCGTCTTGGCAGCCTTTCTAGGTTCTATGGTTTCTCGTCCTGAGGATTCAGGAAAAGCCTTGTCGCCTTTGATGATTTTGATTATGGGTGGTTTTTTTGGAGTGACAGCTTTAGGTGCAGCTGGTGACAATCTCATCTTGAAAATTGGTTCTTATATTCCCTTTATTTCGACCTTCTTCATGCCATTTAGAACCATTAATGGCTATGCAGGGGGAGCAGAAGCGTGGATTTCACTTGCTATTACAGTGATTTTTGCAGTGGTGGCAACAGGATTTATCGGACGCATGTATGCTAGCCTAGTCCTTCAAACGGATGATTTAGGGATTTGGAAAACATTTAAACGTGCCTTAGCTTATAAATAGAAGAGCCTCGCGAAAGCGAGGTTTTTTAGAGATAAAAAGAGTGGAATTTTAGAAAAATATTTTTCATATCTATTGACTTTTAGGGGTGAAATTTGGTATTATAGTAGGCGGTATTGTTTACCCCATTTGAAAGGCCCCGGAACCTTCCAAATACTTTTCGATGGGAAGGAACACCCATCACCGTAAACAAAAATCGAACTATATATAGGAGAAATCATGAACAAAACAACATTTATGGCTAAACCAGGCCAAGTTGAACGTAAATGGTACGTAGTTGACGCAACTGATGTACCACTTGGACGTCTTTCTGCAGTAGTTGCTAGCGTACTTCGCGGAAAAAACAAACCAACATTTACACCACACACTGATACAGGTGACTTTGTGATTGTTATCAATGCTGAAAAGGTTAAATTGACTGGTAAAAAAGCAACTGATAAAATCTACTACACTCACTCAAACCACCCAGGTGGATTGAAACAAATCTCTGCAGGTGAACTTCGTTCTAAAAATGCAGTACGTTTGATCGAGAAATCAGTTAAAGGTATGCTTCCACACAATACTCTTGGACGCGCTCAAGGTATGAAGTTGAAAGTATTTGTTGGAGCTGAGCACACTCACGCTGCACAACAACCAGAAGTTCTTGATATTTCAGGACTTATCTAAGGAAAGGAACAATAAAGTATGTCACAAGCACAATATGCAGGTACTGGACGTCGTAAAAACGCTGTTGCACGCGTTCGCCTTGTTCCAGGAACTGGTAAAATCATTGTTAACAAAAAAGATGTTGAAGAGTACATCCCACACGCTGACCTTCGTCTTGTCATCAACCAACCATTCGCAGTTACTTCAACTGCAGGTTCATACGACGTTTTCGTTAACGTTGTAGGTGGTGGATACGCTGGTCAATCAGGAGCTATCCGTCACGGTATCGCTCGTGCCCTTCTTCAAGTAGACCCAGACTTCCGCGATTCATTGAAACGCGCAGGACTTCTTACACGTGACTCACGTAAAGTTGAACGTAAGAAACCAGGTCTTAAGAAAGCTCGTAAAGCATCACAATTTAGTAAACGTTAATTCGAAAGAATTACTGTACTTACAAAGAGCACCTTTCGGGGTGTTCTTTTTTGTACTTTTTTACTAAATTGGTGCAATTGACACAGTTGTTGCGACTTTAGTCGCTTACAAATGTGGCTGCAACCTGACAAGGTCAGTTGCCTCAAAACGTTAATCAATACGATTATATCAACGTTTCAAAGCACTCAAGAGTTTACCTCAGGGGTGCTTTTTTTATGTTTTTTGAAAAAGTTCACCTCAAAGTTTACCTTATTTTCACCTTATTGTTTTAGAGACTTTAAAGCAAATTCACCTACTGTCATAGGAACTACATTAGAGGTATTTACATAAATCTGTGTTGTTCCTGTGTCACTGTGTGTTAAAGCTTCAGAAATAGCTTCTAAGCTCATTCCCTCTTGTTTGGCAAGTGTCGCTCCTGTATGTCGCAGTTTATGAGGTGTAGCATGTGCCAGCTCTTTATGTCGCTTTCTAATGCTTATCATTTTATTGTTTAGATAGTCAGCATGTAAAGGCTTATTGATATTTCCTTTTGTATCGATATATGTAAAAACAAATTGTTCTGGGTTACTGATGATACCAAATTTTGCTAGTTCATATTTTTGTTGCTCTTTCCAAGAGGTAAGAAGCTGAAGTAAGTCATTAGAAATAGAGAAAATAGGCTAGCAAAAACTCTATTTCAGGAGAAAATGAAGCAAATATTTCCATAATAAAACGCATAATATCAAGTTTTTCAACACCTGATACTATGCGTTTTTAGGATTTTAAAGCCTGATTGCTTGGTCTCTTTTTCATTATAGTTCCGTTTGATTTATAGTTTCATTAATTCTATGGAGATTCATCATTTTAAGTAATAATAGTTCTTACAGAAGTTAAAGATTCCATTTTATCCTTCAAGTGTCTGTATTAGATAATGTGTTCTAAATTCTTTATATCTTGTTAGGATTTGGGTAGAATCATTGATAACAGACTGTTGCAAATCTAGTTAGCTGTATGATTTATATTTATCTATTTTTCTAGTAACCAATCTATGATATTTTTTTTCTCAATTCCATTGTAATTTGCTGTTGGCTGAATCGTATCCATTGTTAATAGATACTTGGGGAATTGATCTTTAATGGCTTCTAGTGGTCTAAGTTCTCTTTCTAGTGTTTCTGGAGCAAGTGTTGTTTCACTGACTTGATAATAAGCGTAGTGACCAAGATCAGTTACAACAACAAAATCAACCTCATATTTATCTAAATTACCAACATATACTTGTGAATATCTACGTCTTAATTCCAAATATACAATATTTTCCAAGATATGCCCAATATCTTCTTTGGGGTCTGGCAATAAGAGGTGTCGTAAACCTAAATCAACGGGATAATATTTTTCTAAGCGTTGCAATAATGCTCTACCTTTTACATCAAAACGTGGAACGGAATAAAAAAGTAAACTGTCTGTCAAAGTCGTCAAATAATTTTCTAAAGTATTATGGGAGATTGAAACATTTTGGCTGACCAGGGTATTGCGAATCTTATTTGTTGATATTAAGCTACCTGTACTACTGAGAAGGGTTCGGACAATGCGCTCAATAATAGTAGGATTTGGATTTCCCAATCTAGTGACAATATCATTTAACAGTATGGAGTTATATATTCCTCTGAGATAGTCAATTTTTTCAGCGTAAGATGATGTTTGCAATAAGTAAGGGAAAGCACTAAAGAGATAATTGTTAAAAACTTCTGTTGTATTCAGATTCTCTGAGAGAGATTGACCTGATAGATATTCTTCAAATGACAAAGGAAGAACCTCTATCTCAACATACCGACCAGTCAAGTTTGTAGCTAATTGGCTACTCATAAAGTAGGCATTTGATCCAGTCAAATAGAGGTCAACATTTGGCAAGATGAATAGACTATCTGCTACCAGTTCAAATTTTTCAACATGTTGAATTTCATCTAAAAAGATATAGTATGTTTTCTCTCCAACTAACTGCCCTTTTATATAAGTGAATAATGTTTGAAAATGTCGCAGGTCATAATAACTTAGATCCTCAAAATTGATGAATATAATCTGATCCTCGTCTACCCCAGTTGCTAGTAACTCCTCTTTATAGAGTTGAAAGAGAACAGATTTACCAGCTCGTCTAACTCCATTCACAACCTTAATGATTTGTCGGTCACAATGTCTTCTTAAAAAGTCTAAATAATGTGGTCTTTTAATATAGTTCATAAAAGATACCTCAAAGATAGTATAATACAAATGAAGATTATTTTCAAATATTTAGAAATAAAGCGGAATGTATTTTATTATTTACAAATATTTAGAAATAATATCTTCAAATAGAAAACGACGATAACAAAATCATTTGAACTGGTACGAAGAAACTGTACATTTGTTGCTAAACTGTACATCATCTTTATGATACAGTAGTTCATATTTCTCAATTACATAAGCTCGGAAAACTAAAAAAGTGATAACCCTTTAATAATATTTCGATTTGAATACTAATAATCAAATGAAGGAAAAAGATAAGAGATACATAAATTACTTATGTCGGGAAACTTCTCACTAATTTGCTACTTATCCCAACTTTTCAATACATCTCCCGAAATGCTTATAACATCTTGTGTTAAGCGTTTTCGTGTTTTATAATTCTATCATAACTAAAAAAAGGAGAAGCTATATGTCAGTAGTATTAGCGAGAATTGATCAACGCATGATTCATGGTATTGTGGTAACACAATGGGCGGGGGCTACAAATGCCAAAAGGTTGATGGTAGTAGATAATGAAGTAAGTAAGGACGAAGTCCAAAAGGCTGCTATGAGGATGAGTAAACCTGCAGGAACTGGAATGTCAATTATTGATACAGATACTGCGATTACAAATTTTGCAGATGGCAAGTATGATAATCATAATGTTTTACTAATTGTTCGAGAACCTGAAACATTGGTGGCATTGGTTGAAGGTGGAGTAAAGATACCAAAAGTTAACGTTGGAATAATGTTTGATGGTGAAGGAAAAAAAACAGTCAAGAAGATGGTATCTGTCAATGAAAAAGAAATTGCTGATTTGAAAAGATTAAAAACACTTGGTGTTGAGGTAACATTCCATTTTGTTCCTTCTGATCCAGAGGAAAATTTAGAAAAGTATATTAAATAGGAGATGATACTATGGAAGTGATTCAAGGTTTACTTATTATTTTATTGTCGTTTTGGGTAGTACTAGATCAACAAGGATTGGTACTAAGTACTTGGTTTCCTATAATGGTTTCATTATTTGTTGGAATTATTATGGGAGATATGAAAACAGCAATGATTATTGGTGGAACATTCCAATTGATGGCATTAGGTGTTGCAAACATTGGTGGTTCATCAGTACCAAACTGGGGACTAGCAGCATTAGTAGGTGGTTTTATTGCGATTAAAACAACAAGTAATGTAGAGTCTGCAAAAGCTGTAGCTTTAGCAGTAGGAGTTCCTGTTGGAATGCTTGGGATTCAGTTGGATGTTTTAGCAAAAATACTTAATACATATGTAACCCACGCAGCTCAGAAGGCAGCTAATGAGAAAAAGTTTACTAAGATGAATCGAATTTTTTGGATTGGACCGGTTATTTTTGGTTTATCAACAGCAATTCCGACAGCTCTTTGTGTCATTTTTGGAGATAAAATTGTAAATGTAATTTTGAATAGTGTACCAGAATGGTTCACTAATGGTTTATCTATTGCAGGTAGTATCCTACCTGTTGTCGGAATCGCGATTCTATTACAGGTGATGCCTACTAAAAAATATTTAAGCATGCTTATTGTTGGCTTTATCCTTGCAGCATATTTGAATTTACCAATTTTAGGAATTTCTCTTGCTGGTTTTGCCATTGCATATTACTATTTTACTATGAATAAAAATGTATCAACTGTTGTCTCTTCAACAGTTGCCGGAGCTGAAGAATTTGGAGATGACTTTGATGAATGATGTACAACAAAAAATAACAAAAAAAGATATTCGTAATGCCGCGTTCAGATATATGTTTATGGCATGTAACACTTTTAATTATGAGAATCAACAGGGACCAGCAGTTGTTTATGGATTAAATAAAGTTTTAAGAAAAATCTATCCAAATGATGATGAATATGTTGCATCATTGAATAATCATTTTAAGTATTTTAATACTACTACTTGGATGGCTAATATCTTATTAGGTGCAAGTATAGCAATGGAAGAAAAAGATGGTGTTGAATCTTTAGATACGGTACAAAATTTTAAAACTGGTATGATGGGACCACTTGCTGGTGTAGGTGATACCTTAATTTGGGTATTATATCCAACAATCATGGGCTCAATTGCAGCATATATGGGATTAGAAGGGAATCCAATTGGTGCAATAATTTGGTTAGTTTTGAATGTTTTCTTCCTATTTTTCCGATTTAAATTATTTGATATCGGATATGATTCTGGTTTGAAGTTGATAACCGGATTAGGTGAAAAATTAAATATTTTTACTGAATCTGCTTCAATCATGGGTTTAACGGTTGTTGGAGCTTTAATCCCATCTGTAGTTAAAATGAAGATTTCGACAGTATTTACTACAGGAGATGTTAAGCTAGTAATTCAAGACGATATTCTTGATAAAATCATGCCAGCGCTATTACCTGCAGTGATGACTTATTTAGTTTACAAATTGTTAGCGAATAAGAAGTTATCCGTAATTCAAATTATTTTTGGAATTATTATTCTATCTTTAATTCTGTCTTACTTTGGCATTTTATCAGTTAATTAAAAGGAGAAAATATGACAAAAGTTATTATTGCAAGTCATCATCATCTTGCAACTGGGATGAAGGATACTATAGAGTACTTAATCCCATCTATTGGAAAAATTGATGTAATTGCAGCCTATATTAATAATGAGCCAATTGAAGACGAAATTTCAAAACTTTTAGAAAGTTATCCCGTTGACGAAAAAGTTCTGATTTTTACAGATTTGCTTGGTGGATCGGTGAATCAAACTTTTATTAGGTATATGAGCAAAAGAAATTTGTTTCTTGTAACAGGGATGAATTTACCAATTATTATGACGCTTTTGTTATCTATTGAAAGCGAAGATTTATCTGAAGAGTTAATTAGAAAGTCTATTGATGAAGCAAAGAATCAATTACTTTTTGTGAATGATATATATAATCAAGTGACTGATGAGGATGATGAGTGATGGCAGATGCTTGGTGGAAAAATAGTGTTGTTTATCAAATTTATCCTCAAAGTTTTAAGGATTCAAATGGAGATGGTGTAGGAGACCTGAATGGAATAAAAGAAAAATTACCGTATCTCCATAAGTTAGGAATTGATGTTATTTGGCTTAATCCTATCTATGAATCACCATTGGTGGATAATGGATACGATATCAGTGATTATGAAAGAATCCTATCAATTTATGGGACAATGGAAGATTTTCAAGAATTATTAGCAGAAGCTCATAAATTAGAAATAAAGATTATTCTGGACTTGGTTGTGAATCATACCAGTGATAAGCATTCATGGTTTATTGAATCTAGAAAAAATAAAAATAATCCATATTCTGATTACTATATTTGGAAAGATCCTAAGCCAGATGGTAGCGAACCTAATAATTGGGGTTCCACTTTTGGTGGATCTGCATGGGAGTATGTTCCAGAACGAAATCAATATTATTTACATTGTTTTGCCAAGGAACAACCAGATTTAAATTGGGAAAATCCAACGGTACGTCAAGAAATTCAAAAAATGATGACCGAATGGTTTGATTTAGGAATTGATGGTTTTAGGATGGATGTAATTACATTGATAAGTAAAAGGCAGGACTATCCTGACGCACCGGGTGGAGTTCCATACACTAAATCTTATTATGTAGGAGCTTCAAATGGCCCACGAGTTCATGAGTTTTTACATGAACTAAATCAGGAAGTTCTAAGCCGATATAATGTAATGACAGTTGGTGAAGCTCCAAATACAAACAGTGATCAAGCTTTGCAGTATACTCTGCCCGAAAATGAAGAATTGAATATGGTGTTTCATTTTGATCACATGCACTTGGATTATGGTAGATATGGTAAGTTCTCAGATATACGCTTTAAAGTAAGTGATTTAAAATCAGTTTTAACAGAGTGGCAATTGAAGTTAGAAAAAGGGTGGAATTCACTATACTGGAGTAATCACGATCAACCAAGAGCTGTCACTCGATTTGGTGATGATGGTGAATTTAGGGTACAGTCAGCAAAGATGTTAGCTACCTTATTGCATATGATGAAGGGAACTCCGTATGTTTTTCAAGGTGAAGAGTTGGGGATGAAGAATGTTCATTTTGATTCTGTAGAGAATTACAAAGATATCGAGACTAAATATTTTTATGAACTTATGAAGGAAAATGGTGAATCTTCATCTTATATAAATAATTCAATTTATTTAAAATCTAGAGATAATGCGAGAACACCGTTCCCATGGAATGGAAATAAAGAAGAAGGATATGGTTTTTCAAGTGGAAACCCTTGGATACAGTATTCTCCAGACAATTCTTCTATAAATGCAGAAGCCTGTCTTGAAGATTCAAACTCAGTTTTTTATTATTATCAAAAATTAATCAGCTTGAGGCGTGATTACCCAATTATAATTCATGGGAAGTATGAATTGATAAACGAAGAAGATAGTGATGTCTTTAGTTATGTACGGGAATATAATAAACAAATTTTGTTAATTGTGTGTTCATTCTCTAAACAACCTACTACCTCACAAGTACCATCGAATCTGATTGGTAGTCAAGTAAAATATTTAATTGGAAATTATGAATCAGAACTTAAACAACTTCCAAAATTTTTTGAATTGAAACCTTTTGAGGCTCAAGTTTTCTTAATAGAACAATAAAGATTTTTGCAAAACTTTGAATAGAACCTATTTGTCGAGTATAGTGAGAGCTAATACTATTAAGTTTAAATACTAGAGCAAAATTCAATTGAAATAGGGAATTTATAAAATCTATTCATGAGGAAACGTATGATATCAAATTTTTTTAAACTTGATATTGTGCGTTTTTTGATTTTGTTTCTTCTACTAACTTATTTATTGAAGCCTAATTCAATCAAATATGAGTTCGGATGTATATAATCTATGAAGAAGATGTTTTATCTTTAATTCTATGTTTGTTTATGATAGAATTAAATTGTTTTATAGGATTTTCAAATGGATATGCACTTTTAATAACAACACCGATTTTGAAAATAATGATGTAAATAAAAAGGATGAAAAAATGAATTTTGAACAGCATGTTGAAGTTAACTATGATAGTTTAACAATGAGTGAAAAAGAGATGTTGCAGTTCATTGTTCAACATAAAGAATTAATTGTATCAAAAACGATAGTAGAAGTAGGAGAACTTTTATTAACTTCAAAAAGCACTGTTTTGAGATTAGCGAAGAAGATTGGTTTTAGAGGTTTTACAGATATGAGATATTCGATTCAAGATTCAATCTCTAAAACAAAATCAGTGGATAAAATAGACTTGTTATCTCAATTACAAATGGATATACAGAAAACATTTCGATTTGCTACAGAATTAGATTTTTTGCCCATTTTAAAAAAAATTTATGAAGCTTCCCAAGTAATATTGTATGCCACTGGTTTCACTCAAAACAATTTTACGAAAGAGTTGTCAAATGAATTATTCTTAAGTCATCGTCCAAATTATCTTGTTTCAGGGGAAACGAATTTTTCCATGCTAGCTGATAATTTGAATAAAGATGATTTAGTGATAATTACATCATTGAGTGGAAATACTAAAGGAATACAAACAACTATAAATAAATTAAATGCAAAGGGAGTTACTATTATTGGTGTAACGGAGTTTAGCGATAATTTTCTAAAGAATAATTCAACGTATCAATTGTTTTATGAAATTAGTAGAATAGACGAAAATCCAGACCTTGATAGTCGCTCTATGTCTTGCTTATATATTGTATTAATGATTTTGGCAAGAAAATATAGAGAATTTGTAAATAAGTTAGTTGATTAAAGATGATTATTCCTGATGTTTTTTATAGCTTAAAATAAAATTATGATTAACCTAAAAAATTTTAAAACGTTTTTAAAATGACTAAAATGATTACAGTACATTAGTTAAAAATGAAAAAGAAATTACATAGAAACATGGTATAATGTAACTATAGGAGGTAGTATATGTCCTTAGATATAGATAAAGAAAAGATGACAATCATGGGAGTAGCTTTTGAAAACCGCTCCGTTTTTAAGAGTGTTTGGTATGCTTTAAGTACAAATATGATTGAAGGATGGCGACCTACGGTTAGTGATGTTGAAAAATTACGAGATGAAGCTCTTGCTCTGGGGATGGCTTAATGAAGCGTAAATGTTATGATTCTTATGACTATATTGATCCGAATAATTTATATACCTATCCAGATTCTTCAGTTCTAAGAAATAAGCAGGAAGAACGAGATGAGCAAAAAGCACGCGATCTTGAATATCGTATGGTTGCTAGTAAGAGTTTGAAATTATTTATCAATCCTATCCCAGTTTATAGTGTAGAAGATATATTGAAAATTCATCAATTTTTGTTTGAAGATATGTATCATTGGGCAGGTGAATTTAGAAAAGTCAATATTTCAAAAAGTGGTAATGCTTTTATGCCGATTCAGTCTTTCGATACAGCACTTACTTACCTTAATAATTTGATAGATAGATTTCATGACAATGCCAATAGTAGAAAAGAAGTCGTTCACTTATTGGTCGAAATTTTAGATAATCTCAATTATTTTCATCCATTCCGTGAAGGAAACGGTAGAACGCAGAGGGAGGTTATTCGTTCTTTAGCTTTGATGAAAGGTTTTGAATGTGAAATATCAATTGGTGATGATGATGAGATTTATCATTTATATATGGATGGTACAGTTTATGGAGACAAAACTAAATTAACGAAGTTATTTGAAAAAATTCTTTTCAAGTTATGAGTTTATACATTCGACTACCCTGGATAAGAATGCTCTATTGTACTAGAATATTTTATGTAATCTGCACCTTAAAAGTTAGATTTTTTCTATTTAACTTTTAGGGTGCAGTTCATTTTGCTATGGCATAATAGTAAATCTTGTGAGGTTTTGTAGCAAGTATTCAAATAAAAAGCGCATACTATCAGGCGTAAAAGCTTGATAGTATACGTTTCATCCTAGCAATATTTACTGGATGTTTTTCTCAAACTGACTTTTTAAGAAGTTACCTTATCAGCAATTTTAAAGAAATTTTTGGAGATATGTTAGACTGAAAGATATTGTCCTGATGATAATCTAAAAAATTATCATTTAACTTATCTTTGGAAAAACTGTAGAATGTCAAAAATTACTACAGACCTTGAATTTTACTTATCATTTCAATGATTTAGATTGCTTACATTTTGTTTTGATAAGTTTTACGGTAATCTCCAGGAGAAAGTCCAGTCCTTTGTTTAAAAATTTTAGTAAAGTAAGAATAATTATCATACCCTACTTGACAAGATACTTGTGATATCGATATATTTGTTTGAGATAGGAGAGATTTAGCAGCATTAATGCGTTTATCCGTTATATATTTAACAAGAGTTTCTCCAGTTTCTTTTTTAAAAATTCTAGCTAAATGATCTGCGCTGAGATAAACCATATCTGCTAATATAGAACGATTTATATCTTCATAGTAGTGATGATCTATGTATTCGACGATGCGTTGAATACTATTTTTTTGATTTTCAATGTTTGTTGCAAATTTCTTAGCATGTGACCAGTAATAATCAAAGTAATCCTGAAAAGATTCAATTGAATGAAAGCGTCGTTGGAATAGGAAATCATGAGTGCTGTTTTGGAATAATTTATGAGCTGAAATTCCATTTTGATCTAGATATATTCCTATTTGTTGAGTCCAATCTAGTAAAATTTGTTGTAGTGTGAAAGTAGGAATTTGAGAATTGTAAGCAAGTGAATCAATTTTTTCTCTTAATTCATATTCGCTTAAGCTATCTAAAAAAGTAATTGAAAGAGTTTCTGTTTTGAAAGAAGTTGGGAAACTATGTGGAACACATGTAATAGTATTCCAATAAGAAACATACTGTTCATTATAAGTGTAGAGTTCTTTGGTATGAAATAAAATATCGGATATTTTATGGCAACTCTTATATATAATGTTTGAGTATTTACTAAAGTTATTAGAAATTTGAGAATGAATCTCATATGCCAATTTGTCACTACGTTTGGATGAGTCTACTCTAAAGAGACAAACATATTGATCAACCTGGCTTTCCATTTTGAATAGACTTATCAGCTTATAAGAAGGTTGTGAAATTCTTTGAAGTTCTCTTTTTAGTTGAGAAGTCCATGATGGAGTTTCTGCAGAATAATCTTCTTCATTAAGATTTATTGTTAAAACTGCAAGGAAAAAATACTGGTGTTTTTGAAGAATAAAATCTTGTTTGCTTGCTATATTTTCTAGCTCATCAATGCGAGAAATTTGAGGTTTTCTAAGGTAATCATACCAGAAGTTATCTTCTATTTGTAAAAGTGCATCATTTTTTCCGTTTAAGTTATGATTCTCAATTTTACTAATGGCTTTTTGAATAATAAATTCTAATTTTTCAAAGTTAATGGGTTTTAGATAGTATTCGAAGCTTTGTAATTCAATTGCTTTTTGAGCATAGTTGAAGTCGGCGTAATTGGTTAAAAAAATTGTTTTTATATCATATTTTTCATTTCTAATCCACGATAAGAGTTCGAGGCCGCTGCCTTGAGGCATTTCTATATCGCTTATCATGAGATCAATAGGATTCTCTCTAATAATATTTTGAGCTTGAGTGAGGCTATAGGCAACATAAACAGTGTCAATGTGTAGTTTAGCCCAATTTATTTTCTCTCGTAAAGCTTCAATGATAAAGCGATCGTCATCAACTAATAAAATGTTCATTATAACCTCCGTCTATAATCTTGTATGGAATAAGTAAAAGAATTTTAGCCCCACCTTCTTCATTATTTTCAAATGTAATAGTATAGTCGTTGGGATAGAGAAGATTTAAACGTTCGATGGTGTTTGTTATCCCGATATGATGTCCATCTTCTGTTATTAGAGACTGTTTCTGATTTAGTTTTGATAAAATTTCTTCAGAGAAACCTGGACCATTATCCTCGATACAAATCTGAATATAATCTGAGTTCTCAGTTTTTACTTTTTTTATCGATAGCAAAATTGTAAATAAATCCTGAAATGAAAAACCGTGTTTGATTGTGTTTTCAATAAATGTTTGTAACAGTAATGATGGGACAAGAGTATTTTGTAGGTCATCATTGTAGTTTAGTGAAAAGTAGATGCTATTTCCATATCGAATTCGTTGTATTTCTAAATAATCTTTAATATGCTGAACTTCATCTTTGAGTTCTGAAAAATCTTGATTAGCCATAAATAAATGACGGAGATAATTTGAAGTTAGGATAGTTAACTCTTCAATTTCCTTATAGTTTTTTGTTTGAAGCATACTATGAATCATTGATAACATATTTAAGTATAAATGCGGACGAATTTGGTTCTTAAGATAATTAAGTTCTATCTTCTTAAGTTCTAGTTGTGAATGGTATTCTCGTATTTTTAATTCTTGCATGTCAAATATTACTTTATTAAGTTTATCATTTGCCTTATCAATTTCTAGTATACCTTCAGATATAAAAAATTCAGAAGGGGGGATGGAGTCTCCGAGTTGAGAGAGTCGTTCAGTGAGTCTTGTTATAGGTTTAATCATCCACTGACGAATATACAGGATAATGATGATTGATAAAATGGTGATAATAATAGGAACAGCTGATAAAAATACTTCTAAGAGTGTAATGTTTCTAAAGGCTTCAGCATAATCGACTAAAACATAAATATCGAAAGGTAAATGTGTTTTTTCATTTTGTGCATGAATCAGGTAGTTTTCGGAGGGGATATTATTAGGCTCTTTTAGGGAAAGTTTACCATTATTTCCAATATTGAGTTTTCTTAGAGGTTTTAGGATATCTTCTGAAGATATGACGGCATAAATGATTTTTCCTTCGTAATGAACAGATTTAACTAAGTATTCGCTGTTTTTAGTAGTTACATTTTTCCATTTACGGTCACTTATATCACTACGCAATGATTTTAGATTTGATTTTAACAGTAGATAATCTTCATATGGAATATAAAGATTGGAGACATTTATAAAATAATCAGTACTATCGGTTTCTAATAAGAATGTCATATGAGTTTCATTTTGATATTCAAACTCTGTAAAGCTAGTTTGAACTTTTTTAAGATTTTCTTGATACTCAAGAAACGTTTGTATATGATTTAATTTCTCTAAAGATTCATTATGCGTTATTGTTGAGTACATAAAGCGTTCTACAGAATGCAATTTCTCATTAACAGAATCAGCATAAATTTCAATTGAACTACGTAGGTGTACTATATTTTGGTTTTTAATAAAATTTCTGGTTATGTTACTCATAGCAATATTGATTAAAATATTTATCAATAGTAGTACAAGTAGGAGTTTAAAGAAAAAATGAATGGAATGTTTTTTTGATAAGTCGTGATTTAATTTCATATACTATTCTCCTCTTAAAATTATAGCACTTTGAAAATATGATATCATGTAACAAAACAGATATGTTTTATCAAGATGTCGGAAAAGTAATAGTTCTCAGAAATGATAAACTGAAAAATTGATAAATCTAGTCCAAAAAGTTCTATTAAGGGAATTCTATATGGTGTAAAATAATCGTAGAAAATCAGATGGGAGGAAAAACATGAAAGTAGCATCTCAACTTCATAAAATAAAATTAAAGCATAGTATTCCGTTATATATATTACTTTTTCCTTCAATATTGCTATTAATTTTATTTTCCTATATTCCCATGTTGGGACTAATTATTGCATTTAAAGACTATTCACCAGCCAATGGTATCTTTGCTAGTCAGTGGGTAGGATTTAAGTACTTTACTCAATTTTTCTCATCATTCCAATTCGGGACAACTATGTTCAATACATTAAAAATTTCACTTTATAGTATTGTAGTAGGATTCCCCTTACCTATTATACTAGCTATCATTAGTAATCAGTTAAGAGTTGGGAAATTTAGAAAAATATTTCAAGTGACAACCTACTTACCCCATTTTATCTCTACAATGGTTATGTGTGGGATGATTATCTTATTTTTATCTCCTACTAGTGGTTTGTTAGCGAATGTATTTAAGTCTGTTGGAATCACTATTCCAGATTTTTTATCAAAACCTAGTCATTTTGCAGGTGTTTATGTTTGGAGTGATGTATGGCAACATATTGGTTGGGATAGTATTATTTATCTAGCAGCGCTTTCTGCAATTGATCCTACATATTATGAGGCTGCAACTATGGATGGTGCCTCTAGGTTACAAAAAATTCGGCATATAGAATTACCATTACTTTTGCCGACTGCTATGATTTTATTAATATTAAGAGCAGGTAGTTTATTAAGTGTAGGGTTTGAGAAGGTGTTACTACTACAGAATCCTCTTAATTTAGCAGGAAGTGAGATAATTTCGACCTATGTTTATAAAGTTGGTATGGTGAACTTTCAGTATAGTTATTCGACAGCTATAGGGTTATTTAACACCGTAGTCAATCTAATAATTTTGTTATCTGTTAACTGGTTCTCGAAAAGATATACTAGAACGGGTCTTTTTTAAAGGAAGGAGTGCTCAAGGTGAAATGGTTTCATAAATCAAGAAAAACAAACTCTGAATTATTATTTGATATAGTTACCTATGGTTTAGCAATTTTCCTTATCTTGTTAATTGTTTATCCGTTATGGTTTGTAGTGATTGCATCTTTTAGTAATCCTTCAGATGTTGCAAATGGAAAGGTATGGTTTATTCCTAGAGAATGGAAATTAGATGGATATTTACGTCTTATTCAACAACCTTTATTCTTACGTAGCTATCTAAATACCATTTTATATACTGTTGTTGGTACCTTAGTTGCTTTAGTAGTCAATATTCCAGCTGGTTATGCTTTATCTAGAAAAGAATTAGTTGGTAGAAAGTGGATGAGTATTCTATACATAATCCCTATGTTTGTATCAGGTGGCTTGATTCCTACCTACTTAACAGTAAAGAATGTAGGCTTGATTGATACATTTTGGGTAATGGTAATCCCTTTTGCAGTTTCATCATACAATATTATTGTTGCTAGAACTTTCTTTAATAATAGTATTCCAGACGGGATGTGGGAGGCTGCGCAAATTGATGGATGTGGTACAATTCGTTATTTTATTAAGATAGTCGTTCCTTTATCAAAAGCTATTATAGCAGTTATTGGACTTTGGACTGCAGTTGGTATTTGGAATTCGTGGTTTAATGCTTTAATTTATTTAACGAATGAAAATTTACAACCATTGCAATTAATTTTACGACGTTTACTAATTAGTAATCAAATGTTACAATCGCAAGCAACAGGAGAAGTTGCATCAGATCTTCGTATCAAAGCTGATATGATGAAATATGCAGCAATTGTTATTTCAACTGCTCCGATTATGTTGTTGTATCCCTTTGTTCAAAAATATTTTAATCAAGGCGTAATGATTGGCGCCTTGAAAGAATAGGAGAAAATCATGAAAAATAAATCATTTACATATTTGTTCTTAGGAACAGTTACACTTGCTGGCTTAACAGCCTGTGCAAATTCCAATAATGCGAATAAGGACGATAAGTCTGGAGAAGATTCTTATAAAATCACAACTGTTCGTTGGTCTGACTGGGGAGAAGATTATCATAAAGGTTTTCTAACAGATTCTGCCAAGGAAGCAGGTATCGATGTTAAATGGGATACACTTGTAGCCGCAGATTGGGCAGATAAGAAGTCTGTTTTGGTTGCTAGCGGAGATTTACCAGATGCATTTTTGGGTTCAAATGCATTTACAGATTCAGAAATTGCTCAGAACCAATCTCTATTTATCCCATTGGAAGATTTAATCAAGGAAAACATGCCTAATTTAACTAAGGCTATGGAGAAAGAACCTAAGATTAAAGCTATGATTACTTCACCAGATGGTCATATCTACAGCCTACCTAAAAAATTACCGATGCGCCCTACTGTAGCAAATCAGCTATTTATTAATAAAAAGTGGCTAGATAATCTAGGATTAAAAGTTCCAGAAACTTATGATGATTTAGTAAAAGTACTACAAGAATTTAAGGATAAAGATGCGAACGGAAATGGAGACGCTTCTGATGAAATTCCATTCGGAGCAGGAAACTTTGATCCAACATTTTCATATATTCTTCCGTTCAATAATCGTTTAGGTGCAGATAATACATATGAAATGTCTGTAAAAGATGGAAAACCAGTCTACCTTCGTACAGAGGAAAGTTATAAACAAGGGATTGCAGCAATGCATGAAGCTTATAAAAAAGGTTTGATTGATCCGGAAATCTTTACAGAAGATACCTCTATGAGTGTTGCGAAACGTATGGATAAGGGAGTATCTAGAGTAGGTGTTTCTAGTGGTTGGACAGCAGATGCAACGTTTGGATTACATTCAAGTGAGTATATTGCTCTACCTGCTTTAAAAGGTATGGATGGAAAACAATATGTCTTTTCTGATCCAGATCATTACAACTACGGTCGCAATGAAATTTTGATTACAAATAAGAGCAAAAACCCTGCTAAATTATTGAAATGGTTGGATAAATTATATACAGATGAAGCAAGTATTCAGAATTTCTATGGATCATTTGGAATAGCTACTGAAAAGAATGGTGATAAGTTTAAAGTGTTACCTCCTAAAGATGGTAAATCAGCTGATGAATGGGCATGGATTAATTCACTTCGAGATTTTGGTCCTAAATACGTAAGCGATGATATCAATAGTCGCGTAGAAATCGATCAAACACAAGGTGATGGATTGAAATTGAAGATGGACCAAGATTTGAAACAATTTGCGTTGCCAGCTTACCCTAATGTGATTTATTCACAAGAAGAACTCAACAAATTATCATCAATCTATGTGAGTATTGAATCTTATGTCAAACAACAAGCATCTAAATGGGTAGTTGAAGGCGGCATAGAAAAAGAATGGGACTCATACAAAGAAACTCTTAAGAATATGGGATTGGACGAATTTATGAAGATTCAACAGGAAGCATATAATCGTTACCAAAAAGAAGTAAAAGAGTAATACTTTATATGAACTCTTGGTTGTATAAACAAGGGACTAGCTAATTACAGGAAGCGAGACTGATAACATCAAATTATCTCGCTTCCTTTATTCTAATTTTTAAAGAAATTTGGAAATGTTTTTTAAATAATTTAGGTAATATTTTTGTGCAACTGACATTCTAAAATATAGAGTTAAGACGATTGATTTTATGGAGAATATATTATGCAAAAATTATTTTCATTAGATGGAAAAGTGGTTAGAATTTTAACTTTTTTGACAGATTTAATTATTTTAAATACTCTATTTATTGTTAGTTGTATTCCAATAGTTACAATTGGGGCATCATTAACTTCTCTTACGACAATGTGGTATCGTATTTTAAAAGGTAAAGATACCGATATTGCTTATCATTATTTTCGGATCTTTAGACAAAATTTTAAACAATCAACTTTTATTTGGTTGTTTATCCTCCTAATAGAATTACTTTTATATGTGAACTATTGTCTTTGGGGCTATTCAAGTTTATTTTCAGAGTATAGTTTATTGTTAGTGTTGCCCTTTTTATTTGTTATAATACTTTTGATGAGTGTTATTTTTCCCTATATTGGTCTATTTAAAGATAATCTAAAAAATAGTATTGTAAATAGCGTATTAATTTGTCTTTTAAATCCAATACAAGCTATCATGTTGGTTTTATTTAATATTTCTGTACTGTATATGAGTTTTAGTAGTCCAGAACGAGTTTTAACAGCTATTTACGTATTTACATTTGGGGGCTTTGCTTTTTGCGGATTGATGAATGTAACGATAACAAATAAAATGTTTGATAAGGTAAAGAAATTTACTAAAAGGAGGAAACCAAATTGAAAATTTTTAAAGGAGAGTTTTATCGAATCTCTGTATTAACAGACAAGTTAGTAAGGTTAGAATACTCTCAAACTGGAAGTTTTGAGGATAGAACGACACAACTTATCTATAATAGAGATTTTGGCCAAGTTTCGTTAGATTATATCGAGACATCAAACGTACTAGATATTATGACGGACTATTTTCATTTGCACTTTAATAAAGGAGAATTTAACGCCGAAAATTTATTTATAGAATTAAAAGGAAATTTTGCCGTATATGGTAGTCGCTGGTATTTTGGTGAATCTATTGAAACGTTAAAAGGAACAGCTCGGACTTTGGATAAGGCAGATGGAGCAATTTCGTTAGAAGATGGAATTATTAGCCGAAATGGTATAGCCTTATTGGATGATTCTCAAGGATTTATTTGGGATGAACAGTCTGGTTATATTGAGAGAGAAAATCAAATTGACCTGTATTTCTTTGCCTATGGGCATGATTATAGAGGAGCAATCAGAGACTTTTACCATTTGACTGGTTCAACACCCTTGTTGCCAAGATATGCTTTAGGCAATTGGTGGAGTAGGTATTGGCCTTATACGTCAGATGAATACTTGGATTTAATAGATAGATTTGAAACAGAGAAAATTCCATTATCTATCGGTGTGTTAGATATGGATTGGCATATAACTGAAATTCCAGCCCGTTTTGGAAGTGGCTGGACAGGATATAGTTGGAATAAAAACTTAATACCTAATCCAGAACAGTTATTGCAACAACTTCATGATAGAAAGTTAAAACTCTCTTTAAATGTCCATCCTGCTGATGGTATACGGGCTTATGAAGAAGCTTATCCTCGAGTTGCCAAACGATTAGGGTTAAATGTAGAATTAGAAGAACCTGCCATTTTTGATTTTTTTAATCCCTCTTTTAGGGAATCCTACTTTAAATATGTTCATTATGAGCTAGAAAAGCAGGGAGTAGATTTTTGGTGGATTGACTGGCAACAAGGGACACAAGGCATGTTGGATCCACTATGGCTTTTAAACCATTATCACTATCAGGATAGTTGTAAAAATGCAGAAGGTGGCTTGATTTTATCAAGATATGCAGGTCCGGGTAGTCACCGATACCCTGTTGGTTTTTCAGGAGATACCATTATTAGTTGGAATTCGTTAAGATTTCAACCTTATTTTACAGCGACAGCATCTAACATCGGTTATAGTTGGTGGAGTCATGATATCGGTGGACACATGCTGGGGGATTATGACGAGGAGCTACAAACTAGATGGCTACAGTTTGGCGTTTTTAGTCCGATTACTCGATTACATAGTTCTAGAAGTCCTTTTAATAGTAAAGAACCTTGGTTTTTTTCAGAAACAACATCTAAGATTATGAAGAAATACCTTCGTTTGAGACATCAGATGATTCCATATCTATATACCATGAATGTAAAGACACATGAAGAAGGTGCCCCATTAATCAGCCCAATGTATTATTTCTACCCAGAGAATGATGAGAGCTATAATGTTCCAAACCAATACTTTTTTGGAACAGAACTGATGGTGGCTCCCATTGTAGAAAAGATGGATTTGGCATTCCAATCTGCAAAAGTGGATGTATGGTTCCCTGAAGGTGAATGGTATGACTTCTTTTCAGAGAAAAAATATACAGGTGGTGTGAAGTTAAGTGTTTATAGAGACATTTCGACTATACCTGTGTTTGCAAAAAGTGGTGCAATCATTCCTTTGGTTGGTTCCGAGATAGATATGGGTGTTGATTTACCTGAAATTGTAGATTGGTATGTATTCCCAGGCAAACAACATTCTTTTGAAATGATTGAAGATCAAAATGGTCAAAGATATAAAACAAGATTATCAATCGATTGGGAAATGGGAATGCTAGAGTTAGCATTACAAGGAGATTCTAGTATCGTTCCAAGCAATAGAAAACATAGAATTCATTTTAAAGGAACGAATGTGTCTATAATTGAATTGCCAAATAAGAATGATACAGCTAGATTTGAATGTAAAGATAATAAAATACCATCTCTGAATGATGAAGTTTTTAGACTACTAAAGACAGCTTCTCTTCCATATGAATTAAAAGATAGATTGTTAAATCAATTCATCAATGCGAAAAATTCTCATGAGTTAATGAATATCTTGCATCATCAGGATAAGGAATTGAGAGGGCGTTTGTTGGAAATGATATTTACTAGCGAAAACTAATTGAGATAATTAGAAAGTCATTTGTTTAGTGTATATGAAGCTTCGGTATGGTATTTGTTATCATTGGTCACATTGAAAATGTGAAATAAGCACCTACAACATAGACTTTACAACACTTCATGTTTCATATCATGGGGTGTTTTTCTATTTAAGTCAAAGCCCATCAAAAAATCCCACTATTCATTAGGCTAAAGGAAACCTAATCATAGTGAGATTGTGAAATTATAGTAGGGTTCGTATGGCCTCTTCAATTTGTTTGGGGTCTGTTTTGGAAGAGAAGCGTTCAACGACCTGTTCCATCACGACCAATGAGAAACTTAGCGAAATTCCATTCAATTCGTTTTCCCAGTGGGCCAGATTTCTGGTCTTTTAACCAGACATAGAGAGGATCTGCCTCCTTACCGTTGACCTTGATTTTGGCAAAACGTGGGAAGGTGGTCTGATAATGTAGGCTACAGAAGGTGTTGATTTCCTCTGCGCTACCTGGTGCTTGTCCCATAAACTGATTGCAAGGGAAGTCTAAAATCTCAAAACCTTGTTCTTGATAGTGATCATAGAGTTCTTGAAGTTCTTGGTACTGGGGCGTTAAACCACATCCAGTAGCAGTGTTGACAACCAAGAGAATCTTACCACGATAGCTTTCCAAGGGAGTTGATTGGTTGTTTTGGCCTAAAACGGAAAAATCATAAAGTGAAGTCATGAGGGCCTCTTTTCTTTTTCTACATTGTAACAGTTTTTACTTTTTTCGTCGAGTCGGATGGAAGATGTTGTTGAAAAATAGGTCCTTGATACAATAGAAACCGTTTACGAACAGCTTAAAAAAATGGTGTGGTTTAATTAAGCCGGGTTACTTAGTTGCTATAAATCTCTAATTTGAGATTTAGTTCCTATTGATTTATTGGAGTGTATACATGCAAACAAAAACAAAGAAACTCATTGTGAGTTTGTCTTCACTTGTTTTATCAGGATTTTTATTACATCATTATCTGACAGTTGGAGCGAAAGAAACGACTACGAATACCATTCAGAAAAGCCAGAAGTTCAGTATCAGCAAAGGGATACAAAAATTTAGTTGAAAATGGTGATTTTGGTCAGACGGAGGACGGAAGCAGTCCGTGGACAGGAAGCAAAGCTCAGGGGTGGTCAGCTTGGGCAGACCAGAAGAATAGTTCTGCAGATACCTCAACTCGAGTTATTGAGGCTAAGGATGGGGCTATCACTATCTCAAGCCATGAGAAATTAAGGGCAGTGGTTCACCGTATGGTTCCTATTGAAGCTAAGAAAAAGTATAAACTGCGTTTCAAGATTAAAACAGATAATAAAGTCGGGATTGCTAAGGTTCGTATCATTTAGGAAAGTGGTAAGGACAAGCAATTGTGGAATTTTGGAACGACGTCAGGAACAAAGGACTGGAAGACCATTGAAGCAGACTATAGCCCGACTTTAGATGTTGATAAAATCAAGCTGGAGTTATTCTATGAAACGGGAACTGGGACTATTTCTTTTAAGGATATTGAGCTGGTAGAGGTAGCAGACCAGCCTTCTGAGGATTCTCAAACAGATAAACAGCTCGAGGAAAAGATTGATTTACCAATTGGGAAAAAACATGTCTTTGCTCTTGCAGACTATACTTATAAGGTAGAAAATCCTGATTTTGCTTCAGTCAAAAATGGAATTTTAGAACCTCTTAAGGAAGGGACAATCAATGTCATTGTCAGTAAAAATGGCAAGGAGGTGAAAAAGATTCCTTTGAAGATTCTAGCCTCTGTTAAGGATGCATACACAGCCCGTTTGGATGACTGGAATGGTATCATCGCTGGGAATAAATACTATGATTCTAAAAATGAACAGATGGCCAAATTAAACCAGGAACTGGAAGGAAAGGTGGCTGATAGCCTATCCAGTATTTCAAGTCAGGCGGGCCGCACCTATTTGTGGGAAAAATTTTCAAATTATAAAACGTCTGCGAATCTAACTGCCACTTATCGGAAATTGGAGGAGATGACCAAGCAAGTGACCAATCCTTCTTTTCGTTATTATCAGGATGAAACCGTTATTCGAACAGTTAGGGATTCCATGGAATGGATGCATAAACATGTCTACAATAGTGAAAAAAGCATTGTTGGGAGTTGGCGGGATTATGAAATCAGTATACCTCGTGCCATCAACAATACCTTGTCTCTGATGAAAGAATACTTCTCTGATGAGGAAATTAAAAAGTATAGAGATGTGATTGAAAAATTTGCGCCAGATCCCGAATATTTCCGAAAGACGACTGATAACCCATTTAAGTCCCTAGGTGGAAACTTAGTGGATATGGGAAGGGTAAAAGTAATAGCTGGTTTACTGCGCAAGGATGACCAAGAAATTTCTTCTACCATTCGTTCGATTGAGCAAGTGTTCAAGTTGGTAGACCAAGGTGAAGGTTTTTATCAAGATGGATTCTATATTGACCACACCAATGTTGCCTATACAGGTGCTTATGGGGATCTCTTGATTGCTGGCCTGTCTCAACTGTTGCCAGTCATTCAAAAGACCAAGAGCCCAATCAATAAAGATAAAATGCAAACTATGTACCACTGGATTGATAAATCGTTTGCCCCTTTGCTGGTGAATGGAGAGTTGATGGATATGAGTCGTGGACGCTCGATCAGTCGTGCAAATTGCGAGGGGCACGTGGCCGTAGTAGAAGTGCTAAGAGGGATTCACCGGATAGCGGATATGTCTGAAGGAGAAACCAAACAACGTTTGCAGAGTCTTGTGAAGACCATTGTTCAATCGGATAGTTATTATGATGTCTTTAAGAATTTGAAGACTTATAAGGATATCAGTTTGATGCAATCTTTGTTAAACGATGCTGGAGTCGCAAGTGTTCCAAGAATCAGTTACCTATCTGCCTTTAATAAGATGGGTAAAACAGCCATGTACAATGCAGAGAAAGGGTTTGGATTTGGCTTGTCACTCTTTTCCAGTCGTACCTTGAATTACGAACACATGAACAAGGAAAACAAACGTGGTTGGTATACGAGTGATGGGATGTTCTATCTTTACAATGGCGATTTGAGTCACTATAGCGATGGCTATTGGCCAACAGTTAATCCATATAAGATGCCTGGTACGACAGAAACAGATGCTAATAGATCGGATAGTGATACAGGTAAAGTTCTACCGTCTGCTTTCGTTGGAACGAGCAAACTAGATGAGGCCAATGTGACAGCAACCATGGATTTCACTAACTGGAATCAAACACTGACTGCTCATAAGAGCTGGTTTATACTGAAGGATAAGATCGCCTTTTTAGGAAGCAATATCCAAAACACTTCAACAGATACTGCTGCAACTACAATTGACCAGAGAAAACTGGAATCAAGTGTTCCATATAAAGTCTATGTCAATGATAAAGAAGCCTCCCTCACGGAACAAGAAAAGGATTATCCTGAAACCCAAAGTGTCTTCTTAGAATCGTCCGATTCGAAAAAGAATATTGGTTACTTTTTCTTTAAGAAGAGTTCAATCAGTATGAGTAAGACTGTCCAAAAGGGATCTTGGAAGGATATCAATGAAGGACAGTCAGACAAGGAAGTTGAAAATGAATTTCTTACGATTAGTCAGGCTCATAAGTAAAATGGGGATTCTTATGACTATATGCTCATCCCTAACGTGGATTGTGCCATCTTCAATCAAATGGTAAAAGAGTTAGAAAGTAGTCTCATCGATAACAATGAGACCCTTCAGTCTGTTTATGATGCCAAACAAGGAGTTTGGGGCATTGTGAAATATGATGATTCTGTTTCTACTATTTCCAACCAATTCCAAGTCTTGAAACGTGGGGTCTATACCATTCGAAAAGAAGGGTATGACTATAAGGTTGCCTACTACAATCCTGAAACCCAGGAATCAGCTCCAGATCAGGAAGTCTTTAAAAAGTTAGAACAAGTAGCTCAACCACAAACTCAGGATTCAAAAGAAAAGGAAAAATCTGAAGAAGAAAAGAACCATTCGGATCAAAAGAATCTCCCTCAGACAGGAGAAGGTCAGTCAATCTTGGCAAGTCTAGGGCTCTTGCTACTTGGGGCGGCTTATCTATTCCGTAGAGGAAAGAATAACTGATTTGTTCATCATCTAAGATGAATCACATGAAACTGTGGAAAATAGAAAAAATCCGAAGAAGGTCAAACATCTTCGGATTTTTTTCACTTCATTTTATCTGAGTGTAACATACTGTTGGGCAATCTCGCTAATGCGGTCAAAGTCGCCTTGGGAAGCGAGTTTATTGAGTTCGCCACCAATTCCAACGGCGTCTGCACCAGCAGCGAACCATTGAGGAATGTTGTTTAGGCCGACTCCTCCGGTTACCATTACGGAAACTTGTGGGATCGGTGCCTTGACTGCAGAGATATATGCTGGACTGAGAGCACTACCTGGGAAGAGTTTAATGATTTCACTACCAGCTTCAAGTGCAGTCGTTATCTCTGTGAGAGTAATACAGCCTGGAATGTACGGTGTGCTGTAGAGATTGCACATTTTTGCAGTTTCAGCATAGAAAGATGGAGAAACAACGTAATTTGCTCCGGCTAGAATAGCATCTCTAGCAGTTACGGCATCAATCACAGTACCTGCACCGATACAAACACTTTGATCGTCCTGATACAAGTCTACAAGTTCCTTGATGATTTGCCCTGCATACTGATTGGTATAGGCGATTTCAATAGCTTTGATACCTCCCTTGATACAAGCAATTGAGGCTTGCAGTCCTTCTTCCTTTGTATTTCCTCGAATAACAGCGACAATTTTTTGTTTTTTTAGTTCAATAATCGTATCTGATTTGGTCATGTAATTCTCCTAACGAATGATATCTTGTGCATTTGCCAGTAATTTTTCAATACTAGTTTCGGAAGTGGAGAGATGGTCTCCTGGAAGAGTACATTTGAGAGTTGCGCTCGCAACTGCAAAGTCAATGGTAGTTTTTAAGGAGGAATGATGGAGTAGTTGATAAAGGGCACCAGATATAAAGGCATCCCCGCTACCAACTCGTTGATAGACTGCAGTTTTTAGTTGGACAGACTCTTCAAATCGTTCTCCCAGAGCATAGGCCTGATAGACATTTTTGTCTTGTTCATCACTAGAGCGGAGGGTATGGAAAATGGCCTTGAAACCATAGGCTTCTTTTAATTGTCGCATGCGATTTTCCACCTCTTTTAGGCTGGCTCTGTCTCTTGGGAACATCTCTAGATTTTGGTCATCAATCATGAGAGGATCAATACCAAAGCAATAGTCAGCGAAACGTGCAAACTTAGAAAATTCATACTTGGCTTCTAGGACTGAAATCATCTTTGTTCTCAGATTGAGATCCATTGAAACGATAATCCCTCGGCGCTTGGCTTCTTCCAAGAGTAGGAGAAGGAGCGTACGAATCTCTTGACCGATAGCTACAGTGATTCCACTAAAATGAAAATGGCCAATCCCCTGAAAGAGAGAATCCATATCTAGCATGTTTGGCCGAATCTGGCTGATACTCGTATGCTTACGATCGTAGAAAACTTCACTTTGACGACAACCAAAGCCGTTCTCCAAAAAGTAGAGGCCGATTCGATCGCCAAGCCGACAGATTGAACTGGTATCGATTTGGTGCTGTTTCAAGAATGTGAGAAAACGATCTCCAATCTCGTTGGCAGGGAGTGCGGTAAAGACTTTCGTTGAGATACCCAGGGCTTGCAAATTACAAGCGATGTTAATTTCTGATCCGCCAAAATAAGTCGAACTGGCAACATGATCGCCGATACTGGTGGCATCTAATGGTGAGATTCGAATTAATGGTTCGCCAAACAGTAATATTTTCGTCATCCATTAGTTCCTTTCTGGTTTAGAATAGCTTTACTTGGCTGATACTTCTTTCAAATAAGCAGCGACTTCATCATCTTGGCAGTTTTCAAAGAAGTATTCTTGGAAGTATTTGCCAGAGATGGTGTCTTTGAGAAAGTCTTGGTCGATTGTTTTAAGGATGGTCATCAAATTATTGTGGGTGATTTGTTTCACCTCGTTTAAGATACGAGCGTTGCGTTGTTCAGGGACTACACGTTCTCTTGGGTAGCCACCGCCCATTTCTTCAGCAAATAAGCGTTCAAACATTAATTTGAGGGTCAGTTCTGCCCCCCAGCCA
This sequence comes from Streptococcus sp. 2342, assembly GCF_013276795.1. Lineage (GTDB taxonomy): Bacteria > Bacillota > Bacilli > Lactobacillales > Streptococcaceae > Streptococcus. The sequence continues at coordinate 394,904 of NZ_VMLR01000003.1, forward strand.
AATCCTTTGGCATAAGGGATAGACAAGGCGTTACCACCATTGATTTGAGAATAAAGGTAAGCGTCAGTTGGGTCCACTGCTAGACCACAGACAACACCAGGGAAGCTGTTTAAAGCAAGCATAGCTCCTACACCCGTACCACAGCCGGTAACAACAAAGTCGACTGCTTTTGTATTTAAAAGGATGGCAGCCATTAGGCCGTTTTGTACGTATGTTAATGGGGTTTCACCTTCTTCTCCACGCATACCATAGTTAAATAATTGGTAGCCTTTTTTATTTGTCGCTTCTTTTAGACTATCATAAATAATGTGATTCTTACTAGCTTGACTATTTTCATTGATTAATGCGATTTTCATAAGATCCTCTTTCTATTTTTACTCAGGTTGTTTTCCGATGTAGGCTAAGATACCGCCATCTACATATAGGATGTGGCCATTGACAAAGTCGCTAGCGTCACTAGCGAGAAAGACAGCAGGGCCCATTAAATCTTCAGGATTTCCCCAACGTGCAGCAGGTGTTTTTGAAATGATGAACTGGTCGAATGGATGACGAGAACCATCTTCTTGCAACTCACGAAGAGGTGCTGTTTGAGGAGTGGCAATATAACCCGGTCCGATTCCGTTACATTGGATATTGGCTCCACCGTATTCAGACGCAATGTTGCGGGTCAACATTTTCAAGCCGCCTTTAGCGGCAGCATAAGCGCTAACCGTTTCACGTCCCAGTTCGCTCATCATCGAGCAAATATTGATAATCTTTCCATGCCCTTTCTTTATCATAGAAGGAATGACTGCTTTTGAAACGATAAATGGTGCGTTTAAGTCAATATCGATGACCTTACGGAAATCAGCGGCGCTCATTTCGCACATTGGAACGCGGCGGATAATACCAGCGTTATTAACGAGGATGTCAATGACACCAACCTCTTGTTCGATTTGCTTGACCATGGCTTGGATACCGTCCTCGTCTGTCACGTCACAGACATACCCATGGGCTTCGATGCCAACTTCACGATAAGCTTCAATCCCTTTATTGACCAGGTCTTGATTGATATCATTAAAGACAATAGTAGCGCCGACCTCAGCGTAGGATTTGGCAATAGCAAATCCAATTCCATAAGAAGCGCCGGTGATGAGAGCAATTTTTCCTTTTAAAGAAAACTGCTCAATTGAGAATGATGTATTTGTCATTTGATACTTCCTTTCAAATTTGTTAAGACTTCTCTATAACCAAATTATATTCTAGTAAACCGGTTTTGTCAATAATTAAATATTTTTATTTCTGAAAATCTTTGTTTTCCTAAAAAAACGGAAGATTTTGAAGTTTCTGTCTATTGTAATGGTTAAATAAGCAATGAAAGCGCTAATATTTTTTTGAAAAAACTATTGACAAGATAAAAATAAAGGTCTACAATGTAAAATATAGAGTAAACCGGTAAACTCAAAAAAGAAAGGAGAAAAGATGAAAATTGTACTTGTAGGGCATGGACATTTTGCCACAGGGATTTATAGTTCTTTACAATTGATTGCAGGCAATCAAGAAAATGTGGAGGCGATTGACTTTGTGGAAGGAATGTCAGCAGATGAACTCAAGCAAAAAATCTTACTTGCAATTTCAAATGAAGAAGAAGTTTTAATCCTAAGTGATCTCTTGGGAGGATCGCCATTCAAGGTTTCTTCTACCATAATGGGAGAAAATCCAGCCAAAACAATGAATGTTCTCTCGGGTTTGAACTTAGCTATGTTAATGGAAGCAGTCTTTGCTAGAATGGCTCATAGCTTTGATGAGGTTGTTAATAAATCAGTAGTGGCGGCTCAGGGTGGAGTCGTAAATGGTAAAGAATTGTTTTCAACGGATGCAGAGGAAGAGGAAGAAGATTTCGAATCGGGTATTTAAAGGGTAAAAGAATGATAAAAAAGGTTACGATTGAAGAAATAAAATCGCCTGAGCGCTTCTTAGAAGTACCACTTCTGACGAAAGAAGAAGTCGGCCAGGCAATCGATAAGGTTATTCGGCAGTTAGAACTCAACCTTGACTATTTCAAGGAAGATTTCCCGACGCCAGCTACCTTTGATAATGTCTATCCAATCATGGATAATACGGAATGGACCAATGGTTTCTGGACAGGAGAACTGTGGTTGGCTTATGAATACAGTCAACAGGATGAATTTAAAAACATCGCTCATAAAAATGTTCTTTCTTTCCTGGATCGTGTCAATAAGAGAGTAGAATTGGATCACCATGATCTCGGCTTCTTGTACACACCGTCTTGTATGGCTGAATATAAGATAAATGGAGATGGAGAGGCCAGAGAGGCAGCCTTGAAAGCTGCAGATAAGTTGATTGAACGCTATCAAGAAAAAGGTGGTTTTATTCAAGCTTGGGGAGACTTGGGCAAGAAAGAGCATTACCGTTTGATTATCGACTGCTTGCTCAACATCCAACTCTTATTCTTTGCTTATCAAGAAACAGGCGATCAAAAATACTACGATATTGCAGAAAGCCATTTCTATGTTTCAGCTAATAATGTAATCCGTGATGACGCTTCGTCCTTCCACACCTTCTACTTTGATCCTGAGACAGGTCAACCCCTTAAAGGTGTAACGAGACAAGGGTATAGTGATGATTCATGCTGGGCACGTGGTCAATCATGGGGAGTCTATGGTATTCCTTTGACTTATCGTCACCTGAAAGACGAGTCCTGCTTTGACTTGTTTAAGGGTGTAACCAATTATTTCTTGAATCGTCTGCCAAAAGATCATGTTTCTTATTGGGATTTGATTTTTAATGATGGTAGTGATCAATCACGAGATTCTTCAGCAACAGCTATCGCTGTCTGTGGGATTCATGAAATGCTAAAACATCTCCCAGAGGTGGATGCTGACAAAGATATTTATAAACATGCTATGCATGCCATGCTTCGTTCTTTGATCGAACATTATGCAAATGATCAATTTACCCCTGGTGGGACAAGTCTCCTCCACGGTGTGTACTCATGGCATTCAGGTAAAGGAGTGGACGAAGGCAATATCTGGGGTGACTACTATTACCTAGAAGCCCTTATCCGTTTCTACAAGGATTGGAACCTATATTGGTAGGAGGAGAAATATGACAATGCCAAATATTATTATGACCCGTATCGATGAACGGTTGATTCATGGACAAGGACAACTTTGGGTAAAATACCTAGGTTGTAATACGGTCATTGTTGCCAATGATGAAGTAAGCACGGACAAGATGCAACAAACTCTGATGAAAACAGTTGTGCCAGACTCAGTTGCCATGCGTTTCTTCCCTTTGCAAAAGGTGATTGATATCATTCACAAGGCCAATCCTGCTCAAACGATCTTTATCGTTGTAAAGGATGTAAAGGACGCTTTAACCTTGGTAGAAGGTGGTGTCCCTATCAAAGAAATCAATATTGGGAACATTCACAATGCCCCTGGTAAAGAGCAAGTGACACGCTCCATCTTCCTGGGTGAAGAGGACAAGGCAGCCCTCAAGGAATTGAACCAAACTTATCAAGTAACATTTAATACGAAAACAACTCCAACAGGAAATGATGGAGCTGTTGAAGTCAACATTATGGACTATATTTAAAAGAGGAGATCGTTATGTCGATTAATGTATTTCAAGCGATTTTAATTGGATTATGGACAGCTTTCTGTTTTAGTGGAATGCTGTTAGGAATTTACACCAATAGATGTATTGTTCTGTCATTTGGTGTCGGAATTATTCTAGGTGATTTGCCTACTGCTCTTGCAATGGGAGCTATTGGTGAATTGGCTTATATGGGATTCGGTGTTGGTGCTGGAGGTACTGTTCCACCAAACCCAATCGGACCTGGTATCTTTGGTACCTTGATGGCTATCACTAGTGCTGGTAAAGTCAGTCCAGAAGCGGCTCTTGCCCTCTCTACTCCGATTGCTGTGGCGATTCAATTCTTACAAACTTTCGCCTACACTGTACGTGCTGGTGCGCCTGAAACGGCGATGAAGCACTTGAAAAACCATAATTTGAAGAAATTCAAGTTCACTCTAAATGCAACAATTTGGTTGTTTGCCTTTATTGGATTTACCTTGGGTTGCTTGGGTGCCCTTTCAATGGATACCTTGTTGAAACTCGTAGACTACATTCCACCGGTATTGCTTACAGGTTTGACAGTTGCTGGTAAAATGCTCCCAGCTATCGGTTTTGCGATGATCTTGTCAGTGATGGCTAAGAAAGAGTTGATTCCCTTTGTCTTGTTGGGATATGTTTGTGCAGCTTATCTAAACATCCCAACAATTGGTATTGCAATTGTAGGTACTATCTTTGCTTTGATTGAATTTTATAACAAGCCAAAAACAGCGAATCATGTGGTAGAGGAGGAAGCACACGATGACTGGATCTAACAAATTAACAAAACGTGATTATCTTAAAACGTCTTTGCGGGCATTCTTTTGTCAAAATGGATTTAACTATAGTAACTATCAAGGGTTGGGATATGCCAATGTGATGTATCCTGCTTTGAAAAAACACTATGGAGAGGATCAGGAAGGTTTCTACCAAGCCTTGGAAGAAAACTGTGAATTCTATAATACCAACCCACACTTCCTGCCTTTTATTACCAGCTTGCATCTTGTAATGTTGGAAAATGGCCGTCCGGCAAAAGAAACACGTAGTATCAAGATGGCCTTAATGGGACCGTTGGCAGGTATTGGGGATTCTCTTTCACAATTCTGTTTAGCCCCATTGTTCTCAACGATTGCAGCTTCATTTGCTCAAGAAGGCCTGGTTGTCGGTCCAATCTTGTTCTTCCTAGCGATGAATACGATTTTGACAGCGATTAAATTGTCAACTGGTCTGTATGGATACAAACTAGGAACGACTGTGATTGATAAACTAAGTGAGCAGATGGCAACGATTTCTCGTATTGCCAATATTATTGGTGTAACCGTAATTGCTGGTTTGGCAGCGACATCTGTTAAGATTATGGTGCCGATCACCTTTGCTGCAGGGGAAGTTAAAGCAGACGCTAAACAAAGTATCGTAAGTATTCAGGGAATGCTTGATAAGGTTGCTCCAGCTCTTCTACCAGCCCTATTTACACTTTTAGTTTACTACTTGATCAAAGAAAAGAAATGGACAACATATAAACTCGTTATTTTAACAGTTATCATCGGAATTATCGGAAGCTGGCTTAAGATTCTAGCTTAATGGATACAACATTGTTTTATGGAATAGTGATTGTCTTGGCAGTGAGTCCCCTTTTACTGTCAAGCTTTCATTCTATTCGTCAGCAAAAGTTGCTTCGCAAACAGATGGAGCAACGACAAGAGTATTTAGCTTCTTTAACATCTGGTGATGAAGTGTTGTTATTGTCTGGAATTCATGGAAAAATCATTTCTATCAAAGATGACTTGGTCTCCTTGCAGATTGCAAAAGGTGTGGTCATCTATGTAGAAAAGGAAAGTGTAATGGGAAAGACAAAAGAACTGCTTTTTAAGTAGTTCTTTTTCTGGTAATAGATAATGAAAGAAGAAAGAAGACAATTTTTTGAAAGAATTGATGGGGACCAATATCGTGATTATATCTTGTCCCACTGTTCAAAAGACTATGAGAAAGTCAAGAGTTCCCTTGAGCGCTTGATGGACAATCGTTTTATGTTTGATAGTCCTTGGGATATGGAACCTTGTTCAAAAATCCATCAAATCCAGCCGATGGTGTGGAATCAAGTATTTGAAGATGATCCAGAATGGGCTTATATGCTCAATCGACAAGAATATCTCTTGCAGTTTATGATAGGGTACCTGGTAGAAGGAGATAAGGGCTATATCCAAAAGTGCAAGTTCTTTCTATTTGACTGGATTGAGCAGGTGAGAGAATTTCGTCCTCAATCTTTGATGACTAGAACCTTGGATACGGGTATTCGTTCCTTTACTTGGTTGAAACTACTCTTGCTCCTCTTGAAATTTGACTTGCTAGAGGAGGAAGAACTAGAGAAAATTTTGGTCAGTCTAGAAAAGCAGATTGACTTTATGAAAAGCCATTATCGCGCCAAGTACACCCTTAGTAACTGGGGGATTTTACAAACGATTCCGATACTTGCAACCTATCATTTCTTTTCAGATAAGATGGACCTAGAAGAAGCTTACCATTTTGCTTCAAAGGAGTTGAAACAGCAGATCGAGACGCAGATTTTAGAGGATGGAAGTCAGTTTGAACAGTCGATTCTCTATCATGTAGAGGTTTATAAAGCCTTGCTGGACTTGTGTCTCTTGCTTCCGGACTTGCAAGATAGCTTTCAAGAGCTGCTGGAAAAGATGGCGACTTACATTCAAATGATGACAGGTCTAGATGGACGGACCTTGGCTTTTGGTGATAGCGATTCTACAGAAACGACAGAGATTTTGAGCCTGTCTGCTATGGTTTTGAACAAGGAAGACCTTCTTAACGGTCTGGATGTTAAAGTCGATTTACTTAGCCTCCTGTTCCTGGGGCGAGAAAAGGTCAAGCGACTGCAGGAATTTGAAAAGAGAGCTTGGCAGCCTAAGTTCAGGAGCTTTGAAGATTCTGGGCATGTTTGCATTAAGGATGAACATCGTTATCTATTTTTTAAAAACGGTCCGCTGGGAAGTGCCCATAGCCATAGTGACGAGAATAGTTTTTGCTTACAGTATCAAGGCCAACCGATTTTCATAGATACTGGGCGTTATTCTTATCGGGAGGTAGATGAACGTTATCTCTTAAAGAGTGCTTGGAGTCATTCGACCTGTATAGTAGATGGGAAAGCTCCAGAAAGGATCGTGGGATCCTGGGAATATGAATACTATCCTCACTCCCTGTTTTGTCACCACAAAGAAAGAGAGGGAGTGCATTATATTGAGGGGGCGTATTTGTCAGCAGAACCTGATTTGCCTTATCTTCACAGGAGAAAAATCCTCATGTTGGCAGAGGATGTATGGCTCTTGGTAGATGATATCAGGTGTCAAGGTCAGCATGAGGCGTTGACTCAGTTTATCCTTGACAAGGATGTGACCTATCAAGATGGGAAAATCAATCAGTTGAAACTATGGAGTGAAGTTGATTTTGATTTGGAAGCTACGATCATTTCTCCTAAATACAACGAGCTTGAAAAAAGTAGCAAACTCATCAAACACCAATTCTTTGAGAATCAGATGCTGGATTATACAATCATTGCGCATGAGAGTTTTGAAATCATCCGTCATTCTGTCTACCAGACAGATGGTCATCAAGTAGAAAATGCTCTGGCTTTTGAAGTGAAAAATGACGAAACAGACAAGCTGATTCTGTTATTAAGCGAGGATATTTGTGTAGGTGAAAAATTATGCCTCGTTGACGGAACAAAAATGCGTGGAAAATGTCTAGTATATGATAAAATAAATGAGAGAATGATTCGCTTGCAGTGCTAGAAATAGACGTTTTGAATAGTGAATATGTTATAATGGGTATTAGTAGGAGGTGTTTTAGATTGGAGAAGAAACTGACCATAAAAGATATTGCAGAAATGGCTCAGACCTCGAAAACAACCGTGTCATTTTACCTAAACGGGAAATATGAAAAAATGTCCCAAGAGACACGTGAAAAGATTAAAAAAGTTATTCATGAAACAAATTACAAACCGAGCATTGTTGCGCGTAGCTTAAACTCCAAACGAACAAAATTAATTGGTGTTTTGATTGGTGATATTACCAACAGTTTCTCAACCCAAATTGTTAAGGGAATTGAGGATATCGCCAGCCAGAATGGCTACCAGGTAATGATAGGAAATAGTAACTACAGCCAAGAGAGTGAGGACAGGTATATTGAAAGCATGCTTCTCTTGGGAGTAGACGGCTTTATTATTCAGCCGACCTCTAATTTCCGAAAATATTCTCGTATCATCGATGAGAAAAAGAAGAAAATGGTCTTTTTTGATAGTCGGCTCTATGAACACCGGACTAGCTGGGTCAAAACCAATAACTATGATGCCGTTTATGATATGACCCAGTCCTGTATCGAAAAAGGTTATGAGCATTTTCTCTTGATTACAGCGGATACGAGTCGTTTGAGTACTCGGATTGAGCGGGCAAGTGGTTTTGTGGATGCTTTAACAGATGCTAATATGCGCCACGCTAGGCTAACCATTGAAGATAAGCATACGAATTTGGAACAAATTAAGGAATTTTTACAAAAAGAAATCAATCCCGATGAAAAAACTCTGGTATTTGTTCCTAACTGTTGGGCCCTACCTCCAGTCTTTACCGTTATCAAAGAGTTGAATTATAACTTGCCACAAGTTGGGTTGATTGGTTTTGACAATACGGAGTGGACTTGCTTTTCTTCTCCAAGTGTTTCGACGTTGGTTCAGCCCGCCTTTGAAGAAGGACAACAGGCTACAAAGATTTTGATTGACCAGATTGAAGGCCTCAATCAAGAAGAAAGGCAACAAGTCTTGGATTGTAGTGTGAGTTGGAAAGAGTCGACTTTCTAAGATGAAAGGGAAATAACTGGCAACCTCTGTTAAGAAATAAAATAATCCCATCTAGCATGAGCTGGATGGGATTATTTGTCTATAAAATGAGAAATTATGGGAGTAATCTCCTAAATCAACTGTTTTTGATTTACTTCTTTAACTACTTGATAAAAGTTATAGAAGTAGACCAAACTTGAGATGATGGTTACGACTAGGAATATTGGAAATTTCCATTGGATGGGGTTTCTTGATTGTCTTGATTTAAGACTGAAAAATCGTAGATTGAGGTCATTGTTTGCTTTTCTCTTTCTGCTTGGTATTTTTAGACGTTTTCTCCTCCTGTAGGGATAGAAAGCCGTAGGTCAGGGTTCCAAAAATGCTACCGATAATTAGACCATACATCAGTAAAGGAACACTTTTATCGAATTGCATGAGTAACTTTCCAAAATCTGGAAGTGACATCTGCTGAACGATGACTTTATGAAAGATGAGTAGGGTAAAGAGGCCAATCTGAAGACCGATAAACACAACCCAGCTTCGGAATTTGATTTGGCTCTTGCTGTAGGTTTTAAGGATGATTTCTGACTTGTCATCTTTTTCCAGATGGAGTTCTTTGACGGCCCTTTGAGTTTTTAAAGTAATGAAATAAATCAGACCAAAGAAAATGTAGGGCATGGCATAGCGAACGACCTCTATGAAGCGTCCAAATAACAGATAAAACAAGAAGAGAAAGAAGGAAGAATAAACGATTTGGACCATGGAACGGGCACAAGCCTTGTAGATAATCTCTTGCCGGCATTCATCAAAAGGGCCTTGGATATGAAAGAGATTTCGGAGTAGGCGAGTGGTTAAGTCTTCTTTTTTCATGTTAGTAACCTCCTAAATGAGCGGTTTTTGATTGACTTCTTTAACGAATTGATAGAGATAATAAAGATAAGTGATAGAAGAAAGGCTAGCGATAGTCAGCAGTAAATAATATTTCCAATCGCTTGAGATGAGCATCAGTTGTGGAAAAGATAGAATTATAAAGTATAGTGCTAAGTTGAGTATGCGCGTTTTTTGGGAGTCAATCTTTAGATAAGTCAGTCCTTTGTTAAGGGCTGGAATAAAGACTAGCCCGAGGAATATCTCGCTGATTGGCAAGTTCCCTGAAATGATGATGAAGATGAGCAGAGAACTGAACAAAAGATGATAGGTCAGTAAAGTTAGTAGTGATTTCATAGGTACCTCCTAATCCTGGTCTTTTTTAGCTCTTGCAATACGAAGTGAGTCGACAATATGTATCATCACTCCGAAAAAGAAAGCTCCCAGTATAGTTTTAAAAATATGTTTTGTATTTAGAAGAGAAGTGATAAAATTTGGATTTTCACTTGTTAGGGTATCAATGAGTGGAATTATAAAAAATATCACTGTTCCATAAATCGAACCTGCTTTCAGACTAGGATAACGTAACTGTTTCTGTTCTTTTTTCATAAGGCATCTCCTAATCCTCATCTTGATCTTTCTTAGTTTTTGCAATGCGACGGGAGATGAGGAACTGTATGCTCGCTCCGAAGAAAATAGAACCGAGAATGCTTGATACACCATTTCTTATAGTGAGGAGAGAATGAAAATAGTCCTGACCTTCACCTATGAGTATACTGAGAAGAGGAGTTATAAAAAACATCCATAGACCAAAGAACAAACCTGCTTTAAGACCTGGGTAGTGTAGTTGCTTACTTTCTTTCTCGCTCAGCATATCTGGATCAATAGCTGTAATCCCTGTTTTTTTCATTTGGTAGGTGACATAGCCAGCAGCGATGAGGGCAATCACTAAAATTAGAGGAGGATAGACTAGAGCCACTAGTTGAGGATATTTATAGGCCAGAACGAGCGGAATAAGATTTCCGAAAATCATCAGATAAAAAAGGAAGATAAAGACTTGGTTACCTATACGGTCTGCCTCGCGTCGTTTGTATTCGTCAAGTGGATCAGAAATACCGTATGTGCGCTTGATGAGTTTTTCAGTGAAGGTTTCTTTTTTCATGTGTTGGCTCCTTTTTTAAAAATCATCCTCCCAAAAGAGACTGTTGAGGTCAGTTTGGAGGCTGCGGGCGAGATTGAGACAGAGTTCCAGAGTTGGGTTGTACTTGTCGTTCTCAATCATGTTGATGGTCTGTCTCGAGACACCGATATCCTTGGCGAGCTCGAGCTGGGAAATGCCCAGTTCCTTGCGAAATTCTTTCACACGATTCATCTGTTCTCCTTTCTGATTTGTGTCGTATATATTTGACTACATTATATTCTTCTATAGAGCGAATGTCAAGCATATTTGACATATTTCTTAAAGAAATCTTACTTGTTTTTGGCCTATTTGTCTGACTAGTGCAAGCTAGTCAGATTTGTGGTAAAATAGATAAGATATGACAAAAGAATTTCATCATGTAACGGTCTTACTCCACGAGACGATTGATATGCTCGACGTAAAGCCTGACGGTATCTACGTTGATGCGACTTTGGGTGGAGCAGGCCATAGCGAATATTTATTAAGTAAATTAAGTGAAAAAGGCCATCTCTATGCCTTTGACCAAGACCAGAATGCCATTGACAATGCGCAAAAACGCTTGGCACCTTACATTGAAAAGGGAATGGTGACTTTTATCAAGGATAACTTCCGTCATTTACAGGCACGTTTGCGCGAAGCTGGTGTTCAGGAAATTGATGGAATTTGTTATGACTTGGGAGTGTCTAGTCCTCAGTTGGATCAGCGTGAGCGTGGTTTTTCTTATAAAAAGGATGCACCATTGGACATGCGGATGAATCAGGATGCTAGTCTGACAGCCTATGAAGTGGTAAACCACTATGACTATCATGACTTGGTTCGTATTTTCTTCAAGTATGGTGAGGACAAATTCTCTAAACAGATTGCGCGTAAGATTGAACAAGCACGTGAAGTGAAGCCAATCGAGACAACGACTGAGTTAGCAGAAATTATCAAGTCGGCCAAACCTGCCAAGGAGCTCAAGAAGAAGGGTCATCCTGCCAAGCAGATTTTCCAGGCTATTCGAATTGAAGTAAATGATGAACTGGGAGCGGCAGATGAATCCATTCAGCAGGCTATGGAGATGTTGGCTCTAGATGGTAGAATTTCAGTGATTACCTTTCATTCACTAGAAGACCGCTTGACCAAGCAATTATTCAAGGAAGCTTCAACGGTGGAAGTTCCAAAAGGTTTGCCTTTCATCCCAGATGATCTCAAGCCCAAGATGGAATTGGTATCCCGTAAGCCAATCTTGCCAAGTGCAGAAGAATTAGAAGCCAATAACCGCTCGCACTCAGCTAAGTTGCGCGTGGCCAGAAAAATTCACAAGTAAGAGGAAAAAATGGTAGATAAAAAAGAAACAACCAGTCAATTCTTGCAGAGTCGTATAAAAAAATTCTCCCGTGTGGAGAAGGCTTTTTATCTTTCCATTGCGTTTACAGCTCTCGTTTTGGCGCTTAGTATTATCTTTATGCAGACTCGACTCCTACAAGTACAAAATGATTTGACAAAAATCAATGCGCAGATAGAGGAGAAGAAGACAGAGTTGGATGATGCCAAACAAGAGGTAAATGAATTGTTGAGGGCAGAACGCTTGAAAGAAATCGCAAATTCTAAGGACTTAAAATTGAATAACGAGAATATTCGATCAGCGGAGTAAGATATGAAGTGGACAAAAAGAATAACCCGATTTGCGATTAGAAACCGTAAATCTCCAGCAGAAAACCGTAAAATAGTGGGGAAGTACATCAGCTTGTTAGCTGTCGTACTTTTCGCTGTCTTTTTGGTCAATTTTGCTGTTATTATCGGAAGTGGTAGTAAATTTGGAACGGATCTAGTCAAAGAGGCTAAGAAAGTTCACCAAATAACTCGTACAGTCCCTGCCAAACGTGGGACTATTTATGACCGAAATGGAGTCCCGATTGCTGAGGACGCAACCTCCTATAATGTCTATGCTGTCATTGATAAAAAATACAAATCAGCAACGGGAAAAATTCTTTATGTAGAAGATGCCCAGTTTAATAAGGTAGCAGAGGTTTTCCATAAGTATCTGGATATGGACGAGACTTATGTTAAAGAACAATTGTCTCAACCGAATCTGACCCAAGTTTCTTTTGGTGCAAAAGGAAATGGGATTACCTATGCCAATATGATGGCTATTAAAAAGGATTTGAAAGACGCTAGTGTTGAAGGAATTGACTTCACAACTAGCCCTAATAGAAGCTATCCAAATGGACAATTCGCTTCTAGTTTTATTGGTTTGGCCCAACTCCATGAAAATGAGGATGGTAGCAAGAGTTTGCTGGGAACTTCTGGGATGGAGAGTTCCTTGAACAGTATTCTTGCAGGGAAAGACGGTATTATTACCTATGAAAAAGATCGTCTGGGTAATATTGTCCCTGGAACAGAACAAGTTTCCCAACAAACGGTAGATGGCAAGGATGTTTATACAACATTGTCTAGTCCGCTACAATCTTTCATGGAAACTCAGATGGATGCCTTTCTAGAAAAAGTAAAAGGTAAGTATATGACCGCGACCTTGGTCAGTGCAAAGACCGGTGAAATCCTCGCTACCACCCAACGACCTACCTTTAATGCAGATACTAAAGAAGGAATCACTGAGGACTTTGTTTGGCGTGATATTCTTTATCAAAGTAACTATGAACCAGGATCAGCCATGAAGGTTATGACGTTAGCTTCTTCTATTGATAATAATACCTTCCCAAGTGGAGAATACTTCAATAGCAGTGAATTCAAAATAGCGGATGCGACGACTCGAGATTGGGATGTTAATGAAGGTTTGACTACTGGTGGGATGATGACTTTCTTACAAGGTTTCGCTCACTCCAGTAATGTTGGAATGAGTCTACTTGAACAAAAAATGGGAGATGCTACTTGGTTGGATTATCTAAAACGCTTTAAATTTGGGGTTCCAACTCGCTTTGGCTTGACAGATGAATACGCTGGTCAACTTCCAGCTGATAATATTGTTAGTATTGCTCAAAGCTCATTTGGGCAAGGAATTTCAGTGACACAAACACAAATGCTTCGTGCCTTTACAGCTATTGCTAATGATGGAGTTATGCTGGAGCCAAAATTTATAAGTGCTATTTATGATACTAACAATCAGTCTGTACGTAAGTCACAAAAAGAAATAGTAGGAAATCCTGTTTCCAAAGAGGCAGCAAGCACAACTCGAAATCACATGATCTTAGTTGGGACGGACCCTCTATATGGAACTATGTATAATCACTACACAGGAAAGCCAATTATAACAGTTCCTGGACAAAATGTAGCAGTTAAATCCGGTACGGCTCAAATCGCTGATGAGAAAAATGGAGGATACTTGGTTGGTTCTACCAATTATATTTTCTCAGCTGTGACTATGAATCCTGCTGAAAATCCTGATTTTATCTTGTATGTAACGGTTCAACAGCCTGAGCATTATTCAGGTATCCAGTTGGGAGAATTTGCCAATCCTATCTTGGAAAGAGCAGTGGCTATGAAAGATTCCCTTAACCTGCAATCTACCGCTAAAACGTTAGATCAGGTAACCAATCAAAGCGCTTATGCCATGCCTAGCATTAAGGACATTTCACCTGGCGATTTGGCGGAAGCCTTACGTCGCAATATTGTGCAACCAATCGTTGTGGGAACAGGAACAAAGATTAAAGAATCATCTGTAGAAGAAGGGACGGATCTTGCACCTAATCAGCAAGTTCTCCTCTTATCTGATAAAGCAGAGGAAGTTCCAGATATGTATGGTTGGACAAAAGCAACCGCAGAAGCTTTTTCTAAGTGGTTAAATATAGAACTTGTATTTGAAGGTTCGGGATCTACTGTGCAGAAGCAAGATGTTCGTGCTAATACAGCCATCAAGGACATTAAAAAAATTACATTAACTTTAGGAGACTAATATGTTTATTTCCATCAGTGCTGGAATTGTGACATTTTTACTAACTTTGGTAGGAATTCCAGCCTTTATCCAATTTTATAGAAAGGCGCAAATTACAGGCCAGCAGATGCATGAGGATGTCAAACAGCATCAGGCAAAAGCTGGCACGCCAACTATGGGAGGACTTGTTTTCCTCATTGCTGCAGTTGTAGTGAGTTTCCTTCTTGCTCTTTTTTCAAAACAATTGACCAATAATGTGGGAATGATTTTGTTCATCTTGGTCCTTTATGGACTTGTCGGATTTTTAGATGACTTTCTCAAGGTCTTTCGTGAAATCAATGAGGGGCTGAATCCTAAGCAGAAATTGGCTCTTCAGCTTTTAGGTGGGGTCGTCTTCTACCTTTTCTATGAGCGCGGTGGCGATATGCTTTCAGTCTTTGTCTACCAAGTGCATTTAGGGATTTTCTATATTGTCTTCGCCCTTTTCTGGCTAGTTGGTTTTTCAAACGCAGTCAACTTGACTGACGGCATTGACGGTCTGGCTAGTATTTCAGTCGTGATTAGTTTGTCTGCCTATGGAGTTATTGCCTATGTGCAAGGTCAGATGGATATCCTACTAGTGATTCTTGCCATGATTGGTGGTTTGCTTGGTTTCTTTGTATTTAACCATAAGCCTGCTAAGGTCTTTATGGGAGATGTGGGAAGTTTGGCTCTCGGTGGAATGCTGGCAGCTATCTCTATGGCCCTCCACCAAGAATGGACTCTCTTGATTATCGGAATTATTTATGTTTTTGAAACAACCTCAGTCATGATGCAAGTCAGCTATTTCAAAATGACTGGTGGTAAACGTATTTTCCGTATGACACCTGTCCATCACCATTTTGAGCTTGGAGGATTGTCTGGTAAAGGAAATCCTTGGAGCGAGTGGAAGGTTGACTTCTTCTTTTGGGGAGTAGGACTTCTAGCAAGTCTCTTGACGTTAGCAATTTTATATTTGATGTAAGAATAGCACCCTGATATTTCAGGGTGTTTTTGCGTTAAATACACAATGAAAATCAAAGAGCAAACTAGGAAGTGCTCAAAACATAGCTTAGAGGTTGTAGATAAGACGAAGCTGACGTATTTTGAAGAGTGTAAAAAAATATTAGTCAGTTAAAGTCAAATCTCTTGACCTTTTCTGACTAATGTAGTATATTATGAACGTAAGGTAAATGAAAGCCTTACTAGAACACTTATTTAAAGTAAAATAGAAAGAGGTGGGGTCTATGTTTAATCTAGAAATCTTCAGAAGTAAAGATAGTCTACTCCTGCTTGAAAAAGAAAAACCAGAAATAGTACCTAGAGTAGCGATTTAGCTAGTCTAAATTTTTTAAAACAAAGGTCAAAGATAGTCAATATCAGTAATAATAACGAAGAAATACAAAAAAGAGGTAAAGAATATGAACAACAACTTTAATAATTTTAACAACATGGATGATTTATTTAACCAATTGATGGGTGGTATGCGAGGATACAGTTCTGAAAATCGCCGTTACTTAATTAATGGACGCGAAGTCACACCTGAGGAATTTGCTCACTATCGTGCAACTGGCCAATTGCCAGGGAATGTAGAAGCTGATGGACAAATGAAACAACAGACTTCAGGTATGAAACAAGATGGTGTCCTTGCTAAACTAGGTCGTAACTTGACAGCAGAAGCTCGCGAGGGCAAGCTGGATCCTGTTATCGGACGAAACAAGGAAATTCAAGAAACATCTGAAATCCTTTCACGCCGTACCAAGAACAATCCTGTTTTAGTCGGAGACGCAGGTGTTGGTAAGACAGCAGTTGTCGAAGGCTTGGCACAAGCCATTGTGAACGGAGATGTTCCTGCCGCTATCAAGAACAAGGAAATTATTTCCATTGATATCTCTGGTCTTGAGGCTGGTACTCAATACCGTGGTAGCTTTGAAGAAAACGTTCAAAATCTAGTAAATGAAGTGAAAGAAGCAGGGAATATTATCCTCTTCTTTGATGAAATTCACCAAATCCTCGGTGCTGGATCAACTGGAGGTGACAGTGGTTCTAAAGGGCTTGCGGATATTCTCAAGCCAGCTCTCTCTCGTGGAGAATTGACAGTGATTGGGGCAACGACTCAAGACGAATACCGTAACACCATCTTGAAGAATGCAGCTCTTGCTCGTCGCTTCAACGAAGTCAAGGTCAATGCTCCTTCAGCAGAGGATACATATAAAATTCTTCAAGGAATTCGTGACCTCTATCAGCAACACCATAATGTTATCCTGCCAGACGAGGTTTTGAAAGCAGCTGTGGATTATTCTGTTCAATACATTCCTCAACGTAGCTTGCCAGATAAGGCTATCGACCTTGTGGATGTAACGGCAGCTCACTTGGCAGCTCAGCATCCTGTAACAGATGTGCATGCTGTTGAACGAGAAATCGAAGCGGAAAAAGACAAGCAAGAAAAAGCAGTTGAGGCAGAAGATTTTGAAGCAGCTCTAAACTATAAAACACGCATTGCAGAATTGGAAAAGAAAATCGAAAACCACACAGAAGATATGAAGGTGACTGCAAGTGTCAACGATGTAGCTGAATCTGTAGAACGAATGACGGGAATTCCAGTTTCACAAATGGGAGCATCAGATATCGAACGTTTGAAAGATATGGCTCATCGTCTGCAAGACAAGGTAATCGGTCAAGACAAGGCGGTAGAAGCGGTAGCTCGTGCTATCCGTCGTAATCGTGCCGGTTTTGATGAAGGCAATCGCCCAATAGGTAGCTTCCTCTTTGTAGGACCAACTGGGGTTGGTAAGACGGAACTTGCTAAGCAATTGGCGCTCGATATGTTTGGTACTAAGGATGCTATCATCCGTTTGGATATGTCTGAATACAGTGACCGCACAGCCGTTTCTAAGCTAATTGGTACAACAGCAGGCTATGTTGGTTATGATGACAATAGCAATACCTTGACAGAACGTGTTCGTCGCAATCCTTACTCTATCATTCTCTTGGATGAAATTGAAAAGGCTGACCCTCAAGTCATTACCCTTCTCCTTCAAGTTTTGGATGATGGTCGTTTGACAGATGGTCAAGGTAACACTGTCAACTTCAAGAATACGGTGATTATCGCAACTTCAAACGCAGGATTTGGCTATGAAGCCAATTTGACAGAAGATGCGGACAAACCAGAATTGATGGACCGTTTGAAACCATTCTTCCGTCCAGAATTCCTTAACCGCTTTAACGCAGTCATTGAGTTCTCACACTTGACGAAGGAAGACCTTTCTAAGATTGTGGACTTAATGTTGGCTGAAGTCAACCAAACCTTGGCTAAGAAAGACATTGATTTGTCAGTCAGTCAAGCGGCTAAGGACTATATCACAGAAGAAGGCTATGACGAAGTCATGGGTGTTCGTCCTCTCCGTCGTGTGGTTGAACAAGAAATTCGTGATAAGGTGACAGACTTCCACTTGGATCATTTAGATGCCAAACACCTAGAAGCAGATATGGAAGAGGGTGGTTTAGTTATTCGTGAAAAAGCCTAAGAGAAAATTTTGAGGAGAAAAAGAAAAGGCTGGGTAAAAAGATTTTGGATTTGATACTCAAGAAAAATCAAAATAGAACTAGGGGTGACTTCATTTTTAGATAATATTGACAAAGTCAGTAACAAATCTGAGGCAAGATATTGCAATGTAGATTGATATTTGAATTTAGAAGAGTATTTGGAATTCTTTGTTATGAATTCTGAGAATAAATAGATGAAACAAAAAAGCGAATAAAACAGAATTCTGATTTTCAGAAAACTAGTTTATTCGTTTTTTTTATTTACGCTTATCTATCTTGGCTTAAATCAAGTATTTCCATCACCTTATGAACAATCCTCTTATGTTGTGGGTGTTTTTGAATCTTCAATAACAGTTCCATCATCTCAGTATCTTGTGGCACAGAATGTAGAATAACTCTCATAGCTTTAACCTCTGTGATAAGTCTTGCTATTTATAGGTTAAGAGTATATTTTTTATTTACTTTAGTTAAAAATAATTTAAAAAATATTAACTAAAGTATATTTATTTGTGGTATAATTAGGGTAGTGTTTAATAATATTTTAAACATAAATATAAAACAGGAGGCTTTTTATGAATAAAAAGAAAATATTGGGAGTTATATTATTGTCTATTCTTTTTGTATTGGCTGGTTGTAGCAAGAAAGAATTAAGTAAAATTGAAATGATTGAGGGAAGCTATAATACAGATTTAGGACTTATAACTATAAGTAAGGATAAAAAACTAGTTGGTTTTGAGGGGTTTGGTTATATAGATTTCAAAGAAGACGCTGACAAATTTAATAAAAGTGAGCGGGAGTATTATTTCCCAAACAATGCTGATAAAAATGAATTAAAAGAAAATGAAGCTATTGTTGCTATTGGTCTTGAAGATAAGTCTATTTACAAGATACAATGGACAGCTAGTGATAAAACTAAAAAAGTTGACTCTATAACTATTACTATGACTTATACATTAAACAAAAGTCATAGAAAATCACTATATAAAGAGTATTCAGGAGTTAGAATACAAAATAAATAATGTTAGTACAGTTAGGAAAAGCTAAGAGGTTATTAAAATTTCTTTTAGTAATCACATTTCTTATTTTGCTGTCAGGATGTAGAAGTTCTCTAAACCGTATTGAAATTGGAGATGAAATCTATTTTTGGACTGTAGAACAGAATTTAGATACTGAAGAATTTGAATCTGTTAAGGTTACAGGGATAGTCTCACAGGTAGTTGAATATGAAGATTATTATATAGTGAGACTACAAGGAGATATAAGACCTTACCAGATAGATAAAGACAAATTTCACTGATAAAAGGTAAAGTATGAATAAAGGAAAAATTTTAAAGATAACTGAGAACACAGTGTACATAGGTTATGAAGATGGAAGTTTAAAGGAAATTCCTATTGAATCTTGTGACTTTGAGCCTAAAATGGGTGATTATGTAGAGGTTTATGGTGATATTGCTATAAAGGTTGAAGTAAGTAATGAAAGTACCCCAGTTAAAAAATCAGAGGCTAAAGAAATATCATTAGTTAGCAAGATAAATCTGATTTTATTTGTAGTTTTGGCTATGATAATCCTAAGTGCTGCTTTCTATGTGGGAGAAAGCATGTTGAAAGCTACAGCAATATTGTTTTTTGTAGTTTCGGTATTGATGATAGTATTAAATCTTATATTTATTATTATTTCATCTATTAAGAAGAGTGAAGTTAATAAAGAAAGTTCTATAAAATATTTTATTGTAGGTATTTTAACTGTTATTTTATCCATTGCTTTTGCTCAGTATGTAAATAATACCCCTTCAAATTCAAAGAAGACTACATCACAGAGCACTTCTAAGTCCTCTACGTCGTCATCTAAGAATAGTTCTAGCTCTTCATCGTCTTCAAAGGCAAGTAGCTCTACTACACCTTCATCATCTAAAGAGAGTAGCCCTAGTTCATCTTCCTCAGTACCATCAAAACCTAAGATTACTGTAGACAATGATAAAGCAAATTATGGTGAAGTGGATTATAATAGTTGGAATCATGATGAAGTAGCCGTAAATACTAAAGTAAGAGTATATGGGAAAGTTTTACAAGCTATGGAAGATAGGAAAGCCTATACTCTTCGTGTAGCTATAAATGATGACTATGATAAAATTATCTTAGTTTCTATTCCTTCGGAGTACAATAATAGAGTTATAGCTGAAGATGACCATATAACATTGTACGGACTAGCACAAGGAAGACAAAGTTATGAAACGGTCTTTAAAGCTACAAAAACACTGCCTTATATGGTGGCTTACATGTATGACAATTAGGAGAGGTTATGAATACTTATAAAGTTATTAAAATCGAAGAAACTCTAATCTATTTAGGTAAAGATGATGGAACTTTGCTAAAAGTTGAACAGACTTCTTTTAATTTTGTACCACAACTAGGGGATATAGTAGAGGTATATCAATCTGAAGGAACCTATATCATAACTAAAAAGTCTAGTGAAGTTCCCACAGAACAGAAAAAAGAAGAAAAAGGATTTCTGACAGTTAGAAATATTAAGCTTTATGCATGGCTTGGAGTTTTTGCTATATTGGTATGGCACCCTGTTTTTGCTGTTATCCCCTCAGTAATGTATCGCCTTCTAAAAGAAAAAGGAGAGAAAGATAGTGCTACTTTGATATTAGGAGCAACAATATTTGCGACAATCCTAGCAATAACCGTTAGAGTACTTTTAACATTCTAGTAAGAGGTAACACGTTTTTTAAGGTAATAGATAAGCACTGGATACTCAGATTCAGTGCTTATCTATTTTCTTTTTGTTTTTTAATCAATTTCTTCAACAAAGAAAAATCATTCTAAAATTACAACCTATACCTCATTCCTTATCTGAATAACGTAACCGTCTACGATTAGATAGATTTAGTATATATTACACTTTAGTACTTTTTTATCACTAGCTATCTTGGCTTAAATCAAGTATTTCCATCACTTTATGAACAATCATCTTATGCTGTGGGTGTTTCTGAATCTTCAATAACAGTTCCATCATTTCTGTATCTTGTGGCACAGAATAAGGTAAGAAAAAATCACTCAATGAAACTTCTAAAGCATCAACAATCTTCACAAAAGTTTCCAAAGAGATATTTCTGTGATTATTTTCTATCTGACTGATATAAGGAACGCTTAGATTTGTTTTTTCTGCTAATTCTTGCTGTGTAATCTTCTTTGAAGCTCGTAAGTCTCGTATCTGATTACTTATATTTTCTAATATATCATCCATTCCTTCACCCCTAAGTTAAATCTACTATCTATCTTATAGATTAAACAATCAGGTTTACATTCTCTATAGTTTAATATTTGTTAAAAATATATTCTATTGTTAAAATTTATGTGATATAATTATAACTATTAGGAAACATTTCTTTTGTTTCATTAAATAAAGTTAAATATCAGGAGGATATATATGCTTAAAAAACTTAAGGAATTAAGCAAAGAACAAAAGATTATAGGTAGTATTGTACTATTGCTTATCCTCATTTTGTTCTTCACACTATTAACTAGCGGTAGCACTAAACACTCACAAGTTCAAACTAAGGCTAATGATTCTGTCAAACAGTCTTCACAAGTTAAACAGTCTAGTTCTTCTTCCTCTACTTCATCATCTAGTAGTGAAACTAACTCTAAAATAGAGAAATGGTCTCCAACTGGACATATAGCTGTAGATGCTTATCTGAATACACCACAAATTAAAATCATACTGCGAGCCAAAGCACTGAGAGAGGTAGCATACAAACTCTCGAACACTGATAAACTCTACGAAGTTGAAGCTGAGGTAATTGGGATTGCAGAAAAAGATGAATATCGTGAGTACAACATAACAGGTAAGAAACTTCTGATCCGTACACCTGAATCACTAGCTGTAAAAATAAATGAACTTATGGTCTATACGGGAAATACAGTATCTATAGAAAAATATGATTCAATCGGTAAAGGCTCTTTAGTAATCAGTGAAGTAAGAAAAACAGAGAAAGTACAAGAAGAGGAAAAAGCAAGTATTGAAGCCTCTAAATCAAAAGAGGAGGAAAGGAAAGCATCTTCACGAGAAAAAGAACAAGAGCAAGCTTCATCTCACACTACAACTACTCCTACACAATCGTCTACACCTGCTCCACAATCAAATTTAAGACCGTTCAAAAACTGTAAGGAAGCACGAAAAGCAGGACGTGTAAACATACCTGCTAGTGACCCACAATATGGTCCATGGCTAGATAGAGACAAAGACGGATACGGATGTGATGAATAGTAAAAAAGTTCTTATTCTACTGTCACTACCACTTATTATAATTGTCACATTCACAGCATACTTAACCACTCTGCCACAAACAGACTACCAGATAGCTGTAAATAGACTTCAAAAGATAAGTTTAGAGGCTGTAGAACAGAAAATACAATATCAAGAAAGCTTTTATCTATACACAGGGAGAGAAAGTTGTCCATACTGTCAAGAATTTACTCCAAAGCTAGCAAAAGCAGTAGATAAAACCAATATAACTATGTATTACTTGGATAGTGAGCATATAGATAAGACAAGTTGGAATAACTTCAAAACAACCGTAGGCTTCAAAACAATACCCAATCTCACTTATTTCACAAATGGTACAGCATATGACAGATTACCGAATGCAAGTCAAGCCAGTGTTGAAGGGATTGAATTATTTGTAAGTAAGTACAAATATTAAGGCAAAAATGAGAAGCGATGGACATATAGATTTTAGTGTGAGCTCAGGACCTACAGGATATGGTATGAGTGTTTATCCAATTGGCATTACTATAAAATGGGTTGATTCTGATTTAAGCAAAAATAGAATCGTAGCTGGACAAAGTGCTCCGAATAGCTCCGAACAGGTATTTTACAAAACAGATTAAATCAAAATTAACTTTGATTGAAAATAATGGCATAAAAGAGGATTAGATGAAGTGGTTTAGATTTGTTTAGTTCCTATTTAGAAAATCTTTCCACAATAAAACGCATAATATCAAGATTTTTAACACTTGATACTATGCGTTTTTCTGGTTTTAAAGACTTTTTTGCCTAGCCTCTTTTTTACATTTAAATCACATGACGTTCAAAGGCATCATCTGAAATCCCTTGTTCCAAGATAAGTTTCGCCCATTCTTTAGCAGAGAAGAGGCTGTGGTCCTTATAGTTTCCGCAAGATTCGATGGTTGTTCCAGGGACCTCTTCCCATGTAGTAGTCTCAGCGATTTCTTTGAGCGAATCCTTGATAACAGCTGCAATTTCAGCGCTGGTGTGGCGCCCCCACATAATCATGTGGAATCCTGTGCGGCAGCCAAATGGTGAGCAGTCAATCATACCGTCAATGCGGGTACGGATGAGTTTGGCTAAGAGGTGCTCGATAGTGTGAAGGCCAGCGGTAGGGATAGAGTCTTCATTGGGTTGCACTAAACGAATGTCATAATTGGAGATGATGTCTCCTTTTGGTCCTGTTTCTTCCCCAATCAAGCGAACATAGGGTGCTTTAACAATGGTGTGGTCAAGTTCAAAACTTTCAACAATAACTTCTTTTGACATGGTAAATCCTTTCAGTTTTCTTCTTTCATTATACCATAAAGGCTGCTCTTGAGACAGAGAGAAAACCTCTCCGAGTGTGGAGAGGTTTGAATCGTTATTTACGATACAAGCGATCGTATTGGTAGTAAGGGTCAAAGGTTACGTTGATACCTAGTTTACGAAGGACATTCTTGTCTTCATCTGTCAAGATGATGGTTGAGTGGGCTTCGCTTCCTTTGAGGTTGCCAAGCTCTTCCATAGCACGAGCAGCATCAGGATTTTCTGTAGCTGTGATAGCAAGTGCAATCAGGATTTCATTTGAATGAAGGCGTGGATTGCGGCTACCCAGATGATCGATTTTAAGACCTTGGATTGGTTTGACGACTTCGGGCTCGATTAATTTTACTTCTTTAGCGATGTCAGCTGATTTCTTGATAGCGTTGATAAGAGCAGCTGCTGTAGGGCCAAAGAGTTCTGAGTTCTTACCTGTGACGATTTCCCCGGTTGGCAATTCAAGGGCTAGGGCTGGTCCGCCAGTTTTTTCTGCTTTTTGGCGTGCAGCAACAGCAACCTTACGGTCTGCAGGTGTGATGCCGAGGTCGTTCATGAGTAACTCGATTTTCTTGACAGCAGATTCGCCCACTTTTTCGGCTTTGAAATCAAGAACAGTTTGATAGTAACGGCGGATGATTTCTTGTTTAGAAGCTTCGACAGCAGCTTCATCATCTGTAATAGCGAAACCAACCATGTTGACACCCATATCTGTCGGTGAAGCGTATGGAGATTCACCGAGGATACGTTCCAACATGCGTTTGAGCACTGGGAAAATCTCGATATCACGGTTGTAGTTGACAGTGGTTTCTCCATAGGTTTGAAGATGGAAAGGGTCAATCATGTTGACATCATCAAGGTCAGCTGTGGCAGCCTCGTAGGCCAAGTTGACTGGGTGATGAAGGGGAAGATTCCAAACTGGGAAGGTTTCAAACTTAGCGTAGCCAGACTTGATACCATTGATTTGGTCGTGGTACATATTGGACATACAAGTTGCTAATTTTCCAGAACCAGGTCCAGGAGCGGTTACGACAATCAAGTTGCGACTGGTTTTGATGTAGTCGTTTTTCCCCATACCTTCTGGAGAAATGATGTGGTCCATATCTGTCGGATATCCTTTGATTGGATAATGAAGATAAGAATCAATTCCGTTTTTATCGAGTTGGTTGCGGAAGGCATCTGCAGCGGGTTGGCCAGCGTACTGTGTGATGACCACGGAGCCAACAAAAATTCCCAATTCATTGAATTTGTCAATCAAACGAAGAACTTCTTGGTCATAAGAAATGCCCAAGTCACCACGTGCTTTGGAATGTTCGATGTTGCTAGCGTTAATGGCAATCACAACCTCAACTTGCTCTTTCAACTCCTGCAAGAGCTTGATTTTGTTGTCAGGCTCATAACCAGGAAGAACACGAGCAGCGTGGAAATCTTCTAACATTTTGCCCCCAAACTCCAAGTAGAGCTTGCCGTCAAATTGGTTAATGCGCTCCAAAATATGGTCGCGCTGTAGATTCAAATATTGTTCAGAACTAAAAGCTTGTTTTTTCATTTTTTTACCTCTGACCTCTATTATAATAAAAAATTGGAAGTTAGGAAACTATGGAGTTAAAAAAGGAATCAAAAAGATTAGGCAAACGCTTGCATAAAATTTTAAAAAGCGCTATCATAGACTACAGATTATTAAAATAATGAGGTAAGAAGATGCAAGAAAAATGGTGGCACAATGCCGTAGTCTATCAAGTTTATCCTAAGAGCTTTATGGATAGCAACGGAGATGGAATTGGCGATTTGCCAGGTATTACCAGTAAGTTAGACTATCTAGCTAAGTTAGGAATCACAGCGATTTGGCTTTCTCCTGTTTATGACAGTCCTATGGATGATAATGGCTATGATATTGCTGATTACCAAGCGATTACAGCTATTTTCGGAACCATGGAGGACATGGACCAACTGATTGCGGAAGCTAAGAAGCGTGATATCCGTATCATCATGGACTTGGTGGTCAATCATACCTCGGATGAACATGCTTGGTTTGTCGAGTCCTGTGAAAATCCTGACAGCCCTGAGCGTGACTACTATATCTGGCGGGATGAGCCTAATGATCTTGATTCTATCTTTAGTGGGTCTGCTTGGGAGTATGATGAAAAGTCGGGTCAATACTATCTCCACTTTTTCAGTAAGAAACAGCCTGATCTCAACTGGGAGAATGAAAAACTTCGCCAGAAAATTTATGAGATGATGAACTTCTGGATTGATAAAAGCATTGGCGGTTTCCGTATGGATGTCATTGACATGATTGGCAAAATTCCTGATGAGAAGGTAGTCAATAATGGACCTATGCTCCATCCTTATCTCAAGGAGATGAACCAAGCCACTTTTGGCGATAAGAATCTCTTGACAGTAGGGGAGACTTGGGGAGCAACTCCAGAGATTGCCAAGCTTTACTCTGATCCAAAGGGGCAAGAATTGTCTATGGTTTTCCAATTTGAACACATCTGTCTTCAGTATCAGGAAGGGCAACCTAAGTGGCACTATCAAAAAGCGCTGAATATCCCTAAGTTAAAAGAGATTTTCAACAAATGGCAGACAGAGTTAGGCGTTGAGGACGGCTGGAATTCACTCTTCTGGAACAATCATGACCTCCCTCGTATCGTCTCAATCTGGGGAAATGACCAAGAATACCGAGAAAAATCTGCCAAAGCCTTTGCAATCTTGCTTCATCTCATGAGAGGGACTCCTTATATCTATCAAGGTGAGGAAATTGGGATGACAAATTATCCGTTTGAAACACTGAATCAAGTAGAAGATATTGAATCTCTTAACTATGCGCGTGAGGCTCTTGAAAAAGGCGTTCCGATGGAAGAAATCATGGACAGTATCCGTGTCATTGGTCGTGACAATGCCCGTACCCCTATGCAATGGGATGAGAGCAAAAACGCTGGTTTCTCAACTGCTCAACCTTGGTTGGCAGTGAATCCAAACTATCAAGCAATCAACGTTCAAGAAGCGCTGGCAAATCCTGATTCTATTTTCTATACCTATCAGAAGCTAGTTCAAATCCGTAAGGAGAATAGCTGGCTGATTCGAGCTGATTTTGAACTTCTTGATACGGCTGATAAGGTCTTTGCTTATATTCGTAAAGATGGCGACCGTCGTTTTCTAGTTGTGGCCAATTTGTCCAATGAAGAGCAAGACTTAACAGTAGAAGGAAACGTCAAATCTGTCTTGATTGAAAACACCACGGCTCAAGAAGCCTTTGAAAAACAAGTCTTAGCTCCATGGGATGCTTTCTGTGTGGAATTGGGCTAAATATTTCTGAACAGAAAAATCTAAAATTGAAATCGTATAAAAACAAGGGAGGACTGTATGAAAGACAGAAATTCTTTGTTTTTTTATTCCTAAAGTTTATAAACTTTCATTCTCGAAATTCAATTAACTTTACAAATTCCCACTATTTTGGTAAAATAAGCTTATGTTATAAAAACTAACATAAAGGAGAAAGAAGATGAAGACAA
This sequence comes from Streptococcus sp. 2342, assembly GCF_013276795.1. Classification (GTDB taxonomy): domain Bacteria; phylum Bacillota; class Bacilli; order Lactobacillales; family Streptococcaceae; genus Streptococcus. The sequence continues at coordinate 421,949 of NZ_VMLR01000003.1, forward strand.
AAAAGCGTGTCCTTAGTGCAGGTCTGACTTTTGCGGCTGCCTTGCTTTTAGCTGCTTGCGGACAATCAGGTTCAGATACAAAAACTTACTCATCAACCTTTAGTGGAAATCCAACTACTTTTAACTATCTATTAGACTACTACGCTGATAATACAGCCATCATTACCAATCTAGTTGATGGTTTGCTTGAAAATGACAATCACGGAAATCTAATTCCGTCTTTGGCAGAAGACTGGTCTGTTTCAAGCGACGGTCTAACTTATACCTACAAATTGAGAAAAGATGCCAAATGGTTCACAGCTGACGGTGAAGAATACGCTCCAGTCAAGGCACAGGATTTTGTGACAGGTATCAAGTACGCAGTGGATAATAAATCACAGGCCATTGACTTGATTCAAAACTCAATCAAGGGCTTGAATGATTATATTACAGGAGCGGATTCTGACTTTTCTAAGGTTGGGGTTAAGGCCATTGATGACCAGACTGTTGAGTATACTTTGACACGCCCAGAGCCTTACTGGAATTCAAAAACAACGAACAGTATTCTTTTCCCAGTAAACGAAGAGTTTCTAAACTCAAAAGGGAAGGATTTTGGTACCCTATCTCCAGATAGTATTCTCTACAGTGGACCTTACTTGTTAAAAGATTTCACATCAAAATCATCTATTGAGTATGTGAAAAATCCGCATTACTATGATCATGACAAAGTATCAATTGAACACGTGAAATTGGCTTATTTTGATGGCTCAGACCAAGAATTGACCATCCGTAACTTTGAAAGTGGAGCTTATTCTATCGCTGGGGTTTATCCAAATAGTTCTAACTTTGCTAAGACCAAGGAAAAATATAGGGATAATATCGTCTATAGCTTGCAGGACAAGACTTCTTGGTACTTCAATTTCAACGTCAACCGTAAGGCTTACAGCCATACGTCTAAAACGACAGATGAGCAGAAGAAGTCAACTGAGACAGCTGTCTTGAACAAGAACTTCCGCCAAGCAGTGAACTTTGCCTTGGACCGCACAGCCTATTCTGCCCAGTCAAATGGGGAAGAGGCGGCTAGCAAGACCCTTCGTAACACCTTGGTTCCTCCTACATTTGTCCAAGTTGGAGACAAGACCTTTGGAGAAGTAGTCGCTTCTAAATTGGTCAACTATGGCACAGAATGGTCAGGTATTAACCTGGCAGATGCTAAGGATGCCTATTTCAACAAAGAAAAAGCCCAAGCAAAATTTGCGGAAGCTAAAAAAGAATTGACAAGTCAAGGTGTGACCTTCCCAATTCACTTGGATGTGGCGGTTGATCAGACAAGTAAAAATGCCGTGACAGGTATGAACTCAGTTAAGCAGACCCTTGAGTCAGTTTTAGGTGCTGATAACATTGTCATTGATGTTCAGCAACTTTCAACAGATGATTTCAATAACGTAGCCTTCTTGGCACCGACAGCAGCTGATCGTGACTACGATTTGAACTTTGATGGTTGGGTAGGTGACTACCAAGATCCATCAACTTATCTCAATCCTTTCAATGCAGAGGATGGATTCTACCTTAAGATTTTTGGACTAGATGCCAAGGAAGACAAGGAAAAAATCACTAGCCTAGGTCTTGATACCTACACTAAGATGCTCAAAGATGCAGATAGTGAAAACAAAGATGTAGCCAAACGTTATGAAAAATACGCTGAAGCACAGGCTTGGATGATTGACAATTCTCTCATTATGTCAGCTATGTCAAGTGGTGGCACAGCATCTGTAACCAAAGTGACGCCATTTACAAGAGGCTATTCATTGGTTGGTATCAAGGGTGATGGCAATAACTACAAGTACATGAAACTGCAAAAAGACACTGTGACGACCAAACAGTTTGAAGAAGCTAAAAGTAAATGGGAACAAGAAAGCAAAAAAGCAATTGAAAAAGCTCAAAAAGAAGCAGAAAAACATGTTAAATAGTTAGAAATAGCCTTTTCAAACAAAATCATAAAGACAAACATCAGTTTTGGTGCTTGTCTTTTTAAATCACTCGGCTATTGAAAACTAAGAAATGATTTGTTTTGTGCTAAAATAGATTGAAACTAAGATCCTCTCTTTTACTATAGTTAAGGAGATGTAAAGATAAGTGATAAGGAAGAGACTATGTACGACTATCTAATCGTTGGTGCTGGTTTGTCGGGAGCAATTTTTGCTTATGAAGCAACCAAGCGTGGAAAAAAAGTAAAAGTTATTGATAAACGTGACCACATTGGTGGGAATGTCTATTGTGAGAATGTAGAAGGTGTTAATGTTCATAAATACGGTGCCCATATCTTTCATACTTCTAATAAAAAAGTTTGGGATTATGTGAATCAATTTGCTGAATTTAACAACTACATCAACTCGCCTCTAGCTAATTACAAGGGTAGCCTTTATAATCTACCTTTCAATATGAATACTTTCTATGCTATGTGGGGGACAAAAACTCCTCAAGAAGTCAAAGATAAGATTGCTGAGCAAACGGCTCATATGAAGGACGTTGAACCTAAAAACTTAGAGGAACAGGCTATCAAGTTGATCGGTCCAGATATTTATGAAAAATTGATTAAAGGATATACTGAAAAGCAATGGGGACGTTCTGCGACTGACCTTCCACCCTTTATCATCAAACGCTTACCAGTTCGTTTAACCTTTGATAATAACTACTTCAATGACCGTTACCAGGGTATTCCAATTGGTGGGTATAATGTTATCATCGAAAATATGCTCAAGGATGTGGAAGTAGAACTTGGTCTTGACTTTTTTGCCAATCGTCAGGAATTAGAAGCTTCAGCTGAGAAAGTTGTCTTTACAGGGATGATTGACCAATATTTTGATTATAAACATGGCGAGTTAGAATACCGTAGTCTTCGTTTTGAGTATGAAGTTCTAGATGAGGAAAATTATCAAGGAAATGCCGTTGTAAACTATACAGAACGAGAAATTCCTTATACTCGCATTATTGAGCATAAACATTTTGAGTATGGAACACAAGATAAAACGGTTATTACTCGTGAATACCCAGCTGATTGGAAACGTGGAGATGAACCTTACTATCCAATCAATGATGAGAGAAACAATGCCATGTTTGCTAAATATCAAGAAGAAGCAGCCCAGAAAGATAAGGTCATTTTCTGTGGTCGTTTAGCAGATTATAAATACTATGACATGCATGTGGTCATCGAACGGGTCCTGAATGTTGTAGAGGAAGAGTTGGGATATTAATGCAACGATTCTATAATTTTAGAATTTTTGCTACTTAAGATTTTTAGAAGTAAAGCGAACAAGATTGTTTTCTGTCGGTCAGAAGAGAATCTATGTTGGCTTTTTGTTTTATGTAGATGACCAATTTATACTTATGTAAAATCAAAGAACATCTTTTGTTGGCAGTTTGCTCAAGGAATATCGTAGCTCAAATATGTACTTTAAAATTCAACAGTTCTTATAAGTATTCCTGTATTCTAGGGAATCGATGCTAGAGTTTTTGCTAAAAATCTATCATATATATTCTCAGAATAGGAGAATTTTCTACTATTTTTGATTTTAAATAAGTATAAAACAGAATACTATTTGATATTTAGAGATAGTATCAATAAGTCCTTTGTTATGTGAATTAGTTAAGAAGTATTTAACCTTATTCATATTTTTTCAGAGTTGTTGTTTAAAAAATAATTTTCAAAAATTCAGAAAATTCTATTGACAGGACTTGAAAAAGAGTCTATAATGAATAAAAAAACAAAGGAGAATACTATGAAAACAAGAAAAGTATTGGCTCTTGCGGGAGTAACCTTATTAGCAGCTGGTGTTTTAGCTGCTTGTTCTGGGGGTTCAGGCGCTCAAGGTGAAAAAACCTTTGCATTTACCTACGAGACACATCCGGATAATCTCAACTATTTGACAACTGGTAAGGCAGCAACTTCTGAGATTACTAGTAATGTGATCGATGGATTGCTTGAAAATGATAAATACGGGAACCTTGTTTCTTCATTGGCAGAAGACTGGTCGGTCTCTAAGGATGGCTTGACTTATACTTATAAGATTCGTCAAGATGCCAAGTGGTATACATCTGAGGGAGAAGAGTACGCTCCTGTTAAGGCTCAGGACTTTGTAACAGGACTTAAATATGCAACAGATAAGAAAGCAGAAGCCCTTTACTTGGTACAGGATTCAATCAAAGGTCTGGATGCCTATGCCAAAGGTGAAATCACAGACTTCGCTCAAGTCGGGATTAAAGCCCTTGACGACCAAACAATCCAATACACCTTGAACAAACCTGAAACTTTTTGGAACTCAAAAACAACCATGGGTGTGCTTGCGCCAGTCAATGAAGAGTTTTTGAATTCAAAAGGGGATGATTTTGCCAAAGCTACGGATCCAAGTAGTCTCTTGTATAACGGTCCTTATTTGTTGAAATCCATTGTGACTAAATCCTCTGTTGAATTTGCGAAGAATCCGAACTACTGGGATAAGGACAATGTGCATATTGACAAAGTTAAATTGTCATTCTGGGATGGGCAAGATACCAGCAAACCAGCAGAAAACTTTAAAGATGGTAGCCTTACAGCAGCTCGTCTTTATCCAACAAGTGCAAGTTTCGCAGAGCTCGAGAAGAGTATGAAAGACAATATTGTCTATACTCAACAAGACTCTACGACTTATCTAGTGGGAACAAATATTGATCGTCAATCTTATAAGCACACATCTAAGACTAGCGAAGAACAAAAGACATCTACTAAAAAGGCTCTCTTAAACAAGGATTTCCGTCAGGCTATTGCCTTTGGTTTTGACCGTACAGCTTATGCCTCTCAGTTGAATGGAGAAACTGGAGCAAGCAAAATCTTGCGCAATCTCTTTGTGCCACCAACATTTGTTCAAGCAGATGGGAAAAACTTTGGCGATATGGTCAAAGAAAAATTGGTGACTTATGGGGATGAATGGAAGGATGTGAACCTTGCCGATTCACAAGATGGTCTCTACAATCCAGAAAAAGCCAAGGCTGAATTTGCTAAAGCTAAATCAGCTTTACAAGCAGAAGGTGTGACATTCCCAATTCACCTAGATATGCCTGTTGATCAGACAGCAACTACAAAAGTTCAGCGCGTCCAATCTATGAAACAATCCTTGGAAGCAACTTTAGGAACTGATAATGTCGTTATTGATATCCAACAATTGCAAAAAGATGAATTGCTTAATGTAACTCTATTTGCTGAAAATGCTGCTGGCGAAGACTGGGATTTATCAGATAATGTCGGTTGGGGTCCAGACTTTGCCGATCCATCAACTTATCTCGATATTATCAAACCTTCTGTAGGAGAAAGTACTAAAACATATTTAGGATTTGACTCAGGGGAAGATAATGTAGCTGCTAAAAAAGTAGGTCTATATGACTACGAAAAATTGGTTACTGAGGCTGGTGATGAGGCTATAGACGTTGCTAAACGCTATGAAAAATATGCTGCTGCCCAAGCTTGGTTGACCGACAGTGCTTTGATCATCCCAACAACTTCTAAAACTGGTCGTCCAATCTTGTCTAAGATGGTACCATTTACAATACCATTTGCATTGTCAGGAAATAAAGGTACAAGTGACCCAGTCTTGTATAAATACCTTGAAATTCAAGACAAGGCAGTTACTGCAGATGAATACCAAAAAGCTCAAGAAAAATGGATGAAAGAAAAAGCAGAATCCAATAAAAAAGCGCAAGAAGAACTCGCAAAACATGTGAAATAAGATAAAAAGAGACTGAGCAAAAAGTCTTTAAAAGCAAAACGCATATTGTCAGGTGATGAAAGCCTTGATCGTATGCGTTTTATTGTGAAATGAGGAATGGTAGACTATAGCTGGTTGACACTGAACCGGTACACTCTTGTTTCAAATATTACAGTGTATTGAATCAAGACCGGCATATTGTAGCTCATAAAATATTTTTAGAAATTCATACTCTTCGAAAATCTCTTCAAACCACGTCAGCTTCCATCTGCAACCTCAAAACAGTGTTTTGAGCAAGCTGCAGCTAGCTTCCTAGTTTGCTTTTTGATTTTCATTGAGTATGATTTGAATTTCCCAATCAATTTGCTTAGTTTTTATTTCAATCTACTTTACTTGATTTCTGTATTTTATTTTGAAAATGAAAAAATCCTGAGTTTAGAGTTCTCAGGATTTTCTTCATCTTACTGTTGTGGTTGTTGTTGGACTTGAGGAGTCTGTGGAGCTGGATTTTGATTGGCTCCTGGTGCATTTGGTGCTTGATTTTGACCATTAGTACTAGCATCAGGACTTGTTACTGGTGCTTGACTAGTAGAGCTTTCTGCACTTGTTGATGAGCTTTCGGTTGAAGATGATTGGGATGTCGTTTCAGTCCAAGTCGGTCTTGCTCCATTTTGGAAAACAAACTGCCCATTTCGATAGATGCCATCTGGCATATTCCAGTCCTCTGGATTGCTTCCTTCAGACAGGTAGGTCATCATAGAGCGGTAAACTTTAGCAGCGACCGTAAGGCCATCGCCTACAAGTGGTGTCAGACGGTTAGAATAGCCTGTCCATACAGCCATTGCATATTTGCGGGTATACCCTACAAACATTTCATCTGGAGCTACGTAACCAGTGTTCTTGATATACTTTTCAATTTCTTCGTCAGTATAGTTAGAAGTACCTGTTTTACCTGCTTGTGGAAGCCAAGGTAGGTAGGCTCCACGTCCGATTCCGTATACTAAGACAGTTTTCATCATGTCGGTCATCATATAGGCTGTCGTTTCCTTCATGGCACGAGTTCCGACATTAGAGAACTCTTTTTCACTCCCATCACTAAAGACGACTTTATGGATATACATTGGTTTATAGTAAGTTCCACCATTTGCAAAGGCAGCGTAAGCAGCAGCCATCTTTTCACTACTTGCTCCATATTTTTTGTCTGACTCGGTTGTGTTACTTGAAATGGCATTTGAGTAGTGAAGACTTGGGTAGTCGATTCCGAGACCATTTAGGAAAGTCTTGGCACGGTTGAGTCCGACCTTGTTTAGCGTTTCCACGGCTGGGACGTTTCGCGATTGTTGCAGGGCGTATTGCAAGGTGATATTGCCAAAGTAGCCCCTATCCCAGTTATAAACAGGGGTATCTGTCCCAGGGTAGTTATAGGGCTCATCGTGAACGATAGTAGCAGTTGAATCGTAGACACCGTACTCCAAGGCAGGAGCATAGTCTGTGATCGGTTTCATAGTTGATCCCCAGTCGCGGTTTGTTTCCACTGCTTGGTTAATTCCGAAGGAAACATTACTTGACTGATGACGTGCTCCTAGCTGAGCAATGACTTTACCGTTAGAAACATCAACAATGGTAGAAGCGACTTGCAATTCATCGTCTGGATAGGCAACGTATTCGTCTGTATTGTAAATATCCCACAGATGTTTTTGAGCTTCTTGGTCTACATTTGTGTAGACATCCATCCCAGTTGTGAGCAGGTTATAGCCTGTTTCTTCTTCAACTTGATTGATGACCTCCTTGAGGTAATTATCCATGTAAGCAGGGTAATTACTTGCTGATTTGAGACTTTGTAATCCATCAGTAATTGGTGTGTTGACTGCTTTCTCATACTGTTCAGCAGAGATGTAGCCTTGATTTTTCATTTCAGATAAGACCAAGTTTCGGCGGTCTTGGGCTGCTTCTGGATGTGAATAGGGGTCATATTGGTTTGGTGCCTGAGGCATTCCAGCCAGCAAGGCTAACTGAGGTAAACTTAAATTATTGAGGTCTTTACCATAGTAGTTTTGAGCTGCTGTCTGCATTCCATAGTTGCCATTAGACATGTAGACCTTATTTATATAGTAGGTCAAGATTTCTTGCTTGGTTGCTTTTTGTTCTAACTGAATCGCTAACCAAGCTTCCTGAGCCTTACGAGAAATAGTCTGATCGGAAGTCGAGGTTGAAAAGTAAGTCAACTTAATCAACTGTTGAGTGAGAGTTGATCCACCTTGGAGGGAATTACTTTGCAGATTGCGCAAGAAAGCTCCCAGGATACGGATGGTATCAATCCCCCTGTGGTCGAAGAAGCGATGGTCTTCGATAGAAACGATTGCCTTAACCAAATCTGTGGGAATATCATTAGCTTGGGCATTGACGCGGCGTTCAGAACCCAAGTCAGCAATGAGTTGATTTTTATTGTCGTAGATTTTACTAGAGGTTGTTGCAACTAGTTTACTCTCGGATAGGCTAGGAGCCTTGCTAACGTAGTAGAAAAAAACTCCTCCGCCTAAGACAATGGCTGCGATAACCAAGCTTAAGAAGCTAATGCTCAAATACTTGATTAGGCGCAGAATCGTTGGTTTGTTCATCTTGTTTTACCACCTAATAAATGTTCTTTGATAACATTGAGATAGGGAATTTGAGGGAAGGCACCAGCCTTGATTTCATATCCATATTCTCGAATATATCCAAGTGGCATTGATTTTTGTCCCTTATCTTGATGATAGAAGCGAATCAAATCGAATGCCGGCAATAAGTAGGTTTCTTGCTGAGAAGAAAAGTGAAGAAGGACAAAGCAGATTCCTTGTTGGGCAAGGACTTGTTCCATATGCTGAATCTGATGTAGATGGAAATTTTTCATCGGAATCGCACGTTTTTGTTTTGTTTCCTTGGCTTCAAAGTCGATGTAATATCCATTATAAACGCCAGAATAGTCCGTCGTTGAAGCTTGTCGAAAATAGGCTTCAACAATCTTGGCACGACTTCGCTGTGGATAGTCCACTCGTACAATTTGAATAGGGGTTGGTTTCTTGTGTATAACAGCCAAGCCCTGAGACAAATAGTAGTCATTGGTAGCATTGATCATCTTTTCAAAAGACATTCCTCGATTTGCGAAATTTTTGGGTTGAGAAAGAGATGTTTGTCTTTTTTGTGATGAAAGTTTATGTGGATAGTTGACCATAATTCTCCTTATTGGTACAATAACATCACTCTATTATACCATAAATTTGCACAGAAAGGGTTAAAAATGGCTACAGCTTTGGTTTTAGGCTATTCTGCTTTTGATTTGGGTTTATTTTCTGATAAGGATCCTCGTCTTAAATTGATAAAAAAAGCAATACGTAAAGATTTAGAGGCTATGGCAGCAGATGGGGTGTCTTGGCTTGTGTTTACAGGAAGTTTGGGTTTTGAATATTGGGTTTTAGAGGTTGCTCAGGAGATGAAAACCGAGTACGGTTTCCAGTTGGCCACCATTTTTGCTTTTGAAACTCATGGGGAAAATTGGAATGAAGGCAATCAGATGAAACTGAGCCGCTTTAAGCAGGTAGACTTTGTCAAATATGCCTATCCTCGCTATGAACACAAGGGGCAGTTAAGAGACTACCAGCAGTTTTTACTGGAAAATACGAATAGTTCTTATCTTTTTTATGATGAGGAAAATGAAACGAAATTAGCTTATTTTTACCAAAAGATGAAAAATCAAGAGGACTATTTTATAAAGAGATTAACATTTGATCAATTAAATGAACTTGCTGAAAATTTTTCCGAAAATTGAAGCTTTGACCTTGATTTTTGTTTGCCTTTTTTTATATAATAATACTAGCAAGCGAGAATGGAGAGAGACATGGCAAGTATTATTTTTTCAGCGAAAGATATTTTTGAACAAGAGTTTGGACGTGAAGTTCGTGGGTATAGCAAGGTAGAAGTTGATGAGTTTTTAGACGATGTCATCAAGGACTATGAAACCTATGCTGCCTTGGTCAAGTCACTTCGTCAGGAAATTGCGGATTTGAAGGAAGAATTAACTCGTAAACCGCAAGTGAGTTCGGCTCCAAGTCCTAGTCACCCAGATCCAATTGATGTGGCTGCTTCATCTTCTATGACGAATTTTGATATTTTGAAACGCTTGAATCGTCTTGAAAAAGAAGTATTCGGTAAACAAATTTTAGACAATACTGATTTGTAATTCAGGTCTTGTTACATGCAATTTTTGGATAATCGCGTGAGGAGAATTGCTTCTCATGAGGAAAGTCCATGCTAGCACAGGCTGTGATGCCTGTAGTGTTTGTGCTAGGCGAAACCATAAGCCTAGGGACGAGAAATCGTTACGGCAGTTGAAATGGCTAAGTCCTTGGATAGGTCAGAGTAGGCTTGAAAGTGCCACAGTGACGGAGTCTTTCTGGAAACGGAGAGAGTGGAACGCGGTAAACCCCTCAAGCTAGCAACCCAAATTTTGGTCGGGGCATGGAGTACGCGGAAACGAACGTAGTATTCTGACTGCTATCAGCTAGAGCTGTTAGTGGTAGACAGATGATTATCGAAGGAAGTGGTCCTAGTCACTTCTGGAACAAAACATGGCTTATAGAAAATTGCATATAGGTTGGGGCTGAGAAATTTTCTCAACCTCATTTTTTAAAGTGGACATATAGAAAGGTCTTGCAAGACTGTAACATGAAAAAAGAATTTAATTTAATTGCAACTGTGGCAGCAGGTCTTGAAGCTGTTGTAGGACGAGAAGTAAGAGAGCTGGGCTACGATTGTCAGGTTGAAAATGGGCGTGTGCGTTTTCAAGGAGACGTGAGAGCGATTATCGAAACCAACCTCTGGCTTCGGGCAGCAGATCGTATCAAGATCATCGTAGGAACGTTCCCAGCTAAGACGTTTGAAGAGTTGTTTCAGGGAGTTTTTGCTTTAGATTGGGAAAATTATTTACCACTCGGAGCTCGGTTCCCAATTTCAAAAGCCAAATGTGTTAAATCTAAACTTCACAATGAACCCAGTGTTCAGGCTATTTCTAAGAAAGCTGTTGTCAAGAAATTGCAGAAACACTATGCTCGCCCAGAAGGGGTTCCTCTGATGGAGAATGGCCCAGAGTTTAAGATTGAGGTCTCTATTCTCAAAGATGTGGCAACTGTCATGATTGATACGACAGGCTCTAGCCTCTTTAAACGTGGTTATCGTACCGAAAAAGGGGGAGCCCCTATCAAGGAAAACATGGCGGCAGCTATTTTGCAACTTTCTAACTGGTATCCAGACAAGCCTTTGATTGATCCGACCTGTGGTTCGGGGACTTTCTGTATCGAGGCTGTCATGATTGCCAGAAAGATGGCGCCTGGCCTTCGTCGCTCCTTTGCTTTTGAGGAATGGAACTGGATTAGCGATCGCTTGATTCAGGAAGTGCGCACAGAGGCGGCTAAAAAAGTGGACCGTGAGCTGGAATTGGATATCATGGGCTGTGATATTGATGCTCGCATGGTGGAAATTGCTAAGGCCAATGCTCAGGCAGCTGGTGTTGCAGGGGATATTACTTTTAAGCAGATGCGCGTGCAGGATTTACGTTCCGATAAAATCAATGGTGTAATCATCTCCAATCCTCCTTACGGGGAACGTTTATCAGATGATGCAGGGGTGACCAAGCTTTATGCTGCGATGGGTCAGGTATTTGCACCACTGAAAACTTGGAGCAAATTTATCCTGACTAGTGATGAAGCCTTTGAAAGCAAGTATGGTAGCCAAGCAGATAAGAAGCGTAAGTTATACAACGGAACCTTGAAAGTGGATCTGTATCAATATTTTGGTCAGCGTGTCAAACGGCAAGAGGTAAAATAGAAAGGGATACTCATGAGTAAGAAAAGACGGAATCGTCATAAAAAAGAAAACCAAGAACCGCAAAAAGAAAACCAAGAACCGCGATTTGATTTTGATGAAGCAAAAGAGCTAACAGTTGGTCAAGCTATTCGTAAAAATGAAGAAGTGGAAGCAGGAGTCTTGCCTGAGGATTCCATTTTGGACAAGTATGTTAAGCAACACAAAGATGAAATTGAGGCGGATAAGTTTGCGACTCGTCAATACAAAAAAGAGGAGCTAGTTGAAACTCAGAGTCTGGATGATTTAATCCAAGAAGTGCGTGAGGCTGTAGAAGAGTCAGAAGCTTCTTCGGAGGAAGTTCCATCTTCTGAAGACATCTTACCACCCTTGCCTCTGGACGATGAGGAGCAAGACTTGGATCCTCTATTGCTAGAGGATGAAAATCCAACAGAAATGACTGAAGAAGTGGAAGAGGAGCAGAGTCTTTCTCGTCTGGAACAAGAAGACTCAGAAAAGAAAAGCAAAAAAGGCTTTGTTTTGACCGTTTTGGCGCTTGTATCAGTAGTTATCTGTGTCAGTGCTTATTATGTCTATCGTCAAGTGAATCGCTCGACCAAGGAAATTGAAACTTCTCAATCAACTACAGCCAATCAATCGGATGTGGATGATTTTAATACACTTTATGACGCCTTCTACACAGACAGCAATAAAACGGCTTTGAAAAATAGCCAGTTTGATAAACTAAGTCAACTCAAGACCTTACTTGATAAGCTGGAAGGTAGTCGTGAACATACGCTTGCCAAATCTAAATATGATAGTCTAGCAACGCAAATTAAGGCCATTCAAGATGTCAATGCACAATTTGAAAAACCAGCTATTGTGGATGGTGTGTTGGATACCAATGCCAAAGCTAAATCGGATGCTAAATTTACAGATATTAAAACTGGAAATACGGAGCTTGATAAAGTGCTAGATAAGGCTATCAGCCTTGGTAAGAGCCAGCAAACAAGTACTTCTAGCTCAAGTTCAAGTGAAACTAGTAGCTCAAGCTCTAGTCAAACAAGCTCAAATACGACTAGTGAGACAAGCCCAAGTAGTTCAAATGCTGCCTCAAATGAAACTAGAAGTACTCGCAGTGAAGTCAATATGGGTCTCTCGAGTGCAGGGGTTGCTGTTCAAAGAAGTGCCAGTCGTGTTGCCTATAATCAGTCTGCTATTGATGATAGTAACAACTCTGCTTGGGATTTTGCGGATGGTGTTTTGGAACAAATTCTAGCGACTTCACGTTCACGTGGCTATATCACTGGAGACCAATATATCCTTGAACGTGTCAATATCGTTAATGGCAATGGTTATTACAACCTCTACAAGCCAGATGGAACCTATCTCTTTACCCTTAACTGTAAGACAGGCTACTTTGTCGGAAATGGCGCTGGTCATGCGGATGACTTGGACTACTAAGCAGTCGTTACAAAATTCTTTCTTTTCAAAAGTAAAAATGATAAAATAAAACAAATCAAACAAGAGGAGTGTCAAATGACAAAAGCTAACTTTGGTGTCGTAGGTATGGCCGTAATGGGTCGTAACCTTGCCCTTAATATTGAATCTCGTGGTTATACAGTTGCTATCTACAACCGTAGTAAAGAAAAAACGGAAGATGTAATTGCTTGCCATCCTGAAAAGAACTTTGTACCAAGCTATGACGTTGAAAGTTTTGTAAACTCAATCGAAAAACCTCGTCGTATCATGCTCATGGTTCAAGCAGGACCTGGTACAGATGCTACAATTCAAGCCCTTCTTCCACACCTTGACAAGGGTGATATCTTGATTGACGGCGGAAACACTTTCTACAAAGATACAATCCGTCGTAATGAAGAATTGGCAAACTCAGGTATCAACTTTATCGGTACTGGGGTTTCTGGTGGTGAAAAAGGTGCCCTTGAAGGTCCTTCTATCATGCCTGGTGGACAAAAAGAGGCCTATGAATTGGTTGCGGATGTTCTTGAAGAAATCTCAGCTAAGGCACCAGAAGATGGCAAACCATGTGTGACTTATATCGGTCCTGATGGAGCTGGTCACTATGTGAAAATGGTTCACAACGGTATCGAGTATGGTGATATGCAATTGATCGCAGAAAGCTATGACTTGATGCAACACTTGCTAGGTCTTTCTGCAGAAGACATGGCTGAAATCTTTACTGAGTGGAACAAGGGTGAATTGGACAGCTACTTGATTGAAATCACAGCTGATATCTTGAGCCGTAAAGACGATGAAGGCCAAGATGGACCAATCGTAGACTACATCCTTGATGCTGCAGGTAACAAGGGAACTGGTAAATGGACTAGCCAATCATCACTTGATCTTGGTGTGCCATTGTCACTCATCACTGAGTCAGTATTTGCTCGCTACATCTCTACTTACAAAGAAGAACGCGTGCATGCTAGCAAGGTTCTTCCAAAACCAGCTGCCTTCAAATTTGAAGGAGACAAGGCTGAGTTGATTGAAAAGATCCGTCAAGCCCTTTACTTCTCAAAAATCATTTCATACGCACAAGGTTTTGCGCAATTGCGTGTAGCTTCTAAAGAAAACAACTGGAATTTGCCATTTGCAGATATCGCATCTATCTGGCGTGATGGCTGTATTATCCGTTCTCGTTTCTTGCAAAAGATTACAGATGCTTACAACCGTGATGCAGACCTTGCTAACCTTCTTTTGGATGAGTACTTCTTGGATGTTACTGCTAAGTACCAACAAGCAGTGCGTGATATCGTAGCTCTTGCTGTTCAAGCTGGTGTACCAGTACCAACCTTCTCAGCAGCTATTACTTACTTTGATAGCTACCGTTCAGCTGATCTTCCAGCTAACTTGATCCAAGCGCAACGTGATTACTTTGGTGCCCACACTTACCAACGTAAAGACAAAGAAGGAACCTTCCACTACTCTTGGTATGACGAAAAATAAGTAGGTCTGCCATGGGGAAACGGATTTTATTACTTGAGAAAGAACGAAATCTAGCTCATTTTTTAAGTTTGGAGCTCCAAAAAGAGCAATACCGAGTTGATCAGGTTGAGGAGGGGCAAAAAGCCCTCTCCATGGCTCTTCAGACAGACTATGACTTGATTTTATTGAATGCTCAACTGGGGGATATGACAGCCCAGGATTTTGCAGACAAGCTGAGTCGGACTAAGCCAGCTTCAGTGATCATGGTCTTGGACCATCGTGAAGAATTGCAAGATCAGATTGAGACAATCCAACGCTTTGCCGTTTCTTACATCTATAAGCCAGTTATTATTGAGAATCTGGTAGCTCGTATTTCAGCGATTTTCCGAGGTCGGGACTTCATCGATCAACACTGTAGTCAGATGAAGGTTCCAACGTCTTACCGTAATCTGCGTATGGATGTAGAACATCATACCGTTTATCGTGGCGAGGAAATGATTGCTCTGACGCGTCGTGAGTATGACCTCTTGGCTACTCTTATGGGAAGCAAGAAAGTTCTGACTCGTGAGCAGTTGTTGGAAAGTGTCTGGAAGTATGAAAGTGCGACCGAAACAAATATCGTGGATGTCTATATCCGTTATCTACGTAGCAAGCTTGATGTAAAAGGTCAAAAAAGCTACATTAAAACCGTGCGTGGTGTTGGTTACACCATGCAAGAATAGAAAAGCAGTTGCAGTTGTGTAACTGCTTTTTATGTGATTTCTTTATATATTGACATAAAATTTTGTATTTGCTACAATCAGTTATGGAGGATATATCTAATGAAAACAATAAAAAAATTGATGCAAATTGCATTAGCAGTCTTTTTCTTTGGTTTGCTAGCGACCAGTGCAGTATTGGCGGATGATGCTGATTCAGAAGGTTGGCAATTTGTCCAAGAAAATGGTAGAACCTACTACAAGAAGGGGGAACTCAAAGAAACCTACTGGCGAGTGATTGATGGTAAGTACTATTATTTTGATCCTTTATCTGGAGAGATGGTTGTCGGCTGGCAATATATACCTGCTCCACACGAAGGGGTTACGATTGGTTCTTCTATAAGGCAAGATGTTGCTTTTAGACCAGATTGGTTTTACTTTGGTCAAGATGGGGTACTACAAGAATTTGTTGGGAAGCAAGTTTTAGAAGCAAAAACAGCTACAAATGTCAACAAGCATCATGGGGAACAATATAATAGTCCAGCAGAGAAACGAGTCTATTATTTTGAAGATCAACGTAGTTATCACACCTTAAAAACTGGTTGGATTTATGATGAGGGGCACTGGTATTATTTACTGAAGGATGGTGGTTTTGATTCTCGCATCAACCGATTGACTGTTGGGGAGCTAGCACGTGGTTGGGTTAAGGATTTTCCTCTTACATATGATGAAGATAAGCTAAAAGCTGCTCCATGGTATTATCTAGATCCAACAACTGGTATTATGCAAACTGGTTGGCAATATCTTGGTAACAAGTGGTACTATCTCCGTTCATCAGGAGCAATGTCAACTGGTTGGTATCAGGAAGGCTCAACTTGGTATTATCTAGATGCTGAAAATGGTGATATGAAAACGGGCTGGCAATACCTTGGTAACAAGTGGTACTATCTTCGTTCATCAGGAGCAATGTCAACTGGTTGGTTCCAGGTCGGTAGTAAATGGTACTATGCTTATAGCTCAGGTGCTTTAGCAGTGAATACCACTGTAGATGGCTATTCTGTCAATTATAATGGCGAATGGATTCAATAATGAAAGAAGCGATTGTGAATGAAACAATCGCTTTTTTTGTGAAAATATAATAAAATAGATAGGAGAGAATAAATACTTGTATGAAAAAATGAGACGGCTTTTTCGTCTAGTAAAAGGAAAAAATGACAAAAAAAGTTGGTGTCGGTCAGGCACATAGTAAGATTATTTTAATAGGGGAGCATGCGGTCGTTTACGGTTATCCTGCTATTTCCTTGCCTCTTTTGGAGGTGGAGGTGACTTGTAAGGTGGTCCCTGCTGAAAGTCCTTGGCGTCTCTATGAGGAGGATACCTTGTCCATGGCAGTTTATGCTTCTCTGGAGTATTTGAATATCAAAGAAGCCTGCATTCGCTGTGAGATTGACTCGGCTATTCCTGAAAAACGGGGAATGGGTTCGTCAGCAGCTATCAGCATAGCGGCCATTCGTGCGGTATTTGACTATTATCAGGCAGAACTGCCTCATGATGTACTAGAAATCTTGGTCAATCGGGCGGAGATGATTGCTCATATGAATCCTAGTGGTTTGGATGCTAAGACCTGTCTCAGTGACCAGCCTATTCGCTTTATTAAGAACGTAGGATTTACAGAGCTTGAGATGGATTTATCCGCCTATTTGGTGATTGCCGATACGGGCGTTTATGGTCACACTCGTGAAGCCATCCAGATGGTTCAAAACAAGGGCAAGGATGCCCTGCCGTTTTTGCATGCCTTGGGAGAATTGACCCAGCAGGCAGAAGATGCGATTTCACAAAAAGATGCTGAAGGACTAGGACAAATCCTCAGTCAAGCGCATTTACATCTAAAAGAAATTGGTGTCAGTAGCCCTGAGGCGGATTCTCTGGTTGAAACGGCTCTTAGCCATGGTGCTTTGGGTGCCAAGATGAGCGGTGGTGGGCTTGGAGGCTGTATCATAGCCTTGGCAGACAATTTGACACACGCACAAGAACTAGCAGAAAGATTAGAAGAGAAAGGAGCTGTTCAGACATGGATAGAGAGCCTGTAACAGTACGTTCCTACGCAAATATTGCTATTATCAAATATTGGGGAAAGAAAAAAGAGAAAGAGATGGTGCCTGCTACTAGCAGTATTTCTTTGACTTTGGAAAATATGTATACGGAGACGACCTTGTCATCTCTACCGACGGATGCGACAGCTGATGCCTTTTATATCAATGGTCAGCTACAAAATGAGGCTGAGCATATTAAGATGAGTAAGATTATTGACCGTTATCGTCCAGATGGTGAAGGCTTTGTTCGTATCGATACTCAAAACAATATGCCGACCGCAGCGGGTTTGTCCTCAAGTTCGAGTGGTTTGTCCGCCTTGGTCAAGGCTTGCAATGCCTATTTCAAACTTGGATTGGATAGAAGTCAGTTGGCGCAGGAAGCGAAGTTTGCCTCAGGATCTTCCTCTCGGAGTTTTTATGGACCACTAGGTGCTTGGGATAAGGATAGCGGAGAAATTTACCCTGTAGAGACAGACTTGAAACTAGCTATGATTATGTTGGTACTAGAGGATAAGAAAAAACCAATCTCTAGCCGTGACGGGATGAAACTCTGTGTGGAAACTTCGACGACTTTTGATGACTGGGTCCGTCAGTCTGAGAAAGACTATCAGGATATGCTGGTTTATCTCAAGGAAAATGACTTTGCCAAGGTTGGGGAGTTAACGGAGGAAAATGCCCTGGCTATGCACGCTACGACCAAAACAGCATCACCAGCCTTTTCTTATCTGACGGATGCGTCTTATGAAGCCATGGACTTTGTTCGCCAGCTCCGTGAGCAAGGAGAGGCATGTTACTTTACTATGGATGCTGGTCCCAATGTCAAGGTCCTCTGTCAGGAGAAAGACTTGGAGCATTTATCAGAAATCTTCGGTCAACGTTATCGCTTGATTGTGTCAAAAACAAAGGATTTGAGCCAAGATGATTGCTGTTAAAACTTGTGGGAAACTCTACTGGGCAGGCGAATATGCTATTTTAGAGCCTGGGCAGTTAGCCTTGATAAAGGCTATTCCCATCTATATGAAGGGCGAGATTGCTTTTTCTGATAGTTACCGTATTTATTCGGATATGTTTGATTTCGCAGTGGATTTAACGCCAAATCCTGACTATAGCTTGATTCAAGAAGCGATTGCTTTAGTGGAAGATTTTCTCGTTTATCGTGGGCAGACCTTGCGACCTTTTTCTTTGGAAATTCGAGGAAAAATGGAACGGGAAGGGAAAAAGTTTGGTCTAGGTTCTAGCGGTAGCGTCGTTGTCTTGGTCATCAAGGCCCTGCTGACTCTATATGATATTACGGTTGATCAGGAGCTCTTATTCAAGCTGGCCAGTGCTGTCTTGCTCAAGCGCGGAGACAATGGTTCCATGGGGGACCTTGCCTGTATTGTGGCAGAGGAATTGGTTCTCTACCAGTCATTTGATCGTCAGAAGGTAGCTGCTTGGTTGGAAGAAGAAAACTTGGCGACAGTTTTGGAACGTGATTGGGGCTTTTCCATCTCACAAGTGAAACCAACTCTAGAATGCGATTTCCTAGTAGGATGGACCAAGGAAGTGGCTGTATCAAGTCACATGGTCCAGCAAATCAAACAAAATATCAATCAGAATTTTTTAAGTTCCTCAAAAGAAACGGTAGCTGCTTTGGTAGAAGCCTTGGAGCAGGGGGAAGCAGAAAAAATTATCGAGCAAGTAGAAGTAGCAAGCAAGATCTTAGAAGGCTTGAGCGCGGATATTTACACGACTTCGCTTAGACAGTTGAAAGAAGCCAGTCAAGATTTGCAGGCTGTTGCCAAGAGTAGCGGTGCTGGTGGTGGTGACTGTGGGATTGCCTTGAGTTTTGATGTGCAATCAACCGAAACCTTAAAAAATCGTTGGGCCGATCTAGGGATTGAGCTCTTATACCAAGAAAGGATAGGACATGACGACAAATCGTAAGGACGAGCATATCCGCTATGCCCTTGAGCAGAAAAGTTCCTATAATAGCTTTGATGAGGTGGAGTTGATTCATTCTTCCTTGCCTCTTTACGACCTGGATGAAATCGATCTGTCGACAGAATTTGCTGGTCGAAAGTGGGACTTTCCTTTTTATATCAATGCCATGACAGGTGGGAGTGAAAAAGGTAAAGAAATCAATCAAAAGTTGGCTCAAGTGGCAGAAACCTGTGGAATTTTATTTGTGACGGGTTCTTATAGCGCAGCCCTCAAAGATTCAACAGATGACTCTTTTTCTGTCAAATCTAGCCATCCAAATCTCCTTCTTGGAACCAATA
Source organism: Streptococcus sp. 2342 (assembly GCF_013276795.1). GTDB lineage: Bacteria > Bacillota > Bacilli > Lactobacillales > Streptococcaceae > Streptococcus. Next base: position 441,496 of record NZ_VMLR01000003.1, read on the forward strand.
TTGGATTAGACAAGCCTGTCGAGTTAGGTCTTCAGACTGTAGAAGAGATGCATCCTCTTCTCATGCAGGTGCATGTCAATGTTATGCAGGAGTTGCTCATGCCCGAGGGAGAAAGAAAGTTCAGAAGCTGGCAATCGCATCTGGCAGACTATAGCAAGCAAATCCCTGTTCCAATCGTTTTAAAGGAAGTGGGCTTTGGAATGGATGCCAAGACCATTGAAAGAGCCTATGAACTGGGTGTTCGTACAGTGGATCTATCAGGTCGTGGTGGTACCAGCTTTGCCTATATTGAAAACCGTCGCAGTGGTCAACGTGACTACCTCAATCAATGGGGTCAGTCCACTATGCAGGCCCTTCTCAATGCCCAAGAATGGAAAGACAAGGTCGAACTCTTGGTCAGTGGAGGCGTTCGGAATCCGCTGGATATGATTAAGTGCTTGGTCTTTGGAGCCAAGGCTGTGGGATTGTCACGAACCGTTCTGGAATTGGTTGAAACCTATTCAGTTGAAGAAGTGATTGGCATTGTCCAAGGCTGGAAAGATGATCTACGCTTGATTATGTGTGCCCTTAATTGTGCCACCATAGCAGATCTGCAAAAAGTAGACTATCTTCTTTATGGAAAATTAAAAGAAGCAAAAGATCAGATGAAAAAGGCGTAACCACCGCCTTTTTTCCATCTTCAGACCGAGGTGACTTTTTTGAAGTGTGATAAAATAGAAGGGAGAGGATGAACCTATGAGAAAATTTAAAATCTTTTTATTTATTGAAGCCTGTCTTTTGACAGGAGCTCTGATTTTGATGGTATCAGAGCATTTTTCGCGTTTTCTGCTGATTTTATTCCTCTTTTTGCTTTTGATTCGCTATTACACTGGTAAAGAGGGCAATAATCTTCTTTTAGTGGTGGCAACCATTCTCTTCTTTTTTATCGTCATGCTCAATCCTTTTGTGATTCTAGCTATTTTTGTTGCGGTTATATACAGCCTCTTTCTTCTTTATCCGATGATGAATCAGGAAAAAGAGCAAACCAATTTGGTGTTTGAAGAGGTGGTGACGGTTAAGAAGGAGAAAAATCGTTGGTTTGGAAATCTCCATCATTTTTCAAGCTACCAGACTTGCCAATTTGATGATATCAATCTCTTTCGTCTCATGGGGAAGGACACTATTCATCTGGAGAGGGTCATCCTAACCAATCATGACAATGTCATTATCCTCAGAAAGATGGTAGGAACGACCAAAATCATCGTACCTGTAGATGTGGAAGTCAGTCTCAGTGTCAACTGTCTCTATGGGGATTTGACTTTTTTCAACCAGCCCAAGCGAGCGCTCCGCAATGAACACTATCATCAAGAAACAAGAGACTATCTTAAGAGTAACAAGAGTGTCAAGATTTTCTTGACCACTATGATTGGGGATGTTGAGGTGGTCAGAGGATGAAAAAACAAGCCTATGTAATCATTGCTCTCACCTCCTTTCTGTTTGTCTTATTTTTCTCCCACAGCTTGATGGAAATTCTTGATTTTGACTGGTCTATTTTCCTGCACGATGTCGAAAAAACAGAAAAATTTGTTTTTTTGTTGTTGGTGTTCAGCATGTCCATGACCTGTCTCTTAGCCCTATTTTGGCGAGGTATTGAAGAGCTTTCTCTAAGAAAAATGCAGGCTAATCTCAAGCGTTTATTGGCAGGGCAAGAAGTGGTTCAGGTTGCCGATCCAGATTTGGATGCCAGTTTCAAGTCCTTGTCTGGGAAACTTAACCTTTTGACAGAAGCTCTTCAAAAGGCTGAAAATCACAGCCTTGCTCAGGAAGAGGAAATCATTGAGAAGGAAAGAAAGCGGATTGCTCGGGATTTGCATGATACGGTCAGTCAGGAGTTGTTTGCGGCCCACATGATTTTATCGGGTATCAGTCAGCAGGCTTTGAAATTGAATAGAGAAAAGATGCAGATCCAGTTGCAGAGTGTCACAGCTATTTTAGAAACAGCCCAGAAGGATTTGCGGGTCTTGCTTCTGCATTTGCGACCAGTTGAATTGGAGCAGAAGAGTCTGGTTGAGGGAATCCAAATCCTCTTAAAAGAGCTTGAGGACAAGAGTGATCTCAAGGTTGCTTTCAAGCAAAATGTGACGAAATTGCCCAAGAAAATCGAGGAGCATATCTTCCGTATCCTGCAAGAGTTGATAAGCAATACCCTCCGCCATGCCCAGGCCTCCTGTTTGGATGTCTATATCTATCAGACGGATTTTGAATTGCAACTGAAGGTGGTGGATAATGGGATTGGTTTCCAGTTAGGGAGTTTAGACGACTTGAGTTATGGACTCCGCAATATCAAGGAGCGGGTTGAAGATATGGCAGGGACAGTTCAGTTATTAACAGCTCCCAAGCAAGGGCTGGCAGTTGATATCCGTATTCCCCTGTTAGATAAGGAATGATAAAGGAGTAAAGATGAAAATTTTACTAGTAGATGACCATGAAATGGTCCGCTTGGGTTTGAAAAGCTACTTTGACCTCCAAGACGATGTAGAAGTTGTGGGTGAGGCGTCCAACGGATCTCAGGGGATTGAGTTGGCATTGGAATTGCGTCCGGATGTCATTGTCATGGATATCGTCATGCCTGAGATGAATGGAATTGATGCGACCTTGGCTATCCTCAAAGAATGGCCTGAAGCCAAGATTTTGATTGTGAGCTCTTATTTGGACAATGAAAAAATCATGCCTGTCTTAAATGCAGGTGCTAGGGGCTATATGCTCAAGACTTCTAGTGCAGACGAACTACTCCATGCTGTTCGTAAGGTGGCTGCTGGCGAGCTGGCTATTGAACAAGAGGTCAGCAAAAAAGTCGAATACCACCGCAATCACATAGAACTACATGAGGACCTGACTGCGCGTGAGCGAGATGTACTCCAACTTATCGCCAAGGGCTATGAAAATCAGCGCATCGCAGATGAACTTTTTATCTCTCTCAAGACGGTCAAGACCCACGTGTCCAACATTCTTGCCAAACTTGAAGTCAGCGATCGCACCCAGGCAGCGGTCTATGCCTTTCAGCATCATTTGGTAGGGCATGAGGAGTTTTAGATGAGTCTAACAGATTTACTTGAGGAGCTAGAAGCAGCAAAAGATCCTCAAAAAGCAGGGCCTATGGAGGCCTATATGCGTCATCAATTTTCCTTTCTAGGCGTTGCGGCGCCAGAAAGAAATAAACTCTATAAAAAATATTTTCCAGAAGCGAAAAAAACAAAGATTATCGATTGGGATTTTGTAGACACTTGCTGGGAAAAAGAGTCTAGAGAATACCAGTATGTGGCTGCAAATTATTTGAAAGCCATGCAGTCTTATCTAAAGGACAGCGATTTGCCTAAGCTAGAGCAGTTGGTTGTTACCAAATCTTGGTGGGATACGGTGGATATCCTAGATCGAGTAGTAGGGAGTTTGGTGTATGACAAGCCGGAACTGGAAAAAATAATCCTCCAATGGAGCCTATCAGATAATATCTGGCTGAGACGTGTCGCTATTGACCACCAGTTGTTAAGAAAAGAGAAGACCAATGTTCAATTAATGGAAAAGATTCTGCTTCATAATTTGAACCAAACAGAATTCTTTATCAATAAAGCCGTTGGCTGGGCTCTGAGAGACTACTCCAAAACGAATCCAGCTTGGGTAGCAGGCTTCATTGAGAAAAACAAGGAAAGAATGGCTGACCTTAGTATCAAAGAAGCAAGCAAGTACCTCTAGCGTGATTGAAAAGCGCATTCATTACTTGAAAAAAGTCGCCCAGTTATGTTATAATAGACTGTATTTAAAAAATTTTAAGGAGAAATGACAGAATGTCTGTATCATTTGAAAACAAAGAAACAAACCGTGGTGTCTTGACTTTCACTATCTCTCAAGACCAAATCAAACCAGAATTGGATCGTGTCTTCAACTCAGTGAAGAAATCTCTTAATGTTCCAGGTTTCCGTAAAGGTCACCTTCCACGTCCTATCTTCGACAAAAAATTTGGTGAAGAGTCACTTTACCAAGACGTTATGAACGCTCTTTTGCCAAACGCTTATGAAGCAGCTGTAAAAGAAGCTGGTCTTGAAGTGGTTGCTCAACCAAAAATTGATGTAACTTCAATGGAAAAAGGTCAAGACTGGGTTATCACTGCTGAAGTTGTTACAAAACCTGAAGTAAAATTGGGTGACTACAAAAACCTTGAAGTATCAGTTGATGTAGAAAAAGAAGTAACTGACGCTGACGTTGAAGAGCGTATCGAACGCGAACGCAACAACTTGGCTGAATTGGTTATCAAAGAAGCAGCTGCTGAAAATGGTGACACTGTTGTCATCGACTTCGTTGGTTCTATCGACGGTGTTGAATTTGATGGCGGAAAAGGTGAAAACTTCTCACTTGGACTTGGTTCAGGTCAATTCATCCCTGGTTTCGAAGACCAATTGGTAGGTCACTCAGCTGGTGAAACTGTTGATGTTATCGTAACATTCCCAGAAGACTACCAAGCAGAAGACCTTGCAGGTAAAGAAGCTAAATTCGTAACAACTATCCACGAAGTAAAAGCTAAAGAAGTTCCAGCTCTTGACGATGAGCTTGCAAAAGACATCGACGAAGAAGTGGAAACACTTGCTGAATTGAAAGAAAAATACCGCAAGGAATTGGCTGCTGCTAAAGAAGAAGCTTACAAAGATGCAGTTGAAGGTGCAGCAATTGATAAAGCTGTAGAAAACGCTGAAATCGTAGAACTTCCAGAAGAAATGATTCACGAAGAAGTTCACCGTTCAGTAAATGAATTCCTTGGAAACTTGCAACGTCAAGGTATCAACCCTGACATGTACTTCCAAATCACTGGAACTACTCAAGAAGACCTTCACAATCAATACCAAGCAGAAGCTGAGTCACGTACTAAGACTAACCTTGTTATCGAAGCAGTTGCCAAAGCTGAAGGATTTGACGCTTCAGAAGAAGAAATCCAAAAAGAAGTTGAGCAATTGGCAGCAGACTACAACATGGAAGTTGCACAAGTACAAAGCTTGCTTTCAGCTGATATGTTGAAACACGATATCACAATCAAAAAAGCTGTTGAATTGATCACAAGCACAGCAACAGTTAAATAATCTTAATAGACAAAAAACCCACCTGCCTAGGTGGGTTTTCTGATACACTATTTTCTAAAAATCTCTTTGAGGTCTGCGTCTGTAATCCCAATCATGGCCGGGATGCTGTCCCAGTTTTCTTCGGTTAGGATGTAGGATTGTTCAGAGGTACTTGATGTGGCTGTTTCAGAGACCGCTTGTTGCTTTTCTTCAATAGTTTCAATTAAATCACTGAAGCGTTCAATCAGATAGGTTTTTCGGGCAGTTCCGATGTGCTGGGTAGCATAGTCAAAGGCCTGTAATTCGCCTAGTAAGATAAGCTTGCTTTTGGCGCGTGTAATAGCTGTATAGATGAGATTGCGCTCCAGCATACGCCTACTAGCACTGGTGATAGGTAGGATGACAACAGGGAACTCACTTCCTTGGGATTTATGGATACTCATGGCATAGGCCAAGCGAATCTTGTACCATTCGTTACGTGGGTAAGAGACCTCGTTGCCATCAAAATCAATGACAATCTCGTCTTGTTTCGACTCGGTGTATTTACCAGGAATCAGGTCTGTGATAGCTCCCAAATCCCCATTAAAGACATTGATTTCAGCATCGTTGACCAAATGAATGACCTTGTCGCCCTTACGATAATGGCACTGGGGAGCTTTAAAACTGACTTGATCTTTTTGTGGTGGGTTGAGCAGGTTTTGCATGAGCTGATTGATAGCATCAATCCCTGCCGTCCCTCGGTACATGGGAGCCAGAACCTGAATATCACGGGCAGGAATACCACTTCTGAGAGCAGCGTCTAAGATCTTTTCAATCGTAGCAGGAATATGGCCGCTAGCAATTTCAAAGTAGGAACGGTCAGCTTTTTTCTGGGTGAAATCGGCTGGCAAGATACCCTGTCGAATCTGACTAGCTAGGGTGACGATAGTTGATTCTTCGCTTTGTCGGTAAATTTTTTCCAAGCGAGTCTGAGGAATCAAGGGAATATGAAGTAGATCCGCTAGAACCTGTCCAGGACTGACAGAAGGCAGCTGGTCGCTGTCACCCACGATGAGGATTTTACTGTTAGAAGAGATGTTGGAGAAGAGTTGATTGGCCAGCCAAGTGTCCACCATGGAAAATTCATCCACGATGATAAAGTCGGCATCCAGATAATCTTCAAGATGACTGGTATCATCGTCGCCTGTCATTCCCAAGTGACGGTGTATGGTCGCACTAGGCAAGCCTGTCAATTCATTCATGCGACGAGCTGCTCGGCCAGTTGGAGCAGCAAGAAGAATCGGCAGGTTGCTTTTCTTCCTGAGATCAAGTCCTTCTAAAAGGGCATAAACAGCGATGATCCCATTGATAACAGTTGTCTTACCAGTACCAGGTCCACCTGTCAGGATAAAGACCTTGTTCTGGATAGCGTCACAAATCGCCTGTTTTTGAATGCTATCGTACTTAATCCCCAGATCTTCTTCGACAGTAGTGATATGTTTTTGAATGGTTTCTAAATCTTGGCTCTTCTGTTTTCCTTTTTCAAGGATACGAACCAAGTGACTACGGATGCCTTCCTCAGCGAAAAAGAGGCTGTTGTCAAAAATCTTGGTATCAATCTGCTGAACCTTGTCTTCTTCGATCAAGTAGGAGAGTTCTTGGGCTACTTGGCTGGGGTCCAGTTCCACGGGGCGAGAAGATTCAAGGAGAGTAAGGGTTTGTTCTAGCAAATCCCGTGCTTCAACATAGGTATCCCCTGTTTCCATACAGGCCTGAAAAAGACTGTGAACTAGACCGGCACGAAAGCGTTCAGGAGCCTGACTTTCGATGCCTAGTTCCTCCGCTAATTGGTCAGCAATGGTAAATCCCAAACCCTTGATATCCTCAACCAATTGGTAGGGATAATTTTCAACCACATCAAGGGTTTCTTCCTTGTAAAAATCTTGAATCTGAAAGGCTAGTTTGTTGGGAATGCCGTAGTTGGTCAGTTTAGCTAAAACCATCTCGGTTCCGTAGTTGAGACGGAGGGTGGAGACGAAAGCCTCGCGATTTTTTGCAGATAGTCCTGCAATGCCTTCTAGCTTTTCTGGGTGTTGCAGAATCTCGTCAATGGTATTGTCGCCATAGGTATCCACGATTTTCTGAGCTGTCTTGAGACCAATTCCCTTGAAATGGCTACTTGAAAAGTATTTGACAAGCCCTTTGCTAGTTGGTTTTGCGCGTTCATAACGGCTGATTTGCAGCTGCTCCCCGTACTTGGAGTGCTGGACAATTTGTCCCCAAAAAGTATAGTCTTCTCCCTCAATTACATCAGCCATGGTGCCCGTGACAATGATTTCAAAATCATCAAAATCCTCTGCGTCCGTATCGTTGATTTCTAGGAGGAGGATGCGATAAAAATTGCTGGGATTTTCAAAAATAATCCGTTCAATGGTTCCTGAAAAATAAACTTCCATAAGATTCCTTTGCATAAATAGGTGAGAGTTAATACTCTTCGAAAATATCTTCAAACCACGTCAGCTCTATCTGCAACCTCAAAACACTGTTTTGAGCAACCTGCGGCTAGCTTCCTAGTTTGCTCTTTGATTTTCATTGAGTATAATTTTGTTTCTATCTTAATCAAACTGGATAGTGAATAATCATATTCTCACGATAGAAGAAGAGGCTGAGATTGGTGATTCTCGGCCTCTTCGATTTCTTAAAATGTTCCGATACGGGTGATTGGCCAGAAGCGGAATTTAGCTTCCCCTGTGATATCTTTTGCTTTAAAAGTACCTACATGGCGGCTGTCGCTCGAAACCAAGCGGTCGTCTCCGAGGAGAAGGTATTCTCCTTCTGGGACAGTAAAGCTAAAGTTGGTGTTATAGTTGACATCAACTGTGAAGGCTTGGGCTTTTTCAGCGATACTTCTAAAGAAAGTGCCTTTATTTCCTTCAAATCCCTTGCCTGAGTAAGTGCTTTGGAGTTTATCATCCTTGAAACGTTTGATGTAGTCAGCTAGGTAAGGCTCATCCGTCTCTTTATCATTGATGTAAAGTTTATCATTTTCGTAACGGATGGTGTCGCCAGGCATTCCGATAACACGTTTGACGATGTCCTTATTCCCATCATCTTCATGGGCCACCACGATATCAAAACGGTCAATAGGGAGGTGCTTAACGACAAAGAGAATTTCTCCATCCGCTAGGGTAGGATCCATGGAATGCCCTTCTACGCGGACATTACTCCAAAAAAAGATACGACTTAAAGCTAGTAATGACAGAATCAGGAGGAACAATCCCCACTCTTTTAAGAAATGTTTAAATGAATTCATAATTTACCTTTCTAAGCGTTTTTTCGCTTTTTCAGTATTTTTAAAGTGCAGTTTGGCGCAGAAGTTAAGTCCCTGCATACCATAGGCTTGCAAAATCTGGCTAGCTACCTTATCAGAAGCCGTTCCAGCTCCACTTGGTAGCTGATAGCCCAGCTCTCGTCCCAGATTTTCAAGATTTTCCAGAAAGAGATCACGCGCAATGATAGAAGAAACTGCGACAGCCAAGTATTTGCCCTCAGCTTTTTCTTCCAAGCTGATAGGATTGCTGAAACGATTGGCCTCTTGTGCCAAGTACTTGTCATAATTTTTAGCACTGGTAAAGGCATCAATCACAATTTTCTCAGGCTGAACACCTTTTTGAAGGAGGAGATAGATAGCCTGATTATGGAGGGCAACCTTAACCGAAACAGCATTGTAGCGGTCTCCGATGACCTCGTTGTACTTGCTGGGTGAGAGAAGGAGTGCCTGGTGTTGGATTTTTTCCTTGAGGATAGGGGCAATCTGACGGATCTTTTGGTCGGTCAGAGTTTTAGAATCTCCCACACCGAGTTTTCGCAAGAAAGCATGCTGGTCAGGTGTGACAAAGGAAGCCACAACTGCAAGTCCACCAAAGTAGGAACCATTTCCAACCTCATCCGTCCCAATCAAAGGGAGATTTTGTCCACTGGTTTCCTCTACAGCTTGATAGCCAAAGAAACGAGCGTATTTCTCAGCTCCTTCACCCTGAAGCAAGACCTTTCCAGAAGTATAGATAGAAACCGTTGCTTGAGGTAGTCGCAAAAAGTAGCGAATATAGGGATTCTTGCTGGGAGCCAGACTGCTTTGATAGTGTTCAAGAAAAGCCTGAATCTCCTTTTCGCTTGGTGTGAGTGTTATACTTGCCATAGTTTCTATTGTACCATAAAAGCAGGCAAATTTGTAAAAACTGACAAAATTAGCGAATTTTGGTATAATATCGTGAGGTGAATTTTATGGCAAATCTAAATCGATTCAAATTTACATTCGGGAAAAAATCATTAACCTTGACAAGCGAGCATGATAATCTTTTTATGGAGGAAATCGCCAAGGTTGCGACAGAAAAATACCAAGCAATTAAAGAACAAATGCCTAGCGCAGATGATGAAACAATCGCTCTTTTGTTGGCAGTCAACTGTTTGTCAACTCAACTCAGCCGTGAGATTGAATTTGATGATAAGGAGCAAGAATTAGAAGAACTCCGTCACAAGCTTGTGACTTGTAAGCAAGAACAGAGCAAGATTGAGGATTCCTTATGATTTCACTCCTTCTTCTATTGGTCTTGGCTTGGGGATTTTATATCGGCTATCGGAGAGGTCTGCTCTTACAGGTTTATTACCTGATTTCAGCCATGGCATCGGCTTTTGTGGCTGGCCAGTTTTATAAGGGACTGGGAGAGCAATTTCATTTGCTGCTCCCTTATGCAAATCCGCAGGAAGGTCAGGGAACTTTCTTTTTCCCATCGGATCAACTCTTTCAGTTGGATAAGGTCTTTTACGCAGGGATCGGCTACTTGCTTGTATTTGGGATTGTCTATAGCATCGGTCGTTTACTTGGTCTCCTCTTACACTTGATTCCTAGTAAAAAGCTTGGTGGCAAGTTGTTCCAAGTTTCAGCAGGTATCTTGTCCATGTTGGTGACCTTATTTGTCTTGCAAATGGCTTTGACCATCTTGGCGACCATCCCCATGGCAGCTATACAAAATCCTCTTGAAAAGAGTATCGTCGCAAAACACATCATCCAGAGCATACCGGTAACAACCAGTTGGCTCAAACAAATCTGGGTGACAAATTTAATCGGATAAAAAGGGCAGGAAATTTCCTAGCCCTTTGTTTACAGATTGACTAGAATCTATCAGAATGTAAAAAGCTACCGCACCTAGACATTCAAAGACAAGGAAATAACGATGAATAAGAAAATATTAGAAACATTAGAGTTCAATAAGGTCAAGGCTTTGTTTGAACCCCATTTGTTGACCGAGCAGGGCTTGGAGCAATTGAGACAGCTGGCTCCGACTGCCAAAGCAGATAAAATCAAACAGGCTTTTGCTGAGATGAAGGAAATGCAGGCTCTCTTTGTCGAGCAACCGCATTTTACTATTCTCGCAACTAAGGAAATCGCAGGAGTCTGCAAGAGGTTGGAGATGGGAGCGGACCTCAATATCGAGGAGTTCCTACTCTTGAAGCGCGTACTTCTTGCCAGCCGAGAACTGCAAAGTTTTTATGCTAATCTGGAAAATGTCAGCTTGGAAGAATTAGCCCTTTGGTTTGAGAAATTACATGATTTTCCGCAATTACAAGGAAATCTCCAAGCCTTTAATGATGCAGGTTTCATTGAAAATTTTGCCAGTGAAGAATTGGCGCGCATCCGTCGAAAAATCCATGATAGCGAGAGTCAGGTACGCGATGTTTTACAGGATCTGCTCAAGCAAAAAGCGCAGATGTTGACAGAAGGGATTATTGCCAGCAGAAATGGCCGTCAGGTTCTACCTGTCAAAAACACTTACCGTAATAAGATTGCAGGTGTCGTCCATGATATTTCTGCCAGCGGAAACACCGTCTATATCGAACCCCGTGAGGTGGTCAAACTGAGCGAAGAAATCGCTAGTCTGCGAGCAGATGAGCGCTATGAAATGCTTCGCATTCTCCAAGAAATCTCGGAGCGTGTTCGCCCTCATGCGGCTGAGATTGCTAATGACGCTTGGATTATCGGCCATCTGGACTTGATTCGTGCCAAGGTCCGCTTTATCCAAGAAAGGCAAGCAGTCGTTCCTAAGCTGTCAGAAAATCAAGAGATTCAACTGCTACATGTCTGCCATCCTTTGGTCAAAAATGCCGTCGCAAATGATGTCCATTTTGGTCAGGATTTAACAGCCATTGTCATTACAGGTCCCAATACAGGTGGGAAGACCATCATGCTTAAAACTCTGGGTTTGACGCAGGTTATGGCTCAGTCTGGTTTGCCAATTTTAGCAGACAAGGGAAGTCGTGTGGGTATTTTTGAAGAAATCTTTGCTGATATTGGAGATGAGCAGTCTATTGAGCAGAGCTTGTCTACCTTCTCTAGCCACATGACCAATATTGTGGATATTCTTGGCAAGGTTAACCAACATTCACTCTTAATCTTGGATGAGTTGGGGGCTGGTACCGATCCTCAAGAGGGAGCCGCCCTTGCCATGGCTATTCTGGAGGACCTTCGCCTGCGTCAAGTCAAGACCATGGCGACCACCCACTATCCCGAACTCAAGGCCTACGGTATTGAGACAGCCTTTGTGCAAAATGCCAGCATGGAGTTTGATACTGCAACTCTACGCCCGACCTATCGCTTTATGCAGGGCGTTCCTGGTCGAAGTAATGCCTTTGAAATTGCCAAACGTCTAGGCTTATCTGAAGTTATCGTAGGGGATGCCAGTCAGCAGGTTGATCAGGACAATGATGTCAACCGGATTATTGAGCAACTGGAAGAGCAGACGCTGGAAAGCCGTAAACGCTTGGACAATATCCGTGAGGTGGAGCAAGAAAATCTCAAGATGAACCGTGCGCTCAAAAAACTTTACAACGAGCTCAATCGTGAAAAGGAAACCGAGCTTAATAAGGCGCGTGAACAGGCTGCTGAGATTGTGGACATGGCTCTAAGTGAGAGTGACCAGATTCTCAAAAATCTCCACAGCAAATCTCAACTTAAACCCCACGAAATCATAGAAGCCAAGGCCAAGTTGAAAAAATTGGCTCCTGAAAAAGTAGATTTGTCTAAAAACAAGGTCCTTCAAAAAGTTAAGAAAAAACGAGCTCCAAAGGTAGGAGATGATATCGTGGTTCTCAGTTACGGTCAGCGTGGTACCTTGACAAGTCAGCTTAAGGACGGCCGTTGGGAAGCCCAAGTTGGTTTGATCAAGATGTCCTTGGAAGAAAAAGAATTTGACCTTGTTCAAGCCCAGCAAGAAAAGCAAGTCAAGAAGAAACAAGTCAATGTTGTGAAACGAACTTCTGGTCGAGGACCTCAAGCCAGACTGGACCTTCGAGGCAAGCGTTATGAAGAAGCCATGAATGAGCTAGATGCCTTTATCGACCAAGCCTTGCTTAACAATATGGCCCAAGTCGATATCATCCATGGTATCGGAACAGGTGTCATCCGTGAAGGTGTCACTAAATATCTACAAAGAAACAAACATGTCAAGAGTTTCGGCTATGCCCCACAAAATGCTGGAGGCAGTGGTGCGACTATTGTGACCTTTAAAGGATAGCAGTATTCTGGACTTTATAAAGTAAAAACTGTTGAACTAATTTTTACTAATAAACACATTGACAAAAGCCAACATTTTTTGTAAAATAAGAATCAATTAAATACCAACACCGAATGAAGTTTAATAGAAGTGGGGAATCGTTTGATTTTCCATGACTGTAAATGGACGGAACTCTGGAGAGACCGTAAAGGCACCGAAGGGGCAAGGCAGGCAACTGCTCAAACTCTCAGGTAAAAGGACAGAGCTAGGATAGACCGCTTTTTAGCATTTATCTAAGCATTCCAGAGTACATGTATCTTGCATGTGCTCTTTCTTTTGGGGTTGAAAGGATAGGAGAAGGAAATGTTAGAATTGCTTAAATCAATCGATGCTTTTGCTTGGGGACCGCCCCTCTTGATTCTCTTGGTCGGAACAGGGTTTTACCTAACTATTCGGCTAGGGCTCTTGCAGGTTTTGCGTCTGCCCAAGGCTTTTCAACTTATTTTTATCCAGGATAAGGGACATGGTGATGTATCCAGTTTTGCAGCTCTGTGTACAGCCTTGGCATCAACCGTTGGAACAGGGAATATCATAGGGGTTGCGACGGCTATCAAGGTGGGGGGACCTGGAGCCCTCTTTTGGATGTGGATGGCGGCTTTCTTTGGAATGGCTACCAAGTATGCGGAAGGACTCTTGGCCATCAAATACCGCACCAAGGACGACCATGGTGCAGTAGCGGGAGGTCCCATGCACTATATCCTTCTAGGAATGGGAGAAAAGTGGCGTCCCCTGGCTGTTTTGTTTGCAGTAGCAGGAGTACTGGTTGCTCTCTTGGGAATCGGAACATTCACCCAAGTCAACTCGATTACAGAATCTATCCAAAATACAACGGCTATTTCGCCAGCTATCACAGCTCTCGTCTTGTCTGTCTTTGTAGCGATTGCAGTCTTTGGCGGACTCAAGTCTATTTCAAAGGTTTCAACTACTGTTGTTCCTTTTATGGCTATCATTTATATTTTGGGAACTCTTACAGTTATTTTCTTTAATATTGAGAAAGTCCCTGCCACAATCGCTTTAGTCTTTACCTCAGCTTTTAGTCCCCTTGCTGCGGTAGGTGGATTTGCTGGTGCTAGCGTTCGGATGGCTATTCAAAATGGTGTGGCGCGTGGTGTTTTCTCAAATGAATCTGGTCTGGGTTCTGCTCCCATTGCAGCTGCTGCGGCTAAGACAAATGAACCAGTAGAGCAAGGTTTGATTTCCATGACAGGAACCTTTATTGACACCCTCATTATCTGTACTCTGACTGGTTTGACCATCTTGGTAACTGGTGTTTGGAGTGGTGACTTAAATGGGGTTGCCTTGACTCAGTCAGCCTTCTCAACAGTCTTTTCACACTTTGGGCCTGCCCTCTTGACCATCTTCCTTGTACTCTTTGCCTTTACAACGATTCTAGGTTGGAACTACTACGGAGAACGCTGTTTCGAGTTCCTATTTGGTGTTCGTTTTATCTGGCTCTACCGTGTGGTCTTTGTGCTCATGGTCTTGTTGGGAGGATTTATCGAGTTGGATATGGTCTGGATTATTGCAGATATTGTCAATGCCTTGATGGCTCTGCCAAACTTGATTGCCCTCTTGGTCTTGTCGCCAGTTGTCATTACTGAAACTAAAAAGTATTTTGACAAATAATGAAATCACACATGGCGTGTGATTTTTTTGCCTATAAATGTTTTTTATCAAGCTGATATATAATATATATTATGCAAGTGATTGGAAGTGTGATAAACTAATATACAACGAAAATCTTATGAGAGGAATAAAGCTTTGTCTTAGATAAACTTAGGAATCAGGATTTTATAAGATTTTCCAATAATATTAGTGTCAATAACAAGAAAAGAGGTATCTTATGACAACATTTACAATCCATACAGTAGAATCAGCGCCAGCAGAAGTGAAAGAGGTTCTTGAAACAGTAGAAAAAGATAATAATGGCTATATTCCCAACCTAATCGGTCTCTTGGCCAATGCACCGACTGCTTTAGAAGCCTACCGAACTGTCGCATCTATCAACCGTCGCAACAGCCTGACACCCGTTGAGCGTGAAGTGGTGCAAATCACAGCAGCCGTGACCAATGGTTGTGCCTTCTGTGTCGCAGGTCACACAGCCTTTTCCATCAAACAAATCCAGATGAATGATGACTTGATTCAAGCTCTTCGCAATCGTACTCCAATTGAAACAGATCCTAAATTGGACACCCTAGCTAAGTTTACCTTGGCAGTTATCAATACCAAGGGTCGTGTAGGAGATGAAGCCTTAGCTGAGTTTTTAGAAGCTGGCTACACGCAACAAAATGCCTTGGATGTGGTTCTGGGTGTCAGCCTAGCAAGCCTCTGTAACTATGCCAACAACCTAGCCAATACCCCAATTAACCCAGAATTGCAACCTTATGCTTAATTCATATCTGAGTAAAATGAAGTCTGAAATAATCGGACTTCGTTTTTTTAAGTCCTCATTTAAGCGCTTTTATGCTATACTGATAAGCGCTTTTATGCTATACTGAAACTAACATGATTATTGGAGGTTAGGATGAAAAAACTCCCCTTAGTATTTTCAGGTTGTTTGCTAGGTTTGGCAGGAGCTGGAAATCTTATTTTAGATACGTTGCCAGTTCTGTCACATCTGTTTAGTCTGACAGGTTTGATTTTGTGGATTTACTTTCTAATTCTGCATCTTTTTAATTGGAAGGAAACCAAGCAAGAATTGACTAAGCCTCCTCTTTTGTCAGGGATGGCTACTTTTCCCATGGCTGGAATGATTTTATCGACCTATGTCTTTCGCGTATTCCCTCAGCTTCCTCTGGTAGCACAAGGAATCTGGTGGTTTTCATTTCTCTTGGATTTGGCCTTGATTGCTGGTTTTACCATCAAGTTTGCTTGTCCTGGTCGGAGGGTTCATGCTACTCCGAGCTGGACTGTTCTCTATGTGGGGATAGCAGTGGCTGCCTTGACCTATCCTCTTGTAGGCATTATCGAGATTGCCTATGCGACCTTGAGTTTTGGTTTTCTTCTTACCTTCTATCTCTATCCCCTTATTTATAGCGATTTAAAGAAACATCCACTCCCCGTAGCCTTGCTTGGACAAGAAGGAATCTACTGTGCTCCCTTCTCTCTGCTCTTGGCTTCCCTGGTTCGAGTTGGAGGAGCCAGCCTACCAACTTGGCTCTTAATCGTTATGATTTTGGCTTCTCAATCCTTCTTTTTCTTTGTTTTGACTCGCCTGCCCAACATTTTAAAACAAGGCTTTCAACCAGCCTTTTCAGCCCTTACCTTCCCAACCATTATCACAGCTACCTCGCTCAAGATGGCTCAGGGAATCTTGAAACTTCCATTTCTGGATTATCTGGTAGTGGCTGAAACCGCTATTTGCCTAATCATTTTGCTCTTTGTATTAGGTGCTTATCTAATTTGGTTACGAAAAAAGGTCTAGCTAGAAATAGCTAAACCTTATTTTTTATGGTCTGATAACTTCAGCTCCACCCATGTATGGACGAAGAGCTTCTGGAATGGTCACAGAACCATCTGCATTTTGGTAGTTTTCAAGAATAGCAGCCACTGTACGTCCAACTGCAAGTCCAGAACCGTTTAAGGTATGGAGCAATTTCACCTTGCCATCTGCTTCATCACGGTAACGGATTTGGGCACGACGGGCTTGGAAATCTTCTGTGTTTGAACAGCTTGAGATTTCACGGTAAGTATTTTGGGCTGGAATCCACACTTCCAAGTCGTAAGTCTTCGCAGCTGAGAAGCCCATATCTCCAGTAGAGAGAGCAACGACACGGTATGGAAGGTTGAGTTTTTGAAGAATGTTTTCAGCGTTGGCCGTCATTTTTTCCAATTCTTCGTAAGATTCTTCTGGTTTGGCAAATTTGACCATTTCAACCTTGTGGAATTGATGCAAACGAATCAAGCCACGAGTATCACGGCCAGCTGAACCAGCCTCAGAACGGAATGATGGACTCATAGCAGTGAAGTAGATTGGAAGATCTTTGCCGTCCAAGATTTCATCACGGTAGTAGTTTGTCAGAGGAACTTCAGCTGTAGGAATAAGGACATAATTGCTGTCGCTGAGTTCAAAAGTATCTTCCTTGAATTTTGGATATTGACCAGTACCAAACATAGAATCATGGTTAACCATGTATGGTGTGATGACTTCCGTATAGCCTTCCTTGCCATGCTCATCCAACATAAAGTTGTAGATAGCACGTTCCAAACGAGCACCGAGGCCTTTATAGAAGAGGAAGCGAGCGCCTGTTACCTTACCACCGCGTTCCCAATCAAGGATACCAAGGTCTTCACCAAGATCCCAGTGAGCTTTAGGTTCGAAGTCAAACTCACGTGGAGTACCCCAACGACGAACTTCCACATTGTCGTCTTCGTCAGCCCCAACAGGAACGCTATCAGCTGGAATATTTGGAAGAGTAGTGGTAAATTCTGTCAATTTAGCATCGATTTCTGCCAATTCAGCATCCAAGGCTTTGACATCAGCAGATAGAGTTTGCATGGCAGCAATCTTGTCATCTGCATTTTCCTTGTTGCGCTTAGCTTGGGCAATCTCAGCAGAAACTGTGTTGCGTTCTGCTTTTAAAGTTTCAACCTTGACCAAGATGTCACGACGTTTAGCATCGATTTCTTTCATCTCATTCAAGACAGCAGCATCTACACCACGTGTAGCCAATTTTTCTGCGACAGCATCAAAATCTGTACGAATACGTTTGATATCTAACATAAGAACTCCTTTATGAAAAAAGCACACCTGACAAAGCGTTGGAGTGGCAGGGCCACGGTTCCATCCAACTTCACAGGTGTGCACTTGATTGTGTATGTAATTGTTACTAACGGTAGAATTTCACCTATCCCTCCTATCTGCTCGCAGCACCCGCAGACTTTCTGAAAGAAGAAGATAACCTACTTATCCGTTGCTATGATTATACTAAAGTTTCTACTTTTTTGCAAATAGATTTTTAAATTTTTGGCTAATTGTCTGAATCAGGGTAGGAAGTTTGACGACCTTGTCATTGCCCAGTTTTTC
This sequence comes from Streptococcus sp. 2342, assembly GCF_013276795.1. Lineage (GTDB taxonomy): Bacteria > Bacillota > Bacilli > Lactobacillales > Streptococcaceae > Streptococcus. The sequence goes on from NZ_VMLR01000003.1 coordinate 459,195, forward strand.
GCGTGCAATTTTGAGAATAGCACCTGAGTCTTTTGAAGCAAAGAGGAATTTTCCTTTGTCTGTAAAGACTTCGAAGTGGCGACTGATTTTTCGTCCAGTGACATTGGCTCCAATCTGATTGATATGCCCCCAAGGAATCTGGATAAATTGTTCGACATTGACGTCTGGGTAAAATTCTAAGGCTTGATCTCCGACAAGGAATTTCCCAACTTTTCCAGCGATAGAGAGGTAGGAAGTGCCTGTCGTGCTGAGAAGCACTGTTTTATTAAGAGATTGGGCCATGATTAGTCTTCCTTACTTTCTCCAAAAAAGGCATTGTAGAGGGCTTTAATAGCTGCTTTCTCTTGGTCTTTATTGACAACAAACATGATAGAAACTTCACTAGAACCTTGAGACATCATCTGGATGTTGATCTTGTTTTCAGATAGAGCGCGTGTCGCAGTAGCAGTGACTCCGATATGACTCTTCATCTTTTCTCCAACAATCATAATGATAGAAAGGTCGTGTTCGATTTCTGCATGGTCTACTTCAGCCTTCTGAACCAACTGACGCAGGATTTCTTCTTCCTTGATAGGAGTTAGTTCGCGAGAACGGAGAATGATTGAAAGATCGTCGATACCTGTTGGCATATGTTCCCAACCGATGTTAAGGTCTTCAAGGATTTGTAGAACCTTGCGGCCGAATCCAACCTCGCGGTTCATAAGGTATTTCGACATGTTGATGCTGACAAAGCCTGAGTCACCAGCAATTCCCACAACTGGAAATTCATCACTACTGTGTTTTAGAACGATACGAGTACCTGGATGGTCAGGGTTGTTGGTATTCTTGATAACCAGAGGAATTTTTCCACGGTAGGCAGGAAGAAGGGCTTCGTCATGAAGAACTGAGAATCCTGCATAGGCCAACTCACGCATTTCACGGTAGGTCAACTCAGGAATCGAGTGTGGTTGGTGGATAATACCTGGGTGGGCTGCAAAGATACCATCAACATCCGTAAAGTTTTCATAGAGGTCTGCCTTAACACCGGCAGCAATGATAGAACCTGTAATGTCTGATCCTCCACGTGAGAAGGTACAGATTTGATTTTCCTTAGTAACTCCAAAGAAACCAGGAATGACAAGGACTTCATTTGCATTTGTCAATTCCTCAATCTTGTCATAACTTGATGGAATAATGCGAGCGTGACCAGGTTCACTTGTGACCACAATACCAGCTTCTCTAGGGTGAACATAGCGTGCATCAATCCCATTTTGATTAAAGTAGGCTGCGATCAATTTAGCATTGTTGTTTTCACCGGCTGCTAGGAAAGTGTCGTAGAGAAATTCATTTTCTTCGATAGGAAGACTTGCCAAGGCACGAATGCTTTTTGAAATTTTCTCTAGCACAGCTGGTTTCAGTCCTAATTCACTAACCATAGCAGCATAGCGGTCGATAATCCAGTTTTGGCTCTTGCTAATATCGTTACCAGCAACATAGTCGCGGTAGTATTTAATCAAGGCATCCGTAACCTTAGTATCTTCAGCATTGCGTTTTCCTGGTGCAGAAACAACTACAAAACGACGCTCTGGATCGCTTTTTACGATGTTTAAAACTTTTTCTAATTGACTAGCAGAGGCAAGAGAGCTACCTCCAAATTTAACAACTTTCATAAGAACTCCTAAAGTAAGTATTTTATACGATTATAGCAGAAAGAAAGCCTTTTTTCAATCTGGAAAATAAGATGTTTTCTAGCCTAAAGCGCGCCTTTCCAATCGGCTGAGACACTTTCAGTCAATTTTTTCTTGCTTTCTGTTCCTAAAAAAGATATACTTTGAAAATAAAATAATTTAATGTTCAATGAAAATCAAAGGGCAAACTAGGAAGCTAGCCGCAGACTGCTCAAAGCACTGCTTTGAGGGTGTAAATAAGACTGACGAAGTCAGCTCAAAACACTGTTTTGAGGTTGTGGATAGAACTGACGAAGTCAGTAACTATACCTACGGCAAGGCGAAGCTGATGTGGTTTGAAGAGATTTTCGAAGAGTATAACTTGCTTATAAAAACAAAAAGGAGTCCAGATGGAACATATTATTTATCAACTTGAAGAGGATTTGGCAATCCTTACCTTGAACCGTCCTGAGGTTGCAAATGGCTTTCATATTTCCATGTGTGAGGAGATTTTAGAAGCCCTGACTTTGGCAGAAGAGGATCCGGCTGTGCATTTTATCTTAATCAATGCCAATGGCAAAGTCTTTTCAGTTGGGGGAGATTTGGTAGAGATGAAGCGGGCAGTGGATGAGGATGATATTCCATCATTGACAAAAATCGCAGAGTTGGTCAATACGATTTCCTATAAAATCAAGCAAATAGCCAAACCTATTTTAATGGAAGTTGACGGTGCTGTTGCAGGTGCCGCAGCCAATATGGCTGTTGCGGCAGATTTCTGTCTTGCAACGGATAAGGCTAAATTTATCCAAGCCTTTGTTGGCGTCGGCTTGGCTCCAGATGCAGGAGGAATTCATCTCTTGAGCCGCAGTATCGGTGTGACGCGTGCAACTCAATTAGCCATGACAGGAGAGGCTTTAACCGCAGAAAAAGCCCTAGAATGGGGACTGGTTTACCGCGTTTCTGAAGCTGAAAAATTTGAAAAGACGAGAGAACAGCTTCTTAAAAAATTAAGACGTGGTTCAAGTAATTCCTATGCAGCCATTAAAAAGTTGGTTTGGGAGAGCCAATTTAAAGACTGGCAGGATTACGCTACTTTAGAACTGAACCTACAGGAATCCTTAGCTCAAACAGAGGATTTCAAAGAAGGAGTGCGGGCCCATTCTGAGAGAAGAAGACCTAAATTTACAGGAAAATAAAAAAATACTTGCATCATTCTTTGAACTTTGATATAATTCTCTTGTCAAATGTTTTGATTGTAAAAGTTTTTTTGAGAAGGAGGGAAAGAAAGATTGGACTACCAACGAATTAATGAATATTTAACATCTATATTTAACAATGTCCTTGTCATTGAGGAAGTGAGCTTGAGGGGTAGTCGTTTCAAGGATATCTCCATCAAAGAAATGCATACGATTGATGTGATTGGGAAATTCCCAGACGTGACACCAAGTAAAGTGTCAAAAGAGTTGATGGTGACTCTTGGGACCGTTACGACTAGTTTGAATAATCTCGAACGCAAGGGTTACATTGAACGCATTCGTTCAGAACATGATCGTCGTGTGGTACATCTGCATTTGACAAAGAAAGGTCGCTTGGTTCATAGGCTACATAAACGTTTCCACAAGGCCATGGTTGAAAAAATCATTGATGGTATGAGTAAGCAAGAAATTGAGGTTATGAGCAAAGGTTTGACCAATCTTTATCAATTTTTGGAGGATTTGAGATAATGGCTTTTGCAAAAATAAGCCAGGTTGCTCATTATGTGCCAGAGCAAGTGGTTACAAATCATGATTTGGCTCAGATTATGGATACCAATGATGAGTGGATTTCAAGTCGGACGGGAATACGACAAAGGCATATTTCAAGAACAGAATCTACTAGTGATTTGGCTACAGAAGTTGCCAAGAAACTGATGGCAAAAGCTGGAATCACAGGGGAGGAGTTGGATTTCATTATCCTAGCTACCATCACTCCAGATTCGATGATGCCCTCTACAGCTGCTCGTGTTCAAGCTAATATTGGTGCTAATAAGGCCTTTGCTTTTGACCTAACAGCAGCTTGCAGTGGATTTGTATTTGCTCTTTCAACTGCTGAAAAGTTTATCGCTTCTGGTCGCTTTCAAAAAGGCTTGGTGATTGGTAGTGAAACCCTCTCTAAGGCAGTCGATTGGTCGGACCGATCAACAGCTGTTTTGTTTGGAGATGGTGCTGGTGGCGTCTTGTTAGAAGCTAGCGATAAGCAACATTTCCTAGCGGAGAGTCTCAATAGCGATGGTTCACGAAGCGAGTGTCTAACTTATGGACATTCAGGCCTGCATTCTCCATTTTCAGATCAAGAAAATGCAGATTCATTTTTGAAGATGGATGGACGCGCAGTCTTTGATTTTGCCATTCGAGATGTAGCCAAGTCTATCAAGCAGACTATTGATGAATCTCCTATAGAGGCGACAGACTTGGATTATCTGCTACTGCATCAGGCTAATCTCCGTATTTTGGATAAGATGGCTAGAAAAATTGGTGTTGACCGAGCCAAACTTCCAGCCAATATGATGGAATATGGCAATACCAGTGCAGCCAGTATCCCGATTTTACTTTCAGAGTGTGTAGAACAAGGTCTCATCCCTTTAGATGGTAGCCAGACTGTTCTGCTATCAGGCTTCGGTGGAGGCTTGACCTGGGGCACACTCATTCTTACAATTTAGGTAATCATGTGGTGAACACATTGTTATAAAAAACTATTTATTTTAAAGGAGTCCTATCATGGCAGTATTTGAAAAAGTACAAGAAATTATCGTTGAAGAACTTGGAAAAGACGCATCAGAAGTAACACTTGAATCAACTTTTGATGATTTGGACGCAGATTCATTGGACTTGTTCCAAGTAATCTCAGAAATCGAAGATGCTTTTGATATCCAAATCGAAGCAGAAGATGACTTGAAAACAGTTGGTGACTTGGTTGCCTACGTTGAAGAGCAAACAAAATAAGCAGAATATGAATAGAAGGAGTAGGGAAACCCGCTCCCTCTTGTTTAGGCAATAGTTTGATTGTCAAATTATGACGGTATCGAACTATTACGTAAGCAAGAAACGATGGAGGCACTATGAAAACGCGTATTACAGAATTATTGAACATTGAGTATCCTATTTTCCAAGGAGGAATGGCCTGGGTTGCTGATGGTGATTTGGCAGGGGCTGTTTCCAAGGCTGGAGGACTAGGGATTATTGGTGGGGGAAATGCCCCGAAAGAAGTCGTCAAGGCAAATATTGACAAGATTAAATCGTTAACGGATAAACCCTTTGGTGTCAACATCATGCTCTTGTCTCCCTTTGTGGAAGATATTGTAGACCTTGTTATCGAGGAAGGTGTTAAGGTAGTGACAACAGGCGCAGGAAATCCTGGTAAATACATGGAACGTTTCCATGAAGCCGGGATCACAGTCATTCCTGTTGTACCAAGTGTTGCCCTAGCTAAACGAATGGAAAAAATCGGTGCGGACGCTGTTATTGCAGAAGGAATGGAAGCTGGGGGACACATTGGCAAATTAACAACCATGACCTTGGTGCGACAGGTAGCCACAGCTGTATCTATTCCTGTTATTGCGGCAGGAGGGATTGCGGATGGTGAAGGTGCTGCAGCTGGCTTTATGCTAGGTGCAGAGGCTGTTCAGGTTGGAACTCGTTTTGTCGTTGCAAAAGAGTCTAATGCCCATCCAAATTACAAGGCCAAGATTTTAAAAGCTAGAGATATTGATACTACGATTTCAGCTCAACACTTTGGACATGCTGTTCGTGCAATTAAAAATCAGTTGACTCGTGATTTTGAAAAAGCTGAAAAAGATGCCTTTAAACAAGAAAATCCTGATTTAGAAATTTTTGAACAAATGGGAGCAGGTGCCCTAGCCAAAGCAGTTGTTCACGGTGATGTGGATGGTGGATCTGTTATGGCAGGTCAAATCGCAGGCCTTGTTTCCAAAGAAGAAACCGTTGAAGAAATCCTAAAAGATTTGTACTATGGAGCAGCTAAGAAAATTCAAGAAGAAGCCTCTCGTTGGGCAGGAGTTGTAAGAAATGACTAAAACAGCCTTTTTATTTGCTGGTCAAGGTGCCCAGTATCTAGGGATGGGACGGGATCTCTATGATCAGTATCCGATTGTCAAAGAAACGATTGATCAAGCCAGTCAGGTTCTTGGTTATGATTTGCGTCATCTCATCGATACAGAAGAAGAAAAACTCAATCAGACCCGCTATACGCAACCAGCTATTCTAGCGACTTCGGTTGCTATCTACCGTTTATTGCAAGAAAAGGGCTATCAGCCTGATATGGTTGCTGGTTTGTCCCTTGGAGAATATTCTGCCTTGGTGGCCAGTGGCGCCTTGGATTTTGAAGATGCGGTATCCTTGGTCGCTAAGCGTGGAGCATTCATGGAAGAAGCGGCTCCTGCTGGCTCTGGCAAGATGGTGGCTGTTCTCAATACACCAGTAGAGGTCATTGAAGAAGCCTGTCAAAAAGCTTCTGAACTTGGAGTGGTTACCCCAGCCAACTATAATACACCTGCACAAATTGTGATTGGTGGAGAAGTGGTTGCAGTTGACCGAGCTGTTGAACTCTTGCAGGAAGCAGGTGCCAAACGCTTGATTCCTCTCAAGGTTTCAGGTCCCTTTCATACCGCTCTCCTTGAGCCTGCTAGTCAGAAACTAGCTGAAACTCTAGCTCAGGTAAGTTTTTCAGATTTCACTTGTCTCCTAGTCGGCAATACAGAAGCTACAGTTATGAAAAAAGAAGACATTGCTCAACTCTTGACGCGTCAGGTCAAGGAACCAGTTCGTTTTTATGAAAGTATTGCAGTTATGCAAGAAGCAGGAGTAACCAACTTTATCGAGATTGGACCGGGGAAAGTCTTGTCAGGCTTTGTCAAAAAAATTGATAAAACGGCTAAACTAGCTAATGTTGAAGAACAGGCGAGTTTGGAAGCCTTGCTAGAAAACGAGTAATCCCTTCTCCCACAAATATAAGAGGAAACAGGAGAAAAGAATGCAACTAAAAAATAAAAATATCTTTATTACAGGTTCGAGTCGTGGGATTGGTCTTGCCATTGCCCACAAGTTTGCTCAAGCAGGAGCCAACATTGTCTTAAACAGTCGTGGTGCAATTTCAGAAGAATTGCTCGCTGAGTTTTCAGACTACGGTGTCAAGGTGGTTCCCATTTCAGGAGATGTATCAGATTTTGCAGACGCTAAGCGTATGGTTGAGCAAGCTATTGCAGAGCTGGGTTCAGTAGACGTTTTGATCAACAATGCAGGAATTACCCAAGATACCCTGATGCTCAAGATGACAGAATCGGATTTTGAAAAAGTGCTTAAAGTGAATCTGACTGGTGCCTTTAACATGACACAATCAGTCTTGAAACCGATGATGAAAGCCAGAGAAGGTGCTATCATTAATATGTCTAGTGTTGTTGGTTTGATGGGAAATATTGGTCAAGCTAACTATGCTGCTTCTAAGGCTGGTTTGATTGGTTTTACCAAGTCTGTGGCGCGTGAAGTGGCCAATCGCAATATCAGGGTTAATGCTATCGCACCTGGAATGATTGAGTCCGATATGACAGCTGTTCTATCAGATAAGGTAAAAGATGCCATGCTGGCGCAAATTCCTATGAAAGCATTTGGGCAGGCAGGACAGGTTGCAGATTTGACAGTATTTTTAGCAGGCCAAGATTATCTAACTGGTCAAGTGGTTGCCATTGATGGCGGCCTCAGTATGTAGCAGAAGCTAGAGGTAAAAAAGATGAAACTAAATCGTGTAGTAGTAACAGGTTATGGAGTGACATCTCCAATCGGAAATACACCAGAAGAATTTTGGAATAGTTTGACAACTGGAAAAATCGGAATTGGTCAAATAACAAAATTTGATCACAGTGACTTTGATGTGCATAATGCGGCAGAAATCCAAGATTTTCCTTTTGATAAATACTTTGTAAAAAAAGATACCAACCGTTTTGATAACTATTCTTTATATGCCTTGTATGCAGCTCAAGAGGCTGTTAATCATGCAGGTCTTGATGTAGAGACTCTTGACAAGGATCGTTTTGGTGTTATTGTGGCCTCTGGTATTGGTGGAATCAAGGAAATTGAAGATCAAGTGCTTCGTCTCAACGAAAAAGGACCAAAACGTGTGAAACCATTGACCCTTCCAAAAGCCTTGCCAAATATGGCTTCAGGAAATGTTGCTATGCGTTTTGGAGCAAACGGTGTTTGTAAATCCATCAATACTGCCTGCGCTTCATCAAATGATGCGATTGGGGATGCCTTCCGCTCAATTAAATTTGGTTTCCAAGATGTTATGTTGGTAGGTGGTTCAGAAGCTTCTATTACACCTTTTGCTATTGCTGGTTTCCAAGCCTTGACAGCTCTCTCTACTACAGAGGATCCAGCTCGTGCTTCTATCCCATTTGATAAGGACAGAAATGGTTTTGTCATGGGAGAAGGTTCAGGGATGTTGGTTCTTGAAAGTCTTGAACACGCGGAAAAACGTGGGGCTACTATCCTTGCTGAAGTGGTTGGTTACGGAAATACTTGTGATGCCTACCACATGACTTCACCACATCCAGAAGGTCAGGGAGCTATCAAGGCCATCAAACTAGCCTTGGAAGAAGCTGAGATTTCTCCAGAGCAAGTAGCCTATGTCAATGCTCACGGAACGTCAACTCCTGCTAATGAAAAAGGAGAAAGTGGTGCGATCGTAGCTGTTCTTGGTAAGGAAGTGCCTGTATCATCAACCAAGTCTTTCACAGGACATTTGCTGGGTGCTGCAGGTGCAGTAGAAGCTATTGTCACCATCGAGGCTATGCGTCATAACTTTGTACCAATGACAGCTGGAACAAGTGAAGTATCAGATTATATCGAAGCCAATGTCGTTTATGGACAAGGCTTGGAGCAAGAAATTCCATACGCTATTTCAAATACTTTTGGTTTTGGTGGCCACAATGCAGTTCTTGCTTTCAAACGTTGGGAGAATGAATAAGTATGAATTTAAACGATATTAAAGACTTGATGGCCCAATTTGACCAATCAAGTTTGAGAGAATTTTCTTATAAAAATGGGACGGATGAGTTGCAGTTTAGCAAGAATGAAGCGAGACTGGTGTCTGAAGCTGCATCTCAAGTTGCTCCAGCACCCGTTCTAGCAACACCGAGTCCAGTGGCACCTACATCTGCTCCAGAAGAAACTGTAGTGGAAGCAACTTCGGCGCCAGCTGAAACAAATGTGGCTGCTGAGGGAGATCTTGTAGAGAGCCCACTTGTTGGGGTAGCTTACTTGGCTGCTGGTCCAGATAAACCTGCCTTTGTAACAGTTGGTGATAGTGTTAAAAAAGGTCAAACATTGGTAATTATCGAAGCCATGAAAGTCATGAATGAAATTCCTGCACCTAAGGATGGTGTGGTAACAGAAATTCTCGTTTCTAACGAAGAAATGGTTGAGTTTGGTAAAGGATTGGTACGAATCAAATGATCGATATTCAAGGAATCAAAGAAGCCCTTCCCCACCGTTATCCTATGCTCCTAGTGGACCGTGTCTTGGAAGTGAGCGAGGACACCATTGTTGCCATCAAAAATGTGACCATCAATGAGCCCTTCTTTAACGGCCATTTTCCTCAATACCCAGTTATGCCAGGTGTTCTGATTATGGAAGCCTTGGCGCAAACAGCTGGTGTTTTGGAGTTGTCAAAACCTGAAAATAAGGGGAAACTGGTCTTTTACGCTGGTATGGACAAGGTTAAGTTCAAGAAGCAAGTTGTACCTGGTGACCAATTGGTTATGACAGCAACGTTTGTAAAACGTCGCGGTACAATTGCTGTGGTTGAAGCAAAGGCTGAAGTGGATGGCAAGCTTGCAGCCAGTGGTACTCTTACCTTTGCAATAGGGAACTAAGGAGGTTCTCCATGTTTCGAAAAATTTTAATTGCCAATCGTGGTGAAATTGCGGTTCGTATTATCCGTGCGGCGCGTGAATTGGGGATTGCGACGGTGGCGGTTTATTCAACTGCTGATAAGGAAGCCCTTCATACTCTTTTAGCAGATGAAGCAGTTTGTATCGGTCCTGGCAAGGCAACAGAGTCTTATCTCAATATCAATGCGGTTCTATCAGCTGCAGTCTTGACTGAGGCAGAAGCCATTCACCCAGGTTTCGGATTTCTCAGTGAAAATTCCAAATTTGCTACCATGTGTGAAGAGGTGGGAATCAAGTTTATCGGTCCATCTGGTCATGTTATGGATATGATGGGGGATAAGATTAATGCGCGCGCTCAGATGATCAAAGCGGGCGTGCCTGTTATACCAGGTTCGGATGGAGAAGTGCATAACTCTGAGGAAGCTTTGATTGTTGCTGAAAAAATTGGCTATCCTGTTATGCTCAAGGCTTCAGCAGGTGGTGGTGGTAAAGGGATTCGTAAGGTTGAAAAACCAGAAGACCTCGTATCAGCCTTTGAAACTGCCTCTAGCGAAGCCAAGGCCAATTATGGCAATGGTGCCATGTACATAGAACGGGTCATCTATCCAGCTCGTCACATCGAGGTTCAAATCCTAGGAGATGAGCACGGGAATGTGATTCACTTGGGGGAACGGGATTGTTCTCTTCAACGGAATAATCAAAAGGTTTTGGAAGAAAGTCCTTCGATTGCAATCGGAAAAACGCTGCGCCATGAAATCGGTGCGGCTGCTGTTCGAGCTGCAGAGTCTGTTGGTTATGAAAATGCAGGGACCATTGAGTTTCTTCTTGATGAAGCCAGTGGTAAATTCTATTTTATGGAGATGAATACTCGTGTACAAGTAGAACATCCAGTAACAGAATTTGTTTCAGGTGTGGATATCGTTAAGGAACAGATTCGCATTGCGGCAGGTCAGCCTCTGTCTGTTAAGCAAGAAGATATTGTCCTACGCGGTCATGCCATCGAGTGTCGTATCAATGCAGAAAATCCAGCCTTCAACTTTGCTCCTAGTCCAGGTAAGATTACCAATCTCCATCTGCCAAGTGGTGGAGTTGGCTTGCGCGTGGATTCAGCAGTTTATCCAGGCTATACCATTCCACCTTATTATGATAGTATGATTGCTAAAATCATCGTTCACGGTGAAAATCGTTTTGATGCCTTGATGAAAATGCAACGTGCCCTCTATGAATTAGAGATTGAAGGGGTGCAGACCAATGCAGATTTCCAGCTTGACCTCATTTCAGATCGCAATGTCATTGCTGGAGATTATGATACTTCCTTCTTGATGGAAACCTTTTTACCCAAATATCAAGAAAAAGAATAAAATGACTTCAAGAGTTTAAACCGAAAAGGGGAATCAATGGCTCTATTTAGTAAAAAAGATAAGTATATTCGAATCAATCCCAATCGTTCGGTTAGGGAAAAACCTCAAGCCAAGCCAGAGGTTCCAGATGAATTATTCTCCCAGTGTCCAGGCTGTAAGCATACCATTTATCAGAAGGATCTGGGAAGTGAGCGTATCTGTCCGCACTGTAGTTACACATTTCGTATTTCTGCCCAAGAACGCTTGGCTTTGACGATTGATATGGGAACCTTCAAGGAATTGTTTACAGGGATTGAAAGCAAGGATCCCTTACATTTCCCTGGTTACCAAAAGAAACTAGCAACCATGCGTGAAAAAACAGGTCTAGATGAAGCCGTTGTGACTGGAACAGCTCTTATTAAAGGTCAGACTGTGGCTCTTGGGATTATGGATTCCAACTTTATCATGGCTTCTATGGGGACGGTTGTAGGTGAAAAAATTACTCGTCTGTTTGAGTATGCGACTGTCGAACAATTGCCAGTTGTTCTCTTCACAGCTTCTGGTGGCGCCCGTATGCAGGAAGGAATCATGAGTCTCATGCAGATGGCCAAGATTTCTGCAGCGGTTAAACGCCATTCAAATGCAGGTCTCTTTTATCTGACCATTTTGACAGATCCAACGACAGGTGGTGTGACAGCTTCTTTCGCTATGGAAGGCGATATCATTCTGGCTGAACCACAGAGTTTGGTTGGTTTTGCTGGACGTCGTGTCATTGAAAATACGGTTCGTGAAAGTTTGCCTGAGGATTTCCAAAAGGCAGAATTTCTATTGGAGCATGGCTTTGTGGATGCTATTGTCAAAAGAAGAGACTTGCCAGATACCATTGCAAGCCTAGTCAGATTGCATGGAGGGAGTCCTAGATGAATATTGCAAAAATAGTCAGAGAAGCGCGTGAGCAGAGTCGCTTGACAACCTTGGACTTTGCAACAAGCATTTTTGATGACTTTATCCAATTACACGGTGACCGTTCTTTTCGTGATGATGGAGCAGTTGTTGGTGGCATCGGCTGGCTTGGGGACCAAGCTGTAACAGTGGTTGGTATCCAAAAAGGTAAGAGTTTGCAAGACAACCTCAAACGGAATTTTGGCCAACCGCATCCAGAAGGCTATCGTAAGGCCCTGCGTTTGATGAAACAGGCTGAAAAGTTTGGTCGTCCAGTAGTGACCTTTATCAATACTGCAGGTGCCTATCCTGGTGTGGGGGCGGAAGAACGTGGACAGGGAGAAGCTATCGCTCGCAATCTCATGGAAATGAGTGACCTGAAAGTTCCGATTATCGCCATCATTATCGGTGAAGGTGGTTCGGGTGGGGCTCTGGCTCTAGCCGTTGCGGACCGTGTTTGGATGCTGGAAAATTCTATCTATGCTATTCTCAGTCCAGAAGGTTTTGCTTCTATTTTATGGAAAGACGGCAGTCGTGCCATGGAAGCGGCAGAACTGATGAAAATCACTTCGCATGAACTGTTAGAAATGGATGTGGTGGATAAGGTGATTTCTGAAGCAGGGTTTTCTAGTAAAGAACTGATTAAGAGTGTCAAGAAAGAACTTCAAACTGAGCTAGCTATACTTTTACAAAAACCGTTAGAAGCGTTGTTGGAAGAGCGTTACCAACGATTTAGAAAATACTAATACCTCAGAATACATAAAAACTAGAACTGGCAGTCAGTTCTAGTTTTTATGTGTTTCTTACTCTGTATCAAGGACGAAGTAAAAGGTGCTTGGAAGACCAAACACCTTTTCGATTATTCATTTTCTTCAGTTACAAATTGACTAAGCAGTCCATTGATAAAACGGGCTGATTTTTGATCTGAAAAATTCTTAGCAAGTTCAATAGCTTCATTGACTGCTACCAGCTGAGGTGTATCAAATGATGTGATTTCAAAGATACCTAAGCGTAGTAAGTTTTTTTCGACCAAAGTCAAGCGTTCAACTGTCCAGCCTGACTTGAGGTGCTGGTTGATTTGTTTATCCAACTCGTCTTTTTGAGCTTGAACGCCAGAAACCAAGTTCAGAAGAAAGGCAGGGATTTGCACATCTGCATCTTCACGGTCATGCGTGTAGGCAAAGTGACAAGCTGTTTCCATATCTGTGCCGAATTCAAGGCTCATGAGAGCTTGAAAAGCGCATTTACGAAGTTCGCGTCTAGATTCTAATAATGGGCTAGTCATTGAGGAAGTCCTCGTTAAATAGATCTTTCAACTCTGGTTTAGGTGTTTTGTCTGGAACAATTCCTGTAACATGGATATTGACAGCAGAAAGTTCCACATCAGCCATATCATGGACAGCATCTTTGACCGCTTTTTGAATAGCAAGAGCAACTTTTGGTACTTTCACACCGTACTCAAGATAGAGGTAGATGTCAGCAGTTAGTTCTTCGTTGCTTTCTTTTAAGTAGACGCCACGACCAAGAGAGAGTTTTGATAGGGTATCAGATACGGATTTATTTGAAAATGAATGGACACCATCAACTTTAGCAGTTGCGATAGCAATGATTTTTTCAAGTACACGTGGAGCGATAACGATTTCGCCAAATTGTTCTTCAATTCCCATAGAATGACCTCTTTCTAGAGATTAGGCACGAGAAACGTAAGTTCCTTCTGCAGTGTTGATGATCAATTTTTGTCCAGCTTCGATGAAGTCAGGAACGTTGACAACAAGTCCAGTTTCCATAGTCGCTGGTTTACCAGAACCTGTAACAGTAGCACCTTTGATAGATGGTTGTGTTTCAGCAACTGTCAATTCAACAGTAGTTGGTACAGTTACACCGATTACTTCAGTTCCGTAGAATTGGATTTTCACATCAGAGTTTTCAAGGATGTAAAGCAATTCATTTTCAACGTTTACGACTGGGATTTCGTATTGGTCGTAAGTTTCAGTGTTCATGAAGTAGGCAGTTTCATCCATTTTGTATAAGTATTGAGCTGGGACAGTCTCGATAATAGCTTGTTCGAATTTTTCTTCTGGACGGTAGCTTGTGTCAAATGTAGAACCAGTACGGACATCACGCAATTTCATACGCATGATCGTGTTTCCTTTACCTGGTTTGTGGTGGCTAGCTTCCAAAACGCGGATCAATTTTCCGTCTGCAGTTTCAAATGTCATACCAGCTTTCAATTTGCTTGCTTCAATCATGTTTTTACCTCTTTAATAAATATTATTACTCTTCATTTTACCATAAAATCTTCTGGAAATAAAGCCAAAATAGTTACTGGGATTTGGTAGGGGAGAAAAAAACCAACCTCAGGGCTGGTTTCTTTTATATATTACTCTTCTTTCAACTTTGCCAATTCTTGGGCAAGGAGTTTAAGGGCGACTTGTGGGTTGGCTTGTCCTTTGGTTGCTTTCATAAGGAAGCCTGTGAAGGCCTTATCTGCGTTACGTTTACCTGACTTGAAGTCGGCAACAGCGGCTTCGTTATCGGCAAAGACTTGGTGGATGATTGGAATCAAGACAGCTGGATCTGAGATTTGAACCATGCCTGCTTTTTCCACATATTCACGCGCACCGCCGCCATTTTTAGCCAGGTGGACAAAGACTTTCTTGGTCGTAGCTGAGCTCTTCAAGAAGGATATGGGATTGAGGCTAATGAGAAGATAGATTTCTTAATTTGAATGATTATTAAACTATATTATACCTTTAAAAATCATCTAAGATATACTTGTCGTTATTTACTAGTAGTTATCTTCTTTATGGAATGATGTTCAATGAGCCATCCTACAATCCACCCCGTCGCTAGCAAGTAATTTTCGAAAGCACCGATAGCATTTACAGGAGAATGATACTCCATAAAATTGACTAAGTGATTTGTTCCTATTCCAATCCCACCGAAGATGAGAGCGAGAAGCACGATTCGTAGATAGAACCAATCGTACTTAATATTGACACCGAGAATAAGAATCAATACAGCTAGGTTCCATATTCCAATTTCTCGTTGCCAACCAGCAGAGATTCCGTACCCGGAGTGACTCCCCATGTATGATGGAAAGAAAATTTGTAGTATAGAAGCGCCTAACATAGCGATGATGACTAAAACAAATAGCAATCGTAAAAATTTGTTCATTTTTTCTTCTTTCTAAAGTACTAAAGTAGAAAAAGGTATATAAAAAGTCTGCTATTAATCTTCTTTCAATTTCGCCAATTCTTGGGCAAGGAGTTTAAGGGCAACTTGTGGGTTGGCTTGTCCTTTGGTTGCTTTCATAAGGAAGCCTGTGAAGGCCTTGTCTGCGTTACGTTTGCCTGACTTGAAGTCGGCAACAGCAGCTTCGTTATTGGCGAATACTTGGTGGATGATTGGAATCAGAATATCTGGATCTGAGATTTGAACCATGCCTGCTTTTTCCACGTATTCACGCGCTCCACCGCCGTTTTTAGCCAGGTGGACAAAGACTTTCTTGGCAATCTTAGAAGAAATAGTACCGTCTTCGATGATGGCAATCATTTCAACCAAGTTTTCTGGTGTCAATTCGATTTGTTCCAGTGTCTTGCCTTCGGCATTCAAGAACTGAGCGACTTCCCCTTGGAGCCAGTTAGAGACTTGTTTGGCATCGCCACCGAGGGTAACAGCTTTTTCAAAGAAGTCAGAAGTGACTTTGTTTGCCGTCAACTGACTAGCATCATAGTCTGACAAGTCAAGGTCAGATACATAACGCGCACGGCGTTCTTTTGGAAACTCTGGCAACTCAGTTCGCATTTCCTCAATCCACTCGTCTGAGATTTCAAAGATTGGTAGGTCTGGCTCTGGGAAGTAGCGGTAGTCTGCAGCTCCTTCCTTGACACGCATGAGGATGGTTGCCTTGTTAGCTTCATCGTAACGGCGTGTTTCTTGACGGATTTGACCCCCTGAGCGAAGGATTTCAGCTTGACGTTGGACTTCGTATTCAAGACCTTTACGAACGTTTGAGAAGGAGTTGAGGTTCTTCAACTCTGTCTTGGTACCGAATTTCTCTTGACCATAAGGGCGAAGGGAGATATTGGCATCCACACGCATAGAACCCTCTTCCATCTTAACGTCAGAAATACCAGCGTACTGGATAACCTCCTTGAGAGCTGTTAGATAAGCATAGGCTTCTTCAGGAGAACGCATGTCAGCTTCAGATACAATCTCAATCAATGGCACCCCTTGGCGGTTGAGGTCAACATAAGAGTAACCATCTGTACCGTGGGTGTTTTTACCAGCATCTTCTTCTAGGTGGGCACGTTCGATACCGATTTTCTTGGTGGTACCGTCTTCTAGCTCAACTTCAATCCAGCCCTTATAACCGATTGGCTCATCAAACTGAGAAATTTGGTAGGCTTTTGGATTATCAGGGTAGAAGTAGTTCTTGCGGTCAAAGTGCATCTTTTTGTGGATGTCCATGTTGAGGGCAAGAGCAGCCTTGATACCGGCATCGACAACACCTTTATTAAGAACTGGCAGAACTCCTGGGAAAGACCAGTCAATCACGTTAGTGTTGGCATTTTGGTCATTTCCAAAGTGGGCAGAAGTAGGTGAGAAGATTTTTGAATTGGTGTTGAGCTCTACGTGGACTTCAAGTCCAATGACTGTTTCAAAGTTCATTAGTTATCACCTCCAAAAATCACGGGTTGTTGTTTGTGGTAGTCTGTTGTCGCCTCAAAAGCAGCAGCAGCTTGGTAAATGGTTTCCTCAGAGTACTTAGGACCGATCAATTGGAGACCGACAGGCAGACCTTGAGAGAATCCAGCAGGAATAGAAATTCCAGGCAGTCCTGCCAAGTTTACAGGTATGGTCAAGAGGTCAGCCAAGTACATAGCAACTGGGTCGTGGTTGAGTGAATCCAAGTCATAGGCAACACTAGGAGCAGTTGGGCCCAAAATCAAGTCGTAATCCGCGAAGACTTTTTCGAAATCTTGGATGATGAGGGTACGGACCTGACCAGCCTTCTTATAGTAGGCGTCATAGTAACCTGATGAAAGACTGAATGTACCAAGCATGATACGGCGTTTAACCTCTTCACCGAAACCTTGGCTACGGCTGTTTACATAGATTTCATCAAGGTTGGTTGCATCTTCTGCGCGGTAGCCGTAACGGATACCGTCAAAACGTTGCAAGTTTGATGAAGCTTCAGATGAAGCAATGATGTAGTAGACGGCAACACCGTATTTTGAGTGAGGTAGACTCACTTCTTCAACAATAGCACCAAGTTTTTCAAAGTGTTTGGCTGCGTTCAGAATGGTTCCCTTAACCTCTGGGTCAATTCCTTCACCAAGGTATTCCTTAGGCAAAGCAATTTTCATGCCCTTGATGTCTTGGCCGATTTTTGAAGTAAAATCGGCAATGCGGACAGGAGCAGAAGTAGAGTCTTTGGCATCTTCGCTTGCAATAGCATTGAGCAAGAAGGCATTTTCCTTAACAGTCGGAGCGAAAGGTCCAATCTGGTCTAATGAACTACCAAAGGCAATGAGACCGAAACGTGAAACTGTTCCGTAGGTTGGTTTGAGACCGACGATCCCATTGAAGGCAGCAGGTTGGCGGATAGATCCACCAGTATCAGAACCAAGTGACAAGCGGACTTGTCCTGAGGCTACAGCTGCAGCAGAACCACTTGATGATCCACCAGGGACCTTGCTGTGGTCCCAAGCATTTTTAGTTGCTCCGTAGTGAGAAGTCTCACCAGAACCACCCATGGCAAACTCGTCCATGTTGGTTTTACCTACGACAACCATGCCTTTAGCCTTTGCATTGGCAACCGCAGTCGCATCAAAGATTGGCTCGTAGTTGTAGAGCATTTTGGAGGCTGCAGTTGTGAGAATACCGTCTGTAGAGATGTTATCCTTAACAGCCAATGGAATTCCTGAAAGGACATTATCAGCATCGATTCCAGCTTCATCAATGGCTTTAGCTTGAGCAAGAGCTTGGTCTTCAGCGATGGTGACGAAAGCGTTGATAGCTGTCTCGCGAGACTTGATATCTTCAAGCGTAGCTTGGGTCAATTCAGTTGCAGAAATTTCCTTAGAGACAAGGAGATTGTGCAAGTCTTCAATGGTTTTATTGTTGAAAGTCATTAGGCATCTCCTCCATCGTCTAGGATAGCTGGTACCTTGATATAGTAGTTGTCTTTTTCAGGTACGTTTTTAAACAGGCGATCGCGGTCTGTTCCTTCTTCGGCCACATCAGGGCGGAGTACGGTTTTACGGTCAGCCATGGTCGTAGTAGGTGCAACACCAGTTGTGTCAACTTCGCCCAGCAATTCAACCATGTCTACAATCTTAGATAAGGTAGTCGCAAAGGCAGCAGTTTCTTCTTCAGAGAATCTTAATTTTGAAAGATTGGCAACGTGTGTTACCTCTTCTTGCGTAATTTTCATCTTGCATCCTTTCGTGAAATGATGATTTTTAGTCTGTTCTATTTTACCATATTTTCCTATAAATAAGGGAAGGAAAGATGAAAAAAGACAGGTATAGGATGGAGAACGGATTCTGATGATGATTTATTTGAAAAGCGGATTTCAAAGGGGAAAATATATGGTACAATAGTTTAACAGAGAAGTGAAGACGGTGGTTACAAAATCGAAAGGATGGTGATGCTTATGTGCAGAACCTGTAAAATCTTAGTAGAAAGGAGTAACCAGATTTGTCCCCTTTTGAGGCTTTGACACTCATGTTTGTAGCTGGTAACTTTGTTATCACGCTCCTAAGGTTCATCCTTGAATTGGTAAAAGAGACAAAAAAATAGCCGTCCTAACTTTGGCGAGTTAACGAGCTATTTTTTAGTTATGTAATTACAGCCACCGTCTTAAACGGCTCTGTGGGGTGTTGTTGTCGCAACACCTTTTTCTATATTTATTGTAACATTTATTTGAAAAATTGCAAGGGGAATTGTTCTACTTTAGCAGTGTCTGATATAAAATAGAAATTGAAAAAAATGCTAAAATCCGATATAATGGAGTGTTGAAAGGAATGGTAAAATCCAATGTAGAAATCATTCTTAGCTATTGAAACAAGAAAAATAGAGAATCAAAGAAAGAGAACTTATGAATATTCAAGAAGAAATTAAGAAACGTCGTACCTTTGCCATCATCTCCCACCCGGACGCGGGGAAAACAACTATCACTGAGCAGTTGCTCTACTTTGGGGGCGAGATTCGTGAGGCTGGTACCGTAAAAGGAAAGAAAACAGGGACTTTTGCCAAGTCTGACTGGATGGATATCGAGAAGCAACGCGGGATTTCGGTGACTTCATCTGTTATGCAGTTTGACTACGATGGTAAGCGCGTCAACATCCTAGACACCCCAGGGCACGAGGACTTTTCAGAAGATACCTATCGTACCTTGATGGCGGTGGATGCTGCTGTTATGGTCGTGGACTCTGCCAAGGGTATCGAGGCTCAGACTAAGAAATTGTTTGAGGTTGTGAAACACCGTGGCATTCCGGTCTTCACCTTTATGAACAAGCTAGACCGTGATGGACGTGAGCCACTGGACCTCTTGCAAGAATTAGAAGAAGTACTAGGCATTGCGAGTTACCCGATGAACTGGCCAATCGGGATGGGGAAAGCCTTCGAGGGGCTCTATGACCTCTATAACCAACGCTTGGAGCTCTATAAAGGGGATGAGCGTTTTGCTAGTTTAGAAGATGGGGACAAGCTTTTTGGCAGCAACCCTTTCTACGAGCAAGTCAAGGATGATATTGAACTTTTAAATGAAGCTGGGAATGAGTTTTCAGAGGAAGCTATTCTGGCTGGAGAATTGACACCAGTCTTCTTCGGTTCAGCTTTGACAAACTTTGGTGTGCAAACATTCCTTGAAACTTTTCTCAAGTTTGCTCCAGAGCCACATGGACATAAGAAAACAGACGGAGAAATTGTTGATCCTTACGATAAGGACTTCTCAGGATTTGTCTTTAAAATCCAAGCCAACATGGACCCTCGACACCGTGACCGTATTGCCTTTGTACGTATCGTATCGGGTGAATTTGAACGTGGCATGAGTGTCAACTTGCCTCGTACTGGTAAGGGTGCTAAACTGTCTAATGTTACCCAGTTTATGGCTGAAAGTCGTGAGAATGTGACCAATGCCGTGGCAGGAGATATCATCGGGGTTTACGATACAGGAACTTATCAGGTTGGGGATACATTGACAGTTGGAAAAAACAAATTTGAATTTGAACCACTGCCAACCTTCACTCCTGAAATTTTTATGAAAGTTTCTGCTAAGAATGTCATGAAGCAGAAATCCTTCCACAAGGGGATTGAGCAACTGGTGCAAGAAGGTGCTATTCAGCTTTATAAGAATTACCAAACAGGCGAGTACATGCTGGGAGCTGTTGGTCAACTCCAGTTTGAAGTCTTTAAACACCGCATGGAAGGCGAGTACAATGCGGAAGTAGTCATGAGCCCAATGGGTAAAAAGACCGTTCGTTGGATCAAGCCTGAGGACTTGGATGAACGAATGTCATCAAGTCGAAATATCTTGGCTAAAGACCGTTTTGACCAACCAGTCTTCCTCTTTGAAAATGACTTTGCCCTCCGCTGGTTTGCGGATAAGTATCCAGACGTAGAGTTGGAAGAGAAGATGTGACTCAGTACCAACAATTGGAACTAAAGTTCCTAATTGTTGGACGCTAGTCGCTATTTGGCGAACTAGCTAACTGCCTCACTAACTGAGTTTTACAAATGGAATCGATTTGTAAAACTCAGTGTCGTAATCTAATAATAGGTAACCGCTATGGCGGCTTACCTAAACGCTTCACTAGGAAAAATCCACGAATGGTATCGATTCGTGGACTTTTCCGTCGTAGATAGAAAAGGGTAACTGCCTTACTAACTCCGTTTGCAAATAGACTCGATTTGCAAAACTTCGTGTAGTGGATAAAAATACTGCAAAGTTTGCAGTATTTTATCTCAGCATTCTATAAACAGATGTTGAATATTAAGCCTTATTTATTTTATTATTAACCTTTATGGTAATAACTTACAAATAAAAGAAAACTTCAGATATTCACCTTTTGTGATTGGTCTGAAGTTTTCTTTTTTACTGTCCATATTTTTGGTAAAAGTCAACTTTTACTTGGATGAAGGTTTTGGCCTCGCGTAGGAGTTGAAGAAGGGTGGCGCGGGTTTCAAATTCTTCTCTTGTCTTGGGTAGACTACGGTTCCGGAAGACTTCCAGATAGCGTTCAATTTCATCTAGCAAATCAGAAGCAGGATTGGTCTGGCTCAGTTGAGCTGCAATTTTTGAAAAGAGTTGGGCCAAAATCAGGCTCTCACTGGCAGCTAGGTGACAGGTGTTGATGTGCTGGGCCATGTTTCGCAGGATACGACTTTGTCGCTGTCTCATCTCAAAGTAGTGGATATGGTAATCAGTCTGGTGAAAGAGGTGGTCAGAGTGATCCAAATAGACCAGTCTGAGGGCTTCTTCCAAAAGGGTGTCCAATTCTTCAACTAACTGTGCTCGGTTGCGTCCATCCCCTCTGGATAAATAATATTTGAAGCGCTGGAGAATATCTTTTAACTTTTCTTCTACCAATGTGTGGTAGTGATGAATTTCCTCTTCTCGTGAAGGCATGTAGAGATTAACCAGTAAGGCAAATCCTGTACCGATAGCAAAGAGAAGGAATTCATTGACTAGGAGGTCTGGAGAGGTTGACTCTTGCACCAAGAGATGGCTAACCAAAACGCTACTTGGTGTGATGCCAATTTCCCAGCCCATCTTGTAGGCTAGAGGCACATAGAGGGCTAGATAGAGGCCGAGGCTCCAGATATGAAATCCGCTCAAGTGAAAAGCCAGAACTCCGATAACCAAAGCTAGAAGCATGGAAAAGAGGCGATTTCGGGCCAGTTTTAAGGTACTTCTACGGGTATCGGATAGGCTCAAGAGGGCGATGATTCCAGCCGAGACAGCTGAGGAGAGATTGAGAAAGTAAGCAAGAAGGCAGGCAAGACAGGTAGCTAAGATGAGCTTGATCGTACGTTGGCTAATAGACATAAGAATTTCCTGATAATACTCAATGAAAATCAAAGAGCAAACTAGGAAGCTAGCCGTAGGCAGTACTTGAGTACGGCAAGGCGAAGCTGACGTGGTTTGAATTTGATTTTCGAAGAGTATAAGTTAGAATAAAAGAGCAAAAGACAAAACCTGAGCAGGCTTGCCTTTATGAGTTATTTTTTACGGGCTGCTGCGTATTCGGCAACGGCAGTAAAGAGGACATCTGTAGAAGAGTTAAGGGCTGTTTCACATGAGTCTTGGATGACCCCAATGACAAATCCAACTCCGACAACTTGCATGGCAATATCGTTAGAAATACCGAAAAGGCTACAAGCAACTGGGATAAGAAGGAGGGAACCTCCGGCAATACCAGAAGCACCACAGGCTGAGATTGCTGCTACTACACTGAGGACAAAGGCTGTCGCAAAGTCAACAGGGATTCCCAAAGTATTTACTGCAGCAAGGGTTAGAACGTTAATGGTAATCGCTGCCCCGGCCATATTGATAGTAGATCCAAGTGGGATAGAAACTGAATAGGTATCTGGATCTAGTCCAAGGTCATGGCATAGTTTCATGTTGACAGGGATGTTAGCCGCAGAACTACGAGTGAAGAAGGCTGTCACACCGCTGACACGCAAACATTTCCAAACGAGGGGATAAGGGTTTCTCTTCATAAAGAGGAAGGCAATCAATGGATTGACAACCAGAGCGACAAAGAACATAGTTGTCACCAAGAGGCCAAGCAAGATTCCGTAGTTAGCTAGGCTTCCGATTCCCTTATCAGAGATGGTTTTGAAGACAAGACCAAGGATACCAAATGGAGCTAGGTTGATGATCCATTCGACAATCTTAGAAGTCACATCAGCCATGGTTTTCAGCAATTCTTTACTGTTTTTGCTGGCCTCTCTCATAGCAATCCCGAAAACAACTGCCCAAGATAAGATACCGATGTAGTTAGCAGTAACGAGGGCATTGACTGGATTGTCAACCAGTTTGAGCAAGAGATTGCTAAGGACCTGGCCAATTCCATCTGGTGGTGCGATTTCTGTATTGGCACTATTTAAGGTAATCTCAACAGGGACAATGAAGCTTGCTAGGACAGCAACAAGTGCCGCTGCAAAGGTTCCTACCAAGTAAAGGAAGATAACAGTTTTCATGTTGCTATCTTGTCCCTTTTGATGTTGGGAAAGGGCGTTAGCAACGAGGGCAAAGACTAGAATCGGTGCGATGGCTTTTAGACCGCCAACAAAGAGATCTCCGAGCAGGCCAATTCCTGAAATGTTAGGAAGTGTCAGTCCTAGGATACCTCCACAAAGCATACCAATCAAAATTCGTTTGATCAGGCTTGCCTTATTCCAAGCATGAATGATTTTTTTCATAACAATCTCCTTTGTTGTGTAATGTTTATGATTATAGTATAAATATGAGCTAAAATCAAGAATTTTCTGTCTATTTTGGCTATTATTTTTGAATATTTATGGAGATTCATCACTTGTGAAAGTATGGTATAATAAATGAAAGGAGTTTTCTATGCAAGAATTTTTTCAAACCTATCTCAATAAGCTTGATATAACAACGATTATTGAGAATATCTTAACCAAGTTAATTTCTCTGTTATTTCTATTTTTGCTATTCTATATAGCTAAGAAACTACTTCATACCATGGTGCAGAGAATTGTTAAACCTTCTTTAAAAATGTCTCGCCACGATGTCGGGCGTCAGAAAACCATCTCACGTTTATTAGAGAATGTGTTTAATTATACCCTCTATTTCTTTTTACTTTACTGTATCTTGTCTATTTTGGGCTTGCCAGTCTCTAGTTTGCTGGCAGGGGCTGGGATTGCTGGGGTGGCTATTGGAATGGGAGCCCAAGGCTTTCTATCTGATGTCATCAATGGCTTTTTCATCCTCTTTGAACGTCAACTGGATGTGGGAGATGAGGTCGTTTTGACAAATGGTCCTATTACCGTATCGGGCAAGGTTGTCAGTGTCGGCATTCGAACAACGCAACTCAGAGGAGAAGATCAGGTTCTGCACTTCGTTCCCAATCGGAATATCACCGTCGTCAGCAATTTCTCACGCACAGACTAGACCTGTTATTTTAAGTAATTTGTGGTACAATAGAAAGAGTTTAATAAAGGAGAAAAGATGGTTTTAGAAAAGCAGTTGGGCAATGGTTGTACCTGGATAGACCTTGATGTGGATAAGATTAAAAATATGGAAGATCTTTCTGACATCTATGGATTGGACAAGGAAACCATTGAGTATGCTCTGGATAGAAATGAACGAGCTCATATGGATTATAACCGTGAAACGGAGACGGTAACCTTTATTTATAATGTTCTTGATTTAGAAAAAGACAAAGAATATTATGAAGCGATTCCCATGACCTTTATCGTCGAAAGACAACGAATGATTACCATCAGCAACCATAAGAATGCTTATGTCATTGATCAGATGTCAGCTTATCTGGATAGCCATGAGTCGCTTTCTATTTACAAGTTTCTCTTTGCTGGTTTAGAGATTATCAGTAACGCTTATTATCCTGTCATTGAAGAGATGGATAAAAGTAAGGACGAAATTAGTGCCTTGCTACGTCAAACTACAACAAAGAAAAATCTCTTCGCTCTCTCTGACTTGGAGACTGGTATGGTTTACTTGACAGCAGCAGCAAAACAAAATCGACTCCTCTTGGAACATATCCAGGGCCATGCTCTTTATCGGAGATTTAATGATGTCGAACGAGAGCAGTTTGATGATGCCATGATTGAAGCCCATCAGTTGGTGTCTATGACAGACTTGATTTCTCAAGTCTTGCAACAACTCTCAGCTTCTTACAACAACATCCTAAACAATAACTTGAATGATAGTTTGTCAATTTTGACTATTATCTCCGTCTTACTAGCAGTACTTGCGGTTATTACAGGTTTCTTCGGAATGAATGTTCCTCTACCATTTACAGAAGAGCCAAATGCTTGGATTTATATCTTAATGGCTAGCTTGATTTTATGGGCAGCCTTATCTCAATGGATGAAGAAAATTACTAGAAATTAAAAAGAAAAGGAGCCAGAATGGCGATTGAAAACTACATGCCAGATTTTGCTGTGGAAGCAGTTTATGATCTGACAGTTCCAAGCCTGCAGGCGCAGGGAATCAAGGCTGTTTTGGTCGATTTGGACAATACCCTCATTGCTTGGAACAACCCTGATGGGACGCCAGAGATGAAACAATGGCTACATGATCTTCGGGACGCGGGCATTCGCATTATCGTAGTCTCAAATAACACTAAGAAACGCGTCCAAAGAGCAGTTGAGAAGTTTGAAATTGATTACATTTATTGGGCCTTGAAGCCCTTCACATTTGGGATTGATCGTGCTATGAAGGAATTCCACTATGAGAAAAGTGAAGTGGTCATGGTCGGCGACCAGCTTATGACCGATATTCGAGCAGCCCACCGTGCTGGTATTCGCTCGATTTTAGTCAAACCCTTGGTCCAACATGACTCAATCAAAACGCAGATTAACCGAGCTCGTGAGCGCCGTGTTATGAAGCAAATAACGGAAAAGTACGGACCGATTACATATAAAAAAGGAATTTAACTATGGAAGAAATTCTCTGTATTGGTTGTGGAGCAACCATTCAGACGACAGACAAGGCTGGTCTTGGATTTACTCCCCAGTCGGCACTTGAAAAAGGTTTGGATACTGGCGAAGTCTATTGCCAACGCTGTTTCCGTCTCCGCCACTACAATGAAATCACGGATGTTCAGTTGACGGACGATGATTTCCTCAAGCTCTTGCACGAGGTGGGAGACAGTGATGCCTTGGTGGTAAATGTCATTGATATCTTTGATTTTAATGGCTCTGTCATTCCAGGTTTGTCACGCTTTGTATCGGGCAATGATGTCCTCTTGGTAGGAAATAAAAAAGATATTCTGCCCAAGTCTGTTAAACCAGGCAAGATTAGCCAGTGGCTCATGGAACGTGCCCATGAAGAAGGGCTTCGTCCTGTTGATGTCGTCCTAACTTCAGCTCAAAACAAACATGCCATTAAGGAAGTCATTGACAAAATCGAGCATTACCGTAAGGGCCGCGATGTATATGTCGTTGGTGTAACCAACGTTGGAAAATCAACTCTAATCAATGCCATTATCCAAGAAATCACGGGTGATCAGAATGTCATTACGACTTCGCGCTTCCCAGGGACAACATTGGATAAAATCGAGATCCCGCTTGACGACGGATCTTATATCTACGATACGCCGGGGATTATCCACCGCCACCAGATGGCCCACTACTTGACGGCCAAAAACCTCAAGTATGTCAGCCCCAAAAAGGAAATCAAGCCTAAAACCTATCAGCTTAATCCTGAACAAACCCTGTTTCTAGGCGGTCTAGGACGCTTTGACTTCATTGCAGGTGAGAAGCAAGGATTCACAGCTTTCTTTGACAACGAACTCAAATTGCATCGTACCAAGTTAGAAGGCGCTAGTGCTTTCTACGACAAGCATCTCGGAACTCTTCTAACTCCACCAAATAGCAAGGAAAAAGAAGATTTTCCAAAGTTGGTCCAACATGTCTTTAATATCAAGGAAAAGACAGACCTAGTCATCTCTGGACTCGGCTGGATCCGCGTAACAGGAACCGCAAAAGTCGCCGTCTGGGCACCAGAAGGCGTCGCCGTCGTCATACGAAAAGCAATTATTTAAACACAGAAAGGAAAGGGTTATCTGAATTCGGGCGAGCAGGGCGAGCCTATAGAGAATACTTTTCGCCGTGGTGTCAGTTGGTACAAGTGATTGTATCAACTGCGGAAAATTTGAGACCTTAGGCTCAAATTTTAGTCATGAAAGTCCGAAGGACTTTGCTGACGTCCGTCACCACTTCAGAAAAGTATAAAAAGAAACTCTTTTAAAGAAATTATGTCATTAACATCAAAACAACGTGCCTTCCTCAATAGCCAGGCACACACCCTCAAACCGATCATCCAAATCGGAAAAAATGGACTGAATGACCAAATCAAAACCAGCGTCCGTCAGGCACTTGACGCCCGTGAATTGATTAAAGTAACGCTCTTACAAAATACTGATGAAAACATCCACGAAGTAGCTGAAATCTTAGAAGAAGAAATCGGTGTGGATACAGTCCAAAAAATCGGACGAATCTTGATTTTGTTTAAACAGTCTAGCAAGAAAGAGAATCGCAAGATTTCTAAAAAAGTCAAAGAAATCTAAAAACCTACTCCCAATAACTGTTTTTACAGAGAAATAAAGGAGACTAGCCTATGGCAATCGAATTATTGACTCCCTTTACCAAGGTAGAGTTGGAGCCAGAAATCAAGGAGAAAAAACGCAAACAAGTCGGGGTTTTAGGGGGGAATTTTAACCCTGTTCACAATGCCCATCTGATCGTTGCGGACCAAGTACGGCAACAGTTGGGGCTGGACCAGGTTCTGCTCATGCCTGAATACCAACCTCCTCACGTAGATAAAAAAGAAACCATCCCTGAACACCATCGTCTCAAGATGCTTGAATTGGCGATTAAGGGGATTGAAGGGCTAGCCATTGAAACAATCGAGCTAGAGCGCAAGGGTATTTCTTACACCTACGACACCATGAAGCTTCTAACTGAGAAGAATCCAGATACGGATTATTACTTTATTATCGGTGCCGACATGGTGGACTATCTGCCTAAGTGGTACCGAATTGATGAACTGGTTGATATGGTTCAGTTTGTGGGGGTTCAGCGCCCGCGCTACAAGGCTGGAACTTCCTATCCAGTTATCTGGGTGGATGTGCCTCTCATGGATATCTCATCCAGCATGGTGCGGGACTTCATTGCTCAAGGTCGGAAACCCAACTTTCTCCTACCACAGCCGGTGCTAGGCTACATCGAGAAAGAGGGACTCTACTGATGGCCTATCAAGACTATATCAACTGCTCTCGCGATGTTTTGTTGGAAAAAATGGCAGAGCTTCTGCCTGAAAAGCGCTTAACCCATTGCTTGGGTGTGGAGCGTGCAGCCATAGAACTAGCCCAACGATTTGGAGTAGATGTCGAGAAAGCAGGACTAGCAGGCCTTCTTCATGACTACGCTAAAAAGCTGTCAGATCAGGAATTTCTAGACTTGATTGACCGTTATCAGCTGGATCCTGATCTCAAAAACTGGGGCAATAATGTCTGGCATGGTATGGTTGGCATCTACAAGATTCAGGAAGATTTGAATTTGCATGATTCGGAAATCCTGAGAGCTATTGAAATCCATACAGTTGGGGCTGGTCAGATGACAGACCTAGATAAGGTTATCTACGTCGCAGACTATATCGAACACAATCGGGCCTTTCCAGGTGTGGATGTGGCGCGTGAAATTGCTGAGCTATCGCTCAATAAGGCGGTGGCCTACGAAACAGCTCATACCGTGGAGCATCTAGCTCATCAGGGATTTCCCATTTATCCCCAAACCCTTGAAACCTATAACGCCTTTGTGCACTATTTGAAAGAGGACTAAATGAACGAAAAAGAATTACTAGAACTAGTCGTGAAAGCGGCTGATGAGAAACGTGCGGAGGATATCCTCGCACTTGACGTACAAGAATTGACCAGCGTGACGGACTATTTTGTTATCACTAGTTCAATGAATAGCCGCCAGTTGGATGCTATCGCTGATAATATCCGTGAAAAAGTAGCGGAAGCAGGATTTAAAGGCAGCCATATCGAAGGCGATGCAGCTGGAGGATGGGTCTTGCTGGACCTCGGTGCTGTCGTTGTGCATATCTTCTCAGAAGAAATGCGTGCCCACTATAACCTAGAAAAACTATGGCATGAGGCGCATTCTGTAGATTTATCTGAAACTTTATAGTCTTTTCCTTTATCTTTTATTACGGCGTTAACTCGTTTTGCCTAACTCCAGTTATGCCTGCAACTCGTTGCCTAGTACTAAAAGCAAACGAAAAGACTATAGTGTACAATTGAACTCAGTTGTAGTCAACTGGGTTTCTTTGCTTATTTTAGAAAATTGGATAGAAAGGTAAAGGGCGAGTGGTGTTTGCCATGGAGGCTCTTGGTATCATGATTATGGCAACTTATGAAACCTTTGCGGCGGTCTATGATGCAGTCATGGACGATAGTTTATACGACAAATGGACGGATTTTTCTCTGCGTCACTTGCCTAAGACCAAGGAGAGAAAGAAACTTTTGGAATTGGCTTGTGGGACAGGTATACAGTCTGTGCGCTTTTCTCAGGCTGGTTTTGATGTGACTGGACTTGACTTGAGTGGGGATATGTTGAAGATTGCTGAGAAGAGAGCTTCTTCAGCTAAACAAAAGATTGACTTTATTGAAGGCAATATGCTGGATTTGTCCAAGGCAGGTCAATATGATTTTGTCACTTGTTATTCGGACTCAATCTGCTACATGCAGGATGAAGTAGAAGTCGGGGATGTTTTTAAAGAAGTTTATAATGCCCTAAACGAAGACGGAATTTTCATATTTGATGTACATTCGACCTACCAGACAGATGAAGTTTTTCCAGGCTATTCCTATCATGAAAATGCGGAAGATTTCGCCATGCTCTGGGATACCTACGAGGACGAAGCTCCTCACTCCATCGTGCATGAGCTGACTTTCTTTATCAAGGAGGCAGACGGTTCCTTTAGTCGCCACGATGAAGTGCATGAGGAGAGGACTTATGAGGTTCTGACCTATGATATTTTGCTGGAGCAGGCTGGATTTAAGTCTTTCAAACTCTATGCGGACTTTGAGGACAAGGAGCCAACAGAAACTAGCACCCGTTGGTTTTTTGTCGCGCAGAAGTAGGAGATCACTATGACCATCACAGGTATTATCGCGGAGTTTAATCCTTTTCATAATGGGCATAAATACCTGCTGGATCAGGCTGAGGGACTGAAAATCGTTGCCATGTCTGGTAATTTTATGCAGCGAGGAGAGCCTGCTATCGTTGACAAGTGGACACGAGCCCAGATGGCGCTGGAAAATGGCGCAGACTTGGTAGTGGAATTGCCCTTTTTAGTCAGTGTTCAGGCGGCGGATTTCTTCGGCCAAGGAGCTGTGGCTATCTTGGCTCGGTTGGGCATTGATACTTTAGCATTTGGGACGGAGGAAATTCTGGATTACCAGAAAATCGCTGACTTATACACAGAGCAGGGGGCTGAGATGGAGAAATTTGTGGAAAATCTGCCTGATTCCCTCTCTTATCCCCAGAAAACCCAAGCCATGTGGAAGGAATTTGCAGGTCTTGATTTTTCAGGCAATACGCCCAATCATGTCCTTGCTCTTGCTTATGCCAAGGCGGTTGCAGGACGAAATATCAGGCTGCATCCGATTCAGCGTCAGGGGGCTGGTTACCATTCTGTGGATAAAGATGTGGACTTTGCTTCAGCGACAGCTCTTCGTCAGCACCAGAAGGATCAAGATTTCTTAGAACGCTTTATGCCTTCTATTGCCCTATTTGAGCAGGCCAGTAAGGTGAGCTGGGAAGACTATTTTCCCTTTCTCCGATATCAAATTTTGTCAAATCCCGACCTAACCACCGTCTATCAGGTTAATCAAGAAATGGTAGTACGCATTAAGGAAGCCATCAAGACAGCCCAGTCTGTGGGAGACTTGGTTGAGGTGGTTGCGACCAAGCGTTACACCAAGGCGCGTGTCAGACGTCTTTTGACTTATATTTTGGTGCAGGCTAGAGAAAATGACTTGCCAGAAGCCATTCATGTCCTTGGTTTTACCGAAAAAGGCAGACAACATCTCAAGTCTCTGAAAGGGCAGGTCAATCTAGTCAGCAGAATTGGCAGAGAACCTTGGGATGCTATGACCCAAAAAGCAGACCAGATTTACCAACTAGGAAATCCAAGTATAGCAGACCAGAATTTTGGAAGAGTGCCAATAAGAATAGAAACAAACTAAGTCTACTGAAAGGTAGGCTTTTTGAGATTTTTTACGAATAAATAGATAGAAAAAGAAAATCTTGTACAAGTTTCTGACAATTTCTTTCTTTTCGTGTATAATAGTGGAAAAGAGGTAAAACGAGGTATGGTTATGGAAGCAGTTCTTTACTCAACATTCCGAAATCATTTAAAAGACTACATGAAGAAGGTCAATGATGAATTTGAGCCTTTAACGGTGCTTAATAAAAATCCAGATGAGGACATTGTAGTTCTTTCAAAGAGCGAATGGGACAGTATTCAGGAAACCCTGAGAATCGTTCAAAATAAGGAGTTATCAGACAAGGTTTTGCGAGGAATGGCTCAAGTCCGTGCTGGAAGCACTCAGGTACATGTGATTGAGGAGTGATGAATGCTGCTCAAGTTTACAGAAGATGCCTGGGCAGATTATTGCTACTGGCAAACTCAGGACAAGAAAACGTTAAAAAGAATCAATAAACTAATCAAGGATATTCAACGTGATCCCTTTACAGGAATAGGTAAGCCAGAACCACTCAAGTATGACTACCAAGGAGCCTGGTCACGTCGTATCGACGCAGAAAATCGCTTGATTTATATGATGGATGGAGATAGCGTGGCTTTCTTGTCCTTTAAAGATCATTACTAGAGTCTACTGCGAAGTAGGCTTTTTATTTTTTAAATTTTTATTAGTAAGTTTAAGATAAAGTTTTTTGGAAAATGCCAGAATCCTTAATACAAAAGACAAAAACTCAGTAAAAAAATTAGTATATGAACTTCGATCTTTACCCTTGAATCCGCTTTATAACTCTTAATTTGTGGTATAATGAAGAGAATTGTTAATAATAAAAACAGGGGAAGTAAATGTCTAGTTTCAAAGAAAAATTACCACTATTCCAAGCAAATGACATCCAAATTTCTAATGATGTCAATACGGTTTGGTCTATCGCTAACACTCTTAGAGGAGCTTATCGAGCAGATAAGTATCGCGATGTCATTATTCCAATGTTTGTCCTGACTCGTTTAGAAGCTGCCTTGCTGCCAACCAAGGATCAGGTGGTAGCACAATACAAAGCAAATCCCAATACACCTGAGAAAGTGTTGGAGAAACTTTCAGGCTATCGTTACTACAATGTTAGTCCTTTTACGTTGGAAAATCTTCAAAACGATCCAAATGCAATCGAGGAGAATTTTCTAGCCTATCTGGATGGCTATTCCTATCGTGTCAAGGACATCATTGAAAACCTAAAATTTAAAGAGCAAGTCCGTACCCTGGCCCAGAGTGGTCGCCTTTTCACGGTTATTAAAAAGTTCTCTCAAATTGATTTGTCTCCAAGTTCAGTCGACTCTATGCGTATGGGATACATGTTCGAGGATATCATCCGCCGATTTTCTGAAAATGAGGAAGCGGGGTCTCACTATACCCCTCGTGAGGTTATTGCTCTGATGGTCAACCTCCTCTTGATTGAGGCAGACGAAGAACTTTTTGTTGATAAAAAAGAGTTGAAAATACTAGACATGGCGGCTGGAACTGGGGGAATGCTGGCTACAGCTAAAAGCTATATCCGTCAGTTGAATACAGGAGCCACTGTCCGACTCTTTGGTCAGGAAGTTTTACCTGAAACCTTTGGGATTGGTCGTGCAGATATGCTAATTCGTCAGGAAGACTCTGACTATTTCGTGAAGGTAGATACCTTAAAAGATCCAGATCCTTTCCCAGATACTAAAATGAGCTTTGTCATCGCTAACCCTCCCTTCGGTCAAGCTTGGGGTGGTAAGGATGCGGATGATGGGGTTGAGGATGCAGTTAAGAAAGATCATCAACTCTTTGACAAAACAGAAGGTCGTCAAGGTCGTTTTGTCGCGACTCCAGGAACTGGAGATGCTCAACTACTCTTCCATCTTCATGCTCTTGCAAAATTAGAAGAAAATGGTCGTGCAGCCATCATTTCAAATGGGTCTCCCCTCTTTTCAGGTGGGACATCATCGGGAGAAAGTCAGATTCGCCGTTATATCCTTGAGAATGATTTGCTAGAAGCTATAGTCGCTCTTCCAGGTCAATTTTTCTATAACACAGGGATTGGGATTTATATCTGGATTTATAATAAAAACAAGTCTCCTGAGCGCCAGAATAAGGTTCAATTTATCGATGCGACGGAGGAGTTTATTCCTCTACGTAAATCTCTAGGTCAAAAACGCCGTGAGTTGTCCCAAGATAATATCCGTCAGATCCTTCGCTGGTACGATGATTTTCAAGAAAATGACCATGTAAAAATCTTTGACAATCAAGAGTTTCTCTATCGAGAGTTTACAGTTATGCAACCTCTGCAACGTCGTGGCCAGATAAGCGAAGAAACAATTGAGAAAGCGAAAAGCGTTCCTTTCCTAGCTAAACTATTTGATGAATACAAGTACCAAGAATTGCTAGAGATGGAACCACGTTCAGCCAAGGATGAGAAAAAATTACAGGATCTTGTAGCTGGTAAGATCAAGCAAGAAGCTATCCTGACAGCTCTTGCTAAGGGAAGCTCTGATAAGACCTATCCTAACTTTGAGAACTTTGCCCAAGTCATCAAGGACTTGCTGGGAGAGTTTAAGCTTACGCCTGCCAATGTCAATGCGCTAGCCTTAGCTATGAGTGAAATGGACAAAACAGCAGAAGTTATCCGAACCAAGAGGAAAGACAAGGCAAATGAGATTGCCGATGGGATTGTCTATGATAAGACCACCAAGGACAGTGAAATCGTTAAGCTGACAGAGGATGTGGAAACCTACTTTGCGCGTGAGGTCTATCCCCATGTACCTGACGCCCACTACTGGTTTGATGAGGAAAAGGGCTATGGAGCCGAGATTCCTTTTACCCGCTATTTCTATCACTACCAAGCACCAGAGAGTGCTGAGAAGTTATTGGCAGAGTTCTATGACTTGGAAGCAGAACTACAGACTCTCTTGGAGGAACTAAAACATGACTAGGATGAAAGAGAGTGGCATTGACTGGATCGGACAGATACCAGAAGAGTGGGAGATTTCTAAAATAAAATTCACAACACAGCTTAATGGTAGAATTGGTTGGCAAGGATTAACATCAGCTGAATATAAAGAAGAAGGACCATATTTAATTACTGGAACTGACTTTCACAATGGAACAATTAATTTTGAAACAGCTGTACATATTGATGAAAAACGTTGGTCAGAAGCTTCACAGATTCAAGTTGAAAATGGTGACTTACTAATTACGAAAGATGGTACGGTAGGTAAAGTAGCTATTATTTCAGGGCTTGATGATAAAGCTTCGTTAAATAGTGGTGTGTTAAGAATCCAAACAATTGATGAGATTGATAGAAGATTTTTATACTATGTTTTACTGTCAGATGAATTTTGGATGTGGTTTAACTATACAAATTCAGGAGCTAGCACTATTTTACATTTATATCAAAATGTATTTGATGAATTTACTTTTACCTTTCCCCAAAAAAATGAACAACAAAAAATCGCTGATTTCCTAGACAAGAAAACTGCCCAGATGGATAAGGTGAAAGTACTACTAGAGAAGCAAATTCAAAAACTCAAAGACTACCGAGCTAGCTTGATTTATGAAACCGTCACAAAAGGATTGGATAAAACAGTCCCCATGAAAGATTCAGGTATCGACTGGGTTGGACAGGTGCCTCAAGGGTGGGGAGTGAATCGACTAAAGTACCTGGCAAATAAAATTGGAAGTGGTAAGACTCCATTGGGAGGATCTGGAATTTTTGAAGAAACGGGAATATTATTTATACGAAGTCAAAATATTTATAATGGATTAATACTTTTAGAAGATAAAGCAACTTATATTAATAGAAATATTCATCAACAGATGATTGGAACTTGCGTTAAAAAAAATGATATTTTATTAAATATAACAGGAGCTTCTATTGGAAGAGTAGCAAAATATGATTTAGATATAGAGGCAAATGTTAATCAACATGTTTGCATTATTAGAAGTAATAGGTATGTATTACCAGATTATTTAATGTATTTTATTATGTCTGAATTCGGACAGTTTATGATTAAAACTCATCAAATTAGCGGAAATAGGGAAGGATTGAGTTTTGAGAATATTGGAAATTTTAAAATAATTGCTCCAGGATTAGACTATCAGTATGAAATTAGTCAGTATTTAAACAAAAAAATGTTGACAATTAATCAGATGATAAAAACAAAAGAGCAACAAATTGCAAATATCAACAAACAACGACAAACTCTTATTTATGATTATGTGACAGGGAAGAAAAGGGTTTAGAAGTGTGACTTGTATTTAGTTGACACAAGTGAATGATAGGACGGTCTTACAATATGGAAGAAAATTATAGTTTATCTGTATCTAAAATAAAGAAATCTATTAACGAAAATTCTTTAATCTTATTCGTTGGTGCAGGGATATCAGCTAATTAAAATTTGCCGACTTGGAAAGAATTAATTCGATCATTAGAAAATGAGTTGAACTTACCAGAAGAAAAAATAAAAGATCCCCTAAGAGTTGCTCAATATTATTATGATACTTTTGGAAAAAATCAGTACACAAAAAAGATTGAGGAAGTTTTCTTTAGTAAGGGTACAAGTAAACCAAATGAGTTACACAAATTAATAGAAAAAATAGCACCAAAACATATTATCACGACAAACTATGATTCACTTATGGAGAGTCAGTTTGAAAGTGGTTTGTTAAAGTATAATGTAGTCGCAGAGGATAAAGATATTCCTTATACGAGCTCGGAAAGGTATTTGATTAAAATGCATGGCGACTTCAATAAGAAGAATATCGTTTTAAAAGAAGATGATTACTTAGACTACACTTTGAATTTTCCGATGATTTCAACCTTAATACAGTCGCTGATAATGAACCATACCTTATTGTTTGTAGGTTATTCTCTAGGTGATTCAACTTTTAATTCTATATTTCGATTAATTCAAAATACATTTAAATTGGATGCTAAAAACGCTTATTTTTACACACCTGAAGAACCTCCAACAATTATCCGAGATTATTACAAAAAACAAGGAATTATTATTGTCTCTAACGGAAAACTTCTTGCTGAAGGAGTGGTGGAAGAAGGGAATAATTTATTCCTAAGGACAAAGGAGTTCTTAGAATCTCTATCTAAAAATAGAAATGGAGAAATAAATAATTCTAATGATTTATGGAATCAACTTGCTTTCTTAGATAGACTCAATTTTATTGATTCGAATGATTTTTCAAGATATTCCTATTTAAGAGGAAGGGCTTTAATAAGGAATGATGAATATCGTTGGCTTGGAAATGATAGAGTAAGATTTGAAATTCAGGATAATGAAGAATTACGAAATATAGTATGTAAAAAATCTCTTTTAACTCGTTTTTTGAATATAGATATTAATGAATCTAGAGATTTAAAAGTAAATAACTTTTTAAGTGAAGCTTTTAGAATGTATGAAGAAAAAAAATATTCTTTAGCAAAAGCAAAATTCAGAGAGTTAGCAAATACAGCGTTTCGTCAGAAAGACTATTTTAATTTTCTAGTGTGTGAATTTAATTTCAAGCATATTCCTACTCATTTTTTTGATGGAACAAAAGAATTAAGCTATGCTGCCCCTCTATATGATGGAGAGTTAAATGAATTAACTGAACAAATTATTAATTCGGTTACAGGGGATGAGAAAAGGATTATAGAATTTTTTAGAGATTCAATACTCAATCTCAATTTTTTATATCGAAAATTAGAAACGATTAATGAACTATTTGATAAAATTCGTGAAGAGCATGAAAGTTACAGGAGAGGAGGTTGGTCTTTTAATGATCATCTTTTTAATGCGGAATTTGCGATAAAAAATCTTTATAATTTTTTAAAATTAAATTGTTTATGTCTTGAACATTACCATATTTACAAATCAATTATTAATAGATATTTAGAAATATTATTACTCAGTTATGATAATTCATATGTAAATACTGAAAAAAGTATTTTTGATAGAACGGCCTCGTGTATTAGAAATCTTGATTTGGATGATGTTCAATTAATTCTTCCTAGTATAGATTTTAAGGTTGTAAATTTATATTTTAGAAACTATTCGTTTAGCAAAATAAAAGTTACTGATAAAGCGAAAGACTTCTTGTTGGAACGAATTATTCATCTGCAAAAAAGAGCTGAGACGACGGAGACGATGGAGGTTGAGAGTCATAGAGAGCTTAGAAATATGCTAACTTTTCTTCCTCTTATTGATGATATAGAAGCACATAGAATAGTGGATATTTTAGATAGTCAAACATTGTATTATAGTTGGAGTCAAGAAATTGAAGGACTTATTAAAATTGTTCTTGATAATAAAGACGATATTAAGAGTACTTTATTGCAATCTAGGATAGTTAATATTGTTAATAAACATTTAAATGACATTTTGGAGAATGATTTATCATCATATAATTCAGCGTATCCATTATATTCTCGGTTATTGGAATACTGTTCAACTGAAGAAGAAACTGCGAAAGTAGTGCTTGAAAAGCTAAATATAGATATTTTAAAAATTAAATATCAAAATAATGATGTTAAAGATATTATGGAGTATTCTGATTTGGTGTGTCATTTATTTAAAAATCTTGAAGAGGACATTAAACATGAAATTCTCGAACTTCTAAGCGCTTATGAGGATTCAGAAAACATAAATTACCACAAAGTAATCAAACTGATGCTTTATGAAGTGTATGATTTTCCTAAGATACAAAATCAAATATACCAGTACTTGATTAAAAGAATTAATGAAAATCAGGAGGATGGTGTAAAGAGTTTCCCAAATCCAAGAGAAAAATCAGTGGAAGATTTATATACTCTAAGTAGTGAAGGATATTTTTCTGATTTTGATATTTTAAAAGATATCAAAGTAGATATTAGAGGTCTTTATCCTGAAATAGATTGGACTTGGTACAGGGATAGAAGTGAGAATGTTATTCATCGTTTGTTGGAGTATAGAACCCCAAATAATATTAAAAGTAATTTTTCAAAAAATGAAGAAGATAATAAATTAATCGATGAGTATATTATAAAAAGTCTTGATGAAGAAAAAATCATGTTTAATAAATGATAGAAAGTGAGAAGCTATGGCAAATTTGGGCTTGAAGGAGCGCTATGATTTCCAACAGT
The DNA here is from genome assembly GCF_013276795.1 of Streptococcus sp. 2342. Classification (GTDB taxonomy): domain Bacteria; phylum Bacillota; class Bacilli; order Lactobacillales; family Streptococcaceae; genus Streptococcus. Next base: position 497,195 of record NZ_VMLR01000003.1, read on the forward strand.
GGATTATCAAAGATTTGAGAGATAAGAATGACTATATTCAGCGGGACGCTACTTGCTACGATCCTAGATTAGCCATGGATGTGGAACTCCTATGGAATTTTCTGATGGAGACCCAAGAGGAGACCATGGACTATCTCCTTAAAAAGCTTAGCAAGGAGACAATCGTCAATCTGATTAATAAAGAAATCGTCAAGGGTGGCTTTTTATTCGCCTTAAAAGAGGGTGTCTTTATTGAAAATAAACAACTTCGTCTTCTTTATCGTAAACCTGCGACTAGTTTTAATGAAAAGGCTGTTCAACAATACCAAGCCAATTGTCTATCTGTTATGGAAGAAGTGGTTTACGAGGAGAGCGACCGCATTGACCTTGTTATCTTTATCAATGGATTAGCACTATTTGCTATCGAACTTAAGTTTAATCCCAGTGGTCAGTCTGTACAGGATGCTATCAGGCAGCTCAAGGGACGCAATCCTAAGAATCGTCTTTTCCGTTTTGAACAGGGAGTCTTGGCTTCCTTTGCAGTGGATACCCTAGAAGTCTATATGACGACGCAATTGAAAGGACAAGAAACCTATTTTCTACCTTTTAATGTGGGGAAAGGGGAAGGTATTGAGATGGGAAGTGGCAACCCTCACAACCCTGATGGTGTCGATACAGACTACTTGTGGCTTGATGTCTTGACCAAGGATAGTATTCTCCAGTTAATAGAGAGTTTTATCTTTTTTGAGATGGATAAGCATAAAAAGAAGACCCTGATTTTCCCGAGATACCATCAGCGAAGAGCAGTTAGCCGTCTCCTAGAGGACATGAAAGTCAACCATACTGACAGTAATTATCTGATTCAGCATTCGGCTGGTTCTGGTAAAACCAATACCATAGCATGGTTGGCTCACAGCTTAGTTTCTCTTCATGATGATCAGAATCAAAACATCGTAGATACTGTATTAATCGTAACAGACCGTATCGTAGTTGACCGTCAATTGCAAGAAGCAGTCAAGGAAATCTCCCACAAGCCTGGAGTGGTCAAGGTAATGGGCGACAAAGAAACCTCCAGTGACTTAGCAGATGCGATTGCAGGAAATACAAAAATCATAGCTACGACGATTCATAAGTTTGCCCAAATCAACCAATCCAACTGGATGTCTGTAGGGAACACTGCGAAAAAGAAATTTGCCATCCTGATTGATGAAGCCCACAGTTCAACGACAGGATCCTATATGAGTTCGGTTAGTCAAGTCTTGACAGAAACAGATACAGAAGATGGAACTATCGATGAGATTCAAGAAGTAAGTGTTGCGGATGCTATCGAGCAGGAGATTGCTCGGACAGGTAAGCAGGACAATGTCTCAATCATTGCCTTCACCGCAACTCCCAAGGCGACAACTCTACAGCTATTTGGGACAACACAAGCAGATGGTTCTAAAGCTCCTTTTGATGTTTATAGTATGAAGCAATCTATTGAGGAAGGTTTTATTCTAGATGTTTTAGATAACTATACGACTTATAAGACCTATTACAAGCTCAATAAAGCAGTTGAAGAAGATCCTGAGCTAAAAACGACTCTTGCTAAGCGTAAGATTGCAAAGTTTGTAGAATTATCTGATGAAAATATCAATCAAAAGGTTGAAATTATCATGGATCACTTTATCAGTCATGATATTATGGCTGAATTGGGTGGTCAAGGTAAGGCTATGATTGTGACTTCGGGTCGTGAGGCAGCAGTTAAGTATCAATTGGCCTTTCAAAAGTACTTCAAAGACCACAGTATCACTAGTATTGGATCCCTGATTGCCTTTTCTGGCAAGGTTGATTATCAAGGTAGTGAATATACTGAGTCGCAAATGAATCAGGTCAAGGAAGATTATTTGAAAGATCATTTTGATACGGAAGACTACCAAATCCTGATTGTGGCAAATAAGTATCAGACAGGGTTTGACCAACCAAAACTGGTTGCTATGTATGTGGATAAAAAGTTGCGAAGTGTTGCTGCGGTGCAAACATTGTCTCGTTTGAATCGTATCTATAGAGGCTACAACAAGAAGACCTTTATCCTTGATTTTAAAAATACTTATGACGATATTCGCTCAGCTTTTTCTCCCTACTACCGTGAGACTATTTTAGCAGATACAGTCACACCTAGCGATGTCTTGACCTTGGATCGGAAAATTGATGAGTATGGTATCTTGGACAGTAATGTTGTTCATGAGTTTAATCAATTCTTATACCAAGAAAAGAGAAACAGCAGAGAAAAGCAAAAGATGGTTTCTCTGTTAAATCAAGGTTATGATAGAGTTAGACGGTTTGATGAGAAAGAACTACTTTCTATTCGAAAGGTTATTCGAGGTTTTCTTAGAATGTATACTTTCTTGATTCAGGCAACTGCTTATCAAAATGAAGTTCTACACGAACGTTATAATTATCTGCAAAGTCTTGTCAAGATGATTGATGTTCGCATTGGAGGAGATGATTTTACAATCGCAGATAAGATCGTAGTGGACTATATGAAACATAAGCAAACAGGTTCTTTCAGGTCAGTTTCTGAATTGGAATATCATCCAGAGTTAATACTTACCAAGCCAAGTACTGGAGGTGTTACGACTGACCAGGAGAAGCGTTTATCTGAAATCTTAGATGAAATTAACGAACAGTTGGATTTGGGTATTGATCACCAAGTCGGTCTAAGTGGAGCGGTATCCATTCGTGAATTGATGAAAAAGAATCCGAGACTAAAGCAATCTGCTCGTGTCAACTCTAGAGAAGATTTCGTTTTTGCTTTTGAAGAAGAGATTGACAATGCTCTTATAGAAGGATACTCTCAGAGTCAAGATTTATTTGGTGCTCTATTAAATAATGATTCTTTCAAGAAGAGATTAGCAGATATATTTATTGATGATGTGTTCAAAAGTTTGAAGGGATCCGAAGAAGTGTAATCTTAAAATTCACGCTAATTTCCCCAAAACATATTCTATTTTAGGTTTGTGAAAATCACTTTTTTATGGTAGAATGTAAAAGAATGTATGTCATTCGGAATAACAATAAAATGAGGTAAAAACATGGAAATCATGTCGCTTGCGATTGCTGTTTTTGCCGTCATCATTGGTTTAGTCATTGGATATGTCAGCATCTCAGCTAAGATGAAATCATCTCAGGAAGCTGCAGAGTTGATGCTTTTAAATGCTGAACAAGAAGCAACTAATTTACGTGGACAAGCTGAGCGTGAAGCGGATTTACTTGTTAATGAAGCCAAACGTGAAAGCAAGTCTCTTAAAAAAGAAGCACTATTGGAGGCCAAAGAAGAAGCCAGAAAATACCGTGAAGAAGTGGACGCTGAATTCAAATCAGAACGTCAAGAACTCAAACAAATCGAAAGTCGTTTGACAGAGAGAGCTACTAGCCTTGACCGTAAGGACGACAATTTGACGAGTAAAGAACAAACACTTGAACAAAAAGAACAAAGTATTTCTGATAGAGCGAAAAACCTTGATGCGCGTGAAGAGCAATTAGAGGAAGTCGAAAGACAAAAAGAAGCAGAACTAGAGCGTATTGGTGCCCTGTCTCAGGCAGAAGCACGAGATATTATCTTGGCACAGACAGAGGAAAACTTGACCAAGGAGATTGCTAGCCGCATTCGCGAAGCTGAGCAAGAGGTCAAGGAACGTTCTGACAAAATGGCCAAGGACATCCTGGTTCAAGCTATGCAACGTATCGCTGGTGAATATGTAGCGGAGTCGACAAACTCAACAGTTCATCTGCCAGATGATACTATGAAGGGACGCATTATTGGTCGTGAAGGTCGTAACATTCGTACCTTTGAAAGTTTGACAGGGGTCGATGTGATTATCGACGATACGCCAGAAGTGGTGACCTTGTCAGGATTTGACCCGATTCGTCGTGAGATTGCACGTATGACTATGGAAATGTTGCTCAAAGATGGTCGTATCCACCCAGCTCGTATCGAAGAGTTGGTTGAGAAAAACCGTCAAGAGATTGACAATAAGATCCGTGAATACGGTGAGGCAGCAGCCTATGAGATTGGTGCGCCAAACCTTCATCCAGACTTGATGAAGATTATGGGACGTTTGCAGTTCCGTACTTCTTATGGACAAAATGTCTTGCGTCATTCGATTGAGGTTGCTAAGTTGGCTGGTATCATGGCCAGCGAACTTGGTGAAAATGCGGCTCTTGCCCGTCGTGCTGGATTCCTTCACGATATCGGAAAAGCTATTGACCGCGAGGTTGAAGGTAGCCACGTTGAAATCGGTATGGAATTGGCACGTAAGTACAAGGAACACCCAGTTGTGGTGAATACGATCGCTAGCCACCACGGCGATGTCGAAGCAGAAAGTGTCATTGCAGTGATCGTTGCTGCGGCAGATGCCTTGAGTGCAGCCCGGCCAGGTGCTCGTAGTGAGTCTCTTGAAAGCTATATCAAGCGTCTCCATGATTTGGAAGAAATTGCTAACGGCTTTGAAGGGGTACAAAATAGCTTTGCCCTTCAAGCAGGTCGTGAAATCCGTATCATGGTCAATCCAGGACAAATCAAGGACGACAAAGTCACAATCTTAGCTCACAAAGTTCGTGAGAAAATTGAAAACAATCTCGATTACCCAGGAAATATCAAGGTAACCGTGATTCGCGAGCTTCGTGCAGTAGATTATGCTAAATAAATAAGAAAGAGCAGTTGAAAAATTACTGCTTTTTTGTTACACTAGATAGAAAGACTGTAGAAGGATAGTTTGTGTAAAATGCTACTATCTGAAGGAAGATTTTATTTTATTTTTACAGACTGACTAAAAGGAGACACAATGGCAGACCGAGGCTTACTAATCGTTTTTTCTGGTCCTTCAGGGGTTGGCAAAGGAACGGTTAGAAGAGAGATTTTTGAGAGTTCTGAAAATCAATTTCAATACTCTGTATCGATGACGACACGCGCACAACGTCCTGGAGAAGTGGACGGTGTTGACTATTTCTTCCGTACTCGCGAAGAGTTTGAAGAGCTGATTCGTCAAGGACAGATGTTGGAATACGCAGAATATGTCGGCAACTACTATGGAACTCCTCTGACCTATGTCAATGAAACCTTGGACAAGGGAATCGATGTTTTCCTTGAAATTGAGGTTCAGGGTGCTCTTCAGGTCAAGAAAAAGGTTCCAGATGCTGTCTTTATCTTCCTGACACCACCAGATTTGGATGAATTACAAGATCGTTTGGTAGGACGTGGAACAGATAGTGCAGAAGTGATTGCCCAACGAATCGAAAAGGCCAAGGAAGAAATTGCTCTCATGCGTGAGTATGATTATGCGATTGTCAACGATCAGGTGCCCCTAGCTGCTGAGCGTGTCAAACGTGTGATCGAAGCAGAGCACTTCCGTGTGGATCGTGTCATTGGTCACTATCAGGAGATGTTACCAAAGTCTCCAACTACTCGATAAAATTTAGAAAATAGGTACAAGCAAATGATGTTAAAACCCTCTATTGATACCTTGCTCGACAAGGTTCCTTCAAAATATTCACTCGTAATCTTGGAAGCAAAACGTGCCCACGAATTGGAAGCAGGTGCGCCAGCAACTCAAGGTTTCAAGTCTGAAAAATCAACTCTTCGCGCTCTAGAAGAAATCGAATCAGGCAACGTAACAATTCATCCAGACCCAGAAGGGAAACGTGAAGCAGTACGTCGCCGTATCGAAGAAGAAAAACGCCGCAAAGAAGAAGAAGAAAAGAAAATCAAAGAGCAAATCGCTAAAGAAAAAGAAGATGGTGAAAAAATTTAAGGTTGGGGGGACTCAATCTTATTTTTTCTATTGCAAGAATCTACTGACAAGGAGGAGGTGAGAAGATGGCCATAGCTAAGATTATTGTAGATGTGCCCTTGATGCAGACAGACCAGCCCTATAGTTACAGAATTCCTGAGGAGTTTGAGGGAATGCTGGAAGTTGGGATGCGGGTTCATGTGCCCTTTGGTAAGGGCAATCGCCTGATTCAAGGGATTGTTCTTGGTTTGGAGTCCCAACCAGATGAAGAAGAGATGGAGCAATATTTAAAAGATATTGCAGAGGTGCTGGATTTTTCTCCTGTTCTCACGCAAGAACAACTCTGGCTGGCTGAGGAGTTACGCAAATCTGTCTTCTCCTATAAAATTTCCATCCTCAAGGCTATGTTGCCGGGATTTCTGAACTCCAGCTATGACAAAATTCTCTATCCTAAAGCAGGTCTGAGTCAGGAAGACCGAGAGCGCTTGTTTGGTTCAGAAGATTCGCTAGCCTTTTCTTCTCTGGATTTAGCTAAGCAAGCTGAAATGATGCGTTTGACTAGAAAAGGCTTGCTTGGTCTGGAATATCAGGCGGTCGATCAAAAGAAGGTCAAGACCCAGTCTTGGTATGAGGTTGACCTTGCTCAATTAGAAGGTGTAGAGATTTCTACACGTGCCAAGAAAAAGTTGGAATTGAGAGATTACTTGCTGTCTCATCCTGAGAGTGATTCCTTGGCTAGTTTGTTAGAGTCCTATTCGCGGGACCAAGTCAACTTCTTTGTGGAACAAGGTGCTGTTTCCATAGTCCAAAAGGAAGTTCAACGCTCGGCTGCTTATTTTGAAGGTATTGAGGCAAGTAGACCTTTGGAACTGAATCCAGAACAAAGACAGGCGCGTGATGCGGTTGTGGGTGCGATTGGCAGTCATCAGCCTCCCTTCCTCCTTCAAGGGATTACAGGGAGTGGGAAGACCGAGGTTTACTTGCAGATTATCCAAGGGGCCTTGGATAAGGGTAAAACAGCCATTTTGCTGGTGCCTGAGATTTCCTTGACTCCACAAATGACGGAGCGTTTTATAGCACGTTTTGGAGGCAAGGTAGCCATTCTTCACTCAGGCTTGTCTAATGGTGAAAAGTATGATGAATGGCGCAAGGTGGAACGCGGCGATGCCCAAGTTGTGGTTGGTGCTAGATCAGCCATCTTTGCTCCGCTGAAAAATCTAGGTGTCATGATTATCGATGAAGAGCATGAAGCGACTTATAAGCAGGACAGCAATCCCCGTTACCATGCCAGAGAAGTAGCCATTTTACGGTCTCAGTATAATCAAGCAGCTCTGGTACTTGGTTCAGCAACCCCTAGTCTGGAGAGCCGTGCTCGAGCTGGAAAAGGCGTTTATCAACATTTACGTCTGACCCAACGCGCCAATCCTTTAGCTACGATCCCTGAGGTTCAAGTGATTGACTTTCGGGACTATATCGGACAAAATGAGACGTCAAACTTTACGCCACCTTTGTTAGAAGCTATTCAGGACCGTCTAGCTAAAAAAGAGCAGGTAGTTCTCATGCTCAATCGTCGTGGCTATTCTAGCTTTGTTATGTGTCGGGAGTGTGGAACTGTGGATACTTGTCCCAACTGTGACATTTCCTTGACCTTGCACATGGATACCAAGACCATGAACTGCCATTATTGTGGCTTTTCGAAGGACATTCCTCAGATCTGTCCTAACTGTAAGAGTCGAAGTATTCGTTACTATGGGACAGGAACTCAGAAGGCTTATGACGAGCTGGCAGAACTCTTTCCCCAGGCCCGCATTTTGCGGATGGATGTGGACACGACTCGTAAGAAAGGTAGTCACCAAGCTCTTCTTGACCAGTTTGGAAGAGGAGAAGCAGATATTTTGCTAGGTACTCAGATGATTGCAAAGGGCTTGGATTTTCCCAATGTAACCCTAGTCGGAGTGCTCAATGCGGATACGGCCTTAAATCTGCCTGATTTCCGTTCTTCTGAAAGAACCTTTCAACTCTTGACCCAGGTGGCAGGCCGAGCAGGTCGTGCTGAAAAAGCTGGTCAGGTCCTGATACAGTCCTACAATCCTCAGCACTACGCTATTCGATTTGCCAAGGATCAGGATTACGAGGGCTTTTATACCTATGAAATGGGTATCAGACGACAACTTGGTTATCCGCCTTACTATTTTACCATTGGCATTACCCTTTCTCACAAGAAAGAAGAAGAGGTGGTCAAACGTGCCTATGAAGTCATGAACATTTTGCGGTCAGGCTTGTCTGAAACCAGTAACATCCTTGGGCCGACGCCGAAACCGATTGCTCGTACCCACAACCTCTATCATTACCAGATTTTAATTAAATACCGTTTAGAAGATGAGCTGGGGCCGACCCTCAACCAGGTCTTGGCCTTGACTCAAGAACGGGAAAATAGTGAGCTCCGTCTCAGCATTGACCATGAGCCGCAACAATTTTTATAAGAAGGAGAAGATATGACAAAATTAATCTTTATGGGGACACCCGATTTTTCAGCAACAGTCTTAAAAGGACTTTTGACAGATGACCGCTATGAGATTCTAGCCGTTGTGACCCAGCCTGACCGTGCTGTCGGCCGTAAAAAAGTGATTCAAGAAACCCCAGTCAAGCAGGCTGCCGAGGAAGCAGGTCTTCCTATCTACCAACCTGAAAAATTATCTGGAAGTCCAGAAATGGAAGCGATTATGAATTTGGGAGCGGATGGGATTATCACTGCTGCATTTGGGCAGTTTCTCCCAAGTAAACTCCTTGATAGCATGGACTTTGCGGTCAACGTTCATGCCTCCCTCCTTCCTAAACACCGTGGTGGTGCGCCTATCCATTATGCCTTGATTCAAGGGGATGAGGAAGCTGGTGTGACCATTATGGAAATGGTTAAGGAAATGGATGCAGGGGATATGATTTCTCGTCGCAGCATTCCGATCACAGATGGGGACAATGTCGGAACCTTGTTTGAGAAATTAGCGTTTGTTGGTCGTGATTTGCTTTTGGATACTCTACCTGCCTACATTGCTGGCGATATCAAACCTGAACCTCAGGATCCAAGTCAGGTTACTTTCTCTCCAAATATCAAGCCAGAAGAAGAAAAATTAGACTGGAACAAAGCCAATCGTCAACTCTTTAACCAAATCCGTGGAATGAACCCCTGGCCTGTTGCCCATACTTTTCTCAAGGGCGACCGCTTTAAGATTTATGAAGCCCTACCAGTAGAAGGTCAGGGAAATCCAGGTGAGATCCTCTCTATCGGCAAGAAAGAATTGATTGTCGCAACGGCAGAAGGGGCTCTATCCCTCAAACAAGTGCAGCCAGCTGGTAAACCTAAGATGGACATTGCTTCCTTCCTAAACGGAGTTGGACGTACATTGACTGTAGGAGAACGATTTGGTGACTAAAGTAGAAACGGATAGAAGTTTAGCCCTATCAGTGCTAGAGGATGTCTTTATCAATCAAGCATACTCAAATATCGCCTTAAATAAGCATCTCAAGGGAAGTCAACTTTCGGCAGCAGACAAGGGCTTGGTTACCGAGCTGGTCTATGGAACGGTAGCCCGTAAACTGACTCTGGAATGGTACCTATCACACTTTATCGAAGACAGAGACCAGTTAGACAGTTGGCTCTATGTCCTTCTTCTCATGAGTGCCTACCAGCTTCGCTATTTGGACAAAATTCCAGACCATGCTGTGGTCAATGAAGCAGTAGAATTGGCCAAAGTCCGTAAAAAAGGCAGTGAAAAATTGGTCAATGCCCTCCTTCGTCGTATTCTGCGTGAAGGCTGGCCAGATATTGCCAGCATCAAACGAAAAAACAAGCGTGACTCCATTGCCTATTCCCTTCCTGTTTGGCTAGTTGCTAAGCTCAAGGAAGAATACGGAGAGGAGCGAGCACAGGCTATTTTTGAAAGTCTCTTGGTGCGAAACAAGGCCAGTATTCGTGTAACAGACCTAAGTCGAAAAGAGGAAATCCAAACCTTGTTGGAGGCCAGTGATTCATCCTTGTCTCCTTCTGGATTGGTTAAGGAGCAGGGGCATTTTGCAGGCCATGATTTGTTTGCGGAGGGAGCCATTACCATCCAAGACGAGTCTAGTCAATTGGTTGCGCCAACTCTTGATTTACAAGGCAATGAGCAGGTTCTAGATGCCTGTGCGGCTCCAGGTGGGAAAACAGCCCATATAGCCTCTTATCTTACGACAGGTCAGGTTACGGCTTTGGACCTTTACGATCACAAGTTGGACTTAATCCAAGAAAATGCTCAACGTTTAGGAGTTGCAGATCGGGTTCAAACGCAAAAATTGGATGCCAGAAAGGTGCATGAGTTTTTTGGTCAGGATTCATTTGATAAGATTTTGGTGGATGCTCCCTGTTCAGGAATCGGTCTTCTGCGTCGAAAACCAGACATCAAATACAATAAAGAAACGGCAGATTTCGCGTCCTTGCAGGAAATTCAGCTAGAAATATTAGGTAGTGTTTGTCAAACACTAGGCAAAGGTGGTATAATAACTTATAGTACCTGTACTATTGTCTCAGAGGAGAATTTTCAAGTCGTTGAGGCGTTTTTAGAAAGTCATCCTGAGTTCGAGCAGGTAAAACTAGAACATGAATGTAAGGATATCATGAAAGACGGCTGTATCCTCATTACACCTGAATTGTATGGAAGTGATGGATTCTTCATCAGTCAATTTCGCAAGATATCGGATTAGGAAGGAACTGACACATGGAAATTTCATTATTAACAGATGTTGGTCAGAAACGAACAAATAACCAAGACTATGTCAACCACTATGTCAATAGAGCTGGACGTACTATGATTATTTTAGCTGATGGGATGGGAGGTCATCGCGCAGGGAATATCGCTAGTGAAATGGCGGTAACAGACCTAGGTATAGCTTGGGTTGATACCCAAATCGATACAGTCAATGAAGTGCGTGAATGGTTCGCCAATTACCTAGAAATTGAAAATCAAAAGATTCATCAACTTGGGCAAGATGATGCCTATAAAGGAATGGGAACAACTCTAGAAGCTGTTGCTATTATTGGCAATCAGGCTATCTATGCTCATATTGGTGATTCGCGTATCGGCTTGATTCGTGGAGAAGAATACCATCAGTTAACGAGCGACCATTCTTTGGTCAATGAATTGCTCAAGGCTGGTCAATTGACACCAGAAGAGGCAGAAGCTCATCCGCAAAAAAATATTATCACCCAGTCTATTGGTCAAAAAGATGAAATTCAGCCTGATTTTGGGACAGTGATCCTTGAGTCAGGTGACTATCTCTTGCTCAATAGTGACGGCTTGACCAACATGATTTCAGGCAGTGAGATTCGTGATATTGTAACCAGTGATATTCCTTTAGCAGATAAAACGGAGACACTTGTTCGTTTTGCTAACAATGCAGGAGGTTTAGACAACATTACGGTTGCCCTTGTTTCTATGAACGAGGAGGATGCAGAATGATCCAAATCGGCAAGATTTTTGCCGGACGCTATCGGATTGTCAAACAGATTGGTCGAGGAGGCATGGCGGATGTCTACCTAGCCAAAGACTTAATCTTAGATGGGGAAGAAGTGGCAGTGAAGGTTCTGAGGACCAACTACCAGACGGACCCGATAGCTGTGGCTCGTTTTCAGCGTGAAGCGAGAGCTATGGCAGATTTAGACCATCCTCATATCGTTCGGATAACAGATATTGGCGAGGAAGACGGTCAACAGTACCTAGCTATGGAATATGTGGCTGGACTTGACCTCAAACGCTATATCAAGGAACACTATCCTCTTTCTAATGAAGAGGCCGTCCGTATTATGGGACAAATCCTCCTAGCCATGCGTTTGGCCCATACCAGAGGAATTGTTCACCGGGACTTGAAACCTCAAAACATCCTCTTGACACCAGATGGGACTGTCAAGGTTACAGACTTTGGGATTGCAGTAGCCTTTGCTGAGACGAGTCTGACTCAGACTAACTCGATGCTGGGTTCAGTTCATTACTTGTCACCAGAGCAGGCGCGTGGTTCGAAGGCGACTGTACAAAGTGATATCTATGCCATGGGGATTATTTTCTATGAGATGCTGACAGGTCATATCCCTTATGATGGGGATAGTGCGGTGACCATCGCCCTCCAGCATTTCCAGAAACCACTGCCGTCAGTTATTGATGAAAATCCATCTGTACCTCAGGCTTTGGAGAATGTTGTTATCAAGGCAACTGCCAAGAAATTGACAGATCGTTATCAGTCAGTTGCAGAGATGTATGTGGACTTGTCTAGTAGCTTGTCTTACAATCGTCGCAATGAGCCTAAACTGGTATTTAATGATACTACTAAGGCGGACACCAAGACACTACCAAAAGTATCCCAGAGTACCTTGACTTCGATTCCTAAGGTGCAAACACAAAGTCCGAAGCCACAGACTGCGAAACCGAGTCAGCAGGTTTTGGAAGACAATTACGCAACCAAACCTGTTAAGAAACGGAAATTTAGAGTTCGCTATATGATTTTGTTGGCCAGCATTGTATTGGTGGCAGCTTCTCTTATTTGGATACTATCCAGAACTCCTGCAACCATTGCTATTCCAAATGTGGCAGGTCAGACAGTGGTGGAAGCCAAGGAAACCCTCAAGAAAGCCAATTTTGAGATTGGCGAGGAGAAATCAGAGGCTAGTGAAAAGGTGGAAGAAGGGCGGATTATTCGTACAGATCCTGACGCTGGAACTGGTCGAAAAGAAGGAACGAAAATCAATTTGGTTGTCTCATCAGGCAAGCAATCTTTCCAAATTAGTAATTATATCGGCCGTAAATCGACAGATGTTATCGCAGAACTCAAGCAGAAGAAGGTTCCTGAAAATCTCATTAAAATTGAGGAAGAGGAATCAAGTGAGAGCGAAGCAGGAACTGTTCTCAGACAGAGTCCAGCTGCCGGAACAACCTATGATTTGAGCAAGGCAACTCAAATTGTTTTGACAGTAGCTAAAAAAGCTACGACGATTCAATTAGGGAACTATATTGGACGGAACTCTACAGAAGTAATCTCAGAGCTCAAGCAGAAGAAGGTTCCTGAGAATTTGATTAAGATAGAGGAAGAAGAGTCCAGCGAAAGCGAACCAGGAACGATTATGAAACAAAGTCCAGGTGCAGGTATCTCTTATGATTTGAGTAAACCTACTCAAATCGTCTTGACAGTAGCTAAAAAAGTTACAAGTGTTGCCATGCCGAGTTACATTGGTTCCAGCTTGGAGTTTACTAAGAACAATTTGATTCAAATTGTTGGGATTAAGGAAGCCAATATAGAAGTTGTAGAAGTGACGAAAGCGCCTGCAGATAGTGCAGAAGGCATGGTTGTTGAACAAAGTCCTAGAGCAGGTGAAAAGGTAGACCTCAATAAGACAAGGGTCAAGATTTCAATCTACAAACCTAAAACAAGTTCAGCTACTCCTTAAAATCAGATGGATAATCAAAATAAGTAATCAATCTTTGTCATGATTTCGTGGCAAAGATTTTTTTTGAGTCCGGATTTGTGATAGAATAGAAGGAGTTGATAAAAGGAGGCAAGCATGGAAGAATCAAAAGAATTAAATGCCGTCATTGATGTGATTATGCTAGCGGGGACTATTCTCCTTAAAAGTGGCTCAGAAATCCATCGTGTAGAAGATACTATGATTCGGATTGCGCATTCGCAGGGGATTGTGGATTGCAATGTTCTTGCTATGCCTGCTGCCATCTTTTTCTCCATTGAAAATACCAATATTTCGCGCATGAAGCGCGTGACCTCCTCTTCTTATAACATCGAAAAAGTCTGCGATGTCAACCAGATTTCTCGTCAGCTGGTTGGGGGGCAGATTGATTTAGAAACAGCCTTTAAGCAATTGACGGCCTTGCAAGCCCAACCCCTTCCCTATACCAAGTTGCAGGTAACTTTAGCTGCGACCTTAAGTGCTCCTTTCTTTTCGGTTATGTTTAGTGGAAATATCTACGACGCACTTGGGGCAGGAGTGGCGACCTTATTTGGTTTTGCCTTTTCCCTCTATGTGGAAAAATTTATCCGAATTCCCTTTGTGACAGCCTTTGCTGGAGCCTTTGTCTTTGGGATAATTGCCCAGTTTTGGGCTCGCTATACAGGCTTTCCTTCAACGGCAGATTTGATTATAGCTGGTGCGGTCATGCCGTTTGTACCAGGTATTGCCTTGACCAATGCGGTTCGGGATATCATGACCAACCACATAAACTCTGGTATGAGTAAGATGTTTGAATCCCTGCTCATTACCCTTGCTTTAGGGGCAGGAACTTCTGTCGCCTTGGTATTGATGAACTAATATGACACTAACAACCTTTTTATTACAAGCAGTAGCAAGTCTTCTTGCCATTATCACTTTTCTAATCGTACTCAATGTGCAACGCTCTATGCTCTTACCAGGAGGAATTTTGGGCATGGCTGTCTGGCTGATTTATCTCTTGCTCAAGGAACCGACCAATGTTATTGTGGCTACTTTTATTGCAGCCATTATCGGTTCTTGTGTCAGCCAGATTTTAAGTATTCTTTATAAGACCCCTGCTGTAGTCTTTATCTTGGCCATCTTGGCACCTCTGGTTCCGGGTTATCTCTCCTATCGGACAACTGCCTTTTTTGTGACGGGGGATTACAGTCATGCCATTGCTAGTGCAACCTTGGTTGTTATGTTGGCTTTGGTGATTTCCATTGGAATGGCTAGTGGAACAGTGATTCTCAGACTGTATCATTATATAAAAACACATTGAGCATTGGGGAATTTACAGAAATAAAAGAATTTTCTGAAAAATGAAACAAATGCATTGACAACGCTTTCTCTATGTAGTATTCTATATATAGAAAGGAGGAAAAATCATGAAAAAATTACTATTTTCCTTATTGTTTGTAAGTCTACTGACTTTGTTGTTTATCCCAGTCATGGTTTCTAGTTCGAGCTCAGAGTTTCAAAGTGGATTGCAAGAGAATCAGTTCATTGCCGAAAAGGTTAGTAAAACACTTGACAAGACATTTGATAAGGATATCAGAGAAATTCCTACTAGTCAATTTTATCAAGAATTTGTAGATGAGATGGGAAGGACTTACTCAGGAAATTTAATCCTCCAGGAACTGATAACTGAGAATGGGGCTTATAAAGCTACTTATGTTGGTGAACTCTCTAGCAACTGATCATTCTTTAAAATTATGACCAATAAGAGGCTTGATTTGGTGAATCAAGTCTTTTTTCTCTCTTTTACTACCATTTGTGATAAAATAGTACTGAACGATTTTTTACATGAATGATAAAACAGAGGTAAATATGACAATCGGTATTGATAAGATTGGTTTTGCGACCAGTCAATATGTCTTGAAGTTACAAGACTTAGCAGAAGCGAGGGGAATTGACCCTGAAAAATTAAGCAAAGGACTCTTACTCGAGGAATTGAGTATTGCACCCTTAACTGAGGATATCGTGACCTTGGCGGCCAGTGCTAGTGACTCTATTTTAACTGAGCAAGAAAGACAAGAAATCAATATGGTCATTGTGGCGACTGAGTCAGGAATTGACCAGAGTAAGGCTGCAGCTGTCTTTGTGCATGGCTTGCTGGGTATTCAGCCCTTTGCTCGTAGTTTCGAAATTAAAGAAGCCTGCTATGGAGCGACAGCTGCCCTTCATTATGCCAAATTGCATGTGGAAAATTCTCCAGAGTCCAAGGTCTTGGTCATTGCCAGTGATATTGCCAAATACGGTATTGAAACTCCAGGAGAACCAACTCAAGGTGCCGGCAGTGTGGCTATGTTGATTACACAAAATCCACGCATGATGGCCTTTAATAATGACAATGTAGCTCAAACCCGTGACATCATGGATTTTTGGCGTCCAAATTACTCGACAACTCCTTATGTAAATGGTGTCTATTCTACCCAACAATACTTGGATAGTTTGAAAACGACTTGGCTTGAATACCAAAAACGCTACCAGCTTACTTTGGATGATTTCGCGGCGGTTTGCTTCCACTTGCCTTACCCTAAATTAGCACTCAAAGGCTTAAAAAAAATCATGGATAAGAGCCTGCCTCAAGAGAAAAAGGACCTCTTGCAAAAGCACTTTGACCAGTCTATTCTCTACAGTCAAAAGGTGGGGAATATCTATACAGGTTCTCTCTTCCTTGGGCTTCTATCTCTCTTGGAAAATACAGATAGCTTGAAGGCTGGGGATAAAATTGCCCTTTATAGTTACGGAAGTGGAGCCGTAGCTGAGTTCTTTAGTGGTGAATTGGTTGAAGGATACGAAGCTTATCTGGATAAAGACCGTTTGAATAAGCTCAACCAACGAACTGCCCTGTCTGTTGCTGACTATGAAAAAGTCTTCTTTGAGGAAGTAGACTTAGATGAGACAAATTCTGCCCAGTTTGCTGGCTATGAAAATCAAGATTTTGCCTTGGTTGAAATTGTTGACCACCAACGCCGTTATAGCAAGGTTGAAAAATAATGAAGATAAGTTGGAATGGATTTTCTAAAAAATCATACCATGAGCGCCTTGAGCTGTTAAAAGCTCAGGCGCTCCTTAGTCCTGAGAGACAAGCGAGTTTGGAGCAGGATGAACAGATGAGTGTGACTGTCGCAAACCAGCTGAGTGAGAATGTAGTGGGAACTTTTTCTCTGCCTTATTCGTTGGTTCCAGAGGTTCTCGTTAACGGTCAGGAATACACAGTTCCCTATGTGACAGAAGAACCCTCAGTGGTTGCTGCGGCCAGCTATGCCAGTAAAATCATTAAGCGTGCAGGCGGTTTTACTGCGCAAGTCCATGAGCGTCAGATGATTGGGCAGGTAGCTCTTTATCAAGTTGCTGATCCTAAACAAGCGCAAGAGAAGATTGCCAGCAAGAAAGCAGAACTCTTAGAGCTTGCCAATCAAGCCTATTCTTCTATCGTTAAACGTGGAGGTGGGGCGCGTGATTTGCATGTAGAGCAGATAAAAGGCGAAACAGACTTTCTCGTTGTGTATCTCCATGTCGATACCCAGGAAGCCATGGGTGCTAATATGCTCAACACCATGCTGGAGGCCTTGAAACCAGTCTTAGAAGAACTGAGTCAGGGACAAAGTCTTATGGGAATCCTGTCTAATTACGCGACTGATTCTCTGGTGACGGCAAGCTGTCGCATCGCCTTTCGCTACTTGAGCCGCCAAAAGGATCAAGGACGAGAAATTGCGGAGAAAATGGCTTTGGCTAGTCAGTTTGCACAGGCTGATCCTTACCGAGCAGCTACTCACAATAAAGGGATTTTTAATGGTATTGATGCCATTTTAATTGCTACTGGTAATGACTGGCGTGCCATCGAGGCTGGAGCCCATGCCTTTGCTAGTCGAGATGGACACTATCAAGGTCTTAGTCAATGGACGCTGGACCTGGAAACAGAAGAATTGGTTGGTGAGATGACCCTACCCATGCCTGTAGCGACCAAGGGTGGCTCTATCGGTCTCAACCCTCGTGTAGCCCTCAGTCATGAGCTACTGGGAAATCCTTCTGCCAAAGAATTAGCCCAGCTTATCGTGTCTATCGGGCTTGCCCAAAACTTTGCAGCCCTCAAAGCCTTGGTGAGTACAGGCATCCAGCAAGGCCACATGAAATTGCAGGCCAAATCCTTAGCACTCCTCGCAGGTGCTAGTGAGTCTGAAGTTGCTCCCCTAGTCGAGCAGCTTATCGCAGATAAAACCTTTAACCTAGAGACTGCCCAGCGCTATCTAGAAAATTTAAGATCATAAAAAAACTCAGACAGATTGTTCTGAGTTTTCTTGTGCTTATACTCTTCGAAAATCTCTTCAAACCACGTCAGCTTCGCCTTGCCGTACTCAAGTACAGCCTGTGGCTAGCTTCCTAGTTTGCTCTTTGATTTTCATTGAGTATTAAATACTTTTTCCTGGTAATAATGTAACTGGTAAGAAGTAACCGGTTGTTGCGACTTCTTTGCCTTCAATCTTTTGCAAGAGGAGGTCAACAGTGAGGCAGGCAATCTCTTCCAAAGGTTGCTTAATAGTAGCCAGTTGAGGATAGTAATTCTCGATAAAGTAGGTCCCATCATAGCCGATGACCTTGAGCTCTTCAGGGACAGAAATGCCCAGCTCCTGAGCGATTTTAATGACCAGAATAGCTGTTAAGTCATCCGAAGCGAAAATGGCATCTGGTTTTTGTCGAGTCAAGATATTCTTGATTTCCATTTCTTTTCTTACAGGAGAAAAGTCACTGGAAACATTGATAATAGGAGCTTTTGGGAGAACAGATGCAAAGCCAGCGTGGCGCAGTCCGGTAGGCGAATTGGAATTGTCATTCCCTGTAATCATGATGATAGATTGGGCGCCTGTCTTAACCAAGGTCTGGGCAGCAAGGACCCCACCAGCATAGTTGTCAGAGGAAACGACAGGAATGTCTGGTGACAGATTTCGGTCAAAGGAAATAATTGGTGCCGTCACACGATTGTAGTCTTCGATTCCCAAGTTGTGACTACCCGAAATGATGCCGTCCACCTGATTGGCTTCGAGCATTTCGATGTACTCGCGTTCCTTTTTAGAGTCATGCTCACTGTTGCAGATGATGGTCTTGTACCCATTTTTGAAGAGTTGGTGTTCCAGCTTATCAATCAATTCTGCATAGAAAACGTTGGAAATGTTGGGGAAAATCAAGCCGATTAACTTAGCCGATTTTCCTTGCAGACTACGAGCTAGGTTGTTGGGTTTATAGCCCAATTCCCGCATGGCTTCATTGACTTTTTGAATAGTTTTCTCAGAGAGATACCCTTTTTTATTGATAACCCGAGAAACGGTAGTAGGACTGACGCCTGCAAGTTTGGCGACATCAGTTAATTTTGCGACCATAATCTAATTCATAGTAAGTTCCAGTTGGGTTTCCAGATTTGATGAGGATACCATTTTGGTCCGCATGTGGGAAGACACGACCAGAAAATACTTTTTCTCCTTTATTGATGAAAATTTCAAAGACAGAGTTATCGATGAAGATTGTAGCAGTAGTAGCTTGATTGTCGATAGGGCAAGAACGTGTAGTTCCAAATTCTTGGGCATACTGTTCTCCAGCTTGGCTACGATCTACTGTCACTTGACCATTTACAAGGTCAAAGTTGATGGAAAGTCCCTTGCCTTCTTTATCAGCAAGTAAGACAATCTCACTCTGGCTATTGGCTTCTAATTTTAGTTCGAGTTCGTAAGTGTTCTTGGTTTGGGCGCGGTTAGAGAAAGGTTCTTCAGAAGCACGAAGGTCCTTGATAGCTGCGACTGGGTATTGGTAGAGTTTGCCGTCTTTGATAGTGAGTTCCTTGACCAAAGAGAAGGTTCCTTGGTGGTCAAAACGGTCAGAAGGGTAAGAAACATCTGGCAAGCCAAGCCAGCTAACAGCTAGAGCGCGTCCATCAGGAGCGTTGAAGGCTTGAGTTGCATAGGCTTCGAAACCATAGTCCATATTTTGAAGTTGAGACACATCTACCATTTTGGCATTTTCAGGGTCAAAGGAAGCCCCAATCTTAAACATATTTGGATAGATATTGTCGTAGTCTAGAACTTTCTTATCCAATCCTTGTGGGCAGTAGAGAAGGACAGGTTGCTCCCCGACAAAGACCAGATTTGGACATTCCATCATGTAGGCAGTACGGTCGTTAGCAAAGTCAAGGTCACCAACCTCCTGCCAGTTTGTGTAATCGTTGTCTACAGCCTTATAAAGACGAACGAAGCCTTTTTTCTCTAAGTCCTGACCACCGACGATAGCATAGTATTGACCTTTAAAGTTAAAAATTTGTGGGTCACGGAAGTGGTCAGTAGAGTCTGCTGGCTGGTCAATCAAGATCTTGTCAATCTTGGTAATCTTGCCATCCTTATCCATCAAAGCCCCAATCTGGTAAGGGTGACGGATCCAGTTTTCATCACGGACATTTCCTGTATAAAATAAGAACAAGTTATCCCCAAACTGCATGGCAGAACCAGAGTAGGCACCGTGGCTATCTAATGGAGTGTCAGGCAAAACTTTGACTCCAGTTTCTCTAAAGTGAACCAAATCCTCGCTTTCCAATTGAACCCAAGATTTCAAACCGTGGGCTGCACCAAAAGGAAAGTTCTGATAAAAAACAACCCACTTCCCATCAAAGTAAGAAAAGCCATTTGGATCGTTGAGAAGTCCTGTTTTTGGCTCAACATGGTAATGAGTATGCCATGGAGATTGTGCCATATTTTTCTTAATATTTTGAATTTCTTCTTGCGTCCAATCTTGATAAAGTCTGTAACGACGTTCAGTTGTCCATTCCATTCATTCATTCCTCCAATAATCTTATCACTTTTAATAGTAACCGTTTTCGGTAAAAAATGCAAGCCATTTATGTTAAAAAAGAGAAAAACCTATCAAACGTTTATCATAAAAAGAAACCAGAAAATCAATCATCTATCTACATAAAATTGAAAGAAAGTGAAACAAAACCCTTTTTAACTCACATTTTAAACTATTTTTTTAAAGAATCTCTTAAGAAACCCTCAAAATCTATCAAAAAAAGACCTTACTCTAAGAAACAAATATTTTTTCTGCAAAACGCTTGACATATTTTTGAAAGATGATAAAATAATACTCGTAGGGCGAGTAAAATCGCTTTCATACAAGAATAAATTTTTTATAAGGAGATTTTTGCAAATGAACAATCAGGAAATTGCAAAAAAAGTCATCGATGCCTTGGGCGGACGTGAGAATGTTAACAGTGTAGCTCACTGTGCAACTCGCCTCCGTGTTATGGTAAAAGATGAAGGAAAAATCAATAAAGAAGTGATTGAGAACTTGGAAAAAGTTCAAGGTGCTTTCTTTAACTCAGGTCAATACCAAATCATCTTTGGTACTGGTACAGTTAACAAAATGTACGATGAAGTTGTTGCGCTTGGTTTGCCAACATCATCTAAAGATGACATGAAAGCAGAAGCTGCCAAACAAGGGAACTGGTTCCAACGTGCTATCCGTACTTTCGGTGACGTTTTCGTTCCAATCATCCCAGTTATCGTAGCGACAGGTCTTTTCATGGGTGTGCGTGGTCTTTTCAACGCTCTTGAAATGCCACTTCCAGGTGACTTTGCAACTTACACACAAATCTTGACAGATACAGCCTTCATCATCTTGCCAGGTTTGGTTGTGTGGTCAACCTTCCGTGTATTTGGTGGAAATCCAGCTGTTGGTATCGTTCTTGGTATGATGCTTGTTTCTGGCTCACTTCCAAACGCTTGGGCAGTTGCTTCAGGTGGTGAAGTGACTGCTATGAACTTCTTCGGATTTATCCCAGTTGTTGGTTTGCAAGGATCTGTTCTTCCAGCCTTCATCATCGGGGTTGTCGGAGCTAAATTTGAAAAAGCTGTCCGCAAGGTTGTTCCAGATGTGATTGACCTCTTGGTAACACCATTCGTGACACTTTTGGTCATGTCTATCCTTGGACTCTTTGTCATCGGACCAGTCTTCCACGTTGTTGAAAACTATATTCTTGTCGGTACAAAAGCAATTCTTGGCTTGCCATTTGGTCTCGGTGGTTTCTTGATTGGTGGGGTTCACCAATTGATCGTCGTGTCAGGTGTGCACCACATCTTCAATTTGCTTGAAGTTCAATTGCTTGCTGCTGACCATGCTAACCCATTCAACGCTATCATCACTGCGGCTATGACAGCTCAAGGTGCTGCGACTGTTGCGGTTGGTGTCAAAACTAAAAATCCAAAACTAAAAACACTTGCTTTCCCAGCTGCTCTTTCTGCCTTCCTCGGTATTACAGAGCCTGCTATCTTCGGGGTGAACTTGCGCTTCCGTAAACCATTCTTCCTTTCATTGATTGCTGGTGCAATCGGTGGTGGATTGGCTTCAATCCTTGGGCTTGCTGGTACTGGTAGTGGTATCACTATCATCCCTGGTACAATGCTTTATGCAGGTAATGGACAACTTCCACTATACCTTCTTATGGTAGCTGTATCATTTGCCCTTGGTTTTGCTCTTACTTACATGTTTGGTTATGAGGATGAAAAAGAAGTTGCTACTGAAGTAGAGACAGAACGTTTGGTCCAAGAAGAAACAACTGGTAACATTCCAGCAGCTCTTCAAAATGAAACACTTGTAACTCCTATCGTCGGTGACGTTGTAGCTCTTGCTGATGTCAATGACCCAGTCTTCTCAAGTGGAGCTATGGGACAAGGTATCGCTGTGAAACCTAGCCAAGGTGTGGTCTATGCACCTGCTGATGCTGAAGTTTCAATTGCATTTCCAACAGGACACGCTTTTGGTTTGAAAACAACTGATGGTGCTGAAGTTTTGATCCACGTTGGTATTGACACTGTATCTATGAATGGTGAAGGTTTTGAAGCAAAAGTTGCTCAAGGTGACAAGGTTAAAGCGGGCGATGTTCTTGGAACATTTGACTCAAACAAAATCGCTGCAGCTGGACTTGATGATACAACAATGGTTATCGTTACAAATACAGCTGACTACGCTTCAGTAGCTCCAGTCGCAACAGGTTCAGTTGCTAAGGGGGATGCTGTGATCGAAGTGAAAATCTAATACTCTTCGAAAATCAAATTCAAACCATGTCAGCTTCGCCTTGCCGTACTCAAGTACAGCCTTCGGCTAGCTTCCTAGTTTGCTCTTTGATTTTCATTGAGTACAATATTCCCTCTCACAATGAAAACGAACAAATGACATGTTTGTTCGTTTTTGCTTGAATGGTAAGATTTACAGAGGAAAATCTAAAAAATAGAGAAATTTAGACTTTCGAAATATGCTATAATAAAGAAAATAAAAACAAGAGGTTTATCATGACAAAATTATATGGAAGCTTGGAAGCGGGCGGTACAAAGTTTGTTTGTGCTGTCGGTGATGAAAACTTTAACGTTGTAGAAAAAACACAATTTCCAACAACAACTCCAATCGAAACAATCGATAAAACCATTGAGTTCTTCTCAAAATTTGACAACCTTGCTGGTCTTGCAGTCGGTTCGTTTGGTCCGATTGATATTGATAAAAACTCAAAAACTTATGGCTTTATCACAACGACTCCAAAACCAAACTGGGCAAATGTGGACTTACTTGGTGCCCTTCGTCGCGCCCTCAACGTGCCAATGTACTTCACTACAGACGTAAACAGCTCTGCTTATGGTGAAGTGGTTGCCCGTAATAATGCTGGTGGCCGTATCGAAAACTTGGTTTACTACACAATCGGTACAGGTATCGGTGCAGGTGTCATCCAACGTGGTGAGTTTATCGGTGGTGTGGGTCACCCTGAAATGGGTCATTATTATGTTGCTAGACACCCAATGGATATTGAAAAAGAATTCAACGGTGTTTGTCCTTTCCATAAGGGATGTCTGGAAGGCTATGCAGCTGGTCCAAGTTTGGAAGCTCGTACAGGTGTACGTGGGGAAAACATTGAACTCAACAACCCTGTTTGGGATGTTCAAGCCTACTATATCGCTCAAGCTGCGGTTAATGCAACAGTGACTTTCCGCCCAGACGTGATTGTCTTTGGTGGAGGGGTCATGGCTCAACAACACATGTTGGACCGTGTCCGTGAGAAATTTACATCTCTTCTTAATGGCTACCTACCAGTACCAGATGTGCGTGACTACATCGTCACTCCAGCAGTCGCAGGAAATGGTTCTGCTACTCTTGGAAACTTTGTCCTTGCAAAAGAAGTTTCAAAATAAAGCACAAAATCCGCTTGGGAAACCAAACGGATTTTTTATGTGTCAAAGCATTTGCCAGAAGAAGTCGATAATATAGGTCAGACCGTAGGTATAAACCACGAGGGTAAAGGGTTTGGTCAGAATGATGATGGTCATATAGCGCTTGAAGCTCATCTTGGTTAAGGCAGCCAGCATACAGAGAAAGTCAGCTGGACTAATGGGCCAAATCATCATAAAAATAAAGAAACGGTCAAAACGATTGCCCTTATCCAACCAGCCGATATACTTGTCATAGGTGCGCTTGCTGACGACGGACTGGACAAAGGCAGCTCCATAGAGGCGCACCAGATAAAAGATAATGGCACAGCCAATCACAATCCCGATATAGTTGTAGATAGTCCCGATGATGTGGCCGTAGATAAAGACCCCAGCCACCGAGGTCAAGGCTCCTGGAATGATAGGGACGACCGTTTGTAAAATCTGTAAAAAGATAAAGAGGGGTGGCCCCCAGATACCTGCCTGCTGGATAAAGGCAGAGAGGGTTTCCTTAGACTGTAAAATCCCAGCCTGATAAGCCCAAATACAGAAAATCAAACTCCCAACCCCACCGACAATCGATGAGATATTGATAACTTGCTGCAGAAGGGGAGAAACAGCTTTCATTTGTTTATCCTGTGACATGTAAACTCCTCATAGATAGTATAACTCTACTATACCATATTTTGGAGGAGAAAGGGGGAATGAGTCTTTTTGATATGGGAAGAGTGATGGAATTTGAGCTTAAACATGCTATAATAAAGGAAGCAGACAAGTAGCAAAGGAGAGAGTATGATGCAGGTAAAACCAGAACTGGAGATAGAAAAACAACTGATCAACCAACTGGTAACTGGGGAAAGTCAATGGACTTACAGAGATGACCTTAAAACTGAAGAACAATTATGGGAAAACTTCTTTGAAAAGCTAGCCCAGAACAACGTGACTCTATTGGCAGATTATCCTCTAACAGAACAGGAAAAACGCCAGATAAAGAATCAACTGAACTTTGTTAGCTACTATGATGCGGCCAAGTGGTTGGTCGGCGAAAATGGCATTGCCAAGGTTGAGGTTCAGAGAGAAGATGCTAGTTTGGGGACTATCCGTTTATCTGTCATTTGGCGAGACAATATCGCAGCTGGTAAGTCCAGTTATGAGGTTGTCAACCAAGTCGAGAGAGATAAGATAAATCCTCAGGATCAAGACCGCAGGCTAGATGTGACCCTCTTGATCAATGGCCTTCCAATGGTTCAGATCGAGCTTAAAAGTCCCAGAGTTGCTTTTCTAGATGCCTTTCATCAAATCAAAAAGTATGACCGTGAAGGCAAGTTCCGTGGCATCTACTCTAGCTTACAGATGTTTGTTGTGACTAATAAGGTAGATACACGCTATATCGCTGCAGCTAGGGAAAATAAACTCAACAAGCAATTTCTAACCAAGTGGGTGGATAAGGACAACCAACCTATAACGAGCTTGACCAGTTTTGCCCACGAAGTCCTTTCCATCCCTCGTGCTCATCAGATGGTCATGCAGTATTCTGTCCTTGATGATAGCAAGAAGACTCTCATCCTCCTGCGTCCCTACCAGATTCACGCCATCGAAGCAGTGCAAGAAGCCTCTCGCCAGCAAGCATCAGGCTATGTCTGGCATACGACAGGTTCAGGGAAGACCCTGACCTCCTATAAGGTAGCTCGGAATCTCCTCCAGATTCCATCTATCCAAAAGACGATTTTTGTCGTTGACCGCAGGGACTTGGACCAACAGACCACTTCATCTTTTCTCTCTTATGCGACCAATGATGTCATTGATATTGATGAGACGGATAATACCCATGATTTGGTCAAGCGACTAGGAAGCAATGATAAGCGTGTGGTGGTAACGACCATCCAGAAAATCACCACCATGATGCGCAAGTTTGAACAAGGTCTTTACCAAAGAGATGCGGACAAAATCAAGGATCTTCGAGTGGCCTTTGTCGTGGATGAATGCCACCGTGCCGTAACACCTCAAACACAAAAAGACATTAAGGCCTTTTTCCCACAGTCTCTCTGGTATGGTTTTACAGGCACACCTATCTTTAAGGAAAATAAACGCCAGCAGGTCGGTGACCTAGCTCAAACCACCCAGCAACAGTACGGTGACCGTCTCCATGAGTATACAGTCAAGGAAGCCATCCATGATGGAGCAGTTTTAGGTTTTAAGGTAGATTATCGCAATACCCTCATCACGGATAAATCTGAAAATGACATACCAGATACTGTCTACGAAGATGAAGAGCATATGCTGGAAGTCTTGGATGCCATTATCAATAAATCCCGTCAACAGCTAGGATTCCAAAAAGGAGTTGGTAAGACCTACAATGCCATCCTAACCGTTAAATCCATCCCTCAAGCCCAAGCCTACTATGACCTCCTCAAACGAGTCAAGGCTGGGGAGACGAGGGTTAAGGTATCGGAAAGGGTCAAGCAGGTCCTTCCTGACTTTCCAAAGGCGACCATCACCTACTCGGTCACAGAAAATGAAGAAGACTCAAGAGCCAATCAAGACCACATGAAGCAGGTCTTAGAGGACTATAACCAAGAGTTTGATACCCATTTTACCATGGCGGATCTGCGTGGTTTTAATACGGATGTCAATAACCGTCTAGCTCGAAAGCATGACAAATACCTCTATCGAAATGAACAGTTGGACTTAGTCATCGTAGTCAATCGTCTCCTAACGGGATTTGATGCCCCTTGTCTATCAACTCTCTTTATTGACCGCAAGCCCATGCAACCGCAGGACTTGATCCAAGCCTTTAGCCGAACCAATCGTATCTTTGATTCTAGTAAGACCTACGGTCATATCATCACCTTCCAAAAGCCCCTAGCCTTTAAGGAAGCAGTGGATAATGCCCTCAAGCTCTACTCAAATGGTGGTGAAAACGAGGTCCTAGCCCCTAGCTGGGAAGAGGAAAAGAGGAACTTTTTACGGAGTTGCAGTGATTTCCAAAATCTCATCACCGATGATCCTGAGGAAGGACTCCAAATCGAGCAAATCTCTACACCTGAGTTGAGGAAACTAGCTAAAACCTATCAAGCCTTTGATAAATATTTAGCCTCTATCCGAGTGTACAAAGAGTATGATGAGGAAGAACTTTACAGTCAGACGGGACTTGATGGAGAGAAGTTGGAAAGGTATCTGGGACTTTATCGAAATGTCCTTGCAGAATTAAAAAGCCGAGTAGAGGATGATGACGATGGAGAGCCACTTGATATCCACTATGAACTGGAGTCTATCCAAGTGGACGAAATTAACTATGCCTATATCTTGACCTTAATCCAAAGCCTGATTGAACAAGGTCAGAGTCAAGAAAAGAACCTAAGCGCTCAAGATAGGGAAGCCGTGGATAACTATATTCAGAGTCTTGAGAAGACCAATCCCAATCTTGCTCAGATCATCACTGAACTTTGGAGAGAGGTACAAGAACATCCGAAAAGCTATCGTGGTCAGTCTATCGCAAATATTTTGGATCAGATGATTGAGGCTGTCATCCAGCAACATATCAAAGTCTTTAGCAAGCGCTGGTATGTCGGTGAGGATGAACTCCGTTACTATGTCGAACACTACCGTAAGGGAGCGAAAAAACAACTAGGAGAAAGTCAGCTGACCAAGAGCCAGCGCTATCAGGACTATAAGCTAGAGGTGGCGGATGCCCTCAATCCTCTCCTCTATAAAAAACAAATCAAGGAAGCCTATACCCAACTAGTGGAGGAAGTCATTGAGCCATTGAGGGTTGGAAGATAGCTCTTCGAGACTTAGAATAGGCCTACTTCCTAAAGTTTACATGTATTCTAAGCCTCGAATGATTGCAATTACATAAATTTACAAGTATTCTACGTTTCGAATTACTTATCTACAAAAGTTTTGAGGTCTTCGAGCTTTCGAATAGTCATATTTACTAAATTTTATATGTATTCTAAAACTCGAAAAGGTAAAATCTAAAAATAGTAAGAGTCTCTATCTGATGGACGGAGTGTATGTCCATCAGATAGGGGTTTTTTAATTTGAAAATGTCTGATTTGTCCTGAAAAGTACGTTTTAGATGGAAATAATGACAGTTGAGCGGAAGCGGAATAAATCTTTTAAAGTAACTGTTAGAATTATTTTAAAAGTTTACATAATGAAAAATAGAAAGAATATCATCATGACAAAAACATACGCTATTCGTCCACTTAGTTATAGTAACTTTACCAATCGTGAGTTTGAAAGCCTGATGATGGATACTCATCAAAGTTTGACCACTTTTTCTAAGGCAAACAAGGACGAGGGCATGTATGCCAAGCATTTGGAGCCCTTCAAGACCAAGCTAGATGATTTTCAAGCTCAACTTGCGGCGGTGGAAACGAAAGAGTCTAGTAATCTGACAGAAGTTGATCGCAATCGTGATAGTGCTTTGGTCGGTCTCTTTACCCTTCATAGAGGATTTGCTAAGATTAAGGACGCCAAGCTCAAAGAAGCTCATGAAACTCTGAAACCAGTCTTTGCTAAGTATAAGGACATCACCAAGCACAGCAATGATGTGGAGACGGCAGAAATCAAGAGTCTTCTCAAAACGCTTAGTGAAACACCCTATCATGAGGCAGTGACCAGTCTAGGACTGACACCTATGCTGACGGCTGTGGTCAATGCTCAAGAGGAATATGACCAAGTGGAAAGTAAGGCGCGTGCTTCTAAGTCTGCCAAGGAAGTTGGCAAGACCAGACAACTCCGTACTGAACTTTCAACCAGCTACGACCTCTTTATGCGCTATACCGCAGCCAGTGCAGAAGCCTATCCTGAAAAGGAACACCTGACTCAACTCCTCAAGGAACTCAATAGCATCCGAGATAGCAAACGCCGTCTTATCACTAGTAGCAAGAAAGATAAAAAGACCAAACCAGCAGAACCAGCCCAAGCAGCAGGATAAAGACAACCCCTTAGAAGCGGATTTCTAAGGGGATTTTTGTAGTTTCGTGGTATAATTTTAATAGAAAGTAATATTAGACTACATTTTGCATTGAAAATGGATATTTATATTTTATCATCAGCTAATAAAAGGAAAAATTATTATGGAGAATTTAAATTTTAAAGTGGAACAATTCAAAAAGAATATACTTACTAAGAAACTGAATATTTTAATTGGCTCGGGTGTATCTTATCCATCAATACCTTTAATGAGTCACTTTGCTAAGGATGAAAATGGTATAATTGTCTCTAAAGATATAGCGAATAAAAATTTAGAAAAACATATATTGAAAGTTAGTTCTTTTTTACCTTTTAATCATAATGATAGAATTAAGTATTTTGTTGAAAAAATGGATAAACAGATTTTGTATTCTGCGAAATATTTTACTAAACTAAAGAATTTTACCACTTTTGAGATTAGTATTGATTTTGTATTAGAACGATATGTAAGGTTCTTAGAAAAAGTAATTACATTGCTTTACATTTCAAATTCCAGAACGGTTTCAAAGAGTGTTAATGTTTTTACAACAAATTATGATTTGTTTATTGAAAGAGCCTTGGATTTATTAATGAAAAACGATAACTTCATATTTAATGATGGTTCCAATGGTTATTTCTATAAAGTGTTAGATAGTTCTAATTATAATAAAAGTGTGGCGTATAGAGGATTAAATGAAAATTATTTAAATGAGCTTCCTTCAGTTTCCTTAATTAAACCTCACGGATCTATGAATTGGGAAAGAGGCGAAAATAATCAGATTCTAATAAGAACGTGTACTGTTAATCACCCAGTTGTTGTTAGACCTACTGGACTTGAAGGACAAGAAACATATCTTAACAATCATTTTCATGATATGTTAAGAATATTCCAACTCGAGTTAGATAAACCTCAATCAGTGTTAATTGTTATAGGATTTTCTTTTCAAGATGATCATATTGCCAAGATGATAAGGAGATCCTTAAAGAATCCAGAGTTAATGATTTATATATTTTGCTATGCTGATAGCGATTTTGATGTTATTAAGAAGAACTTATCTCTTGATAATATTCCTAGGAATCTTCAGATAGTGTTACCATGTGATTTGGAAGTCGAAAATAAGAACATTTTGAGTACAAGTGGGAATTTTGATATAAGTAGTCTGACAAAGTTATTTATCATTGAGGATGATGAAGTATAATGAATCGAGTTGTGAAAAAATTAGGTGTAATCGTAGGTGTTGATGGCGATATTTCTCAAGTTGGAATGTATCATTTATCTAATGATGCTGAATATCTATGGTATGGTGATGTGTTACAAGGTGCAAAAATCGGAGCATATCTGACAATTTTGCAGAATAATGTAAAAATTATCGCTTCTGTTGTTACTGAAAAAGTTGCTGATCAACAAAATACAATTCGAAGTACAGAATTTGACAATCGATTTTCAAAGAATTCTATAAATCGAATTGTTCATTTGAAAACTAAAGGTGTTATTGAAAAAGGTGAATTTCAAGTAACAAGTCAATATGTACCTATGATTGGTAATGAAGTATGTATTACTTCAAAAAAAGACTTAGAATTAATATATGGGATTAATACGTCTGAGCCGACAATTTCTATTGGAAAATCAATCTTAGAAGGTCAAGTTATCCCTTTATCAATTAATAAGATTTTTGCCTCCCATATTGGTGTTTTTGGGAATACTGGTAGCGGTAAATCAAATACATTGCATAAGTTATTTTTAGAATTATTTCGGTCTGACTATAGAGAAAAAATTTTAGAGCTTTCAAAATTCTATGTTATTGATTTTAATGGTGAATATACAAAAGATGATAGTTTTGATGTCATAGAAAATAAGAAGGTGTTTGATATAGATACTAGAAATCAAACCAATAATAAAATTCCAATCACTTCAGATTATTTATTTGATCCTGATATTTTGTCAATCCTATTTGGAGCAACAATAGCTACACAAGTGCCATTTTTGAGAAAAGCGCTTAAAATATGGGAGGAGAATAAATTTGATGGTACTAGTATTGCAAGATTTGTTGTGGGAACATTGAAAAAGATTTTAACTACTGGGAATTCTGCGAGTTTGGATTCTAAAGATAATTGGACATCGATTGCAGAGAAATACATTAACAGTGATTTATTTACTGTCTTAAAAAATAATTTGTATTACAATTCTGCACGTGAATCCTATTTTACAAAGAGGAACGGTGATACTTGCTATATAATTAATGCGAATACTCCAATAGAAAACTCCGAAATACATTATCTACGAATTAATGAAATTGAAGAAGCTTTATGTAATAAATTTGACGCACTCCCAGAAATTGACAAATTGAAGTTTCATCTTGATTTTCAAAAAGTACATCAATCAGCTTGGAAATCAACAAACATTGAGCATATTAATCCTTTATTTCATAGAATTGATACAGCTCTAAATAGTTTGAAAAAAGTTGTTGAAGTTAAAGAGAGTATTGATGGAGATTTTTCCAGTCTAAATATTATTAATCTCGTACATGCTAATCAGGAGATTACCAGACTAATTCCAATGCTTATTTCAAAAATGGTTTATGATAAACAGAAAGAGAATATAAATCGAGAAGATGTTACATGTACTAGTCATTTAATTATTGATGAAGCACATAATATTTTAAATGCTCAAAATCATTCTGTAGGAGATACTTGGCAGGACTACAGATTGAGTATTTTTGAGGAAATCATTAAGGAAGGGCGAAAATTTGGTTTCTACTTAACGTTATCTAGTCAACGACCGGCAGATATTTCACCGACTATTCTTTCACAAGTTCATAATTATTTCATCCATAGATTGGTTAATGATAATGATTTACGAATGTTGGTGAATACTATGCCTACGCTGGATAAAACTTCCTTTAATAAAATTCCTAGTTTAGGTAAAGGAGAGGCTATAATTACTGGTAATGCTATTCAAGTTCCAGTATTTGTGAAAGTAGATAAAGAAGAAATAATTAGACCGAATAGTGATGATGTTATTTTAACAGAATTATGGAGTAGAAATGATGGTAAAAGTTAAAGGAAAACTTATTGAAGGGGGCAGAGAATCTGACAATGAGAATGGTTTTACATTGCCTGAAGATGTCATTCAAGCAACAATTAACGGAGATTTAGTATTGTTCTGTGGTGCAGGTGTAAGTACAGAGTCAAAAAAAGTTATGCCTACTTCATTTTATACGGATATAAAAGATGAGTTGGAATATAAAAATCATATTGAAGTAGATGATAATCTATCCTTTTCTAAGTTGATGAGTTTGTTTTGTGAAAATGTCGTAAATGGTAGAAAAGAACTATTTAAAAGGATAAATAGAAGATTTCAAATGATCGATAATTTTCCGGAACTATATGGTATTGCTTCAGAATTTCACAAAGAAGTTGCTAAAATTCCACAGGTTGGCACTGTGATAACAACTAATTGGGATACTTTGTTTGAAGACAATTGTGATATGTTTCCAATTATTTATAATGAAGATGTTGCTTTGTGGGATACATTTGATAAAAGGGTTTTTAAAATTCATGGTTCTATTAAAAATATAGGTTCAATTATTGCAACTGAGAATGACTATGAAAATTGCTATAAAAAATTGTCAACAAAACCTATTGGGGATAGGTTAAAAACTATCTTATCAACAAAAACAGTAGTATTTGTAGGTTTTTCTTTCGGTGACGAAGATTTGAATAAAATTATTGAAATTCTTTCAGATGATTTGGGACAGTTTGCAAATCAATTTTATTTAGTGACAATTGATGAAAAGTGGTTGGAGAAGCACCCTAAAAATATAATCCCGATTATTACTGATGGAACATTTTTTGTTAAGTCTTTGAAAAATGAACTTATTCAGCAAGGAACTCTGATTGACAGTATGGTATATCGTTTTGCAGAAGATACAAATGAAATTTTGATAAATGCACATTTAAGTTGGATGAATGATGAAAAGTTTCATGAAATTTTGCAAGAGTATCCTGAACTATTATTGACAATTGCCTACCAAGATGGTTTAATACATGCTTTTCAAAGATGCATAGCAGATAAAAAATCAGGGAAAATATTAATTCCAAATTATACTCATGAGGTTATTCATAGTTATTTATATTTATCTAACCTAAGGATGAGTGAAGATGAATATTTACGAGCCTACTATGACATAGGCTATTCTGATGGTTTTTTGGCCTTAGAATTGTTTGCTCGTGGAAAAAATGAAGATGCTTTATTACCACCTATATTTTATTTTAATGGTAAAAATTTTGATGATTTAGAAACATTATTATCCTACTTAAATGATAATAGAATTCCAAAACTTTACCATTATTGTAAAGAGAATGTTATCCCCTATAAGAATGGGGGAATCCCTCATTGTATGCCATGGTATTGTTAGATATATTTTAGTGGAGATTTAAATGATGAAACAGAGTAATCCCAGAATAAGATTTGAAAAGTTTAGTAACAAGTAGGATAATTACAAATTAGGTCAGCTGGGAAGTTTTAAATCAGGTATAGGCTTTCCAGATAGTCAACAAGGTGGTACAGAAGGAATTCCATTTTTTAAGGTTTCTGATATGAATAATATTGGAAATGAAACTGAGATGAGAAATGCAAACAATTATGTTACACAGGAGCAAATTGCGAAAAATAGCTGGAATGTTGTTAAAGACACCCCAGCTATCATCTTTGCCAAAGTCGGTGCTGCATTGATGTTAAATAGAAAACGGTTAGTTACTAAAACTTTTCTGATTGACAATAATACTATGAGTTATTCTCTTAATAAATCATGGGATAAAGATTTTGGTTTGACATTATTTCAAACGATATATTTGCCCAAGTATGCACAAATCGGTGCCCTTCCTTCATACAATGCTAGTGATATAGCGACGATAAAGGTTAATGTGCCTAATATTCAAGAACAAACTGCTATCGGCTCTCTTTTCCGCACCCTCGACGACCTTCTTGCAAGCTACAAGGATAATCTGACCAACTACCAATCTCTCAAGGCGACCATGCTCTCCAAGATGTTTCCCAAGATTGGACAGACAGTCCCTGAGATTCGTTTGGATGGATTTGAAGGTGAGTGGGAGCTTTGTGAAATTAATGATTTAGCTGATGACTTTCAAAGTGGTGGCACTCCAAAAACAAATGTTCAGGAATATTGGGATGGGGATATTCCTTGGATTCAGTCATCTGACTTAGGGATAAATTGTCTATTTGAGATTAAAGTTCAAAAAAGTATTTCTGAGAAAGGTTTGGAAAATTCATCAGCCAAAATAATACCAAAGGATTCAATTGCGGTTGTTACGAGAGTTGGAGTTGGGAAGTTAGCGGTTTTGCGTCATGAATACGCAACAAGTCAGGATTTTTTATCACTCTCAAATCTTAAATCAAATATAGAGTTCACAGCATATTTGCTTTATAGATTACTTCAAAAGGAGGTTACCCAACTTCAAGGAACATCAATAAAGGGTATTACTAAAGGGGAATTACTATCGAAAAAAGTATTTATCCCATCTCTCCCTGAACAACAAGCCATCGGTGCCTACTTCTCAAACCTCGATAACCTCATCAACTCTCACCAAGAAAAAATTTCTCAATTGGAAACACTCAAAAAGAAGCTCTTGCAAGATATGTTTATTTAAGGAGGAAATGAATTTGAATGATTTATTTCAGCACTTTGAGTTTACTTTGTTAGTTTATTCTGCTTTATTTTCGCTCATAGGTTCTTTTATAGGATTTCTATTGCAAGTAATCGTTTCAACTAGTTTATCCAATAGAGGAAAAGTTAAGATTTATATTAAGTCGACTTCCCATAAACTAATAAGCAGAGTTTGGGGATTTGATAATTCAGTAAATGGAATGGTCTTTGGAGTTCCTTTGTCAATTGAGCTTCATAATACAAAGTCTAGAAAGCAAATTATTAGAAATATGAATCTTGTTCTGTACGATAGAGGCGAACAGGTTAGAAAGATGAGACAAGTTACTTTTTCTGAAAAAGCAAATGAGAAATTCTTTTATGGTGAGAATGGAGCGTATTCATTTCTAATTGATGCTTATGAAATAAAAAGATTTGATCTATATTTTGCTATTTCTCAAAAAGAATTTAATAGTGATTTTGATGAGGTTAGAATATCATATTTTGATTCTAAAGATAAATACCATGAGTTTAAAATTTTTGAGATTAGTGAACCATGGATTATATCCAAGAACAAGACCGATGATGATTGGAGAGCTATAAACTAATATCAATCTCCTTGGAAAAAACTTAGAAAGAAACATTATGGAAACAACACAAACGTCCCAGTCGCTCTACCAAGCTCTGTGGAACTCAGCGGATGTTCTCCGCTCTAAGATGGATGCTAATGACTACAAGTCCTATCTTTTGGGCATGGTCTTTTATAAGTATCTGTCAGACAAGATGCTCTTTTTCGTGGCGGAGACTATGGAGGAGGGGAGTGAGAGTCTAGAGGCTGCCCTTGAGGTCTATCGTAACTACTATGAGGATGCGGACACCCACGAGGATCTTCTTGCAGTGATGAAGGACGAACTCAACTATAGTATCAAGCCTGAGTTGACCTTTACGGCTCTAGTAGCACGTGTCAATGAGGGGACTTTCCAGTTGGAAGATTTGGCTCAGGGTTTTCGTGATATTGAGCAGAGTGATGAACTCTATGAAAACCTCTTTGAAGATATTGACCTCTATTCCAAAAAGCTAGGGGCGACTCCGCAAAAGCAAAACCAAACGGTGGCGGCAGTCATGAAAGAATTGGCTGTGCTAGACGTGGCTGGTCATGCTGGTGATATGCAGGGGGATGCTTATGAGTATCTGATCGGTCAGTTTGCGACTGACTCGGGTAAGAAGGCTGGTGAGTTCTATACCCCTCAACCAGTTGCCAAACTCATGACTCAGATTGCCTTTTTGGGTCGTGAGGACCAGCTAGGCTTTACCATCTATGATGCGACTATGGGCTCTGGCTCTCTCTTGCTTAACGCCAAGAAATATTCTCATAAACCGCAAACCGTTGTCTATTTTGGGCAGGAGCTCAATACCTCAACCTATAACTTGGCCCGGATGAACATGATTCTACACGGTGTTCCTGTTGAAAATCAATTTCTCCACAATGCTGATACACTAGACGAAGACTGGCCGACTCAAGAACCGACTAACTTTGATGGTGTTCTGATGAACCCTCCCTACTCTGCCAAGTGGTCAGCAAATTCTGGCTTTATGGCGGATCCTCGTTTCTCTCCATTTGGGAAACTGGCGCCCCAATCCAAGGCTGATTTTGCCTTTCTCTTACATGGTTATTACCATCTTAAGCAGGATAATGGGGTTATGGCTATCGTCCTTCCCCACGGTGTTCTTTTCCGTGGAAATGCAGAGGGAACTATTCGTAAGGCCTTGTTAGAAGAAGGGGCCATTGACACGGTTATCGGTCTACCTGCTAACATTTTCTTTAATACCAGCATTCCGACCACGGTTATCATTCTCAAAAAGAACTGTACCAATCGTGATGTCTACTTTATCGATGCTTCTAAGGAGTTTGATAAGGGCAAAAATCAGAATATCATAACAGATACTCATATCGAGAAGATTCTGGAAGCCTACAAGTCACGTGAGGAGATTGACAAGTTTGCCCATCTGGCAAGTTATGAAGAAATTGTCGAAAATGACTATAACCTCAATATCCCTCGCTATGTAGATACCTTTGAGGAAGAAGAAGTCGAACAACTAACAGATATCGTCAGCAAAATTAACGACACAAATAAAGCTATCGAAAGTCAAACAGCTTCATTGCTTGAAATGCTCGGTCAACTCCACGGAACCACACCAGAAGCCGATGCTGAACTCGAAGAGTTTTTGAAAGAGTTTCAAGGGTAAGATGTAGTTGATTTATTCGCTCATATTCCACTCATTTTTAAGATACAACTTTGTTTCTATATTTCCGGGGAACTAGTAGAAAGTAAGGAGAAATATGGAAAATAACAACAAACGTGCCCTTTGCCAGCAACTCTGGGCGAGAAACAAATACCTCGTTTTGAGTCATTCTAGCAATATTTACAATGAGATTCGTCAGTATCTCAAGAATAAAGAGGTGGAGGCGAGTCTAGTTCAGGAGATGATTGACCGTGCCTGTCAAATCCCAGAACACAGGGGTCAGGTTTGCAATGCCTTTCATCATATTTGGGGCTATTTTAAAAAGAAAGCGACAGATGCCGATCGCAAGGACTATATGCTCTTGCTGGATCGCTACCGCTTTGGTCAGGCTTCTCAGGAAGACTTGATTGCTAAGACTCGAGACTTGCTTGATCGCTATCCCAATACCTATTTGCAACATTCGACATTACTGAAAGGAGACTCCCATGAGACTTTGGTATGAGGCTTTGATTTCACAACTTCCCCGTCCTCAGCTCTTGGGGCAACATCGAGAGTGCTGCGCCCTCCGTGGCAATGGCTGGGGCAGAAAGCATGCGACGGTGGACTATGTCTTTACCCACTCGCCCTATCGTCTCTATGCCTATCATGACTTGATTATGGAAGAGATGGTTAAACGAGGCTTTAAGGTCAGTCCAGAGTGGTTGGATAAAAACTATCGTGGCAAGACCTGCCCTCCTTATCAAGATTTAGCTGAGGAGAAGCTGACCAGTCCAATCTACAGCGAACATGACGATGCCTACTATGAGGAGTGTCTGGACAATCTCCGAGAGAAGGGGATCAACCTATAGTCTTTTCTAATAACAAGCCATAGTCACTTATAAGAATTACTAATAACACGTTTGAAGAGCCTAACTGCAATAGAGCTATAAAACAAGATATACAAAGGATTTGAGGCATTTGTCTCAGGTCTTTTTCTGTTGTCTAAAATAGAGATATAGTTTCAAACTATATCAAAGCCTAATTTTTTACAATTATACAGATGATTTCTTTTCTGTTAAGATAGTTTCAACAACAAATTTTGGAGGACACATCATGTCAACTACAATCATCGGTTTCCCTCGTTTGGGCGAATTCCGCGAATTAAAATTTACAACTGAAAAATACTTTAGAAAAGAAATCTCAGAAGAAGAACTCTTGGCAGCCGCAAAAGAATTGCGTGCTAAACACTGGAACATCGTCAAAGAAAAAGGCATCACTGAAATTCCATCAAATGACTTTTCTCACTATGACAACTTCCTAGATGCAGCTTTCCTTTTCAACGTGGTACCTGCTTCAGTTCAAAACTTGGACTTGTCTGACCTTGAGCGCTACTTCGCTTTGGGTCGTGGTTACCAAGGAGAAAAAGGGGACGTTCGCGCCCTTCCAATGAAGAAATGGTTCAACACTAACTACCACTACATCGTTCCTAAATTTGAAAAAGATACTCAAGTTAAACTTGCAGGTCACAAGATCTTTGATGAGTTCCAAGAAGCCAAAGAACTTGGATTGAACACTCGTCCTGTCCTTGTAGGTCCATTCACTTTCCTTCAATTGTCAGACTTTGAAGAAGGTGTGAAAGCAGAAGACTTCGTAGACAGCTTAGTGGCTGCTTACCAAGAAGTTTTTGCTAAATTGGCAGAACTTGGTGCGACTCGTATCCAACTCGACGAAGCTGCTCTTGTAAAAGATTTGACATCTGAAGAAAAAGCTCTCTTCTTGAACCTCTACAATAAACTTTTGGCTGACAAAAAAGGTCTTGAAGTCTTGCTTCAAACTTACTTCGGAGACGTTCGTGACGTTTACGCTGACCTTGTAAACTTGCCAGTAGATGCTATCGGTCTTGACTTCGTTGAAGGTAAGAAAACTCTTGAATTGGTTAAAGGTGGTTTCCCAGCTGACAAGACTCTCTACGCAGGTATTGTCAATGGTAAAAACATCTGGCGTAACAACTACGAAAAGAGCTTGGCTGTTCTTGATCAAATTACAGCTGAAAACATTGTCTTGACAAGCTCATGCTCACTTCTTCATGTGCCATTTACAACTGCTAATGAAGAATTTGAACCAGCT
The DNA here is from genome assembly GCF_013276795.1 of Streptococcus sp. 2342. Classification (GTDB taxonomy): domain Bacteria; phylum Bacillota; class Bacilli; order Lactobacillales; family Streptococcaceae; genus Streptococcus. The sequence continues at coordinate 535,659 of NZ_VMLR01000003.1, forward strand.
ATCTTGAACCACTTTGCCTTTGCAGTTGAAAAATTAGATGAGATCCGTGATTTGGATGCTATCCGCAATGGTCAAGGTGCAGAAGCACTTGCTGCTAACAAAGAACTCTTTGCGACTGAACGTGTTGGTGAAAATGCTGAACTTCGTGCGCGTATCGCTGGCTTGACAGACGCAGACTACACTCGTTTGCCAGCCTTTGCAGAACGTGAAGCTATCCAAGAAGAAGCTTTCAAACTTCCAGCTCTTCCAACAACAACTATCGGTTCATTCCCTCAAACAAAAGAAGTTCGTGCTAAACGTTTGGCTTACCGTAAAGGTGAATTGTCTCAAGAAGAGTACGACGCTTTCCTTGCTGAAACAATTGACGAATGGATCAAATGGCAAGAAGATATCGACTTTGATGTCCTTGTTCACGGTGAATTTGAGCGTAATGACATGGTTGAGTACTTTGGTCAAAACTTGTCAGGTTACCTCTTCTCTAAAAATGGTTGGGTACAATCATACGGTATGCGTGGGGTGAAACCACCAATCATCTGGGGTGATGTAACTCGTCTTAACCCTATCACTGTTAAATGGTCTAGCTATGCACAAAGCCGTACAAACAAACCTGTTAAAGGTATGTTGACTGGACCTGTTACCATCCTCAACTGGTCATTCCCACGTGAAGACATCTCTATCAAGGATTCTACTCTTCAAATCGCCCTTGCTATCAAGGATGAAGTGCTTGACCTTGAAGCTGCTGGTGTGAAAATCATCCAAATCGACGAGGCTGCTCTTCGTGAGAAATTGCCACTCCGTCGTAGCGACTGGTACGAAGACTACCTTGACTGGGCTATTCCTGCCTTCCGTTTGGTACACTCAACAGTAGCGCCAGATACACAAATCCACACTCACATGTGTTACTCAGAATTTACAGATATCATCCCAGCTATCGATAACATGGATGCGGACGTTATTTCCTTTGAAGCTAGCCGTTCAAACCTCGAAATCTTGGACGAACTTAAAGCGAAAAACTTCCAAACTGAAGTGGGACCTGGGGTTTACGATATCCACTCACCTCGTGTGCCAAATGAAGGCGAAATCGACCATACAATCGAAGCTATCCTTGCTAAAGTGCCAAGCAAGAAAGTTTGGATCAACCCTGACTGTGGTTTGAAAACACGTGGTATTCCAGAAACAAAAGAAAGCTTGATCCGCCTAGTTGAAGCAGCTAAAGCTGCGCGTGAGAAATTGTAAGATTAGATTTCTCCCTACAACGGTTGTTCAAAATGAAATCAAAAAGAAAAGGATAAGGACTATGTCACGCCAAACACCGTCACTCTCATTTGAAGTGTTCCCTCCAAACCCAGCAGTGGGTAATGATAAAATTATTTCATCCTTGCAGGACATGCAGGAGTTGGCTCCTCACTTTATCAGTGTGACTGCCAGCAATAATAAATTTAATATCAAGGAAACGACGGTCCGTTTGGCCGACTTTATCCAAAATGACTTGGCGATTCCGACTATTGCTCACTTGCCAGCTATCTATTTGACTAAGGACAAGGTGGCTGAAACGATTGCTGACTTGGACAAGGTTGGAGTGCAGAAAATCTTGGCTCTTCGTGGGGATATTATTCCAGATGTGGAGCCGCAAAAGGATTTTCGCTACGCAACCGACTTGATTGAGTTCATCAAGGAACAAGCCCCTCACTTTGATATTGTTGGCGCTTGTTATCCGGAAGGACATCCAGATTCACCAAATCAGATTTCAGATATTCAAAATCTTAAGAAGAAAGTGGATGCAGGCTGTTCGAGCCTCGTGACTCAGCTTTTCTTTGACAATGAGCGCTTCTATGATTTCCAAGACAAGTGTATCTTGGCTGGGATTGATGTTCCTATTCATGCAGGAATTATGCCAATTCTGAACCGAAATCAGGCTCTCCGTCTCTTGAAGACTTGTGAGAATATCCATCTTCCACGCAAATTTAAAGCCATTTTAGACAAGTATGAGCATGACCCTGAGTCGCTCAGAGCAGCAGGACTTGCCTATGCAGTGGACCAAATCGTGGACTTGGTAACTCAGGATGTTGCCGGTGTGCATCTCTACACTATGAACAATGCGGATACAGCAAAATACATCCACCAAGCAACCCATGCCTTGTTTAATCACCAGTCTCTAGGATAATAAAAAGCAAACCATTCTTCTCAAGTGAGGGGAATGGTTCCTTTTTAATGGTAAAGACCGCACTTTTTAAGAAAAATATGATAAAATAGACTCTGTACGTACTTGATACAAAGATGAGGGTATAAACAGATTTTTAACTATTCAAATCTGCTATAAAAAGGCAAAATACTAAAGAATAATATTTTTAAACTTTTCAAAGTATCTAATAGTTGAACACGGGCTAAATCCCTATTTTCACACGGGATTCTTCACGCCCTTAGTATCTTGTGTAATTGAACTCGCCTACAACTCTGTGGAAAAAGATAAATCTGCCTAGGAGCAGTCGCTCCGTCGTTCGATTTCCTATTTTCCTTTGGGTTGCTTGACGGCTTAGTATCTTGATCTTTGTAGGCAAGGCGTATAATTTCATCAATCCAAAGGGGATTAAAATGACAAAACAAGTGTTTCAAACGACTTTTGCAGGTCGTGAGTTAATTGTAGAGACTGGTCAGGTTGCTAAGCAGGCAAATGGCTCTGTTGTCGTGCGTTACGGTGAGTCAACTGTCTTGACTGCAGCCGTTATGTCTAAGAAAATGGCAACTGGGGATTTCTTCCCTCTCCAAGTCAACTATGAAGAAAAAATGTATGCAGCTGGGAAGTTTCCTGGTGGCTTTATGAAACGTGAAGGACGTCCTTCAACGGATGCGACTTTGACAGCGCGTTTGATTGACCGTCCAATCCGTCCTATGTTTGCGGAAGGTTTCCGTAATGAAGTGCAAGTTATCAACACCGTGCTTTCTTATGATGAGAATGCCTCTGCACCAATGGCAGCTATGTTTGGTTCATCCTTGTCACTTTCCATTTCAGATATTCCATTTGATGGACCAATCGCTGGGGTGCAAGTGGGCTATGTGGATGGTCAAATCATCATCAACCCTAGCCAAGAACAAGCAGAGCAATCTCTCCTTGAATTGACAGTAGCTGGTACCAAACACGCCATCAACATGGTCGAGTCAGGCGCCAAGGAATTGTCAGAAGAAATCATGCTGGAAGCTCTCCTTAAAGGGCACGAAGCAGTCAAAGAATTGATTGCCTTCCAAGAAGAAATCGTTGCAGCAGTTGGTAAGGAAAAAGCAGAAGTGGAATTGCTTCATGTTGATGCTGACTTGCAAGCTGAAATTATCGCAGCCTACAACAGTGACCTTCAAAAGGCAGTTCAAGTAGAAGAAAAATTGGCACGTGAAGCTGCAACTCAAGCAGTCAAAGACCAAGTAACTGCTGTTTACGAAGAAAAGTATGCAGACCACGAAGAATTTGACCGTATCATGCGTGATGTGGCTGAAATCTTGGAACAGATGGAACACGCTGAAGTGCGCCGTTTGATCACAGAAGACAAGGTACGTCCTGATGGTCGTAAGGTTGATGAAATCCGTCCTTTGGATGCGGTTGTTGACTTCCTTCCTCGTGTGCACGGTTCAGGTCTCTTTACTCGTGGACAAACTCAGGCCCTTTCAGTCTTGACCTTGGCTCCGATGGGTGAAACTCAAATCATTGATGGTTTGGATCCAGAGTACAAGAAACGCTTTATGCACCACTATAACTTCCCTCAATATTCTGTAGGGGAAACTGGCCGCTACGGTGCGCCAGGTCGTCGTGAAATCGGTCACGGGGCTCTCGGTGAGCGTGCTCTTGCTCAAGTTTTGCCAAGCTTGGAAGAATTCCCATACGCTATCCGTCTAGTAGCAGAAGTCTTGGAATCAAATGGTTCTTCTTCTCAAGCTTCTATCTGTGCGGGAACGCTTGCCCTTATGGCTGGTGGTGTGCCAATCAAGGCGCCAGTAGCAGGGATTGCTATGGGTCTCATCTCAGATGGAAATAACTACACAGTCTTGACAGATATCCAAGGTTTGGAAGATCACTTTGGAGACATGGACTTTAAGGTTGCAGGTACTCGTGATGGGATTACAGCCCTTCAAATGGATATCAAGATTCAAGGGATTACTGTAGAAATCTTGACTGAGGCCCTTGCTCAAGCCAAGAAAGCGCGTTTTGAAATCCTTGATGTGATTGAAGCAACGATTCCAGAAGTTCGTCCAGAATTGGCTCCAACTGCTCCGAAAATTGATACCATCAAGATTGATGTGGACAAGATTAAGATTGTCATCGGTAAGGGTGGAGAAACCATCGACAAGATTATCGCTGAAACAGGCGTTAAGATTGATATCGACGAAGAAGGAAATGTGTCTATCTACTCTAGCGACCAAGATGCTATTAACCGTGCTAAAGAAATTATTGCTGGTTTGGTCCGTGAAGCCAAAGTGGATGAAGTTTACCGTGCTAAAGTCGTTCGTATCGAGAAATTTGGTGCCTTTGTCAACCTCTTTGACAAGACGGATGCCCTCGTTCATATCTCTGAGATGGCTTGGACACGTACCAATAATGTCGAAGACTTGGTAGCAATCGGGGATGAAGTTGATGTTAAGGTTATCAAGATTGATGAAAAAGGACGTGTGGATGCTTCTATGAAAGCCCTTCTTCCTCGTCCTCCAAAACCTGAACGTGATGAAAAAGGTGAAAAATCAGAGCGTCCTCACCGCCCACGTCATCACAAGGATCACAAACCTAAGAAAGAAATTACAGAAACACCAAAAGATTCAGAATAAGAAAAGGAGAAATGTATGGGATGGTGGCGCGAAACCATTGATATCGTAAAAGAAAATGATCCAGCGGCCCGCACCACTTTGGAGGTTTTGCTGACTTATCCAGGTGTCAAGGCCTTGGCGGCCCACCGTCTTTCGCATTTTCTCTGGAAGCATGGCTTCAAACTTCTGGCTCGTATGCACAGTCAGTTTTGGCGCTTTTGGACTCAGATTGAGATTCATCCAGGTGCCCAGATTGATTCAGGTGTCTTTATCGACCACGGTTCTGGTCTGGTGATTGGGGAAACAGCGATCGTTGAGACGGGAGTTCTCCTCTATCATGGGGTGACTCTTGGGGGAACAGGGAAAGACTGTGGTAAACGCCATCCTACTGTACGTAAGGGAGCTCTCATATCAGCCCATGCCCAAGTTATCGGACCAGTGGAAATCGGTGAAAATGCTAAGGTCGGTGCTGCAGCAGTTGTCGTGGCAGACGTCCCTAGTGATGTGACGGTTGTCGGTATTCCTGCCAAGATTGTCCGCCTTCATGGTAAGAAGGATGAGCCGGTCATTCACGAAGTCGAAGAAAAACGAGAGTACTACGTTAATAAACTCGAGCAGGCTAAAGAAGCCAGTCACAGATCGTCTGGGTTATAGAGGATACCTATATGATTCAAGCAAGAAACAAGTTAAGCCAAGAGGAGCTATCTGAGGCGAAAAAACTAATTAACTATTGCCAAAACTATGACGGTACCTATCGTGATCCCTATCTCTCTAACATGCTTAATTTTGACCCAAACATGCCCGCTTTTTTCCTTTATTATGAAAAAGGCGAACTTGTTGGTTTATTAACCGTCTCTGCAGATGACCAAGATGTAGAAGTGACGATACTGGTTCATCCAGGTCATCGACGTCAGGGGATTGCGCGTGCATTGTTTACTAGTTTTGAGAGAGAAACAGCTTATTTCTCTATTCGTTCAGTCACTTTTCAGACAGAGCGTGTTTTTCTAGACCGCCATCCTGATTTTGTTAGCAACTGGGGATTGGTCGAGGATGAAGAGACAGAAACTTGGTTAGGTAAGGATAGAAAACCTTATCCGTTAGCAAATATTTCCAATCTTGAAGTTTTGTTAGCAGATAGTTCGTATCAGGATCAAATTAGTCAGTTAAAATTTCAGGCATTCTCAGAGGAACATGAGTCTAGAGAGATTGTGGATAGATATGTCGCTGAAGCTCTGAAGGATCCAGAAAGTCGCTTATATATTTTATTAAAAGACGGTCAGGTTATTGGAACGTGCACGGTAGATTTATCGACTAATACGAATTACTTCTACGGTTTAGCAATATCTGAACCTGAACGTGGGAAAGGCTATGGAAGCTACTTAGCAAAATTCCTTGTCAACCAACTGATTGAGCAAAATGATAAGGAGTTCCAAATTGCAGTAGAGGATAGCAATGTAGGTGCCAAACATTTGTATGAAAAAATTGGCTTTGTCAAACAGACTCAGGTGGTTTATCTGAATGAGAAAGGAGCAAGGGATTCCGAAGTGTAGAGAGATTCGGACTGAAATTCAATTGAACTCTCAGTGATGAGACTAACTGTTCTTGGATTTTAGCTTTCCTGATTATAATTTATGATTAAAATCTACGACACCATGTCTCGTGATTTGCGAGAATTTGTCCCGATTGAGGACGGCAAAGTAAAGATGTATGTTTGTGGGCCAACGGTGTATAACTATATCCACGTGGGGAATGCCCGTTCGACGGTAGCTTTTGATACCATTCGTCGTTATTTTGAGTACCGTGGGTACGAGGTTGCCTATATTTCCAATTTTACGGACGTGGATGATAAGATTATCAACCGTGCCAAGGAAGAGGGTATCACACCTCAGGAGGTTGCGGACAAGTATATCGCTGCCTTTCGTGAGGATGTGACGGCCTTAGGTGTCAAGCCTGCGACTCGCCATCCGCGTGTGGTGGAGTTTATGGCGGACATCATTCGTTTTGTGGAAGATTTGATTGAAAAAGGCTTTGCCTATGAGAGCCAAGGGGATGTTTACTTCCGTGTGGAAAAATCCCACAACTATGCTAAATTAGCCAATAAAACCTTGGAAGATTTGGAGCTAGGTGCTTCAGGTCGTACCGATGAAGAAACGGCACGTAAGGAAAATCCTGTAGACTTTGCCCTCTGGAAAGCTGCCAAGCTAGGCGAGATTTCTTGGGATAGTCCCTGGGGACCTGGTCGTCCGGGATGGCACATCGAGTGTTCAGTCATGTCGACAGAGATTTTAGGTGATACCATTGATATTCATGGTGGTGGAGCCGATCTGGAGTTTCCTCATCATACCAATGAAATTGCCCAGTCGGAAGCCAAGACAGGTAAGACCTTTGCCAACTACTGGATGCACAATGGCTTTGTCAATATCGACAATGTCAAGATGTCTAAGTCCTTGGGCAACTTTATAACCGTACACGATGCCCTTAAAACTCTTGATGGACAAGTGCTTCGTTTCTTCTTTGCGACACAACATTACCGTAAGCCTATCAACTTTACGGAAAAGGCAGTGCGAGACGCTGAGACCAATCTCAAGTATTTGAAGAACACTTATGAGCAACCATTTACAGGAAAAGTGGATGTTAAAGAGTTACAAACCTTTAAAGATAAGTTTGTAGCAGCTATGGATGAAGATTTTAACGCTGCCAACGGTATCACAGTTGTTTTTGAAATGGCTAAATGGATCAATTCTGGCAACTATGATGCATGTGTTAAGGAAGCTCTTGCGGCTATGTTAGAAGTCTTTGGAATTGTCTTTATTGAGGAAGTTTTGGATGCAGAGATTGAAGACTTGATTCAAAAACGCCAAGAGGCGCGTGCCAATCGTGACTTTGCGACAGCGGACCAGATCCGTGACCAATTGGCTGCTCAAGGGATTAAGCTCCTTGACACCAAGGATGGAGTGAGGTGGACACGTGATTGATGTCAATCTCATTAACGGGATTGCGTTAGCTTTTGAAGGGGATGCGGTGTATTCTATGTATATTCGCCGTCACCTCATCCTCAAAGGCATGACCAAACCCAATAAACTCCATCAAGAAGCGACTAAGTATGTATCGGCTAAAGCTCAGGCCAGCCTGATTTCCCTCATGTTAGAGGAGCAAGTCCTAACGGAAAAAGAAGAAGAAATCTACAAACGTGGCCGCAATACCAATAGCCACACAAAGGCTAAAAATGCCGATGTGGTGACCTACCGTATGTCCACAGGTTTTGAAGCAGTGATGGGCTATCTCCATATGACTGAAAATCTGGAACGTCTTGAGAGCTTGATTTCGTGGTGCATCCAAAAAGTGGAGGGATAGGACATGATGGCAAAAGAACTACAAGACTGGTTTCCTGAGGCTCAGATTTCAGACCAACCAGTAGCGAAAGAGGGTTACTTAACTCTTCCTTTAGCTTCTCAGCAGTGGATTTTGCTGGAGGAAGCTGGGCTCAGTGAGCGTGAAAAGCAGTTGATTTCGCTTTTGACCCAGCAGGAGCAGGCTCGTTCGCTCAATCCTTGGTATTCTTTTTTGATTGAGGGGAAGGGACAGGCACCACAAGCTTTTAAAAAGATTCAGCTGGTTTATTGTCATCTTTCCTATTTTCAGCAGGAAAATCTAGCTTCTTGGCTGGATATGATGCGGACCCTTTTTCCTAACTGTCAGACAGTGCTTCAGGTTGGAGCTCAGGATTATGTTTTCGTGCTTCAGCAAGACAAATACACCTCTGTACGAGCTATTTTAAGTGATACGATTGAAGCGGTTGAGTATGACTTTGGACTTCGTCTGTCAATCATGTTGGGTCAGGTTTGGTCTCAGACAGGCTATCAAGCCCTATCAGACTTGATTAAAGCAGAGCGAGATTTGTTTAAGACTTGGTGGCGTCAGGGTCACCAAGGTGTTCATACCTTTTCACAACTCTATCTTTGGAGTATGGGAGAAAGAATTGTGGACCTGAGAGTCATTAAAGAATGCTTGCACCAGATGATTTTGGATCAAGATCAGATTCAGGAAATCATTCTCTCCCTTTGGGAAAATAGTGCTGTCCTAACAAAAACAGCCCAGCAACTCTATCTGCACCGCAATTCTCTCCAATACAAGATTGATAAGTGGGAAGAATTGACAGGGCTACAGTTGAAGGAGTTGACCGACCTGACCTTGTGTTATCAGTTGATTTTACCAGATATTCTATAAAGTTTTGTGCAAGTTGCACAGAACTTTTTTGTTTTTTTGGTCATCTTGCCATAGAAATGTAAAGCGTTTTCATTTATAATAAAACTATCAAAAGACAAAAGGAGTTCACCTCATGGTAGAATTAAATCTTAAAAATATTTACAAAAAATATCCAAACAGCGAACACTATTCAGTTGAAGATTTCAACTTGAACATCAAAGACAAAGAGTTCATCGTTTTCGTAGGACCTTCAGGATGTGGTAAATCAACTACTCTCCGTATGATTGCTGGTCTTGAAGACATCACAGAAGGAACTGCATCTATCGATGGCGTGGTTGTCAACGACGTAGCTCCAAAAGACCGCGACATCGCCATGGTATTCCAAAACTACGCTCTTTACCCACACATGACTGTTTATGACAACATGGCTTTCGGTTTGAAATTGCGTAAATACAGCAAGGAAGACATCGACAAACGTGTGCAAGAAGCAGCTGAAATCCTTGGATTGAAAGAATTTTTGGAACGTAAACCAGCTGACCTTTCAGGTGGTCAACGTCAACGTGTTGCCATGGGGCGTGCCATCGTCCGTGATGCAAAAGTATTCTTGATGGACGAACCTTTGTCAAACTTGGATGCTAAACTTCGTGTATCAATGCGTGCTGAAATCGCTAAAATCCACCGTCGTATCGGGGCTACAACTATCTATGTAACTCACGACCAAACAGAAGCGATGACACTTGCAGACCGTATCGTTATCATGTCAGCAACTAAGAACCCTGCTGGTACAGGTACTATCGGACGTGTGGAACAAATCGGTACTCCTCAAGAAGTTTACAAAAAACCAGTTAATAAATTCGTAGCAGGATTCATCGGAAGCCCAGCAATGAACTTCATCAATGTGAAATTAGTTGGTAGCGAAATTATTTCTGATGGTTTCCGTTTGAAAGTGCCAGAAGGAGCATTGAAAGTTCTTCGTGAAAAAGGCTACGAAGGTAAAGAATTGATCTTCGGTATTCGTCCAGAAGATGTGAATGCAGAACCTGCCTTCCTTGAAACATTCCCAGACTGTGTTGTAAAAGCGACTATCTCTGTATCAGAATTGCTTGGTTCAGAATCTCACCTTTACTGCCAAGTTGGTAAAGATGAATTTGTTGCTAAAGTTGATGCTCGTGACTACTTGCAAACAGGTGCAACAGTTGAACTTGGATTTGACTTGAACAAAGCCCACTTCTTTGATGTAGAAACTGAAAAAACAATCTATTAAAATAAATAAAATTCAAAGCACTGCTAGAAATCTGGCAGTGTTTTTTGCGGTTGTGTAGAAAAAACTCCTGGGAAATTCCCAGGAGAGTATGAGTGGTTATTTGAACTTGAATCCTTCGTAAATAAGCTCTGTTTTTGGATTTTGTTTCTTAATCTGTTTGGCAAGTGACTTCATCATAGAAAGAGGACCACACATATAGACGCTTGCATGTTCGGGCACTTCTTCTTGCTCAAAATTAAGATAGCCGTCTTTCCTACTGTCTACTAGATGGAGTTCAAAATTAGGATTTTTCTGAGCATAGTCACGGAGCAAATCAAGGTAGACTGCATTTTCTTCTCCACGGAAGCTATAGTAGAAGTGAACCTGTTTATCTAAAATAGGATGTTCGCGGATGTAAGAGATGAAGGGGGTGATCCCAATACCTCCAGCAATCCAAACCTGATTTTCTCGTCCTTCTTCTATGATCATGTGTCCGTAAGCTCTGTCTACGCTTACTTTGCTGCCGACTTGAAGATTGTCATAGATATTCTTGGTATGATCGCCTGAATTTTTGACAGTAAAGTAAAGAGTTTGACCATGACCTCCTGAGATAGAAAAGGGATGCGGAGCACTTTCAAAACCTTCTTGGGAAATCTTTAGGAAGGCAAATTGTCCTGCTTGATAATTGAAAGGTCTGCTAAGATGGATTTGAATTTCTCGCGTATCGTGGTTTAAGCGTTTGAGATTGGTAATTCTCCCTAGATAGGGGAAGCCAATCTTTTGATATAGAAAAATGATATAAAAACCAGCTAGTAAGCCTAAAAGGGCATAGCTACCAACAAGAAAACTTAGAAGATTAAATGTGAGGAGACGATTGCCCATCATCATATAGACGTGAAAGAGTCCAAAAATATAGGCTAGGTAAACCAGACGGTGAATCCATCGCCAAGCTTCGTATTGGATGTATTTGCCTAAATAGGCGACAAGGATGATACTGGCAAAGATATAGATGGCAAGATTGCCAAACTGAGCAGCTAAGCGAGAGCCCCACAAACCGCCCATACTTAAGTTATGAAAGATTAGTAGGATGATGGAGAGAAAGGCTGTGAATTTGTGGACAGTATAGACCTTCTCCAAACCGTGAAACCAGCTTTCTAGTAGGGGGAGACGAGTGGCTAGGATAAAAGTCAGAGATAGGCTTGTTAAAGCTAGTCCTGGAATCATGAATTGGGGAGAAGTGTTCATCCAAGTCAAAATAGTCAAGATAAAACTAGCTATGATAAAGAGTAGTCCTTTGATTGATTTCATAGAAAATTTCATTTCATTTAGATTTTGATTTGTTGTAAACAAATTTGTTACATTTTATCATAGAAAAAGTATGGTGTCAAATTGAGGTCTATAAATATCTACTCTCATCAAAAAACTCTCCAATTGAACTGGAGAGTGGCTGTTTATACTCAATGAAAATCAAAGAGCAAACTAGGAAGCTAGCCGCAGGCTGCTCAAAACACCGTTTTGAGGTTGTGGATAGAACTGACGAAGTCAGTAACATATATACGGCAAGGTGAAGCTGACGTGGTTTGAAGAGATTTTCGAAGAGTATTATTCTGCAGCTTGTTGCCAACGTTTGGCTAGCATATGAGACAGGCTAGAAATGGCTAGGTTAAAGCTGAAGTAGATGAGGGCAATCAGGATATAAAGACTGAAGACCTGCTCTGGTTCGAAATAACGGCCCATGAGAATTTGGCTGGCTCCAAAGAGTTCTTGTAGGGCGATAACAGAGTAGAGAAGACTGGTATCCTTAATCACGGTTACAAACTGAGAAATGATGGCTGGCAGCATTTTACGGATTGCTTGTGGGAGAATGATGTGGTAGAGGATTTGGGCTGAGGTAAATCCTTGCGACATTCCTGCTTCGTACTGTCCCTTGTCTACGGCATTGAGACCACCTCGGATAATCTCAGCTAGGGCTGCTGAGGTAAAGAGAGTAAAGGCAGTGATTCCTGCTGGAGTGGACTTCATCTTGAAAACCAAAAAGATAGTAAAAATCCAGAGGAGGTTGGGAACGTTACGCACAAATTCGATATAAATGCTGGAAATAATGCGCAAGATAGGATTTTTGCCATTTCTCATGACGGCTAGCACTGTACCGATAAGGGTAGAGAGGACGATAGCGATCAGAGAAATATAGAGGGTCAAGCCAAATCCTTTAAAGATAAAGACTAGGTTATCTGGGGTCAAAACTTCTAAAATGGATTCCATAGTAACCTCCTAAAGTGAATAGGCTTTTTTGTTTGCTTGCTCCATCTTGCGACCAAACTGGGCAACAGGGAAGCAGAGAGAAAAGTAGAGAAGGGCAGCGCCTAAAAAGGATGGAATGTAGTTTCCGTTAAGTGCTGACCAAGACTTGGTCACAAACATCAAGTCTACTCCAGAGATGATAGCAACTGTCGAGGTATTCTTGATGAGGTTGACGATTTGATTGGTCAAAGGAGGGAGAATGATACGGAAGGCTTGAGGTAAGATAATCAAGCGCATGGCGCTGATATAGGTAAAACCTTGCGACAAGGCGGCCTCCATCTGACCACTAGGAATAGACTGAATCCCTGAGCGAATCACCTCAGCGATATAGGCGCCATGATAGAGTCCCACGCAGAGAACAGCCGTCCAATAAATCGGAATCATGATGATATGGTCACTGATAAGAGGTAGGCCATAAAAAACGATAACAAACTGCACCAAGAGGGGAGTGTTTTGGTAAAATTCCACAAATATACGAGCTAAGATTCGCAAAATTGGACGTTTGCTGGTTGACATGGCTCCGAAGAAGATGCCTAAAACCATGGCTAGGATAAAGGATCCGATAGCTAGGGCAAGAGTGAAGAGGAATCCATTGAAAAATTGTCCAAAATCCTGAAAATAGGCTGTCCAAGATGATAAATCTGTCATAGGGTATCCTCCTTAATCTGCGGTATGGCTAGATGGTTTGAGCTTGTAACGGTCATAAAGTTTCTGCAAACTACCATCCTTGCTCCATTTAGTAACCAAGTTATCAAGATAATTGTTTAGCTCTGTATTTGATTTCTTGGTAACGATACCGTAGTCAGATGGCTTGAAACTATCATCTAGTAGTACTGTGCGTTTACTGATGTAGCCAGACAGAATCGAGCGGTCAACGGAAAAGGCATCAATACGGTGGGCGTGTAGAGAAGTAATCAATTCTGGGTAGGAACCAAGTTCGACGAATTTAAAGGTTAGACCTTTCTTTTTACCCAGTTCAGTAATCAGGCGTTGGGTGATGGAACCTTGGGCAACTCCGATGGTTTTGCCGTTTAGGTCCTCAATCTTTTTGATTTTGGAAGACTTATTGACCAAAAATCCAGATGCGTCCGTGTAGTAGGGACTGGTAAAGTTGTAGAGTTTTTTGCGTTCGTCTGTGATGGTAAAGGTCGCGATATCCATATCGACCTGTTCATTGTCTAGAAGGGGACCACGGGTTTGTGCGGTAACAGGCACATAGCGAACCTTGACCTTGAGCTCATCAGCTACCATCTTGGCCAAGTCCGTTTCGATACCAGAATAGGTCCCTGTCTTGGGATCCTTGTAACCGAAATTGGGAACGTCTTGTTTGACACCGACAACCAGTTCGCCTCTTTTTTGAATATCTGCGACGCTGGTATCAGCCTGAACGGGTTTTGCAGCAGCAAGGCCGAAAAGGCTAATCAATAATGCGGATAAAAAGAATTTCTTTTTCATAGGCGCCTCCTTATTTGACTTTGTCACTTTCGTGGTTGATGATTTTGCTGAGGAATTGTTGGGCACGAGGTTCGCTTGGATTGTCGAAAAAGTCATCAACATCTGTCGTATCCACCAAAACTTCTCCGTCAGCCATAAAGATGATGCGGTCGGCAACTTCACGGGCAAAGCCCATTTCATGGGTGACGACAATCATATTCATACCATCGTGGACCAATTTTTGCATAACTGCCAGAACATCACCGATGGTTTCAGGGTCAAGGGCAGATGTTGGTTCATCAAAGAGGAGGAGTTCAGGATGCATAGCGAGTCCACGTGCGATGGCAATCCGTTGCTTTTGTCCACCAGAAAGCATGGCTGGATAAGAATCTTTCTTGTCCCACATATTTACAAATTCCAGATATTTTTGGGCTATTTTTTCAGCTTCTTTTTTATCAATTCCTAGAACTTTTATGGGTGCGAGTGTTACGTTTTCTAACACTGTTTTGTGAGGGTAGAGGTTAAAATGCTGGAAAACCATGCCGACTTCCTTGCGAAGAGGTACCAAATCTTTCTGGCTGGCACCAGCAACTTGGTGACCATTTACTAGAAGACTTCCTTTGTCTACAGCCTCCAAACCATTGATGGTGCGGATAAGAGTTGATTTTCCAGAACCAGAAGGGCCTAGGAGGACAACGACTTGCCCTTTTTCAAAACGGAGATTGATGTCGTGGAGTGCATGGTAGTCTCCGTAATATTTTTCGACGTGTTCAAATTCTACTAAAGCCATAAGGAATCTCCTTTGTGTTATATTTTATAACACGATTCTACACCAAAAGAATTGCCTTGTCAAATCATATCTTAAAAATTCACTAAAATTTTATAAAAAAGCAATCTGGATAGAGAAAAAGCCTAAATCATGTTATAATGAAGCAATAGAATTCTTAGAAAGAGTGGATGTCTTTTTGATAACACCTACTTATGAATGGCAGTTTGCCCCGCAGGTTGAAGATGCGGATTTTACAAAGATAGCCAAGAAGGCTGGACTGGGTCCTGAGGTGGCTCGGTTATTATTTGAAAGAGGGATTCAGAACCAAGAAAGTCTGAAGAAGTTTTTAGAACCTTCCTTGGAGAATTTGCATGACCCTTATCTGCTCCATGATATGGACAAGGCAGTGGCTCGTATTCGTCAGGCCATTGAAGAAGGGGAAAATATTCTCATCTATGGAGACTATGATGCGGATGGTATGACTTCGGCTTCGATTGTGAAGGAAAGTTTGGAACAGCTTGGCGCCGAATGCCGTGTTTACTTGCCTAATCGTTTTACCGATGGCTATGGACCTAATGCAAGTGTCTATAAATACTTTATCGAGCAAGAAGGGATTTCCTTGATTGTGACGGTGGATAATGGGGTTGCCGGTCATGAGGCTATTGAATTGGCCCAGTCTATGGGAGTGGATGTCATTGTGACTGACCATCATTCCATGCCTGAAACCTTACCAGATGCCTATGCTATTGTCCATCCTGAACATCCGGATGCGAACTATCCTTTCAAATATTTGGCTGGTTGTGGAGTTGCTTTCAAGCTGGCTTGTGCCCTTTTAGAAGAAGTACAAGTGGAATTGCTTGATTTGGTCGCTATTGGTACCATTGCTGATATGGTTAGTTTGACAGATGAGAACCGTATCTTGGTTCAGTATGGTCTGGAAATGTTGGGACACACTCAGCGTATTGGTCTACAAGAAATGCTAGACATGGCTGGGATTGCTGCCAACGAAGTAACAGAAGAAACGGTTGGTTTCCAGATTGCCCCTCGTTTGAATGCCTTGGGCCGCTTGGATGATCCTAATCCAGCCATTGATTTGTTGACTGGCTTTGATGATGAGGAGGCTCACGAGATTGCCCTTATGATTCATCAGAAAAATGAAGAGCGCAAGGAAATCGTCCAGTCTATCTATGAAGAAGCTAAGACCATGGTGGACCCTGAGAAGAAGGTTCAAGTCTTGGCCAAGGAAGGCTGGAATCCTGGGGTTCTAGGAATCGTGGCTGGTCGTTTGCTGGAAAAACTAGGACAGACAGTCATCGTTCTCAATATAGAAGACGGTCGTGCCAAGGGTAGTGCTCGTAGTGTGGAAGCGGTCGATATTTTTGAGGCTCTGGATCCTCATCGAGACCTCTTCATCGCCTTTGGCGGTCATGCTGGTGCGGCTGGCATGACGCTGGAAGTTGAGAAACTCTCAGATTTATCTCAGGTCTTGGAAGATTATGTCCGTGAAAAAGGCGCAGATGCTGCTGGCAAGAACAAGTTAAATTTAGATGAAGAACTGGATTTGGAGACTTTGAGTCTTGAAACAGTCAAGAACTTTGAACGTTTGGCACCTTTTGGAATGGATAATCAGAAACCTGTCTTTTATATCAAGGATTTTCAGGTCGAAAGTGCTCGTACTATGGGAGCAGGCAATGCCCATCTCAAGCTGAAAATTTCCAAGGGTGAGGCGAGTTTTGAAGTGGTAGCCTTTGGACAAGGCAGATGGGCAACAGAATTTGCTCAAACCAAGAATCTAGAGCTGGCAGTCAAATTGTCTGTCAACCAATGGAATGGCCAAACTGCTCTCCAGTTGATGATGGTGGATGCGCGTGTGGAAGGTGTTCAACTTTTTAACATTCGTGGGAAGAATGCAGCCTTGCCAGAAGGAGTTCCAGTCTTGGATTTTTCTGGAGAACTGCCAAATCTTGCGGATAGTGAAGCTATTGTCGTGAAAACCATACCTGAGGATATTACTCTGTTGAAGACCATTTTTCAGAAACAGAATTTTTCCGCTGTCTATTTCAAAAATGATATTGACAAGGCCTACTATCTGACAGGCTATGGGACTAGAGAGCAGTTTGCCAAATTGTACAAGACTATCTACCAGTTTCCAGAGTTTGATATTCGCTACAAGCTCAAGGATTTGGCTGCTTATCTCAATATCCAACAAATCTTGCTGGTTAAGATGATTCAAGTCTTTAAAGAACTAGGCTTTGTGACGATCAAAGATGGGGTTATGACAGTCAATAAAGAAGCGCCAAAGAGAGAAATCGGAGAAAGTCAGATTTACCAAAATCTCAAACAAACCGTCAAAGACCAAGAAATGATGGCGCTGGGTACCGTGCAAGAAATTTATGACTTTTTAATGGAAAAAGAGTAGATCATAGGAAAGAGTTGGGAAACCAGCTCTTTTTTGAAAACAAATCTTCATTTTGAAAATCATCAAAAAAATGGTATAATGGTAGGAAAAGATTCGGCTAACAGTAATAGTGCTTTTAGAATAAGAGGGTAAGCAACCCTATAATCAAGATAAACTAAGATTTTGGAGGAAAAATGAGTAATATTAGTTTAACAACACTTGGTGGTGTACGTGAAAATGGGAAAAATATGTACATTGCTGAAATTGGAGAGTCCATTTTTGTTTTGAATGCAGGGTTAAAATATCCCGAAAATGAACAATTAGGGGTCGATGTGGTGATTCCAAAGATGGACTACCTTTTTGAAAATAAAGATCGAATTGCTGGGGTATTTTTAACTCACGGACATGCAGATGCTATTGGTGCTCTGCCTTATCTCTTGGCTGAAGCCAAGGTACCTGTATTTGGCTCTGAGTTGACCATTGAGTTGGCAAAACTCTTTGTCAAAGGAAATGACGCAGTCAAGAAATTTAATGATTTTCATGTTATTGATGAAGATACGGAGATTGATTTTGGTGGGACAGTGGTTTCCTTCTTCCCTACGACTTACTCCGTTCCAGAGAGCCTGGGAATTGTCTTGAAGACAGCTGAAGGGAGCATCGTTTATACAGGTGACTTCAAATTTGACCAGACAGCTAGTGAATCCTATGCGACAGACTTCGCTCGTTTGGCAGAAATCGGTCGTGACGGCGTCCTGGCTCTCCTCAGTGATTCGGCCAATGCGGACAGCAATATTCAGGTGGCTAGTGAAAGTGAAGTTAGAGATGAAATTACCCAAACCATTGCTGACTGGGAAGGTCGTATCATCGTTGCAGCTGTTTCCAGTAACCTTTCTCGTATCCAGCAGATTTTTGACGCTGCGGATAAAACAGGTCGACGTATCGTCTTGACAGGATTTGATATTGAAAATATCGTCCGCACAGCGATTCGTCTCAAGAAGTTGTCTTTAGCCAACGAAATTCTCTTGATTAAGCCGAAAGATATGTCTCGCTTTGAAGACCATGAGTTGATTATTCTTGAGACAGGTCGTATGGGTGAACCTATCAATGGACTTCGTAAGATGTCGATTGGTCGCCATCGTTATGTAGAAATCAAGGATGGGGACCTGGTCTATATTGCTACGGCTCCGTCTATTGCTAAAGAAGCCTTCGTTGCGCGTGTGGAAAATATGATTTATCAGGCAGGAGGGGTTGTCAAATTGATTACCCAAAGTTTACATGTATCAGGGCACGGAAATGCGCGTGATTTGCAGTTGATGATCAATCTCTTGCAACCCAAGTATCTCTTCCCAATTCAAGGGGAATACCGTGAGTTGGATGCCCATGCTAAGGCAGCTATGGCAGTTGGGATGTTGCCAGAACGCATTTTCATCCCTAAAAAGGGAACCAGCATGGCTTATGAGAATGGGGACTTTGTCCCAGCTGGCGCAGTTTCAGCAGGCGATGTCTTGATTGACGGAAATGCTATTGGTGATGTTGGAAATGTGGTTCTTCGTGACCGTAAGGTCTTGTCAGAGGACGGTATTTTCATCGTAGCAATCACAGTTAACCGTCGTGAGAAGAAAATTGTGGCCAAGGCTCGTGTGCACACGCGTGGATTCGTTTATCTCAAGAAGAGCCGTGATATTCTCCGTGAAAGTTCAGAATTGATTAATCAGACGGTAGAAGACTATCTTCAAGGAGATGACTTTGACTGGGCAGATCTTAAAGGGAAGGTTCGTGATAATCTGACCAAGTACCTCTTTGATCAAACTAAGCGTCGTCCAGCTATTTTACCAGTAGTCATGGAAGCAAAATAATCGTTGAAATAGTTGAAATAAACAGAGAGAAAGTCGAATTTCGGCTTTTTCTTATCGGAAAATAGAAGGAGAAAATCATGGCAGTAATGAAAATCGAGTATTACTCACAAGTTTTGGATATGGAGTGGGGAGTGAATGTCCTCTATCCTGATGCTAATCGAGTGGAAGAACCAGATTGTAAAGATATTCCCGTCTTGTACCTCTTGCACGGGATGTCTGGCAATCATAATAGTTGGCTCAAGCGAACCAATGTAGAACGCTTGCTTCGAGGAACCAATCTAATCGTTGTCCTGCCCAATACCAGCAACGGTTGGTATACCGATACCCAGTATGGTTTTGACTATTACACAGCTCTAGCAGAGGAATTGCCAGAGGTTTTGAAACGCTTCTTCCCTAACATGACCAGCAAGCGTGAAAAGACCTTTATCGCTGGTCTCTCTATGGGAGGCTACGGCTGTTTCAAATTGGCTCTTGCTACAAATCGTTTTTCTCATGCAGCTAGTTTTTCAGGTGCCCTTAGTTTTCAAGATTTTTCTCCTGAGAGCCAAAATTTGGGGACACCGGCTTATTGGAGAGGTGTTTTTGGGGAGATTAAAGACTGGACAACTAGTCCCTATTCACTTGAAAGTCTGGCTAAAAAATCGGACAAAAAGACCAAGCTGTGGGCTTGGTGTGGTGAGCAGGATTTCTTGTATGAAGCCAATAATCTAGCAGTGAAAAATCTCAAAAAACTGGGATTTGATGTGATCTATAGCCATAGTGCTGGAACTCACGAATGGTACTACTGGGAAAAACAATTGGAACGTTTTTTAGCAACCCTACCAATTGATTTCAAATTAGAAGAGAGATTGAGTTAGTTTGAACTCCAGCATAGGGGTAGTAGAACTAAAATAAAATATGTTTTCACTAGACTTTTCAAACGAAAGTAGTAGAATAGTAATAAGATACTGGAGGAAAGAGAGTAGGAAATGTACCGTTATCAAATTGGCATTCCCACATTAGAATATGATCAGTTTGTCAAAGAACATGAATTAGCTAATGTATTACAAAGTAGTGCTTGGGAAGAAGTTAAGTCTGATTGGCAACATGAGAGGTTTGGTGTCTACAGGGAAGAAAAATTACTGGCTACAGCTAGTATTTTGATTAGAACTCTTCCGCTAGGCTATAAAATGTTTTACGTCCCAAGAGGACCCATATTGGATTATGGGGATACGGAACTCTTGAGTTTTGTCATTCAGTCCATTAAGTCTTATGCTCGTAGTAAGAGAGCTATTTTTGTGACTTTTGATCCAAGTATTTGCCTGTCTCAAAGTTTAATCAATCAGGAAAAGACAGAATTTCCTGAAAATCTGGCTATTATTGATAGTTTGCAACAAATGGGAGTAAGGTGGTCAGGAAAAACAGAGGAAATGGGAGACACCATTCAACCTCGTATTCAGGCGAAAATATACAAGGAAAATTTTGAAGAAGATAAACTTTCTAAGTCAACGAGGCAAGCTATCCGAACAGCACGGAATAAGGGGGTAGAGATTCAATTTGGTGGAACTGAATTATTGGAGTCTTTTTCCTTTTTGATGAAAAAAACCGAGAAGCGGAAAGAGATTCATTTGAGGAATGAAGCCTATTATAAAAAGTTGTTAGATAATTTTAAGGACAAGGCCTATATCACCTTGGCCACCTTGGATGTCTCTAAACGTTCGCAAGAATTAGAAGAACAGTTAGCGAAAAATAGAGCCTTGGAAGAGACCTTTACTGAGTCGACTCGCACTTCAAAAGTAGAAGCGCAGAAGAAGGAAAAAGAACGTTTGTTAGAGGAATTGACTTTCCTGCAGGAATATATGGATGCAGGTCAAGCGAGAGTTCCTTTAGCGGCTACTTTGAGTTTGGAATTTGGTACTACCTCTGTCAATCTATATGCTGGTATGGATGATGATTTTAAACGTTACAATGCACCAATTTTAACTTGGTATGAAACGGCTCGCTATGCCTTTGAGCGAGGTATGTTGTGGCAAAATTTAGGTGGTGTTGAAAACTCTCTCAATGGTGGACTTTATCATTTTAAGGAAAAATTTAATCCAACGATTGAAGAATATTTGGGTGAATTTACAATGCCTACCCATCCTCTCTATCCTCTGTTAAGACTTGCTCTTGATTTCCGTAAAACATTAAGAAAAAAACATAGAAAGTAAGTATATGGCACTAATTACACTCACGAAAGAAGAGTTTCAGGCTTATTCTGGTCAGGTTTCTTCTCGTTCCTTTATGCAGTCGGTCCAGATGGGGGACTTATTAGAAAAAAGAGGGGCTCGAATTGTTTATCTTGCTTTGAAACAAGAAGGAGAAATTCAAGTTGCAGCTCTGGTTTATAGCTTGCCCATGCTAGGTGGTCTGCATATGGAGCTCAATTCGGGGCCGATTTATACCCAACAAGATGCTCTTCCAGTTTTTTATGCGGAGTTAAAAGAATATGCTAAGCAAAATGGTGTATTAGAGTTGCTTGTAAAACCTTATGAAACTTATCAAACTTTTGATAGTGAAGGTAATCCGATAAATGCTGAGAAAAAAAGTATTATTCAAGGTTTAACTGATTTAGGTTATCAATTTGATGGATTGACGACAGGGTATCCAGGTGGAGAACCAGATTGGTTATACTATAAGGATTTGACTGAATTAACTGAAAAGAATTTGCTTAAAAGTTTTAGCAAAAAAGGGAAACCCTTGGTTAAAAAGGCTGAAACCTTTGGCATTCGGTTGAAAAAGTTAAAACGTGAAGAACTATCGATTTTTAAGAATATCACAAAAGAAACCTCTGAACGTAGAGAATATAGTGATAAAACTTTAGAATACTATGAGCATTTTTATGATGCTTTTGGAGAACAAGCGGAGTTTCTCATAGCAAGCTTAAATTTTTCGGACTATATGAGCAAATTGCAAGGTGAACAAAGTAAACTAGAAGAAATCTTGGACAAGTTGCGACTTGATTTGAGTAAAAAGCCTCATTCTGAGAAAAAACAAAATCAACTGAGAGAATATTCTAGTCAATTTGAAACGTTTGAAGTTCGAAAAGCAGAAGCGCGAGACTTGATTGAAAAATATGGGGAAGAAGATATTGTTTTAGCTGGGAGTTTATTTGTTTATATGCCTCAGGAAACGACTTATCTCTTTAGTGGTTCCTACACTGAGTTTAATAAATTCTATGCCCCTGCGCTACTTCAAAAATATATTATGTTGGAAAGTATAAAACGTGGAATACCTAAATACAACTTCCTAGGGATTCAAGGGATTTTTGATGGAAGTGATGGTGTTTTGCGTTTTAAACAGAATTTTAATGGCTATATTGTACGCAAAGCAGGTACTTTCCGGTACCATCCATCGCCTTTAAAATACAAAGCTATCCAGTTACTCAAAAAAATAGTAGGACGTTAAGATGAAAAAGTCAGTATTTAGCTTTCTTTCAGCTTCTTTTAGTAAAATAGACTTTATTTACTAGAAAGGTGGAAGGATATGCGCTGGCTTTTTCGTTTGATAGGGGCTTTCTTTTCTTTTGTTTGGCGTTTGTTTTGGCGTCTGGTTTGGATAGTTGTACTCTTATGTGCTCTTGCTTTTGGATTTCTCTGGTATCTGAACGGGGATTTTCAAGGAGCACTAAAGCAAGTAGAGCGGTCGGTAAAAATTGGTCAACAAAGTATTGACCAATGGGGAAAAACAGGGCAACTGCCTAAGTTAAGTCAGACAGATAGTCACCAGCATTCTGAAGGAAGGTGGCCACAGGCCTCTGCTCGTATTTACTTGGATCCGCAAATGGATTCACGTTTTCAAGAGGCATATTTAGAAGCGATTCAGAACTGGAATCAAACAGGTGCTTTTAACTTTGAACTCGTGACTGAGGCCGGCAAGGCAGATATTATGGCTACGGAGATGAACGATGGAAGCACTCCTGTGGCAGGAGAGGCGGAAAGTCAGACCAATCTCTTAACGGGACAATTCTTGTCTGTAACGGTGCGGTTGAATCATTATTATTTGTCCAATCCAGACTATGGCTATTCCTATGAGCGTATTGTCCATACGGCAGAACATGAGTTGGGGCATGCGATTGGCTTAGACCATACAGATGAGAAGTCTGTCATGCAACCAGCAGGTTCTTTTTATGGTATCCAGGAAGAGGATGTTGAAAGACTTCGAAAATTATATGAGACTAATGAGTAGGGGACTATCTTTCCCTACTTTTTTGCTATAATGGAATTATGAACAACTTGATTAAATCAAAACTAGAGCTTTTGCCGACCAGCCCTGGTTGTTACATTCACAAGGATAAAAACGGCACCATTATCTATGTAGGAAAGGCAAAAAATCTGCGTAACCGCGTGCGGTCCTATTTCCGTGGAAGTCATGATACTAAAACAGAGGCCTTGGTGTCTGAAATTGTGGATTTTGAATTTATTGTTACGGAGTCTAATATTGAGGCACTTCTCCTAGAAATCAACCTGATTAAGGAAAACAAGCCCAAGTACAATATCATGCTCAAGGATGATAAGTCTTATCCTTTCATCAAAATCACCAATGAACGCTATCCTCGTTTGATTATCACTCGTCAGGTCAAAAAAGATGGAGGTCTTTATTTCGGACCTTATCCAGATGTGGGGGCGGCCAATGAAATCAAGCGGTTGCTAGATCGGATTTTCCCTTTTCGTAAGTGTACCAATCCACCGTCTAAGGTCTGTTTTTACTACCATATCGGTCAATGTATGGCCCATACCATCTGTAAGAAGGATGAGGTCTACTTCAAGTCTATGGCTCAGGAGGTTTCTGATTTTCTGAAAGGGCAAGATGACAAAATCATTGATGACCTAAAGGGCAAGATGGCAACGGCAGCCCAGACTATGGAATTTGAACGTGCAGCGGAATATCGTGACCTGATTCAGGCCATTGGAACGCTTCGAACCAAGCAACGGGTTATGGCCAAGGATCTCCAAAATCGCGATGTCTTCGGCTACTATGTGGACAAGGGCTGGATGTGTGTTCAGGTTTTCTTTGTTCGTCAGGGCAAGCTTATTGAGCGCGATGTCAATCTTTTTCCCTACTACAACGATCCGGATGAGGACTTCTTGACTTATGTGGGACAATTTTATCAAGAAAAATCTCACCTGGTTCCCAATGAGGTACTGATTCCGCAGGATGTCGATGAAGAAGCAGTCAAGGCCTTGGTGAATACCAAGATTCTCAAACCCCAGCGTGGAGAGAAAAAGCAGCTGGTCAATCTGGCTATAAAGAATGCTCGAGTTAGTCTGGAGCAGAAGTTCAATCTGCTAGAGAAATCTGTCGAAAAGACCCAAGGGGCTATTGAAAATCTAGGACGCTTGCTTCAAATCCCAACCCCAGTTCGTATCGAATCTTTCGATAACTCCAACATCATGGGGACCAGTCCTGTTTCAGCCATGGTGGTCTTTGTCAACGGCAAACCAAGTAAGAAGGATTATCGTAAGTATAAAATCAAGACTGTCGTTGGGCCAGACGACTATGCCAGTATGAGAGAAGTCATTCGCAGGCGCTATGGTCGAGTTCAGCGCGAGGGTTTAACCCCGCCAGATTTGATTGTCATTGATGGAGGACAAGGTCAAGTCAATATCGCCAAGCAAGTCATCCAAGAAGAGCTGGGTTTGGACATTCCTATTGCAGGTCTGCAAAAGAATGATAAGCACCAAACCCATGAATTGCTCTTTGGAGATCCGCTGGAGGTGGTGGAGTTGTCTCGCAATTCTCAGGAATTTTTCCTCCTCCAACGCATCCAAGATGAGGTGCACCGCTTTGCCATCACCTTCCATCGCCAACTGCGCTCCAAAAATTCTTTTTCATCACAACTGGATGGCATTGACGGTCTGGGACCTAAACGTAAGCAAAATCTCATGAAGCATTTCAAGTCTTTGACCAAAATCAAGGAAGCCAGTGTGGATGAGATTGTCGAAGTTGGAGTACCGAGACTTGTTGCAGAAGCTGTGCAAACCAAGTTGAACCCGCAAGAGGCAGAAGCTTTACCTCAAGTGGCGGAAGAAAGAGTAGATTATCAAACGGAAGGAAACCACAATGAAACATAAAATCGCAATTTTATCAGATATTCATGGCAATGCGACGGCCCTAGAAGCAGTGATTGCAGATGCTAAAAATCAAGGAGTCAGTGAATACTGGCTTCTGGGAGATATTTTTCTTCCTGGTCCAGGCGCAAATGACTTAGTCGCCCTGCTAAAGGACCTTCCTATCACAACCAGTGTTCGAGGCAATTGGGATGATCGTGTCCTTGAGGCCTTGGATGGCGAATATGGTTTGGAACATCCGAAAGAAATCCAGTCAATGCGCATGACCCAGTTTTTGATGGAGCAAATGGATCCTGCAACGATTGTCTGGCTACGAAGCTTGCCTTTGCTGGAAAAGAAAGAAATTGACGGATTGCGCTTTTCTATCTCTCATAATTTGCCAAATAAGAACTATGGTGGTGACTTGCTAGTTGAGAATGATACAGAGAAATTTGACCAACTGCTAGATGAGGAAACGGACGTGGCAGTCTATGGTCATGTTCACAAGCAGTTGCTTCGTTATGGAAGTCAGGGGCAACAAATCATCAATCCAGGTTCTATTGGTATGCCCTATTTTGATTGGGAGGCGTTAAAAAATCACCGTGCCCAGTATGCTATAATAGAAGTTGAAGATGGGGAATTGGTAAATATCCTATTTCGTAAAGTCGCTTATGATTATGAGGCGGAGTTGGAATTGGCCAAGTCCAAGGGTCTTCCCTTTATCGAAATGTATGAAGAGCTACGAAGAGAAGACAACTATCAGGGGCACAATCTGGAACTCTTAGCTAGCTTAATAGAAAAGCATGGGTATGTAGAAGATGTGAAGAATTTTTTTGATTTTTTGTAAAAGTTTCCTAAAATAACCAATGCAAACTAAAAACGATTGGCTCGTCCAATCGTTTTTAATATATCTTATACTCAATGAAAATCAAAGAGCAAACTAGGAAGCTAGACGTAGGTTGCTCAAAGCACAGCTTTGAGGTTGCAGATAAAGCTGACGTGGTTTGAAGAGATTTTCGAAGAGTATTATTGTAACTGAGATTTATCTGGGAGATAAGAGCCACCTAGATAGGTATTGCTGAGTTTTTCAAGTGTTCCATCTTGGTAGAGTTCTTTGAGTGCTTTATCAAATTGCTCTTTAAACTCTTTTTGGTCGCTTGAGAAAACGATATAGTTGCTGGGGCTATCGGCAGAAGGCAAGTCAACCACAGAAAGGTCTAAGCCACGGTCCTTGATAATCTTTTGAACAGATACTTTGTCAAAAACTAGGAAATCAAACTCTCCGTTAGCAAGGTCTAGGATTCGTTTGCCGATATCTTCACCAGAAAAATCGATAGTAGCAGGATTATCAGTGTGTTTTTGATTCCAGTTATTGATGAATTGAGCGTTTGAAGTTCCGATATCTTCTTGCGTTGTTTTACCAGCAATTTGGTCAAGTGAAGTCAAAGGATTTTTCTTGTTGCTGACAAGGACGAGGGGATTGTTTGAAATTGGAAGTGAGTAGAGGTATTTTTCAGCACGCTCTTTTGTGTAACTCAAGTTATTTGCCGCAGCCTGATAGTGACCAGAATCAAGTCCTGGGAAGATACTCTCCCAGGCGGTTCTTTGAAATTGAATCTCGTAGTCGCTGAGTTTTTCATCTACTGCTTTTAGAACTTCAATATCGAAGCCTGTCAGATTGCCTTTATCTTCGTAGTCAAATGGTGGCACATCGCCAGCTGTAGCAACGACGATTGTCTTCTGAGAGCTGGTTTCTTTAGGTGTAGCTTGATTTCCACAGGCAACCAAAAAGGGGATGATGGCTAGTAATAGGCTGAATTTTTTCATAATATCTCCATTCAAATGTAAAGTACTTGCTAGTTTATCAGAAACTTTCTTGATGAACCAATATATATTTTTTATGGCTGTAATAAAAAATCTTAATCATGAAAAATCCCTGCAAGCTCTTTCAAATTATGGTAGAATGGAAGCAGTAGAATTAGAAAAGGAAATCGATTATGAAATTTCTTGAATTAAATAAAAAACGTCATGCGACTAAGCATTTCACTGATAAGCCAGTTGATCCAAAAGATGTGCGTACGGCTATCGAAATTGCAACCTTGGCACCAAGTGCCCACAACAGCCAGCCTTGGAAATTTGTGGTGGTACGTGAGAAAAATGCTGAACTGGCAAAATTGGCTTACGGTTCAAACTTTGAACAGGTATCATCAGCTCCTGTAACTATTGCCTTATTTACAGACACAGATTTGGCTAAACGTGCTCGTAAGATTGCCCGTGTCGGCGGTGCTAATAACTTTTCTGAAGAGCAACTTCAATACTTTATGAAAAATTTACCTGCGGAATTTGCCCGTTACAATGAACAACAGGTCAGCGACTACCTAGCCCTCAATGCAGGTCTGGTTGCTATGAACTTGGTTTTGGCTCTTACAGATCAGGGAATCGGATCAAATCTGATTCTTGGTTTTGACAAATCAAAAGTCAACGAAGTTTTGGATATCGAAGACCGCTTCCGCCCGGAACTCTTGGTTACAGTGGGTTACACGGACGACAAATTGGAACCAAGCTACCGCTTGCCAGTAGATGAAATCATTGAGAAAAGATAGAAAGAAGAAAAAAATGACAGTAATTGATTTTACAGCAGAAGTAGAAAAACGCAAAGAAGACCTCTTGGCTGACTTGTTTAGCCTTTTGGAAATCAACTCAGAACGTGATGACAGCAAGGTTGATGCTGAACATCCATTTGGGCCTGGTCCAGTAAAAGCCTTGGAGAAATTCCTTGAAATCGCAGACCGTGATGGCTATCCAACTAAGAATGTTGATAACTATGCAGGGCATTTCGAGTTTGGTGATGGAGAAGAAGTTCTCGGAATCTTTGCCCACATGGACGTGGTGCCAGCTGGTAGCGGTTGGGACACAGACCCTTACACACCAACTATCAAAGATGGTCGCCTATATGCGCGTGGGGCTTCGGACGACAAGGGACCTACAACAGCTTGTTACTATGGTTTGAAAATCATCAAAGAATTGGGTCTTCCAACTTCTAAGAAAGTTCGTTTCATCGTTGGAACAGACGAAGAATCAGGTTGGGCAGACATGGACTACTACTTCGAGCATGTAGGACTTGCAAAACCAGACTTCGGTTTCTCTCCAGACGCTGAATTCCCTATCATCAATGGTGAAAAAGGAAATATCACGGAATACCTTCACTTTGCAGGTGAAAATGCAGGTGGTGCCCGTCTTCACAGCTTCACAGGTGGTTTGCGTGAAAATATGGTACCTGAATCAGCAACAGCAGTCGTTTCAGGTGACTTGGCTGACTTGCAAGCTAAACTAGATGCCTTTGTTGCAGAACACAAACTTAGAGGAGAACTCCAAGAAGAAGCCGGCCAATACAAGGTGACGATCATTGGTAAATCAGCCCACGGTGCTATGCCTGCTTCAGGTGTCAATGGTGCGACTTACCTAGCCCTCTTCCTTAGCCAGTTTGACTTTGCTGGTCCAGCCAAAGACTACCTTGACATCGCTGGTAAAATTCTCTTGAACGACCATGAGGGTGAAAGTCTCAAGATTGCTCATGTGGATGAAAAGATGGGTGCCCTTTCTATGAATGCAGGCGTCTTCCGCTTTGATGAAACGAGCGCTGATAATACCATTGCCCTTAATATCCGCTATCCAAAAGGAACAAGTCCAGAACAAATCAAGTCAATCCTTGAAAACTTGCCAGTTGCTTCTGTTAGCCTTTCTGAGCACGGTCACACCCCTCACTATGTGCCAATGGAAGATCCACTTGTTCAAACCTTGTTGAGTGTCTATGAAAAACAAACTGGTCTTAAAGGTCACGAGCAAGTCATCGGTGGTGGTACCTTTGGTCGTTTGCTTGAGCGTGGTGTTGCCTACGGTGCTATGTTCCCAGACTCAATTGACACCATGCACCAAGCTAATGAATTTATCGCCTTGGATGATCTCTTCCGAGCAGCAGCAATTTATGCCGAAGCTATTTACGAATTGATCAAATAAAACGATAGAAGTCTGAGATCTTATGCTTAGACTTCTTTTTGGAGGGAAAGTAGATGTCTCAAATCGAAAGAATCAAACAGGCTATCATGTCAGATCCGCAGAATGCCAGCTATACAGAGCGTGGCATTGAGCCTCTCTTTGCAGCGCCAAAGACTGCTCGCATCAATATCATCGGTCAGGCACCTGGACTTAAAACCCAAGAAGCAGGCCTTTACTGGAAAGATAAGAGTGGTGACCGTCTGAGAGACTGGCTAGGTGTGGATGAAGATACTTTTTACAATTCAGGATATTTTGCTGTTTTGCCTATGGATTTCTACTTTCCAGGACATGGCAAGTCAGGTGATCTGCCACCGAGAACTGGTTTTGCTGAAAAATGGCATCCACAGCTCTTGCAAGAATTACCAGATATTCAGTTGACCCTCTTGATTGGCCAGTATGCCCAAGCCTACTATTTGCAGGAGAAAGTCAGTGGCAAGGTGACGGAGAGGGTGAAACATTACCAGAACTACTTGCCAGAGTATTTTCCTTTAGTTCACCCCTCACCGCGAAATCAAATCTGGATGGCCAAAAATCCATGGTTTGAGACAGAAGTGGTGCCAGATTTGAAAAAAAGAATTAAAACCATTTTATAGTCAATGAAAATCAAAGAGCAAACTAGGAAGCTAGCCGCAGGCTGCTCAAAGTACAGCTTTGAGGTTGCAGATAAAACTGACGAAGTCAGCTCAAAACACTGTTTTGAGGTTGTGGATAGAACTGACGAAGTCAGCTCAAAACACAGTTTTGAGGTTGTGGATAGAACTGACGAAGTCAGCTCAAAACACTGTTTTGAGGTTGTGGATAGAACTGACGAAGTCAGTAACTATACGCACGGTAAGGCGACGCTGACGTGGTTTGAAGAGATTTTCGAAGAGTATTAGGAGAAAAAGAATGAAAGAAATTACCTTTGACGCATTTTACCAGCTTTACCAAAACGACCAACTTTCTTTAGTGGACGTGAGAGAAGTGGATGAGTTTGAAGCTCTTCATTTAGAAGGTGCTCAGAATCTTCCTCTGAGTCAATTAGCCGATATCTATGATCAGTTGGACAAGGACCAGTTACATTATGTTATTTGTAAATCTGGAATGAGATCGGCGCATGCTTGCCAATTCTTATCAGAACAAGGTTATGAGGTTATCAATGTACAAGGTGGTATGACTGCCTTTGAAGAACTGTAAACATTATAATTTTCTCCTACTTGGTGTGGACTGGGTAGGGGAATTTTATTTTTAGATAATTCTCATTTTTAAGAATCTTGAAAACATTCAATATTTACTTCGTGAAGCTTTTTTCATACTCCTATTCATGATATACTAGGTCAGTATTTTATAAATATAAAGGAGATTTTCATGGCTAAAAAAGGTGCCCTAACAGGTTTGCTTCTGTTTGGAATATTTTTTGGTGCGGGGAACTTGATTTTTCCGCCTTCTCTAGGTGCTCTATCTGGAGAACATTTTCTTCCTGCCATCGCAGGTTTTGTCTTTTCAGGTGTCGGTATCGCCGTCTTGACCCTTATTATTGGAACGCTAAATCCTAAAGGATATATCTACGAGATTTCTACAAAGATAGCGCCTTGGTTTGCGACTCTTTACCTCTCAGTTCTTTACTTGTCAATCGGTCCATTCTTTGCTATCCCACGTACTGCTACAACAGCTTACGAAGTAGGGATTAGCCCCCTTTTGTCGGATGCAAATAAAGGTCTTGGTTTGATTGTCTTTACGGTTCTGTATTTTGCAGCAGCCTATTTGATTTCGCTTAATCCATCAAAAATCTTAGACCGTATCGGCCGTATTTTAACGCCAGTTTTTGCGATTTTGATCGTTATCTTGGTTGTTCTGGGAGCTTTCAAATACGGTGGAACAAGTCCTCAAGTTGCTTCAGCCGCTTATCAAGCTTCTGCCTTTGGGACAGGTTTCCTAGAAGGATATAATACCTTGGATGCTCTTGCTTCAGTTGCCTTTAGCGTAATCGCAGTTCAAACCTTGAAACAACTTGGCTTCTCAAGTAAGAAAGAGTACATTTCGACTATTTGGGTTGTTGGTATCGTTGTAGCCCTTGCCTTCAGCGCTCTTTACATCGGCTTAGGTTTCCTTGGGAACCATTTCCCGGTACCAGCTGAGGCGATGAAGGGTGGAACACCAGGTGTTTACATCTTGTCACAAGCCACTCAAGAAATCTTTGGCTCAACAGCTCAACTCTTCCTTGCAGCTATGGTTACCGTAACCTGTTTCACAACAACAGTTGGTCTGATTGTGTCAACAGCTGAGTTCTTTAATGAAGGCTTCCCACAAATCAGCTACAAGGTTTATGCGACAGCCTTTACCTTGATTGGATTTGCCATTGCCAATTTGGGTCTTGATGCGATTATCAAGTACTCAATTCCAGTACTGGTTATCTTGTACCCAATCACCATTGCCATCGTTATGATTGTCATTGTCAACAAATTTGTGGCACTTTCAAAACCAGGTATGCAGTTGACAATTGCTATGGTTACAGCTATTGCCATTGCAAGCGTACTAGGAAGCTCGTTTAAGGTTGAGTTTCTTGCAAATCTTGTCAGCGCTCTTCCTTTTGCCAAGGCATCTCTCCCATGGTTAGTACCAGCCGTTGTCGGAATCTTGCTCTCATTGGTTCTGCCAAACAAGCAAGAAAGTGATGTTTTTGAAATGGAATAATCACTAATACTCTTCGAAAATCTCTTCAAACCGCGTCAACGTCGCCTTGTCGTATGTATAGGATACTGACTACGTCAGTTCCATCTACAACCTCAAAACAGTGTTTTGAGCAACCTGCGGCTAGTTTCCTAGTTTGCTCTTTGATTTTCATTGAGTATAAAATCACTTTTGTAGCCAAGTCTACAGGAGTGATTTTCTTTTTTTATCCGATGATAAATGTGTTATAATAGGTAGCAAAAGAGGTAAATAAATGAATCAAACAGTAGAATATATCAAAGAACTAACAGCTATTGCATCGCCAACAGGCTTCACTCGTGAGATTTCGGACTATTTGGTCAAGACTTTAGAAGATTTTGGTTACCAGCCGGCTCGCACAGCCAAGGGTGGTGTCAATGTGACCATCAAAGGTCAAAATGATGAACAACATCGCTATGTGACTGCCCATGTAGATACGCTGGGTGCTATTGTCCGTGCTGTCAAACCAGACGGCCGTCTCAAAATGGATCGTATCGGTGGTTTTCCTTGGAACATGATTGAAGGAGAAAACTGTACCGTTCATGTGGCTAGCACAGGTCAAAAGGTATCCGGAACCATCCTTATCCACCAAACTTCTTGCCATGTCTACAAGGATGCAGGAACTGCAGAACGCACGCAGGACAATATGGAAGTGCGTTTGGATGCAAAAGTGACCAATGAAAAAGAAACTCGTGCCTTGGGGATTGAGGTCGGTGATTTTATCAGCTTTGATCCACGAACTGTCGTGACAGAGACAGGGTTCATCAAGTCTCGTCATTTGGATGATAAGGTCAGCGCAGCGATTTTGCTTAACCTGCTTCGTATTTATAAGGAAGAGAAGATTGCATTGCCCGTAACAACTCATTTTGCTTTTTCAGTCTTTGAAGAAGTAGGCCATGGTGCTAACTCTAATATTCCTGATCAGGTAGTAGAATATCTGGCTGTGGATATGGGAGCTATGGGGGATGACCAGCAGACAGATGAGTACACAGTATCCATCTGTGTCAAGGATGCTTCAGGCCCGTATCACTATGACTTCCGTCAACACTTGGTTGCCTTGGCGAAAGAGCAAGATATTCCATTTAAGCTGGATATCTATCCATTTTATGGTTCGGATGCTTCAGCGGCTATGTCCGCAGGTGCAGAAGTCAAACACGCTCTGCTTGGTGCTGGTATTGAATCAAGTCACTCTTACGAACGAACACACATTGACTCGGTGGTTGCAACGGAGCGTATGGTTGATGCTTATCTTAAGAGTGGGTTGGTAGACTAATATGTGTCTGATTTGCCAGAGAATTGAGCTCATCAAGAAGGGAGAAAATCCCTACTTTGTCAAAGAGTTGGAAACAGGCTATGTGGTCATTGGAGATCACCAGTATTTTGCAGGCTATAGTCTCTTTCTAGCCAAGGAACACGTCACGGAATTGCACCATTTGAAAAAGGAAACAAGATTCCGTTTTCTCGAAGAAATGAGTCTAGTCCAAGAGGCGGTTGCCAAGGCCTTTGCTGCTGAGAAAATGAATATCGAACTGCTAGGAAATGGCGATGCCCATCTCCACTGGCACCTTTTCCCTAGACGAAGAGGTGATATGAATGGTCACGGTCTCAAGGGACGTGGTCCAGTCTGGTGGGTTCCCTTTGAAGAAATGACAGCAGAAACTTGCCAAGTAAAACCGGAAGAGATTAAAAGATTAGTCGAATGTTTATCGTCAGAAGTAGATAAACTATTAGAAATAAAGGAGTAGAAATGAAAAAAAGATACCTTGTCTTGACAGCTTTGCTAGCCTTGAGTCTAGCAGCTTGTTCACAAGAAAAAGCAAAAAATGAAGACGGAGAAGCTAAGACAGAACAGACAGCCAAAGCTGATGGAACAGTAGGAAGTAAGTCTCAAGGAGCTGCCCAGAAGAAAGCAGAAGTGGTTAATAAAGGTGACTACTACAGCATCCAAGGGAAATACGATGAAATCATCGTAGCCAACAAACACTATCCATTGTCTAAAGACTACAATCCGGGGGAAAATCCAACAGCCAAGGCTGAGTTAGTCAAACTCATCAAAGCCATGCAAGATGCAGGTTTCCCAATCAGTGACCATTACAGTGGCTTTAGAAGTTATGAAACTCAGACCAAGCTCTACCAAGATTATGTCAATCAAGACGGGAAAGCAGCAGCTGACCGTTACTCTGCCCGTCCTGGCTATAGCGAACACCAGACAGGCTTGGCCTTTGATGTGATTGGGACTGATGGTGATTTGGTAACAGAAGAAAAAGCAGCCCAATGGCTCTTGGACCATGCGGCTGATTATGGCTTTGTTGTCCGTTATCTCAAAGGCAAGGAAAAGGAAACAGGCTATATGGCTGAAGAATGGCACCTGCGTTATGTAGGAAAAGAAGCTAAAGAAATTGCTGAGAGTGGTCTCAGTTTGGAAGAATACTACGGCTTTGAAGGCGGAGATTATGTCGATTAAAAAATAAACTTTTCTCTTGCAATTCCAGATAAATAGTGTATAATAGATGGGTATGTGAAAAACATACTTGTGGGAGGTAAAAATCTCTAATTACCGCCAAAACCACAAAGGAGGATTTAAAAATGGCTAAAAAAGTCGAAAAACTTGTAAAATTGCAAATCCCTGCTGGTAAAGCTACACCAGCTCCACCGGTTGGACCTGCTCTTGGTCAAGCTGGTATCAACATCATGGGATTCACAAAAGAGTTCAACGCTCGTACAGCTGACCAAGCTGGTATGATCATTCCAGTTGTTATCTCAGTTTACGAAGATAAATCATTTACTTTCATCACTAAAACACCACCAGCTGCTGTTCTTTTGAAAAAAGCTGCAGGTGTTGAAAAAGGATCAGGTACACCTAACAAAACTAAAGTTGCTACAGTTACTCGTGCGCAAGTACAAGAAATTGCAGAAACTAAGATGCCAGATTTGAACGCAGCAAACGTAGAGTCTGCAATGCGTATGATCGAAGGTACTGCTCGTTCTATGGGATTCACTGTTGTTGACTAATCAATAACACCCCCAATATAACCCGCAAGACTTCATCATTTCGAGAAGTGACGTGGGAGATGAAAATCGATTGAACCACTTACAAGGAGAATAGAAAATGGCTAAAAAAAGCAAACAACTTCGTGCTGCTCTTGAGAAAATTGACAGCACAAAAGCATACAGCGTAGAAGAAGCTGTAGCACTTGCAAAAGAAACTAACTTTGCAAAATTTGACGCAACTGTAGAAGTTGCTTACAACTTGAACATCGACGTTAAAAAAGCTGACCAACAAATCCGTGGAGCAATGGTATTGCCAAACGGTACTGGTAAAACTTCACGCGTTCTTGTTTTCGCACGTGGTGCAAAAGCTGAAGAAGCAAAAGCTGCTGGTGCAGACTTTGTTGGTGAAGATGACCTTGTTGCTAAAATCAACGACGGTTGGTTGGACTTCGACGTAGTTATCGCTACACCTGACATGATGGCTCTTGTTGGACGTCTTGGACGTGTCCTTGGACCACGTAACTTGATGCCAAACCCTAAAACTGGTACTGTAACTATGGATGTTGCTAAAGCAGTTGAAGAGTCTAAAGGTGGTAAAATCACTTACCGTGCTGACCGTGCAGGTAACGTTCAAGCAATCATCGGTAAAGTATCATTTGAAGCTGAAAAATTGGTTGAAAACTTCAAAGCTTTCAACGAAACAATCCAAAAAGCAAAACCAGCTACAGCTAAAGGAACTTACGTAACAAACTTGACTATCACAACTACTCAAGGTGTTGGTATCAAAGTTGACGTAAACTCACTTTAATCAGTAGTTTATATCAGAGAACGAGTACGAAAGTGCTCGTTTTTTTGATTATGTGACTTTCATTCTAGGAAACTATTCCAGCCTAAGACAAGAAATCTGAAAGCGAAGGTGTTTATTTAAATAATAATAAGGATTTTGGTAGGCCTACCAGTCGTTTCAAGGCAAGGAATCTTAGATGATTTTTGAAAGTCATATTTCTTCATTAGACTTCCACAATCAGGGCAAGATGGGGCATCGTAGTCCAGTTTAGAGATTATTTCCTTATGTGTATCCATATTGATGATATCTACAATCTTGATGTGAGGGTCTTTAATGTCTAGTAATGTTGTGATAAAATGTAATTGTTCCATATGAATCTTTCTAATGAGTTGTTTTGTTGCTTTTCATTATAGATCTTATGGGACTTTTTTTCTACAACAAAATAGGCTCCATAATATCCATAGGGGATTTACCCACTACAAATAGTATAGAGCCTTTTAAAGACGGAGAGAAGTAATAGTGCTTCTCTTCATTTTTGTTGACAGTTTATTTCTGAAAAATTTTGAGAAAAGTGTGGTGGGAACTTTGGCTCAGCTTCTTTCAAATCAGTTAATTACTTAGTTACTTGATTTTCCATATCCATTCAATTGCATATCAATTCCTAGAATCTTTTAAAAAGTTTATGTATAATGGGAAGAGTTGTATGTTTTACTATAAATGAATACACTAATTTAAAAATGCAAAAAGAGGGGAATATGAATTTCAAAACTAGTGGAGAAGAAAGACAGAACTTCTCGTTAAGAAAATTGGCAGTTGGCCTTGTATCTGTAGCTGTTGCGTGTTTCTTTTTGATGGGAACTGCCCTACAAACTGTATCTGCCCAGGAATCTCATACCGTTAGCTATAATTACGTTTTAGAGTCGGATTTAACTGATGAAGAGAAGACTCTCTTGGTTACATCCCTACCACAAGTAGCGGAAGAAACAGACGCTACCTACTATCTGGTTTATCGAGCAAATCAAGTATTGCCCAATACGGGGACTAGCTCTCCATTAGGGACTGTTGCCTTGGTGGCAGGTCTTAGTTTATTGGTCGTAGTAGTTCTTAAGGGGCGTGATGGCAAGAGCAAGATTAGTCGATTCTTGTTAGTAAGCGGTCTAGGCAGTCAGTTGCTGTCTCCAACTGCTCTTGCTTTGACTAGCGAGACACTAGCTGCCTATAACACCCAACTATCGGTCCAGGCAGGAGATGCCTTGCCAGCTCCGGTTGATATTCCTGGTTATACTTATCTAGGATATGTGGAAAATAAGCCAGCTCTTTCTGTACCGATAACTAGCAAACCAGCAGAATCTACTGGAAAGGAAGAATTTAAATCAGAAAACATTCAATCTCAAGAAGTGGCTACTACTCATTCAGCAGCTTTGACTATTAGAACTGAATTTGTCAAGCAGTCAAATGACAGCAAGTCTAACATAAAAAATGAAGATAGCTCAGCAGTAACGACTGTGTATCCTAAAAATAAGGCTACTAGTCAGCAAGCGAAAGTTATTCAGAGTCAGGATAGTAAGGATAGTCATGCTGTAAAAGATGAGAAACCAGACCAAAAACAAGGACTGGATCCAGAATCTGTAACAAATTCAAGCCAAACTGGTGGGAATCAAGAACAGACAAATCCAGTCCAGCCAGCTCCGACAAGACCAAAAACAGAGGGAGAACAAGAGGGAACGCATTCTCATGTAGAGTCTCAGTCGCAAGAGAGTAATGGAACTGTAGTGCAAGCAAAGGGAACTCAAGAACCCGGTCACGAGGGCGAAGCCCTCGTTCAACCAGCGCAACCAGCGTACACAGATCCAATCAGCACTCAAGGTACACAAGAGTCAGGTCATGAAGGCGAGGCTCTAGTCCAAACAGAACCACCGACTTATACAGGTCCAATCAGTACCCAAGGTACACAAGAGTCAGGTCATGAAGGGGAGGCTCTAGTCCAAGCAGAACCACCGACTTATACAGACCCAATCAGCACTCAAGGTACACAAGAGCCAGATCATGAAGGCGAGGTTCTAGTCCAAGCAGAACCACCGACTTATACAGACCCAATCAGCACTCAAGGTACACAAGAGTCAGGTCATGAAGGCGAATCTCTAGTCCAAGCAGAACCACCGACTTATACAGAACCTATCAGCACTCAAGGTACGCAAGAGTTGGGGCACGAGGGAGAAGCACTGGTTCAACCAGCACAACCAGCGTACACAGGCCCAATCAGTACCCAAGGCACGCAAGAGCTAGGTCATGAAGGCGAGGCTCTAGTCCAAGCAGAACCACCGACTTATACAGGCCCCATCAGTACCCAAGGTACGCAAGAGTCAGGTCACGAGGGAGAAGCACTGGTTCAAGCAGAACCACCGACTTATACAGACCCAATCAGCACTCAAGGTACACAAGAGTCAGGTCATGAAGGGGAGGCTCTAGTCCAAGCAGAACCACCGACTTATACAGGCCCCATCAGTACCCAAGGCACGCAAGAGTCAGGTCACGAAGGTGAGGCTGCTGTAGCAGAGGCCCTCCCTGAACTGCCTTTGACAAGTAGTCATCGTACAGTAACAGAAACTATTCCTCATGAAACTGAAGAAATCGAAGATGCGACTATCTTAAAAAATCGCCGAGAAATTGCTCAGAAAGGGAAAGACGGTTTACGTACAATCGAGTATGAAGATTATCTCGTAGATGGTAAGGTAGAAGCTAGTAAGGAAATCTCACGTACAGAACTAGAGCCAACCAAAGAGATTGTCAAGGTTGGTAGTCTTGTTAAAACCAAACCAACAGTTGAAATCACTAATCTTGTTAAAGAGGAGAGCAAAAAAGCAGTAGCAGTCAACTATCACTTAGATGATCCAACGTCTGCTTTTGTTAAGGCTAAGGCCCAAATTTACCAAAATGGAACATTGGTCAAAGAGGTGAATTTGAAAGATCCATCAGTCCAGCAAACGATTGATGGCTTGGACTACTATACTCCTTATACAATTAAGACTTATCTAACCTATAATCTAGGTCAATCTGATCAGGAAAGTACAGAAGTATCGACGAAAGATTTTCAGTTAGACTATAAGAAAATTGAAATCAAAGATATAGATGAAGTCGGTCTCTATGGTAAGGAAGATGGTCACTACCGTCGTTATTTGAATTTATCAGAAATACCAAGTGATTTGTCCCCTTATTTTGTCAAAGTCAAATCAGACAAGATGAAGGAAATGCTGCTACCAGTTAGCTCTATTAAGGAAACAACTGACGGGAAATACAAGATAACCGTTGCCTTTAATGAACTAGTTCAAGAAGAAGGTTCAACATACAAGGATAACTATAGTTTCACAGTTGATAAGCAAAAACAGTCCAAGGATGGAGTTTATACTTCCTTCAAGAAACTGATTGCTGCCATGCAGGACAATCTCGCTGGAACCTTTAAACTTGGAACTGATATGACAGCTGATGAGGTTTCTTTAGCTAAGGGACAAACCAGCTATGTGACAGGAACTTTCACTGGTAATCTTATCGGTGCGAGTGATGGAAAACCGTTTGCGATTTATGACCTTAAAACAGCCTTGTTTGATAACTTGACCAAGGCTACTGTGAAAGATATTGATCTTAAAGCGGTAGCGATTAAGAGTCAAGAAGACACAGCCAGCCTAGCAAAATTGGCTACTAACAGCCAGATTAGTAATGTAGCTGTAGAAGGTCAATTGACAGGTAGCAAGTCAGTTGCAGGTTTGGTAGCCAAGGCTCAAGATACAGAAATAACCAATAGTTCCTTTACAGGTAGCATTCAGGCTAAACATGCGGATTCTTCTCCTTACTATGTGGGAGGTATAGCAGGACTCTTATCTGGTAATAAGGCTAAGATTGATAATGTAGCTGTTGATGCAAGTATTTCTAGCAATGCCCGCAACAATGACCAACTTGCTGGAGGTATTGTAGGGAAAGTTCAAGGTGGTGCTTTGGTCTCTCATGCGCTAGCAAATGGAACCATTCTCAATACGACAACCTACCCACGCGTCGGAGGTATAGCAGGTTCTACATGGCAAAATGGCCGTATCCATCATGTCGTTAGCATGGTCAATACTGGAGATGGCTATGCCATCACAGGAGACCAATATAAGGGAGCGGACATCGAAGACGCTAGCACTACCGTTGATAACAAGAAGGTAGATCTCTATGCGACCCCAATCACCCAAGATCAGGCTAGAGAAAAGGTTCAGTCATATGGTATGACAGTGACGCTAGACGATACAGGTCAAACACTCAAGCCCAATCAGCACAGTGTGGACTATACTCGGTTAAGCCAAGGCCAAGCTAGTCGAAAAGTTGCTTATCACAATATTGAGAAATTGATGCCTTTCTACAACAAAGAGTTAGTGGTTCACTATGGAAATCAAGTCGATCCTACTGATAAGCTCTACTCCACAGAGCTGCTGGATGTTGTACCAATGAAGAACAATGATATCATCACAGATATTCAGGCCAATAAAGCAGCTATCAATAAGCTTATGTTGCATTTTGCTGATAATACAATCAGCTATCTGGATGTCACCTACAAAGAAGATTTCAAAAATACACAGATTGCAGAATACAGCGTAGCAAGTAAAAACTTTATCTTTACACCGGAGGTCTTTTTATCTGACTATACGAAAGTGACCGATCAAGTTCTAGCAGATTTGCAAGGAGTCGAATATGACTCAGTAGCTATGAGAAGAGTTCTTGGCATTGAGGCAGATACTTCACTTGATCCGCTATATTTGGACAAAGAGTTTGAAAAAGTTAAGGCCAATATCGGTGAACATCTCCGGAAAGTGCTAGCCATGGACAAGTCTATCAATACGATGGGAGATAGTGTAGCAACCTACATCAGCGAAAAAATCGAGAATAACAAGGAAGCTTTCTTGCTTGGTTTGACCTACCTCAATCGCTGGTACAATATCAACTATGATCACATCAATACGAAGGATCTCAATACCTATAAGTTTGACTTTGATGGCAATAGCACAGCTTCAACCCTGGATACCATCATTGCCCTAGGTCAGAGTGGTATGGAAAATCTTAAGGCATCAAATAATCCAAGTGCCTATGAAACAACCCTGGCTGCTGCAAAAGGTCGCAAGACAGTGACTGATTTACTAGAGTCTTACAGAAAACTTTTCCTACCAACTAAAACAAATAATGAATGGTTGAAGACAAATACTAAGGCCTATATCGTAGAGAGTAAGTCGGCTATTCCAGAAGTGCGTACCAAACAAGAGTCAGCTACACCAGATAGTAACTATAGGCTGGGAGTCTATGACCGTATTACGGCACCAAGTTGGAAATTAAAAAATATGCTCCTACCGCTATTGACATTGCCAGAAGAGGATGTTTATGTGATTTCAAACCTTTCTACCTTGGCCTTTGGTGGCTACGAACGCTACCGTGACCGTGTCAATAATACAGTCTTATCCGGAGAAGAACTCCGTCAGTATGTTCGTGGTAAGGTAGACCAGTCAGCTGAATGGCAACGAGACCACTATGATATCTGGTATCATCTTCTTTCACCAGAATACAAAGAAAAACTCTTCCGTTCAGTTATGGTTTCAGATGGCTTTGGTATGAAAGATAGCAATAGCAAGTATTACTGGGCTACCCTGTCTGATAAGGCAATTGCTTCTATTTACAATTTCTTTGGACCTACTGGTAAGTGGTATGGGGAGAGTAAAGGCGCCGGAGCCTATGCCAATGGTTCAGAGGTTCACTATGTCAGCGACCGCTTGTTGGATAAGTACGGAACATCTGTCTATACCCATGAAATGGTTCATAATTCTGACGGACATATTTACTTTGAAGGAAAAGGTCGTCGTGAAGGATTGGGAGCAGAGTTGTATGCCTTAGGACTGTTGCAATCTGCTGACAACCTAGATAAGGATGCTATTGTCTTGAATACTCTCTATAAAGGGGATAAGGATTCCCTAACTCGC
This sequence comes from Streptococcus sp. 2342, assembly GCF_013276795.1. Taxonomy (GTDB): domain Bacteria; phylum Bacillota; class Bacilli; order Lactobacillales; family Streptococcaceae; genus Streptococcus. The sequence goes on from NZ_VMLR01000003.1 coordinate 577,237, forward strand.
TTGCATACTTATGACCCGACAAGTCGCTTCACATCAGCTGCAGCCTTGCAAGAGTATGTTCACGGTATGTACGATGTCTTGTACACCTTGGATGCTATGGAAGCCAATGCCATTCTAACTAAGTCTAATGATGTTAAGAAAAAATGGTTTAGAAAAATAGAGAATTTCTACATTGAGGACAAGTACCATAAACAAACGCATGCTGGAAACTCTGTTCGCCCATTGACAGATGCTGAAGTAAGTAAGCTAACTAGTCTTGATGCCTTGATTGACAATGATATCATCAACCGTCGAGCTTACCGTGATAAGAGTGACTATACTCGTAATGGCTATCATCTTATCAACATGTTCTCACCGATTTATGCTGCCCTCAGCAATCCAAAGGGTGCGCCTGGTGACATCATGTTTAGAAAGACGGCCTATGAATTGTTAGCAGAAAAAGGTTACCAAGATGGGTTCTTACCATATGTATCCAACCAATATGCAGAAGAAGCTAAACGAAATGGTGATATCACCTATTCAGATTGGCACCGAAAAGATGTTGGCCTCATCACTGATAGCCTCGTCTTGAAAAATGTCTTTGACAACCAATACGCTTCATGGGCTGATTTCAAGAAGGATATGTTTCATCAACGTATTCGTAAGCAAGAACAGTTGAAACCAATTACCATTCAGTACGAACTTGGTGTGCCAAACAGTAGCAAGGAGATTACAATCCGTTCAGCTGCCCAAATGCAAGAACTGATCGATCAAGCAGTGGCAAAAGATGTGGCTAACATTGATCGTACGACAAGCCATGCTCCTGCAAGTTGGGTACACTTGTTAAAACAAAAAATCTACAATGCCTACCTACGTAGCACAGATGATTTCAGAGAATCGATTTACAAACAATAAGAAAACTCCCTCAAGCTATCCTGTCTAAGTCAGTCTATCTTGCAGATGGTCAGTCTTTGTGATAGCATAACATAAAGTCCTTTTGATGGGGAACTTGCTAGGAAATCCCCAAGCATTGTAACGGATGAACCACCCTCGCCTTTTTGTGAGGGTGGTTTTCCTTTGTAAGCAGAAAATAAGAGAGAAAGAGTCTATAGCATGTCGAGAATTGTCACCATTCATCCAGCCAAGGAAATCCATCGCTATGGCTTTGAGAGCCCCCAGGTCTATCGAGCACGTATCGCACGACATCTGGGTTTGGAATATGTTTACCTTGTATCGAGTCCTCAGCTTCGTCCTGATTGGAAGAAAGACTTGATTAAGTTAGGGTTTTTAGAAAAAGAACTGATTTTCGTCCCTCATATTTTTTCGGATATGGAGCAGGCGGACTATGGTCAGTCAAAGGCAGAAAATATCGTCCTAGCGGCTCACTATTCACTAGGGAAAGTGGCCCAAAGCTACCGCAAACTATTAGATAGAACTTATAGGATATTGGGAATTCTAGTCACCCTATTGCTCTACTTCTGCTTGGTTTCCTGAATTGCCTATCGGAAAAAAAGAAGAGAAGAGGCCTTAGCTCAGATTTATCCGGAGACTATGACACATCATTTTTAAGCAATGATAGTGCTTAAATTTGAAGGATTCGGCTAAGCATAGAAGTCGTTTCAAGGTAAAGAAACTTAGAAAGTTTTTGAAAGTCAGATTTCTTCATTTTCCATCCGCAATCAGGGAAAGATGGGGCGTCGTAGTCCAGTTTAGCAATGATTTCTTTATGTAAAACTCTATTAACAACATCCATCATTTTGATATTAGGGTCTTTAATGTCCAGTAATTTTGTGATAAAAAGTATTTGTTCCATTTGATTCTTTCTAATGAGTTGTTTAGTTGCTTTTCGTGATAGCTCCTATGGGGCTTTTTTTCTACAACAAAATAGGCTCTATAATCTCTATAGGGGATTTAGCTGCTATAAATATTATGGAGCCAAAAGTTGAAGACACTATGTCTTAACTTTTTTTGATTTCGAAACATCTCCTTATAAGGTAAATTTAAGTTACTGCTGTTATTCTTAGGGGCACGTGTTTCAATACAATACTCTTTAAGCGTATTTAAATTGGTTTTATACTAAAGCATTGATCATCGTTAATGAAAAATAGAAAGATTTCTAATAAAATTAAAAAACACTCATTCAAACTCAATAATTACCAGCTATAATACTTGAACGGAACAAGTGTTAATGTTATAATGAGCTATAGTGTTTAGAATCATATAGCAATCTTTTTTAAGATGTTCTCCTCTTAATATTACTAAAAAATTTAAGGGGGGGGGCTTTTTATTTGCCCTAATGCTTTAAATCAACACGAATAAAATAAATCAAGGAGGTTGAATCTCATGAAGAGAGGTCAACAAGATTTTCGAACGGAGAAATATATTCGTTATGGTATCCGGAAGTATAGCTTTGGAGCAGCATCGGTAGCAATTGCAGCTGGTTTGATGTTTCTTGGAGCTGGTGCGGTATCAGCAACGGAAGTTCAAGGTGCAGAAGCATCAGTAGCTGCAACGTCTCCAGCTGGAAAAACTGATCAAGATACTGCAGAAGCGAAACCTGAGACTACAAAAGCTGCAGAAGTTAAACCAGAAACTAAAGCAGAAGAAGCTCCGAAAGAAGTAGTAGCTCCGAAATTGGATAAGACTCAATTAGAATCTTATGTTAACCAGGTAGCAGAAAATATAGCTGCAGGCAAATATGCAAACAAGACAGACGAAAGTTTGGCTCTTTTGAATGCAGATTTGGAAGCGGCAAAAGCAGCTCTTTCAAGTGCTAATAGTCAAGATGAGTTAAAAGCTGCTTACAACAAACTTGTAACAACTGTAAACTCAAAACTACAAAACAAACCAGTTGAGAAAAAAGCAGCTCCAGCAGTTGATACTACAAATGGTAAAGAAACTGTAGGGAAGAAAGCGGAAAATACTGAGAAAAAATCTGACTCAAACGCAATTGAAAACACTGGTTCTAAAGATGAACGTAATGGTAAAAAACTAGTCCAAGGTTCACACTTACGTTCAGCTAATGAAGGGTACACAGCTGCATCTAAAGAGTTAAGAAAAAAAAATGGTGAATTTCTTGGTTCTACAGGTAAATCTTATCAAGTATTAGATGGGAATAATCAATATAGAATTTATGTTCATGGATATCAATCTGATAACACTGATGTGCGTGCAGCTGCTAATGGAAAAGCTGGGACTAGTGGACGTACAGATATTCCTCTGTCAAAAACAGAAGCTCAGAAACTTGGACGAGAAGCAGAATTATGGAAAGATAAAATTCGTCCTACAGGAAAAGCTAATGGGCCTACAACATGGGGAGCTGGGGGAGCGTATGAATACATAGCTACAGAAATCTATGGTTATACTTATGAACAAGGAAATCATTATGTATATATTACAAATGCTAAAAATCGTTTTAGGTTATCACCGGAAGCAGAAGCAGCAGGATATAGTATTACAGACATAAAACTTACAAATATGGTTCCTGGTACTGTGTATAATGCAAACTCAGATACAGTTGAGGGATATGTAGCATCAAGTCTTCAAAATGGTGTTTATGATATGCGTTACCAAGTTACTGTTACTAAACCAGATAAGTCTACTCAAGTAATTGATTTTCGTAACTTAACAGCAGGATGGGTTGGATGGCAAGATTCATCTGCACCGGTTATTCAAGGGTCTTCTAAGTTAGTTACAATTGGGGATAACGTTAGCCATGATATTAAATATATTGATAACGATGGTGTGACTAGAGATAATCGAACAAACTATACTCGAAATGGTGAAAGGCTAAAAGCAGGATCACAAACAGCTCCGTCAAATAACCGACAAGCATCATTCACCGCAATAGATGGAACTGTACTTACTACAGAATATAGTAAAGAAACTAAAAATTCACCACAAACATTCACAGCGCATACATCCCTAAACGGTGACTATACAGGAAGACAAACTTCGATAAATGATGTTGTACCAGGATTAAATTATGATCCTAAGACAGGGCTGATTACTGGAACAGCAAATGAAGCTGGTATTTTCACAGCAGCTGTTTATGCCAAAGACTACAATAATACAACCAATGCAACAAATCAGGATTGGAATATGTATGGTCAAGAAGCTCATGAAAATATTACAATTGCAGTAGCACCTAAGATTACGGTTAAGAATGTTGAAGCTTACGCAACAAATGTTTCTGTGACAATTTCAAAAAGTGCTAACAAAGCGGAAATTACAATGCCGGATGGAACAGTTACAAAACTTGTAGTTAAAGATGGCAACTGGACAGTAGATGCAGGTACTACTAATACAGCAGTACAAGAAGGTACGGTATTAGGAGTAGCATCTACAACAGAAGATTCAACTCTTAACTTAACTGTAAGACCAGAATCTACAAAATACGTTGGTGTTGATAGTATTGCAGCAAAAGCTACTACAGATAAAGTACGTGCAAATTTACAGCGTGAAGTTGTTAAAGTAAAAGATAAAGATAATAATGAATATACAGCTACTTTCAATAGTGCAACAGGTAAATACAATCTTCCAAATGAAAATGCATATGTACTAAAAGAGAATGTAGATAGAACTACAACATTAACAGAACGTCGTGTCTATACAGATGCAAAAGCAGATGGTAGTGTGGATTACATCGTTTACGAATTTACTCGTACATGGACTACAACTTCAAATGCAGCTACTTTAACAGAAAAAGTTGCAGAAATCCGTAAAAACGGAGAAGTAAAATCGGTGGATGATGTAAGGCGTACAGTTACTACTTTACCAAAAGCTCAGACAGCTGATACAACAGGTGTTACTGTAACTGTGAATTATGATTCAGTAACAGATAAATGGACTGCTTCTGATGGTTCGGCTGTTACTGCAGAAAAATCAAATGCAGGATGGAAGATTTCTACAGATTCTGGATTTAAAGGGTATATTGCATACCGTGAAGCATCTTCCACAGATGTAGCATCAATTCAAAATGCTAAACCAACAGGGACTTCAGCAAGTTATTCAGAAGCAAAAGGTACATCAGTAGACTTAATTAAATCTACTAAAGCAAATGTAGCATTTGCAGATACAATCGATGATAAAACATCAGCAACAGATTCTGATACTATCAAAACAAAAGTAACAGTAACTGCACCAGATGGAAGTGAAAAGGAATTTAATACAGCGCAAACTGAAGAAGCTGCTTACATCCAGGCTCAACGTACTGCTGCTGAAAAAACAAAAGCAGCAACTGCAGCAATTGAGAATTATCAAACTTCAGAAAATGAGCTTGCTCGTCTTCAAGAGTTAGTAGATCGTCAAGTGAAAATCTTAGCGGATGCTGAATCAGCATTAGCTAACTTAAAACTACGCACTATTTCACAAACAGCGCAAGATTTAGCGGAGAAGAAAGTCCAATTAGTAAAAGAATATAAAGCATCATTAGAAGAAAAACTAAATGAAGCGAAAACATCACTACCTATAGCAAAAGCTAAAGTGACTACAGCGCGCCAAGAAGTTTTAGAAGCTGAAAAAACAGTAGAAATAGCACGTGCAGCCCTTAAAACAGCTGCAGAAGCAAACCTAGCTAAAGCTAACGCTTATGTATTATCTCAAAAAGGACGCTACAAAGTAACAGTAAGTGCAGTAGATTCAAACGGTGTTGTAACAACTCCAACAGTAGATGGAACAGATGCAGGTGCAGTAACAGAAGACGCAGTAGCAGAAACAACTTACTACATCGTAGTAACAGATCCAGAGAAATCATCAGGAGCTCAAGGTCAAAAACAAACTGACTCAATGGAAGATAATTTCAATGATGGAAAAGAAGGGACTACAGTATCAGATTACAAATTAGTCAATCCAAAAACAGGAGCTAAAGTTGAATCTGTAACAACTGATCAAGGAACTTACACTGTAGATCCAACGACAGGTGAAGTATCATTTACACCAGTTGAAGGATTTGTTGGAACAGCTACACCGATGAAAGTTTCAGCGAATGTAACATTCAACGATGAATCAGGAACTCCAGTAACAGTAGCGGTAGAAAATGCATATACACCAACTGTATACGGAATTGCACCATCTTCAGATGAGACTACAGGAAAACAAGGACAAACTCAAACTTCTAAATCAGGAAAAGATCGCTTCTCTGAATTAAATACAACAGCTAACACTCCAGATAGAACTAATGTAGACTGGGCAACAGCGGCATACTCACTAGAAGGTGCTAATGAAAAAGGTGAAGTTGAAGTCGAAGGAGAAGGAACGTATTCAATCGATTCAACAACAGGTGTAGTAACATTTAAACCACTTCCAACATTTAAAGGAGAGGGTAGAGGTGTTAATGTACAGGTATCCGTAATGGCAACTGACTCAGAAGGAAATCAAGTTCCAGTTACATCAAAAGGGAAATACACACCAACAGTAACAGGCGTAACGCCAACAGCTAAAGAAGCTACTTCAACAGGAATCCAAGGTGAAACACAAAAAGGAATACCAACATTCACAGCAGGAGATGTAGAAGTACCTATTAAAGATAATTCAGCAGTTCTTCTTGATAAACAAGGCAATCCAGTAGCTGCAGGAACTGCAGTAAATGCTGAAGATGCAAATGGAAACAAAGTCGGAGAATATACAATTGATCCAACATCAAATACTGTAACATTTACACCAACGGATAAGGCTTATGTGGGTAAAGTATTACCAGCAAATGTACAAGCAGAAGATGTAAATGGAACAACCGTTAAAACAACTTACACTCCAACAATCGTAGGAGTTAAACCAACAGCAACACCTGCAGAATCAACAAACATTCAAGGTGAAGTACAATCAGGAGTTGTAGCCTTTGCTCCAGGTAAAGCAACAATTTCAGGTACAGAAAAAACAGTAGCGCTTAAAGAAAATTCAGCTAAGTTATTAAATGCTGATGGAAGCGTACCGACTGAAGCGACAGTACCAGCTTATAAAGAGGACGGAGTTACTCAAGTAGGAACATACTCAATCGACCCAGCAACAAACACAGTAACATTCACACCGACTGATAAAACTTATACAGGTAAGGTATTACCAGCAAATGTACAAGCGGAAGATGTAAATGGCTCAACTGTTAAAACAACTTACACACCACATATCGTAGGTGTAGCACCGACAGCAGATCCAGCTACATCAACAGATGTACAAGGTGTAGAACAATCTAAAGAAGTAACATTCGTACCAGGTAAAGCGGATGTTAATGGAACTGAAAAAACAGCAGCAATCGATCCTTTATCATATAAGGTACTAGGAGAAAATGGACAACCAGCTGATGAAGTAGAAGCAAAAGATCCAAATGGAAAAGTAGTAGGTAAATTTACAGTTAAGAATGTAGATGGAAAAGCAGTGGCTGTATTTACACCAACTGACAAAACTTATGTAGGAGCTGTTAAACCAGTAACTGTTCAAGCGGCAGATACAAATGGAACGACAGTTACAACAACTTACACACCAACTATTACGCCAATCAGACCAACAGGAACACCTGTAGCAACAGAAGGAATTCAAGGTGCTGAGCAAAGCGGAACACCAACATTCACTCAAGGTAGTGACAAAGTTCCAATGAAGATTGATGCAGACCAACCAGCGAAATTAGTAGATCCAGAAACTGGAAATCCAACAGATAAAACAACAATTCCAGCAAAAGACGCTAAAGGAAATACAGTTGGAACATACGCAATCAAACCAACCACTGGAGAAGTAACATTCACACCAAATAAAGATTTCGCAGGAACACCAGTACCAGCGACAGTTGAAGCAAAAGATGCGAATGGAACACCAGCGACAGCTAAGTACACACCAACAGTTAAACCTGCGACACCAACAGCAACAGACGCTGTGACAGAAGATGTCCAAGGTGCAACGCAAGAAGCAACTCCAGTATTCATAACAGGGAAAGCAACTGTTAACGGTACAGAAGTAGAAGTTCCATTAGATAACAACGTACCAGCTAAATTAATCGATCCTGCGACTAAACAACCTACAGACGAAAAATCTGTTAAAGTACCAAACGAAGGAACATACACAATTGATGAGAATGGAAAAGTAACATTCACACCAGAAAAAACATTCACAGGTAAAACTGCAGGAATTGATGTACGTCGTGTAGATACAAATGGAACACCAGCAACAGCTAAGTACACACCAGTTGTAAGACCAGCAACACCAACAAGCTCAGATGTAGTAACAACAAATGTTCAAGGTGCAACTCAAGAAGGAACGCCAACATTTAAAGGTGGAAAAGTAACGATTAACGGTCAAGAAAAAACTGTTGAAATCGATGAAGCTGTAAAACCAAAATTCGATGATGAAACAACAACGAAGACAGTTCCAAACGAAGGAACATACACAATCGATGAGACTGGAAAAGTAACATTCACACCAGAAAAAACATTTACAGGACAAGCTACAGGAGTAACAGTTAAACGTGTTGATACGAACGGAACACCAGTAACAGCTAAATACACACCAGTAGTAATCCCAGTGTCACCAACTTCTAAAGATGCTGAATCAGAAGGTCCAAAAGGACAATCTCAAGAAGGAACACCAACATTTACAGGTGGAAAAGTAACACTTAACGGAAAAGAAGTACCAGTAGAAATCGATGAAGCTGTAAAACCAAAATTCGATGATGAAACAACAACGAAGACAGTTTCAGGAGAAGGAACGTACAAAATCGATGAAAAGGGAAAAGTAACGTTTACGCCAGAACCAAACTTTGTAGGAAAAGCTACAGGAGTAACGGTTAAACGTGTTGATAAGAACGGAACGCCAGTGACAGCTAAATATATTCCAACTGTTCGCCCAGATACTAGATATGTAGTTATCGAAAAAGATGGCAAAGAAACAGATTTACTTCCACCTAAAGATGGAACTAAACCTTCAGAACAAATTCCAGGCTATAATGTTGTTAGAACTGAAATTGATGAAAAAGGAAATACAAAACACATCTACGAAAAAGTAAGTACCTTCTTCAAAGACAAAGAAGGTAAGGAAATTCCTAACTATCCAAGTGAACCAGGAACAGTCGATAAGAAAGACATTCCAGAATACAGATTCGTAGAGACTAAGAAATTACCAAATGGTGATACAGAACACATCTACGAAAAAGTAAGTACCTTCTTCAAAGATAAAGAAGGAAAGGAAATTCCTAACTATCCAAGTGAGCCAGGCACAGTAGATAAGAAAGACATTCCAGAATACCGCTTCGTAGAGACTAAGAAATTACCAAATGGTGATACAGAACACATCTACGAAAAAGTAAGTACCTTCTTCAAAGATAAAGAAGGAAAGGAAATTCCAAACTATCCAAGTGAACCAGGCACAGTAGATAAGAAAGATATCCCAGGTTACCGCTTCGTAGAAACGAAGAAATTACCAAATGGTGATACAGAACACATCTACGAAAAAGTAACAACTTCATTCAAAGATAAAGAAGGCAAAGAGATTCCAAACTATCCAAGTGAACCAGGAACAGTCGATAAAAAAGATATTCCAGAATACCGCTTCGTAGAGACTAAGAAACTGTCAAATGGAGATACTGTTCATGTTTATGAAAAAGTAACACCACCAGCTCCAACACCTTCACCTGTTCCTCAACCAAATCCAGGTAAGCAAAATACAACTACTTGGACTGATGAGGGTGGAAATCCATTGAAACCAACTGAGCCAGGATCTAAAGAACCAGGAACAATTCCAGGTTACGAATATGTGAAGACTGTGACAGATTCAAATGGAAATATCAGACATATCTTCCGCAAAGTTGAGATGCCAATTCCAACACCGGTTGAACCGACTCAACCAGCACAACCGGTAGAGCCAGCAACTCCAGCAATACCTGAACAGCCAGCTAAACCTCAAATGCCAGCAACACCTAAATATGTTGATGGTCAAAAAGAATTGCCTAACACAGGTACAGAAGCTAACGCTAGTCTCGCAGCGCTTGGACTTCTTGGAGTATTGAGTGGATTTGGACTTGTGACTCGCAAGAAGAAAGAAGACTAATCTTTTTAATTGATATGATTTGTTTGGAATGAACAGATTATCCTTAAAGCTGATGAATCGATGATTCATCAGCTTTTTGCGGTACGACGGGCATGTCGTGCATCTGAGGTGTAAGTCCTCCGTGGGCACCTGCTACCGGTGAACCTGTTAGCGATTCTCAGTCTGACGCTGGAAATAAGAATCAGCAGAGGAAGGGATAGCGAAATCGTGGCTCTACGAACAGAAAGGTGGAGGTTCGTAGAGCTGATGAAGATGAGAGTAATTCCAAAGTACAAAAATAGTCGTAACCTATATGCGTAAACTACGTGAGGAATTGAATTCGAACTAGAGAGGCAATAATAAATTTATGCTATAGTTATGGTGGTTTGTATGCGTTTGATTCTAGTTTATCAAACAATAGATTAGAATTGTCAGATAATATCATTTTATGTTATAATGAAGAAAAAAACAGAGGTGTTCAAATGTCAGAAGCAGGTCATAAGTTTTTAGCAAAACTGGGGAAAAAACGCTTACGCCCAGGTGGAAAACGTGCCACAGATTGGTTAATTGCGGAAGGAGGATTTTCAAAAGAAAAGAGAATACTAGAGGTTGCGTGTAATAGGGGAACTACAGCAATTGAGTTGGCACAGCGTTTTGGTTGTAAGATAACTGCTGTTGATATGGATGCTCAAGCTTTAGAAGTGGCTAAAAAATCTGCTGAAACGGCAGGTGTTGCTCATTTAATCAGTTTTGAAAGAGCTAATGCAATGAAACTTCCTTATGAAGATGCTAGTTTTGATATTGTTATAAACGAAGCTATGCTGACTATGCAAGCCGATCAAGCTAAGAAAAAATGTGTAATGGAATATCTAAGGGTTTTAAAACCTGAAGGTCTTCTCCTGACACATGATGTGCTTCTTAAGGAAGCTAAAGAGTCTGTCAGACAGGAATTGTCGCAAGCAATTCATGTAAATGTAGGTCCTTTAACTCAAGATGGTTGGGAAGAGGTGATGATAGAATCAGGTTATTGTGATGTGAAAGTATTGACTGGTGAAATGACATTAATGAAATTATCGGGTATGATTTATGACGAAGGTTGGCTAGGAACCTTGAAAATTTGTGTAAATGCTTGTAAAAAGGAGAATAGAAAGCAGTTTTTAACTATGTATAAAATGTTTGCTAAGAATAAACAGGAATTGGGCTTTATTGCTATGGCTAGTCATAAATCGTCAAATCGTTAGATAATTATTGAAGTTAACTTTTCCTTTTTTCTTTCTTAAAAAATATGCTATAATAGGGAGTAAAAACTTTGAAAGAAAGAAAAAGATGAATTTAAAAGATTACATTGCAACAATTGAAAATTATCCTAAGGAAGGAATTACCTTCCGTGATATCAGTCCTTTGATGGCTGATGGGAATGCTTATAGCTATGCTGTTCGTGAAATTGTTCAGTATGCCACTGACAAGAAAATAGACATGATTGTAGGTCCTGAGGCTCGTGGTTTTATCGTGGGCTGTCCAGTTGCCTTTGAGTTGGGAATTGGTTTTGCGCCTGTTCGTAAGCCAGGAAAATTGCCACGCGAAGTCATTTCTGCTGACTATGAAAAAGAGTACGGTGTTGATACCTTGACTATGCACGCTGACGCCATTAAGCCAGGTCAACGTGTTCTTATCGTAGATGACCTCTTGGCTACAGGTGGAACTGTTAAGGCAACCATCGAGATGATTGAAAAACTTGGTGGTGTTGTAGCAGGTTGTGCCTTCCTTGTTGAATTGGATGAATTGAACGGCCGTGAAAAAATCGGTGACTACGATTACAAAGTTCTCATGCATTATTAATCAAAAACAGTCCCTAGGGCTGTTTTCTCTACATTAGGATATAAAAATAGACTATAGCTAGTTAGAGAAAAACTATAATTGAAAACTATATCTTCTTGCAGTATAATAAAAGGACTAGATGTTTGAGATTTGGCTTCAAACATATGCAATGATTCCTGAAAGAATACAGTTAGGAGAGGGTTATGCCGATTCGAATTGATAAAAAATTACCAGCTGTTGAGATTTTACGGACAGAGAATATCTTTGTCATGGATGATCAACGTGCTGCCCACCAAGATATTCGCCCGTTGAAGATTTTAATTTTAAATCTCATGCCACAGAAAATGGTCACAGAAACCCAGTTGTTACGCCATTTGGCCAATACACCTCTACAACTGGATATTGATTTTCTCTATATGGAGAGCCATCGTTCTAAAACAACTCGTTCAGAGCACATGGAGACCTTTTATAAAACTTTTCCTGAAGTCAAGGATGAGTATTTTGATGGGATGATTATCACGGGTGCTCCAGTTGAGCATTTACCATTTGAGGAAGTGGATTATTGGGAAGAATTTAGCCAGGTGCTTGAGTGGTCTAAGACCCATGTCTATTCGACCCTTCATATCTGTTGGGGTGCTCAGGCTGGTCTTTATCTGCGTTATGGAGTGGAAAAATACCAGATGGACAGTAAGCTATCAGGTATTTATCCTCAGGACACCCTAAAAGAGGGTCACCTTCTCTTTAGAGGTTTTGACGATAGCTATGTATCTCCTCATTCACGGCACACGGAGATCTCTAAGGAAGAAGTCTTAAATAAGACAAATCTCGAGATTTTATCAGAAGGGCCGCAGGTTGGGGTTTCTATTTTGGCCAGTCGTGACTTACGAGAAATTTATAGTTTTGGGCATTTGGAGTATGATCGTGATACCTTGGCAAAAGAGTATTTCCGAGATCGTGATGCAGGTTTGGATCCTCATATTCCAGAAAATTACTTTAAGGATGATGATGTCAACCAGACACCTTGTCTTTGTTGGTCTTCATCAGCAGCCCTCTTTTTCAGTAACTGGGTGAATTATGCGGTCTATCAGGAGACGCCTTTTGACTGGAGAAAGATAGAAGATGATGCATCCGCATTTGGGTATTTATAAGAGGAATTATGACATATTTAGACGCTTTTAAATCAGGGAACTTGGTTTTACCGAGTGCCCTGCTCTTGCATTTTAAGGAACTCTTTCCTTCTAGCGACGATTTTCTGGTCTGGCAATTTTTCTATTTGCAAAATACGACAGGCTTGGAAGAAATGTCGCCAAGCCAGATTGCTGAAAGGATTGGCAAGGAAATTTCGGATGTCAACCAGTCTATCTCTAATCTGACGGAGAGGGGACTTCTCCAGTATCGTACTATCGAATTAAATGGTGAAATCGAATTGCTTTTTGATGCTAGTTTGGCTTTGGAACGCTTGGACGACTTGCTTGGAGTCGCTGATTCAAGTTCAGACCAGTTGACACCTCAGAATCAGCTCAAGGATTTGGTGGAAACCTTCCAGCAGGAATTGGGACGCTTGTTGACACCTTTTGAGATTGAAGATTTGACCAAGACACTAAAGGAAGATGGAACCAGTGCTGACTTGATTAAGGAGGCTCTTCGTGAAGCTGTTTTAAATGGAAAAGCAAACTGGAAGTACATTCAGGCGATTTTGAGAAACTGGCGCCATGAAGGTATCAAAAGTGTGGCTCAAATTGAGGCTAAGCGGGCAGAAAGAGAAGCCAGCAATCCTCAGTTGACACAGGTATCTGTGGATTTTAGAAATGCCATGGATCTCTGGAAGGATTAATCGTTGGAAGCAGGCTTGAAATCCGAGTAAGATTTGCAAGCTGTGTCTAATTGTGATAAAATAAGTAGAAAATAAATTGAAAAAAGAGGTATGTGAAATGTCACGTAAACCATTTATCGCTGGTAACTGGAAAATGAACAAAAATCCAGAAGAAGCTAAAGCATTCGTTGAAGCTGTTGCATCAAAACTTCCTTCATCAGATCTTGTTGAAGCAGGTATCGCAGCTCCTGCAGTTGATTTGACAACTGTTCTTGCTGCTGCAAAAGGTTCAAACCTTAAAGTTGCTGCTCAAAACTGCTACTTTGAAAATGCAGGTGCCTTCACTGGTGAAACTAGCCCACAAGTTTTGAAAGAAATCGGTACTGACTACGTTGTTATCGGTCACTCAGAACGCCGTGACTACTTCCATGAAACTGACGAAGATATCAACAAAAAAGCAAAAGCAATCTTTGCAAACGGTATGCTTCCAATCATCTGTTGTGGTGAGTCACTTGAAACTTACGAAGCTGGTAAAGCTGCTGAATTCGTAGGTGCTCAAGTATCTGCTGCATTGGCTGGATTGACTGCTGAACAAGTTGCTGCATCAGTTATCGCTTATGAGCCAATCTGGGCTATCGGTACTGGTAAATCAGCTTCACAAGACGATGCACAAAAAATGTGTAAAGTTGTTCGTGACGTTGTAGCTGCTGACTTCGGTCAAGAAGTTGCGGACAAAGTTCGTGTTCAATACGGTGGTTCTGTTAAACCTGAGAACGTTACTTCATACATGGCTTGTCCAGACGTTGACGGTGCCCTTGTAGGTGGTGCGTCACTTGAAGCTGAAAGCTTCTTGGCTTTGCTTGACTTTGTAAAATAATCAGTAGCAAAAGCTAGGTGGAACAGCATTCAGGTGCCTGTTCCATTTTTTATAGGAGAGGAAAGATTGAAAACAAAAATTGTATGTATAGGGCTAGCAAGTCTCTGCTTACTTGGCGCAAGAGTTTCAGGAATTGCGGCAGATGAAACAAGTGGAAGCACAGTTTCAGAAAAATCTAGTCTATCAACAGGGACTTCATCAACTAGTAGCAATGAACAGAGAAACAGTGTCTCTGCCCACTGGGATGGGGATTATTATGTAAAGGCTGATGGTTCTAAAGCTCAAAGTGAATGGATTTTTGACAACTACTACAAGGCTTGGTTTTATATTAATTCAGATGGTCGTTACACGCAGAATGAATGGCATGGAAATTACTACCTGAAATCAGGTGGCTATATGGCCCAAAACGAGTGGATCTATGACAGTAATTACAAGAGTTGGTTTTATCTTAAGTCAGATGGGGCTTATGCTCATCAAGAATGGCAATTGATTGGAAATAAGTGGTATTACTTCAAGAAGTGGGGTTACATGGCTAAAAGCCAATGGCAAGGAAGTTATTTCTTGAATGGTCAAGGTGCCATGATGCAAAATGAATGGCTTTATGATCCGGCTTATTCTGCTTATTTTTATCTAAAATCCGATGGAACTTATGCCAACCAAGAGTGGCAAAAAGTGGGCGGCAAATGGTACTATTTCAAGAAGTGGGGCTATATGGCGCGGAATGAGTGGCAAGGCAACTACTATTTGACTGGAAGTGGTGCCATGGCGACTGATGAAGTGATTATGGATGGTGCTCGCTATATCTTTGCGGCTTCTGGTGAGCTCAAAGAAAAGAAAGATTTGAATGTCGGCTGGGTTCACAGAGATGGTAAACGCTATTTCTTTAATAATAGAGAAGAGCAAGTGGGAACCGAACATGCTAAGAAAGTTATTGATATTAGTGAGCACAATGGTCGTATCAATGATTGGAAAAAGGTTATTGATGAGAACGAGGTGGATGGTGTCATTGTTCGTCTAGGTTATAGCGGTAAAGAAGACAAGGAATTGGCGCATAACATTAAGGAGTTAAACCGTCTGGGAATTCCTTATGGTGTCTATCTCTATACCTATGCTGAAAATGAGACCGATGCTGAGAATGACGCTGAACAGACCATTGAACTTCTGAAGAAATACAATATGAACTTGTCTTACCCTATCTACTATGATGTTGAGAACTGGGAGTATGTGAATAAAAGTAAGCGTGCTCCGAGTGATACAGGTACTTGGGTTAAGATTATCAACAAGTACATGGAGACGATGAAGCAGGCGGGCTATCAAAATGTGTATGTCTATAGCTATCGTAGTTTATTACAGACGCGTTTAAAACACCCAGATATTTTAAAACATGTAAACTGGGTAGCGGCCTATACCAATGCTTTAGAATGGGAAAATCCTCATTATTCAGGAGAAAAAGGTTGGCAGTATACCTCTTCTGAATACATGAAAGGAATTCGTGGTCGTGTGGACGTCAGCGTTTGGTATTAAGATATAAGTTTGAAAAAGGAGTGTGCAAGAAAATTGCATCCTCTTTTTCTTTATTTTGTCGCAGTTAAGAGATGTGTAAGGGGACTGTGTTTTATTCTAAAGAATTCTTAAATTATCAGTCTATTGCAACTTTTCTCATGTGGGTCATTTGGCTTGCTATTGTCTTTCCTTAGTAGTATACTAAGGTAGTAATCATTAAGAAGTGGTTACAAAAAATAATGAACGAGGTAAAATAAAATGGTAGAATTGAAAAAAGAAGCAGCAAAAGATGTCGCAACATTAACAAAAGCAGCGCCAGTAGCATTGGCAAAAACAAAGGAAGTTTTGAATCAAGCTGTTGCAGATTTGTATGTAGCGCATATTGCTCTTCATCAAGTGCACTGGTACATGCGTGGACGCGGTTTTATGGTATGGCATCCAAAAATGGATGAGTACATGGATGCTCTTGATGGTCATTTAGATGAAATCAGCGAACGCTTGATCACACTTGGTGGAAGCCCATTCTCTACTTTGACAGAGTTCCTTCAAAACAGTGAAATCGAAGAAGAAGCTGGTGAATACCGTAATGTTGAAGAAAGCTTGGAACGTGTTCTAGATATTTATCGCTACCTCATCACTCTTTTCCAAAAAGCGTTGGATGTGACTGACGAAGAAGGCGATGATGTTACAAACGATATTTTTGTTGGTGCTAAGGCTGAACTTGAGAAAACAGTTTGGATGCTTGCCGCAGAACTTGGACAAGCACCTGGTTTGTAAGAAACAAGGAAACATAGATAAATCTGTAGGAAATTTCTTACGGATTTTTTTCTATTCTGCAAGCTATTCCAAACCAGTCTTTTTTTGAGTTTTTTGATAAAATAGTACTATCAGTGAAAAGGATGGAAGCATGACTAAGAAAATTGTAGCTATTTGGGCCCAGGATGAAGAGGGTGTGATTGGTAAGGACAATCGTCTGCCTTGGTATTTACCAGCAGAACTGCAACACTTCAAAGAAACAACTCTGAATCATGCTATCTTGATGGGGCGCGTGACCTTTGATGGGATGGGGCGTCGCTTGCTTCCAAAACGGGAGACCTTGATTTTGACACGTAACTCGGAAGAAAAGATAGATGGGGTTACTACTTTTTATGATATCCAGTCTGTTCTCGACTGGTATCAGGCTCAAGAAAAGAATCTCTATATTATCGGTGGGAAGCAGATTTATCAGGCTTTTGAGCCCTACCTTGACGAAGTGATTGTGACTCAAATTCATGCTCGGGTGGAGGGAGATACCTATTTCCCTGAGGAGTTTGACTTGTCTCTTTTTGAGACAGTTTCAAGCAAATCCTATACCAAAGATGAGAAGAATCCTTATGATTTTACCATCCAATACCGCAAGAGAAAGGAAGTCTAATGGAACGTAGTATATTTGGTTTTTTTACAGCCATGCTGTGTTTGGTCTGCTTGCTTGCTGGAGCACAGGCTTTTCGTAAAAAGCGCTATGGACTTTCTGTCCTGCTCTGGTTAAATGCCTTTACCAATTTGGTCAATAGTATCCATGCTTTTTACATGACCTTATTTTAGATAGAATGACAGTATAGAATAGAACGGAAGGAAATCATGCCTACAAATAGGAATAATGATATGATGGTTTATTGCTCATTTTGTGGCAAAAGCCAAGAAGAAGTACAAAAAATAATCGCAGGTAACAACGCCTTTATCTGTAATGAATGTGTGGAGTTAGCCCAGGAAATCATTCGTGAGGAGTTGGCGGAAGAAGTCTTGGCAGACTTGTCTGAAGTTCCAAAACCAATCGAACTCCTCCATATCTTGAACCACTATGTAATTGGTCAAGATCGTGCCAAACGTGCCTTGGCAGTGGCAGTTTACAACCACTACAAACGTATCAATTTCCACGATACGCGTGAAGAGTCGGAAGATGTGGATTTGCAGAAGTCAAATATCTTGATGATTGGCCCAACTGGTTCGGGGAAAACTTTCCTTGCTCAGACCTTGGCTAAGAGTTTGAATGTACCTTTTGCGATTGCAGATGCGACAGCTCTGACGGAGGCTGGTTATGTGGGTGAGGACGTGGAAAATATCCTCCTCAAACTCCTGCAGGCTGCTGACTTTAATATTGAACGTGCAGAGCGTGGGATTATCTACGTGGATGAAATTGACAAGATTGCCAAGAAGAGTGAGAACGTGTCTATCACACGTGATGTTTCTGGTGAAGGGGTGCAACAAGCCCTTCTCAAGATTATTGAGGGAACTGTTGCTAGCGTTCCGCCTCAAGGTGGACGCAAACATCCACAACAAGAGATGATTCAAGTGGATACCAAAAATATCCTCTTCATCGTGGGTGGTGCCTTTGATGGCATTGAAGAAATCGTCAAACAACGTCTTGGAGAAAAAGTCATCGGATTTGGTCAAAATAACAAGGCGATTGATGAAAACAGCTCATACATGCAAGAAATCATCGCAGAAGATATTCAAAAATTTGGTATTATCCCTGAGTTGATTGGACGCTTGCCAGTCTTTGCTGCTCTTGAACAGTTGACAGTAGATGATTTGGTTCGTATCTTGAAAGAGCCAAGAAATGCCTTGGTCAAACAGTACCAAACCTTGCTTTCTTATGATGATGTCGAGTTGGAATTTGACGATGAAGCCCTTCAGGAAATTGCCAATAAGGCTATCGAACGCAAGACAGGGGCGCGTGGTCTTCGCTCGATTATTGAAGAAACCATGCTAGATGTCATGTTTGAAGTACCGAGTCAGGAAAATGTGAAATTGGTCCGCATCACAAAAGAAGCTGTCGATGGAACGGATAAACCAATCCTAGAAACAGCCTAGAGGTGACTATGGAACTTAATACACATAATGCTGAAATCTTGCTCAGTGCGGCTAACAAGTCCCACTATCCGCAGGATGAACTACCAGAGATTGCCCTAGCAGGGCGTTCAAATGTTGGCAAGTCTAGCTTTATCAATACTATGCTGAATCGTAAGAATCTGGCTCGTACGTCAGGGAAACCTGGGAAAACCCAGCTTCTCAACTTTTTTAACATTGACGACAAGATGCGCTTTGTGGATGTGCCTGGTTATGGCTATGCCCGTGTTTCTAAAAAGGAACGTGAAAAGTGGGGGCGCATGATTGAGGAGTACCTAACGACTCGGGAAAATCTTCGTGCAGTTGTTAGTCTAGTTGACCTCCGTCATGACCCATCAGCAGATGATGTACAGATGTACGAATTTCTTAAGTATTATGAGATTCCAGTCATCATTGTGGCGACCAAGGCAGACAAGATTCCACGTGGTAAATGGAACAAGCACGAATCAGCAATCAAAAAGAAATTAAACTTTGACCCAAGTGACGACTTTATCCTCTTTTCATCTGTCAGCAAGGCAGGGATGGATGAGGCTTGGGATGCAATTTTAGAAAAATTATGAGGTAAAGAAATGGCAAAAACAATTCATACAGACAAAGCTCCAAAGGCTATCGGACCATATGTTCAAGGAAAAATCGTTGGCAATCTTCTGTTTGCTAGCGGTCAAGTTCCCCTATCTCCTGAAACTGGGGAAATCGTAGGAGAGACTATCCAAGAACAGACAGAACAAGTCTTGAAAAACATCGGTGCTATTTTGGCAGAGGCAGGAACTGACTTTGACCATGTTGTCAAAACAACTTGTTTCTTGAGCGATATGAACGACTTTGTTCCTTTTAACGAGGTTTACCAAACGGCCTTTAAAGAGGAATTTCCAGCTCGTTCAGCAGTAGAGGTAGCTCGTCTTCCTCGTGATGTAAAAGTCGAAATTGAAGTCATCGCAGAGATTGGATAAACTAGTTGAAGTTTGGTGTTGCCAAACTTCTTTTGATATAAGGAGAAAAAGATGACAAAGAAACAACTTCACTTGGTGATTGTGACAGGGATGAGTGGTGCGGGAAAAACTGTAGCCATTCAGTCCTTCGAGGATCTAGGTTATTTTACCATTGATAATATGCCACCAGCTCTCTTGCCTAAGTTTTTGCAGTTGGTGGAAACAAAGGAAGACGACCATAAGTTGGCCTTGGTGGTGGATATGCGCAGCCGTTCTTTCTTTTCAGAAATTCAAACTGTTTTGGATGAGTTGGAAAACAAGGAAGAACTGGACTTTAAAATCCTCTTCTTGGACGCAGCAGATAAGGAATTGGTCGCGCGCTACAAGGAAACCAGACGAAGTCATCCATTAGCAGCAGACGGTCGTATTTTAGATGGAATTAAGCTGGAACGTGAACTCTTGGCACCTTTGAAAAATATGAGCCAAAATGTGGTGGATACAACTGAACTTACTCCTCGTGAACTGCGTAAAACCCTTGCAGAGCAGTTTTCAGATCAAGAACAAGCCCAGTCTTTCCGTATCGAAGTCATGTCTTTTGGCTTTAAATATGGAATCCCGATTGATGCAGATTTAGTCTTTGATGTGCGCTTTTTGCCAAATCCATATTATCTTCCAGAACTGAGAAACCAAACGGGTGTAGATGAACCAGTTTATGACTATGTCATGAATCATCCTGAGTCAGAAGACTTCTATCAACATTTGTTGGCCTTGATTGAGCCGATTTTGCCAAGTTACCAAAAGGAAGGTAAGTCCGTTTTGACCATTGCCATGGGTTGTACAGGGGGACAACACCGTAGTGTGGCCTTTGCCAAACACTTGGCGCAGGACTTATCCAAGAATTGGCCTGTCAATGAAGGGCATCGTGACAAAGACCGAAGAAAGGAAACGGTAAACCGTTCATGAGAAAACCAAAGATAACGGTGATTGGTGGAGGGACTGGGATCCCCGTCATTCTTAAAAGTCTGCGTGAAAAAGATGTGGAAATCGCTGCTATCGTAACGGTAGCGGATGACGGTGGTTCATCAGGTGAACTCCGAAAAAATATGCAGCAATTGACACCGCCAGGTGATCTTCGTAATGTCCTTGTGGCCATGTCGGATATGCCTAAGTTTTATGAGAAGGTCTTTCAGTACCGCTTTTCTGAGGATGCGGGAGCCTTTGCTGGCCACCCATTGGGAAATCTCATTATCGCTGGCCTGTCAGAAATGCAGGGTTCGACCTATAATGCCATGCAGTTATTGAGCAAATTTTTCCATACAACAGGGAAAATTTATCCTTCCAGTGACCATCCTTTGACCCTGCATGCAGTCTTTCAGGATGGGACAGAAGTGGCTGGAGAGAGTCATATTGCAGACCATCCAGGCATGATTGACCATGTCTATGTGACCAATACCCTCAACGATGATACGCCTCTGGCCAGTCGTCGAGTAGTGCAGACCATTCTTGAAAGTGACATGATTGTCCTAGGGCCTGGCTCTCTCTTTACCTCTATTTTGCCCAATATTGTCATTAAGGAAATTGGGCAGGCGCTTTTGGAAACTAAGGCAGAAATCGCCTATGTCTGCAATATCATGACCCAACGTGGGGAGACAGAACACTTTACAGATAGTGATCATGTGGAGGTCTTGCATCGTCATCTTGGTCGCCCTTTTATCGATACTGTCTTGGTAAATATCGAAAAAGTGCCTCAGGAATACATGAATTCCAACCGGTTTGATGAATACTTGGTGCAGGTGGAACATGATTTTGCAAGTCTTTGTAAGCAAGTTCCGCGCGTGATTTCATCCAACTTCCTCCGTCTGGAAAATGGTGGTGCCTTCCACGATGGGAATTTGATAGTGGATGAGTTGATGCGGATTATACAGGTGAGAAAATGAGTTTCACAGTAGCAGTAAAAGAAGAAATCCTAGGTCAGCACCATCTAAGCCGGCATGAATTATCTGCCATTATCAAGATGTCTGGTAGCATCGGTCTCTCGACCTCGGGCCTGACCTTGTCCGTCGTGACAGAAAATGCCAAACTGGCTCGTCACCTCTATGAGTCCTTTCTCCATTTCTATGAAATCAAATCGGAAATACGTCACCACCAAAGAAGCAATCTCCGCAAGAATCGGGTCTATACCGTTTTTACAGATGAAAAGGTGCAGGATTTGTTAAGTGATTTGCACTTGGCAGACTCCTTCTTTGGTCTGGAAACAGGTATTGATGAGGCGATTTTATCGGATGAGGAAGCAGGTCGTGCCTATCTCTGTGGTGCTTTCTTGGCAAATGGAAGCATTCGTGACCCTGAGTCAGGCAAGTATCAGTTGGAAATCAGTTCTGTTTATCTGGACCACGCGCAAGGGATTGCCTCCCTTCTCCAGCAGTTTTTACTGGATGCCAAGGTGCTTGAACGCAAGAAGGGAGCTGTGACCTATCTCCAGCGTGCCGAAGATATTATGGACTTTCTTATAGTAATCGGAGCCATGAAGGCGCGTGATGATTTTGAGCGGGTTAAGATTTTGCGGGAAACTCGTAACGATCTTAATCGAGCCAATAATGCCGAGACAGCTAATATTGCTCGGACAGTTTCTGCCAGCATGAAGACTATCAACAATATCAGCAAAATCAAAGATATTATAGGCTTAGAAAATCTGCCAGTGGATTTGCAGGAAGTAGCGCAGTTGCGGATTCAGCACCCAGACTACTCTATCCAACAGTTGGCAGATAGCCTCAGCACCCCTCTGACCAAAAGTGGTGTCAACCACAGACTCAGAAAAATAAATAAATTAGCTGATGAACTATAAAACCAGGCTCTTGTTTTGCGAGGTTCTTTTTTGAAATAAAAAGAGGTTGGGCAAAAAGCAATGTCATTAAGTTAAGAAATTTGGCTCTTTAAAATCAAAAACGCATAATATCCGGTGTTGACTTGAACCGTAATACTATGCGTTTTATTGTGAGAAAATTTATTTCATTTTCTCCTGAAATTGAGTTTTTACCCAGTCTCTAATGAGTTATTTCCAAGTGACCAGTTCGCTCCAAACGCTAACATTCGATATAGTAGAGGTTTCACCAGCTGGAACCCATTTGTTGGTGCCTAAGTATCTAACTTCTAGTTTACGAACGTTTACTGTGTAAGATGCTTTTAGTCTAATATAACCATAAGTGTAGGGTGGTACGTTATGGGAGACTGAGTGATTTAAACTAAGTCCAGCTCCAGACTCCGGAGCAGAAAAGCTAACACCTGCACCTACAGTCAGAGTAGCTCCAGCTTTTCCACCATAGGCAGTTGAACTTACAGGACCTGATGTGGTGCTTTTCTTGTAAGAGTGAGAGTATTTAGTTCTATAGTCTGCAACACCAGTTGCATTAGAACGAGTCTGATACGTAGATTTAGACTCTAAATAGGCGTCTCTAAGTTCAGTCGTATAAAATGACAATAACTCTCCTGTGTTGATATCTTTTACAATACGATTAGATACAATTTCATAATTTGTACCAGGATAGACATCAGCAAAAACCGTAGATGTTGTGACTAAGAATAATAGACTTGATAGTAGAGAGAAAAACAATAGTTTCAGTTTAATCATAACAAATTTCCTTTCTTCATGAGTAAAAGATTATTTTTTCAATCCTTTGAAAGTTATAATGCAACCCGAAATAATACTGAGAGTTCCTACAGGTCTCCAATATAGTTGCCAAAAGAATAAATTTATTCTTTCTTTCAGTGTCGCATAGGGTTCGGCATAATAGGGGTTGATGTGAAATAATAAAAAACCAAAACATAAAACTATGATTCCAGTTAAGAATAAAATGTCCTTATTTACTTTCCTCATAAAACCTCCTTTTATTTTATTTAAAGCGCTTTCTATTATTAGTATACGTCAAAAAAAGAAAAAAACAAGTCTATTTATTTATTTTTTTATATGGTATAATAGAATAGTTGGAGAGTTTTTATATAGCTTTAAAAGGCTGATATGAATACTTTGTATAATCTAATGATTCTTCAAAAAATTTCTTATTCAAACAAGAGCAAAGAGAAGGTGGGCTGCATATCAGAAGTTAGATGTATTTCTGTCTAACTTTTGAGGTGTAGTTCATTTTAAAACCACGAATCCTATGTGACTCGTGGTTCTTTTTTATAAACTAGTAGAGTGTTTTGGTTGTACTTTTTGCTCAGGGTCGATGTAGTTGATAGCATTATTGACAGCAGTTGGAGCTTCTCCGAGACCTGTCGCAATCAAGTCAATTTTTCCGTCATAGTAGCAGCAGTCACCGATAGCATAGATACCTGCTTGGCTAGATTCTTGTTTGCTGTTGACGATAATCTTGTGGCGGTTGAGGTCGAGCCCCCAGTTTTTAAGATTACCGACCGAAGATTTGAAACCATAGTTGACAAAGAGGTGGTCTAGGTCAATCGTTTCGGTTTCATCAGATTTGACTTTTGTGATTTCAAGTTTATCGAGTGCTTTTCCATCTCCAAGGAGTTGGCTAGGAACGAATGGTGTCTTGATGGATACAGATGATTCTTGCAGGGCTTGAACACTGTGTTCCAAGGCACGGAAATTATCTCTGCGGTGAACAAGGGTGGTTGGTGCAATTTTTTCAAAAGCCAAAGCCCAATCCACTGCTGAGTCTCCCCCACCAAGAATCGTCACTTTCTTACCAGCGTATTGCTGGATGTTGGAAACGTGGTAATGGATATTTTCATAGCCCTCAACGCCTTCTAGTTCCAAAGGACGTGGTTTGAAGGCACCGCCACCCATAGCGATGATAACTGTTTTAGTCAGGTGACTTCCTTTAGAAGTCGTGATGGTAAATCCTTCTTCTTGTTTTTCAATCTCAAGAACCGTTTCATTAAGATGAATAGGGGTATCGAAGCTGTTTAGCTGTTCAATCAAGCGGTTAGTCAACTCTTCTCCAGTCAGATTTGGGAAGCCTGGGACGTCTAGGATTTCCTTTTCAGGGTAGAGAATAGCAGGTTGTCCACCCAGTTGGGGAAGAGAGTCGATGATTTGAACCTTGGCTTGGCGTAGGTGGGCATAAAAGGCTGCAAAAAGCCCGACAGGACCACCACCTACAATGGTAATATCATAGAGTTGAGACATGGTTTCTCCTTTGTTTTTTCTAGTCAGTTTATTGTATCATATTTTTGCTCAATGTAAAATGGACTAGGATAGGGAAAAAAATGCCAGAAAATGGTATAATAGGACGAAAGTGTTTTGATAGGGAGGATATCAGGGATGAATTTTCAACAATTATCCAATCTGCAATATTGGACCAGTTTGTTTGCAAGTCCATGGACGATAGCTATCAATCTGATTGATATTTTGATTGTTGCTTATATTTTATATCATTTTACAAAAGCTATTGCAGGAACCAAGATTATGATTTTGGTACGTGGAGTTTTGGTGTTTATTTTAGCTCAAATCCTTGCAAATATGATTGGCTTGACTACGATTTCTTGGTTGATCAATCAAATTATTACTTATGGGGTTATTGCGGCGGTTGTTATCTTCTCTCCAGAGATTCGGACTGGTTTGGAACGTTTGGGAAGAGCGACAGATTTCTTTTCCAATGCCCCTATTAGTGCTGAGGAACAGATGATTCGTGCCTTTGTTAAGTCTGTTGAATACATGAGTCCTCGTAAAATCGGGGCCTTGGTTGCTATTCAGCGTGTACGTACCTTGCAGGAGTATATTTCGACAGGAATTCCCTTAGATGCTAAGATTTCTGCAGAACTTCTCATTAACATTTTTATTCCCAACACTCCCCTACATGATGGTGCGGTGATTATCAGAGAAGAACGTATCGCTGTGACGTCTGCCTATCTGCCCTTGACAGAAAGTACAGGAATTTCCAAGGAATTTGGAACCAGACATCGGGCGGCTATTGGTTTATCAGAAGTCTCAGATGCCTTGACTTTTGTCGTATCAGAGGAAACGGGAGGAATTTCGATAACCTATAATGGAAGCTTTAAGCACAACCTAACACTTGATGAATTTGAAACAGAATTACGTGAAATCTTACTTCCAAAAGAGGAAGCAGGTCTTAGTTTTAAAGAACGATTGCTAGGAGGATGGAAACATGAGAAAAAATAGTTTATATATCATATCCTCACTCTTTTTTGCTTGTGTCTTATTTGTCTATGCTACGGCGACGAATTTTCAAAACAGTACCAGTGCTAGGCAGGTAAAAACGGAAACCTATACGAATACAGTAACAAATGTCCCTATTGACATACGCTATAATAGTGATGAGTATTTTATTAGCGGTTTTGCTTCAGAAGTATCAGTGGTCTTGACTGGTGCAAATCGCCTATCGCTAGCTAGTGAAATGCAAGAAAGCACACGTAAATTCAAGGTTACTGCTGACCTAACAGATGCCAGTGTTGGAACGATTGAAGTTCCTTTGAGCATTGAAGATTTACCCAATGGGCTGACCGCTGTGGCGACTCCGCAAAAAATTACAGTCAAGATTGGTAAGAAGGCTCAGAAGAATAAGGTAAAGGTTGTACCAGAGATTGACCCTAGTCAAATTGATAGTCGGGTACAGATTGAAAATGTCACGCTGTCAGATGAAGAAGTGTCGATTACGAGTGACCAAGAGACATTGGATAGAATTGATAAGATTATCGCTGTCTTGCCAACTAGTGAACGGATTACAGGTAATTACAGTGGTTCAGTACCTTTGCAGGCAATCGACCGCAATGGTGTTGTCTTACCAGCAGTTATCACTCCCTTTGATACAATAATGAAGGTGACTACAAAACCAGTAGCACCAAGTTCAAGCACATCAAATTCAACAACAAGCAGTTCATCGGAGACATCTTCGTCAACGAAAGCAACTAGTTCAAAAACGAATTAAAAATAGGAAAAGGATTTTATAAAATGGGTAAATATTTTGGGACTGATGGAGTCCGTGGAGAAGCTAACGTAGAACTTACTCCGGAATTAGCCTTTAAACTAGGACGTTTTGGAGGCTATGTTCTCAGTCAACATGAAACGGAAGCACCGAAAGTCTTTGTAGGACGTGACACACGTATTTCAGGGGAAATGCTAGAATCTGCCCTAGTAGCAGGTCTCCTTTCAGTTGGTATTCACGTATACAAACTAGGTGTTCTGGCAACACCAGCAGTAGCTTACTTGGTAAAAACTGAGGGAGCTAGTGCGGGTGTCATGATTTCTGCTAGCCACAACCCAGCCCTTGATAACGGAATCAAGTTCTTTGGCGGTGATGGCTTCAAACTAGATGATGAAAAGGAAGCAGAAATTGAAGCCTTGCTAGATGCTGCAGAAGACACTCTGCCACGTCCAAGTGCAGAAGGCTTAGGAACCTTGGTAGATTATCCAGAAGGCTTGCGTAAGTATGAAGGCTACCTTGTTTCAACTGGAACTCCTCTTGAAGGAATGAAGGTTGCCTTGGACACAGCAAACGGTGCAGCTTCTACAAGTGCCCGTCAAATCTTTGCAGACCTTGGTGCCCAATTGACGGTTATCGGGGAAACACCAGACGGTCTTAACATCAATCTTAATGTTGGTTCAACTCACCCAGAAGCCCTTCAAGAAGTGGTCAAAGAAAGCGGATCAGCTATTGGTTTGGCCTTTGACGGAGACAGTGACCGTTTGATTGCTGTCGATGAGAATGGGGACATCGTCGATGGTGATAAGATTATGTACATCATCGGGAAATACCTTTCTGAAAAAGGACAATTGGCTCAAAATACAATCGTGACAACTGTTATGTCCAACCTTGGCTTCCACAAGGCCTTGGACCGCGAAGGTATTAACAAGGTAGTAACTGCAGTTGGCGACCGCTACGTTGTTGAAGAAATGAGAAAATCAGGCTACAACCTCGGTGGTGAACAGTCTGGCCACGTGATCTTGATGGATTACAATACAACAGGTGATGGTCAATTATCCGCTGTCCAATTGACTAAAATCATGAAGGAAACTGGTAAGAGCTTGTCAGAGTTGGCAGGAGAAGTAACCATTTACCCACAAAAATTAGTTAATATCCGAGTGGAAAATGCCATGAAGGAAAAGGCTATGGAAGTGCCAGCTATCAAGGTTATCATCGAGAAGATGGAAGCTGAAATGGCGGGGAATGGACGTATCCTTGTTCGCCCAAGTGGAACAGAGCCCCTCTTGCGTGTTATGGCAGAAGCGCCTACAACAGAAGAAGTGGACTACTATGTTGATACCATCGCTGACGTAGTGCGAGCTGAAATCGGGATTGACTAAATCCTAGAAAACTAGATGAAAATAAAAAATTATGGTACAATAGCTTATAATATTGTAGCCGAGGGAGAAAGACATGAATCTTAAACGTGAACAAGAATTTGTTAGTCAGTATCATTTTGATGCGCGTAATTTTGAATGGGAAAATGAAAATGGAGCTCCTGAAACTAAGGTGGATGTGAACTTCCAATTGCTCCAACATGATCAAGAAAATCAAGTGACTTCCTTGATTGTTATCTTGACATTTATGATTGTATTTGATAAGTTTGTCATTAGTGGAACTATTTCACAAGTAAACCATATCGATGGCCGTATTGTCAATGAACCAAGTGAATTGAGCCAAGAAGAAGTGGAAACTTTGGCTCGTCCAAGTTTGAACATGCTTAACCGTTTGACTTACGAAGTAACTGAAATTGCATTAGACTTACCAGGAATCAATTTGGAGTTCTAATATGAAACTAGCTGTTATTACAGATTCCTCTGCCTATCTCAGTGCAGAGACCTTGCAAAGAGAAGACTTGTTTGTCTTGGATATTCCTGTCAATATTGATGGTGAGGAGTATGTCGAAGGTATCAATCTGACTGCTGAGGAATTTTACCAAAAAATGGCTCAGGCTTCTGAATTGCCTAAGACCAGTCAACCAAGCATTGCCAAGTTAGATGAAATCTTAACTTCGCTCAAAGAACAAGGCTATACCCATGCCTTGGGGCTTTTCCTATCTTCTGGAATTTCAGGTTTTTACCAAAATATCCAGTATATGGTGGATGACTATGAAGGTTTAACTATTGCCTTTCCAGACACTTTGATTACAAGTGCTCCTCTGGGTATCATGGTTGAAAGCGTCTTTAACTGGCGAGACCAGGGCGATGATTTTGCCAGCATTCAGGATAAGCTAGCCATTCAAATCAGTCGTACGTCAGCCTTTATCATGGTAGATGATTTGGACCACTTGGTCAAAGGTGGACGTCTTTCAAATGGTGCTGCTATTTTGGGCAATTTGCTTAGCATTAAGCCAATCCTCTATTTCAATGACCAAGGTGTGATTGAAGTTTACGAAAAAGTTCGTACGGAAAAGAAAGCAACCAAGCGCTTAATTGAGATTATCAAGGAAGAAACAGCTTCAGGGCAATATCGTGTCATTGTCATTCATGGGAATGCTCCTGAAAAGGCTGAGGAATTGCGTCAGCACTTGATTGAATCTGGATTGAGTTCAGATGTTTCACTTGCTACATTTGGTAGTGTCATTGGAACCCACCTAGGAGCAGGAAGTATTGCCTTGGGTTATATTCCAGTGATTTAGTTGGCACTTCTAGACTAGTTAAGATGGCTTGTATTTTAGCAATTGAACACGGACTACCTGCCTCTTGAAAAAAGATGCCTGTCTTGCCTTTCGTGGAAAGTCAGCGCCATTCCCTATTTTTCATGGGCAGCCAACGTCCTTTGTATCTTAGACAGGAGTAGAGATGAGTATTCGAGTAATTATTGCTGGTTTTAAGGGAAAGATGGGCCAAGCTGCTTGTCAGATGGTCTTGGCTGATCCAGAATTGGACTTGGTAGCAGTTTTGGATCCTTTTGAGTCTGAGTCAGAATGGCAGGGTATTCCTGTTTTCAAGGATAAGGTTGATTTAGCAGACTTTGAAGCGGATGTCTGGGTAGATTTTACTACTCCAATTGTTGCCTACGAAAATACACGTTTTGCTCTTGAAAATGGCTTTGCTCCAGTAGTTGGAACGACAGGCTTTACTAGTGAAGAAATTGCAGAGCTAAAAGAAATTTCTCGTGCCCAAGACTTGGGTGGCTTGATCGCCCCTAACTTTGCCTTGGGTGCTGTCTTGCTCATGCAATTTGCGACGCAGGCAGCTAAATATTTCCCACATGTGGAGATTATCGAGCTCCATCATGACAAGAAAAAGGATGCTCCGAGTGGAACAGCCATTAAAACAGCTGAGTTGATGGCAGAGGTTCGAGAGTCTATTCAGCAAGGCGCGCCTGATGAGGAAGAATTGATTGCAGGTGCCCGTGGTGCTGACTTTGATGGCATGCGTATTCACTCAGTGCGTTTGCCAGGCTTGGTAGCTCATCAGGAAGTCATCTTTGGCAATCAAGGAGAAGGATTGACCCTCCGTCATGACTCCTATGATCGCAGCTCCTTCATGACAGGGGTCAATTTGGGAATTAAAGAAGTTGTCAAGCGTCATGAGCTTGTCTATGGATTAGAACACTTATTATGAGATTAACGCAAATGCCTTCTGAATTTCAGAAGGCTTTACCAGTATTAGAAAAAATTAAAGAAGCAGGCTTTGAAGCCTATTTTGTTGGGGGTTCTGTTCGAGATGCCCTTCTCAATCGCCCTATCCATGATGTGGATATTGCGACGTCTTCTTATCCAGAAGAAACCAAGCAGATTTTTCCGCGAACAGCCGATATCGGAATCGATCATGGAACTGTCTTGGTTTTAGATGGGGATGAGGAGTATGAGGTAACCACCTTTCGGACAGAGGATGTCTATGTGGACTATCGTAGACCAAGTGCGGTTTCCTTTGTGCGTTCGTTAGAGGAAGACCTCCAGCGTCGTGATTTCACAGTCAACGCCTTTGCCTTGGATGAGACAGGAGAAATCATAGACTTGTTCCATGGCTTAGACGATTTGGAAAAGCAAGTCTTGCGGGCAGTTGGAGTGGCTAGTGAGCGTTTCAACGAAGATGCTCTGCGCATTATGCGTGGTTTCCGTTTTCAGGCCAGCCTTGGCTTTGAACTTGAGTCAGAAACATTTAAAGCTATGAAGACCTTGACACCGCTTTTGGAGAAAATTTCTGTAGAGCGTACCTTCGTTGAGTTTGATAAACTCTTGCTGTCTCCGTTTTGGAGAAGGGGCTTGGCTTCCATGATTGAGAGTCAAGCTTATGATTATCTCCCTGATATGGCAGCTAGCCAGGACAAGATCAACAGACTATTTGAATTAGAGACCGATTTTACCTTTGAATCCTCTGAACAAGCTTGGTCGGCTCTACTGTCGGCTTTGGAGATTGAAAATGCGCAGCCATTTTTGAAAGCTTGGAAGACCTCACGTCAGTTTGCCAAGCAAGTACAGGATTTGCTGACTATTTTGGCCTTGCGTGAAAAGGGAGAGTTGAGCAAGCGCGATTGTTATCGCTTTGACTTGGATTTACTTTTACAGGCTGAAAATCTTCGTCAGGCCCAAGGAAAAGAAGTCAACCCACAAGCCATCACAGAAACCTATCAGAGTTTGACCATTCATGACAAGAAAGAAATCCAAATCAACGGTGGTATTTTGATCAAGGAATATGGCTATCAGCCGGGACCAGACTTGGGAGAGATTTTAACAGAGATTGAGTATGCCATTGTCGATGGAGAATTGGAAAATGACCGTCAAGCCATCCATGCTTATCTGAGGGAGAAAAAATGAGTGATTTTATCGTTGAAAAACTAAGTAAATCCGTTGGTGACAAGACCGTTTTTAAGGATATTTCCTTTATTATCCATGACCTAGACAGAATTGGTCTGATTGGTGTCAATGGAACGGGGAAGACCACCCTTTTAGATGTTCTTTCTGGTGTTTCTGGCTTTGATGGTGACGTCAGTCCCTTTTCGGCTAAGAATGATTACCAGATTGGTTACTTGACCCAAGATCCTGATTTTGATGATAGAAAGACAGTCTTGGATACGGTCCTCTCCAGCGATCTCAAGGAAATCCAGCTCATTCGTGAGTATGAGTTGATTATGCTCAACTATAGTGAGGACAAGCAGGCCCGTTTGGAACGTGTCATGGCAGAAATGGACTCTCTTCAAGCTTGGGAAATTGAGAGTCAGGTCAAGACGGTTCTTAGCAAGCTGGGGATTCAAGACTTATCCACTCCAGTTGGAGAATTGTCAGGTGGTCTAAGAAGACGGGTCCAGTTGGCGCAAGTTTTACTTGGCAATCACGACCTCTTGCTTTTGGATGAGCCGACCAACCATCTGGACATTGCGACCATCGAGTGGCTGACCCTCTTTTTGAAAAATTCCAAGAAGACCGTCCTTTTTATTACCCACGATCGTTATTTCCTAGACGCTTTGTCAACACGGATTTTCGAGTTGGACCGAGCAGGCTTGACCGAATATCAGGGAAATTATCAGGACTATGTTCGCCTTAAGGCAGAACAGGACGAGCGCGATGCGGCTCTTCTCCACAAAAAGGAACAACTTTATAAGCAAGAATTGGCCTGGATGCGCAGACAACCGCAGGCGCGTGCGACCAAGCAGCAGGCTCGTATCAATCGCTTCCATGACTTGAAAAAGGAAGTTTCAGGCAGTAGTGCTGAGACAGACTTGACCATGAACTTTGAAACCAGTCGGATTGGGAAGAAAGTCATCGAGTTTCAGGATGTTTCCTTTGCCTATGAAAACAAGCCCATTTTGCAAGATTTTAATCTCTTGGTACAGGCTAAAGACCGTATCGGAATCGTTGGGGACAACGGTGTTGGGAAATCAACTCTCCTTAACTTGATTGCAGGCATTCTTGAGCCGACAGCAGGACAAGTTGTGATTGGGGAAACTGTTCGCATCGCCTATTTCTCTCAACAAATTGAGGGCTTGGATGAAAGCAAGCGTGTGATCAATTACCTGCAGGAAGTGGCAGAAGAGGTCAGGACCAGCGGTGGTTCTACGACTTCGATTGCAGAGTTGCTGGAGCAGTTCCTCTTCCCACGTTCGACACATGGAACCTTGATTGAGAAATTGTCTGGGGGAGAGAAAAAACGTCTTTATCTCCTCAAATTGCTCTTGGAAAAACCAAATGTTCTTCTCTTGGACGAGCCGACCAATGATTTGGATATTGCTACTCTTACAGTTTTGGAGAATTTCTTACAAGGCTTTGCTGGTCCAGTTTTGACTGTTAGTCACGACCGCTATTTCTTGGATAAGGTAGCGACTAAGATTCTCGCTTTTGAGGATGGCAAGATTCGTCCTTTCTTTGGTCATTACACCGACTATCTTGATGAAAAAGTCTTTGAAACAGAGATGGCCAATCAAGTGCAAAAGGCCGAAAAGGAAAAAGTGGTCAAGGTTCGTGAAGACAAGAAACGCATGACCTACCAAGAAAAGCAGGAGTGGGCAAGCATTGAAGGTGATATTGAAGCCTTGGAAAATCGTATCGCTGCGATTGAAGAGGAGATGCAGACCAATGGCTCTGATTTTGGCAAACTAGCTACTCTTCAAAAAGAACTAGATGAGAAAAACGAAGCACTCCTTGAAAAATACGAACGCTATGACTATCTAAGTGACTTTGATAGCTAAAAGAATAGAAAAATCCCGTCTCATGACAGGATGTCTCTATTCTTTTTTGGTTTCTTGATGAAAGATATTTTGCCAGGTTTCGTGGCGGCGCCAGATACTGGTATGGACGATACCATCTAACTCATAGCAGATGAGTTTGGTCTTTTGACTGATGGAAGTGATTTGGATGTCCTTGATAGCTGAATTCAAGTCTTTTTCTGCTTTATAGACCTCTTTATTCAACTGTTCTCCATCTTGACGAATATAGACAAAATCGTCAGCCAAGAGTTCTTCCAGTTGATTTCCCTGATCAATCAATTGTTCACGCATAAGCAATTTTTTATAGACATTGTCTAAAATTTCATCTTCAGGGATAGGTGCTGGCTCGATATGGACATCGGTATCAAAGACGCCAAAACGTTCCTCCAGCATAGACTCGACCTGATCCGCAATTTCATGGCTTTCAAAAACAGACAGGTCAGGGTTCATCTCTAGCGTAATATCCAGGTAGATGTTGCTACCGTAGGTGCGACCTCTTTGCGACTTAACCTTGCTGATTTTGGGAATTTCCATGATGGCCTTTTGATAATCCTCAAGCAAACGGTCGTCAAAACCATCTGAAAGACTAAAGGAAGACTCGATGAAGATATCATAGGCAGTCTTCAAGATAAAGAAAGTGATGATGATAGCAACCAGTTTATCCACAATGGGATAATTGAAACTGCTAGCTAGGATAGCAATAGTAGTACCAAGTGAAGTAACAGCGTCAGAAAGATTGTCCTTAGCAGCAGCCTTTAGCGCCTTGGAGTTGGATTTCTTACTGAGGCGAGTATTGTAGAGATAAACTAGAAACATAATCGCTGCAGAAATGATTCCTAGAGTTGCACCCAGAGGGTCAATGACTGTTTCTTCACGACTGAGAATCTTTTGAATGGTATCCCTTAGTACATCAAAGCCAACATAAAACATGATGATAGAAGTGACCAAGCTAGCCAAATCTTCAATCTTCCAGTGGCCAAAACGGTGGTCTCGGTCAGCAGGCTGGCGTGCCATCCGGATTCCAATCAAGAGGGCCACATTTCCAATGATGTCCGACACGTTGTTAAAACCATCAGCCACCAAACTGGATGAATGGAGGAGGTGCCCAGTTGCTAATTTGGCTGCAGACAAGATCAAATAGGTTGAAATGCTGATAATGGCCCCACGCTCAGCTAACTTGAGATTTGAGATAGATTGCTTCATTCAACTTCCTTTCTAGTCACATAGCATTCTACCATTATACTGGTTTTCAAGGGAAAATTCAAATAAGGCAGTTTTTACTCTTTGAAAACTTTTCAAAATTTGGTATAATAGTACTACTCAAGGGAGTAGCTGGCAGAAACCTGTGATAGTGTCGTCATTCCGAATTTTATACTGAAAAGTATGCTTTCCGGCACTATCTTAAACAGCGAGACTTGTTATGATTAACAGGTCTCTTTTTGTTTGTCGTGAAAAGATATGACAGAAAGAGAGTCTGTTTTGCACACAATGTCAAGGAGGAGACACATGTCAAAAGAACAAAAACGCCAAGCGTTTTACACTCAGAGTCCTGAAGAGGTCTTGAATGCTGTAGATGCGACCGAGAAAGGTTTGTCATCAAGTGAGGCGGAAAAGCGCCTTGCAGAATTTGGCCACAATGAACTCGAAGAAGGCGAGAAACGATCAATACTGGTCAAATTTATCGAGCAGTTTAAGGATTTGATGATTATCATTTTAGTTGCGGCAGCTATTTTGTCAGTCGTGACTTCTGGTGGGGAAGATATCGCAGATGCCATTATCATTCTAGCCGTGGTTATCATCAATGCTGCCTTTGGTGTTTACCAAGAAGGAAAAGCAGAAGAAGCTATCGAAGCCCTCAAATCCATGTCTAGTCCAGCAGCCCGTGTTCTTCGTGATGGGCACATGGCTGAGATTGACTCTAAAGAATTGGTTCCAGGAGATATTGTTGCTCTTGAAGCAGGTGATGTGGTACCAGCAGATTTACGTTTGCTAGAAGCTAACTCTCTTAAAATTGAAGAAGCAGCTCTTACAGGTGAGTCTGTGCCAGTCGAAAAAGACTTGACAGTTGAACTTGCTGCAGATGCTGGTATTGGTGACCGTGTCAACATGGCCTTCCAAAACTCTAACGTGACCTATGGTCGTGGGATGGGTATTGTTGTCAATACAGGGATGTATACTGAGGTTGGTCATATCGCGGGTATGCTTCAAGACGCTGATGAGACAGATACACCACTCAAACAAAACTTGAACAATCTTTCTAAGGTCTTGACCTATGCTATCTTGGTTATTGCCCTTGTTACTTTTGTAGTGGGTGTCTTCATTCAAGGGAAAAGTCCACTTGGTGAGTTGATGACCTCTGTTGCCCTTGCCGTTGCAGCTATCCCAGAAGGGCTTCCTGCTATCGTAACTATCGTTCTTGCCCTTGGTACTCAAGTTTTGGCTAAACGAAACTCTATCGTTCGTAAGTTGCCAGCTGTAGAAACTCTTGGTTCAACAGAAATCATCGCTTCTGACAAGACTGGTACGCTTACTATGAACAAGATGACCGTCGAAAAAGTCTTCTACGATGCGGTTCTACATGACTCAGCTGATGACATTGAACTAGGTCTTGAAATGCCCCTGCTTCGTTCAGTTGTCTTGGCAAATGATACTAAAATTGATGTAGAAGGAAACTTGATTGGTGACCCTACTGAAACAGCCTTCATCCAGTATGTCTTGGACAAGGGCTACGATGTCAAAGGTTTCTTAGAGAAATATCCTCGTGTGGCTGAGTTGCCATTTGATTCTGAACGTAAGCTCATGTCAACAGTTCATCCACTTGCAGATGGACGCTTCCTCGTAGCTGTTAAAGGTGCGCCAGACCAACTCTTGAAACGTTGTCTTCTTCGTGATAAGGCTGGGGATATTGCTCCGATTGATGAGAAGGTTACAAACCTCATTCACACAAACAACTCTGAAATGGCCCACCAAGCCTTGCGTGTCCTAGCAGGTGCCTATAAGATTATCGATAGCATTCCAGAAAATCTCACTTCTGAAGAGCTTGAAAATGATTTAATCTTTACTGGTTTGATTGGGATGATTGACCCTGAACGTCCTGAAGCTGCTGAGGCTGTTCGTGTGGCTAAGGAAGCGGGAATTCGTCCAATCATGATTACGGGTGACCATCAAGACACTGCAGAAGCTATTGCTAAACGTTTGGGAATTATTGACGCAAACGATACCGAAGACCACGTTTTAACTGGTGCTGAGCTCAACGAACTATCTGATGAAGACTTTGAAAAAGTAGTTGGTCAATACTCTGTTTATGCCCGTGTGTCTCCAGAACACAAGGTTCGTATCGTCAAGGCTTGGCAAAAACAAGGTAAAGTCGTTGCCATGACAGGTGACGGTGTCAATGATGCTCCGGCTTTGAAAACAGCAGACATCGGTATCGGTATGGGAATCACAGGTACAGAGGTTTCTAAAGGGGCTTCAGACATGATTCTTGCTGACGACAACTTTGCGACTATCATCGTCGCAGTGGAAGAAGGACGTAAGGTCTTCTCAAACATTCAAAAGACTATTCAGTACCTACTTTCTGCCAATACTGCTGAAGTACTAACTATCTTCCTATCAACCTTGTTTGGTTGGGATGTCTTGCAGCCAGTTCATCTCTTGTGGATCAACCTGGTAACCGATACCTTCCCAGCTATCGCTCTAGGTGTTGAACCTGCGGAGCCAGGTGTTATGACCCATAAACCACGTGGACGCAAGGCAAGCTTCTTCTCAGGTGGTGTTTTGAGTTCTATCATCTATCAAGGTGTACTCCAAGCAGCCCTTGTTATGAGTGTTTATGGCCTTGCCCTTGCTTATCCAGTACATGTGGGTGATAATCATGCCATTCATGCTGATGCCCTTACTATGGCATTTGCAACCCTTGGCTTGATTCAGCTCTTCCATGCCTACAATGTGAAATCTGTTTACCAATCCATCTTGACAGTTGGTCCATTCAAGTCTAAGACCTTCAACTGGTCCATCTTGGTATCCTTCATCCTTCTTATGGCAACAATCGTCGTAGAACCGCTTGAAGGAATCTTCCACGTAACCAAACTAGACTTGTCACAATGGGGAATCGTCATGGCTGGAAGCTTCTCAATGATTATCATCGTCGAAATTGTTAAGTTTATCCAACGTAAACTCGGCTTTGACAAGAATGCGATTTAAAAAGAAAAAGTCATCTTCGGATGGCTTTTTGCTACAGTTGAGGGAAAGGGCTTGCAGTTGCTGTCTTTTGTGCTATAATTGCTATAATATAGTAAAAAGCAAGAGGAGTGTGAGGAAGTGGAAAAGAAAATTGTAAAAGATATTTTGTTTTTATCTCAGGTATCTCAACCGGCAAGTCAGGATGATCTGTATCTTGCCAGAGATTTGCAGGATACACTCTTAGCAAATCGTGAGACCTGTGTCGGTCTGGCTGCCAATATGATTGGGGTGAAGAAGCGCGTGATTATCTTTAATCTGGGCTTGGTTCCTGTGGTCATGTTTAACCCAGTGCTCCTGTCCTTTGAAGGACCTTATGAGACAGAGGAAGGATGTTTGTCCTTGGCTGGGGTTCGACCGACGACCCGCTATGAAACCATAAGGGTTGCCTATCGTGACAGCAAGTGGCAGGAACAGACTATTACTTTAACAGGTTTCCCAGCACAGATCTGCCAGCATGAACTGGATCACTTGGAAGGACGAATCATTTAGGAGGAAAGCAAATGAAACGGATAATCTTTGAACTTATTTTTATCGCAACGACCTGGTATATCTTTTTACCGCCCCTTAACCTGACCAGCTGGGAATTTCTCTTCTTCCTCTGTGGGCATTTGTTAGTTGTGGCAATCTTATTTGGCTTTGGTAAGGGGATAAACCTTGTCAAAACGGTTCATGTGCGCCACGGCAAGGCGGAAGCTGCCTTAAATCTTGAGGGTTTCAAAATCAATCGGTTAGGGAAAGTTCTTTTAGCTTCGATTGGAGGAATTCTTCTCTTAGCAGGTTTGGTTTCTTTGGTGACTTCCAGCATGTTTCAGGCTAAAAATTATGCCAATGTAGTCACGGTTACGGAAAAAGACTTTACTGAATTTCCTAAGACTGACACCAGTAAGGTTCCTATCTTAGATAGAAGTACTGCTGAAAAAATTGGCGACCGCTACTTGGGTTCCCTAACGGATAAGGTGTCGCAGTACGTAGCGGCAGACACCTATACTCAATTGACGATTGATGGGAAACCTTATCGAGTTACACCATTAGAATACGCAGATCCTATCAAGTGGTTTAATAATCAAGCCAAGGGAATCGGCGAGTATATCAAGGTGGACATGGTAACCGGGAATGCAGACTTGGTAGACTTGAAGACACCAATCAAGTATTCAGATTCAGAGTATTTTAACCGCGATGTCAAACGTCACCTGCGCTTGAAGTACCCAACTAAAATCTTCAAGACTCCATCTTTCGAGGTAGACGATGAGGGCAACCCTTTCTATGTAGCAACGGTTTACCAAAAGCAATTTGGACTTGCAGTTCCTCGTCCCGTTTCAGTCATTATCTTGGATGCCACAAATGGAGACACCAAGGAATACAGCTTGGCAGATGTTCCAGAATGGGTGGATAGGGTCTATCCAGCTGAGGAAACTATTGAGCAAATTAACTACAACGGCAAGTACAAGGACGGCTTCTGGAATGCTATGATTTCCAAGAAAAACGTGACCCAGACTACCAAGGGCTATAATTACTTATCTATCGGCAATGACATCTATCTCTACACAGGTGTGACATCGGCCAATGCAGATGAGAGTAATCTTGGTTTCATCCTTGAAAATATGCGGACAGGGGAAATAACTAAGTACAGCTTGGCTTCTGCGACAGAAGAATCAGCCCGTGAATCAGCAGAAGGTGCTGTTCAGGAGAAATCCTACAAGGCAACCTTCCCAATCCTCATCAACCTCAATGACAAGCCTCTCTACATCATGGGCTTGAAGGACAATGCTGGCTTGGTCAAAGAGTATGCCCTGGTAGATGCAGTCGAGTACCAAAACGTTATCGTAGCTACGACAGTGGAAGAGCTGCTCAGCAAGTACGCCAATAAAAACGACCTTGAGATTGATAATGCAACAATAGAAAGCATCAAGGGTGTGGTAGCAGACCTCAAATCAGCTGTTATCAAGGGAGACACCGTCTACTTCTTTAAAGTTGACGGCAAGATTTACAAGGTCAAGGCTTCTGTATCTGATGACCTTCCTTATCTTGAAAATGGTAAAACCTTCGAAGGTCAAGTAGGAAAAGACAATTATCTCAAGACCTTTAAAGTACAGTAAAAAAGGTTTATTTAAGAAATATATGTTATAATAAAATAAATTAAGCCTAATGGAGGACAAAGAAATGGGTTTTTATTTGATGCTTGCTTCAATGCTACTCGGACTGCTTGCTTTGAAGATAGGTTTTTCTCAGTTCAAGGAGAACAAAGATAAATTCTTATCTATCTTAACAAGCTTAGCTGGGCTAGCCCTTGTTCTCGTGGCTGTCTGGTTAGGATGGCCAAAATAAATAGAGAAGCCTCGGTCAAACCGAGGTTTTTCAGATGAATTTCTTGGTTGTGGTTAAAAAATATGCTACACTATCAATATGAAAATTTTAATCCCAACAGCAAAAGAAATGAATGCAGATTTGCCAAGTATTGAAGCCACTCCTTTAAAACCAGAAAGTCAGGCTGTGCTTGATTCCTTGGCCCTCTATTCTGCTAGTCAATTGGAGAGTTTTTACAAGGTATCAGCTGAGAAGGCTGCGGAAGAATTTCAACATATCCAAACTTTGAAAAGGCAAACTGCTCAACACTACCCAGCCTTGAAACTTTTTGATGGGCTTATGTACCGTCACATCAAGAGAGACAAACTGACCGAGGCAGAACAAGCCTATCTTGAAAATCATGTCTTCATTACCTCGGCCTTGTACGGTGTTGTTCCAGCCTTGTCACCTATGGCACCTCACCGTTTGGACTTTTTGATGAAATTAAAAGTCGCTGGTAAGACTTTGAAGAGCCATTGGAAGGCAGCTTATGATGAAGCTCTGAAGAAGGAAGAAGTGATTTTCTCTCTCTTGTCATCAGAATTTGAGACTGTATTTTCTAAGGAAATTAGAGAAAAGATGGTGACCTTCAAATTTATGGAGGACAAGGGTGGTCAGCTGAAGATTCACTCAACCATTTCCAAGAAGGCGCGTGGTGCTTTCCTGACAACCTTGATAGAAAATCAAGTACAAACGGTGGAAGAAGCTCGTCGCTTAAGATTTGCAGGATTTAACTACCGAGAAGATTTGTCACAGCCACAGGAATTGGTTTTTGTTAAGGAAGTATAGAAATCAGATATTTTGTATTGGACAATATGTATCATCAGCTATTTTAGTTTATAAATGAGAAAAAAGCGAACAAGCTAGTCTTCTGAGTGTCAGAAAAGTAGTCTTGTTCGCTTTTATTATGTTAGTTACTTGATCGCATTAACCAAGTCTTGAGCTTGTTTTTTAAGTGAGTTTAGGACTGTTTCTTCAAGAACCAATTTTCCGTCTGCCCAAGCAGAGTCATTAACACGTGCAGCGGTGAAATCACCAACGACTTGTGTACGGATAAATGGCAAGAGGTCTTTGTAGATAGCGAAGAGTTGATCGTGACCTGCATTGGCTACAGATGATACTGTGACAAACTTGTCTTGAAGGGCAGAAGCGCCGCGTGTATCAGACAAGTCAAGGGCACGAGATAGCCAGTCAAGCAAGTTCTTCACTGTTCCAGGGATAGAGAAGTTGTAGACTGGAGAGAAAATCCAGATGGCATCAGCAGCGAGAACCGCTTCACGAGCAGCCGCTACAGCTGGATGAGTTGGAACTTCCAAATCTTGGCTGAAGAGAGGAAGGGCTGAATAATCAAGGTAGCTAACTTCCGCTTTACCAGCAAGTGCTTTCTCAGCTTCGAGGGCCATTTGGTGGTTGAAAGAACCTTGGCGTAGTGATCCGACGATAAATAATACTTTTTTAGACATGATGTGTCTCCTTTTTCTTAAATTTCCGAGAATTCTCTCGTTGTTATAAAATATATTACAACAAAACAAAAGGACTTGCAAGAAATTTGCTCAGAGTTTATTTGAAAATTATAAAATTGCTGAAATTCTAGTCATTTGTGATTGAAAAAGTAAGAACTGTTTCACTTAGGTTTCGGTTTACTTTGATCTTATAGAAGTATTCCTATATTCTCTTGTAATATGATGGCATAAGTGCTAAAATAAACAAGAAAACTAGCAATAGAAAGCGCAGAAGGGCTATTTTCCGGTATCATTTCATAAATTATTAAAGGAACAATAATGGCATTGAAGAATGCTTCTAAAAAGGGGTGGAGATCATGTAAGGAACAGATTAACAAGTGACGGACAAAAGAAATAATAATACACTTGTTAAGGAGAAAAGATGTTAATAAGAAATTATCGGAAAAATATTGGCCTGATGGCCGGAGTTGAGTTTTTTGCATTTTTAGGGATTACCAGTTTTTGGATTCTCTTTCTCAGTCAAAACGGAATGTCTCTTTGGCAGATTGGACTTCTGGAGAGTATCTTTCATGCGACCAGTCTTCTCTGTGAAATTCCATCTGGAATGTTGGCTGATCGTTATTCCTATAAGACCAACCTTTATTTAAGCCGAATAGCAGGGATTGTGTCTTCTATTCTTATGTTGGTTGGGCAGGGAAATTTTTGGATTTATGCACTAGCAATGGCGGTGAGTGCCTTGTCTTATAATTTTGATTCGGGAACAAGCGCAGCAATGGTCTATGACTCGGCTGTAGAGGCTGGACTAAAGGAGCGTTACTTATCTATTTCAAGTTTTATGTCAGGAGTAGCAGAAGGAACTCGGTCTTTGGGGACAGTGTTGGCGGGATTTTTTGTCCATGGTCAATTGCACCTGACCTACTATATCATGATTGCGACTTCTATCATAGTTCTTTTCCTGATTTGGATGCTGAAAGAACCTAGGTCAAGCTAGAAAAAGCTGATAGTGTGACTATGAGACAGATTATTTGGACTGTTAAGGAAGAGTTGGAGCGAAATCCCATGCTGTTCAACTGGATGATTTTGTCTCAGATTGTCGGAGTACTCATGTGCATGTTTTATTTTTACTATCAAAATCAGTTACCAGATTTAAGTAGTTGGCAAATTTCAACAGTTATGCTACTTGGTAGTCTCTTGAATATCGTCGCAGTCTATCTAGCGAGTAAGATTGGAAAGAACTATGCTGCCTTGAAACTTTTCCCTGTCCTCGTCCTGCTGACTGGAGTTACCTACCTGCTGTCCTACTTTGGAACACCTCTAATCTATATTTTGGTCTATTTGATTAGTAATGCTCTATATGCTCTTTTTCAGCCTATTTTTGACAATGATTTGCAAGAGCGGCTCCCAAGTGAAGTAAGGGCAACCATGCTGAGTGTTTACTCTATGATGTTTAGCCTTAGTATGATTGTCTTCTTCCCACTGACAGGGTGGTTGATTGACCATTTAGGCTTTGTAGTAACATTTCTTTATCTAGGATTCTTTTTAGTCATGATTAGTCTTCTACTGGCTATCTTTTTAGGAAAATTGGCTAAAAGAATGGATGAAAAAATTATTTCCTAGATTAAAATAATTTCTGAAAACTTGAGTGCCAAGCTCAGGTTTTTTAATAGGTTGATTTTGGAGCTGTCTTTACTTTTCTTACTCGATTTTAACTAAGAAAAATCAGTTTGCTTTGAAGGAAGAAATAGAATTGGTTGCTTATACTCAATGAAAATCAAAGAGCAAACTAGGAAGCTAGCCGTAAGCTGTACTTGAGTACGGTAAGGCGACGCTGACGTGGTTTGAAGAGGTTTTCGAAGAGTATTCTTGCATTCACTTGTAATAAAGCTTAATAGATGGTAAAATAGACGAGTGAAAAAAAGACAAAACAAAGCAAAAAATAATCTACTGTGGCAGTATGGTCTAGGGATGACGATTTTGTTTGTGGTTATCAGTGCTTCCTTTCTGTATCTAGTGTTTCTGAGTATGAAACCTTATCAAACAGCTAAAAGTGAAGGAGAAAAATTAGCTCAGCAGTATGCAGGATTAGAGCAGGCTGATCAGGTTGACTTATACAATGGCTTGGAATCCTATTATAGCGTTCTTGGTCGTAATAAAAAACAAGAAGCACTTGCTGTCCTGATTGGAAAAGATGACCATAAGATTTACGTTTATCAGCTAAATCAAGGTGTTTCACAAGAAAAAGCGGAAGCCGTTTCTAAGGAAAAAGGAGCTGGCGAGATTGACAAAATTACCTTTGGCCGTTATCAAGACAAACCAATCTGGGAAGTCAAGTCAGGATCTGATTTTTATCTAGTAGATTTTGAAACAGGAGCATTGGTCAATAAGGAGGGCCTATGAAACTATCCAATCGTGTTTTAGAAATGGAAGAAAGTGTGACTCTGGCTAGTGATGCAAGAGCAAAGAAGTTAAAGGCTGAAGGAAAAGATGTACTTTTCTTAACTTTAGGTCAGCCCGATTTCCATACTCCCAAAAATATTCAAGATGCAGCTGTTGCAGCCATTCGAGATGGACGTGCTTCTTTCTATACGGTAGCTTCAGGTTTGCCTGAGTTAAAAGCAGCAGTCAATACCTATTTTGAGCGTTATTATGGTTATTCCGTAGCGGCCAACGAAATCACATTTGCTACCGGTGCTAAGTTCTCACTCTATACTTTCTTTATGGCTGTGGTCAATCCAGGTGATGAAGTCATCATCCCAACTCCATATTGGGTCAGCTATGGAGATCAGGTCAAGATGGCAGAAGGGATTCCAGTTTTTGTTCAAGCTAAGGAA
Source organism: Streptococcus sp. 2342 (assembly GCF_013276795.1). GTDB lineage: Bacteria > Bacillota > Bacilli > Lactobacillales > Streptococcaceae > Streptococcus. The sequence goes on from NZ_VMLR01000003.1 coordinate 621,521, forward strand.
GACAATCACTTTAAGGTGACCGTAGAGCAGTTGGAAGCAGCTCGCACAGACAAAACCAAGGTTTTGGTGCTAAATTCGCCATCTAATCCGACTGGTATGATTTACACTCGCGAGGAACTCTTGGCTATCGGAAATTGGGCAGTTGAGCATGACATTCTGATTTTAGCAGATGATATTTATGGTCGTTTGGTCTATAACGGGAATGAGTTCGTACCAATATCTAGTCTATCAGAAGCCATTCGCAAGCAAACCATTGTCATTAACGGTGTATCAAAAGCTTATGCCATGACAGGTTGGCGGGTAGGTTATGCAGTGGGTGATCCAGAAATCATTGCTGCTATGAGCAAATTGACAGGTCAAACAACTTCTAACCTAACTGCTGTTTCACAATATGCAACTATCGAAGCCCTAACTGGACCACAGGATTCTGTTGAAGTTATGCGTCAAGCATTTGAAGAACGTCTCAATACCATTTATCCGCTATTATGTGAGGTCCCTGGTTTTGAAGTAGTTAAGCCACAAGGAGCCTTCTATCTCTTTCCAAATGTTAAAAAAGCCATGGAGATGAAAGGCTATACGGATGTGACAGACTTTACAACAGCTATTCTTGAAGAAGTTGGTCTGGCCTTGATTACAGGAGCAGGATTTGGAGCACCAGAAAATGTCCGCCTCAGCTATGCGACAGACCTAGACACGCTTAAAGAAGCAGTTAAACGCTTGAAAGCATTTATGGGTAGTGAGAATGATTGATCATTTTGAAATTAAGGTAAAGGATTTACAAATTTCAGAAGGATTTTATAGGAGTTTTCTCGCTCCTTTGGGTTATAAATTAGCTTTTAAGACTAGTTCTCTAATCAGTTTTTATGCCCCAAATAGCCCTCATCCTGGTGGTGATTTTTGGCTGGCTCAGGGGACACAAGATCCTATTCACTTTGCTTTTTTAGCAGAAAATAAGGAAGAGGTTCAGGCTTGTTATGAGGCTGGCATAGAGGCAGGTGGGCGAGACAATGGGGCTCCTGGTTATCGCAGTGAGCATCCGATTTACTATGCTGCTTTTATGATTGACCCAGATGGGAACAATATAGAAGTGGTTTGCCATAAAGAATAAAAAAGAAAAGGAAAAATAATGACAAAACGTGTAACGATTATTGATGTAAAAGACTATGTTGGTCAAGAAGTGACGATTGGCGCTTGGGTTGCCAACAAATCAGGAAAAGGGAAAATCGCCTTCTTGCAATTACGTGATGGAACAGCCTTCTTTCAAGGTGTAGCCTTTAAACCAAACTTTGTAGAAAAATATGGTGAAGAAGTGGGACTTGAGAAGTTTGATGTCATCAAACGCTTGAGCCAAGAAACTTCTGTTTATGTGACAGGTATTGTCAAAGAGGACGAACGTTCTAAATTTGGTTATGAGTTGGACATTACAGACATCGAAGTGATCGGTGAATCTCAAGACTACCCAATCACACCAAAAGAACACGGAACAGACTTCTTGATGGACAACCGTCACTTGTGGCTACGCTCTCGTAAGCAAGTGGCTGTGATGCAAATCCGTAACGCTATTATCTATGCAACTTATGAGTTCTTTGACAAGAACGGTTTCATGAAGTTTGACAGCCCAATTCTTTCAGGAAATGCAGCAGAAGATTCAACAGAACTCTTTGAAACTGACTACTTCGGAACGCCAGCCTACTTGAGCCAATCAGGTCAACTTTACCTAGAAGCTGGTGCTATGGCACTTGGTCGTGTCTTTGACTTTGGTCCAGTATTCCGTGCTGAAAAATCAAAAACGCGCCGTCACTTGACTGAGTTCTGGATGATGGACGCAGAGTACTCATACTTGACACATGATGAGTCGCTTGACTTGCAAGAAGCTTATGTAAAAGCTCTTCTACAAGGTGTTCTTGACCGTGCGCCTCAAGCCTTGGAAACCTTGGAACGTGATACAGAACTCTTGAAACGCTACATTGCAGAGCCATTCAAACGTATCACTTACGATCAAGCTATTGACCTCTTGCAAGAGCATGAAAATGATGAAGACGCTGATTACGAGCATCTTGAGCATGGAGATGACTTTGGTTCACCACATGAAACTTGGATTTCAAACCACTTTGGTGTGCCAACATTTGTCATGAACTACCCAGCAGCCATCAAGGCCTTCTACATGAAACCAGTTCCTGGAAATCCAGAGCGCGTGCTTTGTGCAGACTTGCTTGCTCCAGAAGGTTACGGAGAAATCATCGGTGGTTCTATGCGTGAGGAAGACTACGATGCATTAGTTGCTAAGATGGATGAACTTGGCATGGATCGTACAGAGTATGAATTCTACCTTGACCTTCGTAAATACGGTACAGTTCCACACGGTGGATTTGGTATCGGTATCGAGCGTATGGTAACCTTTGCAGCAGGAACAAAACATATCCGTGAAGCTATCCCATTCCCACGTATGTTGCACCGTATCAAACCGTAAGAACAGGAAAACGCCCATGTGGCGTTTTTTTTCATAGAAATCTCTGGAAGCGAAAGGAAATATTATCAGCTTTTATAAAAGGAGTTAAGTTTCTACGGTATGATTATGGCAATGCATTTTTGTTAATAGATAGAAACAAGCTATAAAGAAAACGGAATGAGTTAGTCTGAATACAAAGTATTAAAAATTAGAAAATCGCATACTATTGGGTATTTAAAATCTTGATTATATGCGCTTTTCGTGAAAATATTTACTTCCTTTTCTTATAAAATTGAGTCTTTTACTAGACTCATACTAATAGTTGTTCAGAATGGAGTTTCGTATCCTAGTACATTTATGTTAGTGTTTAGAAACTTGTGCACGTTCTATTGTATCGAAGGCAACATTGGATTGAAACGATAAATATATGGAGATGAAACTTGAATTAATAATAGTCGTATGATACAATATTAAACGATATTGATAATTATTAGGCAACCCTTTTTAAAATGATAACCTCTTAATATTGCTAAAAAATTTAAGGGGGGGGGGCTTTTTGTTTGTCTGTATATTTCAATTCAATATTAAAAAACATGCATAAAGGAGGTTGAATCTCATGAAGAGAGGTCAACAAGATTTTAGAACGGAGAAGTACATTCGTTACGGTATTCGTAAGTACAGCTTTGGTGCAGCATCAGTGGCGATTGCGGCTGGTTTGATGTTTCTCGGAGCTGGCGCGGTATCAGCAACAGAAGTAGAAGGAGTTAATGAAACATCTTCAACAGCTACTCCAACATCGACCATAGGCGATGAGGGTGCTAATCAAGGTGCTAGCTCATCTAAACCCAATACTTATGGTGCAGAGCCAGTACTAACTAGGGACGGTGGTGAAGATACTGCCTCATCTCAACCTAGCGCTGAGAATACCGAAGCAGTGGCAACTAGCTCCTCTGCAGAAACAGTTGCAGATAAGGCTGGTCTTAAGGATATAGTCTCTGAGTTGGAATTACGTTTGTCCAAGATCAATCGTACTAAAGTTCCGGTATCTACTATTGCAAATGCAGAGAAGGTACTGGAAGAAGCGAAAAGAATCCTTGCCAAAGAAAATGCAAGTCAATTAGAAGTGAACAAAATCGCTAAAGCCAGTCGTTCACAAGCTTCAATCATTGCAAGTATGCCTAAAGTTCTTGGAGAAACACCAGCTGCAGTGGAAAATAAGGTAGAAGCAACACCAGCTACCCCAACAGCAACTGAAGCTGAAAAACGAGTTGAGGCAGCAAATGCAGAGTTGGCAACAGTGCAAGAAGACCTTGCTCGCTACTTACCGCAAGCAGAGAAGTTGGCTACAGATTCTGTAGTGATAGAAAGTGCAAAAGCAACTCTTCAACTGATTAAATCAAGCCTTGTGGATGCAAATATCACAATCCCTGAACTTGAAAAACGTGTGCAAGAAGCAAAACGTGTACGCAACAGCCTTGTAAATCTTGTAACAGGTTCCAACTCAGGTAGTCGTGACAGTCGCAATGGTCAAGCGATGAAAGAGGGAAGTCAGCTTCTGGCAGCTAGCGACTATATTTCAACTCCAAATGAGAATGGAACTTACACAACTATAGCTCACTCTCCAACAAAAGAGCATCATACTGGTGCAGATATTTATACATTTACCTCTACTGTAGCTAAGCAGGGAGATGTTTCTACCGAAGCAAGAAGTGGGGATATCAGCACTTTAGAAACTATTGTTTATTCTAATCAACGTTCGGAGACCAAAAAAGATGAGGGGAATGCAGGTCAAGGTGTTAATAATGCTGGACGTATGGATTATCCCTTAAGCAAGGAACAAGCAGAAGACTTGGCAGTAGAGGCGGATTTTTGGAAAAATAAAAAACGTATAGACGGTTCGACGATTTCGGGTGGTAACAATTCAAAATATCAAGCTAACGGTGGATATGAGTATCTAGCTACCCACATTTATCACTATGTCTATGAGCAAGGTCAAGACCGCGTTTATATCAATAAAATTAAGGATCGTTTTGACCTAACAGATAAAGCTAAGGCAGATGGTTGGACTATCTCAAATGTTTCACCGACAAACTTACCTAAAGGGTTAAAATATAATGCCGCCACTGACACAATTGAAGGCAAGATTCTCGAAGGTAGTTCCAACGGGGTATATGATACACGAACCTATGTAACTTATACTAATACCAAAACCAAGGCAAGTGTACGTGCATTTTATCGGAACTTACGTGGGGGTTGGATTGGCTGGCAAGATACGACAGCTCCGATTATCGAAAGTAATAATAAAGTCTATAAGGGAACCGTCGGAGAAGCGATTGCACCTGTAGATATCCATTACAAAGATGAATCTGCTTCCCGTATAACCACTGAAAGAGCCAATGTTTCCTATACTTTGGCTAATGGTACGGATACTCAAGTTCGTAATGAATATAATAATAATGCGACTTCTGGAATTTCAGGAAATATCTCAACAAATGGGGCAACGGTGGATACTGCCATTCCTGGTTTGACTTATAGACCAAACGCAGGGGCTACTCCTATTGCTGAAGATGGTAAAACTGTTGGCTATGATGGGAAGGGACTGATTTCTGGAACACCAACAAAGGCAGGGATTTACCATGTGACTGCCTACGCTAAAGATTACAACCTTACAGAACAAGCAAGTGGTTTTACTCAAAGTTGGAATTATGATACACAAGAAGGTCGTGGAGAATTGACCTTTGTCATCGCACCTAAGGTAACGGTAAAGAATATAAGCACTTATGACAGCACCGTACAGGTTGAGATTTCAAATGGGGCAACCTATGCAGAAATTACAACACCAGATGGTTCCAAGACTATTTTAAAAACCAATAAAGCAGGCAAGTGGGTTGTACAAGAGGGAACAACGAATACCGCGGTTTCTGTTGGGGCTGAAGTTGGAACGGTAGGGACTGAATTTTCTCTATCAGTAAAACCAGAAGCGACGGCAACAGCAGGGGTTTCTAAGATTTCTGCATATGCTAAAACTGAAGATGTAACGGCTAATCTCATGAGAACCAAGGTGGAGTTGAACTCTGCAACAAACGGTACGAAATATACAGCAACTCTCAATCCAACATCAGGTCGTTATGAATTAGCAGCCTCTGATGCAGAGGTGCGAACAGAGTCAAATGATGGCAATGGTAATTATACAATTACCAAACGAGAAGTTTCAGTCCGTGCCCAAACAGATGGCTCCATGAAGTTTGACTTGTACGAATATAAGAGAACATACAACAATGCGAACAAAGTGACGGCTGTTAATGATGTTACTCTAACTGAGACAGCTTATAGCAAGGATGACACAGCGAACACTGAGATAGGTAATGGTATGTACATTACTGTTACCTATGATAAAAATAGTAATGAATGGACAGCAAGTGATAAGTCTACAGTAACAGCAAATAAGACTGGTGATGACACATGGAAGATTACAACTAGTACGGGTTATACTGGCACTGTTAAGGGAGTTATGGCAGAAAACACTAGTACGTCTACTATCATCAACTCGAAACCAACTGCTACTTCGAATTCTTACGAGAGTACCTTGAATACAACTGTTAACCTAATCGACCGCCCTGCGGTAGTTACTGGTGCAAAAGTTAGTGTCAGAGATACTGAAGATGATAAGTTAGCTACAAGTACTGCAGAGTCTACATTCAAGGGAAGTCATAAAACAAAAGTAACAAGCATTACTGTTACAGATCCAGATGGCAACACTGTGTTTGCAGAGACTACATCTGGAGATGCAGCCAACTATCCAACTGCAACTGAACTTAAACTGACAAAAGTTGGTAAATATAGTGTTACCATCAATGTCATAGATAGTAATACAAACTTGGTTGATGGAACAACTGTAGGAGATACGACTGCTGGTACTGATCACGGAGTGAACACTTCTACAGCGACTACAACTTACACTATTACTGTTAAAGCTGGTATTGTAGGAACGCCTGCAACTACTAGCGATATTCAAGGAGCGGTTCAGAAAGGAACTCCAAGCTTCAATTTTGATGACGCAGAGAAAACTAAGATTTCTGCTACCACAAATGGTACAAAAGTTTATAGCTTAGAGTCAACAAATGCTACAGATAATACAGGAGCTACTGTAGGTACTTATGCTATCGATAAGGATACAGGTGAAGTAACCTTTACTCCTAATCCAACATTTGTTGGAACACCAAATCCAGCCAAGGTGACTTTGACCTTGACAGTAGACGGAGTTGACCCATTAACATCTACGGCAGATTACACACCAACTGTTATTGGAGTGAAACCAGAAGGAACTAAGGTATCTTCAACAGATATTCAAGGGGAAATTCAAACAGGTAAACCAACCTTTACCCCAGGTTCTGCAGAAGTAAACGGAGCTAGAAAAACAGTCCCATTGAAGGCTGATAGCTATAAACTTCTTGATAATACAGGTACAGAAGTAGCGGATGGCGCAACAACTCCAGCTTATGCTGCGGCAGATAATGGTAATGTTAAAGCTGGTGATGAGATTGGAACTTTCGGTATTGACAAGTCAACAGGTCTTGTGACATTCACACCAACCAATAAAGCTTATGTTGGAGCGGTAAAAGCTGTCCAAGTAGTTGTTTCAGATAACAATGGTACGCAACCAGAAAATGATAAACGTGGTGAATACACACCAAACATTCTAGGTGTTACCCCAACTGCTAGCGAAGCTTCAACTACAGGTATTCAGGGAGCTGTTCAAAAATCTGAAGTTGTTCTTAACGCCAAAGATGAAAATGTAAACACCTTGAACTTTAGCAAAGGTAGTGAGATTGTAAATGGAACTGAAAAATCTGTTGATTTAAATGAAGCTACTTTGACTCTAGTAGGAGCTGATGGTGAAGGTAAAGTATCGGTAGCTGGTCAAGGAACATACTCTATCGTAAAAGAAGACGGTAAGTCTTATGTTCAATTCACCCCGGTAGCCACTTATACAGGAAATGTAACTCCAGTAACCGTGAAAATTGCTGATGCTAATGGAACTGAAGTAACAACAATCTATACTCCTAAGATTGTTGGAGTGAAACCAAGTGCAGAATCTTCTAAGACAACTGGAATTCAAGGCGAAACTCAAACTTCTGCTATTAAATTTGACGCAGCAGACACAGATGATACAACTGTAAACTTTGCAAAAGGAACTGCGATTATAAATAGTGAGTCTAAATCAGTCGAACTAGATAAAACATCTGTGAAGCTAGTAGGTGCAGAAAACGGAACTGTTAATGGTGACGGTAGTGTTACTGTAGCGAATCAGGGTACTTATAAGCTTGTTAAAGATGAAACTGGAGCCATTGCTGTTACCTTTACTCCGCTGGCTACATTTACTGGAGAAGCCCATGCTGTAACAGTAAGTATTACTGATGCTAATGGAACTGAAGCAACAACAACCTACACTCCAAGCGTCACGCCTGTTAAAGCTTCAGCTGAACCTGCAACGTCTACTGGAACTCAAGGTTCAACTCAAAGTGGTACGCCAATTTACACAGCTCCAGAAGCTGGTACGGGTGTTACCGTCACTCCAACTTATACTTTGGATAACGATTCAACTACTAAAACTGTAGATGGTGTTGGTACTTATACAATTGATACAACTGGTAAAGTAACCTTTGTTCCCGTAGCTAGCTATGTATCAAGTGATGCCAATAAGACAAGTGTAGGAGTAAAAGTTACTTATAGATTAGAGACTGCAGATCAATCGCAGGCGACAATCACCTCTGAAACAACCTATACTCCAACAGTAAATCCTGTAACCTCTGCAGGAAATGATGTTGCAACGACAAACATCCAAGGTCATACCCAAAAATCAACAGATGAAGGGAAAGCTCTGACTTATACTATTTCTGATACTAGTCATATCACAGCACGCACTTATGCATTGGAAGGTGCAGATAATGATGGTAAAGTAGTGGTAGAGAATGTTGGAACCTACACAGTAGACGATAAAGGTCAGGTAACCTTTGTACCAGTCCCATCTTATGTAGGAACGCCGGCGCCTGTGACAGTTGTTGAATCAGCGATTTTAACTTCTGATGATAAGACTACAGCAATTATCACAACTAAGTCAATGTACACCCCAACGGTAACAGATGTGACCCCAACAGGTGCTTCATCGGCTACTGAAGGAGCTCGTGGAACTGTTCAAACATCTCCTGTAGTATTTGATACGCCAGATCAGGATAATACAACAGTAAACTTTAATAAAGGTAATGAAGAAGTTGAGCTTGATAAATCTACTCTGACATTAGTTGATAAAACTGGTAAAGAAGTGAAAGAAGTTGTAGTTCCAGGAGAAGGAACATATGTACTTAAGGATGGAGTCGTTGAATTTACACCAGAAAAAGATTTCGTAGGGAAAACTTCTGGAGTAACAGTTCAAGTGAAAGACGTCAATGGCAAAGTAGTTTCTGAAACTTATACTCCAACTGTTCGCCCAGATACTAGATATGTAGTTATTGAAAAAGATGGCAAAGAAACAGATTTACTTCCACCTAAAGATGGAACTAAACCTTCGGAACAAATTCCAGGATACAATGTTGTTAGAACTGAAATTGATGAAAAAGGAAATACAAAACACATCTACGAAAAAGTAAGTACCTTCTTCAAAGACAAAGAAGGTAAGGAAATTCCAAACTATCCAAGTGAACCAGGCACAGTCGATAAGAAAGATATTCCAGAATACAGATTCGTAGAAACTAAGAAACTGTCAAATGGAGACACAGAACACATCTACGAAAAAGTAAGTACCTTCTTCAAAGATAAAGAAGGCAAAGAGATTCCAAACTATCCAAGTGAACCGGGAACAGTCGATAAGAAAGACATTCCAGGCTACCGCTTCGTAGAGACTAAGAAACTGTCAAATGGAGATACTGTTCATGTTTATGAAAAAGTAACACCACCAGCTCCAACACCTTCACCTGTTCCTCAACCAAATCCAAGTAAGCAAAATACAACTACTTGGACTGATGAGAATGGAAATCCATTGAAACCAACTGAGCCAGGTTCTAAAGAACCGGGAACAATTCCAGGTTACGAATATGTGAAGACTGTCACAGATTCAAATGGAAATATCAGACATATCTTCCGCAAAGTTGAGATGCCAACTCCAACACCGGTTGAACCGACTCAACCAGCACAACCGGTAGAGCCAGCAACTCCAGCAATACCTGAACAGCCAGCTAAACCTCAAATGCCAGCAACACCTAAATACGTTGATGGTAAAAAAGAATTGCCTAACACAGGTACAGAAGCTAACGCTAGCCTCGCAGCGCTTGGACTTCTTGGATCCCTAAGTGGATTTGGACTTCTTGCTCGCAAGAAAAAAGAGGACTAAAAACGCATAGTTTTTGAGAAGATGATTCGTCATCTTCTTTTTTTATTTCGGTGTTTTTACTTGCGTAAAAAAATTTTTTCTAGTATAATAGTTTATTGTGAGCGAACCTCACTTACCCCTTGCAAAGTCTTGGGGTCATTAGACCAAAAGGAGGAACATATCAATGGCTAAATACGAAATTCTTTATATCATTCGTCCAAACATTGAAGAAGAAGCTAAAAACGCTTTGGTAGCACGTTTTGACTCTATTTTGACTGACAACGGTGCAACTGTTGTTGAATCAAAATCTTGGGAAAAACGTCGTCTTGCATACGAAATCCAAGATTTCCGTGAAGGACTTTACCACATCGTTAACGTTGAAGCAAACGACGATGCAGCTCTTAAAGAGTTTGACCGTCTTTCAAAAATCAACGCTGACATTCTTCGTCACATGATCGTCAAAATTGACGCGTAAGAAGGTAAACTATGATTAACAATGTTGTACTTGTAGGGCGTATGACACGTGACGCTGAGTTGCGTTATACCCCATCGAATGTAGCAGTTGCGACTTTTACTCTTGCAGTAAACCGTACATTTAAGAGTCAAAATGGCGAACGTGAGGCTGATTTTATCAATGTCGTTATGTGGCGCCAACAGGCTGAAAACCTTGCTAACTGGGCTAAAAAAGGCTCACTTATCGGGGTGACAGGTCGTATCCAGACTCGTAGTTACGATAACCAGCAAGGACAACGTGTCTACGTGACAGAGGTCGTGGCTGAGAATTTCCAAATGTTGGAAAGCCGTAGTGTGCGTGAGGGTCATACAGGTGGAGCTTACTCTGCACCAACTGCAAACTATTCAGTGCCTACAAATTCAGTACCAGACTTTTCACGTGATGAAAATCCATTTGGAGCAACAAATCCATTGGATATTTCAGATGATGATTTACCATTCTAATGGACAACTAAAATTATAAAGGAGAAAAAACATGGCTCAACAACGTCGTGGCGGATTCAAACGCCGTAAAAAAGTTGATTACATCGCAGCAAACAAAATTGAATATGTTGATTACAAAGATACTGAGCTTCTTAGCCGTTTCGTTTCAGAACGTGGGAAAATCCTTCCTCGTCGTGTAACAGGAACTTCAGCTAAAAACCAACGTAAAGTAACAACAGCTATCAAACGCGCTCGCGTAATGGCTTTGATGCCTTTCGTAAACGAAGATTAAAGAAAAGACCCGGTTGGGTCTTTTTTTCAGGTCCGGGTGGACCTCTTTTTCAGACCCCGACGGGTCTTTTTTTCACGAGCCTTGAAATGAGAATGCGAGTTGGGTCCAGTGGACCTCTTTTTCATGAGCCTTGAAATGAGAGAGCGAGTTGAGGTCCAGTGGACCTCTTTTTCAGACCCGGTTGGGTCTTTTTTCACTAGATAGTTTTTTTCTGACCTTGGCGTGCTATAATGGTAATAGAAAGAGTAAAGGTGGGTGAGTCAAAGATGAATTGTACGATTAGAAATATGATTAAGTCTGATATTGAATCCTTATCTCATGGATTTATGAATCAAGGTTGGCCTGGTAGAGAGGAGATTTTAACTCGATACTTCAAGGAGCAGGAAAGTGGAGAGAGAGAAGTCTTAGTTGCAGAGATTGATGGTGCTGTAGCGGGCTACGTTACCATTTTGCCCTCTGCTAAACATGGTCCTTTTGCAGAAGTCTATCCAGAATTATCAGATTTTAATGTGTTTGAGCCTTTTAGAAATCAAGGGATTGGGAATCAATTGCTAGAAGAAGCAGAAAAACGAGTCAAGTTTGTTTCGAGTAAGGTCACTCTTGGTGTAGGTTTGCACTTAGGCTATGGCCCTGCCCAGAGATTGTATATCAGACGGGGCTACATTCCAGATGGGACAGGTGTCTGGTATCGAAATCAACCCTTGGAAATGAATGCAACTAGCCAAAATAATGATGATTTGGTTTTGTATCTAGTAAAAGAATTCGGATAAGAGACAAGGATTTTATTGGGGATGTGGGATTTCTCTACTTTATGGTATAATGGAAAGAGTTAGATTGAAAGAGGTAGTGAGATGGATGCCAAATTAAGATATAAGGCAAAGAAGATCAAGATTGTCTTTTTTGATATTGATGATACATTGCGGAATTCCAAGACAGGTTTTATTCCGGCTTCAATCCCAGCTGTTTTTAAGCAATTACGTGAGAAAGGAATTTTGACAGGTATTGCTTCTGGACGAGGGATTTTTGGTGTCGTGTCAGAAATTCGTGAACTGAATCCTGACTTTTTTGTGACCTTAAATGGGGCTTATATCGAAGATAAAAAAGGTCAGGTTATTTATCAACATCAGATTGAGAAGTCAGATGTTGAGGAGTATATCTCTTGGGCCAAGCAAGAGGAAATAGAGTATGGCTTGGTTGGGAGTCATGATGCCAAGTTGTCTATTCGTACAGATATGATTAGTGAGGCTATCAATCCAATTTATCCTGATTTAGATGTGGATCCAGATTTCCATGAGAAAGAAGAAATCTATCAGATGTGGACTTTTGAAGATAAGGGAGATGACTTGCACTTGCCTGACAGTCTCTCAGACAAACTTCGCATGGTTCGTTGGCATGAGCATTCGTCTGATATTGTGCCAATTTCAGGCTCCAAAGCGACGGGTGTGGAAAAGGTTGTGGAACACCTTGGTTTGAAACCAGAGAACGTCATGGTTTTTGGAGATGGGCTCAACGACTTGGAACTCTTTGATTATGCTGGAATCAGCGTTGCCATGGGAATTTCTCATGATAACATCAAAGAAAAAGCAGATTATATTACAAAAACATTAGAAGAAGATGGCATTTTTGATGCCTTAGAAGGATTTGGTATGGTAGAAAAAGAATTGCATTTCCCACAAGTAGACATTGAAACAGTAGAAGGTCCTATCGCGACTATTAAGACCAATCACGGAGACTTGCGTATCAAGCTTTTCCCTGAACATGCTCCTAAAACAGTGGCTAACTTTGTAGCTCTTTCAAAAGATGGTTACTATGATGGTGTCATTTTCCATCGTATTATCAAGGACTTTATGATTCAAGGTGGAGACCCAACTGGAACTGGTATGGGTGGCGAGTCCATCTACGGCGAATCATTTGAGGATGAATTCTCAGAAGAACTTTACAATATCCGTGGTGCCCTTTCTATGGCCAATGCAGGTCCAAATACCAACGGCAGCCAGTTCTTTATCGTGCAAAATCAACATTTGCCTTATTCTAAGAAAGAAATTGCTCGTGGTGGTTGGCCAGAACCGATCGCAGAAATCTATGCTAACCAAGGTGGGACACCTCACCTAGACCGCCGTCACACGGTTTTTGGACAGTTAGCTGATGAAGCATCTTACGCTGTCTTGGATGCCATTGCTGCTGTTGAGACAGGGGCTATGGACAAGCCAGTTGAAGATGTCGTGATTGAAACAATTGAAATCGAGGACTAAGATGAAAATCGGTGATAAGCTAAAGGGGCGTATTACAGGGATTCAGCCCTACGGTGCCTTTGTTGAGCTAGAGACGGGTGATACGGGGCTGATTCACATTTCAGAGATTCGGACAGGCTTTATTGAAAATATCCATGAAGCCTTGAAAGTCGATGAAGAGGTTCAGGTTCAGGTAGTAGATTTAGATGAATTTACAGGGAAAGCTAGTCTTTCTATCCGCACTTTGGAGGAAGAAAAGCACCAGTTTCCGAGACGGAGACGCTTTTCAAGCGACCGTTTTAACTACGGCTTTGCGCCTCTTAAACGAATGATGCCAATTTGGACTAGAGAAGCCTTGCACCATTTAAAAAAGAAGAAGTAGTTTAGAATTTTATATTTTTTGTAATGTTAATATAAATCTGCTATAATAGAACCATGGAAGAAGAACAATTATTAAAATCAGGGGAGCGCATTAACCAGCTCTTCTCAACAGATATCAAAATCATTCAAAATAGAGAGGTTTTTAGCTATTCGGTGGATAGTGTTCTCTTGTCACGTTTTCCACGTTTTCCTAAAAAGGGCTTGATAGTGGATTTCTGCGCTGGAAATGGAGCAGTGGGGCTATTTGCTAGCACTCGTACTCAGGCACAGATTTTGGCTGTTGAGATTCAGGAGCGTTTGGCGGATATGGCTGAGCGCTCTGTCCGTTTGAATGGATTAGAGGAGCAGATGCAGGTCATCTGTGATGATTTGAAAAATATGCCTGCTTACATCCAGGGAAGTAAGGTGGATATGATTTTGTGTAATCCGCCCTATTTCAAGGTGGATCCTCATTCCAACTTAAATGAGAGTGAACATTATCTCTTGGCGCGCCATGAAATCACGACCAATTTGCAGGAAATCTGTCGTAGTGCCCAGAGTATTCTCAAGTCTAATGGACGGTTGGCCATGGTTCATCGTCCTGACCGACTCTTGGACATTCTGGATACGTTACAACGGCATAATCTAGCCCCTAAGCGTCTGCAATTTGTCTATCCAAAAAAAGAAAAGGAAGCCAATATGCTCTTGATTGAAGCTATCAAGGATGGTTCAACAAGTGGCTTTAAGGTCTTACCACCTCTCATTGTTCACAATGATGATGGCTCTTATACGCCGGAACTCGAAGAGATTTATTATGGATTATAAGGCTTATATGTATGTGCTGGAGTGCCGTGATGGTTCCTACTATACGGGTTATACCACTGACGTGAGGAGACGCCTTGCTGTCCACAATAGTGGGAAGGGAGCCAAGTATACTAGGGCTCGCTTACCAGTGAAACTTATTTATGCAGAAGGATTTGCCAGTAAGGAAGAAGCCATGTCGGCAGAAGCCCTTCTCAAGCGTAAGAAGAGGCCACAGAAGGAAATATTTTTATCTGAAAATCAAGATAGAAATTTACTCAGTTATTTTGAAGAGTAGCGGGGAGTCCTTTGACTCCTCTTACTTTTGTCAAAAAGCGAAAAAAATGCTACAATAAAGAGAATAAACAAAATGAGGTATTATCATGTCTAAGATTCTAGTATTTGGTCACCAAAATCCAGACTCAGATGCCATCGGGTCATCTGTAGCTTTTGCCTACCTTGCAAAAGAAGCTTACGGTTTGGATACGGAAGCTGTTGCCCTTGGAACTCCAAATGAAGAAACAGCCTTTGTCTTGAACTATTTTGGTGTGGAAGCACCGCGTGTTATCACTTCTGCTAAAGCAGAAGGCGCAGAGCAAGTTATCCTGACTGACCACAATGAATTCCAACAATCTGTATCAGATATCGCTGAAGTAGAAGTTTATGGTGTGGTGGACCACCACCGCGTGGCTAACTTTGAGACTGCAAGCCCACTTTACATGCGTTTGGAGCCAGTTGGTTCAGCGTCTTCAATCGTTTACCGTATGTTCAAAGAACATGGTGTAGCTGTGCCTAAAGAGATTGCTGGTTTGATGCTTTCAGGTTTGATTTCAGATACCCTTCTTTTGAAATCACCAACAACACACCCAACAGATAAGGTTATTGCTCCTGAATTGGCTGAATTAGCTGGTGTCAACTTGGAAGAGTATGGTTTAGCTATGTTGAAAGCTGGTACAAACTTGGCTAGCAAATCTACTGACGAATTGATTGACATCGATGCTAAAACTTTTGAATTGAACGGAAATAATGTCCGTGTTGCCCAAGTGAACACAGTTGACATCGCTGAAGTCTTGGAACGTCAAGCAGAAATTGAAGCTGCAATGCAAGCTGCTAACGAAGCAAACGGTTACTCTGACTTTGTCTTGATGATTACAGATATCGTCAACTCAAACTCAGAAATCTTGGCTCTTGGTGCCAATATGGGCAAGGTCGAAGCGGCTTTCAACTTCAAACTTGAAAACAATCATGCCTTCCTTGCTGGTGCCGTTTCACGTAAGAAACAAGTGGTACCTCAATTGACTGAAAGCTTTAATGCTTAAGATTTTGGGTGTCAGTTCAAAATCGGAAAGGCTAGTTTGCCTTATATCGAAAGGAGTTTCGGCTCCTTTTTTTCTAGGAGTGAAGCATGTTAGAAACTGGTGATTTGATTTTTGTGAGAGATGAGTCGGACATGGGGCAAGCCATCCAGATTTCAACAGGTAACTATAGCCATGTTGCTATTTATTTGGATGGGATGATTTATCATGCTAGTGGACAGGCGGGTGTTGTTTGTCAGGAATCAGCAGACTTCTTTGAGTCTAATCACTTGTACGACCTCTATGTCTACCCAGAAATGGATATCCAGTCGGTGAAGGAAAGAGCTTGTAAACATCTAGGGGCACCCTACAATGCTTCTTTCTATCCAGATGGAGAAGGTTTTTACTGTTCTCAGTATATGGTAGAAATCCTCCCCATTTTTGAAACTATTCCCATGAAATTTGGTGATGGGGAGCAGGACATTAGTGATTTTTGGAGAGAGTATTATAGAGAACTAGGTCTGCCTGTTCCTCTGAACCAAGCTGGGACCAATCCTAGTCAGTTGGCAACATCACCTCTGTTAGAATGTAAAGAAAGGAATCTTCATGATTCAGATTTTTAATCCATCTCGTTTGACGAGACAGCCATTTTTTGGAGAATTGATCCGCTATCTGGACCAGCATGAGGATGTGATTCTACGGGAAATTAAGACTCAATTTCCAGATGTAGCAGTTGACAAACTCATGGAAGAGTATATAAAAGTGGGCTTGGTTCGTCGGGAAAATAAGCGTTATTACCTCAATCTTCCTATGCTTGAATCACTCGATAGTCTCGAACTGGATCAAGAGATTTTTGTCAGCGAAGATAGCCCGGCCTATCAAGCTTTGTTGGAGCAGAGTTTTGAGACAGAATTGCGCAATCAAACCAATGCAGCTATTTTAGTTGAAAAAACAGATTTTGCGCGGACTAAAATGACCCTGTCTAATTATTTCTACAAGGTCAAACATCAGTATCCTTTGACAGAAAAACAGCAGGAACTTTATGACATTTTGGGAGATGTTAATCCTGAGTATGCCCTCAAGTATATGACGACTTTTTTGTTGAAATTTCTCAAAAAAGACCAGCTTATGCAGAAACGCCGAGACATCTTTGTGGATAGTTTAGTTGTCCTAGGTTATATTGTCCAAAATGAAGATGGAAAGTATGAGTTGGCCGTTGATTTTGACAAGGAGAGATTAACTTTCTATTTAGTGTGATTGCTTTTTCTGAGCACATTGTTTGACTTTATCTATCGATAAGTTTATACTAATGTAACCGATAACACATATCGGAATAGAACTAAAGGAGACAATCATATGTCACTTGAAAACAAATTGGAACAAGCAACAGGTGCTGTCAAAGAAGGTTTTGGTAAAGTTACTGGAGACAGCAAGACAGAACTTGAAGGAGCTGTTGAAAAAACAGTTGCTAAGGCAAAAGAAGTAGTTGAAGATGCTAAAGGTGCTGTAGAAGGTGCCGTTGAAGGTTTGAAAAACGCTTTTAAATAAAAATAGAAAAAATCAAGGGTTTCATTTCCCTTGATTTTTTACTATCTTATAAATAATTTTCTGCGACAGCTGCATCTCCAGGATAGGCTTCTTTCTTTCCTTGGACGATTTGGTAGCAATCGGCTCCCTTACCAGCGATAATGACAGCATCTAATTCGTGATTTGTGATAGTCATAGCTGCCTTGATGGCTTCTTGGCGATCCGCAATTTTTTCAACAGGATGATTGATGTAGCTACTAATTTCATCCGCAATGGCCATAGGGTCTTCATAGTTGGGGTCATCAGCAGTCAGAAAGACTTGAATCTCAGGGTGTTGATTGAGGAGAAGGCCAAAGTCTTTGCGACGACTTTCTCCCTTGTTTCCTGTCGAACCTAATACCAGAGCAATATTTCCTGTTTGATGAGTTTCTACAACATTGATGAGTTTTTTGAGACTGTCACCATTGTGGGCATAGTCGATGAAAACCTTGGCACCATTTTTCTGAGTGAGGACTTCCATACGACCAGGAACACGGGTTGCAGCGATTCCTTTTTTGATGTCCTCAAGACTAGCTCCGAGACGGAGACAAGCAAGTCCAGCAGCAACGGCATTTTCTTGGTTGAAGTGGCCAATGAGTTGAATATCATAATCTCCAGCGAGTTTACCTCTAGCTGAGAAGCTAAAGGCTTTGGAATTCTCGATTTGGTTATCAGATTGGTTACCATAGAAATCATGCTCTTGATCTGCCACTTGTTCTTTTAGTACAGAAAAGTGATCCATGTCACTGTTAATGATGACTGCTCGGCTATTTTCCATCAAGAGACGCTTGTGGTAGAAGTAGTCTTCAAAGCTAGGGTGTTCAATCGGGCCGATATGGTCTGGGCTGATATTGAGGAAAACTCCCACATCAAAGGTTAGACCATAGACACGTTTGACCAGATAGGCTTGACTGGAGACTTCCATGATGAGGTGGGTACGGTCATTTTGCACAGCTTGATGCATCATATCAAAGAGGTCAATACTCTCAGGAGTTGTCAATGCAGACTTAAAGAAAGTCTTGCCATCTAAAGTTGTGTTCATGGTCGACAACATTGCAGGTCGATGCCCTTGAGATAAGATGTTATAGGCGAAATAGGCTGCTGTTGTCTTACCCTTAGTACCAGTAAAGGCAAGGAGTTTGAGTTTTTTCTGTGGATTGCCATAAAACTCCATGGCAATCAAACTCATTGCTTTCTTGATATCGCTGACGATAATGGCAGGAATACCAACCTCATAGTCTTTTTCAGCCACATACCAATCGAGTCCTTGAGAGATTGCTGAAAGAAGAAATTCCTTCTTAAAGGCAGCACCTTTAACGAAAAAGAGGCTCTTTTCTTTGGCCTTGCGACTGTCATAGCAGATGGTGTCAAATACGACATGGCTGTAGTTGTAGTGATAATGTCCTTGGTCGATAATCTCACGGAAGAGACCATCTTTCTTTAAAATATCTAATACAGTTTCAATCTTTATCATACTTTCTATTGTAAACCGAAAGTCGTAAATTTACAAGTAACAAGGAAAAGTTTATAATGGAAGATAAGGAGTTTTTCCTAGTTATTAAAATCAAATGAGGAATCTATGTCGCACGAAAACAATCACCAGCAGGCCCAGATGTTACGGGGGACTGCTTGGCTAACGGCTAGTAACTTTATCAGTCGCCTACTTGGGGCTATTTACATTATCCCTTGGTACATCTGGATGGGGTCTTATGCGGCTACAGCAAATGGACTCTTTACCATGGGATACAATATCTATGCCTGGTTCTTGCTGGTTTCAACAGCAGGTATTCCAGTTGCAGTGGCCAAGCAAGTTGCCAAGTATAATACCATGAGAGAAGAGGAGCATAGCTTTGCCCTGATTCGGAGCTTTTTAGGATTTATGACAGGACTAGGTCTGGTTTTTTCTTTAGTCTTGTATGTCTTTGCTCCTTGGCTAGCAGACTTGTCGGGTGTAGGGAAAGACCTGATCCCAATCATGCAGAGCTTGGCTTGGGGAGTCTTGATTTTCCCGTCTATGAGTGTTATCCGAGGATTTTTCCAAGGGATGAATAACCTCAAACCTTATGCCATGAGCCAAATCGCTGAGCAGGTCATTCGTGTTATCTGGATGCTTTTAGCTACCTTTATCATTATGAAGATTGGTTCAGGAGATTACCTAGCAGCCGTTACCCAATCGACCTTTGCGGCCTTTGTCGGTATGGTAGCCAGTTTTGGAGTTTTGATTTATTTCCTTGCTCAAGAAGGGTTACTCAAAAGAGTCTTTGAAACAGGGGATAAGATTAACAGCAAGCGTCTTTTGGTCGATACCATTAAGGAAGCTATTCCTTTTATCTTAACAGGGTCTGCCATCCAGCTCTTCCAGATTCTGGATCAGCTGACCTTTATCAATAGTATGAGTTGGTTTACCAATTATAGTAATGAAGACTTGGTTGTCATGTTTTCTTATTTCTCAGCCAATCCTAATAAAATCACTATGATTTTGATTTCTGTTGGGGTTTCGATTGGGAGTGTAGGCTTGCCACTTTTGACGGAAAACTATGTCAAGGGGGACTTGAAGGCAGCTTCTCGTCTCGTTCAGGACAGTCTCACCCTACTCTTTATGTTTCTGCTACCAGCAACGGTTGGAGTGGTCATGGTCGGAGAACCTCTTTATACAGTCTTCTATGGCAAGCCAGATAGTTTGGCTCTGGGCTTATTTGTCTTTGCAGTTTTGCAGTCTATTATTTTAGGCTTGTACATGGTCTTGTCTCCAATGCTTCAGGCCATGTTCCGCAACCGCAAGGCTGTTCTCTATTTTATCTATGGTTCTATTGCCAAGCTAGTCTTGCAACTACCTACCATCGCCCTCTTCCACAGTTATGGTCCTTTGATTTCAACAACCATTGCTCTCATCATTCCTAATGTCTTGATGTATCGGGACATTTGTAAGGTAACGGGTGTCAAGCGCAAGGTGATTGTGAAGCGAACCATTTTAATCAGTTTGCTGACCCTAGTCATGTTTCTGTTAATAGGAACCATCCAGTGGCTGTTAGGATTTGTTTTCCAACCAAGTGGACGTTTGTGGAGCTTCCTTTATGTAGCTCTTGTTGGTGCCATGGGAGGAGGAGTTTATGGAGTCATGAGTCTTCGAACCCGTTTATTGGATAAGGTGATTGGAAAAGCTCAAGCAGATCGCCTGCGAGTAAAATTTAAGCTTTCGTAAGATAGCATTTATAAATAAAAGGAATAAGTTGAACAATCTTTTAGGAGAACTTGAAACTTATTCCTTTTTTAGCGTCAAAATAGCTAAAATTATCTTTTGAAAGTAGAAGATGAGGTCTTTTTCGATTTTTTTTGGAAAAAATCATTGACTAAACAAACTAAACGTTGTATAATAAAACAAATATTTAAATCAGGAGGTTCTGGAAATGAAAAAGTCTAAGAGCAAATATCTAACCTTGGCAGGTCTTGTCCTGGGTACAGGAGTTTTATTGAGTGCCTGTGGAAATTCTAGCACAGCATCAAAAACATACAATTATGTTTACTCAAGTGATCCATCTAGTTTGAACTATCTAGCAGAAAACCGTGCAACAACAAATGATATTGTGACCAACCTGGTAGATGGTCTTATGGAAAATGACCAATATGGGAACTATGTTCCATCCTTGGCTGAGGATTGGACTGTTTCTAAGGACGGTTTAACCTATACCTACAAACTTCGTAAGGATGCTAAGTGGTTTACTTCTGAGGGAGAAGAATATGCACCTGTAACTGCTCAGGATTTTGTAACCGGTTTGCAATATGCAGCTGATAAAAATTCAGAAGCCTTGTATCTAGTGCAGGACTCTGTTGCAGGTTTGGATGACTATATCACTGGGAAAACAAGCGACTTTTCAACTGTCGGAGTCAAGGCACTTGATGACCAAACGGTTCAATACACCTTGGCTCGACCAGAACCTTACTGGAACTCAAAAACAACCTCAACCATTCTCTTCCCAGTCAATGCAGATTTCTTGAAATCAAAAGGGGATGATTTTGGGAAGGTAGACCCTGCTAATATTTTGTACAGTGGACCTTTCTTGATGAAAGCTTTTGTTTCAAAATCTGTCATCGAATACAAGAAAAATCCTAACTACTGGGATGCTAAAAATGTCTTTGTAGATGATGTCAAATTGACCTACTATGATGGTAGTGACCAAGACGCTCTTGTTCGTAACTTTACAGACGGAGCCTATAGCTACGCTCGTCTCTATCCGAATAGTTCAAGTTATGAAGGAATTAAAGAAAAATACAAAGATGATATCGTCTATAGCATGCAAGATGCCACTTCTTACTTCTTAAACTTTAATCTGGATAGACAATCTTATAAATTCACTTCCAAGACAAGTGATGCTGAAAAGAAATCGACTCAAGAAGCGGTTCTTAATAAAAACTTCCGTCAAGCCATTAACTTTGCCTATGACCGTACGGCCTATGGAGCCCAATCTCAAGGAGAAGATGGTGCAACTAAGATTTTGCGTAACTTGGTTGTTCCTCCAAACTTCGTAAGTATCAAGGGAAAAGACTTTGGTGAAGTAGTAGCCTCTAAGATGGTAAATTATGGCAAGGAATGGCAAGGAATCAACTTCGCGGATGCCCAAGATCCATACTACAATCCAGAGAAAGCCAAAGCCAAATTTGCAGAAGCTAAGAAAGAATTAGAAGCTAAGGGGGTAACATTCCCTATCCACTTAGATAAAAATATAGAGTTGACCAATAAGGCTGAAATTCAAGGAATCAATTCCATGAAGCAATCAATTGAGTCTGTCTTAGGTGCAGAAAATGTTGTGATTGATGTCCACCTACTTTCTACAGAGGACTATGATAGTTCAGGTTATCTAGCTCAAACAGCTGCGCAAAAAGACTACGATCTCTACAATGGTGGTTGGAGTACGGACTATCTTGATCCATCTAGCTATCTTGATATCTTTAGTGTCAAGAATGGTGGTGTTCTGCAAAATCTTGGAATAGAGCCAGGTGAAGCCAATGACAAGGCCAAGGCTGTTGGATTGGATGTCTACACTCAAATGTTGGAAGAAGCTAATAAGGAGCAAGATCCGGCTAAACGTTATGAAAAATATGCGGATGCCCAAGCTTGGTTGGTGGATAGCTCTCTAGCAATTCCAAATGTTTCACTTGGTGGAACACCAACATTGAGAAAAATCGTTCCTTTCTCAACACCATATTCATTGGCTGGTAATAAAGGGGTTGAATCCTATAAATACCTCAAAGTACAAGATAAGACAGTCACAAAAGACGAATATGAAAAAGCCAAAGAAAAATGGCTGAAAGAAAAAGAAGAATCCAATAAAAAAGCCCAAGAAGAATTGGCAAAACATGTAAAATAAGGATTTTTCAATAAAAACGATGGTTTCAAGGAAACTGTCGTTTTTATATAGAATGATAGCAAATTTGGAAGAAAAGTACTTACATTTTTTAAATTCTTTGTTAGATTTATGATATAATAAATATAACAAAAACGTGAGAAACTATTTTCGAAAATCTATCCAATGTTGATTGAAGTATGCACATGCTAGGATGATTTTATAGGAGGGATGTTATTTACTGAAAAAGTAAGATAAAATGTAACAAATGATAAGTTCTTCTTTTATGTGAAGAGTTCTTATCTGCCTATTTACTAATCGTTATGGAGGTAACATCATGGGCGCTATTATGGAGTTTGCAACAGAAAAACAGATTGAATCATTTCTCTCAACTTGTCGCATTGAAGGACAAAGGAATTTTCTGATGGCTTTCAAGAAAAAGACATGGTTGAAATCCTTTATTGATTTTTTCATTATAGGTGGTTCCTACTATGTTCAGTCGAGTGTGAAGCCTAAAATTCTGGCATTCACACCTAAGGGGATCTACTTGATGGACATCAGTGATGTAACTGGAAATTGTTCTAATCAAGTCGTAGAGATGTCTTGGAATCAAGTTCAAGATTTTACTTATAAGCCAGTCTTGAATACAGTTAGGCTGAACTGGCACTATCAAAATGAAGACTATATTTTTTCCGTGGATGTCGGTCAGATTAGTCAGCGTGTGGGCCAGTATCAATTTAACAAAGAGCATTATGACTATTTATCCCAACACGATTTCTTTCAGTCAAAGTAAACTCTAGCAATCATCGTCACAAAAGAATCTGGAAGCTTTTCTGGATTCTTTTTAGCTTTACTAGCTAATACTCAATGAAAATCAAAGAGCAAACTAGGAATCTAGCCGCAAGCTGCTCAAAACACGGTTTTGAGGTTGTAGATAAGACTGACGAAGTCAGTCACATATCTACGGTAAGGCGACGCTGACGTGGTTTGAAGAGATTTTCGAAGAGTATAAGTCTATAGTTTGAAACTATAACTAGCTCTTGAAAAGAAGAAAATGAGTTGATGAAAATAAGTGGTACAATAGTTACTATAGATTTGGAGGAATTGTATGAGCAAGGAATTACACATTAACACAATTTTGGCCCAGGCGGGCATTAAATCAGATGAAGCGACAGGAGCTTTGGTGACACCGCTTCATTTTTCAACGACCTATCAGCATCCAGAGTTTGGTCGATCTACTGGGTTTGACTATACACGCACTAAAAACCCAACTCGCACTAAGGCTGAAGAAGTCTTGGCGGCTATTGAGTCAGCAGACTATGCTTTAGCTACTAGCTCAGGTATGTCAGCTATTGTACTGGCCTTTAGCGTCTTTTCAGTAGGAAGTAAGGTCTTGGCTGTCCGTGACCTTTATGGAGGTTCTTTCCGCTGGTTCAATCAAGTGGAGCAGGAAGGCCGTTTCCATTTTACCTATGCCAACACAGAAGAAGAGTTGATTGCCGAGTTAGAAAAGGATGTGGATGTTCTCTATATCGAAACTCCAACCAATCCCTTGATGTTGGAATTTGACATCGAAAAATTGGCAAAATTGGCTCATGCTAAGGGGGCCAAAGTGGTGGTGGATAATACCTTCTATAGCCCTATCTACCAACGTCCGATTGAAGATGGAGCAGATATCGTTCTTCATTCAGCAACTAAGTATCTAGCAGGGCACAATGATGTCTTGGCTGGAGTGGTTGTGACTAATAGTTTAGAACTATACGAGAAGCTCTTTTACAATCTTAATACGACAGGGGCAGTCTTGTCTCCATTTGACAGTTATCAATTGATTCGTGGTCTCAAGACCTTGTCTCTTCGTATGGAGCGCTCAACAGCTAACGCCCAAGAAGTGGTTGCCTCTTTGAAGGATTCCCCAGCAGTTAAGGAAGTTCTCTACACTGGTCGTGGGGGCATGATTTCCTTTAAAGTAACCGATGAAACACGCATTCCTCATATTTTGAACAGTCTCAAGGTCTTCTCTTTTGCGGAAAGTTTGGGTGGAGTGGAAAGTCTCATTACCTATCCAACGACCCAAACTCACGCTGATATTCCAGCAGAAGTGCGCCATTCTTATGGTTTGACAGATGACCTCTTGCGCTTGTCAATTGGGATTGAGGATGCTAGAGATTTGATTGCAGATTTGCGTCAAGCCTTGGAAGGATAAGACAAAGATGGGAAAATATGATTTTACAAGCCTGCCCAATCGTTTAGGGCACCATACCTATAAATGGAAAGAAGCAGAAACGGATAGTGAAGTCCTACCAGCTTGGATAGCGGATATGGACTTTGTAGTCTTGCCTGAAATTCGCCAAGCTGTGCAAACTTACGCTGATCAACTGGTTTATGGCTATACCTATGCCAGTGAAGAGTTAATTAAGGAAGTTCAAAAGTGGGAAGCCACACAACACGGCTACCACTTTGACAAAGAGGCTCTTGTCTTTATCGAGGGTGTGGTACCAGCCATCTCAACAGCTATTCAAGCCTTTACAAAAGAAGGCGAGGCGGTTTTGATTAACACACCTGTCTATCCACCCTTTGCTCGCAGTGTCAAGTTGAACAACCGTAGATTGATTACCAATTCTTTGGTGGAAAAGGATGGTCTGTTTGAGATTGACTTTGACCGACTTGAAAAGGATTTGGTGGAAGAGGAGGTCAAACTCTATATTCTTTGCAACCCTCACAATCCTGGTGGACGTGTGTGGGAAAAAGAAGTCTTGGAGAAGATTGGCCAACTCTGCCAAAAACACGGTGTTTTCTTGGTTTCAGATGAGATTCACCAAGATTTGGCCCTCTTTGGTCACAAGCATCATTCCTTCAATACCATCAATCCTGACTTTAAAGAATTTGCGATCGTCTTGACCAGTGCCACTAAAACCTTTAATATTGCTGGGACAAAAAATTCATATGCAGTTATTGAAAATCCTAAGTTGAGACTGGCTTTCCAGAAACGCCAGTTGACCAATAATCAGCATGAAATTTCAGGCTTGGGTTATTTGGCGACAGAAGCTGCCTATCGCTATGGGAAGGATTGGTTAGAGGAACTCAAGCAAGTCTTTGAAGACCACATCAATTATGTGGTAGATTTATTTGGAAAAGAGACTAAAATTAGGGTCATGAAACCGCAAGGAACCTACTTGATTTGGCTTGATTTTTCAGCCTATGACCTGACTGATGAAACATTGCAAGAGCTGTTGAGAAATGAAGCTAAGGTTATCCTCAACCCTGGTTCGGATTATGGAGAGGAAGGAAGTCTCCATGCCCGCCTCAATGTAGCCATGCCTAAATCCCTGCTGCAAGAAGTTTGTCAGCGGATTGTGACGACTTTTGCCAAACGTTAAAAATCCAGCCTTCTAGGAGAAAAGTCATCCTAGAAGGCTATTTTCATAGGGGAAAATATGGTATAATAAAAAGATAAGGTAAAGGTAAAAATATGGCTAAATTGATTCCGGGGAAAGTCCGTATCGAAGGCGTTGCCCTTTATGAAACTGGTAAGGTTGACATCATCAAGGAAAAGAACAATCGGCTCTACGCTCGCGTTGCAGAAGAAGAACTGCGCTATAGTTTAGAGGATGATTTGGTTTTTTGTGCCTGTGATTTTTTCCAAAAGAGGAGCTACTGTGTGCATTTGGCAGCGCTGGAGCATTTTCTAAAAAATGATGAGCGTGGTCAGGAAATCTTGCAGAGTATGGAAGAAGGTCACGAAGAAAAAGAGGCCGTTGAAACCAAGGTGACCTTGGGTGGCAAATTTTTGGACCGAATCTTGTCTCCAAAATCAGAACGTGCCTATGAATTATCGGCTGTGGGGCAGGTGGAAGCAGGGACCAATCATATCTTGTGGACTCTGAGAATCGGCCAAATCAATAGCCAAAAATACTATGTCATTCGGGATATTCCACTCTTTTTAAGGATTGTCGAGCAGAGAAAGTCTTATATGATTGGCAAGATTTATGAGGAGTCTCTTTCTTGGGAAGCCTTTGATGAGGCTAGCCAAGAACTTCTGACTTTCTTGCGAGGACTGATGGAGGAAGGACAGGCTCCAGACCTCTTTTTCCAAAACCAAGGTCGGCACCTCTTTTTCCCTCTGACCTTTTTTGAGCAGGGTGTGAATTTACTGATGACCTTGCCGCATTTTCAATTTGACCATCAAGTGGATAGCTATCAGACTCTGCTTTTTCAGGATATGCATGCTGATGCCAATCTATTTGCCTTTACAGTAACAGAATACTCGGATTATTTTGAAATGGAAATCAGTGAGAGTCCTAGGGTCAATGTCTTTTATCAGGGAGTTGTGCTTTTCCATAAAGGACAGGTTTATTTTCTGACAGACCAGCAGATGCGTCTTCTCAAGGAAATCAAAGCGTTGCCTTTGGATCAGCATGGCAAGAAATACCTGCAATTTGATAGCAGTGACCGAGATAAGTTGGCTTCTTGTCTAGCGCTCTTTGGCCAGATGGGCAGCGTTTCAGCTCCAGAACGTCTACAAATCAAATCCTTTGCGACCTCTTTTTACTTTGACAGGGAAGAAGATAATCGGATTCGTTTAGAAATTCAGTTTGATTATGGGGATAGGCAGGTATCTAGCCGACAAGAGTTAGAAGAATTACCATTTTCGAGTGATGCTGACTTAGAAGAAAGAGTTTTCCAAGTCTGTTTGGCAGCAGGTTTTGAAGCAGATTTTCAATCTTGGCGTCAGGCCTTAAAAGCCGAGTCTGTCTATCATTTCTTTCACGAAATCATTCCAGTCTTTGAAAAACTCGGTCATGTTGACCTATCAGACAAGCTAGAAGAGCTTTATAGCTTAGCGAGTCCTCAAGTGCAGATTGCTTCCAAGGGAGGTCTCTTGGAAATCCAGTTTGATTTTCAAGATATTGCCCAAGAGGAAATTGACCAAGCCATGCAGGCCTTGGTTGCCAACAAGGATTTTTACATTGATTCGTCTAATCAAGTCTACTTTTTTGATGAAGAAACCAAGAAAATTCGCCAAAATTTACAGGAGCTAGGACAATTCGAATTAAAAGATGGCTCCTTGCAGGCTCGGAAATCATTGGCCTACAGTTTAGCCCATCTCTTTGAAGGGCGAGACCGTGTTTCTTTTTCACAAGAATTCCAGAATCTGGCCCAGGATTTGACGCATCCAGAGGACTTTCCTCGACAAGCAACTCAGGTTCAGGCTGATTTGCGAGATTATCAGGAAAAGGGAATCGGCTGGCTGCAAATGCTCCATCATTATGGTTTTGGTGGGATTTTGGCTGATGATATGGGTTTGGGGAAAACCCTTCAGACCATTGCTTTTTTGACCAGTCAAGTGACAAAAGAAAGTCGGGTCTTGATTTTAGCTCCGTCAGGTTTGATTTACAACTGGGCAGATGAGTTTCAAAAATTTGCCCCACAGTTAGATGTGGCTGTTGTTCATGGTTTGAAAGCTAGTCGTGAAGAGATTCTTGCTGAGAGCCATCAAATCTTTGTGACAAGCTATGCTACCTTCCGTCAGGACAGTGAGCTTTATCAGGGGATGGCCTTTGACTTCCTTTGCTTAGATGAGGCTCAGGTCATGAAGAACGCCCAGACCAAGATTGCCCAGACCTTGAGACAATTTGTGGTGCCGTCAGTCTTTGCCTTGTCCGGAACTCCGATTGAAAACCATCTGGGTGAGCTGTGGTCTATTTTCCAAATCGTCATGCCAGGACTTTTGCCAAGCAAGAAAGAATTTATGAAATTGCCAGCCGAGCGAGTGGCTCAGTTTATCAAGCCTTTCGTTATGAGGCGCAAGAAAGAAGAAGTGCTGACTGAATTACCAGACTTAATCGAAGTGGTTTATAAAAATGAACTGGAAGACCAGCAAAAGGCTATCTACCTAGCCCAGTTGCAACAGATGCGGGACCGTCTGGCTCAAGTATCAGATCAGGAATTTCAGCGAAGTCGTGTGGAAATCTTGTCTGGTCTGATGCGCTTGCGCCAAATCTGTGATACCCCTGCCCTCTTTATGGAAGATTATCAGGGAGCCAGCGGCAAACTGGATAGTCTCCGAGACCTGCTGCTACAGGTGGCAGACGGCGGACACCGTGTCTTGCTTTTCTCGCAGTTCAAGGGAATGTTGGAGAAAATTGAACAAGAACTGCCAGACTTGGGCATGACTTCCTTTAAAATTACGGGTTCAACCCCAGCCAAGGAAAGACAAGATATGACCAAGGCCTTTAACCAAGGGGAAAGAGATGCCTTTCTGATTTCCCTCAAGGCTGGTGGTGTCGGTCTGAACCTGACAGGTGCTGATACGGTTATCTTGGTCGACCTTTGGTGGAATCCTGCGGTGGAAGCGCAAGCCATTGGCCGTGCCCATCGGATGGGACAGGAAGAAACGGTTGAGGTCTATCGCTTGGTAACCAAGGGAACCATTGAAGAAAAAATCCAGGAACTCCAAGAACAAAAGAAACATCTGGTGTCACAAGTATTGGATGGCACAGAGTCACGTGGCAGTCTGACCCTAGCAGAAATTAGAGAAATTTTGGGAATTTCTGAAGCCAGCACTTGAAAAATCAAGACAATACGCTATAATGAAGTGTTGAAAGGAAATAGAAAATGAAACAAGAACGATTTCCATTGGTGTCAGATGACGAGGTCATGTTGACTGAAATGCCAGTCATGAACTTGTATGATGAGTCTGATCTGATCAGTAATATCAAGGGTGAGTATCGGGATAAAAATTATTTAGAATGGGCTCCTATTACTGAAGAGGCGCCAGTCAAACCGATTGAAAAGCAAGTCGAGAAACCTAAAAAGGCTCCTTTAGGGGTTAAAAAAGAAGGAAAGAGCTATGCAGAGGTGGCACGTGAAGAAGCGCGTGCAGACTTGAAAAAGAAACGCTCAGCTAACTATCTAACTCAGGATTTCAGCCGTACGAGACGTCATTCTAAATCAGTCCTTCTTAGACAGGGCAATCAACCGACAGCGCCTTTCCAAAAGGAAAATCCTGGTGAATTTGTCAAATATAGCCAAAAATTGACCCAGTCTCAGTACATCTTGGCGGAAGAAGTTCATTCTATCCCTACCAAGAATGAAGAAGTGTCAGCACCTGCTCCAAAGAAAAACAACTATGATTTTCTAAAGAAGAGCCAAATCTACAATAAAAAAAGTAAACAAACAGAACAAGAACGTCGGGTTGCCCAAGAATTGAATCTGACCAGAATTACAGAATAGGGGAGAAAACATGCCAAAGACATATCATTTTATCGGAATTAAGGGATCAGGGATGAGTGCCTTGGCCTTGATGTTGCACCAAATGGGGCATAAGGTACAGGGATCAGATGTTGAAAAGTACTACTTTACTCAACGTGGTCTTGAGCAGGCAGGAATTACCATTCTTCCTTTTGATGAAAAGAACCTAGACGGTGATATGGAAATTATCGCTGGAAATGCCTTTCGTCCAGATAACAATGTCGAAATTGCCTATGCAGACCAAAATGGTATCAGCTACAAACGTTACCATGAATTTCTAGGTAGCTTTATGCGTGACTTTGTTAGCATGGGAGTAGCTGGAGCGCATGGAAAAACTTCAACGACAGGTATGTTATCTCATGTCTTGTCTCACATCACAGACACTAGCTTCTTGATTGGGGATGGGACAGGTCGTGGTTCGGCCAATGCCAAATATTTTGTCTTTGAATCTGACGAATATGAGCGTCACTTTATGCCTTATCATCCAGAATACTCTATTATCACCAACATTGACTTTGACCATCCAGATTATTTCACAAGTCTCGAGGATGTTTTCAATGCCTTTAACGACTATGCCAAACAAATTACCAAGGGTCTTTTTGTCTATGGTGAAGATGCAGAATTGCGTAAGATTACGGCTAATGCTCCGATTTATTATTATGGTTTTGAAGCTGAGGGTAATGATTTTGTAGCTAGTGAGCTTCTTCGTTCAACAACTGGTTCAACCTTCACCGTTCATTTCCGTGGACAAGACTTGGGGCAATTCCACATCCCAACCTTTGGTCGTCACAATATCATGAATGCGACAGCCGTTATTGGTCTTCTTTACACAGCAGGATTTGATTTGAACTTGGTGCGTGAGCACTTGAAAACATTTGCCGGTGTTAAGCGTCGTTTCACTGAGAAAATTGTCAATGACACAGTGATTATCGATGACTTTGCCCACCATCCAACAGAAATTATTGCGACCTTGGATGCGGCTCGTCAGAAATACCCAAGCAAGGAAATTGTAGCAGTCTTCCAACCGCATACCTTTACAAGAACCATTGCCTTGTTGGACGAATTTGCTCACGCTTTGAACCAAGCGGATGCTGTTTACCTAGCGCAAATCTATGGATCTGCTCGTGAAGTAGACCATGGAGATGTCAAGGTAGAAGACCTAGCCAAAAAAATCAACAAAAAACACCAAGTGATCACTGTTGAAAATGTTTCTCCCCTCCTAGACCACGATAATGCTGTCTATGTCTTTATGGGAGCAGGAGATATCCAAACCTATGAGTATTCGTTCGAGCGTCTCTTGTCTAACTTGACAAGCAATGTTCAGTAGGATATTCTTATGGAAATTCCAATTAAGATCATTCAAGCAAGTCAGTCTGATTTAGCTGAGGTAGTGGCACTTCAGGCCACATCTTTTCCAGCTGAAAAGCAGCAACCTTCCCATATCTTAGAAGAAAGTATCCGTAAGTGTGCGGATACCTTTCTTCTAGCTAGGGATGAAAATCAACTTTTAGGCTATATTTTATCAAGTCCCCAGTCAGACAATCCGCAATGTCTAAAAATACATTCTTTAATTATCGAGGCTGACCATCGGAGACAGGGCTTGGGAACACTTCTTCTTGCAGCCTTGAAAGAGGTAGCAGTTGAGCTGGATTACAAAGGGATTCGTTTGAAGAGTCCTGATGAGTTGCTTTCATACTTTGAAATGAACGGTTTTATTGATGAAGAAACTTCCCTTTATGCAACTAGCCAGGGTTTTAGTATGATTTGGTTTAATCCCTTTTATCTGGAGGCACAATGAAAATCAGACAAGCAAGATTAGAAGATTTGGATCGGATTGTTGATATTGAACTAGAAAATTTCTCGATTGAAGAAGCCATTCCTCGCTCTGTTTTTGAAGCACATTTGCGAGAAATTCAGACCTCGTTTCTGGTTGCGGAAAAAGAAGGTAGAATCATGGGTTATATCGAAGGGCCAGTTGTCCCTCACCGCTATCTGCAAGACCAGTCTTTTACAGAAGAGATAGAAGATTATAGTCATGAGCCTGGTGGTTATATCTCTGTGACCTGTCTTTCTATTGCCAAAGAGGCCCAGGGGATAGGACTGGGTCAGCAATTGCTAACAGCCTTGAAAGACCTGGCTCTTGAAGATGAGAGAGAAGGCATTAACCTAACCTGTCATGACTATCTCATCGCCTACTATGAAAAGCATGGATTTGTCAATGAAGGTCTGTCCCAGTCAACCTTTGCAGGGGAAACCTGGTATGATATGGTCTGGGAAACGAAAAAATAAGCCAGGAAAAGTATCATAGGTTGCTTTTCTTGGACTTTTAAGATATAATATTATGGATTGTCAACAAGGAGGAAAAACTTTTGAGTGAAAAGTCAAGAGAAGAAGAGAAATTAAGCTTTAAAGAGCAGATTCTGAGAGATTTAGAAAAAGTAAAAGGCTATGATGAAGTTCTGAAAGAAGATGAGGCAGTAGTTCGCACTCCTGCAAATGAACCTTCAGCTGAAGAACTCATGGCTGATTCCTTGTCAACGGTAGAGGAGATTATGAGAAAAGCTCCTACCGTGCCGACTCACCCAAGTCAAGATGTACCAGCTTCTCCAGCAGATGAGATTCAAAGAGAAACTCCTGGTGTTCCAAGTCATCCAAGTCAAGATGCACCTTCTTCTCCAGCGGAAGAAAGTGGTTCAAGACCAGGACCAGGTCCTGTTAGACCTAAGAAACTTGAAAGAGAATACAATGAAACCCCAACAAGGGTAGCTGTTTCCTATAAGACGGCAGAGAAAAAAGCAGAACAAGCAGGTCCAGAAACACCTATGCCTGCTACAGAAACAGTGGATATCATCAGCGATACACCACGTCGTAGCCGTAGAGAAGGAGTAAAACCTGTTAAGCCTAAGAAAGAGAAGAAGTCACATGTGAAAGCCTTTGTGATTTCATTCCTTGTATTCCTTGCCTTGCTCTCAGCAGGTGGTTACTTTGGTTACCAGTATGTTCAGTCATCTTTACAGCCTGTGGATGCTTCATCGAAACAATATGTGACGGTTGGAATTCCAGAAGGTTCAAACGTTCAAGAAATCGGTACGACGCTTGAAAAAGCTGGTTTGGTAAAGCATGGTCTGATTTTTAGCTTTTATGCCAAGTATAAAAATTATACCGATTTGAAAGCAGGTTACTACAATTTGCAAAAGAGTATGAGTACAGAAGACTTACTCAAAGAGTTGCAAAAAGGTGGAACAGCTGAACCACAGGAACCTGTCCTTGCGACTTTGACAATTCCAGAAGGTTATACGATTGATCAAATTGCTCAAGCTGTGGGTCAATTGCAAGGTGACTTCAAAGAGCCTTTGACAGCGGAGGCTTTCTTGGCAAAAGTTCAAGATGAGACGTTTATCAGTCAAGAAGTTGCCAAATATCTGAGTCTACTTGAAAGCTTGCCTACAAAAGACAGCGGTGCGCGTTATCGTTTGGAAGGATACCTTTTCCCAGCTACATACTCTATCAAGGAAAGCACAACTATTGAGAGCTTGATTGATGAGATGTTAGCTGCTATGGATAAGAACCTATCTCCTTACTATAGTACTATCAAATCTAAAAACTTGACTGTCAATGAGTTGTTGACCATTGCTTCCTTGGTCGAAAAAGAAGGTGCCAAGACAGAAGATCGTAAGCTCATTGCAGGTGTATTCTACAATCGTTTGAATCGTGATATGCCACTTCAAAGTAATATTGCAATCTTGTATGCCCAAGGAAAACTGGGGCAAAATATCAGCCTAGCTGAGGATGTTGCGATTGATACCAACATTGATTCACCTTATAATGTTTATAAAAATGTAGGTCTCATGCCTGGTCCAGTCGATAGTCCAAGTCTGGATGCGATTGAGTCAAGCATCAATCAAACTAAGAGCGATAACCTCTACTTTGTAGCAGATGTCACAGATGGCAAGGTCTACTATGCTAACAATCAAGAAGACCACGATCGCAATGTTGCTGAACATGTCAACAGCAAATTAAACCAAACAAACTAAAATTATGTGATACTTCACATAATTTTCTTTCGAAAATATCATCAGAAGAAAGTTGAGAAAAATGGCAGAAAAAACATATCCTATGACCCTTGAGGAAAAGGAAAAACTTGAAAAAGAATTAGAAGAATTGAAATTGGTCCGCCGTCCAGAAGTGGTAGAACGCATTAAGATTGCCCGTTCATACGGTGACCTTTCAGAAAACAGTGAGTACGAAGCAGCTAAGGATGAACAAGCCTTTGTTGAAGGACAAATCTCTAGCTTGGAAACAAAAATCCGCTATGCTGAAATCGTCAATAGCGACGCAGTTGCCCAAGACGAAGTAGCGATTGGTAAAACAGTCACCATCCAAGAAATTGGTGAGGACGAAGAAGAAGTTTATATTATTGTAGGTTCAGCGGGTGCGGATGCCTTTGCAGGTAAAGTTTCAAATGAAAGCCCAATTGGACAAGCCTTGATTGGCAAGAAAACAGGTGACACAGCAACCATTGAAACACCTGTTGGTAGCTATGATGTAAAAATCTTGAAGGTTGAAAAAACAGCCTAAAAACAGAAAAAAGGAGTGGGGAGGCGATGCGCTTCACTCACTCCTTTTTCCATTTTGCTACTCTTCGAAAATCTCTTCAAACCACGTCAGCGTCGCCTTGCCGTATGTATGGTTACTGACTTCGTCAGTTTCATCCACAACCTCAAAACCATGTTTTGAGCTGACTTCGTCAGTTCTGTCTACAACCTCAAAACAGTGTTTTGAGCAACGTACGGCTAGCTTTCTAGTTTGCTCTTTGATTTTCATTGAGTATAAATTGAATTGAATTGGAGACTATATGAGTTCAAAGAAGAAAAATAAGATGGAGCGTGGTCTGACCAATCGTCATGTGCAGGTTATGGCCATCGCTGGAACAATCGGAACAGGACTCTTTTTGGGAGCAGGTCGCTCTATTAGCCTAACAGGTCCTTCCATTGTACTGATTTATATGATTACGGGGGCCTTCATGTTCCTCATGATGCGTGCTGTTGGGGAAATGCTCTACCAAGACCCTGAGCAACATACCTTTATCAACTTTATCACGCGCCATTTGGGTAAGGGCTGGGGCTATTTCTCAGTATGGTCTTACTGGCTATCCGTTGTCTTTATCGGTATGGCGGAAATCACTGCTATCGCACATTATGTGCAATTTTGGTTCCCAACTTGGCCGAGTTGGATGATTGAGATTGGATTTTTGACCATTCTAGCCTTGGTCAATCTGATTGCGGTGAAGCTCTTTGGGGAAGTTGAGTTTTGGTTTGCGATGGTCAAGATTGTGGCTATTTTAGCTATGATTGCAACAGGAGTCTTTATGGTCTTGACAGGCTTTAAGACACCTCATGGAGTAGCAAGTTTGGCCAATATTGCTGACAATTTCTCCCTCTTCCCAAATGGTGGAGTGAACTTTGTCATGGCCTTCCAGATGGTGTTCTTTGCATATCTTATGATTGAGTTTATCGGGGTCACAACTTCTGAAACCAAAAATCCACGTCAGGTCTTGCCAAAAGCCGTTAAGGAAATTCCTTTGCGTATCGCCTTTTTCTACGGTGGTGCCCTCTTATCCATCATGGCTATCATTCCATGGCGTGAACTTGCCTCAGCTGATTCTCCTTTTGTAACAGTATTTGAATTGGCCGGTGTCAAGTGGGCAGCAGCCTTGATTAACTTCGTTGTTTTGACCTCAGCAGCATCTGCTCTTAACTCAACGCTTTATTCAACAGGGCGCCATTTGTATCAGATTGCTCATGATTCGCCAAATCGCTTCCTAAAGGCTATCAAGGCAGATACTCTTTCTCGCCACAATGTGCCACAAAATGCCATCATCGCCTCAGCGATTTTGATTGCCCTAGCAGCCTTTATCAACGTCCTGCCAGGAGTTTCGGATGCCTTTGCCTTGATTACGGCATCATCATCAGGTGTCTATATTGCCATTTATATCTTGATCATGGTGGCTCACCTTAAATACCGCAAGTCACCAGACTTTATGGCGGATGGCTATCTCATGCCCCATTATCGTTTCTTAAATCCTTTAACCATGCTCTTCTTTGCCTTTGTCTTTGTAACCCTCTTTTTACAAGAGTCTACATTTGTCGGAGCAATCGGCTCAGCTATCTGGATTATCGGTTTTGGTATTTATAGCCAGTGGAAATTTAGAAAATAGATTTGAAACTCATCAACTTAGCTTGGTGGGTTTTTTCTTTAGAATCAAGTCAAAAAGCACCAGAGTCAAGTGACTTTGGTGCTTTAAAGTTGCACACATTTTGTTGTTTATTGATGTTGATAGTTATTCTTCATCTTCCATAGGGAATGGAATGCCAGTTTTATTCAGTCGTTGAACTTCTTGGGTAAATGAATTTTTAATTGTAATCATATTTGGTAATGGAAAGAGGTCGTTTTGAGCATCAATGTAATGAAGAAGAGCATTAGCTCGTTCAATAGCCTTAGGATTGTTTTGTCGAAGTAGATTGAAAACTTCATATATGTTTAAATAAAATAGTTGAAATACTGAAAACTCATAATAGAATATTTCAGATAGTGCTATCTTCAACTTATAGATGAGCTTTTCTGCTTTATCGTAGTATCCATAGCGAGAATATGTTCTAACTAAAAACGTTCCAGTTTGAGTATATCTGTGAGAAAATGATTCAGACATATGTTTAGTTTCTTCTAATCCTTTGACAATTAGCTTTTCGAGGTATTCAAGGAATTTTAACTCAAAATATTGCCCATCAAATGTAAGAAGAAGTTCAATAATAAGAAAATCACGAATATAAAGAGTATCAATACTAAACATATAGTTGACCAAGTAATTAATAGCTTCTACTACATCAGGAGTCGATTCATCCCTTGTATTCTCCATTCTAAAAATATCTAATTTTAGTATGTAATACTCTATGACATTTCCCCAGTCACTTTTCTTTCCCAGTATTTGTCTAGCTTTTATTTTATCATTTTTAGACAATGCATGTATAATTTCTCTTGCTCTTAGGGAATTCTTATCTTGAATATGAAAAATTTCTACATAGTCGTATCCATCTAAATTAAAATTGTTTAAAACTTCAAAAAATGTATTTACTTTAACAGTAGCGAGTCCTTTTTCAAAGCGACTAAGGTTGTTGGGAGTAATGGCATCTCCAGCAGCCTCTTTAAGGCTCATATTGCGATCTTGACGGATTTTGTGGATAATTTCTCCATAGTGTTTGAATTCCATGATAGTCTCCTTGAGTTTTATTGGTTTTATTATAACTTAAATTTCTCCATTTTTGGGAAAAACTACTGTTTTTAGTAAATTTTTTAGGAAAAGTCGGGGGGGGGGGTAAAATTCTATTGTTTTCGGTAGAAATATCCAAAAAGGGGATTATTTACTGTATAATCAAGTCAATCAAAAATAAAGGAGATAAGGATGAAAAAGTCCCTAATTATGACAACTGCTGCAGTAGCTGGTTTAGGAGTTGCAGCAACTACTCAAACAGTCTTTGCAACTGAAGCTCCAACTGAAAACACAGTCAACTCTACTATCAACAATAAGGTCACAGACAAAGATTTATCTGACGCTGAAAAACGCGCGGTAGATACCGCTAAAGATGCCGACAAAAAAGCAAAAGACGCTGAACAAGCCAAAGATACGCTTGACAAGGCGCAAAAAGACAAAGACGCCAAAACCGCTGAAAAAGATGCCCTTGAAAAAGACCTTGAAAAGGCAAAAGACGCTACACCAGAAAAAATAAAAGATGAAACTGATGATGTAGACGCTAAAGAAAAAGCAAAGGCAGACAAAGAAACGGAATCCAACAAAAAGGCTGACCAAGTGACTAAAAAGTCTGACGAAGCCAAACTTGCTAAAGATGAACTTGACAAGGCTCGTACAGGTGTAGAAAAAGCTGACAAAGAGCTGAAAGACGCAACGGACGACTTTGACCCAACAGCTAAAGATAAGGCTCAACAAGAAAAAGATGATGCGGATAAAGATGTACTTGTAAAAGACCAAGCCAAACGCAATGCGGAAACAGAGCTTGAAAAAGCAAAAGAAGACGACAAAACGCGTGAAGCTAAAAAGGTACAAGAGCGTCAAAACAAAAACGACAAAGAAGCAGAAAAAACGGCAAAAGAAGGCGATGTGAAAACCGCAGAAAAAGCAATCAAAGACGCTGAAGAAAAACTAAAATCAGCTCAATACCCAACAGACGTCGTCCTAACTCCAGAATGGAGAGATAAAGCTAAAGAGCTCATCAAACGACGTATGGATAAGTACCCAGAGCCATATCCAGATATGACAGGCATGGACGCAGACCAAATTGACAAAGCGGATGAAGAATGGAACGCTCGCTATAACGTTTGGTTGGAACAATATCGTAAAGATATTCGCCGACTAGAAGAAGAGTTGACTGAACTAGACCGTGAAACAAATGAGAACTGGATGGACCGTATCAGCAAAATTAGTGAGACAGGAATCCAAGATGGGGAAACTGATGTTAAATATGACCCAAACAACCTACCTCAAGATATCGTGGATGATTTAAACAACCATTTTGTTACTCTTTTAAACAGTCTTCGTAAACAATTAGGTCTGTCAGAAGCTAAACTCAATACGAACAATAAAGATTTTGCCAAAGAAGTAGCAAAAATTTATAAAGACAATGACTATCAAGACTTGAGTCACTTTGGACGAGGAATTAATGATATCGCTCGAAAACGAGGATTAAAACCGTCTGAAAAACCTGGCATTGACACACATACACAATATTATGAAGACCTCATGAATATTCCAATGGGTTCAGATAAAATGACTAAACAGGAACTGCTTGCACGCATGACAGAATCTTTTATGTCATTCTTTGCTGAAGGTTACTTGACAGGTGGCTACGGTCATTTTTATAGTTTGTTACAAGCCGACACTGTAGGATTAAATACATCAATCATCAAAGGTGGACAACTTTTAACTGACCTTGGTGACCCTGATTTCACACACGTATACCGCATTCACGTTTTGAAAGTGAAAAGTGAAAAATATATTGACAACGATAATACAGACATCCAAAAAGCTAAGTATGATGACCTCTATGGACCAAATTCTAAAGCCAATCTTCCAACACCAACTCTACAAAGCAAACAAGAAGTAGAAGCCGAATTGGAAAAAGCTAAATCTGATAAGAAAACAGCTGAGGCGAATTTGGAACAAGTGAAAACAGAGCTTCAAGAAATTGAGAAACGCATTACCGACCTAGAAAAAGAAGTATCTGAAACACCAGCCAAAGAAGCAAAACGTGCGGAAGCTGTCAAAGAGCTTGAAAAAGCTAAAGAAAAAGCAGAAGACGCTCAACGTAAGCTAGAACGTGCGACACTTGACGATAATGCCAAATCATTGCGTCTGGAAAAAGCTCGCAAGGAAAAAGACGAAGCCGACAAAGAATTGGCTAAGAAATTGGCAGAAAGTCAGCAAAAAGACAAAGACTTGGAAGATGCGAAGATTGAGCGTTTGAAGGCTGACAAAGAATTGAAAGACGCGGAAGACGCACTGCAAAAAGCAAAAGACAAGTTGGCAGAAACACTTCATTTGAGTCAAGAAAAAGCTAAACTGGAAGCAGAATTGAAAGCTAAGTCAAAAGAGTTGGATGAACTCTGCAAGCACGTAGATGATTTGAAACGTGACGTGAAGCAAAAAGAAGACGAGGCAGAAAAAGCTCGTAAAATCAAGGATGAAGCGGAACGTGAGTATCAAAAATTGCTCCTACATAAGACAATCGACGACGCACTTATTCCAGAACAACCAGAATTCAAAGGTGGCGTAAACGGCCCAGGCGCTATTCAACCAGAACTACCAGAATTCCCACTTGACGAACTACCTAAGGATGAAGAACCCAAAGTAGAAGAACCTAAAGTAGAACAGCCAAGAGTTGAACAACCTAAGGTAGACGAACCGAAGGGTGAGCAGCCCAAAGTTGAACAACCAAAAGCTGAACAACCGAAAGTAGCGCAACCAAAAGGTGAAGAACCAGCTCAAGAGCCTAAAAGTGGTAGATCAAGTGACGAACCGAATACCGAAAAACCTGGTCAGGCTGGTAACCGAGATGTGAAACCTGTTGGGCCAGCACCAAGCTACCAAGCGCCAGCAGTTCTTTCTCAAGCTAAACAAGAAGTTGAACAAAAAGCATTGCCAAATACTGGAAGTCAAGTGAGCCTACTAGCTTTATTAGGATATGGTTTATTAGCGGGATTAGGAATTATTTTAAAGAAAAAGAGGGATAAAAATTGAAAAAGAAAGTTGCATTTGTATTATCGTTAGTAACTAG
This sequence comes from Streptococcus sp. 2342, assembly GCF_013276795.1. Classification (GTDB taxonomy): domain Bacteria; phylum Bacillota; class Bacilli; order Lactobacillales; family Streptococcaceae; genus Streptococcus. The sequence continues at coordinate 661,756 of NZ_VMLR01000003.1, forward strand.
TCTATTGCTTTTGGCGGCCTGTTCATCAGCAGATGGAACCTATGTCTACCAAGGTAGCATGCCATTTATGGAAGAAGCAACCGTAACCATCCAAATCAAGGGTGACAAGGGACAAGTTCATACCAAGGGAAAAACAATTGGTATCCTAACAGAAGGCAAGCCAACAGAGCAGACAGATGAGATGAAGGTCAACCAGAAAGAAAAGACTCTTGAATTGTCTTCAATGAAACTAGGTTATGAGATCAAAGGTGGAGAGTTGACCATTACTTCAGATCCTTCTGGTATACTAGCTGGTAAATCTTTTAAAAAGAAATAAAGGAGGTATTATGTCCAAGAAAACCATTTTAAGTGGCTTGTTATTGGCTAGCTCAGTCATTTTATTAGCAGCCTGTGGGCAGCAAGCTAGTCAGATTAGTGGGGGAGAGTCGACTGACACTACAGTCCAAACCAGTGCTTCGGAAGATAAAAAAGCTGAACAAGCAAAGATTGATTACCAGATTGTATATCAGAATATCTTAGATTCCTATAGAGAGCGAGTTAAGGCAGCGCAAAAACAACAAATGCCACAGAATTCGACAGGTGACAAAGAAGAGTCTTATATTGATTCCATTTTGTTTGATTACCAAGGGAAAGATATTAGCTACACTTTCTACGATATTAATAAGGATGGCAAGAAAGAATTGCTAATTAAACAAGATAAGGTCCTACTTGGGATTTATTATCTGATAGATCAGGGAGCCCAGCTAGTCAAGGCTGGTGGGGTTGCTGGGAAAGGTGGTTCACGTCAGATCTTGATTCCTTATGAAAATGGAACTATCTCTTACTTGATTTTTAGTGCTTCTAAACCGGAAGCCATTGCTAAAACCTATCTCTTTGCAGATGGTCGTTATCAGGAAGCCAGCTCAGTCAACTATGATTTAAGAGAGACAGATGATCCTTCAAGTTTACAAGGGCTAGATGGGGTTAAAAAGCTTGATTTGGAAGGCTTGAACTGGTTGATTTTTGATGATGCTTCAGCTAGTCGTCCCTTTATTGATCTAGAGGAGCAGGCCAAGGGACCTGGTGCTCATCTGGCTGAAATTCATCAGAAAAACTTTAGTAGTATCAAAGGCACTTGGAAGAATAACAAGGGTGGCGAAGTCACTTTTGATGAAAATGGATTTACAAACGGAGCTGAAGTAACACCGGCTCCACCTAGAATTGTAGATAATATGGCAAAATTTGGAATCGGATTTAGTGGTGGCGTAGGTGGAGCAGCTGTCACTCTAATTCCCAAAGGAATTGTGCATCCTCCTCTTAATGGAGGTAATACATCTTATGAAGATGCTTCTGACAGCAGTAAAGATCGTTTATTAATTACCCAGTATGGGGGGGCATTAGCAGATCCAAACGAATTTTACTATAAGATTAGTGAATAAAAAGGAAAAATAGAAGATGAAACTAAAACATGTACTGGCAGGATCAGCAATGGGGTTGAGTCTACTGATGGCAGGGGTAGGAAATGTCTGGTACTACCTCAACGGTTCAGGTGCTATGAATAAAGGTGGCTGGTCTAAAGTTGGAAAATCCTGGTATTGCTTCACAACTTCAGGAGCTCTTTTAGTCAATACTACAACACCAGATGGCTATCGCGTAAATGCTAATGGTGAGTGGGTGTAGGAGTGACAGAGCTATAGTCATACATGATAGATAAAATATATTTTAGATATATCACATTTAAGGAGAATAATAATGGCTTATTTTTTAGTTGGTAAAGATAATTCTTCTTTATTTTCTAAAAGAACAACTTGGGATTTTGATGCTGCAATTGCGGCTGCAAGTGATGGAGATACAATTGAAATCCAAGAAAATTTTAGAGTAGAATTTGGATCAATCCTAATTGATAAAAATTTATCATTTATTGGAAATGTTATTGAAGAGGAGCAACTCATTTTACCTGCATTGGATGGTTTGTTTGCTATTGATGGTGTAAATGTGACATTTAAAAATCTAGCTTTAAATGTCAAAGAAGAAAAATATAATTGTTTGAACATAAAACCAGGATCATCTGTACTATTAGATACCGTTATTTTAGAATCAAATCAGACTGAAGGTGAAATTTACCCGATCTGTTATTCTAAAGATTCAACCGTTACGATTAAAAATTCTGTAGTTCGTTCTTTTCAACCAGATAAACGTCAGCGCATATATTTTGATAATTCTACAGTTCTAATTCAAGATACGAGTATCTATGTTCAAACAGTATTTGATAACTCAAGATTTGAATTATCAAATATTGAGTTAGAAGTTTCGGATAACAATGGAATATTCTTAGGAACAAAATCAGAAGGAAGCATTAAAAGTTCTATTTTATTTGCAGGTAGTTTTGAAAATAAGCGCTCTACAATTGAGTGTACACAATCAAGCTTGACCTTACTGGATACGAGAGTTTTTCTAGATAATGATGAGGAGTATGTAAATGCTTGTTTTCTAAAAGAAAGTTCCTTATCTGTAGGGTTTGTAATGATGCATTCTATTAAAACAGTGAAGTCCACAGTACATATTGAAGATCATCTGGGATTGGTAGAACTTGGAGATTTTGAAGATCATTCATCTGTTACTGGAAATATCTTAATGGTTTTAGGAGGAAATCATAATAAGATTAATGTATACTCTGACAGTCATTCTAACCTACGATTAAATAAAATAATTGTAGGAATGAAAACAAACCCAGATATAAAACTGGAACGAAATGTTAAATTCCAAGTCGGTGAATTACTGAGAGTAAAAACCAATGAAGATTATACAGATGTTATCTTAGATGAAAATAATCAATATACCTTAGTAAATGATGAAGTATCTATTCGTCGTTTCGGTGAGAAAACAACGTTTGAAAAGTTACAGGATATGATTGGACTTGATAGTGTCAAAAATGAAGTTCAAGAATTTATTGCTATTACTAATATGAATAAATCCCGAAAAGATAAGGGCTTTAATACATCTGGAGTAACTTTACATTCATTGTTTTTAGGAAACCCTGGTACTGGTAAAACTACAGTTGCTAGATTGATGGGTAAACTACTTTATGAAAATAATATCATTCCAACAGATAAGTATGTAGAAACATCCAGAAGTGATTTAGTCGGTCAGCATATAGGTCATACTGCTATCAAAACAAGAAAAGTATTAGAATCTGCACTAGGTGGAGTACTCTTTATTGATGAGGCCTATACACTTGCAAAAGGTGGAGAAAAAGATTTTGGATCGGAAGCTATTGATGAAATCTTGAAATTCATGGAAGATCATCGAGAGGATATTGTCTTAATTTTTGCAGGTTATACAAAGGATATGGAAAAATTCTTAGAAATGAATGAAGGATTGCGGAGTCGTATTCCAAATGTATTTCATTTTGAAGATTATTCTATTGGGCAATTGTATCAGATTGGTCTAAATAATCTAGTAAGTAAAGGTTATAAAGTAGATGTAGAAGCATATCAAAAACTTCTGAAAAATAATTTTGAAAGAAGCAATGATTTTAGTAACGGACGCTGGGTTAGAAACCAAAATGAGAAAATTTTACGTAAGGTAGCGATGTATCTATTTGAGAATAATATAGAGATAATAGAGATGATACCTAATGAAGTCTTGGAGAATTGTTATATTTAATAGAAAGAGGAAAGAAAGTATATGTCAGATAATTTTAAGAAAGAATATGTAACCCCACCATCCGCAGGAGCCACTAAAGAAAAATTTGGTAATTTTTTACAATCTGTAAGAGATCATTTAAGAGAAGACTATCGTAAACAATTTATAATTAGAAAAACATTATGTAGTTTCTTGGTATTTCTTTTTTGGATAATGTTTTGGGTTCCTCCTTTAGGGATTTTTGGTTTTCTAATTGCTGTTGTCTTAACCTGGTTATCTTTTGTGTTTTGGCACTATTCTTATTGGAATTATCAAGGGGGAATTATACAGAATTTCTTGGATGGTCTAGTTCGCTATGGAACATTTTGGGGATTAGTAAAGAAAACTATTTTACAGTATATCTTGGTTTATTTTTGGATAACATTAGCTGCTCCAGTTTTTGGATTTTTCATCTGGAGGAAAGCTGTAAAGCATAATCAAATTTTATATGTTACCAACGAACGCAGAGACATATGGAATGAAAACTAAATCGTTTGAAAGGTTTCCAAATTAGATGAAAGTAGTTTAAAGGTATTCATCAGTGTAAGAATGAGATGATTAGAATCTAGTATATAAGTTCTATTAATGTAAGAAGAGGTTCAATACCAGTATTCTACGATGAATAATTTGAAAATATAAATTGTTAAAACTATATCTTTACAACGAAGCAACAAGCATCTCCACATCGGGGGGTGTTTTTGAAACTCATCAACGCAGGTTGGTGAGTTTTTGCTAGTTTGACAGTCTATTGAAATAAGACTATAATCAAGCTGTATCAGTTTTCGAGGAGGTTTAGATGTACTTTAGATTGGAAAATAAGGAATCCCATAAATCGCAAGAAATTGGGAATTTGATTCGTGCTTATAATCGTTCAAAAAGAGAAGAGGCTGAAAGTGAGCCACTTAATCTTTATGTTGAAGATGAAAAGGGCAATCTCTTTGCAGGTTTGATAGCAGAGACTTTTGGAAATTGGCTAGAAATTGAGTATTTATTTGTCAAAGAGGAACTGAGAGGGCAAGGAATCGGTTCAAGACTATTGCAGCAAGCAGAAAGTGAAGCCAAGAATCGAAACTGTCGTTTTGCTTTTGTCAATACTTATCAGTTTCAAGCTCCAGATTTTTATCTAAGCCATGGCTACAAGGAAGTCTTTGCTTTGCAAGACTATCCCTACACAGGGAAAAGATATTACTACCAAAAGGATTTGTAAGGTGAGTATGAAAGTATAAGGCAAAGAGGGGTTCTTGACATAAGTATGAAGGGGATTCTCGATAAATACCAGTTAAATCCTACACATTGTGTCTTTATAGGTGATATTGAGGACAATACAATCGCAGCTGAGAAATTGGGAATCAAGTCCTATCAGGTTAAGAAAAGAAGCGATGCCGTCGATATTTTGAAATTATATATTTAAACTAAAAACTCTCTATCTTTTTGTGGTAGAGAGTTTTTTTGTTAATAAAATTTTACAAAATGACATTTATATATTGCATTAAGTTAGATATATGATATAATGTTGTTAAAAAGAGGCGCAACTTTTTAAAATTAATGAGAATCAAAGAGAAAACCAAGAATATTAATGGAGGAATAAAAAATGGAAGTTATAAATGTAAGTAAGCATTATGGTCATTCAATCATTCTCAAAGATATAAATTTCGCACTTAATAAGGGTGAAATTGTTGGTCTAGTAGGGAGAAATGGAGTTGGTAAGAGTACGTTGATGAAAATTCTTGGTCAGAATAATCAACCGACTTCAGGTAATATTATAAGCAGTGATAATGTTGGGTATTTAATCGAAGAACCAAAATTATTTTTATCTAAAACAGGTTTAGAGAATTTAAAATATTTGTCAAATTTATATGGTGTTGACTACAATCAAGAAAGATTTAGAAGTTTGATCCAAGAGTTAGATTTGACTCAGTCTATTAATAAAAAAGTAAAGACCTATTTTTTGGGTACAAAACAAAAATTAGCTTTGCTTCTAACTCTCGTTACGAAACCTGATATATTGATTTTAGATGAACCGACTAATGGTTTAGATATTGAATCATCACAAATAGTTTTAGCGGTTCTAAAAAATTTAGCTTTACATGAAAATGTGGGAATTTTAATATCGAGTCATAAATTAGAAGATATTGAAGAAATTTGTGAGAGGGTTCTTTTCTTGGAGAACGGGCTTTTGACATTTCAAAAAGTAGGAAAAGATAGTCATAATTTCTTGTTTGAGATAGCTTTTTCATCAGCTACAGATAGAGACATTTTCATTACCAAACAAGAATTTGGGGATATTGTTCAGGAAGAGGGACTGAGAATTACGATGTCTGGGAATATTCAAAGTAGTGAGCTTTTTAAATTTTTTAACGAAAACTCTATTAAAGTAGTTGATTTTGAAACTAAAAAAGAGACGCTTAAAGATATTTACTTAAATCGTTCAAAATAAAGGAAGGTTATCATCATGAAATTAAATAAATTGAATTTTCTTAAGGAAAATATAAGAAATTTATATTCATCAGGCGTAATATATCTCGGTTTACTTATCTCGTTTATACCGCCGATATTGGTTACATTCTTTATTCTAAAGACTCAAGGGACATCGCTTGGTATTAAGCATATTTCAAACTTTTATGCTATGCTCGGTATGTTAATGGCTGTTATACATGCTAATCGAGTCATTAGTAGAGATTTTTCCCACAATACGGTAAGTTTGTTTTATAATCAACAGAAGAATCGGATGATTTACGTCTTGTCTAATTTTCTATATGCCATCTCAGTTTCCATTATTTATGCTTTGAATGGCATTGTGTTACTAGTCATAGTAAGTAAATTGGGTATTCCAGGTGATTTAGGATTAAATTTTATAGTAGCTATTGTAGTCAATACAATTTTGTTAGTCCTATTTTATTTTCTATTATCTTACATTTTCTATTTATACAAATTGAAAAGTGGCTTGGTATTTTAGTAGCTTTACTACTCTTTATCCCTAATATATTAAATACGATGATGATGAATACTAGTAATGATTTGTTTATCAAAGCAATTGAACTTCTTCCTTTTTATTCTTTACCTGTATTTGTGGCTTCAAATACGATGTCTATTAGTCAGTATCTTGTGGTAATCACTACAATCATTTTATTGTACTTTTTCACTCTCAAGAAAAGCAAGAAGTATTCATTTTAGTTTCATTTAGTATTATTTTGCAAACTTAAAATCTAGTAAAAAAATCAGTCATCTTGGTATGCTCCTGCTTTCACTATTCAACACGTTTTTGACTTATACTAGGCTCATTTCCAAAAGCATTATATAATAGTGATATGAAACCAACTAAACTAAACAAGAAATATAAGCAATAAAAACTCGTTTAAAAGCTCCTACTAAAGCTAATACTAAATAAAAATAAAAGAGTAAACTAGGAAGTTTATTTCAAACAACCTAAAATACTGATTTTCGGCTGAAGATAATACTGGAATGCAAATTAATGGGGTTATAATAAATAGCTGATAGCTTGTGTTAGTTTGGAATTTTTTAAGAGTAGATGAGTATTAAAACTATAAGGAGGACGAAGGTGGCTAAAAATTTAAAATTAAAATTAGCTCGGGTAGAGCGTGATTTAACACAAGGTCAACTGGCAGAGGCTGTCGGGGTGACACGCCAGACTATTGGTTTGATAGAGGCGGGAAAATACAATCCCAGTCTCTCGCTCTGCCAGTCTATTTGCAGATGTTTAGGGAAAACCCTAGACCAACTATTTTGGGAGGAAGAAGATGAAAAATAGATTTTATTATTATCAATTACTAGACGAAAGAGAAGAACAACTGTTCAATAAAGCGGGATCTGAAAGTTTCTATATCTGCATTGCTTTGTCGCTCCTATCTTATATCATTTCAGTATTAGCACCAAGCCTTTTTAATTCTAATATGCTGCTAATCGTTATCATCATAGGGACATTTTACTTTTTCAATCGTGCCCGTTATCTGGGAGTGACCTACTATAGTCGTTTTCATTTTACGATTTTGGGTTGTTTTTTTCTAACCTTGGCGATTACGGCTCTTTTGATGTTGCAGAATTATCAATTCAACATAGAAATTTATCAGCACAATCCTTTGAACATTAAATACCTGTCTGTTTGGGTCATTACTTATGTCATTTACCTTCCTTGGGTTTTTATAGGCAATCTCGGTCTGAAGAGCTATGGAGAATGGGCTCAGAAAAAATTTGAGCAAGACATGGATGAACTGGAGAGTAGTGAATAGCTTGTTACTCTTTTCTCAATCCAGCTAAAATGTGATATAATAGTACTAATTTATTGGAATGCATGAAAGTTTTTGAAAATTTTCATGTATTTCTAGCTAAGGAAGTAGGAAAAGTATGTATCCAGATGATAGTTTGACATTGCACACGGACTTGTACCAGATTAACATGATGCAGGTTTACTTTGACCAAGGAATTCACAATAAAAAGGCGGTCTTTGAGGTTTATTTCCGCCAACAGCCTTTTAAGAACGGCTATGCGGTTTTTGCTGGTTTGGAAAGAATTGTGAATTATCTTGAAGACTTGCGTTTTTCAGATAGTGATATTGCCTATTTGGAGTCGCTTGGTTATCATGGGGTGTTCTTGGACTATCTCCGCAATTTCAAGTTGGAGTTGACCGTTCGTTCTGCCCAAGAAGGGGATTTGGTTTTTGCTAATGAACCGATTGTGCAAGTTGAAGGCCCTCTAGCTCAATGTCAGTTGGTCGAAACAGCTCTTTTGAACATCGTCAACTACCAGACCTTGGTGGCGACTAAGGCAGCTCGTATTCGTTCAGTCATTGAAGATGAGCCTTTGATGGAGTTTGGGACACGTCGGGCGCAAGAGATGGATGCGGCTATCTGGGGAACACGCGCAGCGGTGATTGGTGGAGCCAATGGAACCAGCAACGTGCGCGCTGGTAAACTCTTTGACATTCCTGTCTTGGGGACCCATGCCCATTCTTTGGTACAGGTTTATGGTAACGACTATGAGGCTTTCAAGGCTTACGCTGCGACCCACAAAAATTGCGTTTTTCTTGTGGATACCTATGACACCCTTCGTATTGGGGTACCCGCTGCAATTCAGGTGGCGCGTGAGCTGGGTGACCAGATTAACTTTATGGGTGTGCGGATTGACTCTGGGGATATTGCCTACATTTCTAAGAAAGTCCGTCAGCAACTGGACGAGGCTGGATTTACAGAGGCTAAGATTTATGCTTCAAATGACCTAGATGAAAATACCATCCTAAACCTCAAGATGCAAAAGGCCAAGATTGATGTCTGGGGTGTGGGTACAAAGCTGATTACAGCCTATGACCAGCCAGCTCTGGGAGCAGTTTATAAGATTGTGGTCATCGAAGATGAAAATGGTAATATGCGTAATACGATTAAGCTGTCAAATAATGCTGAAAAAGTGTCTACGCCAGGTAAGAAGCAGGTGTGGCGCATTACCAGTCGTGAAAAAGGCAAGTCAGAAGGCGATTATATCACTTATGACGGCGTAGATGTTGCCAGCATGACAGAAATCAAGATGTTCCATCCGACCTATACTTACATCAAGAAGACGGTTCGTAATTTTGACGCTGTTCCTCTCTTAGTGGATATCTTCAAAGACGGGAAATTGATTTACAACCTGCCTAGCTTAACTGAGATTCAGGACTATGCTCGTAAGGAATTTGACAAGCTTTGGGATGAATACAAGCGCGTGCTCAATCCGCAGCACTATCCAGTGGATTTGGCGCGTGATGTATGGCAAGATAAGATGGACTTGATTGATAAGATGCGCAAGGAAGCCCTTGGTGAAGGAGAAGAAGAATGAGTTTGCAAGAAACGATTATCCAAGAGCTGGGTGTCAAACCAGTGATTGATGCCCAGGAAGAAATCCGTCGTTCTATTGATTTCTTAAAAAGATACCTGAAAAAACATCCCTTTCTTAAAACCTTTGTGCTAGGGATTTCTGGAGGACAAGACTCAACCTTAGCAGGACGATTGGCTCAACTGGCCATGGAAGAATTGCGAGCAGAAACGGGAGACGACAGCTACAAATTTATCGCTGTCCGCCTGCCTTATGGAGTACAAGCCGATGAAGCAGACGCTCAAAAAGCCCTAGACTTCATCCAGCCAGATGTCAGTTTAGTCGTCAATATTAAGGAATCAGCTGACGCTATGACAGCTGCTGTTGAAGCGACAGGTAGTCCTGTTTCAGATTTTAACAAGGGCAATATCAAGGCTCGTAGTCGTATGATTGCCCAATATGCCCTTGCGGGTGCCCATAGTGGAGCGGTCATTGGGACAGACCACGCCGCGGAAAATATCACAGGTTTCTTTACCAAGTTTGGTGACGGTGGTGCAGATATTCTCCCTCTTTATCGCCTCAATAAACGCCAAGGAAAACAACTTTTGAAGGAACTTGGTGCAGACCCAGCCCTTTATGAAAAAATCCCAACAGCAGACCTAGAAGAAGACAAACCAGGCCTAGCTGACGAAGTAGCCCTCGGAGTCACTTATGAAGAGATTGATGACTACCTAGAAGGCAAAACAATCAACCTAGAAGCCCAAACAACTATCGAAAACTGGTGGCATAAAGGCCAACACAAACGCCACCTACCCATCACCGTCTTTGATGATTTTTGGGAGTGAAAACCTCCAGTGGAGGTTTTCAGCCTCTCACCTTGAAATAAGAAAGTGAGAGAAGGTCCGGGGGACCTTGAACCCCGAGTCTAAAAATAAGAAAGCGAAGAAGGTCTGGTAACTCACAGAGTTCGATTTCGTCTTCTCACCCCCGCAACGATGACTAGGTTTGAAAAAGCTTGCTAGAGCGCATTTCAAACCAGACAGCGACTGCGTCAAGGAACTAGATGAAAAACTTGTTTTTTAGTTGTTACTGAGTTTAGTCTTTTTACCCCGAGCATGGAAACAGGTAAGCGAGGAATGTCCGGGGGACCTTTTTAGCGTATTACCTTGAGATTCAAAAGCAAAACAAGTTTCAATGGAGATTGGGCAGAGAATTATCTATTAGAAAGCGAGGTAACATTATGAAAGCAATCGGTACGCAAATGTTAGAGACGGAACGTTTAATCTTGAGAAGATTTGTGGAGAGTGATGCGGAAGCCATGTTTCAAAATTGGGCTTCGTCTCCTGAGAACCTGACCTATGTCACCTGGGATCCTCATCCTGATGTTGAAGTGACTCGGAACTCGATTCGAAATTGGGTTGCATCCTATACCAATCCCAACTATTACAAATGGGCCATTTGTCTCAAAGAGAATCCTGAGCAAGTGATAGGAGATATCAGCATCGTTGAAATGGATGAGATTGACTCTAGCTGTGAGATTGGGTATGTTTTAGGAAAAGATTATTGGGGCCGAGGTATGATGACGGAGGCCTTGAAAGCTGTCTTAGACTTTTGTTTTACCCAAGCAGGATTTCAAAAGGTCAGAGCTCGTTACGCCAGTCTTAATCCAGCTTCAGGACGTGTGATGGAGAAGGCTGGAATGTCCTATTTAAAAACCATTGCCAATGGTGTGGAGAGAAAAGACTACGTTGCGGACCTTATTTATTACCAGATAAGTAGGGAAGACAGGTGATTTCTTTTCTGTTTCTATCAAAGTCAGACATTGTCTGGCTTTTTTTGTGCAAAATTTCTGAATAAACTGATTAAATTCCTATTTTTCCCTATCATTGTCCCTGTTTTTTCTTAGAGTTGGGAATTATAATAGACTTATCAAATCAAAGAATGGAGGAAGGCAATGGACAATGTAATCTTTTTTATCAGTGTTTTTCTTGCTGGAATTCTTTCCTTCTTTTCTCCTTGTATCTTACCCTTGTTACCAGTCTATGCAGGGGTCTTGTTGGATGATAAAGATGGTGCTCAGGCTTCTAGCGGAAAATTTTCAATCTCAGTCGTTAGTCTATTGCGAACTCTCGCATTTATAGCAGGGATTTCTTTTATCTTTATCTTACTGGGATATGGTGCTGGTTTTTTAGGCAATTTGCTGTATGCTTCTTGGTTTCAGTATGTGACGGGTGCGGTTATCATTCTCTTGGGCTTGCACCAGATGGAAGTCTTACATTTGAAAGGACTTTACAAGGAAAGAAGGTTACAATTAAATAGACAAGGGCAAAAGGGTAAGGAATATAGTCAGGCATTTTTACTGGGCTTGACCTTTAGTTTTGCTTGGACGCCATGTGTGGGACCGGTTCTGGGCTCTGTTTTAGCCTTGGCGGCTTCAGGTGGCTCAGGTGCTTGGCAGGGAGCTGGTCTCATGTTGGTTTACACGCTGGGTTTGGCACTACCATTCTTGGTTCTAGCTCTTGCCTCCAGCTATGTTTTGAAACATTTCCGAAAACTTCATCCCTACCTTGGAACCCTCAAAAAAGTAGGTGGTCTCCTCATTATCGTGATGGGAATCTTGGTGCTTTTGGGAAATGCTTCTATTTTAACAAGATTATTTGAATAGAGAGGAATAAGAAATGAAAAAATGGCAAACATGTCTCCTTGGAGTAGGCTCAATTTGTTGCTTGGCAGCCTGTTCGGCTAAAAATATGTCAGACGAATCTACCATGAAGGAGCAAACAAAAACAGAACAAGTCAGTGCGCAAACTGCGACTAAAGGTCAGGCGGTTGCTGATTTTGAACTAACGGGAGTAGACGGCAAGACATATCGCTTGTCTGATTACAAGGGCAAGAAAGTCTATCTCAAATTCTGGGCTTCTTGGTGTTCCATCTGTCTAGCTAGTCTTCCTGACACGGATGAAATTGCTAAAGATGCTGGAGACGACTATGTGGTCTTGACAGTGGTGTCTCCTGGACATAAGGGGGAACAAGCAGAATCAGACTTTAAGAACTGGTACAAGGGCTTGGATTATAAAAATTTCCCAGTTCTAATTGACCCATCAGGTAAACTTTTGGAAACTTATGGTGTTCGTTCTTATCCAACTCAAGCCTTTATAGACAAGGAAGGTAAGCTAGTCAAAACGCAACCTGGTTTTATGGATAAGGATATGATTTTAAAAACATTGAAAGAAATGGGGTAGAGAAAGGTCATGAATGATAAAGTAAAATTGTTTGTCTTGGCAGGAATCTTTTTCCTAGCCATAACCGGTTTCTATTTTCTATTGATGCGAAATGCAGGGCAGACAGATAGCTCGCAAATTGAGAAAGCATCAGTTAGCCAAGGAGGAAAAACAGTGAAAAAAACAGAAGTGAGTAAAGATGCAGACTTGCACGAAATTTATCTAGCTGGTGGATGTTTCTGGGGAGTTGAGGAGTATTTTTCTCGCGTTCCTGGTGTGACAGATGCCGTATCAGGCTATGCAAATGGTAGAGGGGAAACAACCAAGTACGAATTGATTAACCAAACAGGACATGCGGAAACCGTCCATGTCACTTACGACGCCAATCAAATTTCCCTCAAGGAAATTCTGCTTCATTATTTCCGCATTATCAATCCAACCAGCAAAAATAAACAAGGAAATGATGTGGGAACCCAGTACCGTACTGGTGTTTATTACACAGATGACAAGGATTTGGAAGTAATCAACCAAGTCTTTGATGAGGTGGCTAAGAAATACGACCAACCTCTAGCAGTTGAAAAGGAGAACTTGAAGAATTTTGTAGTGGCTGAGGATTACCACCAAGACTATCTCAAGAAAAATCCAAATGGCTACTGCCATATCAATGTCAATCAGGCGGCCTATCCTGTCATCGATGCCAGCAAATATCCAAAACCAAGTGATGAGGAATTGAAAAAGACCCTGTCACCTGAGGAGTATGCAGTCACCCAGAAAAATCAAACAGAACGAGCTTTTTCAAATCGCTATTGGGATAAATTTGAATCCGGTATCTATGTGGATGTGGCAACTGGCGAACCTCTTTTTTCATCAAAGGATAAGTTTGAGTCTGGTTGTGGCTGGCCTAGTTTCACCCAACCCATCAGTCCAGATGTCGCCACCTACAAGGAAGATAAGTCTTACAATATGACACGCATGGAAGTGCGGAGCCGAGTGGGAGATTCTCATCTGGGCCATGTCTTTACGGACGGTCCTCAGGACAAGGGTGGCTTGCGCTACTGTATCAATAGTCTCTCTATTCGATTTATTCCCAAAGACCAAATGGAAGAAAAAGGCTATGCTTATTTACTAGATTATGTCGATTAAGAGGGCTTTCCTAAGCAGTTAGAGGAGAATTTTGCTATACTGATACTAGTAAGTGACAAAGGAGCTGAGCATGACCTACACAATTTTAATCGTAGAAGATGAATATCTGGTAAGACAAGGCTTGACCAAACTGGTCAATGTAGCAGCCTACGATATGGAAATCATCGGTCAGGCTGAAAATGGAAAGCAGGCTTGGGAATTGATACAAAAGCAGGTGCCAGATATCATTTTAACCGATATCAACATGCCTCAGCTAAATGGTATCCAGTTGGCCAGTCTGGTCCGAGAAACTTATCCTCAGGTTCATCTGGTTTTTTTGACAGGTTACGATGATTTTGATTATGCCTTGTCTGCTGTCAAACTCGGTGTGGATGACTACCTGCTCAAGCCCTTTTCTCGTCAGGATATTGAGGAAATGTTGGGGAAAATCAAGCAAAAGTTGGATAAGGAAGAAAAGGAAGAGCAATTACAAGATCTATTGACTGATAAGTTTGAGGGAAATATGGCCCAGAAAATCCAGTCCCATCTGGCTGATAGCCAATTTAGTTTAAAGTCTTTAGCCAATGACTTGGGCTTTAGTCCGACTTATCTGAGTTCTTTGATTAAGAAAGAGTTGGGCCTGCCTTTTCAGGATTATCTGGTGAGAGAACGTGTCAAACAAGCTAAGCTTTTACTTTTAACTACAGATTTAAAGATTTATGAGATCGCAGAGAAGGTTGGCTTTGAAGATATGAACTATTTTACCCAACGTTTTAAACAAGTTGCGGGTGTGACACCTCGTCAGTTTAAGAAGGGGGAAGGTCGATGAAGCGTTCTTCTCTCCTAGTCAGAATGGTTATTTCCATCTTTCTGGTCTTTCTCATTCTCCTAGCTCTGGTCGGGACTTTCTATTATCAATCTAGTTCATCAGCCATTGAAGCTACCATTGAGGGCAATAGCCAGACGACTATCAGCCAAACTAGCCACTTTATCCAGTCTTATATCAAAAAATTAGAAACCACCTCGACTAGTTTGACCCAGCAGACAGATGTTCTGGCCTATGCTGAGAATCCCAGTCAAGACAAGATCAAGGGAATTCGAGATCTGTTTTTGACCATCTTAAAGGCAGATCAGGACTTGAAAACTGTTGTGCTGGTGACCAAATCCGGTCAGGTCATTTCTACAGATGATAGTGTGCAGATGAAAACCTCCTCTGATATGATGGCTGAGGATTGGTACCAAAAGGCCATTCATCAGGGAGCCATGCCCGTTTTGACTCCAGCTCGTAAATCAGATAGTCAGTGGGTCATTTCTGTCACTCAAGAACTTCTTGATTCAAAGGGAGCCAATCTTGGCGTGCTTCGTTTGGATATTTCCTACGAAACTCTGGAAGCCTATCTTAACCGGCTTCAGTTGGGTCAGCAGGGCTTTGCCTTTATTATCAATGAAAACCATGAATTTGTTTATCATCCTCAACATACAGTTTATAGTTCGTCTAGCGAAATGGAGGCCATGAAACCCTATATTGAGACAGGGCAGGGTTACACTCCAGACCACCGATCCTATGTCAGTCAAGAAAAGATTGCTGGAACTGATTGGACGGTGCTTGGTGTGTCTTCGTTGGAGAAGTTAGACCAGCTTCGGAATCAACTCATGTGGACCTTGCTTGGTGCTAGTGTCACATCTCTTCTTGCCTGTCTCTGCTTGGTGTGGTTCAGTCTTAAACGCTGGATTGCTCCTCTGAAGGATTTGAGAGAAACCATGCTGGAAATTGTTTCTGGTGGTCAGAATCTTCGTGCCAAGGAAGCTGGTGCTTATGAACTGAGAGAAGTGACTCGTCAGTTCAATGCCATGCTGGATCAGATTGATCAGTTGATGGTAGATATTCGCAGGCAGGAAGAAACGACCCGTCAGTACCAACTTCAAGCCCTATCGAGCCAGATTAATCCGCATTTCCTCTATAACACCTTGGATACCATCATCTGGATGGCTGAATTTCAGGATAGTCAGCGCGTGGTTCAGGTGACCAAGTCCTTGGCAACCTATTTCCGCTTGGCGCTCAATCAAGGCAAGGATTTGATTTGCCTGTCTGACGAAATCAACCATGTCCGCCAGTATCTCTTTATCCAGAAACAACGCTATGGAGATAAGCTGGAATACGAAATTGCTGAAAATCCTGCCTTTGATCATCTAGTCTTGCCCAAGTTAGTGTTACAACCCTTGGTAGAAAATGCTCTTTACCATGGCATTAAGGAAAAGGAAGGTCAGGGACATATTAGAGTTTCTGTCCAGAAACAGGATTCGGGCTTGGTCATCCGCATTGAGGATGATGGCGTTGGCTTCCAAGTTGCTGGCGATAGTAGTCAAAGTCAACTCAAACGTGGGGGAGTTGGTCTTAAAAATATTGACCAACGGCTCAAACTTCATTTTGGAGAAGATTACCAGATGAAGATCGATTCTGCCCCTTTAAAGGGTACGACAGTTGAAATATACATAAATAGAATAGAACCTAACTAACTCCCAGTCAATTCTGGGAGTTTTATGCAGGTTGGAGTAAGATTTTCAGGTTGTCTATCTTGCTAAAAACAAGAAAAAACGATATGATAGATAGTGATAAAAGAGGTATCAAGTATGAAGGAAAAAGACATTCAAAGAGAGACAAGCCAGATTGTAGAAGATGTATTGGAAAAGGCCAATTTGAAGCAGGGGGCCCTTTTTGTTTTAGGTCTATCTTCTAGTGAGGTGCTAGGTGGTCAGATTGGGAAAGAATCCAGTCAAGAGATTGGTGAGCTGATAGTGGGGACTATCTTGGGTATTCTAGGTAGTAGAGGTATCCATTTAGCCGTTCAAGGTTGTGAACATGTTAATCGAGCCCTCGTCGTTGAACGTCAGGTGGCAGAGCAGTTTGGCCTGGAAATCGTCAGTGTCCTTCCGACTCTTCATGCAGGAGGTTCGGGTCAATTGGCAGCCTTCAAGTTTATGCAAGATCCAGTTGAGGTTGAATTTATCAAGGCTCATGCTGGATTGGATATCGGAGACACTGCAATTGGCATGCATGTCAAGCATGTTCAGGTTCCGATTCGCCCTCTTTTGAGAGAGATTGGGCATGCCCACGTAACGGCTCTAGCTAGTCGTCCAAAATTAATCGGAGGTGCGCGTGCGCACTATCCGCAAGATTCTATCAGAAAGTCGTGAGAATGAATAAAGGAGATGAAAGTGTTTAAAAAAGACCGTTTTTCAATTCGTAAGATTAAGGGAGTTGTAGGTTCTGTATTTCTTGGAAGCCTTTTGATGGCTCCTTCTGTAGTGGACGCAGCCACCTATCACTATGTAGATAAAGAGGTTATTTCACAAGAAGCTAAAGATTTAATCCAGACAGGAAAGCCTGATGGAAATGAAGTTGTCTATGGTTTGGTATATCAAAAAGACCAGCTGCCACAAACAGGGACAGAAGCATCTGTTTTGACAGCTTTTGGTTTGCTGACTGTTGGGAGCTTACTTTTAATCTACAAGAGAAAGAAAATTGCCAGCGTCTTTCTAGTTGGAGCTATGGGATTGGTAGTCCTTCCTAGTGCAGGAGCTGTAGACCCAGTTGCGACCCTAGCACCAGCTAGTCGAGAGGGTGTTGTTGAAATGGAGGGTTATCGCTATGTTGGTTATCTATCAGGTGACATCCTCAAAACGCTTGGCTTGGACACTGTTTTAGAAGAAGACTCAGCTAAACCTGGAGAGGTGACTGTAGTCGAAGTTGAGAATCCCCAAGTAACAACAAATCAGGAGCAAGCTAATCCAGAAAACCAAGCAGTAGAGACAGAGGAAGCTCCAAAAGAAGAAGCACCTAAAACAGAAGAAAGTCCAAAGGAAGAACCAAAATCGGAGGTAAAACCTACTGACGAGCCCCTCCCTAAAGGAAAAGATGAAAAAGAAGATTCAGCAGAACCAGCTCCAGTTGAAGAAGTAGGTGGAAAAGTTGAGTCAAAACCAGAGGAAAAAGTAGCAGTTAAGCCAGAAAGTCAACCATCAGACAAACCAGCTGAGGAATCAAAAGTTGAACCACCAGTAGAACAAGCAAAAGTCCCAGAACAACCCGTGCAACCTACACAACCGGAGCAACCAAGGATACCAAAAGATTCATCACAACAAGAAGATCCTAAAGAGGATAAGGTATCGGAAGAGACACCGAAACAAGAAGATGCACAGCCAGCAGTAGTAGAATCAAAAGAGGAGGCTGCTAATCAACCTGTTGAAGAACCAAAAGTGGAAATGCCTGCTGTAGAAAAACAAACGGAACCAAAAGTTGAACAAGCAGGTGAACCAGTCGCGCCAAGTGAAGACGAAAAGGCACCAGTCTCTCCAGAAAAGCAACCAGAAGCTTCTGAGGAAGAGAAGGTTTCGGAAGAAACCCCGAAACCAGTAGAAGTCTCTCCAGAGACCAAGGCTGAAGAAACTGTAGAACCAACAGAGGAGACCAAAACAGCTAAAGGTACGCAAGAAGAAGGCAAAGAAGGTCAAGCACCAGTACAAGAAGTAAACCCAGAATATAAAGTAACAACAGGTACAGTTGAGAAGTCTACCGAAAGTGAATTAGATTTCACAACAGAAGTAGTTCCGGATGACACAAAATATGTAGATGAAGAAGTTGTTGAACGTCAAGGGTCTAAAGGAGTTCAACTTACGAAAACAACTTACGAAACAGTGGAAGGTGTAGAGACAGATAAAGTTCTTTCTACAACTACAGAAGTAAAAACTCCTGCTGTTCCGAAAGTTGTTAAAAAAGGAACAAAACCAGTTGAAGGAACAGTAGATGAAACTGAAGAAGTAGAGATTCCTTTTAAAACAAAAACGCAAGAAGATGATACTTTAAAACGTGGGACAGAAGAAGTTGCTCAAGAAGGTGTAAACGGCAAGAAACAAATTACCAAGACGTATAAAACGATTCGTGGAGAAAAAACAAAAGATGCTCCAACAGTAGAAGAAAAAATTATCTTACAACCTCAAGATAAAATTATTAAGAATGGTACAAAAGGGTTAGAAAAACCAACATTACAATGGAATACAACAGATAAAGATGTCTTGAAGAAGAGTGCGACAGCTAGTTATACGTTGACAAAACCAGCTGGAGTAGAAATCAAATCAATCAAATTAGCATTAAAAGATAAAGATGGACAACTTGTTAAAGAAGTAACGGTAGAAGAAAATAAATTAAACGCTACTTTAGATAAATTGAAATATTATCAAGGTTACACCCTATCTACTACAATGGTTTATGATCGTGGAGAAGGCGAAGAAACTGAGAAATTAGAAGATAAACAAATTCAGTTAGACCTTAAAAAAGTTGAAATCAAAGATATTCGAAGAACTGATTTAATTAAATATGATCAAGAAACAGAAACGAATGAATCTAGATTAAAATCAATCCCAGAGGATAAGAGTAAATACTACTTAAAAGTCACTTCACATGATCAAAAATCAACATTATTAGCAGTGAAAAATATTGAAGAAGTAACCGTTGATGGAAAACAAATGTATAAAGTAACTGCAACAGCAGATAATTTAGTTGGGCGTCAAAAAGATCAAACATTTGAATCTGAATATACTCATTACATTGAAAAATCAGTTGCAGCTAACGGAAATGTTTATTATGATTTTGAAGATTTAGTTTCAGCAATGCAAAAAAATCCAGCAGGAGAATACCGATTAGGTCAAAGTATGAGTGCTAGAAATGCATCTGCGAATGGAAAATCGTATATCACGAGTGAATTTACAGGAAAATTATTAAGTGAAGACGGAAAACGTTATGCTATTACAGAGTTAGAACGACCTTTATTCAATGTTATTAAGAATGCTACTATAAAAAATATTAATTTTGAAGATGTAGATATCGATCGTAAAAATGATGATGGTGTTGCTACAATAGCCAATACAATGAATGGAACTTCTGTCATTGAAGATGTGAAAATTACAGGTTCTGTTATTGGACGTAATAATGTAGCAGGTGTTGTTAATTATATGAACGAGGGAACTCGCATTGAAAATGTTGCCTTTATTGGTAAACTACATTCTACAAGTGAAAATGGTTCAGCATTAGGTGGTATTGCCGATAAAAACTATCGAGGTATTGTAACAAGAACTTATGTAGATGCAATATTAACAGGTAATAACGTACGAGCAAGCTCATTAATTCCATATGTTGAATACGGAATGGTAGGCGATTATTTAACTGGAACTAAAGGAAACTTGACCAAATCTGTTGCCAAAGGAATGATTAATGTAGTTACGCCAGTACAAACTGGAGCGTTTGCAAGTAAGACATGGCCTTTTGGTACAGTAAAAGATAATGTTAGTTATGTAAAAGTGAAAAATGCAGAAATGTTATTTGGTTCAAATGATATTGATGATGATTATGCACATCCACAAATTGATAAATTATACAGTGTAGCTGGATATAGTGAAGGTAAAAAGTCATACACTAAATATCCTAATAAACAAATTAAATTAACAAAAGAAGAAGCTGATGAAAAAGTAGCTAGCTATAATATTACTGCTAATACTTTTGAAAGCGAAAAATCACTAGTGGCTACATTAAACGCAACAGTGTCTCAAAATTCTGCTTATGATCAAATCCAAGATTATAACGATGAATATAAATTAGCATATAAGAATTTTGAAAAATTACAACCATTCTATAATAAAGAATATATTGTACATCAAGCTAATAAATTGGATAAAGCACATAACTTAAATACGAAAGAAGTTCTTTCTGTAACACCAATGCATGATACAGAATTCGTTACAAATTTAGAAGAAGTGAATAAAATTATGATTCACTATGCGGATGGAACAAAAGAATACTTAAATCTATCTGGCAGTACAGAAGGATTAAGTAATGTTAAAGAATACACTGTAACAGATTTAGGAGTTAAATATACATTAAATATTGTTCAAAAAAATTATGATGGTTTAGTGAATGGAATTGTTTCAAAATTAAGTCCGATTGAATTACAATCAGATGTTATTTATAAACACTTTAACCGACCGGGAGCAGGAAGATTTGATGCGGTGAAAAATCTTTACTTAGAAGAAAGCTTTGATTATGTGAAGAATAACTTAACAGAACTAGTGACTAAGTTAGTTCAAAACGAAAATCATCAATTAAATGATTCACTAGTAGCACAACAAATGATTTTAGATAAAGTTGAAAAGAATAAAGCCGCTTTAATTCTTGGATTAACGTATCTAAATCGTTATTACGGAGTAAAATTTGGAGAAGTAAATATTAAAGAATTAATGTTATTCAAACCAGATTTCTATGGTAAAAATATAGATGTATTAGATCGATTGATTGAAATTGGCTCTAAAGAGAACAATCTTAAAGGTCATCGTACACATGATGCATTCCGTGAAGTTTTGAGTGCTTCTACTCGCTCGGGTAACTTAATTGACTTCTTAAAATACAATATGGAACTTTTAACTTCAGATAAAAATATAAATGATTGGTTTATTCATGCGACTGAAGGTAAAGTATACGTTGTTGAAAAACAATCTCGTGAAGAAGGTCTTAAAAATGCTAAATATAGAGCATTTGATAATCTATCCAAAGGATATCATCAGAAGATGATTCTTCCACTTTTAAATCTAAAGCAAACACAAGCATTCCTGATTTCTACGTATAACACAATTTCATTTGGTACAGCTAATAAATACAATACGACACTTGGAAATTTCAAAGATAAAATTGATTTGGCGGCAAATAGGCATCTTAACTATCTTGATTTCTGGTACCGACTTGCAAATGAGAATGTTAAGAATTTATTGGCAAAAGAGATTGTTACTCCTGTTTGGGAAGGATACCAAGTTTGGGGACATGATTGGGGTAAATGGATGGATAAATATGGTAAGTTTGAAGATGGTAAAGGTATTTATGCTCCAACCCGTGAACTTTATGGCCCTGTAGGTGAGCATTACGGTCCTAATGGGGCTGTTGCCGGAGCCTATGCAACTTATTATGATGATAAGAATGATAATCGTGCAAAAGTTGTATTTGTTATGTCTGATATGATTAGCGAGTATGGATCCTCAGCATTTACACATGAAACTACTCACATAAATGACCGCGTAGTTTATTATGGAGGGTACACACACCGAGAAGGTACATTCTTAGAAGCCTTCGCACAAGGTATGCTTCAATCACCTGCTACTCAAGGTCACCAAGGTGAGTATGGTGCTTTAGGACTAAATATGGCTTTTGAACGTGAAAACGATGGAAATCAATGGTATAATTATAACCCTAATAATCTTAAATCACGTAAAGAAATTGACCACTATATGAAGAACTATAATGAGGCACTGATGATGTTAGATTATCTTGAAGCTGATGCAGTTATTGGGAAACTTAATGGTGATAATAGTAAATGGTTTAAGAAAGTTGATAAGAAAATGCGTCATACTGATGGTGATAATAAACATCTAGTTGGACCTAACCAATGGGATGAAGTGCGTGACTTAAGCGAACAAGAAAAAGCACTTGAGTTGAATAATATTAATGATTTAGTTAACAATAACTTTATTACAAAACATGGTGCTCCAGGTAACGGGGTGTATCGTCCTGAAGATTTTAGATCTGCATACGTTAACGTTAATATGATGACCGGTATCTACGGTGGTAATACTAGTGATGGTGCTCCGGGAGCCCTATCATTCAAACACAATGCTTTCCGTATGTGGGGTTACTTCGGATATGAAAATGGATTTATTGGATATGTTTCCAATAAATATAAAGGTGAAGCGAAAAAGGATGGTGAAAACAATTTAAGTGATAAATTTATTATTAAGAAAGTATCTAAAAATGTATACAACACACTTGAGGATTGGAAGCAACATTGGTTCCAAGAAATTAAAGATAAAGCTAATAATGGATTCACTGCCATTGAAATTAATGGTGAAACGATTACAAGTTATGACAGATTGAAGACTCTATTCAGTACTGCTGTTGAAAAAGATTTAGCTGAATTGAACGATTCTAAAGTAGAGCGTAAATATAGAAATACTGTAGGCTTGAAAGAGAAAGTCTTCAAACAACTCTTGTACAAATCCGACGGTTTCTCTGGGAATCTCTTCAATGAATCACAGGCATAGTGCTAACAAAATCATTACAAAGGTGGATCAGCTTGGCTGTATCTGCCTTTTTATGCTATACTTAAGGTATGCATAGAAAAACAGTGATTGATTTTAGGGCTTTGGGGGAGAGATACACCTTTACCCAGCCTATTAAAGAGTTGAAAACGAGAAATGTAGCAGAAGTGGCAGATTTGCTGGCACAAGTGGAAAGCTACCAAGAGCAGGGCTACTATGTGGTGGGCTATGTCAGCTATGAGGCTGCACCTGCTTTTGAGGAGAAATTAGCAGTTCATAAAGCTCCTTTACTGGCAGAGTATCTGCTATATTTTACAGTTCATGATAGGGTAGAAACATCCCCTATTTCTCTGATTTATGACGAGGTTGATTTGCCTTCAAACTGGCAGGAAGTAACGTCTGCAGCAGACTATGAAAAGGCTATTGCACAGATTCACCATCATTTGCGCCAGGGAGACACCTATCAGGTCAACTACACAGTCCAACTCAAGCAAAAATTAAGTGCCAATCCTTTTGCCATCTACAATCGTATGGTGGTAGAGCAGGAGGCGGGTTACAATGCTTATGTTGAACATGACGAGATGGCAGTGATTTCCATGAGCCCAGAGCTCTTTTTTGAGCAGAATGGCCGCGAGTTGACAACGCGACCAATGAAGGGAACGACTCAGCGTGGCATGACTGACCAAGAAGATCTTGAACAGGCTAGCTGGTTGGAGCAGGATTCTAAAAATCGCTCTGAAAATATGATGATTGTGGACCTCTTGCGCAACGATATGAACCGTATTTCTGAAGTGGGAAGTGAGCATGTGGAGCGTCTGTGTCAAGTGGAGCAGTATTCGACTGTCTGGCAGATGACTTCGACCATCAAGAGTCGGTTGCGACCAGATGTGGACTTGGTTTCCATTTTTCGCTCTCTCTTTCCTTGTGGATCCATCACAGGAGCTCCGAAAATTGCGACTATGGAGATTATAAAGGACTTAGAACCACAACCGCGTGGAGTCTACTGTGGAACGATTGGTCTCTTGCTTCCAAATGGACGACGGATTTTTAATGTGGCCATTCGTACCATTCAACTTCACAAAGGTCAAGCCATTTATGGAGTTGGCGGAGGGATTACATGGGATAGCACATGGGAATCTGAATACCGAGAGGTTCATCAAAAGGCAGCAGTTCTCTATCGTAAACAAGCTCGTTTTCAGCTGATTACTACTGGGAAAATCAGCCAGAAGAACTTGCTGTTTGAAGAACAACATTTGGAAAGACTCCAAAAAGCTAGTCGCTATTTTGCCTTTCCTTTGGATTCAGAAGACTTGAGACACAAGATTGAGGAAGAGTGTCAGGATTGTGACATTGATCAAGATTACCGCTTGCGAATTAGCCTTAGCAAGTCTGGAAAGATAGAGGTCGATCGTCAAGTATTAACACCCCTCAGTCCAACCTTCTGCCATGCCCAACTCTGCCTGCAGGAAGCCAATTTGCAACAAGCATTTACCTATTTTAAAACAAGCCACCGACCGCATTTGAGCCTAGGGGAACAAGAGAAGATTTACCACAATAAGTCTGGAGAGCTACTTGAAACCTCTATTGGAAATTTGGTTCTGAAAATCGCTGGAAAACTCTACACACCGCCTATTCGACTGGGAATTTTACCAGGAATTTACCGTCAGCATTTGCTGGAAACAGGACAGGTAGAAGAGAAAGTCTTGACCTTGGCAGATTTAGACAAAGCTGAAGCTATTTACGGCTGTAACGCAGTGCGAGGCTTGTATGAGTTAATCTTACAGGAGAACTAGATGAAACTGATATTTTTACATGGACTAGGCCAGTCAGCGGAGAGTTGGAAAGAAGTTCAGAATCTACTGACAGATTATCCTTCTGAGGCTATCGAGTTGTTTCCTTCTGGAGTTAGCAACTATCAACAAGCCAAGGAACGAGTTTATCAGCATCTAGTTCAAGAGACAGAACCTTTTGTCCTAATCGGTTTGTCCTTAGGGGCTGTCCTTGCATTGGAGCTTTCAAGTTCTGAGATACCAACCCTTCAGGCTTTGGTTTTGTCAGGTTGTCCATTGAAACTAGCAGGTAATATTCCTTTTTATTTTCAAACACTGATATTTAAACTACTCCCAAAAAGGATATTTGAGAAACAGGGAGCAGACAAAACTCTTATGGTTGGAGTTTCTGAGGAATTGAAGACACTTGATTTAAGAGAGATTGCAAGGCATTGTCCTTATCCAACCTTACTAATTTGTGGTAGCAAAGATAAACCGAATCTTAGTTCTATGAAAGATCTTCATTTATTATTGAAAGATTCGCAGTTTCAGATCATTCCTGATGGCCCTCATGTTCTGAATAGAGCTAAACCAAAAGAGTTTGCAGAAATAACCAGAAGTTTTCTTGAATTGAAGAAATAAATCTGATAAAATAAACATGAAATCGATATCATCGTTATGGGAGAAAGAAATGAATAAACGTCTCTTTTTAAAAATGAGTCTGGCTACCTTGCCAATTTTAGCCTTGTTTTCACAGCCTGTGTTAGCAGAAGAAGACATTCATTTTTCTAGCTGTCAGGAAGCTTGGGCGAATGGCTATTCGGATATTCACGAGGGAGAACCTGGTTATTCTGCCAAGTTAGACCGAGATCATGATGGTGTGGCTTGCGAATTGAAGAATGCTCCTAAGGGTGCTTTCAAAGCAAAACAAGCAACTACGGCTCAAAGCAACACAAGTTCAGCAACAACAAGTGGATGGGTTAAGCAGGACGGTGCTTGGTACTACTTTGATGGAAATGGAAATCCAGTGAAAAATGCTTGGCAGGGAAGCTATTACCTGAAATCTGATGGTAAGATGGCACAGAGCGAATGGATTTATGATTCTTACTATCAAGCTTGGTATTATTTGAAATCAGATGGCTCTTATGCTTATAGTACATGGCAAGGAAATTACTATTTGAAATCAAACGGTAAAATGGCTAAAGGTGAATGGATTTATGATGATTCTTATCAAGCTTGGTATTACTTGAAATCAGATGGTTCGTATACTTATAGTACATGGCAAGGAAATTACTATCTGAAATCAGATGGTAAAATGGCACAGAGCGAATGGATTTATGATGATTCTTATCAAGCTTGGTATTATTTGAAATCAGATGGCTCTTATGCTTATAGTACATGGCAAGGAAATTACTATCTGAAATCAGATGGTAAAATGGCTGTCAATGAATGGGTTGATGGTGGACGTTATTATGTAGATACCACTGGTTTGTGGAAAGCCAATTCAAAAGTAACTAATAAAGGTTCTTACTATAGCCTTCAAGGGAAGTATGATGAAATTGTCGTTGCCAACAAACACTATCCAATGTCAAAAGACTACTATCCTGGTGAAAATGCTACTGCAAAAGCAGCCTTTTTAAAACTGATTGCACAAATGAAAGAAGAAGGATACGCTATTAGCGATAATTATAGTGGATTTAGAAGTTATGCAACTCAAGCACAATTGTATCAAAGTTATGTGAACCAAGAGGGACAGGCTGCTGCGGATCGTTATTCCGCCCGTCCTGGATATAGTGAACATCAGACAGGACTTGCTTTTGATGTGATTGGCACAGATGGTCAATTAGTTGAAGATGCGGGTGCGGCTCAATGGTTATTGGATCATGCACCAGACTATGGCTTTGTTGTTCGCTATCCCCGTGGGAAAGAGAGTGTCACAGGTTACATGCATGAGGAATGGCATTTACGTTACATTGGAAAAGAAGCAAAAGACATTGCTGCAAGTGGTTTGACACTAGAGGAATACTATGGCTTTGATGGTGGAGACTATCTTCAGTAAAATTACTCATAAAAACAATGCAAACCTTTGCATAAATGAGTGAAATTTGTTATACTATAACTGTAAGCATTTTCAATTACTGCATAATGAAAAAGGAGAATATGATGAGTCAAAAGATTATTGGGATTGACCTTGGTGGAACTTCTATCAAATTTGCAATCTTGACAACAGCAGGAGAGATCCAAGAAAAGTGGTCTATCAAGACCAATATTTTGGATGAGGGGAGTCATATTGTTGATGATATGATTGAATCTATTCAACATCGTTTGGACTTGCTTGGATTGGTAGCAGCAGACTTCCAAGGAATTGGAATGGGGTCACCAGGTGTGGTTGACCGTGAAAAAGGGACTGTGATTGGTGCCTACAACTTGAACTGGAAAACCCTTCAACCAATCAAAGAAAAGATTGAAAAAGCCTTGGGGATTCCATTTTTCATCGATAATGATGCCAACGTAGCGGCTCTTGGTGAGCGTTGGATGGGGGCTGGTGATAACCAACCAGACGTTGTCTTTATGACACTTGGTACAGGTGTTGGTGGTGGTATTGTCGCAGAAGGCAAATTGCTTCACGGTGTAGCTGGTGCAGCAGGTGAGCTTGGTCACATCACTGTTGACTTTGACCAACCAATCGCATGTACTTGCGGTAAGAAAGGTTGCCTTGAGACAGTAGCTTCTGCAACAGGGATTGTCAACTTGACTCGTCGTTATGCCGATGAATACGAAGGTGATGCAGCCTTGAAACGCTTGATTGATAACGGAGAGGAAGTAACCGCTAAGACAGTCTTTGACCTTGTAAAAGAAGGAGACGACCTTGCCTTAATCGTTTACCGTAACTTCTCACGTTACTTGGGAATCGCTTGTGCTAACATCGGTTCAATCCTAAACCCATCAACAATCGTCATCGGTGGTGGTGTGTCAGCTGCGGGAGAATTCCTTTTACAAGGTGTTCAAAAAGTCTACGATGAAAATACTTTCCCACAAGTACGCACATCTACTAAATTAGCTCTTGCAACTCTAGGAAATGACGCTGGAGTTATCGGAGCAGCATCACTTGTATTGCAATAAAATAAT
This sequence comes from Streptococcus sp. 2342, assembly GCF_013276795.1. Taxonomy (GTDB): domain Bacteria; phylum Bacillota; class Bacilli; order Lactobacillales; family Streptococcaceae; genus Streptococcus. The sequence continues at coordinate 689,591 of NZ_VMLR01000003.1, forward strand.
AAAAGAGGAAAAGTGCTAACCTAGAGTTAGTAATGTTCCTCTTTTCTTTTTTATGCTATACTAGTTAGGACAATAAATGAGGTGAGAGTAAATGACAAAAGCAGATACGATTTTTAAAGAAAATATTGAACGAATCCTCAAAGACGGTGTCTTTTCTGAGCAGGCCCGTCCCAAGTACAAGGATGGGACTGTTGCCAACTCCAAGTACATAACGGGTGCCTTTGCAGAGTATGACTTGGCAAAAGGGGAATTCCCCATCACAACCTTGCGTCCCATTGCAATCAAATCAGCTATCAAAGAAGTTCTCTGGATCTACCAAGACCAGTCAAATAGCCTTGAGGTACTCAATGACAAGTACAATGTTCACTACTGGAATGACTGGGAAGTGGGAGATACAGGAACTATTGGTGAGCGCTATGGTGCTGTTGTTAAGAAACACGACATCATCAATAAGCTTCTCAAACAGTTGGAAGCCAACCCTTGGAACCGCCGCAATATTATCTCTCTCTGGGATTACCAAGCTTTTGAGGAGACAGAGGGCCTCCTTCCATGCGCCTTTCAGACCATGTTTGATGTCCGCCGTGTAGATGGGGAAATCTATCTGGATGCGACCTTGACCCAGCGTTCGAATGATATGCTGGTGGCTCACCACATCAATGCTATGCAGTATGTAGCTCTTCAAATGATGATTGCCAAGCATTTTGGCTGGAAGGTTGGGAAGTTCTTCTATTTCATAAACAACCTCCATATCTATGACAATCAATTTGAACAAGCTCAGGAATTGCTCCGTCGTGAGCCGTCAAACTGCCAACCACGTTTGGTCTTGAATATACCAGATAAGACAAACTTCTTTGATATTAAAGCAGAAGATTTTGAGTTGGTGGATTATGACCCTGTTAAGCCACAGTTGAAGTTTGACCTAGCTATTTAATACTCAATGAAAATCAAAGAGTAAACTAGGAAGCTAGCCACAGGTTTCTCAAAGCACTGCTTTGAGGTTGTAGATAAGACTGACGAAGTCAGCTCAAAACACTGTTTTGAGGTTGCAGATAGAACTGACGAAGTCAGTAACCATACCTACGGCAAGGCGACGTTGACGTGGTTTGAAGAGATTTTCAAAGAGTACAAAAGAATAGAAAAAAGAAGTTGAGAAAATAAATCCCAACTTCTTTTGTTTCTTAACGTGATACGCGGCGACGAGCTGCTTTTTTTCGGTTTTCTTCGATGAAAGCTGCTTTTTGCTCTTCTGGTTCGATTACTTTCTTTTTAAATGCGTATACTGCACCTGCGACTGCAGCGACAGTTCCTGCGACACCTGTTACAAGACCTTTAGCGAATCCTTTAGCCATGAGTCTTCCTCCTTTATTTTCTTAATCAGCCAGCCTCCTCAAGAGGTCACATTTTTCTGACTGACCTTTTTGTGTTATAATAATAGTAACGAAAAAATGGGAATTTTTCAAGGAAAAAAGATGAAAACAAAAATAATTGTGATTGTTGGACCGACTGCAGTTGGAAAGACAGCTCTAGCCATTGAAATTGCAAAGCGTTTTAATGGTGAAGTGGTTAGCGGTGATAGTCAGCAGGTTTACCGAGGTCTAGATATTGGGACGGCTAAAGCTAGTCTAGAAGAGCAGGCGGCTATTCCCCATCATTTAATCGATGTTAGAGAGGTAACCGAGTCTTACTCGGCTTTTGATTTTGTTTCAGAAGCTAAGACAGCCATTGAAGATATTCAAAATCGGGGTAAGCTAGCCATTATTGCTGGTGGGACTGGACTTTATATCCAGAGCTTGCTAGAAGGTTATCACCTGGGTGGGGAGACTCCCCATGAGGAGATTTTAGCTTATCGAGCTAGTTTGGAGCCTTATACAGATGAGGAACTGGCTCATCTGGTGGAGCAAGCTGGCCTTGAGATTCCCCAGTTTAATCGTCGTCGTGCTATGCGTGCCTTGGAAATTGCCCATTTTGGTCAGGATTTGGAAAATCAAGAGAGTCTATATGAACCGCTGATTATCTGCTTGGATGATGAACGCAGTCAATTATATGAACGTATCAATCGCCGCGTGGATTTGATGTTTGAGGCTGGGCTTTTGGATGAGGCCAAGTGGCTTTTTGACCATTATCCAGATGTGCAGGCTGCTAAAGGAATTGGCTATAAGGAACTTTTTCCATATTTCCGTGGGGAGCAAACTTTGGAGGAAGCTAGTGAGAGTCTCAAACAGGCTACCCGTCGTTTTGCCAAGCGTCAGTTGACCTGGTTCCGTAATCGCATGCAGGTCACCTTTTATCAGATTGGAGAAGCTGGTGTGCAAGACCGCATTTTAAACCAGATAGAGGAGTTTTTAGATGATTGATACGGAAAAAAAAGAGGAGCGAGTCCTGCTCATTGGTGTGGAATTGCAGGGCATGGACAATTTTGACCTCTCTATGGAAGAATTGGCCAGTCTAGCCAAGACAGCTGGTGCAGTCGTTGTAGATAGCTACAGACAAAAACGTGAAAAATATGATTCCAAGACCTTCGTCGGCTCTGGTAAGTTGGAAGAAATAGCCCTCATGGTGGATGCAGAAGAAATCACCACTGTCATCGTCAACAACCGTCTGACTCCACGGCAAAATGTCAATTTAGAAGAAGTTCTGGGTGTTAAGGTTATTGACCGTATGCAGTTGATTTTGGATATCTTTGCCATGCGGGCTCGAAGCCATGAAGGCAAGCTCCAAGTCCACCTAGCCCAACTCAAATACCTCTTGCCTCGTTTGGTTGGTCAGGGGATTATGCTCAGCCGTCAGGCAGGGGGAATTGGTTCCCGTGGACCTGGTGAAAGTCAGCTGGAGCTGAACCGTCGTAGCGTTCGCAATCAAATCACGGATATCGAGCGCCAGCTCAAGGTGGTTGAGAAAAATCGGGCGACTGTCAGAGAAAAACGTCTGGAGTCGAGCACTTTTAAGATTGGTTTGATTGGTTACACCAATGCTGGGAAGTCAACTATAATGAACACCTTGACCAGCAAGACCCAGTATGAGGCTGATGAGCTCTTTGCGACTCTGGATGCGACGACTAAGAGTATTCATCTGGGGGGCAATCTCCAAGTAACTTTGACAGATACCGTGGGCTTTATCCAAGATTTGCCGACAGAGTTGGTATCCAGTTTCAAGTCAACCTTGGAGGAAAGCAAGCATGTAGATCTTCTGGTTCATGTTATCGATGCCAGCAATCCTTACCACGAGGAGCATGAAAAAACGGTCCTTTCCATCATGAAAGACTTGGACATGGAGGATATTCCTCGCCTGACACTTTATAATAAAGCGGATTTGGTGGAGGATTTCACGCCTACCCAAACGCCTTATGCCCTCATTTCTGCCAAGTCTGAGGATAGTCGTGAGAATTTGCAGGCTTTGTTTTTAGAGAAAATCAAGGATATTTTTGAATCTTTTACACTGCGAGTGCCTTTTTCAAAGTCCTACAAGATTCATGATTTAGAAAGTGTTGCAATTCTGGAAGAACGTGATTATCAGGAAGACGGCGAAGTGATTACAGGCTACATTTCCGAGAAAAATAAATGGAGGTTCGAGGAATTTTATGACTGATATTAAAACTTTGGCTTTAAAGTATGGAGGTTATACAAGTCTGGATAAGGTCTATCTGGATCAACTTCTAGCTGGAAAGACAGATCAAGAGCAGTTGGCCATTATTACACCTCCGCCCAGCGTAGTCAATGCTTACTTTGCAGAACTCTATCAGAAAAAGAGTCCTGAGGCTGCGACGGATTATTTTGCAGAAGTCAGTCAGGAACTGAATCTTTACAATACTGAGCCAAGTTTCACCCTAGAAAATAAGCCTTTTATTCGGCTTAATCTATCTGGTAAATCCTTTGGTTTTTGTTATGAGAGTGAGGGTCTTGGTCGAATTTTCTCTGAAAATAAGGAGAAGATCTCGGATGACTTGCTCTTTGAAATTGCGCAAATTTTCCCCCATCAACTAGTCTTTGAAGAGTCTGGTAAGATTTATATGAAGGCTGTCGGGGACGAGGAAGTTGTTAGCATGGAGAGTTTAACAGCTTTGACTGATTTGGAAAGTTTGGCTGATGGTCGCAAGCGTCTTAAAGGTTACAGCCAAGAGGAGTTATTACAAGAAGCTACTGCTTTTTCTGGCAAGCGCTATTTCCGATCGGAAAACCGCACAGCCATGTTATATATTGATTAATTAGAAAGTATCGAATGGATATTCAATTTTTAGGAACGGGGGCTGGTCAGCCCTCTAAAGCCCGCAACGTTTCAAGTCTCGCCCTGAAACTCTTGGATGAGATTAACGAAGTCTGGCTCTTTGACTGTGGAGAAGGTACGCAAAATCGCATCCTGGAAACCACAATTAGACCACGTAAGGTCAGCAAAATTTTTATCACTCATCTGCATGGAGACCACATTTTTGGCTTACCAGGTTTCCTTTCTAGTCGAGCCTTTCAGGCCAATGAAGAGCAGACAGATTTGGAAATCTATGGACCTCAAGGCATCAAATCTTTTGTATTGACTAGTCTACGTGTGTCAGGTTCGCGCCTGCCTTACCGTATTCATTTTCATGAGTTTGCCCAAGATTCTTTAGGAAAAATCTTTGAGACCGATAAATTCACTGTGTACGCGGAAGAATTGGATCATACTATTTTCTGTGTTGGCTATCGTGTCATTCAAAAGGACTTGGAAGGAACGCTGGATGCTGAAAAACTCAAGGCTGCTGGTGTCCCATTTGGCCCACTTTTTGGAAAAATCAAGAATGGTCAGGACGTTGTTCTCGAAGATGGGACTGAAATCAAGGCAGTAGACTATATCTCAGCTCCTCGTCCGGGTAAGATTATTACCATTCTGGGTGACACCCGAAAAACCAATGCCAGTGTACGTCTAGCTATCAATGCCGATGTCCTGGTTCATGAATCCACTTATGGCAAGGGCGATGAAAAAATTGCTCGTAACCATGGCCACTCAACTAATATGCAAGCTGCACAAGTAGCAGTAGAAGCAGGTGCTAAACGCCTCTTGCTCAATCATATCAGTGCTCGCTTCCTCTCAAAAGATATCAGCAAACTCAAAAAAGACGCTGCTAGTGTTTTTGAAAATGTCCATGTGGTCAAAGACTTAGAAGAAGTGGAAATCTAAAAGATTGAGAAAGGATAAGTATGCTTACTATTCTCATTACCGGAGCTAGCGGTGGCTTAGCTCAAGAAATGGTCAAATTCTTGCAAAACGACCAACTCATCTTGCTTGGTCGAAATAAGGAAAAATTAGCCCAACTCTACGGAAACCATCCCCATGCAGAATTGATTGAAATCGATATTACCGATGATTCAGCCTTAGAAACTCTGGTAGCAGACCTCTATCACCGCTATGGCAAGATTGATGTTTTAATAAACAACGCTGGTTACGGGATTTTTGAGGAATTTGACCAGATTTCTGACCAAGATATTCACCAGATGTTCGAGGTTAATACCTTTGCCCTGATGAATCTGTCTCGTCGCCTTGCAGCTCGTATGAAGGAAAGCCGAAAAGGTCATATCATCAATATCGTCAGCATGGCAGGTTTAATCGCTACTGGCAAGTCTAGTCTCTACTCAGCAACCAAGTTTGCGGCTATTGGTTTTTCAAATGCCTTACGCCTCGAACTCATACCCTATGGAGTCTATGTGACGACAGTCAATCCAGGACCAATCCGTACAGGATTTTTTGACCAAGCCGACCCAGATGGGACTTATCTTAAGTCGGTTGATTGCTTCCTGTTGAAACCAGATGCAGTTGCTAAAAAGATTGTCAAGATTATAGGGAAAAACAAACGAGAACTCAATCTTCCTGTTTTGTTGAACCTAGCCCATAAGTTTTATACTCTCTTCCCCAAGCTAGCTGATAAGTTGGCAGGGGAAACTTTTAATTATAAGTAAAAAGAACCAATGTGCAGGTTGTTGCTAGCCTACATATTGGTTCTTATCATTTCTCAACTATCAAACTGGACTTCTTCTAGGAGATAGTCGATAAAGCGTTCGCCCATCTTAGATAGGCTGGTTTTTTCATGCTGGATATAGACCAGCTCAATTGGGTCATCAATATCCAGTGGGATAGAAACGATATTGTCTCCGTTGAGGTTGCTGTTCAAAATCCCCGTCGCAATAGTATAACCATCCAAACCAATCAAGAGATTAAAGAGGGTAGCACGGTCACTAACCACGATGGATTTCTTGTGGTGCTCTTGGGAAAGGATTTCTTCTGAAAAGTAGAAGGAGTTGTGCGTTCCTTGGTCATAACTCAGATAAGGGAAGTTTTCCAAATCAGACAGTTTCACCTTGTCTTTCTTTGCCAGAGGGTTGGTCTTGCTGACAAAGATATGGGGCTGCGCTGTGAAGAGATGGTGAGCCAGTAGGTGATTGTCATCCAGCATCTTAGTTAAAACATCACGGTTGTAGCTGTTTAAAAATAGAACACCGACCTCACTACGGAAGTTCTTGACGTCGTCGATAATTTCCCAAGTACGAGTTTCACGAAGGAAGAGCTCGTATTTCTCCATATCGCTTTTCTTGAGTAGCGATACAAAGGCATTGACCACAAAGGCATAGTGTTGAGATGAAACGCTAAAGAGTTCACGGTGGGCGACAGGATTTTTATAGCGTTCTTCCAGAAGTTGGGTCTGCTCGACAACCTGACGGGCATAAGAGAGAAACTCCATCCCATCACGGGTCAAGGTGATACCCTTAGGATTGCGGATAAAGATCTCAATCCCCATTTCATTTTCTAAATCTCTCACAGCATTGGAAAGACTAGGTTGAGTGATAAAGAGTTGCTTGGCTGCCTCATTCATGGAGCCAGTTTCGACGATTTTGATAATATAGTGTAATTGTTGAATTCTCATGTTTTTATTGTACCACACTTGCGTCAGAATCGCCAAAGAAGATAGGAAAATCAGGAGCATTGTGTGAGTCTCTTCTTGAAAAAAACACAAAATTTTGCTAGAATAAGTCTTATGAAAACATTCTATGATGTGCAGCAATTCCTCAAACGATTTGGTATTATTGTTTATATGGGAAAACGCTTATATGATATTGAACTGATGAAGTTGGAGCTCTCTCGGATTTACGATGCAGGGCTGATGGACAAACTGGATTATCTGGAAGCGGAAGCGGTTCTTCGCAGAGAGCACAAGGTAGAATTGGATTATATTGAGAAAAATGGAGAAATGAACTAATGGTTACTTGGATTTTGTGGGCACTTATACTAGCAATGTTGGCATGGATGGGCTTTAACTATCTTCGTATTCGCCGTGCGGCTAAAATCGTAGACAATGAGGAATTTGAAGCCTTGATTCGTACGGGTCAATTGATTGATTTGCGAGACCCAGCTGAATTCCACAGAAAACATATCCTTGGTGCCCGCAATATTCCTTCAAGTCAGTTGAAGACGAGTCTTGCAGCCCTTCGTAAGGATAAACCTGTCCTTCTCTACGAAAACCAACGTGCGCAACGAGTTACAAATGCAGCTCTTTACTTGAAAAAACAAGGCTTTTCTGAGATTTATATCCTTTCTTATGGCTTGGATTCTTGGAAAGGGAAAGTCAAAGTTGAGAAATAAGAAAACGAGCTTGGATATTTCCGAGCTCATTTTTTAACCACTTTTTCTGAGAAAGTCACGAATACTTGCCAACTCTTCTGAGTTTAGGGGACGATAGTCTCCTGCTTGAAGATTTTCATCCAAGCTCCAAGGCCCAAAATGGGTGCGTTTGAGTGAGGTCACTTTGACACCAACCGAGAGGAACATTTTCTTGACTTGATGAAATTTTCCTTCTGAAATGGTGATAGAGGCTTGACTGAGGGAAGGACTTGCAGATAGAATCTCTAATCTTGCAGGTTTACAGATAGTGCCATCTAAAAAGACAATTCCCTTTTGAAAGGCTTGGATATGGTCAGGTGTCAGAAGTCCATTAACCTCAACCTGATAAGTTTTATCGACATGATATTGGGGATGGAGGAGTTGAAAGCCCAAGGGACCGTTATCGGTCACGAGGAGGAGACCAGTCGTATCTCGGTCCAGTCGACCGACGGCATAGAGTTTGTCAGATTGGATGTCAGGCGGAAGGAGGTCCATGATGGTTTGGAGTTCCTTGTCCTTGTTGGCTGTAACGAAACCAGCAGGCTTATGAAGCATCAGATAGGTGTGCTCATAGCCTTGAATTATTCGGTCCTGAAAAAGGAGTTCTTGTAGTCCTGTATCGATATTCTGAGCTAGGGAGCGGGCTGGGTGACCATCGACTAGAATGTTCCCTTTGAGTAAGGCTTGTTTCATGGCCTTTCGGCTGATTTTTTCTTGGGCTAATAAATTATCTAAACGCATACTGTGCCTATCTTATCATAAGTTGTATGCTTTGAAAAGGCTTGACGTGAAAAGAAAAGCATAGTGAAAACATTTACACTTGCTTGAATTATGTTATTTACTTGAAATTATGGTATAATCGTTCAGTTAGAAAATAAATTTTGAATATTATAGAGGAAATCATGACAAAATTAAGAGAAGATATCCGTAACATTGCGATTATCGCCCACGTTGACCACGGTAAAACAACCCTCGTTGACGAATTATTGAAACAATCAGAAACGCTTGATGCACGTACTGAATTGGCTGAGCGTGCTATGGACTCAAACGATATCGAAAAAGAGCGTGGAATTACCATCCTTGCTAAAAATACAGCCGTTGCCTACAACGGAACTCGTATCAACATCATGGACACACCAGGACACGCGGACTTCGGTGGAGAAGTTGAGCGTATCATGAAAATGGTTGACGGTGTTGTCTTGGTCGTAGATGCCTACGAAGGAACAATGCCACAAACTCGTTTCGTATTGAAAAAAGCTTTGGAACAAGACCTTGTCCCAATCGTGGTTGTCAACAAAATCGATAAACCATCAGCTCGTCCAGCAGAAGTAGTGGATGAAGTCTTGGAACTTTTCATCGAGCTTGGTGCAGATGACGACCAGCTTGATTTCCCAGTGGTGTATGCTTCAGCTATCAACGGAACTTCTTCATTGTCAGATGATCCAGCTGATCAAGAAGCTACGATGGCACCAATCTTTGACACGATTATTGACCACATCCCAGCTCCAGTAGATAACTCAGATGAGCCTTTGCAGTTCCAAGTCTCACTTTTGGACTACAATGACTTCGTTGGACGTATCGGTATCGGTCGTGTCTTCCGTGGTACTGTTAAGGTTGGGGACCAAGTTACCCTTTCTAAACTAGATGGTACAACGAAGAACTTCCGTGTTACAAAACTCTTCGGTTTCTTTGGTTTGGAACGTCGTGAAATCCAAGAAGCTAAAGCAGGTGACTTGATTGCCGTTTCAGGTATGGAAGACATCTTTGTCGGTGAAACTATCACTCCGACAGACGCAGTTGAAGCTCTTCCAATCCTACACATCGATGAGCCAACTCTTCAAATGACTTTCTTGGTCAACAACTCACCATTTGCTGGTAAAGAAGGTAAATGGGTGACTTCTCGTAAGGTGGAAGAACGCTTGCAGGCAGAATTGCAAACAGACGTTTCCCTTCGTGTTGACCCAACTGATTCACCAGACAAATGGACTGTTTCAGGACGTGGAGAATTGCACTTGTCAATCCTTATCGAAACAATGCGTCGTGAGGGATATGAACTTCAAGTATCTCGTCCAGAAGTTATCGTAAAAGAAATCGACGGTGTTAAATGTGAGCCATTTGAACGTGTTCAAATCGATACTCCAGAAGAATACCAAGGGTCTGTTATCCAAAGCCTTTCTGAACGTAAGGGTGAAATGTTGGATATGATTTCAACTGGTAATGGTCAAACTCGTTTGGTTTTCCTTGTTCCAGCGCGTGGTTTGATTGGATACTCAACTGAGTTCTTGTCAATGACTCGTGGTTACGGTATCATGAACCATACCTTTGACCAATACTTGCCATTGATTCCAGGTGAAATTGGTGGTCGTCACCGTGGTGCCCTTGTTTCTATCGACGCTGGTAAGGCTACAACATACTCTATCATGTCTATCGAAGAACGTGGTACGATTTTTGTCAACCCAGGTACTGAAGTTTACGAAGGAATGATCATCGGTGAAAACTCTCGTGAAAATGACTTGACAGTTAACATCACTAAGGCGAAACAAATGACCAACGTTCGTTCAGCTACTAAGGACCAAACAGCTGTTATCAAGACACCTCGTATCTTGACACTTGAAGAGTCTCTTGAGTTCTTGAACGACGATGAGTACATGGAAGTAACGCCTGAGTCTATCCGTTTGCGTAAACAAATCCTTAACAAAGCAGAGCGTGAGAAAGCTAACAAGAAGAAAAAATCAGCTGAATAAGAGCTAGAAAGAGAGAAAGATGGTCTATTTAGTCCTAGGGATTTTACTGCTCCTACTCTATGTATTTGCGACACCAGAAAGCATTAAAGGGACAGTCAATATCGTCGCTATGGTATGTATTTTAGTGGCACTCTTGATTTTGTTGGCTCTATCTTTTCTGAAAATTTTTCAATTACCAACAGAAATGTTCCTAGCAATAGCCATGTTAATCCTAGCTTACTTTAGTGTGAGAGACATCACACTCATGCCAGTCAAAAAAGGTAAAAGAAGATAAAAAGAGAGTTTCAGCTCTCTTTTTTTGGTAGGAATTTTACAATAGTTTGAATTGTTTTTTACTATAACATCATCTCTTTTGCTTGGATAATATGAATGGGAAAAACTTGAATAAAATTCGTTAATGACATCTATTTTTTGGGGAACTGTAAAACTCTATTACTAACAATATTTTAGTAAAATATGTTGATAAATTATATAGAAAGTGATATACTTAAGTTATAAGAAATCGTTTTCAAAATAAGAAAGGATTAAATTTATACTCAATGAAAATCAAAGAGTAAACTAGGAAACTAGCCGCAGGCTGTACTTGAGTACGGCAAGGCGACGTTGACGCGGTTTGAAGAGATTTTTGAAGAGTATTGTTGTCTTGGTGCTCAGGGTGTGATGGATTAAACTAGGAAAATAATTCTAAGAATTTATAAAAGATAAAATCTTTTTCTATAGGGTTATTCTCTTATACAAGGAGTCTACTATGAAGAAACTATTCATATTATTATCAACTTTTTTTCTCAGCTTCTTCCTTGCTTGGATTATTGTCTTACGTGCGCCACAATATTTATATGCAAGCTATGATTCCGTCTCTTTACTTCGTGTCAAAAAAGATACTCAGGAACCGACGCGTGAGATATTTGAACAGGAATTGGAGAATTTTGCAAACTCAGAACAGAGTTTAATAGCTAGAAGAATTGTAGAGCCGAGTAAGGATGGGACGACCAACTTTACTTATGCAACTTATGGTCAGGGAACTTTACCAAAAGAATTCCAAGAAGCTAGCCAAGAAAGTCGTGAACGTAGTGATCCGCTAAATAGTTATCTCCTTTTGTCAGGCTCCTTGACGAAAGAAAAGCTTGCCGATAAATTAGGAGATTTGGGTTATAAAGCAATTGCTGACAGAAAGACACCTCCCTATTCCCTTGCTTTTAGAATGTTACTAATTCCCCTTATTTTAATTAGTTTAGCAATATTTGGCTTATCTTTCTTTGCTTTAGTGATTATCACTCGGATTAAGGAAATGAGAGCAGCAGGTATAAAACTCTTTTCTGGTCAGACTCTCTTATCCATCATGGGGCATTCTTTATCGACTGATATTAAGTGGCTCCTTCTATCAGCCCTCCTTTCCTTCCTAGGTGGGGGAGTCGTTCTTTTTAGTCAAGGTTTGTTTTATCCTATCTTGTTAGCCACCTATGGTTTTGGGATTAGTTTCTATCTGTTGTTTTTATTGGGTATTTCAATTTTACTAATGCTCCTTTATCTAATGAGTTTGAGTTATAAAGCATTAGTTCCTGTTATTAAGGGAAGATTACCCCTTAAACGCTTGATGGCTTTAACCCTATTGTGTCAGTTAGTAGCTGTTTTTACAGTGGGCTACGCTGTTAAGACAGGCTTGACATCTTACCAACGATTGAAAGAACTTGAAATTTCAAAACAAGCATGGCAGGACAGAGCAGACTATTATCAAATTTCTTTTGGCTTAGGTGATAGAGTAAAAGATACAGAAAATCAGAGCAAGTGGTATGCCTTTGCCAAGGAAGCAATCGAAGAAGAACAAGCTCTTTATGTAAAGGATAATCTGTTCCATTTTGCCAATCCTCAAGGAAAAAATGAACAGGGAGAGACACTGGATACCTATAGTCCAGATGCTAATGTTCTCTATGTCAGTCCAAGTTATTTGGACAAGGAAAATGTACCTGTAAATGGTGAGACTAGACAGAAACTAGCTCATCTTCAAAAAGGTGAATTTGGACTCTTATTACCAGAATCTCTTCGTTCACAGGAAGCAGAACTTAAGAAAGCTTTTGAAGAAAGATTGAGTTATTATGGAAAATCTGGTGAGGAGGCAAGCGCTCCTTTAGAGTATGAAATGAGAGCGATTGTTAGCTATCTTCCAACAGGAGAGAAGCGATTTATTTATAATAACGGTGAAAGCCCAGTATCCATTCAGTACTTAACCGATCCGATTTTAGTTGTATTTACTCCAACATCTACAGGTGATAGTTTCATTTCAAAATATGTTTGGTCTATCAATGCTGGAAAACAACTTTTTATCAAAGGATATGAGAGTGGGCTAGAACTCTTGAAGAAAGCTGGAATTTATGAGCAAGTATCCTATCTTAAAGAAGGAAGAAGTGTTTATCTAACTCGTTATAATGAAGTTCAAACTGAAACAGCAACTTTAATCTTAGGAGCTATTGTGGGGATAGCTAGTTCCTTGTTACTCTTTTATTCTGTCAATCTTCTATATTTCGAGCAATTCCGCCGAGATATTTTGATTAAACGAATTTCAGGTTTACGATTTTTTGAAACACATGCTCAGTATATGGTTAGTCAATTTGCCAGTTTTGTATTTGGTGCTAGTCTCTTTATTTTAAGCAGTCGAGACTTGGTGATTGGCTTGCTCACTTTATTAGTCTTTCTAGCTAGTGCAGTTTTGACGCTTTACCGTCAAGCTCAGAAAGAATCTCGTGTTTCTATGACAATTATGAAAGGAAAATAGGATGATTGAACTAAAGAATATATCTAAAAAATTTGGAAGCCGTCAGCTATTTTCAGATACGAATCTTCATTTTGAAGGTGGGAAAATTTATGCCTTAATCGGAACAAGTGGCTGTGGTAAGACAACACTCTTGAATATGATTGGACGATTAGAGCCATATGATAAAGGACAAATCATCTATGATGGCACTTCTCTTAAGGACATCAAGCCTTCTGTTTTCTTTAGAGATTACTTGGGATACTTATTTCAAGATTTTGGCTTAATTGAAAGCCAAACCGTCAAAGAGAATCTCAATCTGGGTTTAGTTGGTAAAAAGTTGAAGGAAAAAGAGAAAATCTCTTTGATGAAACAAGCTCTAAACCGTGTTAACCTCTCTTATTTAGATTTAAAGCAGCCTATCTTTGAATTATCAGGAGGAGAAGCACAACGTGTTGCACTAGCGAAGATAATTTTAAAGGATCCACCTTTGATTCTCGCAGATGAACCAACCGCTTCACTAGACCCCAAAAACTCTGAGGAATTACTTTCTATCCTAGAATCTTTAAAAAATCCGAATCGGACCATTATTATTGCGACCCACAATCCTCTGATTTGGGAACAAGTGGACCAAGTCATTCGAGTTACCGATTTATCACATAGATGATATGGTAAGATTCATACTCAATGAAAATCAAAAAGCAAACTAGGAAGCTAGCCGCAGGCTGTACTTGAGTACGGCAAGGCGAAGCTGACGTGGTTTGAAGAGATTTTCGAAGAGTATCAGTTAGAAGAAAGAGTCACAAACACACTTTGTGGCTTTTTTATTTCCATAAAAATGGTAAAATAGTAGGAGTAGAAATGGAGTTCGAGACATGAAAGTAATAGATCAATTTAAAAATAAGAAAGTCCTTGTTTTAGGTTTGGCCAAGTCTGGTGAATCTGCAGCTCGTTTGTTGGATAAGCTGGGTGCCATTGTGACAGTAAATGACGGGAAACCATTCGAGGACAATCCAGCTGCGCAAAGTTTGCTGGAAGAAGGGATCAAGGTCATCACAGGCGGTCATCCTTTGGAACTCTTGGATGAAGAGTTTGCCCTTATGGTAAAAAATCCAGGTATCCCTTACAGCAATCCCATGATTGAAAAGGCTTTGGCCAAGGGAATTCCAGTCTTGACTGAGGTGGAATTGGCTTATTTGATTTCTGAAGCACCGATTGTTGGTATTACTGGTTCGAATGGTAAAACAACCACAACGACTATGATTGGGGACGTTTTGACTGCTGCTGGGCAACATGGTCTTTTATCAGGAAATATCGGCTATCCAGCCAGTCAAGTGGCCCAAACTGCGTCAGACAAGGACACGCTTGTCATGGAGCTTTCTTCTTTCCAACTCATGGGAGTTCAAGAATTCCATCCTGAGATTGCGGTTATTACCAACCTCATGCCAACTCATATCGATTATCATGGTTCTTTTGAGGAATATGTAGCAGCTAAGTGGAATATCCAGAACAAGATGACAGCAGCTGATTTCCTTGTTTTGAACTTTAACCAAGACTTGGCAAAAGAATTGGCAAGAAAAACACAAGCTACAGTTGTACCATTCTCAACACTTGAAAAGGTTGATGGAGCTTATTTGGAAGATGGTCAGCTCTACTTCCGTGGGGAAGTAGTCATGGCAGCGAATGAAATCGGAGTTCCAGGTAGTCACAATGTGGAAAATGCGCTTGCGACTATTGCTGTAGCCAAGCTTCGTGGTGTTGATAACCAGATCATCAAAGAAACTCTTTCAGCCTTTGGTGGTGTCAAACACCGTCTCCAATTTGTGGATGCAATCAAGGGTGTCAAATTCTATAATGATAGCAAGTCAACCAATATCTTGGCTACTCAAAAAGCCTTGTCAGGATTTGACAACAGCAAGGTCATTTTGATTGCAGGTGGTTTGGACCGTGGTAATGAGTTTGACGAACTGGTGCCAGATATTACTGGACTCAAGAAGATGGTCATCTTGGGTCAGTCTGCAGAACGTGTCAAACGGGCAGCAGACAAGGCTGGTGTGGCATATGTGGATGCGACTGATATTGCAGATGCGACCCGCAAGGCCTATGAGCTTGCGACTCAAGGAGATGTGGTTCTTCTTAGTCCTGCTAATGCCAGCTGGGATATGTATGCTAACTTTGAAGTACGTGGCGACCTCTTTATCGACACAGTAGCGGAGTTAAAAGAATAATATGAAAAAAATTGTCTTTACAGGTGGGGGGACAGTTGGACACGTTACCCTCAATCTTTTGTTAATGCCCAAGTTCATCGAAGATGGCTGGGAAGTCCACTATATCGGGGACAAGCGTGGTATCGAACACCAAGAAATCCTCAAGTCAGGTCTGGATGTTACCTTCCATTCCATTGCTACTGGAAAATTGCGTCGTTATTTCTCTTGGCAAAATATGCTGGATGTCTTCAAAGTTGGTTGGGGAATTATCCAATCTCTCTTTATCATGTTGCGACTTCGTCCACAGGCCCTTTTCTCAAAAGGGGGCTTTGTCTCAGTACCGCCTGTTATCGCTGCGCGTGTGTCAGGAGTGCCAGTCTTTATTCACGAATCTGACCTGTCTATGGGCTTGGCCAATAAAATCGCCTATAAATTTGCGACCAAGATGTATTCAACCTTTGAGCAAGCTTCAAGTTTGTCTAAGGTTGAGCATGTGGGAGCAGTGACCAAGGTTTCAGACCAAAAAACTCTAGAACCCGATGAATTGGTGGATATTCAAACACACTTTAATCCCCAATTGCCAACTGTATTGTTTGTCGGCGGTTCTGCAGGTGCTCGTGTCTTTAACCAATTGGTGACAGACCATAAGAAAGAACTGACAGAGCGCTACAATATTATCAATTTAACTGGAGATTCTAGCCTGAACGAGTTGAGCCAAAATCTTTTTCGTGTTGACTATGTGACCAATCTCTATCAACCCTTGATGGAATTGGCTGATATTGTTGTGACACGTGGTGGTGCTAATACGATTTTTGAGCTCTTGGCCATGGCAAAATTGCATGTTATTGTGCCACTTGGTCGTGAAGCTAGTCGTGGAGACCAGATTGAGAACGCAGCCTACTTTGTAAAAAAAGGCTATGCAGAAGAGCTTCAAGAAAGTGATTTGACTTTGGATAGTTTGGAAGAGAAGCTGTCTCACTTACTAAGCCACAAGGAAGAATACAAAGCTAAGATGAAGGCTTCTAAGGAATTGAAATCTCTAGCAGATTTTTATCAACTGTTGAAAAAAGATTTATCATAAGGAAAGTAAATGTCAAAAGATAAGAAAAATGAGGGCAAAGAAATCCTCGAAGAATTTAAAGAGTTATCAGAATGGCAGAAACGGAACCAAGAATATCTAAAAAAGAAGGCTGAAGAAGAGGCAGCCCTAGCTGAGGAGAAAGAAAAGGAAAGACAAGCTCGAATGGCTTCAAAATCTGAAGATTCAGATGAAACTGAAGACCAAGAGAGTGAATCTAATCCAAAGGATCCAGAATCAGCTAAGGAAGAGTTTGAAGAAAAAGTAGAAGCCCCAGAGGGTGACAAAGAGGAAGAAGAGATAGAAGAATCAGGGGCTAAAGAGGACGAAGAACAGGATAAAAAGCTTGCTAAAAAGGCTGCAAAGGAAAAACTAGCCAAAGCAAAGATTCCTGGCCTCCATATCTTGCGAGCCTTCACGATTTTATTTCCAAGTCTGCTTTTATTGATTGTCTCTGCCTACCTACTCAGTCCTTATGCGACCATGAAGGATATTCGTGTTGAGGGAATGGTGCACACTACGGCTGATGATATTCGACAGGCTTCAGGCATTCAGGATTCGGATTATACGATTAGCCTTCTGCTAGACAGGGCAAAATATGAAGAGCAGATTAAGTCTAACTATTGGGTTGAATCAGCTCAACTTGTCTATCAATTTCCAACCAAGTTCACTATCAAGGTCAAGGAATACGATATTGTGGCCTACTATGTTTCTGGTGAAAATCATTATCCTATTCTTTCCAGCGGTCAGCTTGAGACCAGTGCTGTGAGCTTGGTTAGTCTCCCAGAAACTTATATATCAGTTCTCTTTAATGACAGCGAACAAATCAAGGCTTTTGTCTCAGAACTTGCTCAAATTAGCCCAGAACTCAAGGCTGCTATCCAAAAGGTGGAATTAGCTCCCAGCAAGGTCACTTCCGATTTAATTCGATTGACCATGAATGATTCGGACGAAGTCTTGGTTCCGCTTTCTGAAATGAGTAAGAAACTGCCTTATTACAGCAAGATTAAGCCTCAATTGTCAGAACCGAGTGTGGTCGATATGGAAGCTGGAATTTACAGTTACACAGTGGCGGATAAATTGATTATGGAAGCTGAGGAAAAAGCCAAACAAGAGGCTAAGGAAGCCGAGAAAAAGCAGGAAGAAGAACGTAAACGTTTAGAAGAAGAACAGAAAAAACAAGAGGAAGAGAGCAATCGAAACCAAACGACCCAGCGCTCATCGCGTCGCTAGTCTTACCTTTTCTCCTATAGCTCTTTAGTGACCATATTTTTACTTGACAAGTGCTGGTAGAAATAATAGAATAGTAAAAAACCTTTAAAGCAGTCCAGAGAGGCAGCTAAGGTTAAACGGTGAAAGGGTGGAGACTACCCATTTTTCGTGGAACCTTGCTGTTGGCAGGTTCCTTTTTTCGTGGCTTCTTGTGGCCAGACTCTCTCACTAGCAAAGGTAAAAGGAGAAACCTATGCGAGAACATCGTCCAGTTATTGCTCTTGATTTTCCTAGTTTTGAGGTGGTCAAGGAATTCTTAGCTCTTTTTCCAGCAGAAGAAAGCCTTTATCTTAAGGTAGGGATGGAGCTTTATTACGCAACGGGGCCTGAGATTGTGTCTTACTTGAAAGGCCTGGGGCACAGTGTCTTTTTGGATCTCAAGCTGCATGACATTCCTAATACAGTCAAGTCAGCCATGAAGGTCTTGTCTCAGCTTGGTGTGGATATGACTAATGTTCATGCGGCTGGTGGTGTAGAGATGATGAAGGCGGCGCGTGAAGGTCTTGGAAACCAAGCCAAATTGATCGCTGTAACGCAGCTCACATCAACATCAGAAGCTCAGATGAAGGAGTTCCAAAATATCCAAACTAGCCTGCAAGAGTCTGTGATTCATTATGCTAAGAAGACAGCTGAAGCGGGATTAGATGGTGTTGTCTGCTCGGCTCAGGAAGTGCAAGTCATCAAGCAGGCTACCAATCCAGATTTTATCTGTCTGACACCGGGGATTCGTCCAGCAGGTGCTGCAGTTGGAGACCAAAAACGCGTCATGACACCTGCTGATGCCTATCAAATCGGCAGTGACTATATCGTAGTGGGACGTC
The DNA here is from genome assembly GCF_013276795.1 of Streptococcus sp. 2342. Classification (GTDB taxonomy): domain Bacteria; phylum Bacillota; class Bacilli; order Lactobacillales; family Streptococcaceae; genus Streptococcus. Next base: position 708,076 of record NZ_VMLR01000003.1, read on the forward strand.
CCATTACCCAAGCTGAGGATCCTGTTGTAGCTTATCATGCCATCAAGGATGAATGGACACAGGACTGGAATTAAAGAACTAGATTAGAAAAATAAAAGGAGAAGACCATGACACTTGCTAAAGATATTGCTAGCCACCTCTTAAAAATCCAAGCCGTTTACCTCAAACCAGAGGAGCCTTTCACTTGGGCCTCTGGTATCAAGTCACCCATTTATACGGATAACCGTGTGACATTAGCCTATCCAGAAACTCGTACCCTAATTGAAAATGGCTTTGTAGATGCTATCAAAGAAGCCTTTCCAGAGGTAGAAGTGATTGCAGGAACTGCAACAGCAGGGATTCCACACGGAGCTATTATTGCTGACAAGATGAATCTGCCATTTGCCTATATCCGTAGCAAACCAAAAGACCACGGAGCTGGTAATCAAATTGAAGGCCGTGTAGCTCAAGGTCAAAAAATGGTAGTGGTTGAAGACCTCATTTCAACTGGTGGTTCTGTTCTTGAAGCCGTAGCAGCAGCTAAACGCGAAGGAGCAGATGTACTTGGAGTTGTAGCGATTTTTAGTTACCAATTGCCAAAAGCAGATAAGAACTTTGCAGATGCTGGTGTTAAACTTGTGACGCTTTCTAACTACAGTGAACTCATTCACCTAGCCCAAGAAGAAGGATATATCACACCAGAGGGACTCGATCTTCTAAAACGCTTTAAAGAAGACCAAGAAAATTGGCAAAACGTTTAAAACATAGAAAATCAGGTGGTTGCTAGGATTACCTGATTTTGTTTTTAATACTAGAAAATGAAAAGATTATTTGAATTTCCATAACTTAAGAAAGTTTATCATTTTTAATTATCTCTGTAAAATGATTGAAAGCATGAAATTTCCAAACAAAATATTTGAAAAATTTTGAAAAAAGAGTTAAAATATTTTTGTAATATAAAAAGCAAACGCTTACTTATTAAGGAGGGCATTTTATGTCATACAAAACAAGCAATGCAGAAGGGCATGTAGATTTCATCAATACCTATGATTTGGAGCCCATGGCGCAAAAAGTGATCCCTAAAGCAGCATTTGGCTATATCGCCAGTGGAGCAGAGGATACTTTCACTTTAAGAGAGAATATTCGTGCTTTTAACCACAAGCTCATCGTTCCTCATACACTTTGCAATGTAGAAAATCCAAGTACAGAGATTGAATTTGCAGGCGAAAAATTGTCTTCACCAATCATTATGGCGCCTGTTGCGGCTCATAAATTGGCAAACGAACAAGGTGAAGTGGCGACTGCGCGTGGTGTGCATGAGTTCGGTTCGCTTTATACAACTAGCTCATACTCTACTGTTGACCTTCCAGAGATTTCTGAAGCCCTTCAAGGGACACCACATTGGTTCCAGTTTTACTTTAGTAAGGATGACGGTATCAACCGCCACATCATGGACCGTGTGAAGGCTGAAGGCTATAAAGCGATTGTCTTGACGGCAGATGCTACTGTAGGGGGTAATCGTGAGGTTGATAAGCGTAATGGGTTTGTCTTCCCAGTTGGCATGCCGATTGTTGAAGAATACCTGCCAGAAGGTGCTGGTAAATCAATGGACTTTGTTTACAAATCAGCTAAACAACGCTTGTCTCCACGTGATGTAGAATTTATCGCTGAATACTCTGGTCTTCCTGTGTATGTCAAGGGACCACAATGCCGTGAGGACGTTGAACGTTCGCTTGCTGCAGGAGCTTCTGGTATCTGGGTAACCAACCACGGTGGTCGTCAAATCGACGGTGGACCAGCTGCCTTTGACTCGCTTCAAGAAGTGGCAGAAGCAGTTGATAAACGTGTGCCAATCGTCTTTGACTCTGGTGTTCGTCGTGGTCAACATGTCTTTAAAGCCTTGGCTTCAGGAGCAGACTTGGTAGCTATTGGTCGTCCGGTTATCTATGGTCTGGCTCTCGGCGGTAGTGTTGGTGTGCGTCAAGTCTTTGAACACTTGAATGCAGAATTGAAGACAGTCATGCAATTGTCTGGAACTCAGACCATTGAAGATGTCAAACACTTCAAGCTCCGTCACAATCCATACAACCCAACCTTCCCAGTTGACCCACGTGACTTAAAATTGTATTGATAAAATGCTTGCCTCCACTGAATGTGGAGGTTTTTGGTTATGTATTAGAAGTTTAAATAAGATCAATCTGTATCAAGAAAACTATATAAAGATATTTTTCGGTCAAATATCTTGCTAGGGCTTTCATTTTTTGCTATACTGGTGCAGTAATTAAATAATAAAGACATTTGGGGTGCTTTAGGCTGAGATGATACCCATTGAACCTGATACAGTTAAGACTGGCGAAGGGAAATGTGAACAGTTTTTTCGTATGGTGAAATGAACGATCTAATCTTGTAAGTCAACTCTAATTCTTGATTGTAATTGGAGTTTTTTTGTTTATATAAAACTGGATAGGCTTGTTTAGGTAGCTCTCTGCAAATGCCCTAGATTTTCTTTAACAGGGTCAAGTGAAACTAGGATTTTGCTTGGTATTTTATTGATTACTAAGGAGTAAAGAGAGGAAAAATAAATATGGAAACACAGATTTATGCATTTCAGCCAGGTTTGACTGTTGGAGAATTATTAAAAAGTAGTCAGAAGGATTGGCAGGCTGCTGTCAATCATCGTTTTGTCAAGGAACTTTTTGCAGGGACAATTCAGAATAAGGTCTTAAAAGACTACCTAATTCAAGATTATCACTTCTTTGATGCCTTCTTATCCATGCTGGGTGCCTGCGTAGCCCACGCAGACCAGCTTGAATCCAAGCTTCGTTTTGCCAAGCAACTAGGTTTTCTTGAAGCAGATGAAGACGGTTATTTCCAAAAGGCTTTCAAAGAGTTAAAAGTATCTGAGAATGACTATCTGGAAGTGACCTTGCACCCTGTAACAAAAGCCTTTCAGGATCTTATGTATTCGGCAGTGTCTTCATCAGACTATGCCCATCTTTTGGTCATGCTGGTCATTGCAGAAGGTCTCTATTTAGACTGGGGTTCTAAAGATTTGGCTCTACCTGAAGCCTACATTCATTCGGAATGGATCAATCTCCACAGAGGTCCTTTCTTTGCAGAGTGGGTTCAATTTCTTATTGACGAACTCAATCGTGTCGGGAAAGGTCGAGAAGATTTGACAGAACTTCAGCAACGCTGGAATCAAGCGGTCGCTTTAGAATTGGCCTTTTTTGATATTGGTTATGACGCCTAGAGAAAGTTTAGGATATTTACAAATTTGATGAGGTACATCATTCAATGTAAATGAAAAAAATTTCTTAACAAAAGATAGAGATAAATCGAAATCAGTATATCGTATAAAGTGAAAAGGAAGAATTTCAATATGACAAGTTTAAAATTATTAAAAGAAAAAGCACCATTAGTCATTTGTATCACCAATGATGTAGTAAAAAATTTCACAGCAAATGGATTAGTAGCACTGGGTGCATCACCAGCCATGAGTGAGTTTCCAGCAGATTTAGAGGATTTGTTAAAGTATGCTGGAGGATTATTGATTAACATTGGGACTTTAACGGATGATAATTGGAAGCTGTACCAAGAGGCATTAAAAATAACTGAAAAATATAATGTACCTGCAGTATTAGATCCTGTAGCCTGTGGAGCGGGAGCTTATAGAAAAAAAGTATCAGATGATTTAATAAATAATTACAAACTGGCAGCTATTAGAGGAAATGCAGGAGAGATTGCATCTTTAGTCGGCATAAATGTAGCCTCTAAGGGAGTAGACAGTGCAGGAGTAGATAATATTGATGAAATTGCTTTAGCAGCAAATGCTAAGTTTAATATTCCAATAGTAGTAACTGGGGAGGTTGATGCTATTGCTGTTAATGGTGAGGTAGTGACTATCCATAACGGAAGTGCAATGATGCCGAAAGTTATTGGAACAGGATGTTTATTAGGAGCTGTATTAGCGAGCTTTATAGGACTAGAAAAAGGACAAGAATTGAAATCTTTAGAAACAGCAATGTTAGCATATAATATTGCTGGGGAAATGGCAGAAAAGCGTCCTAATGGACATCTACCAGGAACGTTTAAAGTTGAATTTATTAATGCATTATATGAAGTTACTGATAAAGATATAGAAACATTTAAAAAGGTGAAATAAGATGTTTAATAAAGAACTATTAAAATTATATTTTATTTGTGGAACGACTACTTGCTTAGGTAAGGATTTATATACAGTTGTTGAAGATTCTTTAAAAGGTGGTATAACTTTATTTCAATTTCGAGAAAAAGGTAAAGGTGCTTTAGAAGGTAAAGAAAAACTGGAATTAGCAATAAAACTTAAAAAACTTTGTAAAAAATACAATGTACCGTTTATCGTAAATGATGATATAGAGTTGGCATTAGAAATAGATGCTGATGGGGTTCATGTAGGACAAGATGACCTAGGTGTTGATGAAATTAGAAAATTGATGCCAGATAAAATAATTGGTCTTTCTATAAAAAACGAGAAAGAATTTCAACAGTCAAAAGTTGAATATGTAGATTATGTTGGTGTTGGTCCTGTATTTGATACCCAGTCAAAAGATGATGCTGGTGGCGCTATAGGTTATGAAGGTCTTAAATTGATGAGAAAACTATTGCCACAAATGCCCTTAGTTGCAATTGGTGGGATACAGACGCAACATATTAAAGACATTATGAAGACCAATGTTGACGGTGTTTCAATCATTTCAGCAATATCGTATGCAAAAAATATAGAAAAAACTGTTCGAGAAATGAGTGAACAATAGGTATCTATCCTTGGATTCTAAGTAAGTGGAAGTTTTCCTTTTCTAAAAAGATATGTCCAGATTCAGCTTGAATGGCTAATTCATCAAACAGGTCATTTGTTTTTTGCAAAAGAAAGATCTGCTGTCTTTGTGAGTGCAAGGCTGTATTTCCAGTTCAATTTCTTGAACTAGTATAAAATGTGTGTTATAATAATCACATAATTAAATAATAAAGACATTTGGGGTGCTTTAGGCTGAGATGATACCCATTGAACCTGATACAGTTAAGACTGGCGAAGGGAAATGTGAAACGCTTTTTTCGTATGTCGAAAAGAACGGTCTAATCTTGTAAGCTGAACTCTAATTCTCGTTTGTAATTGGAGTTTTTTTGTTTATTAAAAGAGGATAGTCTGGACGTTAATACTCAATGAAAATCAAAGAGCAAACTAGGAAACTGGCCGCAGGCTGTACTTGAGTACGGCAAGGCGACGTTGACGTGGTTTGAATTTGATTTTCGAAGAGTATAAGCCTTTTGGCAGCTCACCTTGAGCACCCCACTTTTCTTTAAAAAGGAGTTTTTTATGTTGAAAAAATGGCAGCTAAAAGATGTTATTTTGCTTGCTTTCTTGTCTATCTTTTTTGGTGGGGTTTTCGTTGGTTCAGGATATGTGTATAATATTCTCAGCCTACTCTTAACACCTCTTGGTTTACAGGCTTTTGCCAATGAAATCCTTTTTGGACTCTGGTGTATGGCTGCGCCCATTGCTGCCATCTTTGTTCCGAGAGTCGGAAGTGCAACGATTGGAGAAGTGCTAGCTGCGCTTGCTGAAGTCCTTTATGGTAGCCAATTCGGTCTAGGTGCCCTTTTGTCTGGCTTGGTTCAAGGTTTGGGAAGTGAACTTGGTTTTATCGTAACCAAGAATCGCTATGAAAGTTGGCTCTCTCTAACTGCCAATAGTATTGGGATTACGCTTGTTAGCTTTGTCTATGAATACATTAAGTTAGGTTACTACGCCTTTTCAGTGCCTTTTGTACTTTCCTTGCTAGTGGTACGTTTTATTTCTGTTTATTTCTTCTGTACTATCTTGGTTCGTGCCATTGTCAAACTCTATCATCAGTTTGCAACTGGAGGAAAAGCATAGATGGGTCTGGAATTACGGGAGATTCAGTCCCCAATTTTTTCGGAACCGATTGATTTTACTTTTCATGCGCAAGCCTTTACCTTGTTAGTTGGGAGCAGTGGTTCTGGAAAATCGTGTCTCTTTCAAATGATTGCCCAAGTTAGTTCTCTTCCCTATAATGGTCAAGTCCTGATAAATGGGAGCGAGGTCAGTCAGCTTTCTATCATCGAACGTGTTCAAACGGTTGGTATTCTCTTTCAAAATCCCAATCATCAATTTACCATGGAGAGCTTGTTTGAGGAGCTGATTTTTACCTTGGAAAATATCGGCTATCACCTTCAGGAAATTGATTCTAAAATAGCAGAGGTTGTCCAGCAATGTCGTTGCAAGGACATCTTGCACCGTCCCATCCATCACTTATCAGGTGGAGAAAAGCAAAAGGCTGCTTTGGCTGTTCTCTTTGCTATGAATCCTAGGGTCTATCTATTAGATGAGCCCTTTGCTTCCATTGATCGCAAGAGTAGGATAGAGATATTGGAGATTCTAAAAGAGTTGGTCTCTAATGGGAAGACAGTTATTTTGTGCGACCATGATTTATCTGATTATGAAGCCTATATCGACCATATGGTGGAGCTAAGAGACGGACAACTAAGGGAAGTGTTTCAAATCCCTACCTCTGAGATGACACAGGTTGCTTCAAAGGAGGTTGCTTCTAGCCCAGAACTATTCTATATGGACCGAATCACTTGTGAACTGGATAAGCACCCCCTCTTTTCGATTGCGGATTTTACATTCTACCAAGGAATTTCCTGTATCTTGGGTGATAATGGTGTCGGGAAATCAACCCTTTTTCGGTCTATTCTTCAATTTCAAAAGTATAAGGGGCGTATTACCTGGAAGGGGACAGTCCTGAAAAAGAAAAAGAGTTTGTATCGTGACCTGACGGGTGTTGTTCAGGAAGCTGAGAAACAGTTTATCAGAGTCAGTCTGCGAGAGGAACTTCAATTAGATGGACCTGATTCTGAAAGAAATCAACGAATTTTCCAAGCTTTACGATATTTTGATTTGGAGCAGGCACTCGATAAGAGTCCCTATCAATTAAGTGGTGGCCAGCAAAAGATTCTTCAGCTCTTGACCATCTTGACCAGCAAGGCTTCTGTGATCTTGCTAGATGAACCTTTTGCAGGTTTGGATGATAGAGCCTGCCATTATTTTTGTCATTGGATTCTGGAGGAGAGAAATCAAGGAAGAAGTTTTCTGATCATTAGCCATCGTTTGGATCCCTTGATCTCTGTGGTTGATTATTGGATTGAGATGACTAGTCAGGGTCTTCGTCATGTGAAAGAAGTGACCATTACCAAACCACTTACATCTCAGAGTAGCAATATCCAAGGGGAGGTGAGATAGTATGGTCAAAGTAGCAACCCAGACACCGATTATCAGTCTCTTTTTGCTGATTTTATCCTTGGAAACATCTTTTATTCCTTCGATTGCTCTGAATCTTTCGGTAGTCGCATTCTGTATTCTCTTTATGCTCTATTACCGGCGATTTAAAATGTTAGCTTGGATGATCATACTTGCCATTTTGCCATCCTTTGCCAACTACTGGGCAGTTCAGTTACATGGGGATGCTTCGCAGGCAGTCATACTTGGAACCAGAGCTTTTGTGACAGTTTGTATAGGGGTTGTATTTATCTCAAGCATCTCACTAAAAGAGCTTCTCTTGTACTTGGCTCAAAAGGGGTTATCACGGTCATGGGCCTATGCCTTGATTGTGGTATTCAATTCCTTTCCCCTTATTCAGCAAGAAATCAAGTCTCTCAAGGAAGCTTGCTTATTACGCGGTCAAGAACTGCATTTTTGGTCGCCCTTGATTTACAGCAAGGTTCTGATGACAGTCTTTAGGTGGCGCCATCTTTACCTGAGAGCTCTATCGGCGCATGGATATGACGAACATGCACAGGTGGAGAATAGCTATCGGACTTTTTATATTCCTAAAAGGACAATATTCATCTACCTGCTGTTCTTTTTATTGCTTCAAACCAGTCTATTTTTATAAAGGAGTTATTATGGAATTTACAGATATTGCGATGGAATTATCCAGGGAAGCTTGGCAGACTTCTTTTCATCATCCCTTTATTTTACAATTACAAGAGGGAAATTTAGACCCTGCCATTTTCCGCTATTACCTGATTCAGGATGCCTACTATCTGAAGGCCTTCTCAGAAATCTATCACCTTTTGGCTGATAAGACTTCAAACCAAGAGATGAAAAGACTCTTGAAACAAAATGCTCAGAGTCTAGTGGAAGGTGAGTTATTTATCCGCCAACAATTTTTCAAGGAATTGGAAATCAGCGATCAGGAAATGGAGCAACATCCAATCGCTCCCACCTGCTATCATTACATTTCTCACATTTATCGTCAATTTGAAGAAGCAAATCTAGCCATTGCCTTTTCAAGTTTGCTGCCTTGTCCTTGGCTATATCATGATATAGGCAAATCACTTAATCTTAAACCATCACCAAATCCTCTCTACCAACAATGGATTGAAACTTATATTACGGATGAGTTGGAGCAACAGATCAGAGAGGAGGGAGCGCTGGTCAATCAACTCTATCGCGAAAGTGATGAGACAGACAAGAAAAAAATGCTAGATGCCTTCCACATCAGTGTTCATATGGAAGCCAAGTTTTGGCAAATGGCCTACCAACACCAGACATGGAAGAGTGATTTACAGTCTTTAGAAAAAGGAGAAGAATAGAAACATGAGAAAGCACCAATTACAAGTTCACAAATTAACCATTTTATCTATGATGATTGCCCTTGATGTAGTCCTTACACCTATTTTTCGAATTGAGGGAATGGCACCGATGTCCAGTGTAGTCAATATTCTAGCAGGAATCATGATGGGACCTGTTTATGCCTTGGCTATGGCTACAGTGACAGCCTTTATCCGTATGACGACTCAAGGGATTCCGCCTTTAGCTCTCACAGGAGCGACTTTTGGAGCCCTTCTAGCAGGTCTCTTTTATAAGTATGGTCGAAAATTTCACTATTCTGCTCTAGGAGAGATTTTGGGAACAGGTATCATTGGTTCTATTGTTTCCTATCCTGTTATGGTGCTCTTTACAGGATCGGCTGCAAAGCTCAGCTGGTTTATCTACACTCCTCGATTTTTCGGAGCAACCTTGATTGGTACAGCGATTTCCTTTATTGCCTTTCGATTTTTAATCAAGCAGGAATTCTTTAAAAAAGTGCAAGGATATTTCTTTGGTGAAAGGATAGACTGATGCAGGCATTGACAAATCCTTTTCCTCTGGAAATGACTTCCCTAATTCACTGTATTACCAATGAGATTTCTTGTGAGATGCTAGCAAATGGGATTTTGGCTTTGGGATGTAAACCAGTTATGGCAGATGATTCCCGTGAGGTTCTTGATTTTACTAAGCAAAGCCAGGCACTCTTCATCAATTTGGGGCATTTGTCAGCTGAGAAGGAAAAAGCAATCCGTATGGCAGCTTCTTATGCAGCTCAAGTTTGTCTCCCAATGGTAGTAGATGCGGTTGGCGTAACAGCTTCAGTCATTCGTAAGAGCTTAGTTAAAGACCTTTTAGACAATAGCCCTACGGTCCTTAAAGGAAATATGTCAGAAATCCGAAGTCTTGTTGGCTTAAAACACCACGGCGTTGGGGTCGATGCGAGTGCTAAAGATCAAGAAACGGAGGATTTGCTTCAAGTCTTGAAAGACTGGTGTCAGACCTATCCTGGTATGTCATTCTTAGTTACTGGTCCTAAGGATCTCATCGTTTCGAAGAATCAGGTCGCTGTACTGGGAAATGGCTGTGCAGAATTAGACTGGATAACAGGGACAGGAGACTTGGTTGGAGCCTTGACAGCCGTTTTTCTCAGCCAAGGAAAGACTGGATTTGAAGCTTCGTGTTTAGCAGTCTCTTATCTTAATATCTCCGCTGAGAGAATAGTTGTTCAAGGAATGGGATTGGAAGAATTTCGTTACCAAGTACTCAATCAGTTTTCGCTTCTAAGGAGAGATAAAAACTGGTTAGATGCCATCAAAGGAGAGGTTTATGAATAGAGAAGCACTTAGACTATATCTGGTAACCAATCGCTACCAAGATTCCGTGGAAAGATTTCTTGAAAAGGTTGAGACGGCTTGCCGTTCAGGGGTTACCATAGTCCAATTACGAGAAAAAAATCTCACAACCAATCAATATTATCAACTAGCAAAACAAGTCAAGGAAATAACAGATGTTTATCAGGTACCCTTGATAATCGATGATCGTTTGGATGTTTGTCTTGCAGTCGATGCTGCAGGTCTGCATATCGGAGACGATGAATTACCAGTTTCGGTTGCCCGACAAGTCTTGGGACCTGAAAAAATCCTCGGTGTCACCGCTAAAACAATAAAAAGAGCTCTGGAAGCAGAAACATCAGGTGCAGATTACTTGGGGACAGGAGCCATTTTCCCAACCACCACCAAGGAAAATGCGCCCATTACTCTGATATCGACCTTGAAAACAATTTGCCAAACGGTTGACATTCCAGTAGTTGCTATTGGAGGCCTGACTTCAGAGAACATTGACCAGCTTATGGGCACTGGCATCGCTGGTGTAGCTGTTGTACGTGATTTGATGCAGGCAGAAGATATTGAGGCAAAAACGCAAGCCTTTTTAACAAAGTTGCATGACATTATTTCCTAACTAATACTCAATGAAAATCAAAGAGGAAGCTAGCCTCAGGTTGCTCAAAGCCCTGCCTTGAGGTTTTAGATAAGACTGATGAAGTCAGCTCAAAACAGTGTTTTGAGGTTGCAGATGGAAGCTGACGTAGTTTGAAGAGATTTTCGAAGAGTATAAAAACTCTCTAATTCCCTTAAAGTGGGAACTAGAGAGTTTTTTTCTTAATCTTTAAAAGTTGTATGGTTGACTGGGCCAGAACCATGACCAAGTTGAGGAGCGTCTTGAATAGCTTTTGTGATAAAGGCCTTGGCCTTATCAACTGCCTGATAAAGGCTTTTTCCCTTGGCTAGTTCAGCAGTAATTACTGCAGCAAAGGTACATCCAGTACCATGGGTGTGACAGGTTTGAATTCGTGGGCTTTCCCAGACAAACTGTTCATCCTTGGTAAAGAGGAAATCCTTAGCACCGCCTTCGAGATGACCACCTTTGATGACTACAGACTGAGGACCAAATTCTTTTAGAATCAGGCGACCAGCACGCTGCATGTCTTCAGGATCATGGATTGAAAAACCAACAATCTCTTCTGCCTCAGGAAGATTTGGCGTAATAATAGTTGCTAGAGGTAGTAAGTTTGTTTTGAGATAGTCTCTAGCACTTGAGTCGATCAAGGCATCTCCGCTAGTCGCTACCATAACTGGATCTAAAACATAGGGACAATCCAGCTTTTTAAGATAGGGCTGGATGATTTCCATAATTTCAGTAGTTGCTAACATCCCAGTTTTTACAGCCTGAGGTGGAATATCCGAAAAGACACTGTCCAATTGGGCTTTCAACATTTGAGGAGAAACGTGCTCGATCAATTGAACGCCTCTGGTATTTTGAGCGACAAGACTGGTTACAACAGCCATTCCATAGACATCTCTCGCTTGGAATGACTTTAAATCAGCCATAATGCCAGCACCGCCACTTGGGTCAGTTCCTGCAATGGTCAAAGCAACGGGTAAATAAGTCATCTAAAACCTCCCAACCAACTGAAGTTTGTATTCTTAAGAACAAGCTAATCTGTTTCAGGAAGGCAATAGAAGACTGCTAGTCCCCATTATCATTTCCACTTCCATCAGCTAGCATTACCTAGATTGAGTTAAAGGGATCTAACAGTTGTTAATCTCAGCTTTACGCACCCCTAGTGGTTGTTTTCTTTTTTCTTTAGTATAGCATATTTTTATAGTTTATATAGTAAGATTTGACTGAAAATCCTGTATTATATGGTTAAAATTCAATTTTTCAAAGAAAAGATTGATTTTATAATTGACAAATGTAGATTTTAGGAGTATACTAATAACTGTAATCGACAAATGTAGATTTTGGAGGTGTGATTATGCAGATTTCAGATGCAGAATGGCAGGTTATGAAGATTATTTGGATGCAAGGAGAGCAGACTAGTACGGATTTGATCAAGGTTCTGGCGGAGCGGTTCGACTGGTCCAAGTCAACCATTCAAACTCTTTTGGCTCGTTTGGTTGAGAAAGAGTGTCTGACAAGGAAAAAAGAAGGCAAGTTCTTTGTCTATTCAGCCCTTTTAACTTTGGACCAAAGTCGGGATTTACTTGTCCAAGATATCAAGGACAAGGTTTGTTCTCGTAGGATTAAGAACTTGTTGGCTGATTTGATTGCTGAATGTGATTTTACTCAGGCTGACTTGGAAGACTTGGAAGCTGTGATTTCTGAGAAGAAATCAAGCGCTGTAACAAAAGTAAAATGTAATTGTATGTAAAGGAGACGTCATGTTAAATAGTATTGTAACCATTATTTGTATTGCCCTTATCGCGTTTATCTTGTTTTGGTTTTTCAAAAAGCCTGAAAAATCTGGACAAAAGGCCCAGCAAAAAAAGGGCTACCAAGAGATTCGAGTGGAAGTCATGGGAGGCTATACGCCTGAGTTGCTTATCCTCAAGAAATCAGTGCCAGCCCGCATTGTCTTTGACCGCAAGGATCCTTCACCCTGTCTGGACCAAATTGTTTTTCCAGATTTTGGTGTACATGCGGACCTGCCTATGGGGGAAGAGTATGTAGTGGAAATCACGCCTGAGCAGGCTGGAGAATTTGGATTTGCTTGTGGTATGAACATGATGCACGGTAAGATGATTGTAGAATAGGAGAATGATATGACTGAAATTGTGAAAGCAAGTCTTGAAAATGGTGTTCAAAAAATCCGTATCACGGCAGACAAAGGCTACCATCCAGCCCACATTCAACTGCAAAAAGGAGTTCCTGCTGTTATCACCTTTCACCGTGTGACACCTTCAAACTGTTATAAGGAAATTCTTTTTGAAGAAGAAGGCATCTTGGAACCAATCGGCGTGGATGAAGAGAAGACAATTCGTTTTACCCCTCAAGAATTAGGTCAACATGAATTTTCTTGTGGCATGAAGATGCAAAAGGGGAGTTATACCGTAGTTGAGAAGATTCGAAAATCTCTATCACTTTTACAGCGTTTTTGGATTACTAGTATCTTTACTGTGCCTCTTGTGATTCTCATGATTGGGATGTCGACAGGAGGAATTAGTCACCAAGTCCTGCGTTGGGGAACCTTTTTAGCCACAACACCGATCATGCTAGTAGCAGGTGGTCCTTATATCCAAAGTGCTTGGGCTAGTTTTAAAAAGCACAATGCCAACATGGATACCTTGGTTGCTCTGGGAACCCTAGTGGCCTATTTCTATAGCTTAGTTGCCCTCTTCGCTGGTCTCCCCGTTTACTTTGAAAGTGCTGCATTTATCTTCTTCTTCGTTCTTATGGGAGCCGTTTTTGAGGAGAAAATGCGGAAAAATACTTCCCAAGCTGTGGAGAAATTGCTGGACTTGCAGGCTAAAACAGCAGAAGTCTTGCGTGATGAACGCTATGTTCAAGTTCCTTTGGAACAAGTCAAGGTAGGTGACCTGATTCGAGTGCGTCCCGGTGAAAAGATTGCGGTTGATGGTGTCGTAGTAGAAGGTATCTCTAGTATTGATGAGTCTATGGTGACAGGTGAGAGCCTACCAGTGGACAAAACAGTTGGAGATACTGTCATTGGCTCAACCATCAATAATAGCGGAACGCTTATTTTTAGAGCAGAAAAAGTTGGTTCAGAGACTGTTTTGGCTCAGATTGTGGATTTTGTGAAGAAAGCTCAAACAAGTCGTGCGCCGATTCAGGACTTGACGGATAAAATTTCAGGGATTTTTGTCCCAGCAGTTGTCATTTTAGGGATTGTGACCTTTTGGGTTTGGTTCGTCTTGCTCAGGGATAGTGTAGTTGTGCTTGGGGCGAGCTTTGTGTCTTCGCTTCTCTATGGAGTAGCAGTTCTGATTATTGCCTGCCCTTGTGCCTTGGGACTTGCAACACCGACAGCCCTTATGGTGGGGACAGGTCGCAGTGCCAAGATGGGAGTTCTCCTCAAAAATGGAACGGTTCTACAGGAAATCCAGAAAGTCCAAACTATTGTTTTTGATAAGACAGGAACTTTGACGGAAGGGAAACCTGTGGTCACAGATATCATCGGCGACGAAGTAGAAGTGCTTGGATTGGCAGCTTCCTTGGAAGAAGCTTCTCAACACCCACTGGCTGAAGCCGTTGTGAAACGAGCGAGTGAAGCTGGACTTGAGTTTCAAACTGTTGAAAATTTCCAAGCCTTGCACGGAAAAGGTGTCTCAGGGCAAATCAATGGAAAACAAGTTTTGCTTGGAAATGCTAAAATGCTGGATGGCATGAACATTTCTAGCACTTATCAAGAAAAACTAGAAGAACTAGAAAAAGAAGCTAAGACAGTTGTGTTCTTGGCTGTTGACAATGAAATCAAAGGCTTGCTTGCTTTGCAAGATATTCCCAAGGAAAATGCTAAGCTAGCCATCAGTCAGTTGAAAAAGCGTGGCCTTAAAACAGTCATGCTGACAGGAGATAATGCAGGTGTAGCGCGTGCTATTGCAGATCAAATCGGAATTGAAGAGGTCATTGCAGGCGTCTTGCCAGAAGAAAAAGCCCATGAAATCCATAAACTACAAGCAGCTGGCAAAGTAGCCTTTGTTGGGGACGGTATCAATGACGCTCCTGCCCTCAGTGTAGCAGATGTGGGAATTGCCATGGGAGCTGGAACAGATATTGCCATCGAGTCAGCAGATTTGGTGTTGACAACCAATAACCTCCTAGGCGTGGTGCGTGCCTTTGACATGAGTAAGAAAACCTTTCATCGAATTCTGCTCAATCTTTTCTGGGCCTTTATCTACAATGTCGCCGGAATTCCGATTGCAGCAGGAGTCTTTTCAGGTGTTGGACTGGCTCTCAATCCAGAACTGGCAGGTTTAGCCATGGCCTTTAGTTCTGTATCCGTTCTGACCAGTTCTCTTCTCTTAAACTTTACTAAAATAGACTAAAAGTAATGACTAGATTTCTTTGTTATAAAACAGGAATAGCAGCGTTTTCAAAACTGTATTAGAATAGAGAATAGAGAGTTTTGAGCAGATTTTTAGAAAAGTCAGCATAAATATGATACAGTGGAATAGTAAAAATTTGGAGAACGTTTCCAATTCTATGTAATCGTATTCTCCAAGTCTAAAAAAATTGAAGGAGAGTTATCACTATGACTCAAGGGAAAATTACTGCATCTGCAGCAATGCTTAACGTATTGAAAACATGGGGCGTAGACACAATCTACGGTATCCCATCAGGAACACTCAGCTCATTGATGGACGCTTTGGCTGAAGAAAAAGATATCCGCTTCTTGCAAGTTCGCCACGAAGAAACAGGTGCTCTTGCAGCGGTTATGCAAGCTAAATTCGGTGGCTCAATTGGGGTTGCAGTTGGTTCAGGTGGTCCAGGTGCGACTCACTTGATTAACGGTGTTTACGATGCAGCTATGGATAACACTCCATTCCTAGCGATCCTTGGATCACGTCCAGTTAACGAACTCAACATGGATGCTTTCCAAGAATTGAACCAAAACCCAATGTACAACGGTATCGCTGTATATAACAAACGTGTAGCTTACGCTGAGCAATTGCCAAAAGTAATTGACGAAGCTTGCCGTGCTGCAGTTTCTAAAAAAGGTCCAGCTGTTGTTGAAATCCCAGTAAACTTCGGTTTCCAAGAAATCGACGAAAGCTCATACTACGGTTCAGGTTCATATGAACGTTCATTCATCGCTCCTGCTTTGAACGAAGTTGAAATCGACAAAGCTGTTGAAATCTTGAACAATGCTGAACGTCCAGTTATCTATGCTGGTTACGGTGGTGTTAAAGCAGGTGAAGTGATCACTGAATTGTCACGTAAAATCAAAGCACCAATTATCACAACTGGTAAAAACTTTGAAGCCTTTGAATGGAACTATGAAGGTTTGACAGGTTCTGCTTACCGTGTTGGTTGGAAACCAGCCAACGAAGTGGTCTTTGAAGCAGACACAGTTCTTTTCCTTGGTTCAAACTTCCCATTTGCTGAAGTTTACGAAGCATTCAAGAACACTGAAAAATTCATCCAAGTTGATATTGACCCTTACAAACTTGGTAAACGTCATGCCTTAGACGCTTCAATCCTTGGTGATGCAGGTCAAGCAGCCAAAGCTATCCTTGACAAAGTGAATCCAGTTGAATCTACTCCATGGTGGCGTGCAAACGTTAAGAACAACCAAAACTGGCGTGATTACATGAACAAACTCGAAGGTAAAACTGAGGGTGAATTGCAATTGTATCAAGTTTACAATGCAATCAACAAACATGCTGATCAAGACGCTATCTACTCAATTGACGTAGGTGACACTACTCAAACATCTACTCGTCACCTTCACATGACACCTAAGAACATGTGGCGTACATCTCCACTATTTGCGACAATGGGTATTGCCCTTCCTGGTGGTATCGCTGCTAAGAAAGACAATCCAGATCGCCAAGTATGGAACATCATGGGTGACGGTGCATTCAACATGTGCTACCCAGACGTTATCACAAACGTTCAATACGACCTTCCAGTTATCAACGTTGTCTTCTCAAATGGTAAATATGCCTTCATCAAGGACAAATACGAAGACACAAACAAACACTTGTTTGGTTGTGACTTCCCTAATGCTGACTATGCGAAAATTGCTGAAGCTCAGGGAGCTGTTGGATTTACAGTTGACCGTATCGAAGACATCGATGCAGTGGTTGCAGAAGCTGTTAAATTGAACAAAGAAGGTAAAACTGTTGTGATCGATGCTCGCATCACTCCACACCGTCCACTTCCAGTAGAAGTACTTGAATTGGATCCAAAACAACACTCAGAAGAAGCTATCAAAGCCTTCAAAGAAAAATACGAAGCAGAAGAACTCGTACCATTCCGTCTCTTCTTGGAAGAAGAAGGATTGCAATCACGCGCAATTAAATAAACAACGAAAGATCGGAGCAATCCGGTCTTTTTATGGAGGATAGTAAATGAATTTAAATCAATTAGATATTATCGTTTCAGATGTTCCCCAAGTCTGTGCTGACTTGGAGTATATCTTGGATAAAAAGGCAGATTATGCTGATGATGTTTTTGCTCAGTTTACGATTGGCAGTCACTGTCTCATGTTGTCCCGAAATCATTTGATTCCTTTGGAAGATTTTCAGTCAGGCATCATTCTTCACCTTGAGATTGAGAATGTAGACAAGGATTACCAACGTTTAAAAGAGATCGGTGTCGAGATTTTAAACGGTATTTGTGAAACGGATTGGGGAACAGAGTCCTTATTAGTTAAAGGTCCAGCTGGTCTAGTGATTGATTTTTATCGTATGAAATAGGACGCTTAGTCATTTGACGTTAACCTTAACCATTCTTAAAACAGAAATTGAGAATAGGAACTATTGAAAGATCGGAGCAATCCGGTCTTTTTATATAAAGAAATTGCATATAAATAGTTGACAGCGCTTTCCCAAAATCTTATAATAAAAATATAACAGTAGAAAATGAAACTGATATGGAAAGGAGAAATATGATTAAACAGCTGTTGTAAGTGGATTTTATTATTTCATTGGAAGTTGGGATTGAAATATCTTCATGAATAGATAGTAGGAGGAAAGAGATGAAAAAAAAGGATATTTATCTAATCTGTGTGACCATGATTATCTGTTCAATTATTATAGGTTTGATTGTAGGAAATTTTATTTTGCACGGTCTTGAAGTTATTGCTCAAATAATTTCTAACGGTTTATTTACCATCAATCAATCGCTTCATTGACAAAAGCTATTCATTTTTACATTTTATGAATCGTACAGATCGGAGCAATCCGGTCTTTTTCTTATCACAAGACTGTGATAGTTTACATTTTTATAGCAAAACTCTCAAACTCTTGCTTATTTTTGTATTAAATTATAAAATAGAAAGTATAAAAGAATAAAAGAGGTTTTGAAAATGTCTGAAAAACAAATGAAAGTGTTGGGGTGGGTAGCGACTTTCATGTCTGTTATGATGTATGTGTCTTACTTCCCACAAATCATGAATAATCTTGCCGGTCAAAAAGGCAACTTCATTCAACCCCTAGTCGCAGCTATCAACTGTAGTCTCTGGGTTTACTATGGTCTTTTCAAGAAGGAAAGAGATATTCCACTTGCAGCTGCTAATGCACCAGGTATCGTTTTTGGTTTAGTAACGGCTATCACAGCTTTGATTTAAAAAGAAGACTGCTTTCAGTCTTTTTATTTTATGAAAATAGATGCTTCATTAAAGTAATTTTTGAATGAGAGTTGGGGGAAAAAGTCCAGTTACAGCTAGCTTTATGAGAGTCTTTTATGTTCGTCTCTATCAAAGAAAAAAGTATATCGTTACTATTTTTACAAAATCTTCTCCCTACTTTATAAGATGTTAAAAAGAGTTCAAATGGAACTCTTTTTTTGCTATAATGAAGGAAGAAAAATCAGACAGGAGATCAAGATGTCAGAACCATTATTTTTACAATCAGTTATGCAAGAAAAAATCTGGGGTGGAACCAAGCTACGTGATGAGTTTGGCTACGACATTCCAAGTGAAAAAATCGGAGAATACTGGGCCATCTCAGCCCATCCAAATGGCGTCTCTAAAGTTGCCATTGGTCGCTACGAGGGAATAGATCTAGCTACTTTATATGCAGAGCACCGTGAATTATTTGGCAATCGTCCAGAACCTGTATTTCCGCTTTTGACCAAAATCCTCGATGCCAACGACTGGCTCAGCGTCCAAGTTCACCCAGACGATGCTTATGGATTAGAGCATGAAGGCGAACTCGGAAAAACAGAGTGCTGGTACATCATTGCAGCGGATGAAGGTTCAGAGATTATCTACGGCCATAATGCCAAGTCAAAAGAAGAACTCCGCCAGCAAATCGAGGACAAGAACTGGGATGCCTTGCTGACAAAAGTACCAGTTAAAGCTGGAGATTTCTTCTATGTGCCAAGTGGCACCATGCACGCTATCGGTGCAGGTATCTTGATTCTTGAAACCCAGCAGTCTAGCGATACCACCTATCGCGTCTATGACTTTGACCGCAAGGATGACAAAGGCAACTTGCGTGAACTTCATCTTGAAAAATCCATTGATGTCTTGAACATTGGTGAGCCAGCAAATAGCCGTCCTGTGACTGTCAAAGCTGATGATTTACGCTCAACTTTACTTGTCTCTAATGATTTCTTCGCAGTTTACAAGTGGGAAATTACTGGAAAAGTTGACTTCGAAAAGACAGCTGACTACAGCTTATTGAGTGTCCTAGCTGGTCAAGGTCAGCTAACTGTTGACGGAAAAAACTATCCAATCCAAAAAGGCAGCCACTTTATCCTACCAAGTGATGTTGAAGCTTGGACTCTGGAAGGGCAAGGTTTGGAATTGATTGTTAGCCATCCATAAAAAAGAAAGGGCCTGAGTTTACTACTCAAGTCCTTTTTGATTACATAAATTGGGCGATGAAGACCACGATGATGATGATTGGAATGACGAAACGAAGAAGGAAGAGCCAGACTTGGAACAGTCCTTGTTTCCATACCGTTTCATCAAGATGGAATTCCTCCATAGCAAGGGCCTTCTTAAAGATGTAGCCAGTAAAGAGTGAAAGACAGAGAGCTCCAAATGGCATGAGGAGATTGGAAACCAAGAAGTCCATAGCGTCAAAGAAGGTCTTCCCAAAGATGTGAACATCCGCCATAACACCGTAAGAAAGGGCTGAGGGAATCCCAAAGGCAAAGGTCAGAATCCCTAAAATGGCACTCCACATAGCACGCTTGCTGTTGTCTTGATTGGTGATATTGCCTACATTGATTTCCAGCATAACGACGGAAGAAGTGACCGTCGCAAAGAGGAAGAGCAAGAGGAAGAGGATGTAGAAAATAGTTCCAAAAGGCATCTTGTCAAAGAGTTGAGGCAAGACGATAAAGAGCAAGCTCGGTCCCCCTTCAGACTGGATATTGAAGGCTGACATGGCTGGGAAAATGGCTAGTCCTGCCATGATGGATACTGAGATGTTCATAGCTACAATGGAAATCCCTGACTGTACCAGATTGGTTTTCTTGTCCAAGTAGGATGCATAGGTCAGCATGGCTGTCACCCCTAGTGAGAGGGCAAAGAAAGATTGTCCCAGAGCATAGAGGAGACCAGCGCTAGTTAGTTTTGAAAAGTCTGGTTTGAGGAAGTAGAGAACCCCTTCCATGGCATTTGGCAAGCTGAGAGAGCGTCCGATGATGACGACAAAGATGATAAAGAGCAGGGGCATCATGACCTTAGAAGCTCTTTCAATCCCTTTTTGAACCCCACGTGATACAATAAAGATATTCAACAGGATAAAGGCAGCTTGAGCTCCTAGGGCAATGACTGGATTAGAAATAATATCGGTAAAGAGCTGAGCATAGTCATTGGTAATGCCTAGGTGGAGAGCTTTACCGATAGCGATACCTAAATAAATGAAGACCCATCCTCCAATAACACTGTAGAAAGATAAGAGGATAAAGAGGGCAAAGGCACCAATCCAACCGATAAAGTTGTACTTACTATTCTTGCCTAGTTTTCCAAAGGTTTTGATAGCTGAGACACCAGCACTTCGGCCGAGAGCAAATTCAGCCAGCAATAGGGGGAAACCGATTAAAATAGTGGAAATGAGAAAGATCAGTAAAAAGCCTCCTCCACCGTTAGCAGCAGTCATGTAGGGGAATTTCCAAACGGCACCAAGTCCGATGGCTGAACCAGCAGATGCTAGGATAAAGCCCAGTTTAGAACCCCATTGCGATTTTTCAGACATAGTTAAACTCCTAAAATTAGTATTACAAAAGAAAAAGCTACTGCCCTTGGCAACTAGCCTCATCAGTACTCAAAGTGAGCGTTTCTTTTGATTGATAGACTTGACTATCCTATCATGTTTTCTAAGGTCTGTCAAGAAAACCATTTTCATGTTATGATAAAGTAAAAAATTTCGCAAAAACACTTGACTCTGACCTAAGGGGAGGGGTTATACTATCAATGTAATACTCTTCGAAAATTTCTTCAAACCACGTCAGCGTCGCCTTGGATTATATATGTGACTGACTTCGTCAGTCTTATCTACAACCTCAAAGCAGTGCTTTGAGCAACCCGCGGATAGCTTTCTAGTTTGCTATTTGATTTTCATTGAGTATAAGGAGGAAATCATGTACCATATAAAAGAAGCTGCTAAACTCTTGCAAGCCATCCGTACTTATGGATTTGACTGCTCTATTGAGGTATTCGGTCATATCGGTAAAGGCTACGTCTACAACCCAGAATTTAAGGAAAACATTGACAAATTTGGCCCAGGAACAGCCCAGTACACATCAGATGTCATTGCCCACTATGTCCAAACTCAGACAAAATAAAATCGGAGGAGTATTCTTCCGATTTTTACTAAATTCAATCACTACTTGCTTAATAATTTTTCTACTACATTTAGTTTTCGCATGGTCAAATCTACATTGAAAAGCTTTTCAAGATAGTTAGTATTGAGCTTTTTTTGTTTTGCAGTTCTAGGGAGATAGAGGTAAAGACAATGGTTACCGACATAAATTTCTTCTTCGCCGTAATCAATTTTCAATTTTTCTAAAGGGAGGCTTTGAATAGATTCTTGATAAAAAATCACGTGTATACGGTCATAAAGATAGTGTTCTCCAAGCGGGTTTTCTTGGACAATTTTTGTAAAATCACTTTTGTTCTTGATAACCATTTTTAAGTCGGCCCCAATTTTTTCCTTTATCAGAGTATGAACACGTTCTCGTATTGTTTCTAAATCTAAGTCACTTTCAAGAATGATATTTCCACTTTGAATATAAGTTCGAACTTGTTGAAAACCAACTTCTGTCAAGATATCTACTAGATAAGACATTTTAGGGATAGCATTTTTTCCATTAGGAGTAACTCCCCTTAGCAAGATAATATGTTCCAAAGTCGTTCCTTTCTTTTTGGGGCTGATTTAGCCATCGAATAATTTAGATTTAGATTGGGTTTGATCCCGCCACCCAGCCAGTACAGAGGGCAGAAGTGATGTTAAAGCCACCTGTGTGGGCATTGATATCCAGTACTTCGCCAGCAAAGTGGAGTCCAGGGACTAGTTTACTTTCCAAAGTTTTAGGATTGATTTCCTTGAGACTGACGCCCCCCTTGGTAACAAAGGATTTGGCTAGGGACATTTTGCCAGTCACAGGGATTTTGAGGTCCTTGATAGACTGGATAAGTTGTTCTCGTTCCTTTTCAGTCAGTTGTTTGACTTTTTCAGGATAGACTTGCACAAAAAATTCAGCCAAGCGCTCAGGTAATAAAGATTTTAAAGCATTTTTCAAGGATTTTTCCCGATTTTCTTCTAGAAATGCAGCCAAGTCCTTCTCAGAAAGTTGAGGCAAAACATCCAGTGAGAGAAGCTCCCCACCCTTGACAAAACTAGACATACGCAGGGCAGCAGGGCCAGACAAACCAAAGTGGGTAAAGAGCAAATCGTGAGTGATGACATGCTTTCCATAACTTAGGGTCACATCATCCAATGAAATTCCCTGTAAGGCCTTGTGTGGAAAATCTGTCAACAAAGGACTTTCAGCGGCTTCAAGTTCGGTAATGGTATGTTTGAAATGGCGGGCAATCTCGTGACCAAAACCAGTTGAACCAGTAGAAGGATAGGATTTCCCACCAGTTGTGACAATGAGTTTATCACAAGTGAAGGTTTGGTCTGCGGACTTAAGGACAAACTGGTTGTCGATTTTTTTAACCGAAACAATTTCGGTTTGAGTAGCAATTTGACCACCTAGTTCAGTGATTTTCTTTTCCAAGGCTTCGATAATGGTCCGAGACTTGTCACTGGCAGGAAAGACGCGGCCGTGGTCTTCGACCTTAAGTTTAACACCATTTTCTGTAAAAAAGTTAATGATATCATGGTTATCAAACTGGGAGAAGACACTGTAGAGAAAGCGCCCATTTCCAGGGATTCCAGCTAGTAGGTCATCTAGAGTTCCGTTGTTGGTTACATTGCAACGTCCCCCACCTGTCCCAGCTAATTTTTTTCCAAGTTTCCGATTTTTTTCGAGGAGGAGGGTTTTCTGTCCATAAAAGCTACTGGAAATCGTAGCCATCATGCCAGCAGGTCCTCCACCGATGACAATAGTATCAAAATATTTCATAGCTCTATTGTACCACAAAAAAACAAGAGATGATGGTCACCTCTTGTCAAGAATGCAATTAATCAATTTCATATCCCATCAGCAAACCACCATCTTCTGCATAAAAACTGCAGAGACCAGATGTTGGGAGAATTTTAATATCCGCCTGTGGGAAATTTTCACGGATTCGGTCTGAAAGCTGTTGGCAACATTTCTCGTTATTGCGTTGGGCCATGACAATACGGCCACCAGCATATCCTGCTTTCACTAACTCTTCATAGGCTGCTTGAATCGACTTCTTTGGTCCTCTTGCTTTTTGTAGCAATTCGAGAGTTCCAGTTTCACTAGCTTCTCCAACCATACGGATGTTGAGAAGGCCAACGACTGTACCGATAAGCTTACTCAAACGGCCGTTCTTCACCAAGTTATCTACTTTGGCTAGGACAAAGAGCAACTTGGTTTTTTCTTGATAAGCAGTGATAGCTTCAACCACTTCTTCAAAAGATAGGCCCTGGTCAATCAAGTCATTTAATTTTTCTACGAGCAAGTCAACTTCCCCGCCAGCAGACAAACTATCAATTACATGAATCTTAGTGTCAGGATGGTCTTCCAGATAAATATTCTTGGCTAGTTGAGCACTATTGTGACTGCCAGAAAGAGTACCAGTGATGGTTACTAGGAAAATGTTTTTGGCTCCTTCAAATGCTCGCAAATAATCATCTGGGCTTGGACAAGCTGATTTTGAAGCTTCTGCAGTTGCATACATGGTTTCCATCATTTGGTCAATATCAAGACTGGCATCATCAACAAAGACCTGATCAGCTACTTGAATGGTTAAGGGAACACTTACAAAGGTCGTGTCAATAGCTGGTGTCTCCAGCTGACGATAATCACAACCAGAGTCAGCAATAATCTTCCAAGTCATAGAAATTCTCCATCTTTGTCAGTTATACATTGACAAAGGTTCTGTCTTTTTTTACAATTATATCATGAAAGCCCTTGAAACAAAAGCCTCATCCGTCTGTTGTGACAAGTAGAAAGAAAATGTTATGTCTGAACGTAGAATCTCTGAAAAGTCTCTTGAAAATCTCAGAAAATCAAACCAAGAATCCAATTTATTAACCAGAGAAGCCATCGAAACAGCCCTCTTGCAGCTCTTGGAAAAAAAGGACTTGACCAAGATTAGTATTTCTGAATTGGTCAAACGTGCAGGCGTTTCTCGTGCAGCCTTTTACCGTAATTATGATTCCAAAGAAGAAATTTTAGAAAGCGTCTTTAAACGAACTGTCCATAATATCATGGAGCAGCTGCATCATTACGATCTAAAGACAGACCTTTATCTGGTATGGGTTCACCTTTTCCGGGAGGCAAGAAAGGAAGCCAGAGTGATTCAATTGGCCTTGGATTACCATCTGGAAAAAATCTTTGTCCAAGCCATGCAGGAATTTCTAGAAAAATACCATGGGAAATCAAAAGGTGTCAGCTCTTATCTTCATTCCTTCTGGAGCTCAGCCATTGTATCTGTCCTCCTAAAATGGATCAAGGATGGCATGAAGGTACCAGCTGAAAAGATTGCAGACTTAGGTTTACCATTTTTTAAAAAATAGAGAAAAAGGAGAAGAGATATGACTGAAAAAAGACTAGCTTGGGATGAGTATTTTGCAGCCCAAGCCCTACTGATTGCCAATCGTTCCACTTGTAAACGTGCCAAAGTGGGCGCAATTCTGGTAAAGGATAATAAGGTTATTTCCACTGGTTACAATGGTTCGGTGTCAGGGACTGAGCATTGTATTGACCATGAATGTCTGGTCATTGAAGGCCACTGTGTTCGTACCCTTCACGCTGAGGTTAATGCCATTCTCCAAGGTGCAGAACGTGGTGTTCCTAAAGGTTTTACGGCCTATGTGACGCATTTTCCTTGTCTCAACTGTACCAAACAATTACTTCAGGTCGGTTGCAAGCGCGTAGTTTATATTAACCAGTACCGAATGGATGACTATGCCCAATACCTTTATCAAGAAAAAGGAACAGAATTAACTCATTTACCACTTGAGACCGTACAGGCCGCTCTTAAAGAGGCTGATCTAATGTAAAAATTATCAAAAACAAATGGTTTAGAAAGATTTTTAAACCGTTTTTTGGTATAATAAGAAGAATAAATTGAAAGAAGGAATTCCAAAAATGGGAAAAATTGAAGTTATAAATCATCCACTGATTCAACACAAATTGTCAATCTTGCGTCGTACAGATACTTCTACAAAAGCTTTTCGTGAGCTAGTAGATGAGATTGCAATGTTGATGGGGTATGAAGTACTTCGTGATCTTCCACTAGAAGATGTGGAAATCGAAACACCAATTACAAAAACAGTTCAAAAACAATTGGCTGGTAAGAAATTGGCCATCGTTCCAATCTTGCGTGCAGGTATCGGGATGGTTGATGGTCTCTTGAGCTTGGTTCCAGCTGCCAAAGTTGGCCATATCGGTATGTACCGTGATGAAGAAACGCTTCAACCAGTTGAATACTTGGTGAAATTGCCTGAGGACATTGACCAACGTCAAATTTTTGTGGTAGACCCAATGTTGGCAACAGGTGGATCAGCGATCTTGGCTGTTGACTCGCTTAAAAAACGTGGCGCATCAAATATTAAATTTGTCTGCCTTGTATCTGCTCCAGAGGGTGTAAAAGCCCTTCAAGAAGCTCATCCAGATGTAGAAATCTTTACAGCTGCCTTGGATGAACGTTTGAACGAACACGGTTATATCGTTCCAGGTCTTGGAGATGCTGGAGACCGCTTGTTCGGTACAAAATAAGATCGAAAAGAAGAATGACTTGGAAAAGTATTTCCAGTCACGAAAGGAGGTTGGGTTTTTGTTTCTGTCTAATGAAAGCAGAGCAAAAGTTTGACCTTTTTTGACCAAGATATTATAATAGTCTTATCTTCAGTCATTTGACCAACAAAAATAAAACTCAAAAGGAGAAATAAATGATTCCTGTAGTTATTGAACAAACAAGCCGTGGAGAACGTTCTTACGATATTTACTCACGTCTTCTCAAAGACCGCATCATTATGCTGACTGGTCCAGTTGAAGACAACATGGCCAACTCTGTTATTGCCCAATTGCTTTTCTTGGATGCCCAAGATAGTACAAAAGATATTTACCTTTATGTCAATACACCTGGTGGTTCCGTTTCAGCTGGTTTGGCAATCGTTGATACTATGAACTTTATCAAGGCAGATGTTCAAACCATCGTTATGGGTATGGCCGCATCTATGGGGACGGTCATTGCATCAAGTGGAGCAAAAGGTAAACGCTTCATGCTTCCAAATGCAGAGTATATGATTCACCAACCAATGGGTGGTACAGGTGGTGGTACCCAACAGACTGATATGGCGATCGCTGCAGAACATTTGCTTAAAACTCGTAATACCTTGGAAAAAATCTTGGCTGAAAATTCAGGTCAGTCAATCGAAAAAGTCCACGCAGATGCAGAACGCGATAACTGGATGAGTGCCCAAGAAACACTTGAATATGGCTTTATTGATGAAATCATGGCCAACAATTCATTGAACTAATGATGAAAGAAGGCAAACTCGACTGGGTTTGCTTTTTTTGGTATAATAGGGAGAGAGTTCTTAGAAAGAGGATTTATCATGTTTGAAAAAGTCAATCGCTCTGGCTTGATTATCTATCTTTACTATAATCGTGATGCCAAAAAATTGCAGGATTATGGAGATATTACCTATCATTCCAAGAAACATCGTTACTTACAACTCTATGTTCCAACTCAAGAAGTGGAGCAATTGGTCGGGCGCTTGAGCAAGGAAAAGTTTATAAAAAAAGTCAGAGTTTGTCATATCCAAGAGCTGGAAACACCCTTTGTGGGCAATCTTTATCGAGAGGAAAACGTTATCAGATAAAAATTTAAAGAAAAGTGTTGACAATTTTCTGATAATTCGGTATATTCTTAACAGACTATTTAAGAAATAAGGAGACAAAAAAAGATGAAGAAAAAATTTGCCCTATCCTTTGTGGCGCTTGCAAGTGTAGCACTTCTTGCAGCCTGTGGAGAAGTAAAGTCTGGAGCAGTCAACACTGCTGGTAACTCAGTAGAGGAAAAGACAATCAAAATCGGATTTAACTTCGAAGAAACTGGTGCCGTAGCAGCCTACGGAACATCTGAACAAAAAGGTGCCCAACTTGCTGTTGACGAAATCAATGCTGCAGGTGGTATCGATGGAAAACAAATCGAAGTAGTCGATAAAGATAACAAGTCTGAAACAGCTGAGGCTGCTTCAGTAACAACTAACCTTGTAACCCAATCTAAAGTATCAGCAATCGTAGGACCTGCGACATCTGGTGCAACTGCAGCTGCGGTAGCGAACGCTACAAAAGCAGGTGTTCCATTGATTTCGCCAAGTGCGACTCAAGATGGATTGACTAAAGGTCAAGATTACCTCTTTATCGGAACTTTCCAAGATAGCTTCCAAGGAAAAATTATCTCAAACTATGTTTCTGAAAAATTAAATGCTAAGAAAGTTGTTCTTTACACTGACAATGCCAGTGACTATGCTAAAGGGATTGCTAAAGCCTTCCGCGAATCATACAAGGGTGAGATCGTTGCAGATGAAACTTTCGTAGCAGGTGACACAGACTTCCAAGCAGCCCTTACAAAAATGAAAGGGAAAGATTTTGATGCTATCATCGTTCCTGGTTACTATACTGAAGCTGGTAAAATTGTAAACCAAGCGCGTGGTATGGGAATTGACAAACCAATCGTTGGTGGTGATGGATTCAACGGTGAAGAGTTTGTACAACAAGCAACTGCTGAAAAAGCATCAAACATCTACTTTATTTCAGGCTTCTCAACTACTGTAGAAGTTTCAGCTAAAGCAAAAGCCTTCCTTGATGCATACCGTGCTAAGTACAATGAAGAGCCTTCAACATTTGCAGCCTTGGCTTATGACTCAGTTCACCTTGTAGCAAATGCAGCAAAAGGTGCTAAAAACTCAGGTGAAATCAAGGATAATCTTGCTAAAACAAAAGATTTTGAAGGTGTAACTGGTCAAACAAGCTTCGATGCGGACCACAACACAGTCAAAACTGCTTACATGATGACCATGAACAATGGTAAGGTTGAAGCAGCAGAAGTTGTAAAACCATAATAGAAAATGTTGAAATAGGGAATGAGCCTCGGACTCACTCCCTGTTTCGGTGTTTAATACTCTTTGAAAATCTCTTCAAACTGCGTCAACGTCGTCTTGGATTATATATGTGACTGACTTCATCAGTCTTATCTACAACCTCAAAGCAGTGCTTTGAGCAACCTGCGGCTAGTTTTCTAGTTTGCTCTTTGATTTTCATTGAGTATAAGAACCTATCAAAAAGTGAGGGGAAACTCTCAAAATTATAAATAGAAAGAGTGAATCTTATGCTCCAACAACTAGTAAATGGTTTGATTCTAGGTAGTGTTTATGCGCTGTTAGCTCTAGGATATACCATGGTTTACGGAATTATCAAGCTCATCAACTTCGCCCACGGTGATATTTATATGATGGGAGCCTTTATCGGTTATTTCTTGATCAATTCTTTCCAAATGAATTTCTTTGTAGCGCTTATTGTAGCTATGCTAGCGACAGCTATTCTTGGTGTCGTGATTGAGTTCCTTGCTTACCGACCTTTGCGTCACTCTACTCGTATTGCTGTTTTGATTACAGCTATTGGGGTTTCTTTCCTATTGGAGTATGGCATGGTCTATCTGGTTGGTGCCAATACTCGTGCCTTCCCTCAAGCGATTCAAACAGTTCGCTATGATCTGGGACCAGTTAGCCTAACAAACGTGCAGTTAATGATTTTGGCCATTTCCTTGATTTTGATGATTTTGTTACAAGTCATTGTCCAAAAGACTAAGATGGGGAAAGCCATGCGTGCAGTATCAGTAGATAGCGATGCGGCGCAATTGATGGGGATCAATGTAAACCGTACTATCAGCTTTACCTTCGCTTTGGGTTCAGCTCTTGCGGGTGCAGCTGGTGTTCTGATTGCCCTCTATTATAACTCTCTTGAGCCTTTGATGGGGGTTACTCCAGGTCTTAAGTCTTTCGTTGCCGCAGTACTTGGTGGTATCGGAATCATTCCTGGTGCGGCTCTTGGTGGTTTTGTGATTGGTCTATTGGAAACCTTTGCGACAGCCTTTGGAATGTCAGACTTCCGTGATGCCATTGTTTATGGAATTTTGTTGTTGATCTTGATTGTCCGCCCAGCTGGTATCCTTGGTAAAAATGTGAAAGAGAAGGTGTAAGCGATGAAAGAAAATTTAAAAGTTAATATTCTATGGTTACTCCTTTTGTTAGCTGGCTATGGCTTGATTAGTGTACTGGTTTCAGTCGGAGTACTCAACCTATTCTATGTACAGATTTTACAACAAATTGGAATTAATATTATTCTGGCTGTTGGTCTCAACTTAATCGTTGGTTTTTCAGGACAATTTTCACTTGGTCATGCTGGTTTTATGGCGATTGGTGCCTATGCAGCAGCTATTATTGGTTCTAAATCACCAACCTACGGTGCCTTCTTTGGAGCCATGCTTGTAGGGGCTTTACTTTCAGGAGCAGTTGCCTTACTTGTCGGGATTCCAACCTTGCGCTTGAAGGGGGACTATCTTGCGGTAGCGACTCTAGGTGTTTCTGAAATTATCCGTATCTTTATCATCAATGGCGGAAGCCTTACAAATGGTGCAGCAGGTATCTTGGGAATTCCAAACTTTACAACTTGGCAAATGGTTTACTTCTTTGTTGTGATTACAACCATTGCAACCTTGAACTTCTTGCGTAGCCCTATTGGTCGTTCAACCCTCTCCGTTCGTGAGGATGAAATCGCTGCTGAGTCTGTTGGGGTTAATACGACTAAAATTAAAATTATCGCTTTTGTCTTTGGTGCCATTACTGCAAGTATTGCAGGGTCACTTCAGGCAGGATTTATCGGGTCTGTTGTACCGAAAGATTATACATTCATTAACTCAATCAACGTTTTGATCATTGTTGTATTTGGTGGACTTGGTTCCATTACAGGTGCCATTGTTTCAGCTATTGTTCTGGGAATTTTGAATATGCTTCTCCAAGATGTTGCCAGCGTGCGTATGATTATTTACGCTTTGGCCTTGGTCTTGGTAATGATTTTCAGACCAGGTGGACTTCTTGGAACATGGGAATTGAGCCTATCACGTTTCTTTAAAAAATCTAAGAAGGAGGAACAAAACTAATGGCATTACTTGAAGTAAAACAGTTAACCAAACATTTTGGCGGTCTAACAGCTGTTGGAGATGTGACTCTTGAATTGAACGAAGGGGAACTGGTTGGACTAATCGGTCCAAACGGAGCTGGGAAAACCACTCTTTTCAACCTCTTGACGGGTGTTTATGAACCAAGCGAGGGAACAGTAACCCTAGATGGTCACCTTTTGAATGGAAAGTCACCTTATAAGATTGCTTCTTTGGGACTTGGACGTACATTCCAAAATATCCGTCTCTTTAAAGATTTAACAGTTTTGGACAATGTTTTGATTGCTTTTGGCAACCATCACAAACAACATGTTTTTGCTAGTTTCTTACGCTTACCAGCTTTTTACAAGAGTGAAAAAGAATTAAAGGCTAAGGCTTTGGAATTGTTGAAAATCTTTGATTTAGATGGTGATGCAGAAACGCTTGCTAAAAATCTTGCCTACGGACAACAACGTCGTTTGGAAATTGTTCGTGCCCTCGCTACGGAACCTAAAATTCTCTTCTTAGATGAACCAGCAGCAGGTATGAACCCGCAGGAAACAGCCGAATTGACTGAGTTAATTCGTCGCATCAAAGATGAATTTAAAATTACGATCATGCTGATTGAACACGATATGAATCTGGTCATGGAAGTAACAGAACGCATCTACGTACTCGAATACGGTCGTTTGATTGCTCAGGGAACTCCAGAAGAAATTAAGACCAATAAACGCGTTATCGAAGCTTATCTAGGAGGTGAAGCCTAATGTCTATGTTAAAAGTTGATAATCTTTCTGTGCATTACGGCATGATCCAAGCAGTCCGTGATGTAAGCTTTGAAGTGAATGAAGGAGAAGTCGTTTCCCTTATCGGTGCCAATGGTGCAGGTAAGACAACCATTCTCCGTACCTTGTCTGGTTTGGTTAGACCGAGTTCAGGAAAGATTGAATTTTTAGATCAAGAAATCCAAAAAATGCCAGCTCAAAAAATCGTGGCAGGTGGTCTTTCACAAGTTCCAGAAGGCCGCCACGTCTTTCCTGGCTTGACTGTTATGGAAAATCTTGAAATGGGAGCTTTCTTGAAGAAAAATCGTGAAGAAAATCAAGCTAACTTGAAGAAGGTCTTTTCACGCTTTCCTCGTCTTGAAGAACGGAAGAACCAAGATGCAGCTACTCTTTCAGGAGGAGAACAACAAATGCTTGCCATGGGACGCGCCCTCATGTCAACACCAAAACTTCTTCTTTTAGATGAACCATCAATGGGACTTGCCCCAATCTTTATCCAAGAGATTTTTGATATCATTCAAGACATCCAGAAGCAAGGAACAACCGTCCTCTTGATTGAACAAAATGCTAATAAGGCACTCGCAATCTCTGACCGAGGCTATGTGCTGGAAACAGGAAAAATCGTCCTATCCGGAACAGGAAAAGAACTCGCTTCATCAGAAGAAGTCAGAAAAGCATATCTAGGTGGCTAAAAAGGTCCGGGGGACCTTTTTAGTCGGTGAATAGAGATTGCGAAGCAATCATCAAATCCAGTGGATTGTTTTAGTCGGTGGATGAAGATTACGAAGTAATCATCATTATAGTCCAGTGGACCTTTTTAGTCGGTGGATAAGGATTACGAAGTAATCTTCGCATAGTCTGGGAGACTAGTTTAGGTTGCGGATGGAAATTACGAAGTAATCATCATTATAGTCCAGTGGACCTTTTTAGTCGGCATATTTAGATTGCAAAGCAATATTCATCTACATTGAAAGCTTAATTTCTAATAATTGAAAAAATCGAATGAAACGTTTCTAACCTTCATTCACAGAGCTCGATTTTAGAGCTCTTTTTGCTAGCTTATTCATACTTTTCTGAATTTTGAAAAAGAAATGTAAGCGTTTGATAGATTTACAAAAAGATTGTATAATAGGGATAAGAATAGAAAAGGAGAAGTCTCATGGCAGTTAAAGATTTTATGACCCGCAAGGTAGTGTATATTAGTCCAGATACAACAGTATCTCATGCAGCAGATTTGATGAGAGAGCAAGGGTTGCACCGCTTGCCTGTTATCGAAAATGATCAATTGGTTGGTTTGGTGACTGAAGGAACCATTGCGCAAGCTAGTCCATCCAAAGCAACAAGTCTTTCTATCTATGAGATGAACTATCTTCTGAATAAGACAAAAGTAAAAGATGTCATGATTCGTGACGTTGTCACTGTTTCAGGCTATGCGAGTCTAGAAGATGCAACTTATCTGATGTTGAAAAACAAGATTGGTATTCTTCCTGTCGTAGATAATCATCAAGTATACGGAGTTATTACGGACCGTGACGTTTTCCAAGCCTTTCTTGAAATTGCTGGTTATGGTGAAGAAGGAATTCGTGTGCGCTTTGTTACAGAAGATGAAGTTGGCGTTCTTAGTAAGATTGTTTCTCTAATCGTTGAAGAAAATTTGAATATCTCTCATATAGTCAATATTCCGCGTAAGGATGGTAAGGTGATTATCGAAGTTCAAATCGATGGATCAATTGATTTACCAGCCTTGAAAGAAAAATTTGAAGCAAATGGTATTCAAGTGGAAGAAATCACTCGCACTTCAGCAAAAGTCTTGTAAAAAGGGAAGCCCAAAGGCTTCTTTTTTCATAAAAAAGGGATTATAGCAAAAGATGGAAAGAAATGATAAAATATGCTATAATGAAATGATGTAAAAAAGGAGTATTTATGGACATTTCAGTAATCCGTCAGAAAATTGACACAAATCGTGAAAAATTATCTTCTTTCAGGGGGTCTCTTTGACCTAGAAGGTCTAGAGGAAGAGATTGCCATCTTGGAAAATAAGATGACTGAACCTGATTTTTGGAACGATAATATCGCGGCCCAAAAAACGTCGCAAGAATTAAATGAATTAAAAAACACCTACAACACCTTCCACAAAATGGAAGAGTTGCAGGATGAAGTTGAAATTTTATTGGACTTTTTATCTGAAGATGAGTCGGTGCATGAAGAATTGATAACGCAGTTATCCGAACTTGATAAGATGATGACCAGCTACGAGATGACTCTACTCTTGTCAGAACCTTATGACCACAACAATGCCATCTTGGAAATCCATCCAGGTTCTGGTGGTACTGAGGCGCAGGACTGGGGCGATATGTTGCTTCGTATGTATACTCGTTATGGTAATGCTAAAGGCTTTAAAGTGGAAGTATTGGATTACCAAGCAGGTGATGAGGCAGGTATTAAGTCGGTAACCTTATCATTTGAAGGTCCTAATGCCTACGGCCTTCTCAAGTCAGAAATGGGTGTGCACCGTTTGGTGCGAATTTCGCCGTTCGACTCTGCCAAACGTCGTCATACCTCTTTCACATCTGTAGAAGTGATGCCTGAGTTGGACGATACCATTGAAGTGGAAATCCGGGAAGATGACATCAAGATGGATACCTTCCGTTCAGGTGGTGCCGGTGGACAAAACGTCAACAAGGTTTCAACAGGTGTACGTTTAACCCACATTCCAACTGGAATTGTTGTCCAATCAACAGTGGATCGTACCCAGTATGGAAATAGAGATCGAGCTATGAAGATGTTGCAGGCTAAACTCTATCAAATGGAGCAAGAGAAGAAAGCTGCGGAGGTAGATTCCCTCAAGGGTGAGAAAAAAGAAATCACATGGGGAAGCCAAATTCGTTCTTATGTCTTCACACCTTATACTATGGTAAAAGATCACCGAACTAGCTTTGAGGTTGCTCAGGTAGATAAGGTTATGGACGGGGACCTAGATGGTTTTATCGATGCCTATCTCAAGTGGCGCATTAGCTAAGATAGAAAGGAACTCATATGTCAATCATTGAAATGAGAGATGTCGTCAAAAAATACGACAACGGAACGACTGCCCTACGCGGTGTTTCGGTCAGCGTTCAACCGGGGGAATTTGCTTACATCGTAGGACCTTCAGGAGCAGGTAAGTCAACTTTTATTCGTTCTCTGTATCGTGAAGTAAAAATCGATAAAGGAAGCCTATCAGTTGCTGGTTTTAATCTGGTTAAGATTAAAAAGAAAGATGTCCCGCTTCTACGTCGTAGTGTTGGGGTTGTCTTCCAGGATTATAAACTCTTGCCAAAGAAAACGGTCTATGAGAATATTGCATACGCTATGGAAGTAATCGGGGAAAATCGCCGTAATATCAAAAAACGAGTGATGGAAGTTTTGGACTTGGTTGGCTTGAAGCACAAGGTTCGTTCTTTCCCCAATGAACTCTCAGGTGGGGAGCAACAGCGGATTGCGATTGCGCGTGCCATTGTAAATAATCCCAAAGTACTGATAGCCGATGAACCAACAGGAAACCTGGATCCTGACAATTCATGGGAAATTATGAATCTCTTGGAACGGATTAACCTACAAGGGACAACTATTTTGATGGCGACTCATAATAGCCAGATTGTAAATACCTTGCGCCACCGTGTCATTGCCATTGAAAATGGCCGTGTCGTTCGTGACGAATCAAAAGGAGAGTATGGATACGATGATTAGTAGATTTTTTCGCCATTTATTTGAAGCCTTAAAAAGTTTGAAACGAAATGGTTGGATGACAGTAGCTGCTGTCAGTTCAGTCATGATTACTTTGACCTTAGTGGCAATATTTGCTTCTGTTATTTTCAATACAGCGAAACTAGCTACAGATATTGAAAATAATGTCCGTGTAGTAGTTTATATCCGAAAGGATGTGGAAGATAACAGTCAGACAATTGAAAAAGAAGGTCAAACTGTTACAAATAATGACTACCACAAGGTATATGATTCTTTGAAGAACATGTCTACGGTTAAGAGTGTTACCTTTTCAAGTAAAGAAGAACAATATGAAAAATTAACCGAGACAATGGGAGATAACTGGAAAATCTTTGAAGGAGATGCCAATCCTCTCTATGATGCCTATATTGTAGAGGCAAACACTCCAAATGATGTAAAAACTATAGCCGAAGATGCTAAAAAAATTGAAGGTGTCTCTGAGGTTCAAGATGGCGGTGCCAATACAGAAAGACTCTTCAAGTTAGCTTCATTTATCCGTGTTTGGGGACTAGGGATTGCTGCTTTGTTAATTTTTGTCGCAGTTTTCTTGATTTCAAATACCATTCGTATTACCATTATTTCCCGCAGTCGCGAAATTCAAATCATGCGCTTGGTCGGAGCTAAAAACAGTTATATCCGTGGACCGTTCTTGTTAGAAGGAGCCTTTATCGGTTTATTGGGAGCTATCGCACCATCTGTTTTGGTCTTTATTGTTTATCAAATGGTTTACCAATCTGTCAACAAATCGTTGGTAGGGCAAAATCTATCCATGATTAGTCCAGATTTATTTAGTCCTTTGATGATTGCCCTACTATTTGTGATTGGAATTTTCATTGGTTCATTGGGATCAGGAATATCCATGCGCCGATTCTTGAAGATTTAGGTAAAATAATTACTTTTATGAGGAGGTTGTAAAATCTCCTTTTTTGCTACAAGAGTTTTTGAAAAGGGACTTCTAATACTCAATGAAAATCAAAGAGCAAACTAGGTAGCTCGCCACAGGATGCTCAAAATACTGATTTGAGGTTGTAGAAAGTCAGTCACATATATACGGTAAGACGACGCTGACGTGGTTTGAAGAGATTTTCGAAGAGTATAAAGAAGTCTCCCAGAGAAGACTTCTTGATGACTAATTTGAACTTGAAATTTTGCACTGGAAATTTTTTTGAAAAAGTGTAATTTTTTTTATAAAAGCCTTTACAAAAAAAAATAAAGTGGTATAATTAAATCATAAAAGGTGCAAACGTTTTCGTAAAACGTTTGCCTAAATAAAAATAAAGGAGATTTGAATGATGAAAGATACATTCAAAAATGTCTTGTCTTTCGAATTTTGGCAAAAATTCGGTAAGGCTTTGATGGTGGTTATCGCGGTTATGCCGGCTGCTGGTTTGATGATTTCAATCGGTAAGTCTATCGTGATGATTAACCCAACCTTTGCACCACTTGTTATTACTGGTGGTGTACTAGAACAAATCGGTTGGGGGGTTATCGTTAACCTTCATATCTTGTTCGCCCTAGCCATTGGAGGTAGCTGGGCTAAAGAACGTGCTGGTGGTGCTTTCGCCGCTGGTCTTGCCTTTATCCTAATCAACCGTATCACTGGTACAATCTTTGGTGTATCAGGAGATATGTTGAAAAATCCAGAAGCTATGGTAACAACTCTCTTTGGTGGATCAATCAAAGTTGCTGATTACTTCATTAGTGTTATGGAAGCTCCAGCACTTAACATGGGTGTATTCGTAGGGATTATTTCTGGTTTTATTGGAGCAACTGCTTACAATAAATACTATAACTTCCGTAAGCTTCCTGATGCACTTTCATTCTTTAACGGAAAACGTTTTGTACCATTTGTAGTTATTCTTCGTTCAATAATTGCTGCAATTGTACTTGCTGCTTTCTGGCCACTTGTGCAAACTGGTATCAATAGCTTTGGTATCTGGATTGCCAACTCACAAGAAACTGCTCCAATCCTTGCACCATTCTTGTATGGTACATTGGAACGTTTGCTCTTGCCATTTGGTCTTCACCACATGTTGACTATCCCAATGAACTACACAGCTCTTGGTGGTACTTATGATGTCTTAACTGGTGCAGCTAAAGGTAGTCAAGTATTTGGTCAAGATCCACTTTGGCTTGCATGGGTAACAGACCTTGTAAACCTTAAAGGTACTGATGCTAGTCAATACCAACACTTGTTAGATACAGTACATCCAGCTCGTTTCAAAGTTGGACAAATGATCGGTTCATTCGGTATCTTGATGGGTGTGGTTGTGGCTATCTACCGTAATGTTGATGCTGACAAGAAACACAAATACAAAGGTATGATGATTGCGACAGCTCTTGCAACATTCTTGACAGGGGTTACTGAACCAATCGAATACATGTTCATGTTTGTAGCAACACCTATGTATCTTGTTTACTCACTTGTTCAAGGTGCTGCCTTCGCTATGGCTGACGTAGTAAACCTACGTGTCCACTCATTCGGTTCAATCGAGTTCTTGACTCGTACACCACTAGCAATTAATGCTGGTATCGGTATGGATATCATTAACTTCGTTTGGGTAACTGTTCTCTTTGCCGTAATCATGTACTTTATCGCAAACTTCATGATTCAAAAATTCAACTACGCAACTCCAGGGCGTAACGGAAACTACGAAACTGCTGAAGGTTCAGAAGAGTCTAGTAGCGAAGTAAAAGTTGCAGCAGGCTCTCAAGCTGTAAACATTATCAACCTTCTTGGTGGACGTGCAAACATCGTTGATGTTGACGCATGTATGACTCGTCTTCGTGTAACTGTTAAAGATGCAGATAAAGTAGGAAATGCAGAGCAATGGAAAGCAGAAGGAGCTATGGGTCTTGTCATGAAAGGACAAGGGGTTCAAGCTATCTACGGTCCAAAAGCAGACGTATTGAAATCTGATATCCAAGATATCCTTGATTCAGGTGAAATCATTCCTGAAACTCTTCCAAGCCAAATGACTGAAGCACAACAAAACACTGTTCACTTCAAAGGTCTTACTGAGGAAGTTTACTCAGTAGCAGACGGTCAAGTTGTTGCTTTGGAACAAGTAAAAGATCCAGTATTTGCTCAAAAAATGATGGGTGATGGATTTGCAGTAGAACCAGCAAATGGAAATATCGTATCTCCAGTTTCAGGTACTGTATCAAGCATCTTCCCAACAAAACATGCTCTTGGTATTGTGACTGAAGCAGGTCTTGAAGTATTGGTTCACATTGGTTTGGACACAGTAAGTCTTGAAGGTAAACCATTTACAGTTCATGTTGCTGAAGGACAAAAAGTTGCAGCAGGAGATCTCCTTGTCACAGCTGACTTGGATGCTATCCGTGCAGCAGGACGTGAAACTTCAACAGTAGTTGTCTTCACAAATGGTGATGCAATTAAATCAGTTAAATTAGAAAAAACAGGTTCTCTTGCAGCTAAAACAGCAGTTGCTAAAGTAGAATTGTAATATACTTGAGGTTGGAAGCTGTATTCCAACCTCTTATTTTGGGAGAAAAGCATGAAATTTTTAACACTCAATACTCACAGTTGGATGGAAAAAGAAGCAGAGGAAAAATTCCAGATTTTGCTTGAGGATATTCTTGAAAAAGACTATGATTTGATTTGTTTCCAAGAAATCAATCAGGAGATCACATCGCCAGAGGTGGAGGTCAATGATCTTTATCAAGCTTTGCCAGCAGCTGAGCCTATTCACCAAGATCACTATGTTAGACTCTTGGTTGAAAAGTTGTCTGAGCAAGGGAAAAATTACTACTGGACCTGGGCCTATAACCATATCGGTTATGATCGCTACCACGAAGGTGTAGCTATCTTGTCTAAAACACCTATTGAAGCCAGAGAAATTTTGGTTTCAGATGTGGATGATCCAACAGACTATCATACTCGCCGTGTTGCCTTGGCTGAAACTGTAGTTGATGGTAAGGAGCTTGCAGTTGCAAGTGTCCACCTTTCTTGGTGGGATAAAGGTTTCCAAGAAGAATGGGCACGATTTGAAGCTGTCTTGAAAGAATTGAATAAGCCACTTTTGCTAGCTGGAGATTTCAACAACCCAGCCGGTAAGGAAGGCTACCAAGCTATTTTAGCTAGTCCATTGGGCTTACAAGACGCTTTTGAAGTTGCTCAAGAGAAAAGTGGTAGCTATACTGTTCCACCAGAAATAGATGGATGGAAAGGGAACACTGAACCCCTTCGAATCGACTATGTTTTTACTACCAAAGAGTTAGAGGTAGAAAATTTACATGTTGTATTTGATGGTAACAATAGTCCGCAAGTCAGTGATCACTATGGCTTGAGTGCTATTTTAAACTGGAAATAATAACTGATACTCTTCGAAAATCAAATTCAAACCACGTCAACGTCGCCTTGCCGTATTCAAGTACAGCCTGCGGCTAGTTTCCTAGTTTGCTCTTTGATTTTCATTGAGTATGAAAAGAGGTTGGGATTATAAAATTCCAGCCTTTTTCTTATTAGAGAAGCTACTGGAAATCGCCTAATACTCTTCGAAAATCAAATTCAAA
>NZ_VMLR01000003.1:747604-749188 GCF_013276795.1 Streptococcus sp. 2342
GATTTTCATTGAGTATAAATGAGTGAGGCTACTGAAATGGAATAAAATGTGGTATAATTGATAAGATAGATAGAATCGAGGATATTATGTCATTTACGAAATTTCAATTTAAAAACTATATTAGAGAAGCCTTGCAGGAGTTGAAATTTACAACTCCAACAGAGGTACAAGATAAGTTGATTCCCATTGTCTTGGCAGGCAGAGATTTGGTTGGAGAATCAAAAACAGGTTCAGGTAAGACTCATACTTTCTTGTTACCGATTTTCCAGCAATTAGATGAATCTAGCGATAGTGTACAAGCAGTAATCACTGTACCTAGCCGTGAGTTGGCTACTCAAATTTACCAAGCAGCTCGTCAGATTGCAACCCACTCAGAAGTGGAAGTTCGTGTGGTTAATTATGTGGGTGGTACGGATAAGGCTCGTCAGATTGAGAAATTGGCAAGCAATCAGCCTCATATTGTTATTGGAACACCAGGCCGTATTTACGACTTGGTTAAATCCGGTGATTTGGCTATTCACAAGGCCAAGACCTTTGTTGTTGATGAAGCAGACATGACCTTGGATATGGGAT
This sequence comes from Streptococcus sp. 2342, assembly GCF_013276795.1. Taxonomy (GTDB): domain Bacteria; phylum Bacillota; class Bacilli; order Lactobacillales; family Streptococcaceae; genus Streptococcus. The sequence goes on from NZ_VMLR01000003.1 coordinate 748,178, forward strand.
TCTTGGAAACTGTTGATAAGATTGCTGGCAGTCTTCCAAAAGACTTGCAATTCATGGTCTTCTCAGCGACTATTCCACAAAAACTGCAACCATTCTTGAAAAAATACTTGTCAAATCCTGTCATGGAGAAAATCAAGACCAAAACGGTCATTTCTGATACCATTGATAATTGGTTGATTTCTACTAAGGGACGTGATAAGAATGCTCAAATTTACCAGTTGACTCAGTTGATGCAGCCTTATTTGGCAATGATTTTTGTCAATACTAAGACACGTGCTGATGAATTGCATTCATATCTGACTGCTCAAGGATTGAAGGTAGCGAAGATTCATGGAGATATTGCCCCTCGTGAGCGCAAGCGTATTATGAATCAGGTGAAAAATCTGGATTTTGAGTACATTGTCGCAACAGATTTGGCAGCGCGTGGAATTGACATTGAAGGTGTCAGCCATGTCATCAATGATGCCATTCCGCAAGACTTGTCTTTCTTTGTACACCGTGTTGGTCGTACCGGACGCAATGGCCTACCAGGTACAGCTATTACCCTTTATCAGCCAAGCGATGACTCGGATATCCGTGAGTTGGAGAAATTAGGAATTAAATTTACTCCGAAGATGGTCAAAGACGGGGAATTTCAAGATACCTATGACCGTGATCGTCGTGCCAACCGTGAGAAAAAACAAGATAAGCTTGATATCGAAATGATTGGTCTGGTTAAAAAGAAAAAGAAAAAAGTCAAACCGGGTTATAAGAAGAAAATTCAATGGGCGGTTGATGAAAAGCGCCGCAAAACCAAGCGTGCAGAAAGTCGTGCTCGCGGTCGTGCAGAGCGTAAAGCTAAACGCCAAACATTTTAATAGAAAAGTTGGAGTACTGAGCTCCAACTTTTTTTTATGTGACTTTCAGTCCGTCTCGCTCCGTTAGGTGCGAGACAAAAAAACCACTCGCTATGCGGGTGCGCGTCGAAGGTTATACCCCAAAAACTCCGAACGCGATACAATAAAGGTGATC
>NZ_VMLR01000004.1 GCF_013276795.1 Streptococcus sp. 2342
ATTGTGGTAACAACAGGACCAGATGGAAAAGTAATTATTCCGAATAAAGACTTACCAGATGGGGAAATTCCAGGAACAGGTAAAATTACACCGCCAGGAAAACCTTCTGTTGAAGTAAACGTAAAAACACCTAAGAAATTAGATCCAAATGCACCTCAAACAGAACAACCAGGTGAAATTGAAATTACAAGAAAACCAAATGGAGATGCAGTAGTAACGCCTAAGAAACCAGATGGCTCAGCATATCCACCAGGAACGAAGGTAGTTATTCCAGGTGATAATAATACAACAATTGAGGTAGTGATTGGAAATGACGGTTCAGGAACAGTTCCAAACGATAAACTTCCAAAAACTGATAAATCAGGAAAAGGTATCGTAACAGAGCCGAATAAGAGACCATCTAATCCAGTTGATGTAACAACACCAGCCCGTAAGACACCAACGGTTGAACTAGATCAAGATCCAAATACAGGAGACGTGACAGTAACACCTAAGAAACCAGATGGGTCAACATACCCACCAGGAACGATAGTTGAAATTCCAGGAAAAGATGGAAATCCAATTAGAGTAGAAATTGGACAAAATGGTAAGGGGACAGTTCCAAATAGTGAATTACCAGACGGAAAAACATCAGGTAATGCTAAGATAGCAGAACCGAATAAACCTGTTGAAAATGTGACTGTTGAAACACCAGCTCGTTTAACACCGGCAATAGTATTAGATCAAGATCCAAATACAGGAGATGTAACGGTAACACCTAAGAAACCAGATGGAACAACATATCCACCAGGAACTACGGTAGAAATTCCAGGTAAGAATGGCACACCGATTGTGGTAACAACAGGACCAGATGGAAAAGTAATTATTCCGAATAAAGACTTACCAGATGGGGAAATTCCAGGAACAGGTAAAATTACACCGCCAGGAAAACCTTCTGTTGAAGTAAACGTAAAAACACCTAAGAAATTAGATCCAAATGCACCTCAAACAGAACAACCAGGTGAAATTGAAATTACAAGAAAACCAAATGGAGATGCAGTAGTAACGCCTAAGAAACCAGATGGAACAACATACCCACCTGGAACGAAAGTAGTTATCCCAGGTGATAACAATACTCCAATCGAAGTTATTATCGGAGATAATGGATCAGGTGAAGTGCCAAATGATAAACTTCCAAAAGGAAATTTACCAGGAAAAGGTATCGTAACAGAACCGAATAAGAGACCATCTAATCCAGTTGATGTGACAACGCCAGCCCGTAAGACCCCAACAATAGAGTTACAACAAGATCCAGATACAGGGGAAGTAACAGTAACGCCTAAGAAACCAGATGGGTCAACATACCCACCAGGAACTACGGTAGAAATTCCAGGTAAGAATGGAAATACAATCACTGTAATAATTGGACAAGACGGTAAAGGTAAAGTACCAAACAGTGAATTACCAGACGGTAAAGTTCCAGGTACAGGTAAGATTACAGAACCAGGTCAATCAGCTGTAGAAGTTCCAGTAGAAACTCCAGCTAAGGTAACACCAGCAACACCAACAGATACAATTCCAGTTGCACCAGTGACACCTGATACGCCAGTCACACCAAATACTAATGGAGGTTCTGGTCAAGATACACCTGCACCAACAAGTCCAATTCCAGATGCAGTTACTCCGAATGCAAATCATGAAGATACTACAGATGCTAGTGATAATGGAGCTAAGTCAAATGATTCTCAAAATGTATTACCAAATACAGGAACAGAATCAAATGCGACTCTTGCATCTCTAGGACTTCTTGGTATGCTAGGTGGTCTCGGACTTGCTCTTGGAAAGAAAAAAGAAGACTAAAAAATTAGTCAAATGAACATTCATTCTTTTGTGTTTTAACAACGAACTAGATTGATTCTGATAGTTGTGTTATCCATAAAATACAAAGAATGATTAGATAAAGAAAGCGAACAATGCTAGGATTTTGTTAAAGGGAATTCTAAGTATTGTTCGCTTTTTGTGGTATAATAATTACTATGCAGAAAAAACCAACGTCAGCCTATGTGCACATCCCATTTTGTACCCAGATTTGTTATTATTGTGATTTTTCAAAAGTTTTCATCAAGAATCAGCCAGTCGACAGCTATTTGGAACATCTGTTAGAAGAGTTTCAATCTTATGATATTCAAAAGTTGCGGACCCTCTACATCGGTGGTGGGACACCAACAGCTTTGTCAGCTCCGCAACTGGAGGTATTGCTGGATGGCTTGACTAAAAACTTGGACTTGTCTGTCTTGGATGAGTTGACCATTGAAGCCAATCCAGGCGACTTGGACGCGGATAAGATTGCTGTTTTGAAGAACTCGGCTGTCAATCGTGTTTCGCTAGGCGTGCAGACCTTTGATGACAAGATGCTGAAAAAGATTGGGCGCAGTCATTTGGAGAAGGATATTTATGAAAATATCGACCGTTTGAAACTGGCTGGTTTTGACAATATCTCCATTGATTTGATTTATGCGCTGCCTGGTCAGACCATGGATCAAGTCAAGGAAAATGTGGCTAAGGCAATTGGACTGGATATTCCCCATATGAGTCTGTATAGCTTGATTTTAGAAAATCATACGGTCTTTATGAACCGAATGCGACGAGGGAAATTGCCTCTGCCTAAGGAGGAACTGGAAGCTGAGATGTTTGAGTATATCATCGCAGAGCTGGAGCGAGCTGGTTTTGAGCATTATGAGATTTCTAATTTCTCCAAGCCTGGTTTTGAAAGTCGCCACAATCTCATGTACTGGGACAATGCTGAATACTATGGCATCGGTGCTGGAGCATCTGGTTATGTCAATGGTGTTCGCTATAAAAATCATGGCCCGATTCGCCATTATCTCAGTGCAGTTGAGGAAGGCAATGCTCGTATCACAGAAGAGCACCTGAGTCAAAAAGAGCAAATGGAAGAAGAAATGTTCCTGGGACTCCGCAAGAAATCAGGAGTCTCCATGGTGCGATTTGAGGAAAAATTTGGACGGTCTTTCGATGGACTTTATGGAGAAATTGTCAAGGACTTGGTTCAACAAGGTCTCATGCAAATAGAGGGTGACCGAGTTCGCATGACAAAAAGAGGTCTCTTTTTAGGAGACACCGTAGCAGAACGATTTATTTTGGAGTAGAATGATGGGCTTAACTTATCAGATGAAAATGAAAATTCCTTTTGATATGGCTGATATGAACGGTCATATCAAGCTTCCAGATGTGATTTTGCTATCCCTGCAAGTTTCAGGGATGCAGTCGATTGAACTGGGAGTTAGTGATAAGGCCATTTTGGAAGACTATAATCTGGTCTGGATTATCGTAGAATATGATATTGAGGTGGTTCGTTTGCCTCGTTTTGCGGAAGAAATTACCATCGAAACGGAAGCCTTGAGCTACAATCGACTTTTTTGCTACCGTCGCTTTACTATTTATAATGAAGCGGGGCAGGAGCTCATCCATATGATGGCGACTTTTGTTCTCATGGACCGCGACAGTCGAAAAGTCCATGCTGTTGAACCTGAGATTGTGGCTCCTTACCAGTCTGATTTTGATAAAAAGCTCATCCGCGGACCAAAGTATGAATCCTTGGACGAGCCAGTCAGCAAGGATTACCATGTTCGTTTTTACGACTTGGATATGAATGGCCATGTCAATAACAGTAAATACTTGGACTGGATTTTTGAGGTTCTGGGAGCGGACTTTTTGACCCAATATATTCCCAAGAAAATCAACCTCAAGTATGTCAAGGAAGTTCGACCAGGTGGGGTAATCACATCGGCTGTTGAACGGACTGGATTGGAAAGCAAGCATGAAATTACAAGCGACGGTGCTACTAATGCCCAAGCTATCATCACTTGGCAAGAAATGAAGAAGGATTAGGGAGAAATAGATGAAATATAAAGGCTATTTAATTGATTTAGACGGTACTATTTACAAGGGAAAAGACCGAATCCCGGCTGGAGAGGCTTTTGTCCATGAATTGCAAAAGCTAGACATCCCCTATCTCTTTGTAACAAACAATACAACCCGTACTCCTGAGAGTGTTCAAGAGATGTTGGCTCAGAATTTTAATATCGATACGCCCCTATCGACTGTCTACACAGCGACTTTGGCAACCATCGACTATATGAATGACTTGGGTCTTGAAAAGACCGTCTATGTTATTGGAGAATCAGGGCTCAAGGAAGCCATCAAGGCGGCTGGTTATGTAGAAGACAAGAAAAATCCTGCCTATGTAGTAGTAGGCCTGGATTGGCAAGTCGACTATGAAAAATTTGCCACAGCAACTCTAGCTATCCAAAAGGGTGCTCACTTTATCGGAACCAATCCTGATCTCAACATCCCTACAGAACGCGGTCTTTTGCCAGGGGCTGGTTCACTAATTACACTTCTTGAAGTAGCAACACGAGTGAAGCCTATTTATATCGGAAAACCAAATGCTATCATTATGGACAAGGCGGTTGAGCACTTAGGTTTGCAACGTGAAGAGTTGATCATGGTTGGGGACAATTATCTGACTGATATTCGGGCTGGGATTGACAATGGCATTCCAACGCTCTTGGTGACGACAGGTTTTACCAAGGCAGAAGAAGTGGCAGACCTGCCAATCGCACCGACTCATGTAGTTTCTAGCCTTGCGGAGTGGGATTTTGATGAAAACTAAACTGATCTTTTGGAGTTCTATGCTCTTTCTCCTCTCCCTCTCAATCCTTTTGACTATTTATTTGGCTTGGATTTTTTATCCGCTGGAAGTTCAGTGGCTGAACTTGACGGATCGAGTTTATCTAAAACCCGAAACCATTCAATATAACTTTCATATCTTGATGGATTACCTGACCAATCCATTTAGCCAAGTCTTAGAGATGCCAGATTTTCGTTCGTCAGCAGCTGGTCTGCACCACTTTGTGGTTGTGAAGAATCTCTTTCATCTAGTTCAGTTTATTGCCCTTGTGACACTACCAAGCTTCTATTTCTTTGTCAAAGGGATTGTGAAAAAGGGCTTCTTGTCTCTATTTAGTAAGGGGATTCTGACCCTAGTAGTCTTGCCTTTGCTGATTGGTCTTGGGGGAATTTTGATTGGTTTTGACCAATTCTTTACTCTTTTCCATCAAATTCTCTTTGTGGGAGATGATACCTGGCTTTTTGACTCAGGCAAGGATCCAGTGATTCTGATTTTGCCAGAGACCTTTTTCCTTCATGCCTTCCTCCTCTTTTTTGCCCTCTATGAAAGCTTCTTTGGCTATCTGTGTCTGAAAAGTCGTAGGAAGTGAATTGAAAGCTGTTTTTAATTTGTATATATAAAATTGTATGTCGTTTGAAACCATCGTTAAGAATGAATTAATCAAATCGAATTGTGTCAATCGTTCGCGAACAGTCTATTAAATTTTAGAAATAAGTTTATAAAAGGAGGTCTGAGCCTCCTTTTTGTTGTATAATAAAAGAGAGAGGAAAAAAGGATGAAAGTGATTGATCAAGCATTATTAGAAAAAGTCATTATTGAACGTTCTCGTACCAGTCATAAAGGAGACTACGGTCGTCTGCTGTTGCTGGGTGGGACTTATCCTTATGGTGGTGCTATCATCATGGCTGCTTTGGCAGCTGTTAAAAGCGGTGCAGGATTGGTGACCGTTGGAACGGACAGGGAAAATATTCCAGCTCTGCACAGCCATTTACCTGAGACTATGGGCTTTTCTCTTCAAGACCAGCAGTTGTTAAAAGAGCAATTGGAGAAGGCAGAAGTTGTCTTGCTGGGGCCTGGTTTACGAGACGATACTTTTGGAGAAAATCTAGTAAAACAGGTCTCTACTAGCTTAAAAAAGAATCAGATTTTGATTGTAGACGGAGGTGCCTTGACCATTCTTGCTAGAACAAGTTTGTCATTTCCGTCTAACCAGCTTATCCTAACTCCCCACCAAAAAGAATGGGAAAAGCTGTCTGGTATTACGATTAAAAAGCAAAACGAAGATACAACATCTAGTGCCCTGACTTCTTTCCCTCAAGGAACAATTTTGGTAGAGAAAGGTCCAACTACTCGTATTTGGCAAGTTGGCCAGTCTGATTATTACCAGTTACAGGTTGGCGGTCCCTATCAGGCGACTGGTGGTATGGGAGATACGCTTGCTGGAATGATTTCAGGATTTGCAGGCCAGTTTAAACAAGCTAGTCTCTACGAGCGTGTGGCAGTAGCGACCCATCTTCATTCAGCTATTGCCCAAGAACTAGCTCAAGAACAGTATGTGGTCTTGCCAACGGAGATTAGTAATTGTCTTCCTAAAGTAATGAAAAAAATATCTCAACAAATACTGGGATAAAATTCAATTTTAGGAGAAAACGAAGTAAATATTACCACAATAAAACGCATAATATCAAGTTTTTTTAGTACCTGATACCATGCGTTTTTGACTTTAACATTTTCTTTCTCTGTCTCTATTTTGAAGCAAGTTATTGCCCAGTATGTTTTATAATTTCTCGTTAACAAAGCGGACAAACTGATTCCACCAAACTTTTAAGAAGAAGGCTTTTTCAATTTTCTTTTCTGCAACCATTTCGAAACTAGGGCGCTCTGTGGTGATGTAACCTTGACCAATCAAGTTCTTGTCTTCGTAAGTCAAATGGCCAACTACTGTTCCAGCTTCAAGTGGTGCTGGGATTGCTTTAGAATCAGGTGTGAATTGAACAGATTGGGAAGATTGATTCCCGACACGTTCAATTAGATAGATATCCTCTGGGGCCACTGCAGTGACTGTATCTTCTTTTCCATCTTGTACAGGTGCTTTGCTATCTTGATAGGCATCGCCTTGCTGAACGATTTTACGAAGTGTAAATGTAGAAGAAATATAATCCATTAGGGAAGATGTAGCTGTAAACCGAGCGTAGGGATTATTGTCTTGATGGTCTGCATTTAAAACAACTGTGATGACTCTCATGCCTTTTTCGACAGTAGTACCAACAAAAGACTCTCCAGCCTTATCTGTTGTTCCTGTTTTCAGTCCATCAAAACCACCACGATAAGCAGGCATACCTTCTAACATGTAGTTGGTAGAAGTGATTGTCATTCCAGCAAAAGTAGAAGAAGGTTTTTTGGTGATTTCCAAGACTTGTGGGTACTTTTTGATGAGGTTACGAGCAACGATAGCAACATCATAAGCGCTGAGCTTATTTTCATCATCTTTATTAGACCCTGGGTAAATGTTATCCCCTAGAGTCTCATTGTTAAGACCAGTTGTATTGACAACCGTGGCATCATTGATTCCCCATTCCAGAAGTTTTGCCCTCATCCTATCGACGAAGTCTTTCTCTGAGCCAGCAATTTTCTCAGCTAGGGCAATAGCGGCGCTGTTGGCACTAGATACTAGAGTTGCTTCAAGTAACTCTTCGACAGTATAATTACGGGCCTCCATAGGAACATTACTGGCTTCAGAATTTGTCGTCAATTGATAAGGATAATCAGAAATATCTACTGGGGTGGATAGTGTGATACTTCCATTTTCGAGTGCTTCATAGACCAGATAAACAGTAATCAATTTTGTTATGGAAGCAATTTCGACAGGTTGCGTTGCATCCTTCTCATAGAGAATTTTACCAGTATTTGCCTCAACAGCAATGGCATGTTTTGCAGCAATATTAAAATCTTGAGCAGCAACAGTAGAAGCACCTCCTAAAAGGGAGACAGTTAATAAAGTTAAAAATATTTTTTTCATAGTAGTCTTATTCTATCATAAAGAAAAAAAATATTCTTGCTTTAATAATTCATCCGTTAAGCTTTTTGAAAATATGGTAAAATAGAGTGAGGGAGGTAACTCATGTTTCGTAGAAATAAATTATTTTTTTGGACCACAGAAATTTTACTCTTAACAATCATCTTTTACCTATGGAGACAGATGGGGTCTTTGATTAACCCTTTTGTTAGCGTGCTTAATACAATTATGATTCCATTTTTATTAGGGGGCTTTCTTTATTATTTGACAAACCCTATTGTTACTTTCTTAAATAAAGTCTGTAAACTCAATCGTTTGCTTGGTATTTTAATTACCTTGTGTGCTTTGGTCTGGGGAATGGTCATAGGTGTTGTCTATCTCTTACCTATTTTGATTAATCAGTTATCTAGTTTGATTATATCTAGTCAAACTATTTATAGTCGAGTACAAGACTTAATCATAGACTTATCTAATTACCCTGCGCTCCAGAATTTGGATGTAGAAGCTACAATTCAGCAGTTAAACTTATCCTATGTTGATATTCTTCAAAATATCCTAAATAGCGTATCAAATAGTGTGGGGAGCGTCTTGTCAGCTCTTATCAGTACTGTTTTGATTTTGATTATGACTCCAGTTTTTTTGGTTTATTTCTTATTAGATGGACATAAATTCTTGCCCATGCTTGAAAGAACGATTCTAAAGAGGGATCGCTTGCATATTGCAGGTTTATTAAAGAATTTAAATGCGACGATTGCTCGCTATATTAGTGGAGTTTCGATTGACGCAATCATTATAGGTTGTTTGGCTTATATTGGCTATAGTATTATTGGTTTAAAATATGCTTTAGTTTTTGCTATTTTTTCTGGTGTAGCCAATTTAATTCCTTATGTGGGGCCAAGTATTGGTTTGATTCCTATGATCATCGCAAATATATTCACTGATCCCCATAGAATGCTGATTGCAGTGATTTATATGCTTGTTGTTCAGCAGGTAGATGGTAATATCTTATATCCTCGAATCGTAGGAAGTGTTATGAAGGTTCATCCAATCACGATTTTGGTTTTACTTTTGTTGTCAAGCAATATCTATGGTGTAGTTGGAATGATTGTCGCAGTGCCAACCTATTCTATCTTAAAAGAAATTTCTAAGTTCTTATCCCGTTTGTATGAAAATCATAAAATAATGAAAGAACGAGAAAGAGAATTAGCTAAGTAAAAGTCAGGAGAACCCTGATTTTTCTTTTTCTTTAGGTAAGTTATAGGAGTAGAAGTGCCGTTTAGAATAGTAGATTAAGAATAATTCACAAAAACGTTGTAAAACACTTGCAATTTAGCTGAAATTTGATAAAATAGTAAGGAAAGTTAGACTGTATTGCCTACTGTCTATCTATAAAATATATTTTATTGGAGGCTTTTACTCAAATGGCAAAAGAAAAATACGATCGTAGTAAACCACACGTGAACATTGGTACTATTGGACACGTTGACCACGGTAAAACTACCCTAACTGCAGCTATCACAACTGTTTTGGCACGTCGCTTGCCTTCATCAGTTAACCAACCTAAAGACTATGCGTCTATCGATGCTGCTCCAGAAGAACGCGAACGCGGTATCACTATCAACACTGCGCACGTTGAGTACGAAACTGAAAAACGTCACTACGCTCACATCGACGCTCCAGGACACGCGGACTACGTTAAAAACATGATCACTGGTGCCGCTCAAATGGACGGTGCTATCCTTGTAGTAGCTTCAACTGACGGACCAATGCCACAAACTCGTGAGCACATCCTTCTTTCACGTCAGGTTGGTGTTAAACACCTTATCGTCTTCATGAACAAAGTTGACTTGGTTGACGACGAAGAATTGCTTGAATTGGTTGAAATGGAAATCCGTGACCTATTGTCAGAATACGACTTCCCAGGTGACGATCTTCCAGTTATCCAAGGTTCAGCACTTAAAGCTCTTGAAGGTGACTCTAAATACGAAGACATCGTTATGGAATTGATGAACACAGTTGATGAGTACATCCCAGAACCAGAACGTGACACTGACAAGCCATTGCTTCTTCCAGTCGAAGACGTATTCTCAATCACTGGACGTGGTACAGTTGCTTCAGGACGTATCGACCGTGGTATCGTTAAAGTCAACGACGAAATCGAAATCGTTGGTATCAAAGAAGAAACTCAAAAAGCAGTTGTTACTGGTGTTGAAATGTTCCGTAAACAACTTGACGAAGGTCTTGCCGGAGATAACGTAGGTGTCCTTCTTCGTGGTGTTCAACGTGACGAAATCGAACGTGGACAAGTTATCGCTAAACCAGGTTCAATCAACCCACACACTAAATTCAAAGGTGAAGTCTACATCCTTACTAAAGAAGAAGGTGGACGTCACACTCCATTCTTCAACAACTACCGTCCACAATTCTACTTCCGTACTACTGACGTTACAGGTTCAATTGAACTTCCAGCAGGTACTGAAATGGTAATGCCTGGTGATAACGTGACAATCGACGTTGAGTTGATCCACCCAATCGCCGTAGAACAAGGTACTACATTCTCTATCCGTGAGGGTGGACGTACTGTTGGTTCAGGTATGGTTACAGAAATCGAAGCTTAATTCGATTTAGTTCCCAGAAGAACAATTATTTAAGTCAGACACTAAAAGAATCTTGCTTTGCAAGGTTCTTTTTTTCGAATATTGAACTAATACTCAATGAAAATCAAAGAGCAAACTAGGAAACTAGCTGCAGGCTGCTCAAAACAGTGTTTTGAGGTTGCAGATAGAACTGACGAAGTCAGCTCAAAACATGTTTTTGAGGTTGTAGATAAGACTGACGAAGTCAGTAACCATACATACGACAAGGCGAAGCTGACGCGGTTTGAAGGAGATTTTCGAAGAGTATAAAATTGAATTGCTTACAGAAAAAGCTCCATACACCGGATGTGCATAGAGCAATGGGGATTATTTGATATAGAGTTCTTGGTTTTTCAAGACAATTTCACGAACCGTAGCAAATTTCTTGAGTTTTTTAAGTTCTTCTGGATGAGTGACGAGAGTGATAACATAACCTTCCTTGCCCATACGGCCAGTACGGCCAGCACGGTGTGTGTAGGTTTCGCTATCTCTAGGAACATCAAAGTTTACGACACATTCTAGGCTATCGATATCAATTCCACGAGCCAAAAGGTCTGTTGCAAGGAGTAGGGTTAGTTGCTTGTCTTTAAACTTTTCTAAGATGACTTTTCTAAATTTGACATTGACATCACTAGCGAGGGAAACAGCCAAGATATCCCGATACTGTAGTTTTTCTTCTGCACTTCCAAGGTCTGATAGGCTGTTAAAGAAGACAAGACCTCGGAAATCCTCTACATGAGACAGTTTTCGTAGCATATCCACACGATGGCGTTGCTCCACCTGCATATAGAAATGTTGGATGTTGTCCAATTTTTGGTCAGAAAGATCAATGGTACGTGTATTCGGCACAATCTTTTCTTGGTCAAACTTGGTCGTAGCACTCATGTAGATGAGTTGGTGGTCACGAGGTGCGTAGTGAGTTATTTTCTCGACAAAGTGTATCTGAGAATCATCAAGCAATTGGTCAAATTCATCCAGGATGATGGTTTCCACATTCATCATCTTGATTTTTTTCAGTTTAATGAGTTCAAAGATACGGCCAGGAGTACCGATTAGAATTTCTGGTCCTTTTTTGAGGCGTTCAATCTGGCGTTTCTGACTCGAACCTGATAAGAAGAGTTGGGCAGTTAAGCCGATAGTTTCAGCCCACGTTTTACATACATCAAAAATCTGTCCAGCAAGCTCTGTATTTGGTGCTAGAATCAAGAGTTGCTGCGCTTTTTTCTTTTGTAGTCTGAGAAGACTTGGTAGGAGGTAAGCTAGGGTCTTACCGGTTCCTGTTGGGCTCACTCCTAGAAGGTTTTCTCCTGCAAGAATGGGCTCAAATAGTTGAGTTTGAATGGGGGTGAATTCTTGGAAACCGAGTTGGTCACTCAGTTCTTGCCATTCAGTCGGTAGTTTGGTTTTCATTTTTCTGCCTCAAATCTAATGCCAGCAGTCTGGCGCATGGTATATAGTAGCTCATGAACAGAGCCTGCATCATCCAGCCAGTTCTGGTAGAGTGTCTGGTCTGGTTGCTGAATCATCTGTGCAAATGCAGCGACTTCCTCAGTCATCGTATGAGGAGCCTGTTGGATAGGGAGTTGGACTTGATTGCCTTGATGGTCGGTAAAAATAGCTGAGCGGATATGCTCGATGGTGTTGAGGGTCAAGGTTCCGTCTGTCGTATAAATCTCGCAAGGAAGATTGGAAGTGATGTTTTTTCCAGCCTTGATATGAACTTGATAGTCAGTGTAGAAGAGGATTCCATCTCCATTTAGGTCAATGCTATTGTTAAGCTGTTGAGCTTGATAGGTCGCGTCATTAGCTTTTCCAAAAAGACGAACAGCAGCATAGAGAGGATAAATTCCCAAATCCATAAGAGCTCCACCAGCAAAACGCTCTGAAAAGACATTGGGCGTATGCCCAGCTAACAAATCAGGCATTTTGGAAGAATACTTGGCATAGTTGAAATCTGCTCCCAAAATCTGTTTGTCTGCTAAAAAGTTTTTGATGATAGTGAAAGCTTTTTCATGGTAATTCCGAGCTGCTTCAAAGATAAAACAGTGATTTGTTTCAGCTGTTTGAACCAAATCCAGCCAGTCTTGTGGCTGAGTGACGGCTGGCTTTTCAAGAATGACATGTTTACCTGCAGACAATGCAGCTTTTGCCTGAGCAAAATGCAAGGAGTTTGGGCTAGCAATATAGACCAAATCAAAGGAGCTCTTGAAGAAGTCTTCTAATTGATCAAATAGTTGGATATTCTGATAGCGAGAAGCAAAGGTTGCCGCAGTTTCTAGTTTTCTAGAATAGACTGCGACCAGCTTGTATTCTCCACTGGAATGGGCTGCTTCTATGAAGTGATGGCTGATAGCGCCTGTTCCGATGACACCTAATTTTAGCATAAATACTCCTTTTACAATTTTAAATCCTTCTTTCATTATAACATAGATAGACGGGACTATCCAACAGAGGGTAAATTCCCAAACTAACTTCCACCGCTAATCCAAGTGGAAGTTAGTCTGATAAAAATCCTAAAAACCAGTGGAAATCCGTGTCAGGGTAAGTTCCACTGGTTTTAATCATGCTTGATTTCATCGCTTTTGTAGCCAAAATGAATAGAAAAAAAGAGCGCACAAAATCCCCTCATCTGAAAGCGTTTCAGATTAAGTTCCGCTATGGTGGAAGTTAGTGTGAGACGTTTGAATGCGGTTAAAGATTAGTTTTTAGAACTTATGTTGGAGTAATTTAGACGACTGACAGACGTCTTCTGCAGGTATTTTAGAAATACCTAGAAGTTTAGGAATTTCTTCTCCGTAAGTAAAGGCAAAGAGTTCATAGGCTGACTTTCCATTCAAAGCAGCGCGTTTGACACTGTTGACATGCGAACAGACGAGATTGATTTCCTCTTGAGTTAAATTGTCAAAAGAAGTTCCTTTAGGCAGAATGTCGCGAATCAGCGTGTGATTTTTCTCAATTCTCCCTTTCTGGTCAGAGCGATTAGGGTCACAAAAGAAGAGTTTACTCTCTCCTCGCACATCCATTTCGATATCATCGACCCTGGCAAACTCTCCACCATTATCTGTCAGGATGACAGGAAAGAGTTGGAAGAAATCTTTGTCAGCTTGGTGAAGAGTGTTCTTGATGTCATAGAGGTGTTTGGTAACCTCAAGGGCAGTTTTATTATCCAGCAGTCTAGCGAAGATAAAGTTACAGAAAGACAGGTTGAAGGTGAGTAAGACTTTCCCTCCCATCCTCCCCAGAACTGTATCCATTTCTAGCTAAGAGTCTAGTTGATTAAGGGCTAAATAGTTTTGGAAATCCTCATAGGAACGGCCTTTTTTAGCTTCTTTAGGGATGGAAGGTAGCTTATTTTTCCGTCTTTCTTTGAAATTAACGGCTCTGGCTAGGTCAATAGGAGCGATAGATAGGTATCCTTTTCGGATGTGTCGATAGACAGTTGAGGAGCTGACATCAAGGTTATGAGTTTTGAGGATATGATAGATGTGTTGTCCCTTTTTAACACCATCAGAAATGACTTTGTCCATGTCCCAGAAGGTCTTGGAATTGAGAGGAGTTCCTTCACGAGCTTCTACAAGAGTTTGTTCGTACTGTTTTTGAGCTTGTTTAGAGAGGTAGAAGATCTTCTTATAGCCACAATTCTGTCTTCTTTTAGGACATCCATTACAGACAAAGGGAGCTTTGTCGAGTAGAGGGCAAGGAAGGTTATGGCATGTAGACTCTCGGATTTGTCTGTTTCGTTTGACTTCTTTAGAAACAGTAGTTGGGTCTTTTAGAATGGATTGTCCAATAGCTTTGAAGGTTTCACCGCGCTCTAAGCCCAGTTGGATATCATTGCGGTCTGAAAGGGTAAGGTGTTTATGTTTTGTCATAGTAGACCTCATTTCTAATTCAAACGTCTCACACTTAATTCCACCATAAAAATCCGTTTTAGACTAATTTCCACTTCGGTTAGGCGAGTGGAAGTTACTTTGAGAAGTTACCCTATCCAACAGAGGGTAAAAAATTTCAAATAAGCTACTAGGCCTTTTCCAAAGAAAGTGGTACAATAATGAGATGAGTAAATGAAATGGGAGGGAAAATGAGATTATTACCTATAAGAAAAATATCACGTCAGTCTAAGAGGCTAGCGCTTTTTTTGACTTTTTGCGCAGGTTATGTAGATGCCTACACTTTTATTGTGCGAGGGAACACTCTTGTAGCTGGACAAACTGGGAATGTCGTCTTTCTTTCAGTAGAATTAATTCAAAATAATGTTTCAGATGTTAGGGACAAGGTTCTCACCTTGCTAGCTTTTATGATGGGGGTCTTTTTATTAACTGTTTATAAGGAAAAATTGAGAATTGTGAAAAAGCCAATTTTGTCATTGCTTCCTTTGGCAATCTTATCAATCATTATTGGTTTTATGCCCCAAACTGTAGATAATATCTATCTAGTGCCGCCCTTGGCCTTCTGTATGGGACTGGTGACAACTGCTTTTGGAGAAGTGTCGGGGATTGCTTATAATAATGCCTTTATGACGGGGAACATCAAACGGACCATGTTGGCTTTTGGGGATTATTTTAGGACCAAGCATACGCCCTTCCTGCGTGAAGCCTTGATTTTCGTTAGCCTACTTACCAGCTTTGTCCTTGGCGTTGTCTTTTCAGCCTATTTGACGATTTTTTATAATGAAAAAACTATTCTTGGTGTTCCTATTATGATGAGCATTTTTTACCTCAGTATGCTTTTTGCCTCGTGGCGGAAAAAAGTAAAAGAAAAAGCTTCATTTTAGGTGTTATTACTTGTAAGAAAATAGGAGATATGCTATACTTGAAGAGTTGACTATGCACGTTCCTGTGCAACCGCACGAACATCGTCGCTTGATTATTCAAGTTTAAGTGGTTCGTCCCACGATGCTAGGCGAGTCTTCACAAAAAATTCGGGGAAACCCATAAAAATCATAGGAGGTGCATAATGAGCACATACGCAATTATCAAAACTGGCGGAAAACAAGTTAAAGTTGAAGTTGGTCAAGCAGTTTACGTTGAAAAATTGAACGTTGAAGCTGGTCAAGAAGTTACTTTTAACGAAGTTGTTCTTGTTGGTGGTGAAAACACTGTTGTCGGAACTCCACTTGTTACTGGAGCTACTGTAGTTGGAACTGTTGAAAAACAAGGAAAACAAAAGAAAGTTGTTACTTACAAGTACAAACCTAAAAAAGGTAGCCACCGTAAACAAGGTCACCGTCAACCATATACTAAAGTTGTCATCAACGCAATCAACGCTTAATTTTAAGGAGAACACATGATACAAGCAGTCTTTGAGAGAGCCGAAGATGGCGAGCTGAGGAGTGCGGAAATTACTGGACACGCCGAGAGTGGCGAATACGGCTTAGATGTCGTGTGTGCATCGGTTTCTACGCTTGCCATTAACTTTATCAATTCTATTGAAAAATTTGCAGGCTATGAACCAATCCTAGAATTAAACGAAGATGAAGGTGGCTATCTGATGGTTGAAATTCCAAAAGATCTTCCTTCACACCAGAGAGAAATGACCCAGTTATTCTTTGAATCATTTTTCTTAGGTATGGCAAACTTATCGGAGAACTCTTCTGAGTTCGTCCAAACCAGAGTTATCACAGAAAACTAACACGGAGGAAAACATTATGTTAAAAATGACTCTTAACAACTTGCAACTTTTCGCCCACAAAAAAGGTGGAGGTTCTACATCAAACGGACGTGATTCACAAGCGAAACGTCTTGGAGCTAAAGCAGCTGACGGACAAACTGTAACAGGTGGCTCAATCCTTTACCGTCAACGTGGTACACACATCTACCCAGGTGTAAACGTTGGACGTGGTGGAGACGATACTTTGTTCGCTAAAGTTGAAGGCGTAGTACGCTTTGAACGTAAAGGACGCGATAAAAAGCAGGTTTCTGTTTATCCAATCGCTAAATAAAAAGGTCCAGTGAACCTTTTTATCCCGAGCCTTGAAATGTAAAGGCGAGGAAGCTAGAAGTAGCATAAACTAAGGCTTTCCGAGTTTTCGGAGAGTCTATTTTTGTTTTGATACCCATGATTTTTTCGTTCTTAGTGTAGATGAATTTTATGAGTGACATTATTTTTCTTCGATGGAAAACTTCTAAAATATGGTATAATGAAAAGATAAAGAAGTTGGGGGTAGAAGATGAACATTCAACAATTACGCTATGTTGTGGCTATTGCCAATAGTGGTACTTTCCGTGAAGCTGCTGAAAAGATGTATGTCAGCCAGCCGAGTCTGTCTATTTCTGTTCGTGATTTGGAAAAAGAGTTGGGCTTTAAGATTTTCCGTCGGACCAGCTCAGGGACTTTCTTGACTCGTCGCGGTATGGAATTCTATGAAAAAGCGCAAGAATTGGTTAAAGGATTTGATATTTTTCAAAATCAGTATGCCAATCCTGAAGAAGAAAAAGATGAATTTTCCATTGCTAGCCAGCACTATGACTTCTTGCCCCCAACTATTACTGCCTTTTCAGAGCGCTATCCTGATTATAAGAACTTCCGTATTTTTGAATCGACTACTGTTCAAATCTTAGATGAAGTAGCGCAAGGTCATAGTGAGATTGGGATTATCTACCTCAACAATCAAAATAAAAAGGGGATTATGCAACGCGTTGAAAAGCTAGGCCTTGAGGTCATTGAATTGATTTCCTTCCATACCCACATTTATCTCCGCGAGGGGCATCCTTTAGCTCAGAAAGATGTATTGGTCATGGAGGATTTAGCGGACTTACCGACAGTCCGTTTTACCCAAGAGAAAGACGAGTACCTTTATTATTCAGAGAACTTTGTCGATACCAGCGCTAGCTCACAGATGTTTAATGTGACAGACCGTGCTACCTTGAATGGTATTTTGGAGCGGACGGATGCTTATGCAACAGGTTCTGGATTTTTAGATAGTGACAGTGTTAATGGAATTACAGTTATTCGTCTCAAGGATAACCTAGATAATCGCATGGTCTATGTTAAACGTGAAGAAGTGGAGCTTAGTCAAGCTGGGACTCTCTTCGTAGAAGTCATGCAAGAATATTTTGATCAAAAGAGGAAATCATGAAAAAAAGAGGCATAGTGGCAGTCATTGTACTGCTTTTGATTGGGCTGGATCAGTTGGTCAAATCCTATATCGTCCAGCAGATTCCACTGGGTGAAGTACGCTCCTGGATTCCCAATTTCGTTAGTTTGACCTACCTTCAAAATCGAGGGGCATCCTTTTCGATGCTACAAGACCAGCAGTGGTTATTTGCTATTATTACACTGGTCGTTATGGTAGGTGCTATTTGGTATTTACATAAACACATGGAGGACTCATTCTGGATGGTCTTGGGTTTGACCTTGATTATTGCAGGTGGTCTTGGAAACTTTATTGACAGGGTCAGTCAGGGCTTTGTTGTGGATATGTTTCACCTTGACTTTATCAATTTTGCAATTTTCAATGTGGCAGATAGCTATCTGACTGTTGGAGTGATTATTTTATTGATTGCAATGCTAAAAGAGGAAATAAATGGAAATTAAAATTGAAACTGGTGGCCTGCGTTTAGATAAGGCTTTGTCAGATTTGACAGAATTATCACGCAGTCTCGCGAATGAACAAATTAAATCAGGCCAGGTCTTGGTCAATGGCCAAGTCAAGAAAGCTAAATACACTGTCCAAGAGGGCGATGTCGTCACTTACCATGTGCCAGAACCAGAGGTTTTAGAGTATGTAGCTGAGAATCTTCCGCTAGAAATCATCTACCAAGATGAGGATGTGGCTGTCGTTAACAAGCCTCAGGGGATGGTGGTGCATCCGAGTGCTGGTCATACTAGTGGAACTCTGGTAAATGCCCTTATGTACCATATTAAGGACTTGTCGGGTATCAATGGGGTTCTGCGTCCAGGAATTGTTCATCGTATTGATAAGGATACATCAGGCCTTCTCATGATTGCTAAAAATGATGAGGCGCATCTAGCACTTGCCCAAGAACTGAAAGATAAAAAGTCTCTCCGCAAATATTGGACGATTGTTCATGGAAATCTTCCAAATGATCGCGGTGTGATTGAAGCACCCATTGGTCGAAGTGAAAAAGACCGTAAGAAACAGGCTGTGACTGCTAAAGGGAAGCCTGCAGTGACCCGTTTCCACGTCTTGGAACGCTTTGGTGATTATAGCTTAGTGGAGTTACAACTGGAGACAGGGCGTACCCATCAAATCCGTGTTCACATGGCTTATATTGGTCATCCAGTCGCTGGTGATGAGGTCTATGGTCCTCGCAAGACTCTGAAAGGACATGGACAATTTCTTCATGCAAAGACCCTAGGCTTTACCCATCCACGAACAGGTGAGACCTTAGAATTTACAGCAGACATCCCAGAGATTTTTAAGGAAACTTTGGAGAGATTAAGGAAGTAAGAATGAAAAAGAAATTGATTAGTTTAGCACTTGCAGGCGCTTTTTTAGGTTTATCATGGTATGGGAATGTTCAAGCTCAAGAAAGTTCAGGAAATAAAATCCACTTTATCAATGTTCAAGAAGGTGGCAGTGATGCGATTATTCTTGAAAGCAATGGACATTTTGCCATGGTGGATACAGGAGAAGATTATGATTTCCCAGACGGTAGTGATTCTCGCTATCCATGGAGAGAAGGAATTGAAACGTCTTATAAGCATGTTCTAACAGACCGTGTCTTTCGTCGTTTGAAGGAATTGGGTGTCCAAAAACTTGATTTTATTTTGGTGACCCATACCCACAGTGATCATATTGGAAATGTTGATGAATTACTGTCTACCTATCCAGTTGACCGAGTCTATCTTAAAAAATATAGTGATAGTCGTATTACTAATTCTGAACGTCTATGGGATAATCTGTATGGCTACGATAAGGTTTTACAGACTGCCGCCGAAAAAGGTGTTTCAGTTATTCAAAACATTACACAAGGAGATGCTCATTTTCAGTTTGGGGACATGGATATTCAACTCTATAACTATGAAAATGAAACTGATTCATCAGGTGAATTAAAGAAAATTTGGGATGACAATTCTAATTCTTTGATTAGTGTAGTGAAAGTCAATGGTAAGAAAATTTACCTTGGGGGCGACTTAGATAATGTGCATGGAGCGGAAGATAAGTATGGACCTCTCATTGGAAAAGTTGATTTGATGAAGTTTAATCATCACCATGATACAAACAAATCAAATACCAAGGATTTCATTAAAAATTTGAGTCCGAGTTTGATTGTTCAAACTTCGGATAGTCTACCTTGGAAAAATGGTGTTGATAGTGAGTATGTTAATTGGCTCAAAGAACGAGGAATTGAGAGGATCAACGCAGCCAGCAAAGACTATGATGCAACAGTTTTTGATATTCGAAAAGACGGTTTAGTAAACATTTCAACTTCCTACAAGCCGATTCCAAGTTTTCAAGCTGGCTGGCATAAGAGTGCGTATGGGAATTGGTGGTATCAAGCACCTGATTCTACAGGAGAGTATGCTGTCGGTTGGAATGAAATCGAAGGTGAATGGTATTACTTCAACCAAACGGGTATCTTGTTACAGAATCAATGGAAAAAATGGAACAATCGTTGGTTCTATTTGACAGACTCTGGTGCTTCTGCTAAAAATTGGAAGAAAATTGATGGAATTTGGTATTATTTCAACAAAGAAAATCAGATGGAAATTGGTTGGGTAAATACTGGAGGTCAGAACTATTATTTATCAAACAATGGCTCTATGAAGACAGGTTGGCTTCAATATAAGGGTCAATGGTATTATTTTGCTCCATCAGGGGAAATGAAAACGGGCTGGGTAAAAGATAAAGAAACCTGGTACTATATGGATTCTACTGGTATTATGAAGACAGGTGAAATAGAAGTTGCTGGACATCATTACTATCTAGAAGATTCAGGAGCTATGAAGCAAGGTTGGCTTAAAAAGGCAAACGATTGGTATTTCTATAAGGAAGACGGTTCACGAGCTGTGGGTTGGATCAAGGACAAGGATAAATGGTACTTCTTGAAAGAAAATGGTCAATTACTTGTGAACGGTAAGACACCAGAAGGCTATACTGTTGACTCAAGTGGTGTCTGGTTAGTGGATGTTCCAGTCGAAAAATCTGCTACAATTAAAACTACAAGTCATTCAGATTTAAAAGTATCCAAAGAAGTAGTGAAAAAGGATCTTGAAAATAAAGAAACGAGTCAACATGAAAGTGTTACAAGTTCTTCAACTAGTCAAGATTTGACATCATCAACTTCACAAAGCTCTGAAACGAGTACAAACAAATCGGAATCAGAACAGTAGTAAAAAAGAAGGTTTTAGGGCCTTCTTTTTCCTATCAACTCTTTTCTATTTCCTGCCATTCATGTTATAATGGATAAATATGAAGAATCGGAGTGAGACTATGAAATACAAACGGATTGTCTTTAAGGTGGGGACTTCTTCTCTGACGAATGAGGATGGAAGTTTATCACGTAGTAAGGTAAAGGCTATTACCCAGCAGTTGGCTATGCTGCATGAAGCTGGTCATGAATTGATTTTGGTGTCTTCAGGTGCCATTGTTGCTGGTTTTGGAGCCTTAGGATTTAAAAAGCGTCCGACTAAGATTGCTGATAAACAGGCTTCAGCAGCGGTAGGGCAGGGGCTTTTGTTGGAAGAATACACGACCAATCTTCTCTTGCGCCAAATCGTTTCTGCACAAATCTTGCTGACCCAGGATGATTTTGTGGACAAGCGCCGTTATAAAAATGCCCATCAGGCTTTGTCAGTTCTACTTAGCCGTGGAGCGATTCCTATCATCAATGAGAATGACAGTGTCGTTATTGATGAGCTCAAGGTTGGGGACAACGACACTCTAAGTGCTCAGGTAGCAGCCATGGTCCAAGCAGATCTTTTGGTTCTCTTGACAGATGTGGACGGTCTCTATACTGGAAATCCTAATTCAGACCCAAGAGCCAAACGTTTGGAGCGAATCGAGACCATCAATCGTGAGATTATTGATATGGCCGGTGGAGCAGGTTCGTCTAATGGTACAGGTGGCATGTTAACCAAAATCAAAGCTGCAACTATCGCGACAGAATCAGGAGTTCCTGTTTATATCTGCTCATCCTTGAAGTCAGATGCCATGATTGAGGCAGCTGAGGAGACAAAGGATGGTTCCTACTTTGTTGCTCAAGAGAAGGGACTTCGTACCCAGAAACAATGGCTGGCCTTTTATGCTCAGAGTCAAGGTTCTATTTGGGTTGATAAAGGGGCTGCAGAAGCTCTCTCTCAACATGGAAAGAGTCTTCTCTTATCTGGTATCGTTGAAGCAGAAGGCGCCTTTTCTTACGGCGATATTGTGACAGTATTTGACAAGGAAAGTGGAAAATCACTTGGAAAAGGGCGTGTGCAATTTGGTGCATCTGCTTTGGAGGATATGTTGCGTTCTCAAAAAGCCAAGGGTGTCTTGATTCACCGTGACGACTGGATTTCCATTACTCCTGAAATCCAACTACTCTTTACAGAATTTTAGAGGTAAACTATGGTCAGTACACAAGAACAATTTGAACAGGTACAGGCTGTTAAAAAATCGATTAACACAGCTAGTGAAGAAGTGAAGAACCAAGCCTTGCTAGCCGTGGCTGATCACTTACTAGCAGCTACTGAGGAGATTTTAGCGGCTAATGCCCTCGATATGGAAGCAGCAAAGGGTAAAATTTCAGATGTGATGCTGGATCGTCTTTATTTGGATGCAAGTCGTATAGAAGCAATGGCAAGAGGAATTCGTGAAGTGGTTGCCTTACCAGATCCAATCGGTGAAGTTTTAGAAACCAATCATCTTGAAAATGGCTTGGTTATTACCAAGAAACGTGTGGCTATGGGGGTTATTGGTATTATCTATGAAAGTCGTCCAAATGTGACGTCTGACGCGGCTGCTTTGGCTCTCAAGAGTGGAAATGCAGTTGTTCTTCGTAGTGGGAAGGATGCCTATCAAACTGCCCATGCTATTGTCACAGCCTTGAAGAAGGGCTTGGAGATGACTACTATTCACCCAGATGTGATTCAACTGGTGGAAGATACTAGCCGAGAAAGTAGCTATGCTATGATGAAGGCCAAGGGCTATTTAGACCTTCTCATTCCTCGTGGAGGAGCTGGTTTGATCAATGCAGTGGTTGAGAATGCTATCGTACCTGTTATCGAGACAGGAACTGGGATTGTCCATGTCTATGTGGATAAGGATGCAGATGAAGACAAGGCTCTATTGATCATCAACAATGCTAAAACCAGTCGTCCTTCTGTTTGCAATGCCATGGAGGTTCTACTTGTTCATGAAGACAAAGCAGCAAGCTTCCTTCCTCGCTTGGAGCAAGTTCTAGTTGCAGAGCGTAAAGAAGCTGGGTTGGAACCAATTCAATTCCGACTTGATAGCAAAGCAAGTCAGTTTCTTTCAGGTCACGCAGCTGAAGCACAAGACTTTGACACTGAGTTTTTAGACTATGTCCTAGCTGTTAAGGTTGTGAGCAGTTTAGAAGAAGCGGTTGCCCATATTGAAGCCCACAGTACCCATCATTCGGATGCCATTATGACGGAAAATGCTGAAGCTGCAGCTTACTTTACAGATCAAGTGGACTCTGCAGCGGTTTATGTCAATGCCTCAACTCGTTTCACCGATGGTGGCCAATTTGGACTTGGATGCGAAATGGGGATTTCAACTCAGAAATTGCACGCGCGTGGTCCAATGGGCTTGAAAGAGTTGACCAGCTACAAGTATGTGGTTGCTGGTGATGGGCAGATAAGGGAGTAAGAGATGAAGATTGGATTTATCGGCTTGGGGAATATGGGTGCTAGCTTGGCCAAGGCTGTTTTGCAGGCTAAGACGGGTGATGACCTTCTCCTTGCCAATCGTAGCCAAGCCAAGGTAGATGCTTTCATTGCAGACTTTGGTGGTCAGGCTTCTAGCAATGACGAAATCTTTGCAGAAGCAGATGTGATTTTTCTAGGAGTGAAGCCTGCTCAGTTTTCTGAACTGCTTTCTCAATACCAGACCATCCTTGAAAAAAGAGAGAGCCTTCTTTTGATTTCTATGGCAGCTGGATTAACTTTAGAAAAACTAGCAAGTCTTATCCCAAGTCAACACCGAATTATTCGTATGATGCCAAATACCCCTGCTTCTATTGGTCAAGGAGTGATTAGTTATGCCTTGTCTCCTAATTGCAGGGCTGAGGACAGTGAGCTCTTTTGTCAGTTATTAGCAAATGCTGGTCTCTTGGTTGAACTAGGAGAAGGCTTAATCGATGCAGCGACAGGTCTTGCAGGCTGTGGGCCGGCCTTTGTCTATCTCTTTATTGAGGCCTTGGCAGATGCAGGTGTTCAGACTGGATTGCCACGAGAAACAGCATTGAAAATGGCGGCTCAAACTGTGGTAGGAGCTGGGCAATTGGTCCTAGAAAGCCAAGAACATCCTGGGGTCTTGAAAGACCAAGTTTGTAGCCCAGGCGGTTCGACTATCGCTGCTGTAGCGAGCCTAGAAGCGCATGCTTTTCGAGGAACGGTCATGGATGCAGTTGGTCAAGCCTATAAACGAACACAAGAACTAGGTAAATAAGAGGTGGCTTTGACTGCCTCTTTTATGGTGGTTGATACTCTTCGAAAATCTCTTCAAACTGCGTCAGCTTCCATCTGCAACCTCAAAACAGTGTTTTTAGCAACCTGCGGTTAGCTTCCTAGTTTGCTCTTTGATTTTCATTGAGTATGAAATGAGAAGACAAAAAGATTGTCACAAACCCCTATTTTTTTGATAGAATAGAAGTAGTAAAAAAGAAATGAGTTAGACATGTCAAAAGGATTTTTAGTCTCTCTTGAGGGACCAGAGGGAGCAGGAAAGACCAGTGTTTTAGAGGCTCTGCTCCCAATTTTAGAGGAAAAAGGGATAGAGGTGCTGACGACCCGTGAACCTGGCGGAGTCTTGATAGGAGAGAAGATTCGGGAAGTGATTCTGGATCCAAGTCATACTCAGATGGATGCTAAAACAGAGCTATTGCTCTATATCGCTAGTCGCAGACAGCACTTGGTGGAAAAAGTTCTTCCAGCACTTGAAGATGGCAAGTTGGTCATTATGGACCGCTTCATCGATAGTTCTCTTGCATATCAGGGATTTGGTCGTGGCTTGGATATTGACGCCATTGACTGGCTCAATCAGTTTGCGACAGATGGCCTTAAACCTGATTTGACACTCTATTTTGACATCGAGGTGGAAGAAGGACTGGCTCGCATTGCTGCTAATAGCAATCGTGAGATCAATCGTTTGGATTTGGAAGGGTTGGACTTGCATAAAAAAGTTCGTCAAGGCTACCTTTCTCTTCTGTACAAAGAAGGAAATCGCATTGTCAAGATTGATGCTAGTCTCCCTTTGGAGCAAGTTGTGGAAACTACCAAGGCTGTCTTGTTTGACAGAATGGGCTTGGCCAAATGAAACAAGATCAACTAAAGGCTTGGCAGCCAGATCAGTTTGACAGCTTTGTCCATATCTTGGAGCAAAATCAGCTCAATCACGCCTATCTCTTTTCAGGTTTCTTTGGAAGTTTGGAAATGGCGCAGTTTTTGGCTAAGAGCCTTTTTTGTACAGATAAAGTAGGTGTTTTACCATGTGAGAAATGCCGAAATTGTAATCTGATTGAACAGGGAGAATTTCCCGATGTCACCTTGATTAAGCCAGTCAATCAGGTCATCAAGACAGAACGCATTCGAGAATTGGTGGGCCAGTTTTCTCAAGCAGGGATTGAAAGCCAGCAACAGGTCTTTATTATCGAGCAAGCTGATAAAATGCATCCTAACGCAGCTAATTCTCTGCTCAAGGTCATCGAAGAACCCCAGAGTGAGGTTTACATTTTCTTCTTGACCAGCGATGAAGAAAAGATTTTACCGACAATTCGAAGTCGGACCCAGATTTTCCACTTTAAAAAGCAGGAAGAGAAGCTCATCTTGCTCTTAGAACAAATGGGACTGGTTAAGAAAAAAGCGACTCTTTTAGCCCAGTTTAGTCAATCGCGAGCTGAAGCAGAAAAGTTGGCTAATCAGGCAGGCTTTTGGACCTTGGTCGATGAAAGTGAACGCCTGCTGACTTGGTTAGTAGCTAAGAAAAAAGAAAGTTATCTGCAGGTTGCTAAACTAGCTAGCTTGGCAGATGACAAGGAAAAACAAGATCAGGTTTTACGGATTCTTGAAGTCCTCTGTGGGCAGGACCTCCTGCAAGCAAGAGTAAGAGTGATTCTACAAGATTTGCTAGAAGCCAGAAAAATGTGGCAAGCCAATGTCAGCTTTCAAAATGCCATGGAATATCTGGTCTTGAAAGAAATGTAAACTCAAAAATGAATGATAAAGAAAGGAAAGGGCTGGTTTATGGACAAAAAAGAATTATTTGACGCGCTGGACGATTTTTCCCAACAGTTATTGGTGACCTTGGCCGATGTGGAAGCCATCAAGAAAAATCTCAAGAGCCTAGTAGAAGAAAATACAGCTCTTCGCTTGGAAAATAGTAAGTTGCGAGAACGCTTGGGTGAGGTGGAAGCAGATGCTCCTGTCAAGGCCAAACATGTTCGCGAAAGTGTCCGTCGCATATACCGTGATGGATTTCACGTTTGTAATGATTTTTATGGACAACGTCGAGAGCAGGACGAGGAATGTATGTTCTGTGACGAGTTGTTATATAGGGAGTAAGCATGCAGATTCAAAAAAGTTTTAAGGGGCAGTCTCCCTACGGCAAGCTGTACCTAGTGGCAACGCCGATTGGCAATCTAGATGATATGACCTTTCGAGCCATCCAAACCTTGAAAGAAGTG
This sequence comes from Streptococcus sp. 2342, assembly GCF_013276795.1. Taxonomy (GTDB): domain Bacteria; phylum Bacillota; class Bacilli; order Lactobacillales; family Streptococcaceae; genus Streptococcus. The sequence continues at coordinate 26,158 of NZ_VMLR01000004.1, forward strand.
GATTGGATTGCAGCTGAGGACACGCGCAATACAGGGCTTTTGCTCAAACATTTTGATATTTCCACCAAGCAGATCAGTTTTCATGAGCACAATGCCAAGGAAAAGATTCCTGATTTGATTGGTTTCCTGAAAGCAGGACAAAGTATTGCTCAGGTATCGGATGCAGGTTTGCCTAGTATCTCAGACCCTGGTCATGATTTAGTCAAGGCAGCTATTGAGGAAGATATTGCGGTTGTGACTGTTCCAGGTGCCTCTGCAGGAATTTCTGCCTTGATTGCCAGTGGTTTGGCGCCACAGCCACATATCTTTTATGGTTTTTTACCGAGAAAATCAGGCCAACAAAAGCAATTTTTCGACTCGAAAAAAGACTATCCTGAAACACAAATTTTCTATGAATCACCTCATCGTGTAGCAGACACGTTGGAAAATATGTTAGAAGTCTACGGTGACCGCTCGGTGGTCTTGGTTAGAGAATTGACAAAGATTTACGAAGAATACCAACGAGGTACAATTTCTGAATTACTGGAAAGCATCTCTGAAACGTCTCTCAAGGGTGAATGTCTTCTGATTGTTGAAGGTGCCAGTCAGGATGTGGAGGAAAAAGACGAGGAAGACTTGTTCGTAGAAATCCAAGCCCGTATCCAGCAAGGCATGAAGAAAAATCAAGCTATTAAGGAAGTAGCTAAGATTTACCAGTGGAATAAGAGTCAACTCTACGCTGCCTACCACGATTGGGAAGAAAATCAATAAAATGACTAAACAGGGAAGTTTGCCTTCTTCCCTTTTTTTGTTATACTAGTAGAAGAAAAAATTAGAAAGATTTGTGGGAGTGAAAAAGTCTGGGGGACTTTTTCACCCTGAGCCAAGAAATTCGAAAACTCTTAAGTCCGATTGGCTTTTTCAATGTGAACCTTGTCTTCACACTCCCAAAGAGGTATTAGTGTCGTGTCTCAATCTTATATCAATGTTATCGGTGCTGGTTTGGCAGGTTCTGAAGCAGCCTACCAAATTGCAGAACGTGGTATTCCAGTTAAACTTTATGAAATGCGTGGTGTCAAGTCAACACCTCAACACAAAACAGACAATTTTGCTGAGTTGGTTTGTTCCAATTCCCTACGTGGGGATGCTTTGACCAATGCTGTCGGGCTACTCAAGGAAGAAATGCGCCGCTTGGGTTCTGTCATTTTGGAATCAGCAGAAGCTACACGTGTTCCTGCAGGCGGTGCCCTTGCGGTGGATCGCGATGGTTTCTCCCAAATGGTGACCGAAAAAGTAGCCAATCATCCCTTAATCGAAGTAGTGCGTGATGAGATTACAGAATTGCCGACGGATGTTATTACGGTTGTCGCTACTGGTCCTTTGACCAGCAATGCCCTAGCTGAGAAGATTCATGCCCTTAATGACGGCGATGGCTTCTATTTCTACGATGCGGCAGCGCCTATTATCGACGTCAACACTATCGATATGAGCAAGGTTTATCTTAAGTCTCGTTATGATAAGGGGGAAGCGGCCTACCTCAATGCCCCTATGACCAAGCAAGAGTTTATGGATTTCCATGAAGCCTTGGTCAATGCGGAAGAAGCACCGCTCAATTCTTTTGAAAAAGAAAAGTACTTTGAAGGCTGTATGCCTATCGAAGTCATGGCCAAACGAGGTATTAAAACCATGCTTTATGGTCCTATGAAACCAGTCGGTTTGGAGTATCCAGATGACTACACAGGACCTCGTGATGGAGAATTTAAAACACCGTACGCGGTGGTTCAGCTTCGTCAGGACAATGCAGCTGGTAGCCTCTACAATATTGTTGGTTTCCAGACCCACCTCAAATGGGGAGAACAAAAGCGTGTCTTCCAAATGATTCCAGGTCTTGAAAATGCTGAGTTTGTTCGTTATGGTGTTATGCACCGCAATTCTTACATGGATTCACCAAATCTTCTTGAACAGACTTACCGTTCTAAGAAACAACCAAATCTCTTCTTTGCTGGTCAGATGACGGGTGTAGAGGGTTATGTTGAATCAGCGGCGTCAGGCTTAGTTGCGGGAATTAACGCGGCTCGTCTTTTCAAGGGAGAAAGCGAGGCTATTTTCCCAGAGACGACGGCTATCGGAAGCTTAGCTCATTACATCACCCATGCCGACAGCAAACATTTCCAACCAATGAATGTCAATTTTGGGATCATCAAGGAGTTGGAAGGCGAGCGTATCCGTGATAAGAAGGCTCGTTATGAAAAAATTGCAGAGCGTGCTCTTAGCGACTTAGAGGAATTTTTAACTGTCTAATTTTTTTCAAAGAATTGCTCATGATACTATAAAAATCTTAGAAATTGTGATAAAATAGGTAGGATAAAAGAAGGAGAGTGAAAATGGCGAATCCCAAGTATAAACGTATTTTAATCAAGTTATCAGGTGAAGCCCTTGCCGGAGAACGTGGCGTAGGGATTGATATCCAAACAGTTCAAACAATCGCAAAAGAGATTCAAGAAGTTCATAGCTTAGGTATCGAAATTGCCCTTGTTATCGGTGGAGGAAATCTCTGGCGTGGTGAACCTGCTGCAGAAGCAGGAATGGACCGCGTTCAGGCAGATTACACAGGAATGCTTGGGACTGTTATGAATGCTCTTGTGATGGCAGATTCATTGCAACAAGTTGGTGTCGATACGCGTGTACAAACAGCGATTGCCATGCAACAAGTGGCAGAGCCCTATGTACGTGGACGTGCCCTTCGTCACCTTGAAAAAGGCCGTATCGTTATCTTTGGTGCCGGAATTGGTTCACCATACTTCTCAACAGATACAACAGCGGCTCTTCGTGCAGCTGAAATCGAAGCAGATGCCATCCTTATGGCTAAAAATGGCGTCGACGGTGTTTACAATGCCGATCCTAAGAAAGACAAGACAGCCGTTAAGTTTGAAGAATTGACTCACCGTGACGTTATCAATAAAGGTCTTCGTATCATGGACTCAACAGCTTCAACCCTCTCAATGGACAACGACATTGACTTGGTTGTCTTCAACATGAACCAACCAGGCAACATCAAACGTGTCGTATTTGGTGAAAATATCGGAACAACAGTTTCAAATAATATCTAAGAAAAGGAATAAGAAAGATTATGGCTAACGCAATTATTGAAAAAGCTAAAGAGAGAATGACCCAGTCTCACCAATCACTTGCTCGTGAATTTGGTGGTATTCGTGCTGGCCGTGCCAATGCAAGCTTGCTTGACCGTGTACATGTAGAATACTACGGAGTAGAAACTCCTCTTAACCAAATCGCTTCAATTACGATTCCAGAAGCGCGTGTTTTGTTGGTGACACCATTTGACAAATCTTCATTGAAAGACATCGAACGTGCCTTGAACGCTTCTGATCTTGGTATCACACCAGCTAATGACGGTTCTGTGATTCGCTTGGTTATCCCAGCTCTTACAGAAGAAACTCGTCGTGACCTTGCTAAAGAAGTGAAGAAGGTCGGTGAGAATGCTAAAGTGGCTGTCCGCAATATCCGTCGCGATGCTATGGACGAAGCTAAGAAACAAGAAAAAGCAAAAGAAATCACTGAAGACGAATTGAAGACTCTTGAAAAAGACATTCAAAAAGTAACAGACGATGCTGTCAAACACATCGATGACATGACTGCTAATAAAGAAAAAGAACTTTTGGAAGTCTAAAAATAAACAGAAAAACTCAGTTGGCATTGCTGGCTGAGTTTTATTCGAAAGAAGGAAATATGAATACAAATCTTGCAAGTTTTATCGTTGGACTGATCATCGATGAAAACGACCGTTTTTACTTTGTGCAAAAGGATGGTCAAACCTATGCTCTTGCTAAGGAAGAGGGCCAACATACAGTAGGGGATACGGTCAAAGGTTTTGCATACACGGATATGAAGCAAAAACTCCGATTGACAACTCTAGAAGTGACTGCCACTCAGGACCAATTTGGTTGGGGACGTGTCACAGAGGTTCGTAAGGACTTGGGTGTCTTTGTGGATACAGGCCTTCCTGACAAGGAAATCGTTGTGTCACTCGATATTCTCCCTGAGTTCAAGGAACTCTGGCCTAAGAAGGGCGACCAACTCTACATCCGTCTTGAAGTGGACAAGAAAGACCGTATCTGGGGCCTCTTGGCTTATCAAGAAGACTTCCAACGTCTAGCTCGTCCTGCCTACAACAACATGCAGAACCAAAACTGGCCAGCCATTGTTTACCGCCTCAAGCTGTCAGGAACTTTTGTTTACCTGCCAGAAAATAACATGCTTGGCTTTATCCATCCTAGCGAGCGTTACACAGAGCCACGTTTGGGGCAAGTATTAGAAGCGCGCGTTATTGGTTTCCGTGAAGTGGACCGTACCTTGAACCTCTCCCTCAAACCACGTTCTTTTGAGATGTTGGAAAATGATGCCCAGATGATTTTGACTTATTTAGAAAGAAATGGCGGTTTCATGACCTTAAATGATAAGTCATCTCCAGACGATATCAAGGCAACCTTTGGCATTTCTAAAGGTCAGTTCAAGAAAGCACTCGGTGGTTTGATGAAGGCTGGTAAAATCAAGCAAGACCAGTTTGGGACAGAGTTGATCTAGGGAGACTTATGAGAAAATCATTTTACACTTGGCTCATGACCGAGCGCAATCCTAAAAGCAACAGTCCCAAGGCTATATTGGCAGACCTAGCTTTTGAGGAGTCAGCCTTCCCAAAACACACAGATGATTTTGATGAGGTGAGTCGCTTTTTGGAGGAGCATGCCAGTTTCTCTTTTAACCTAGGAGATTTTGACGCTATCTGGCAAGAATACTTAGAACACTAGACTTTATTCATTAGGTTTGGGCTAGTAATTTATCCATCCCTTTGCTATAATAAAAAGAAATAAAAGGATTAGAGAGGTTCTTTATTTGAAGGAACATTCAATTGACATTCAACTGAGTCATCCAGATGACCTGTTTCATCTTTTTGGTTCCAATGAACGCCATCTTCGTTTGATGGAAGAAGAGCTTGATGTGGTGATTCATGCCCGTACGGAGATTGTCCAGGTTTTGGGAGAAGAGACTGCCTGTGAGGAAGCTCGTCAGGTTATTCAAGCTCTCATGGTCTTGGTGAATCGTGGGATGACGGTTGGGACGCCAGATGTGGTGACTGCGATTAGCATGGTCAAAAACGATGAAATCGACAAATTTGTCGCCCTTTATGAAGAAGAAATTATCAAGGATAATACAGGGAAGCCTATCCGTGTCAAAACACTAGGTCAAAAACTTTATGTGGACAGTGTTAAACAGCATGATGTGACCTTTGGAATCGGACCTGCAGGAACAGGGAAGACCTTTCTTGCAGTGACCTTGGCAGTGACTGCCCTTAAACGTGGTCAGGTTAAGCGGATTATCCTAACACGCCCGGCAGTGGAAGCTGGCGAGAGTCTAGGTTTTCTTCCGGGAGATCTTAAAGAGAAGGTAGATCCTTACCTTCGACCTGTTTATGATGCCTTGTATCAGATTCTGGGGAAAGACCAAACGACTCGTCTCATGGAGCGTGAAATTATCGAAATCGCCCCCCTTGCCTATATGCGTGGACGAACCTTGGATGATGCCTTTGTCATTCTCGATGAGGCGCAAAATACGACTATCATGCAGATGAAGATGTTTTTGACTCGTTTAGGTTTTAATTCTAAGATGATTGTCAATGGAGATATCAGTCAGATTGACTTACCACGTAATGTCAAGTCCGGTTTGATTGATGCCCAAGAAAAGCTCAAGAACATTCACCAGATTGACTTTGTTCATTTTTCAGCTAAGGATGTGGTTCGCCATCCAGTTGTTGCTCAGATTATTCGAGCTTATGAACCAGCTCCAGTTAAAAAAGAAGAGAGTGAAGAAGTCCAAGAAGAAACAGAATAGCAAAAAAGAGCAGTTCAGGTGGACTTGCTCTTTCTTTTATCTGATAATTAGATTTTTTATACTAGTTCATCAATTGGAGTATGTTTTTTATTGAGGCCTTGGGCTACTGGAAGACTGGTTAAGTAACCTTGATAAGTGGTAACACCTTGGCGCAAGCCCTCATCTTCAGAGATTGCTTGTACAAAACCTTTACCAGCCAAAGCTTCGATATAAGGAAGAGTGACATTGGTTAGGGCAATGGTTGAAGTACGAGCAACCGCACCAGGTATATTGGCAACGGCATAGTGGAGAACACCGTGTTTTTCATAGACAGGTTCATCATGCGTTGACACACGGTCAGCTGTTTCGATAACGCCACCTTGGTCAACGGCAACATCCACAATGACTGAACCTGGGCGCATTTGCTTGACCATCTCATCAGTCACCAATTTTGGTGCTTTGGAACCAGGGATAAGAACCGCTCCGATCACCACATCCGCATCTCTCACACTTGCTTCGATGTTAAATGAATTTGACATAAGTGTTTGGATTTGATGGCCAAAGACCTCCTCTAAAATGGAGAGACGTTTAGCACTGTTATCAAGGATGGTTACTTGTGCACCAAGACCAAGAGCAATTCGAGCAGCATGGGTACCTACGACACCGCCACCGATGATGGTTACTTTCCCTTTAGGTACACCTGGCACACCACCCAGTAAGACACCAGAACCTCCTGCTTGCTTAGTTAGGAAATGAGCACCGATTTGGACTGCCATACGGCCTGCAACCTCACTCATAGGTACGAGGAGTGGTAATTGACCTTGGGAATCACGGACAGTTTCATAGGCAATCCCAGTTGTTTTTGCTTCCAACATAGCATCTGCTAATTCTGGAGCAGCGGCCATGTGCAAGTAGGTGAAGAGAAGCAGGTCGTCACGTAAGTAATCATATTCAGAAGCTAATGGTTCTTTTACTTTCACGACTAACTCTGCAGACCAGGCCTCACCAGCAGTAGCGACAATTTCAGCTCCTTGCTTTTGATAGTCAGCATCAGTAAAGCCAGAACCGAGACCAGCATTTGTTTCGATAAGGACACGATGACCACGACCGACTAAGCTGTGGACACCAGCAGGTGTGAGGGCAACACGGTTTTCATTATTCTTAATCTCTTTTGGAATTCCGATTAACATAGAGAAAAACTCACTTTCTATTGACGGGTTGTAAATGATTTATCACAATTATCTATAAAATAAGGTGATGATTTTATTCTATATGAAACCGCTTTAAAAAGCAAGAAAAATTTGTTATCACTTCTTTTTTATGCTATACTGATAGAAAATACTTTTGAATGGTAGAAACGTATGGAATCAATTTTTGTAAAACTTGCCCAGTATCCGTCTATAGAAACGGAGCGTTTATTGCTTAGACCTGTAACCTTGGACGATGCGGAAGCAATGTTTGACTATGCCTCGGACAAGGATAATACACGTTACACTTTTCTAACCAATCAAAATTTAGAAGAAACCAAAAATAATATTGCTCAGTTCTACTTGGCTAATCCCTTGGGACGTTGGGGAATAGAACTAAAAAGCAATGGTCAGTTTATCGGAACCATTGACTTGCACAAGATTGATTCTGTTCTTAAGAAGGCAGCTATTGGCTACATTATCAATAAAAAGTATTGGAATCAAGGATTGACGACAGAATCCAATCGTGCCGTAATTGAGCTGGCTTTTGAGAAGATTGGAATGAACAAGTTGACCGCCCTTTACGATAAGGCTAATCCCGCGTCAGGAAAGGTCATGGAGAAATCAGGAATGCGTTTTTCTCACGAAGAAGCTTATGCTTGTATGGACCAGCATGAAGAAGGCCGAATCGTGACAAGAGTTCATTATGTCTTGACCAAGGAAGACTATTTTGCAAATAAATAAGCAGTTGAAAAGAAATTTTCAACTGTTTTTTCTTTCTCTTACGAATAATCTAAGAGAGGAGAATATATGGAAGCAATTATCGAGAAAATCAAAGAGTATAAAATCATTGTTATCTGTACAGGTCTAGGCTTGCTTGTTGGCGGATTTTTCCTGCTAAAACCAGCTCCACAAACATCTGTAAAAGAAACGAATTTACAGGCTGAAGTTGCAGCTGTTTCCAAGGATTCATCGACCGAAAAGGAAGTGAAAAAGGAAGAAAAGGATGAACCCCTTGAACAAGATTTAATTACAGTAGATGTCAAAGGTGCTGTTAAAGCACCTGGAATTTATGATTTGCCGGTAGGTAGTCGGGTCAATGATGCTGTTCAGAAGGCTGGTGGCTTGACAGAGCAAGCAGACAGTAAGGCACTCAATCTAGCTCAGAAAGTTAGTGATGAGGCTCTGGTTTACGTTCCTACTAAGGGAGAAGAGACAGCTAGTCAACAGACTGGTTCTGGAGTGGCTTCTTCAACAAGCAAGGAAAAGAAGGTCAATCTCAACAAGGCCAGTCTGGAAGAACTCAAGCAGGTCAAGGGACTGGGAGGAAAACGAGCTCAGGACATTATCGACCATCGTGAGGCAAATGGGAAATTCAAGTCAGTAGACGAGCTCAAGAAAGTCTCTGGCATTGGTGCCAAGACCATAGAAAAGCTAAAAGATTATGTTACAGTGGATTAAGAATTTCTCAATTCCTCTAATTTACCTGAGTTTTCTGTTGCTTTGGCTTTACTACGCCATTTTTTCAGCATCCTATCTTGCTTTGTTGGGCTTCGTTTTTCTGCTAGTCTGCCTCTTTATCCAATTTCCTTGGAAATCTGCGGGCAAAGTTCTAATGATTTGCGGAGTCTTTGGCTTTTGGTTTCTGTTTCAAAATTGGCAACAGAGTCAAGCGGGTCAAAATTTGGCGTATTCTGTTGAAAGGGTACGGATTTTGACTGACACTATTAAGGTCAATGGTGACAGTCTATCCTTTCGTGGCAAGTCTGATGGACTCATTTTTCAAGTTTATTATAAACTCCAGTCCGAGGAGGAGAAAGAAGCCTTTCAAACCTTGACAGACCTTTATGATATAGAACTAGAAGGAAAACTTTCGGAGCCAGAAGGGAAGAGAAATTTTGGTGGCTTTGACTACCGAGCCTATCTGAAGACTCAGGGAATTTACCAGACTCTCAATATAAAAAGAATCCAGTCGCTTCAAAAAGTCGGCAGTTGGGATATAGGTGAAAACCTGTCCAGTTTACGCCGTAAGGCTGTGGTTTGGATTAAGACGCACTTTCCAGACCCTATGCGCAATTACATGACAGGGCTTCTATTAGGACATCTGGACACCGACTTTGAAGAGATGAATGAGCTTTATTCCAGTCTAGGAATTATTCATCTTTTTGCCTTGTCGGGCATGCAGGTAGGATTTTTCATGGATGGCTTTAAGAAACTACTCTTGCGATTAGGCTTGATCCAAGAAAAGTTGAGGTGGCTGACTTATCCCTTTTCCCTTATCTATGCTGGTCTGACAGGATTTTCGGTATCGGTCATTCGCAGTCTCTTGCAGAAGCTACTGGCTCAACATGGTGTTAAGGGCTTGGATAATTTTGCCTTGACGGTGCTTGTCCTCTTTATTGTCATGCCAAACTTTTTCTTGACTGCAGGAGGAGTTTTGTCATGTGCTTATGCTTTTATCTTGACTATGACAAGCAAAGAAGGGGAGGGGCTTAAGGCTGTTGCCAGAGAAAGTCTAGTCATTTCCTTGGGAATATTGCCCATTTTATCCTTCTATTTTGCAGAATTTCAGCCTTGGTCTATCCTTTTGACCTTTGTCTTTTCCTTTCTATTTGACTTAATCTTCTTACCGCTCCTGTCTATCTTATTTGCCCTTTCCTTTCTCTATCCAGTCATTCAGCTGAATTTTATTTTTGAATGGTTGGAGGGAATGATTCGCTTTGTATCACAGGTGGCAAGTAGACCGCTTGTCTTTGGACAACCCAATGCATGGCTTTTAATTTTATTGTTAATTTCCTTGGCATTAGTTTATGATTTGAGGAAAAACATTAAAAGGCTAATGGTGTTGAGCTTATTGATTACAGGTCTCTTTTTCTTGACCAAGTATCCACTAGAAAATGAAATCACCATGCTGGATGTGGGGCAAGGCGAAAGTATTTTCCTACGGGATGTAGCTGGTAAAACTATTCTCATAGATGTAGGTGGCAAGGCAGAATCTGATAAGAAAATCGAAAAATGGCAAGAAAAGACGACGACCAGCAATGCTCAGCGAACCTTGATTCCCTATCTTAAAAGTCGAGGAGTAGCCAAGATTGACCAGCTAATTTTGACCAACACGGACAAGGAACATGTTGGAGATTTGTTGGAGGTGAGCAAGGAATTCCATGTAGGCGAAATTTTAGTGTCAAAAGGCAGTCTAAAACAGAAGGAATTTGTGGCAGAACTACAGGCGACTCAAACTAACGTGCGTAGTGTGACAGTAGGGGAGAACTTATCCATTTTTGGAAGTCAGTTAGAAGTTCTATCTCCAAGGAAAATGGGAGATGGCGATCATGAAGATTCCCTGGTTTTGTATGGAAAACTCTTGGATAAGCACTTTCTCTTCACGGGAAATTTGGAGGAGAAAGGAGAGAGGGACTTGCTGAAGCACTATCCAGACTTGAAAGTGGATGTTTTGAAAGCTAGCCAACATGGCTCTAAAAAATCACCAAGTTCAGCCTTTCTAGAACAGCTCAAACCAGAGCTTACTCTTATCTCAGTTGGAAAGAGCAATCGAACGAAACTACCCCATCAGGAAACTTTGACACGACTGGAAGGTATCAATAGCAAAGTTTATCGAACTGACCAGCAAGGAGCTATACGATTTAAAGGTTGGAAAAGTTGGAAAATCGAAACGGTTGGTTAATGAGCAGAAACTTTTCAAAAAAATAACTTTTTATCTTGACAAGGGCTAGAAAACTTGGTATCATATAAAAGTTGAGAAAAGCAGAAGTGAGAGCTTCTCGCCTTGTGACATTAAGTTGCCTGGCCCTACGGATGAAAAGTTTCTAAGAAACGCTATCATAACGTGCGGGCTTGTATAATTACGAGTCCGCTATTGTTTTTCTCTAATAAAACAAAAGAGGTGAAAACCATAGCAAAGCAAGACTTATTCATCAATGATGAGATTCGTGTACGTGAAGTTCGCTTGATTGGTCTTGAAGGAGAACAGCTAGGCATCAAGCCACTCAGTGAAGCGCAAGCTTTGGCTGATAACGCTAATGTTGACCTAGTATTGATTCAACCCCAAGCCAAACCGCCTGTTGCAAAAATTATGGACTACGGTAAGTTCAAATTTGAGTACCAGAAGAAGCAAAAAGAACAACGTAAAAAACAAAGTGTTGTTACTGTGAAAGAAGTTCGTCTAAGTCCAACGATTGACAAGGGTGACTTTGATACAAAACTTCGCAATGCACGCAAATTCCTTGAAAAAGGAAATAAAGTTAAGGTATCTATTCGCTTTAAGGGTCGTATGATTACCCATAAAGAGATTGGTGCAAAAGTTTTAGCCGAGTTTGCTGAAGCAACTCAAGATATTGCCATCATCGAACAACGTGCTAAAATGGATGGACGTCAAATGTTCATGCAATTGGCGCCAGCGACTGACAAAAAATAATTGTCAGAAAGTTAAATAAAGGAGAAAAAATCATGCCAAAACAAAAAACACACCGCGCATCAGCTAAACGTTTCAAACGTACAGGTTCTGGTGGACTTAAACGTTTCCGTGCTTACACTTCTCACCGTTTCCACGGAAAAACTAAGAAACAACGTCGTCATCTTCGTAAAGCATCTATGGTGCATTCAGGAGATTACAAACGTATCAAAGCAATGCTTACTCGCTTGAAATAATAGTTTGACTGTAAGTAAACAATTCTAGGAAATATTTGGAGGAAATAAAACATGGCACGTGTTAAAGGTGGCGTTGTATCACGCAAACGTCGTAAACGTATTCTTAAATTAGCAAAAGGTTACTATGGAGCTAAACACATCTTGTTCCGTACTGCAAAAGAACAAGTAATGAACTCTTACTACTATGCATACCGTGACCGTCGTCAGAAAAAACGTGACTTCCGCAAATTGTGGATCACTCGTATCAACGCGGCAGCTCGTATGAACGGACTTTCATACTCACAATTGATGCATGGTTTGAAATTGGCTGAGATCGAAGTTAACCGTAAAATGCTTGCTGACTTGGCTGTTAACGATGCAGCAGCTTTCACAGCTCTTGCAGATGCAGCTAAAGCAAAACTTGGTAAATAATAACTGATAAGACTGGAACAGGATTGTCCCAGTCTTTTTAAAAATAAAGGAGAAGAATATGGCTTCAAAAATGCTACACACTTGCTTGCGAGTAGAAAATCTTGAAAAATCAATCGCATTTTATCAAGATGCTTTTGGTTTTAAAGAATTGCGTCGCAGAGATTTTCCAGACCATGCCTTCACGATTGTCTATCTAGGACTTGAGGGTGACGACTATGAGTTGGAGTTGACTTATAACTACGATCACGGTCCTTATGTGGTTGGAGATGGATTTGCCCACATCGCCCTCAGTACACCTGATCTTGAGGCACTTCATCAAGAGCACAGTGCCAAAGGATATGAAGTGACTGAGCCAAATGGTCTACCAGGAACTGCACCTAATTATTACTTTGTCAAAGACCCTGATGGCTACAAGGTCGAAGTCATTCGTGAAAAATAATCTCGTGAGGTCAAGTAGAATGTTCGTTTTCTACTTGACTTTTTTTAGCTGAAAGAGTATACTAATAAAAATTTAACCTTTAAGGGGAGTCCAGAGAGACTCACAAGGTGTCAGATAAAAGAATAGTGCAATTTTCTAGAGGAGACTTTTTGAGTGTGCTCTCTTGTGTTGTACGATTTTAACTGAGGCCTTGCACTAGCAAGGTCTTTTCTTTGTCTGGTCCCCTTAAAATTTAAGGAGGAAAAGTCATGAATCCCACATGTAAGAAACGTTTGGGTGCCATTCGTTTGGAAACCATGAAGGTGGTTGCACAGGAGGAAATTGCGCCAGCAATCTTTAAATTAGTCCTAGAAGGGGAAATGGTTGAAGCTATGCGAGCAGGTCAATTTCTTCATCTGCGTGTGCCTGATGATGCTCATCTCTTGCGTCGCCCTATTTCAATTTCGTCTATTGATAAGGCTAATAAGCAGTGTCATCTTATTTATCGGATTGAGGGGGCTGGAACCGCTATTTTCTCAACCTTAAGTCAGGGAGATACTCTTGATGTGATGGGTCCTCAGGGAAATGGTTTTGACTTGTCTGACCTTGATGAGCAGAGTCAGGTTCTCTTAGTTGGAGGGGGGATTGGTGTACCTCCTCTGCTTGAGGTGGCCAAGGAATTGCATGGACGTGGAGTGAAAGTAGTGACAGTCCTCGGTTTTGCTAATAAGGATGCTGTTATTTTAGAGACGGAATTAGCTCAATATGGTCAAGTCTTTGTAACGACAGATGATGGTTCTTATGGTATCAAGGGAAATGTTTCCGTTGTTATCAAGGATTTAGATAATCAGTTTGATGCTGTTTACTCATGTGGGGCACCTGGAATGATGAAGTATATCAATCAAATCTTTTATGACCACCCAAGAGCCTATCTATCTCTGGAATCTCGTATGGCTTGTGGGATGGGTGCCTGCTATGCCTGTGTCCTAAAAGTGCCAGAAAGCGAGACGGTCAGCCAACGCGTCTGTGAAGATGGCCCTGTTTTCCGCACAGGAACAGTTGTATTATAAGGAGAAAATTATGACTACAAATCGTTTACAAGTTTCTCTACCAGGCTTGGATTTGAAAAATCCGATCATTCCAGCATCAGGCTGTTTTGGTTTTGGACAAGAGTATGCCAAGTACTATGATTTAGACCTTTTAGGTTCTATTATGATCAAGGCGACAACCCTTGAAGCCCGTTTTGGCAATCCAACTCCAAGGGTGGCAGAAACACCCGCTGGTATGCTCAATGCAATTGGCTTACAAAATCCTGGTTTGGAAGTTGTTTTGGCTGAAAAGTTACCTTGGCTGGAAAGAGAATATCCAAATCTTCCTATTATTGCTAATGTGGCTGGTTTTTCAAAACAAGAGTATGCAGCTGTTTCTCATGGGATTTCCAAGGCAGCTAATGTAAAGGCTATTGAGCTCAATATTTCTTGCCCCAATGTTGACCACTGTAATCATGGACTTTTGATTGGTCAAGACCCAGATTTGGCTTATGATGTGGTGAAAGCAGCTGTGGAAGCCTCTGATGTGCCAGTTTATGTCAAATTAACCCCTAGTGTGACCGATATCGTTACTGTCGCAAAAGCTGCAGAAGATGCGGGAGCAAGCGGCTTAACCATGATCAATACTCTAGTTGGAATGCGCTTTGACCTCAAAACCAGAAAACCAATCTTGGCCAATGGAACAGGTGGAATGTCTGGTCCAGCAGTCTTTCCAGTAGCCCTCAAACTCATCCGCCAAGTCGCCCAAACAACAGACCTGCCTATCATTGGAATGGGGGGAGTGGATTCGGCTGAATCTGCCCTAGAAATGTATCTGGCTGGAGCATCTGCAATCGGAGTTGGAACAGCCAACTTTACCAATCCATATGCCTGTCCTGATATCATCGAAAAGCTACCAAAAGTCATGGATAAATACGGCATTAGCAGTCTGGAAAATCTCCGCAAGGAAGTAAAAGAGTCTCTGAGGTAAACTGCAATCAATCTGTTCTTGATTTTTTATTAGTTTGTAATATGAATTTCAGAGAATTTTGGTACAATAAAATAAATAAGAACAGAGGAAGAAGGTTAATGAAGAAAGTAAGATTTATTTTTTTAGCCCTGCTATTTTTCTTAGCTAGACCAGACAGTGTAATGGCCAGTGATGGTACTTGGCAAGGAAAACAATACCTGAAAGCAGATGGCAGTCAAGCAGCCAATGAGTGGGTTTTTGATGCTCATTATCAATCTTGGTTTTATATAAAAGCAGATGCCAACTATGCTGAAAATGAATGGCTGAAACAAGGTGACGACTATTTTTATCTCAAATCTGGTGGCTATATGGCCAAGTCAGAATGGATAGAAGACAAGGGAGCCTTCTATTATCTTGACCAAAATGGAAAGATGAAAAGAAATGCTTGGGTAGGAACTTCCTATGTTGGTGCAACAGGTGCCAAAGTAATCGAAGACTGGGTCTATGATTCTCAATACGACGCTTGGTTTTATATCAAAGCAGATGGAGAGCACGCAGAGAAAGAATGGCTCAAAATTAAAGGGAAGGACTATTATTTCAAATCCGGTGGTTATCTACTGACAAGTCAGTGGATTGACCAGGCTTATGTGAATGCCAGTGGCGCCAAAGTACAGCAAGGTTGGCTTTTTGACAAACAATACCAATCTTGGTTTTACATCAAAGAAACTGGAAATCATGCTGACAAAGAATGGATTTTCGAAAATGGTCACTATTATTATCTAAAATCGGGAGGCTATATGGCAGCCAATGAATGGATTTGGGATAAGGAGTCATGGTTTTACATCAAATCTGATGGTAAAATGGCTGAGAAAGAATGGTTATACGATTCTAAAGGTCAAGCCTGGTACTACTTCAAATCCGGTGGCTACATGGCGAAAAATGAGACAGTAGAAGGTTATCAGCTTGGAAGCGACGGTAAATGGCTTGGAGAAAAAGCTACAAATGAAAATGCTGCTTATTATCAAGTAGTGCCTGTCACAGCAAATGTTTATAATGCAGATGGTGAAAAGCTCTCCTATATATCGCAAGGTAGTGTCGTCTGGCTAGATAAGGATAGAAAAAGTGATGACAAGCGCCTGGCTATTACTATTTCTGGTTTGTCAGGCTATATGAAAACAGAAGATTTACAAGCGCTGGATGCTAGTAAGGACTTTATCCCTTATTATGAGAGTGATGGACACCGTTTTTATCACTATGTGGCTCAGAATGCTAGTATCCCAGTAGCTTCTCATCTTTCTGATATGGAAGTAGGCAAGAAATATTATTCGGCAGATGGGCTGCATTTTGATGGTTTTAACCTTGAGAATCCCTTCCTTTTCAAAGATTTGACAGAGGCTACAAACTACAGTGCTGAAGATTTGGATAAGGTATTTAGTTTGTTAAATATTGACAATAGTCTCTTGGAAAATAAGGGAGCTACCTTTAAGGAAGCTGAAGAACATTACCATATCAATGCCCTTTACCTCCTTGCCCATAGTGCTTTAGAAAGTGATTGGGGACGAAGTAAGATTGCCAAAGATAAGAATAATTTCTTTGGAATTACAGCCTATGACACGACCCCTTACCTTTCTGCCAAGACATTTGATGATGTGGATAAGGGAATTTTAGGTGCAACCAAGTGGATTAAGGAAAATTATATCGATAGGGGCAGAACTTTCCTTGGAAATAAGGCGTCTGGTATGAATATGGAATATGCCTCAGACCCATATTGGGGCGAAAAAATTGCTAGTGTGATGATGAAAATCAATGAAAAACTAGGTGGCAAAGATTAGTCCTATAATTGGATATGATTTGAGTCTAAGCTAAAAATCCTGATTTTAAGTTAAATCAGGATTTTTTCATGGATGAGATTTTTTCGGGGTCTGGTGTGACACGGAGGGTCTTTTGTCCTGTGTAAGTGACAAAGCCGGGTTTTCCGCCAGTTGGTTTGTTGAGTTTCTTGACTTCAATCATATCTACCTGAACCAGATTTGACAGGCGACCTTGAGAGAAGTAGGCGGCCAGCTCTGCTGCGTCTGTTTTGACTTCATCAGATGGGTCTAGATTTCCTGAGATGACAACATGACTTCCAGGAATGTCCTTGGCATGGAACCAAAGTTCTTCCTTGCGGGCCATTTTAAAGGTTAGCTCCTCATTTTGTAGGTTGTTGCGACCGACATAGATGATGGTTTTGCCATCACTGGCCAGATACTGTTCTGGCTTTTTGCGTTTCTGGATTTTTTCTCGCTGTCTTCTTCGGATAAATCCGGTTTGGATCAATTCTTCACGGATTTCGGCAATTTCTTCTAGTCCAGCTTGGTTGAGCACAGTCTCCACACTTTCCAGATAGAGAATGGTTGCCTTGGTTTCCTCAATCAGATCAGTCAAGTATTTGACAGCTTCTTTGAGTTTCTGATACCGTTTAAAATAGCGTTGGGCATTCTGGTTGGGAGTCAAGGCCTTATCAAGCGCAATGGTGATCGGTTGGTTGGTGTAGTAGTTGTCTAGGATAACCTGGTCTTGGTCGTTAGGCACTTGGTGGAGGAAGGTTGTTAGCAATTCCCCTTTTTGACGAAATTCCTCCGCATTGTCTGTCGCCAGTAACTCTTTTTCTTGTTTTTTCAGCTTATGGCGATTTTTTTGAAGTTCATTTTCAACACGGCGAATGAGTTCACTGGCTTGTTGTTTGACGCGGTCTCGCTCAGCCTTATCCTTATAGTAGGTGTCCAGCAAATCAGAAAGACTGGCAAAAGGCTCTCCCACCTGATTTGCAAAAGGAACTGGACTGAAGGAAGTCTCAGTCAAGCAGGGTTTGGTTTCTTGATTGAAAAAGTTACGGAAAGTAGATAGTTTATCACTAACCAGTATCCTTTCCAATTCATTTGCTGTATCGCGTCCCAGACCTTGAAAGAGGCTTTGAAGATTTTTAGCTGTCGTTTCCTGTGTTTGCAGGATTTCAAAGAGTTTCTCGTCCTTGATCGTAAAAGGATTGAGAGATTCCGTACTTGGCGGAGCAATGTAGGTCGACCCAGGAAGCAAGGTACGGTAGCTATTTTGTGAAAAGCCGACGTGTTTAATGACTTCGAGGATTTTGTGGCTACTTTTATCAACCAGTAGAATATTACTGTGTTTACCCATAATCTCGATAATCAAGGTAGCCTGGATATGGTCTCCAATCTCGTTTTTATTGGAAACTGTAATTTCCACAATACGGTCATTTTCCACTTGCTCAATCGACTCAATCAGGGCACCCTGCAAATATTTTCTCAAAACCATGATAAAGGTGGAAGGTTGGGCTGGATTTTCAAAAGTCGTTTGGGTCAGCTGAATGCGTCCAAAAACTGGATGGGCAGAGAGGAGCAGGCGATGACTTTGGCGATTGCTGCGGATTTGCAAGACCAACTCTTGTTCAAAAGGCTGATTGATTTTCTGGATGCGACCGTTCACTAACTCTCTTCGTAATTCCTCAACCATGTGGTGTAAAAAAAATCCGTCAAATGACATCGTTCTCTCCTTGTGATTGTATTCCATAGTATTATATCAAAAAGGTAGAATAAAATCATGGAAATGTGGTATAATAAAGCCAAGTAAAGAGAAACGAGAAGCACATGTATATTGAAATGGTAGATGAAACTGGTCAAGTTTCAAAAGAAATGTTGCAACAAACCCAAGAAATTTTGGAATTTGCAGCCCAAAAATTAGGCAAAGAAGACAAGGAGATGGCAGTTACCTTTGTGACTAACGAGCGTAGTCATGAACTCAATCTTGAGTACCGTGACACAGACCGTCCGACAGATGTCATCAGCCTTGAGTATAAACCAGAATTGGAAATTGCCTTTGACGAGGAAGATTTGCTTGAAAATCCGGAATTGGCAGAGATGATGTCTGAGTTTGATGCCTATATTGGGGAACTGTTCATCTCTATTGATAAGGCTCATGAGCAGGCCGAGGAATATGGCCATAGCTTTGAGCGTGAGATGGGCTTCTTGGCAGTACACGGCTTTTTACATATCAACGGCTATGATCACTACACTCCGGAAGAAGAAGCAGAGATGTTCGGTTTACAAGAAGAAATTTTGACAGCCTATGGACTCACAAGACAATAAACGAAAATGGAAAAATCGTGACCTGATATCCAGTTTAGAATTTGCTCTCACAGGAATTTTTACTGCTATCAAGGAAGAACGCAATATGCGAAAACATGCAGTAACGGCTCTTGTAGTCATTCTTGCAGGTTTTGTTTTTCAGGTGTCACGAATCGAATGGCTCTTTCTCCTATTGAGCATTTTCTTGGTAGTAGCCTTTGAAATTATCAATTCTGCTATTGAAAATGTGGTGGATTTGGCCAGTCATTATCACTTTTCCATGCTGGCTAAAAATGCCAAGGATATGGCGGCTGGCGCGGTATTAGTGGTCTCTCTTTTCGCAGCCTTAACAGGCGCATTGATTTTTCTCCCACGAATCTGGGATTTATTATTTTAAACAGTAAGAGGAAATTATGACTTTTAAATCAGGCTTTGTAGCCATTTTAGGACGTCCCAATGTTGGGAAGTCAACTTTTTTAAATCATGTCATGGGGCAAAAGATTGCCATCATGAGTGATAAGGCGCAGACAACGCGCAATAAAATCATGGGAATTTACACGACTGATAAGGAACAAATCGTTTTTATCGACACACCAGGGATTCACAAACCTAAAACAGCTCTCGGAGATTTCATGGTTGAGTCTGCCTACAGTACCCTTCGCGAAGTGGACACCGTTCTTTTCATGGTGCCTGCTGATGAAGCGCGTGGTAAGGGAGACGACATGATTATCGAGCGTCTCAAGGTTGCTAAGGTTCCTGTGATTTTGGTGGTGAATAAAATCGATAAGGTTCACCCAGACCAGCTTTTATCTCAGATCGATGATTTCCGTAACCAAATGGACTTCAAGGAAATTGTTCCAATCTCAGCTCTTCAGGGGAATAATGTGTCTCGTCTAGTGGATATTTTGAGTGAAAATTTGGATGAAGGATTCCAGTATTTCCCGTCTGATCAAATCACAGACCATCCAGAACGTTTCTTGGTTTCAGAGATGGTCCGTGAGAAAGTCTTGCACCTAACTCGTGAAGAGATTCCGCATTCGGTAGCAGTAGTTGTGGATTCTATGAAACGAGACGAAGAGACAGACAAGGTGCATATCCGTGCAACTATCATGGTTGAGCGCGATAGTCAAAAAGGCATTATCATCGGTAAAGGTGGCGCTATGCTTAAGAAAATCGGTAGTATGGCCCGTCGTGATATCGAACTCATGCTAGGAGACAAGGTCTTCCTAGAAACATGGGTCAAGGTCAAGAAAAACTGGCGCGATAAAAAACTAGATTTGGCTGACTTTGGCTATAATGAAAAAGAATATTAAGTAGAGGTGGGCTCATGCCTGCTTCTTGTTTTTACAGAAGGAGGACTTATGCCTGAATTACCTGAAGTTGAAACGGTTCGTCGTGGCTTAGAAAAATTGATTCTAGGTAAGAAAATTTCGAGTATAGAAATTCGCTATCCCAAGATGATTAAGACAAATCTGGACGAGTTTCAAAAGGAAGTGCCTGGTCAGATTGTTGAGTCAATGGGACGTCGTGGCAAATATTTGCTTTTTTACCTGACAGACAAGGTCTTGATTTCCCATTTACGGATGGAGGGCAAGTATTTTTATTATCCGAACCAAGTTCCTGAACGCAAGCATGCCCATGTTTTCTTCCAGTTTGAGGATGGTGGCACGCTTGTTTATGAGGATGTTCGCAAGTTTGGTACTATGGAACTCTTGGCGCCTGACCTTTTGAAAGCCTACTTTATTTCTAAAAAACTAGGTCCGGAGCCGAAAGAGCAGGATTTTAATTTGCAGGTCTTTCAAACTGCTCTTACCAAGTCCAAAAAGCCTATCAAATCCCATCTCCTAGACCAGACCTTGGTTGCTGGTCTTGGCAATATCTATGTGGATGAGGTTCTCTGGCGAGTTCAGGTTCATCCAGCAAGACCTTCTCAGACTTTGACTGCAGCAGAAGCGTCAGCCATTCATGACCAGACCATTGCTGTATTGGGTCAGGCTGTTGAAAAAGGTGGCTCGACCATTCGGACTTATACCAATGCCTTTGGGGAAGACGGAACCATGCAGGATTTTCATCAGGTCTATGACAAGGCTGGTCAAAAATGCTCACGCTGTGGAACTGTGATTGAGAAAATTCAACTAGGCGGACGTGGAACCCACTTTTGTCCAAACTGTCAAAGGAGGGACTGATGGGAAAAATCATTGGAATCACAGGAGGAATTGCCTCTGGTAAGTCAACTGTGACAAATTTTTTAAGAAAACAAGGTTTTCAAGTGGTGGATGCTGACGCAGTTGTACACCAGCTACAGAAATCTGGTGGTCGTCTGTTTGAGGCTCTAGTCCAGCACTTTGGTCAAGAAATCATTCTAGAAAACGGAGAACTCAATCGCCCTCTCCTAGCTAGTCTCATCTTTTCAAATCCTGATGAACGGGAATGGTCTAAACGAATCCAAGGGGAGATTATTCGTGAAGAACTGGCTACTTTGAGAGACCAGTTGGCTCAGACAGAAGCTATCTTTTTCATGGATATTCCCTTGCTTTTTGAACAGGACTACAGCGCTTGGTTTGATGAGACATGGTTGGTCTATGTGGATCGAGATGTCCAAGTAGAACGTTTAATGAAAAGAGACCACTTGTCCAAAAATGAAGCTGAATCTCGTCTGGCAGCCCAGTGGCCTTTAGAGAAAAAGAAAGATTTGGCTAGTCATGTTTTAGATAACAATGGAAATCTGGACCAGCTTCTTACTCAAGTGCGTATCCTTCTCGAGGGAGGTGCACAAGATGACAGAGATTAACTGGAAGGATAATTTGCGCATTGCCTGGTTTGGTAATTTTCTGACAGGAGCCAGTATTTCTTTGGTTGTGCCCTTTATGCCCATTTTTGTGGAAAATCTAGGTGTTGGGAGTGAGCAAGCTGCTTTTTATGCAGGCTTGGCTATTTCTGTATCTGCTATTTCCGCGGCGCTCTTTTCTCCTATCTGGGGAATCCTTGCTGACAAATACGGAAGAAAACCCATGATGATTCGAGCTGGACTTGCCATGACCATTACTATGGGAGGCTTAGCCTTTGTCCCAAATATCTATTGGCTAATCTTTCTTCGTTTACTGAATGGTGTATTTGCAGGTTTTGTTCCTAATGCAACAGCCCTGATAGCCAGTCAGGTTCCCAAGGAGAAATCAGGCTCTGCCTTAGGTACTCTGTCTACAGGCGTAGTTGCAGGTACTCTAACTGGTCCTTTTATTGGTGGCTTTATCGCAGAATTATTTGGCATTCGTACGGTTTTCTTACTGGTTGGTAGTTTTTTATTTTTAGCTGCTATTTTGACTATTTGCTTTATCAAGGAAGATTTTCAACCAGTAGCCAAGGAAAGGGCTATTCCAACAAAGGAATTATTTACATCGGTCAAATATCCCTATCTTTTGGTCAATCTCTTTTTAACCAGTTTTGTCATCCAATTTTCAGCCCAATCGATTGGTCCTATTTTGGCTCTTTATGTGCGTGACTTAGGGCAGACAGAGAATCTTCTTTTTGTATCTGGTTTGATTGTATCCAGTATGGGCTTTTCCAGTATGATGAGTGCGGGAGTTATGGGCAAGCTAGGTGACAAGGTGGGCAATCATCGTCTCTTGGTTGTCGCCCAGTTTTATTCAGTCATCATCTATCTCCTCTGCGCCAATGCTTCTAGCCCCCTCCAACTGGGACTCTATCGATTCCTCTTTGGCTTGGGAACCGGTGCGCTGATTCCCGGGGTCAATGCGCTACTCAGCAAAATGACTCCCAAAGCCGGCATTTCGAGGGTCTTTGCCTTCAATCAGGTATTCTTTTATCTGGGTGGTGTCGTTGGTCCTATGGCAGGTTCTGCAGTAGCAGGACAATTTGGCTACCATGCAGTCTTTTATGCGACAAGCCTTTGTGTTGCCTTTAGTTGTCTCTTTAACCTGCTTCAATTTCGAACATTATTAAAAGTAAAGGAAATCTAGTGCGAGTAAAAATTAATCTCAAATGCTCCTCTTGTGGCAGTATCAATTACCTAACCAGTAAAAATTCAAAAACCCATCCAGACAAGATTGAGGTTTTAAAGTATTGTCCCAAGGAAAGAAAAGTAACCCTACATCTTGAATCTAAGTAGATTTTATGGTAAAATAATAAGGATTTTAAGGAGTTTGATATGTATAACCTATTATTAACCATTTTATTAGTATTATCTGTTGTGATTGTGATTGCGATTTTCATGCAACCAACCAAAAACCAATCCAGCAATGTATTTGATGCCAGCTCAGGTGATTTGTTTGAACGCAGTAAAGCACGCGGTTTTGAAGCTGTAATGCAGCGTTTGACAGGGATTTTAGTCTTTTTCTGGCTAGCCATTGCCTTAGCATTGACGGTATTATCAAGTAGATAAGAAAATAATGGGCAGGACTAGGTCTTTGCCTCTTTTTATTTTTAAAGGATGTTTGAGAAGGTTTTACAGTAAAAGAAAATTAAAAAATCTAGAAAGAAAATATGAAAGATAGAATAAAAGAATATTTACAAGATAAGGGAAGGGTGACTGTCAATGACTTGGCTCAAGCTTTGGGAAAAGACGGTTCCAAGGATTTTCGTGAGTTGATTAAAACCTTGTCCCTAATGGAAAGAAAGCACCAGATACGCTTTGAAGAAGATGGCAGTCTGACCTTGGAAGTTAAGAAA
Source organism: Streptococcus sp. 2342 (assembly GCF_013276795.1). Classification (GTDB taxonomy): domain Bacteria; phylum Bacillota; class Bacilli; order Lactobacillales; family Streptococcaceae; genus Streptococcus. The sequence goes on from NZ_VMLR01000004.1 coordinate 49,515, forward strand.
AAACATGAGATTACCCTCAAGGGGATTTTTCATGCCCATAAAAATGGCTTTGGCTTTGTCAGTCTGGAAGGGGAAGAGGACGACCTTTTTGTAGGAAAAAACGATGTCAACTATGCTATTGATGGTGATACCGTTGAGGTCGTCATCAAAAAAGTCGCTGACCGAAACAAGGGAACAGCAGCGGAAGCAAAAATTATTGATATCCTAGAACGTAGCTTAACAACCGTTGTCGGTCAAATAGTTCTGGATCAGGAAAAACCTAAGTATGCTGGTTACATCCGTTCGAAAAACCAGAAAATCAGCCAACCGATTTATGTTAAGAAACCTGCCCTTAAACTAGAAGGAACAGAAGTTCTCAAGGTCTTTATCGACAAATACCCAAGCAAGAAACATGATTTCTTTGTCGCGAGCGTCCTTGATGTGGTGGGGCATTCAACGGATGTCGGAATTGATGTCCTTGAAGTTTTGGAGTCTATGGACATTGTCTCAGAATTTCCAGATGCAGTTGTTAAGGAAGCAGAAAGTGTGCCGGATGCTCCGTCTCAAAAGGATATGGAAGGTCGTCTGGATCTAAGAGATGAGATTATCTTTACCATTGACGGTGCAGATGCCAAGGACTTGGATGATGCAGTGCATATCAAGGCCTTGAAAAATGGCAATCTGGAGCTTGGAGTTCACATCGCAGATGTTTCCTACTATGTGACCGAGGGTTCTGTCCTTGATAAGGAAGCCCTTAACCGTGCGACTTCAGTCTATGTGACAGACCGTGTGGTTCCAATGCTTCCAGAACGACTGTCAAATGGCATTTGCTCCCTTAATCCTCAAGTTGACCGTCTGACCCAGTCTGCCATTATGGAGATTGATAAACATGGTCGTGTGGTCAACTACACTATTACACAAACGGTTATCAAGACCAGTTTTCGTATGACCTATAGTGATGTCAATGATATCTTAGCAGGTGACGAGGAGAAGAGACAAGAGTATCAGAAAATTGTTCCTAGTATAGAACTTATGGCCAAGCTCCATGAAATTTTAGAAAACATGCGTGTGAAACGTGGAGCCCTCAATTTCGATACCAATGAAGCCAAGATTTTGGTTGATAAACAAGGTAAGCCTGTTGATATCGTTCTTCGTCAGCGTGGAATTGCCGAGCGCATGATTGAGTCCTTTATGTTGATGGCCAATGAAACAGTTGCCGAGCATTTTAGCAAGCTGGATTTGCCTTTTATCTATCGGATTCACGAGGAGCCTAAGGCTGAAAAGGTTCAAAAGTTTATTGATTATGCTTCGAGTTTTGGCTTGCGCATTTATGGAACTGCCAGTGAGATTAGCCAGGAGGCTCTCCAAGACATCATGCGTGCTGTTGAGGGAGAACCTTATGCAGATGTATTGTCCATGATGCTTCTTCGCTCTATGCAGCAGGCTCGCTATTCGGAGCACAATCACGGCCACTATGGATTAGCGGCTGATTATTACACTCACTTTACCAGTCCGATTCGCCGTTATCCAGACCTTCTTGTTCACCGTATGATTCGTGATTACGGCCGTTCTAAGGAAATAGCAGAGCATTTTGAGCAAGTAATCCCAGAGATTGCAACCCAGTCCTCAAACCGTGAGCGTCGTGCTATCGAGGCCGAGCGTGAAGTCGAAGCCATGAAAAAGGCTGAGTATATGGAAGAATACGTGGGTGACGAGTACGATGCAGTTGTATCAAGTATTGTCAAATTCGGTCTCTTTGTCGAATTGCCAAACACAGTTGAAGGCTTGATTCACCTCACCAATCTACCTGAATTTTATCATTTCAATGAGCGTGATTTGACCCTTCGTGGGGAGAAATCAGGAACAACCTTCCGTGTAGGTCAACAAATTCGTATTCGCGTTGAAAGAGCTGATAAGATGACAGGTGAAATTGACTTCTCTTACATTCCAAGTGAGTTTGATGTGATCGAAAAAGGCTTGAAACAGTCTAATCGTAGTGACAGAGGGCGTGGTTCAAGTCGTCGTTCAGATAAGAAGGAAGACAAGAGAAAATCAGGACGCTCAAATGATAAGCGCAAGCATTCACAAAAAGACAAGAAGAAAAAAGGAAAGAAACCTTTTTATAAGGAAGTAGCTAAGAAAGGAGTTAAGCATGGCAAAGGGCGAGGGAAAGGTCGTCGCACAAAATAAAAAGGCGCGTCATGACTATACAATCGTAGATACGCTAGAGGCAGGGATGGTCCTGACTGGAACTGAAATCAAGAGTGTACGAGCTGCTCGAATCAATCTCAAAGATGGCTTTGCCCAAGTAAAAAATGGAGAAGTCTGGTTGAGCAATGTTCACATCGCTCCTTACGAAGAGGGTAATATCTGGAATCAAGAACCAGAACGCCGTCGCAAACTCTTACTCCATAAAAAGCAAATCCAAAAGTTGGAACAAGAGACTAAAGGAACAGGAATGACCCTGGTTCCCCTAAAAGTCTATATTAAAGATGGCTATGCCAAGCTCCTTTTAGGCCTAGCTAAAGGGAAGCATGACTACGACAAACGGGAGTCTATCAAACGTCGTGAACAAAATCGAGACATTGCGCGCGTGATGAAAGCTGTTAATCAGCGATAAAAAGAGGAAATGAAAATGGAAAAATTAGTTGCCTATAAACGCATGCCTTTATGGACTAAAGAAACCATGCCAGAGGCTGTTCAGCAGAAACACAATACCAAGGTTGGGACTTGGGGGAAAATTACTGTTTTGAAGGGAACTCTCAAGTTTATTGAATTGACAGAGGATGGTGAGGTTCTAGCTGAACATCTCTTTGAAGCAGGAGCCGACAATCCCATGGCACAACCTCAAGCTTGGCATCGAGTGGAGGCTGCCACAGATGATGTGGAATGGTATTTGGAATTTTATTGTAAACCTGAGGATTATTTCCCTAAGAAATACAATACCAATCCTGTTCATTCAGAGGTTCTAGAGGCCATGCAGTCAGTAAAACCAGGGAAAGCCTTGGATTTGGGCTGTGGTCAAGGTCGTAATGCACTCTTTCTAGCCCAGCAAGGTTTCGATGTGACAGCTGTGGATCAAAATGAACTGGCCCTTGAAATCTTGCAAAGCATTGTTGAGCAGGAAGATTTGGACATGCCTGTTGGTCTTTACGATATCAATTCAGCTAGCATTGGTCAAGAGTATGATTTCATCGTATCGACAGTTGTTTTGATGTTTCTGCAAGCAGACCGCATTCCTGAAATTATCAAAAATATGCAGGAGAAAACCGCGGTCGGTGGCTATAACCTTATCGTTTGTGCCATGGACACGGAGGATTATCCTTGCTCAGTTAACTTCCCATTCACCTTTAAGGAAGGCGAACTAGCGAACTATTACAAGGACTGGGAATTGGTCAAGTACAATGAAAATCCAGGCCATTTGCACCGTCGCGATGAGAATGGCAATCGTATTCAACTACGCTTTGCGACCATGCTAGCTAAGAAAATCAAGTAAACATACATGAAGATTAGGAGAATTTCCTGATCTTTTTTCTTTTTTACGAATAGATAAGATAGAAGAATTGACAAAAATACGCATTATAAGTATAATTTTAGCTAGAAAGGTGACCATAAATGACAATCACAGGTAAGGAAATGGTAAAATTATACTCAATGAAAATCAAAGAGCAAACTAGGAAGCTGGCCGCAGGCTGTACTTGAGTACGGCAAGGATAAGCTGACGTGGTTTGAATTTGATTTTCGAAGAGTATTAGCTCTTGCAAATGGATGGATTGAAGTACGTAAGAGAGGAAGTCATCATCATTTTAAGAAAGAAGGGGTTCCCTATCTTGTCACTATTCCAGTTCACGGTAATGAGGATTTAGGAAAAGGTCTAGAGAGAAAAATATTAAAAGATTTGGGATTATAGTTGATTTGGAAATTGTGGAGGTGTATTATGCTAAAATCTTATCCTGCTATTTTTCATAAAGAAGGCACTGGATACTGGGTTGAATTTCCTGAATTTGGAGGCGGGACTGAAGGAGCAACGATTGAACTTGCAATGAAAAATGCTCGGGAAATGCTTGAGAGTGTTTTAGCTTCTTATATTGATGAAGGATTGGCTCTACCTACTCCTAGTGACATTTCTATGTTGAAAGCTTCTGATGGATTTGTGACTTTGATTCAGGTCAATCCCTTGCCTTTCGTAAAGAATAATAAAGCGATTCGAAAAAATGTTACGGTTCCAGAGTGGCTAGTCAGACTTGCAGATCGTGAGAAAGTGAACTATTCTGAAGTGTTGACACAAGCTCTTGAAAGTCGCTTGCAACTCTAAAATTATAGAGTGATGAAGATTAGGAAATTTCCTGATCTTTTTTCTTTTTTTACGAATAATATAGAAAAGGGGGAAAATCATGTTTGTTGCGAGAGATGCTAGGGGAGAGTTGGTAAATGTGTTAGAGGATAAGCTGGAGAATCAAGCCTAAACCTGCCCAGCTTGTGCAGGTCAGCTCCGTTTGCGTCAAGGACCAAGTGTCCGGACCCATTTTGCACATAAATCTTTAAAAGACTGTGATTATTCCTCTGAAAATGAAAGTCCAGAACACCTGTCCAATAAGGAAGTCCTCTATCATTGGTTGAAGACAGAGGCTGAGGTGCAATTAGAATACCCGCTTCCAGAGCTTAAACAGATTGCAGATGTATTTGTAAATGGCAATCTAGCTTTAGAAGTTCAGTGTAGTCCCTTGCCTCAAAAAATTCTTAAAGAGCGTAGTGAGGGCTATCGTAGTCAGGGTTACCAAGTACTGTGGTTGCTGGGAGAAAAACTGTGGCTCAAGGAGCGATTGACTCGTCTACAACAAGGTTTTCTTTATTTCAGTCAAAATATGGGCTTTTATATTTGGGAAGTAGACAAGGGAAAACAGGTTTTAAGGCTTAAATACCTGATTTACCAGGATCTCCGAGGCAAACTCCATTATCAGATTAAGGAATTTCCCTATGGTCAGGCTAGTCTACTGGAGATATTGCGTCTTCCCTATAAGAAACAAAAAATATCTCATTTTACAGTTTCTGAGGATAAGGACATCTGTCGCTATATCCGGCAACAATTGTATTATCAAAATCCTTTTTGGATGAAAGAACAAGCAGAAGCCTATCAAAAGGGAGAGAATATCCTGACTTATGAGCTAAAAGCATGGTATCCCCAAATTAGACCACTAGTGGGCAAATTTTTCCAGATTGAACAAGACTTGAATAGCTATTATCAGCACTTTTTCACCTATTATCAAGAAAATCCTCAAAATGATTGGCAAAAGCTCTATCCACCAGCCTTTTATCAGCAATATTTCTTGAAAAATATGGTAGAATAGAAAGGATGGAGGAATCTAATGGTATTACAAAGACATGAAATAAATGAAAAAGATACATGGGATCTATCAACGATCTACCCAACTGACCAGGCTTGGGAAGAAGCCTTAAAAGATTTAACAGAACAATTGGAGACAGTAGGCCAGTATGAAGGCCATCTCCTAGATAGTGCGGATAGCCTACTCGAAATCACTGAAGTTTCTCTTGAAATGGAACGCCATATGGAGAAGCTTTACGTTTATGCTCATATGAAAAATGACCAGGATACACGTGAAGCCAAGTACCAAGAGTACTATGCCAAGGCCATGACTCTCTACAGTCAGCTAGACCAAGCCTTTTCATTCTATGAACCTGAATTTATGGAAATCAGTGAAAAGCAGTATGCTGACTTTTTAGAAGCTCAACCAAAATTGCAGGTTTATCAACACTATTTCGACAAGCTTTTGCAAGGTAAGGAACACGTTCTATCACAACGTGAAGAAGAATTATTGGCTGGAGCTGGAGAAATCTTTGGTTCAGCAAGTGAAACCTTCGCTATCTTGGACAATGCGGATATTGTGTTCCCTTATGTTCTTGACGATGATGGTAAGGAAGTTCAGCTATCTCATGGGACTTACACACGTTTGATGGAGTCTAAAAATCGTGAGGTGCGTCGTGGTGCCTATCAAGCTCTTTATGCGACTTATCAACAATTCCAACATACCTATGCTAAAACCTTGCAAACCAATGTTAAGGTTCAAAACTACCGTGCCAAAGTTCGCAATTACAAGAGTGCTCGTCATGCAGCCCTAGCAGCCAATTTTGTTCCAGAAAGTGTTTATGACAATTTAGTAGCAGCAGTTCGCAAGCATTTACCCCTCTTGCATCGTTACCTTGAACTTCGTTCAAAAATCTTGGGAATTTCAGATCTCAAGATGTACGATGTCTACACACCACTTTCATCTGTTGAATATAGTTTTACCTACCAAGAAGCCTTGAAAAAGGCAGAAGATGCCTTGGCAGTCTTGGGTGAGGATTACTTGAGCCGTGTTAAACGTGCCTTTAGTGAGCGTTGGATTGACGTTTATGAAAATCAAGGCAAGCGTTCAGGGGCTTACTCTGGTGGTTCTTACGATACCAATGCCTTTATGCTTCTTAACTGGCAGGACAATTTGGACAATCTCTTTACTCTTGTTCATGAAACAGGTCACAGTATGCATTCAAGCTATACTCGTGAAACGCAACCTTATGTTTACGGAGATTATTCGATCTTCTTGGCTGAGATTGCCTCAACGACCAATGAAAATATCTTGACGGAGAAATTATTGGAAGAAGTGGAAGACGACGCAACGCGCTTTGCTATCCTCAATAACTTCCTAGATGGTTTCCGTGGAACAGTTTTCCGCCAAACTCAATTTGCTGAGTTTGAACACGCCATTCACCAAGCGGATCAAAATGGTCAAGTCTTGACAAGCGATTTCCTAAATAAACTCTACGCAGACTTGAACCAAGAGTATTATGGTTTGAGTAAGGAAGACAATCCTGAAATCCAATACGAGTGGGCACGCATTCCACACTTCTACTATAACTACTATGTATACCAATATTCAACAGGCTTTGCAGCAGCCTCAGCCTTGGCTGAAAAGATTGTCCATGGTAGTCAAGAAGACCGTGACCGCTATATCGACTACCTCAAGGCAGGTAAGTCTGACTATCCACTCAATGTCATGAGAAAAGCTGGTGTTGATATGGAGAAGGAAGACTACCTCAACGATGCCTTTGCAGTCTTCGAACGTCGTTTAAATGAGTTTGAAGCCCTTGTTGAAAAATTGGGATTGGCATAAGATGGTTGAATCGTATAGTAAAAATGCCAACCATAACATGCGTCGTCCTGTTGTCAAGGAAGAAATTGTGGACTTGATGCGTCAGCGTCAAAAGCAAGTCACAGGCGATTTGAAAGAATTGGAAGACTTTGCCCGTAAGGAAAATATTCCCATCATTCCCCATGAAACGGTTGCTTATTTCCGTTTTCTCATGCAAACCATGCAACCTAAAAACATTCTGGAAATTGGGACGGCTATTGGTTTTTCTGCCCTTTTGATGGCAGAACATGCGCAAAATGCTAAGATTACAACCATTGACCGCAATCCAGAAATGATTGGTTTTGCCAAGGAAAATTTTGCCCAGTTTGATAGTCGTAAGCAAATCACTCTCCTAGAAGGAGATGCGGTAGATGTCTTATCAACCTTGACAGAGTCTTATGATTTCGTCTTTATGGATTCAGCCAAGTCTAAATACATCGTCTTTCTGCCAGAAATCCTCAAACATTTGGAAGTTGGAGGTGTGGTTGTCTTGGATGATATTTTTCAAGGCGGTGATGTTGCCAAGGACATTATGGAAGTCCGTCGAGGTCAGCGAACCATCTATCGAGGACTTCAAAGACTATTTGACGCAACCTTAGACAATCCAGGACTCACCGCAACATTAGTACCTCTGGGAGATGGCATTCTCATGCTTCGTAAAAATGTAGCAGATGTTCAATTGCCTGACAGCGAATGATTTTCAGAAAAATTTAAGAAAATATAGTAAAATAGATAGAGTAACACTTATCTCAAAGGAGTAGACATGAAGAAAAAACTATTGGCAGGTGCCATCACACTATTATCAGTAGCAACTTTAGCAGCTTGTTCGAAAGGTTCAGAAGGGGCAGACCTTATCAGCATGAAAGGGGATGTCATCACAGAACATCAATTTTATGAGCAAGTGAAAAGCAACCCTTCAGCCCAACAAGTCTTGTTAAATATGACCATCCAAAAAGTTTTTGAAAAACAATATGGCTCAGAGCTTGATGATAAAGAGGTTGATGATACTATTGCCGAAGAAGAAAAACAATATGGCGAAAACTACCAACGTGTCTTGTCACAAGCGGGTATGACTCTTGAAACACGTAAAGCTCAAATTCGTACAAGTAAATTAGTTGAGTTGGCAGTTAAGAAGGCAGCAGAAGCTGAATTGACAGATGATGCTTACAAGAAGGCCTTTGACGAATACACTCCAGATGTAACGGTTCAAATCATCCGTCTTGATAATGAAGATAAGGCCAAAGAAGTTCTCGAAAAAGCCAAGGCAGAAGGTGCTGATTTTGCTCAATTAGCCAAAGATAACTCAACTGATGAAAAAACAAAAGCAAATGGTGGAGAAATTACCTTTGATTCTGCTTCAACGGAAGTACCTGAGCAAGTCAAGAAAGCCGCTTTCGCTTTAGATGTAAATGGCATTTCTGATGTGATTACAGCAACTGGCACACAAGCCTACAGTAGCCAATATTACATTGTAAAACTCATTAAGAAAACAGAAAAATCATCTAATATTGATGACTATAAAGAAAAATTAAAAACTGTTATCTTGACTCAAAAACAAAATGATTCAACATTTGTTCAAAGCATTATCGGAAAAGAATTACAAGCAGCCAATATCAAGGTTAAGGACCAAGCCTTCCAAAATATCTTTACCCAATATATCGGTGGTGGAGATTCAAGCTCAAGCAGTAGTACATCAAACGAATAGTCCAAATCAATACAAATCTCTTTTGAGGTTTGTATTTTTTGAACTTGAGTCTGGAAATGATTCTGTAAAAACAGTAAAATTCGAAGGATTGTAAGGTAAGAGTTTTTTTCTTTCTGAAAAAATGGTATAATAGCAATCAAAACTAGAAAATAAAACGGAATTTGGAACAGATTTGTCTGTATCCTACTAGAGTGGTGATACTATGAAGATTAGTAAGAGGCACTTATTAAATTATTCCATCTTGATTCCCTACTTGCTTTTATCTATTTTGGGCTTGATTGTGGTCTATTCGACCACCAGCGCTATTTTAATTGAAGAAGGCAAGAGCGCCTTGCAATTGGTTCGAAACCAAGGAATCTTTTGGATTGTTAGTTTGATACTGATTGCCTTAATTTATAAATTGAGACTAGATTTTTTGAGAAATGAGCGACTAATCATTTTAGTTATATTGATAGAAATGCTTTTATTGTTCTTAGCTCGTTTTATTGGTATTTCCGTAAACGGGGCATACGGTTGGATTTCGGTTGCAGGAGTAACTATTCAGCCAGCTGAGTACTTAAAAATCATTATTATTTGGTATTTGGCTCACCGCTTCTCCAAACAGCAAGAAGAAATAGCTATTTATGATTTTCAAGTTTTGACTCAAAATCAATGGCTTCCCCGTGCTTTTAATGATTGGCGATTCGTTCTCCTAGTTCTGATTGGAAGTTTGGGAATTTTCCCTGATTTAGGAAATGCGACTATTTTAGTCTTAGTTTCCTTGATTATGTATACAGTTAGTGGAATCGCTTATCGCTGGTTTTCAACCATTCTGGCGCTCGTATCTGCCGCTTCTGTCTTTGTCTTGACCACTATCAGTCTAATCGGTGTTGAGACCTTTTCAAAAATTCCAGTATTTGGCTATGTAGCCAAGCGCTTTAGTGCCTTTTTTAATCCTTTTGCGGATCGTGCTGATGCGGGTCACCAGTTATCTAATTCTTATTTTGCCATGGTCAATGGCGGTTGGTTTGGTCTAGGTCTTGGAAACTCGATTGAAAAACGAGGTTATTTACCAGAAGCTCATACAGACTTTGTCTTTTCTATCGTGATTGAAGAATTTGGCTTTGTTGGTGCCAGTCTCATTTTAGCTCTCTTGTTTTTCATGATTCTGCGGATTATCTTGGTCGGTATCCGAGCGGAGAATCCTTTCAATGCCATGGTTGCACTCGGTGTCGGAGGGATGATGTTGGTTCAGGTATTTGTCAATATCGGAGGGATTTCGGGCTTGATTCCATCTACAGGAGTGACTTTCCCCTTCTTATCCCAGGGGGGGAATAGTCTTCTAGTCTTATCAGTGGCAGTGGCCTTTGTCTTAAATATTGACGCCAGTGAAAAACGCGCTAAGTTGTACCGAGAATTGGAAAATCAACCAATGAACCTTCTGTGAAGTAGAATAAAGAAAGGATAGTCTATGTCTCTTCAAAAATTAGAAAATTATAGTAATAAAAGTGTTGTGCAAGAAGAAGTATTGATTCTAACAGAATTGCTGGAAGATATTACTAAAAATATGCTTGCACCAGAGACCTTTGAAAAAATCATGCAGTTGAAAGAATTATCAACGCAGGAAGATTATCAAGGTCTAAACCGTCTAGTGACTAGCTTATCAAATGATGAAATGGTCTATATTTCACGCTATTTTTCAATCTTACCTCTTTTGATTAATATTTCAGAGGATGTGGATTTAGCTTATGAAATCAATCATCAAAATAATATTGATCAGGACTATTTAGGTAAATTATCTACAACGATCAAAATGGTTGCTGAAAAAGAAAATGCCGTTGAGATCCTAGAACACTTGAATGTTGTTCCTGTTTTGACAGCCCATCCAACACAAGTGCAACGCAAAAGTATGTTGGATTTAACAAATCATATTCATAGTCTTTTGCGTAAATACCGTGATGTTAAGTTGGGGTTGATCAATAAAGAAAAATGGCACAATGATTTGCGTCGTTACATCGAAATTATCATGCAGACAGACATGATTCGTGAGAAAAAATTAAAAGTGACTAACGAAATCACGAATGCTATGGAATATTACAACAGCTCCTTTTTGAAAGCTGTACCTCACTTGACGACGGAGTATAAGCGCTTAGCGCAAGCACATGGTCTGAATTTAAAACAGGCTAAACCAATCACCATGGGTATGTGGATAGGTGGTGACCGTGATGGAAATCCATTTGTTACTGCAGATACCTTGAAGCAGTCTGCACTCACTCAGTGTGAAGTCATCATGAACTACTATGATGAAAAGATTTACCAACTTTATCGTGAGTTTTCTCTTTCAACTAGCATTGTCAATGTAAGTAAGCAAGTCAGAGAAATGGCTCGTCAGTCCAAGGATAACTCGATTTACCGCGAAAAAGAGCTTTACCGTCGTGCCTTGTTTGATATTCAATCAAAAATTCAAGCAACAAAAACCTATCTGATTGAGGATAAGGAAGTTGGGACTCGTTATGAAACCGCCAATGATTTTTACAAGGATTTGATTGCCATTCGAGATTCTCTACTAGAAAATAAGGGCGAGTCCTTGATTTCAGGTGATTTTGTGGAATTATTGCAGGCAGTAGAGATATTTGGTTTTTACCTAGCATCAATTGATATGCGACAAGACTCTAGCGTCTATGAAGCCTGTGTGGCAGAACTCTTGAAATCAGCAGGAATTCATTCTCGCTATAGCGAGTTGAGCGAAGAAGAAAAGTGCGATCTTCTCTTGAAAGAGTTAGAAGAAGATCCCCGAATTCTTTCTGCGACTCACGCAGAAAAATCAGAATTATTAGCAAAAGAACTAGCTATTTTTAAGACGGCTCGTGTTTTGAAAGATAAGTTGGGAGATGATGTCATCCGTCAGACTATCATTTCACATGCAACCAGCCTTTCTGATATGCTAGAATTAGCTATTCTATTAAAAGAAGTAGGACTGGTGGATACGGAAAGGGCGCGTGTTCAGATTGTTCCCCTTTTTGAAACAATTGAAGACTTGGATCATTCAGAGGAAACAATGAGACAATATCTTTCTCTTCCTCTTGCCAAAAAATGGATTGCTTCACGTAATAACTATCAAGAAATCATGTTGGGCTACTCTGACAGTAATAAAGATGGCGGTTACTTGTCATCATGTTGGACCCTCTACAAGGCTCAACAACAATTGACTGCTATTGGAGATGAATTTGGCGTTAAGGTTACCTTCTTCCATGGCCGTGGTGGGACTGTCGGTCGTGGTGGTGGGCCAACCTATGAAGCCATCACATCTCAACCGCTCAAGTCTATCAAGGATCGTATCCGCTTGACGGAGCAGGGTGAAGTAATTGGCAATAAATACGGTAATAAAGACGCTGCTTACTATAACCTTGAAATGCTAGTATCGGCAGCTATTAACCGTATGATTACTCAGAAGAAGAGCGATACCAATACCTCAAATCGTTATGAAGCCATTATGGATCAAGTAGTGGACCGTAGTTACGATATCTACCGTGATTTGGTCTTTGGTAATGAGCATTTCTATGATTATTTCTTCGAGTCAAGTCCAATCAAGGCTATTTCAAGCTTTAACATTGGTTCTCGCCCAGCTGCCCGTAAGACGATTACTGAAATCGGTGGTTTGCGTGCCATCCCTTGGGTATTCTCATGGTCACAAAGTCGTGTTATGTTCCCTGGATGGTACGGGGTTGGTTCAAGCTTCAAGGAATTTATCGATAAAAATCCAGAAAATATTGCTATTTTACGAGATATGTACCAAAATTGGCCTTTCTTCCAATCGCTTCTTTCAAATGTTGATATGGTTTTGTCAAAATCAAATATGAATATTGCTTTTGAATATGCTAAACTTTGTGAAGACGAGCAAGTTAAGGCCATCTATGAGACTATTTTAAATGAATGGCAAGTTACTAAGAACGTTATCCTGGCTATTGAAGGACATGACGAACTCTTAGCTGACAATCCATATCTAAAAGCTAGTCTGGATTACCGTATGCCTTACTTTAATATTCTCAACTATATTCAGTTGGAGTTGATCAAACGCCAACGTCGTGGAGAATTGTCCAGTGATCAAGAACGATTGATTCATATCACCATCAACGGAATTGCAACAGGATTGCGTAATTCAGGCTAATCATTTTCAAAAGTGAAGATGAAAAAAATTCTAATAGACTATTGACAAGTAGTTTAAAAATGATATAATTTAACCATTCAGAAAAGTAATCGTACAAACTTTCAAGAGAGTCTGTGGTAGCTGAAAACAGATAAGTGGCGATGATGAAAATTGGGCTGAATGTTATTTAGAATTTGAAATCATAAAAATTCGGTGAGCACACCTTACAGTGCATCTCGTTATTGCGAGACAGAGCGATAGGGAAATTCCCTATAATTGAGGTGGTACCGCGCATCGACGTCCTCACACAAGTTTTTTGTGTGAGGACTTTTTTTGATGGAGGTTAGTATGGAAAGAAAACGATGGCGTCGCTTGTTTATACTCAATGAAAATCAAAGTACAAACTAGGAAGCTAGCCGCAGGCTGCTCAAAACACTGTTTTGAGGTTGTGGATAGAACTGACAGAGTCAGTATCATATACCTACGGTAAGGCGACGCTGACGTGGTTTGAAGAGATTTTCGAAGAGTATTAGATAAGTGAAGTATTTTAAAGGAATTAAAAAGGAGAAACAGAATGAAAAATAAACGTTTAATTGGAATTGTCGCTGCCTTAGCAGTCTTAGTAGCAGGAAGCTTGATTTACTCTTCAATGAATAAACCAGAATCTCAGAATAATAAGGATGAGAAGAAAATAACCAAGATTGGTGTGCTTCAATTTGTGAGCCATCCATCCCTTGATTTGATTTATAAAGGGATTCAAGCTGGACTTGCTGAAGAAGGATATAAAGATGACCAGTTGAAGATCGACTTTATGAACTCAGAAGGTGACCAAAGTAAGGTTGCGACAATGAGTAAACAATTGGTTGCAAATGGAAATGACCTTGTGGTTGGTATTGCAACACCAGCTGCTCAAGGTTTAGCTAGTGCCACAAAAGACCTACCTGTTATCATGGCCGCTATTACAGACCCAATTGGTGCTAACTTGGTTAAAGATTTGAAAAGACCAGGTGGCAACGTTACAGGGGTATCTGACCACAATCCAGCTCAACAACAAGTTGAACTCATCAAGACTCTGACACCGAATGTGAAAACAATCGGAGCTCTTTACTCAAGTAGCGAAGACAATTCAAAAACACAGGTTGAAGAATTTAAGGCTTATGCTGAAAAAGCAGGTCTGACAGTGGAAACATTTGCAGTTCCTTCAACAAATGAAATTGCCTCAACTGTCACTGTTATGACTAGCAAGGTAGATGCTATTTGGGTTCCAATTGATAACACCATTGCATCAGGATTTCCAACGGTTGTCTCTAGCAATCAAAGTTCTAAGAAACCAATTTATCCAAGTGCGACAGCTATGGTAGAAGTAGGTGGTTTGGCATCAGTTGTAGTTGACCAACATGACCTTGGTGTGGCAACTGGTAAAATGATTGCGCAAGTCTTGAAAGGTGCAAAACCAGCCGATACCCCAGTCAATGTCTTTTCAACTGGTAAGTCAGTCATCAATAAAAAAATAGCACAAGAACTAGGTATTACGATTCCTGAGTCTGTTCTCAAAGAAGCAGGACAAGTCATCGAATAAATAAGGTAGGGAGGAGGAGACTCTTCCTATTTTTTAAAAAGATGAATATAGAAAGGATTAAATAAAATATGATTGTTTCCATTATTTCTCAAGGATTTGTCTGGGCTATTTTAGGTCTGGGAATCTTTATGACATTTAGGATTTTAAACTTTCCAGATATGACGACAGAAGGTTCCTTCCCTCTTGGCGGAGCTGTTGCTGTCACTCTGATAACCAAAGGCGTGAACCCATTTTTAGCGACTCTTGTTGCTGTAGGAGCAGGTTGTTTGGCTGGAATGACAGCAGGACTTCTTTATACAAAAGGGAAGATTCCAACCTTGCTCTCAGGGATTTTGGTGATGACTTCCTGTCACTCTATCATGCTCTTGATTATGGGACGTGCCAATTTAGGCTTGCTTGGAACCAAGCAAATTCAGGATGTCTTGCCTTTTGATTCAGACTTGAATCAACTCTTGACAGGTCTTATCTTTGTCAGTCTTGTTATTGCTCTCATGCTCTTTTTCTTGGACACTAAACTCGGACAAGCCTATATTGCTACAGGTGACAATCCTGATATGGCTAGAAGTTTCGGGATTCATACTGGGCGCATGGAGCTTATGGGGTTGGTCTTATCAAATGGTGTGATTGCCCTTGCAGGAGCTCTCATTGCCCAACAAGAAGGGTATGCCGATGTATCTCGAGGAATAGGGGTTATCGTTGTGGGGCTTGCAAGTTTGATTATTGGAGAAGTTATCTTCAAGAGTTTGAGCTTGGCAGAACGTCTGGTTACCATCGTTGTAGGTTCTATCGCTTATCAATTCTTAGTGTGGGCAGTTATTGCGCTTGGCTTTAATACAAGTTACCTTCGTTTGTACAGCGCCGTGATCTTGGCAGTCTGCCTCATGATTCCAACATTTAAGCAAACAATCTTGAAAGGAGCCAAATTAAGCAAATGACAGCAATTGTAGAATTAAAAAATGCAACCAAAGTCGTTAAAAATGGCTTTGATGAAGAAAAGATTATTTTAAATGATGTTTCCTTAGAAATTTTTGAACAGGATTTCATCACGATTTTAGGTGGAAATGGTGCTGGGAAGTCAACTCTCTTTAACACTATTGCAGGAACCTTGTCATTAACCAGTGGAACCATCCGTATTTTGGGTGAAGATGTTACCAAGTTTTCACCAGAGAAGCGCGCTAAGTATCTGTCTCGTGTCTTCCAAGATCCAAAGATGGGGACAGCTCCCCGTATGACAGTAGCTGAAAATCTTTTGATTGCCAAGTTTCGTGGTGAAAAGCGTGGATTGTTACCACGACGCTTGACTAGCTATAAGGATGAATTTCAGGCAACCATTGAAAAAGTGGGAAATGGTCTTGAGAAACACTTGAATACGCCAATTGAGTTCTTATCAGGTGGGCAAAGACAGGCCTTGAGTCTCTTGATGGCAACCTTGAAGCGACCTGAATTACTCTTGTTAGACGAGCATACTGCAGCCCTTGATCCAAAGACCAGTGTTGCCCTCATGGAATTGACGGATGAATTTGTCAAGAAAGATCAGCTGACAGCGCTTATGATTACCCACCATATGGAAGATGCTCTCAAATATGGCAATCGCTTAATTGTCATGAAAGAAGGACGAATTATCCAAGATTTGAACCAAGAAGAAAAAACAAAAATGAAAATCTCTGATTATTATCAGCTCTTTGAATAAAGTAAGGAAAATGAGTGAAATGGTTTACTTTTTTTCTGAAATAAAGTATACTATATAAAGTAAACTATGATAACATGGAGGTATTGTGTATGGTTGACAAACAAGTCATTGAAGAAATCAAAAACAATGCCAACATTGTGGAAGTCATAGGAGATGTGATTTCTTTACAAAAGGCAGGACGGAACTATCTAGGGCTCTGTCCTTTTCATGGTGAAAAAACACCTTCTTTCAACGTTGTAGAGGACAAGCAGTTTTACCATTGTTTTGGTTGTGGGCGCTCAGGTGATGTCTTTAAATTCATCGAGGAGTACCAAGGGGTTCCCTTTATGGAGGCTGTCCAAATCTTAGGTCAGCGTGTTGGAATTGAGGTTGAAAAACCGCTTTATAGTGAGCAGAGGCCAGCCTCGCCTCACCAAGCTCTTTATGATATGCACGAAGATGCAGCCAAATTTTACCATGCTATTCTCATGACAACGACCATGGGGGAAGAGGCTAGAAACTACCTTTATCAGCGTGGTTTGACAGATGAAGTGCTCAAGCATTTTCGGATTGGTTTAGCACCTCCAGAACGAAACTATCTCTATCAACGTTTGTCTGGTCAGTATCGTGATGAAGATTTTCTAGATTCAGGGCTATTTTACCTATCGGATGCAAATCAATTTGTAGACACCTTTCACAATCGGATTATGTTTCCCCTGACAAATGACCAGGGAAAGGTTATTGCCTTCTCAGGTCGTATCTGGCAGAAAACGGATTCACAAACTTCTAAGTATAAAAATAGCCGATCGACTGCAATTTTTAACAAAAGTTACGAATTATATCATATGGATAGGGCAAAAAAATCTTCTGGAAAAGCCAGTGAGATTTACCTCATGGAAGGGTTCATGGATGTCATCGCAGCCTATCGGGCTGGAATCGAAAACGCTGTCGCATCTATGGGAACAGCCTTGAGTCGAGAGCATGTTGAGCATCTGAAAAGGTTAACCAAGAAGTTAGTCCTTGTTTACGATGGCGATAAAGCTGGGCAAGCCGCGACTTTGAAAGCGCTGGACGAAATTGGTGATATGCCTGTGCAAATCATCAGCATGCCTGATAACTTGGATCCAGATGAGTATCTACAAAAAAATGGTCCGGAAGACTTAGCCTATCTATTAACGAAAACTCGTATTAGTCCGATTGAGTTCTACATTCACCAGTACAAACCTGAAAATAGTGAAAATCTGCAGGCTCAGATTGAGTTTATTGAAAAAATAGCTCCCTTGATTGTTCAAGAAAAGTCTATCACTGCTCAAAACAGCTATATTCATATTTTAGCTGACAGTCTGGCATCTTTTGATTATGCCCAGATTGAGCAGATTGTTAATGAGAGTCGTCAGGCACAAAGGCAGAATCGCATGGAAGGAATTTCCAGACCGACGCCAATCACCATGCCTGTTACCAAGCAGTTATCGGCTGTTATGAGGGCAGAAGCTCATCTACTTTATCGAATGATGGAATCTCCCCTTATTTTGAATGATTACCGTTTGCGAGAAGACTTTGCATTTGCTACACCTGAATTTCAGGTCTTATATGACTTGCTTGGTCAGTATGGAAATCTTCCTCCAGAAGTTCTAGCAGAACAGACAGAGGAAGTTGAGAGAGCTTGGTACCAAGTCTTAGCTCAGGATTTGCCTGCTGAGATGTCACCTCAGGAACTTAGTGAAGTAGAAATGACTCGAAACAAGGCTCTCTTGAATCAGGACAATATGAGAATCAAAAAGAAGGTGCAGGAAGCTAGCCATGTAGGAGATACAGACACAGCCCTAGAAGAATTGGAACGTTTAATTTCCCAAAAGAGAAGAATGGAGTAATAATGGCAACAAAACAAAAAGAAGTAACAACATTTGACGTACAAGTAGCAGAATTTATCCGTAATCATAAACAAAAAGGGACAGCAACAGATGATGAAATCAATGCCAGTCTAGTCCTTCCTTTTACCTTGGACGCTGATGGGATTGAAGATCTCTTGCAACGGATTCAGGATGCAGGTATTTCTATCACAGATAACGAAGGAAATCCAAGCGCGCGTGTTCTTAGCAATGAAGAAGAACCAGAACTCAGCGATGAGGACTTGATTGGTTCAACTTCGGCTAAGGTTAATGACCCTGTCCGTATGTACTTGAAAGAAATCGGGGTCGTTCCTCTCTTGACCAATGAAGAGGAAAAAGAATTAGCACTAGCAGTTGAAGCTGGCGATATCGAAGCCAAACAACGTCTTGCGGAAGCCAATCTTCGTTTGGTTGTTTCTATTGCCAAACGCTATGTCGGGCGTGGTATGCAGTTCCTTGACTTGATTCAAGAAGGAAATATGGGCTTGATGAAGGCGGTTGACAAGTTTGATTATTCTAAAGGATTCAAGTTCTCAACTTATGCAACTTGGTGGATTCGTCAGGCTATCACTCGTGCTATTGCGGATCAAGCTCGTACCATCCGTATCCCAGTCCACATGGTTGAAACCATCAATAAATTGGTTCGTGAACAGCGTAACCTCCTTCAAGAATTGGGACAAGATCCAACACCAGAACAAATCGCTGAACGTATGGATATGACACCTGATAAGGTTCGTGAAATCTTGAAGATTGCTCAAGAACCGGTATCCCTTGAAACTCCAATCGGTGAAGAGGATGATAGTCACCTTGGGGACTTTATCGAAGATGAAGTGATTGAAAATCCAGTGGATTATACAACTCGTATCGTCTTGCGTGAGCAGTTGGATGAGGTCTTGGATACTCTTACAGACCGTGAAGAAAATGTTCTTCGTCTCCGTTTTGGACTAGATGATGGAAAAATGCGCACCCTTGAAGATGTGGGTAAAGTCTTTAACGTAACTCGTGAGCGTATCCGTCAGATTGAAGCCAAGGCTTTGAGAAAACTACGCCAACCAAGTCGTAGTAAACCGCTTCGTGATTTTATTGAAGACTAAGAGTGAGGATGAATATGGCTTATACAGAAGAGCAAATTGATAACATCAAAACACGCATTTTAACAGCCTTGGAAGAAGTCATCGACCCTGAGTTGGGAATCGATATTGTCAACCTTGGTTTGATTTATGAGATTCGTTTTGACGGCGACACAGGGCAAACAGAGATTGATATGACTTTGACAACCATGGGGTGTCCCTTAGCAGACCTTTTGACAGACCAGATTTATGATGCCATGACAGAGGTACCAGAAGTAACGGATACTGAAGTTAAATTAGTCTGGTATCCAGCCTGGACTGTTGAAAAAATGAGTCGCTATGCCCGCATTGCCCTAGGCATTAAGTAAACATATAATAGCATGTGAGAGATTATTGGAAAAGCGAGGAAATTTCCCTTCTTTTCCTCTAGTCTCTCCTTTCTTTTGCTGATTTTATTCAAAGAAAATGATATAATGGTAGTTATGGAAAAAAAGAAATTACGCATCAATATGTTGAGTTCAAGTGAGAAAGTAGCAGGACAAGGAGTTTCAGGTGCTTACCGTGAATTAGTTCGTCTTCTTCACCGTGATGCCAAGGACCAATTGATTGTTACAGAAAATCTTCCAATCGAGGCAGATGTGACTCACTTTCATACAATTGATTTCCCTTATTATTTATCAACATTCCAAAAGAAACGCTCAGGAAGGAAAATTGGCTATGTGCATTTCTTACCTGATACACTTGAGGGGAGTTTGAAAATTCCATTTTTCTTAAAGGGAATTGTGAAACGCTATGTATTTTCTTTTTACAATCGGATGGAGCACTTGGTGGTGGTCAATCCGATGTTTATTGAGGATTTGGTGGCAGCGGGTATTCCACGTGAAAAAGTGACCTATATTCCTAACTTTGTCAACAAGGAAAAATGGCATCCTCTACCACAAGAAGAGGTAGTCAGACTGCGAACAGAGCTAGGTCTTAGTGGTAATCAGTTTATCGTAGTAGGTGCTGGTCAAGTTCAGAAGCGCAAAGGGATTGATGATTTTATCCGTCTAGCTGAGGAATTGCCGCAAATTACCTTTATCTGGGCTGGTGGTTTCTCTTTTGGTGGTATGACAGATGGTTATGAACGCTACAAGAAAATCATGGAGAATCCCCCTAAAAATTTGATTTTTCTAGGTATTGTATCGCCAGAGCGTATGCGCGAATTGTATGCCCTAGCGGACCTTTTCTTGTTGCCTAGTTATAATGAGCTCTTTCCGATGACGATTTTAGAGGCTGCCAGTTGTGAAGCTCCTATTATGCTGCGTGATTTAGATCTTTATAAGGTAATTTTGGAGGGAAATTATCGGGCGACAGCAGATAGAGAAGAGATGAAAGAAGCTATTTTGGAATATCAAGCAAATCCTGCTGCCTTAAAAGACCTCAAAGAAAAAGCTAAGAATATTTCCAGAGAGTATTCAGAAGAGCATCTGTTACAAATCTGGTTGGACTTTTATGAGAAACAAGCCGCTTTAGGGAGAAAGTAAAAAGTGAGGTAATCTATGCGAATTGGTTTATTTACAGATACCTATTTTCCTCAGGTTTCTGGTGTTGCGACCAGTATTCGAACTTTGAAAACAGAACTGGAAAAGCAGGGGCATGTTGTTTTTATCTTTACGACGACGGATAAGGATGTCAATCGCTATGAAGATTGGCAAATTATCCGCATTCCAAGTGTTCCTTTCTTTGCTTTTAAGGATCGCCGCTTTGCCTATCGAGGCTTCAGCAAGGCGCTTGAAATTGCCAAACAGTATCAACTGGATGTTATTCATACCCAGACAGAATTTTCTCTTGGCTTGTTGGGGATTTGGATTGCGCGTGAATTGAAGATTCCAGTCATCCATACCTATCACACCCAGTACGAAGACTATGTGCATTATATTGCCAAGGGGATGTTGATTCGTCCTAGCATGGTCAAGTATTTGGTCAGAGGTTTCCTGCATGATGTGGATGGAGTCATTTGCCCTAGTGAGATTGTCCATGATTTGCTATCGGACTATAAGGTCAAGGTTGAAAAACGCGTCATTCCAACAGGGATTGAATTAGCCAAGTTTGAACGTCCAGAAATTAAGCAAGAAAATCTGAAAGAACTACGTAGTAAACTAGGGATTCAAGATGATGAACAGATGTTGCTGAGTCTTTCCAGAATTTCCTATGAAAAAAATATTCAAGCAGTATTAGCAGCCTTTGCAGAAGTTCTGAAAGAGGAGGACAGGGTTAAACTGGTGGTAGCTGGGGATGGTCCTTATCTGGATGACCTTAAAGAGCAAGCCCAGAAACTAGAGATTCAAGACTCGGTCATCTTTACAGGGATGATTGCTCCTAGTGAGACCGCTCTTTACTATAAGGCGGCGGATTTCTTCATATCGGCATCGACAAGTGAAACGCAAGGCTTGACCTACTTGGAAAGCTTAGCTAGTGGGACGCCTGTCATTGCACACGGAAATCCTTATCTGGACAATTTGATCAATGACAAGATGTTTGGAACCTTGTACTATGGAGAACATGATTTGGCTGGTGCTATTTTGGAAGCCCTGATTGCAACACCAGACATGAATGAGCATACTTTATCAGAGAAGTTGTACGAGATTTCAGCTGAAAACTTTGGGAAACGGGTGCATGAGTTCTATCTTGATGCTATTATTTCAAATAATTTCCAGAAAGATTTAGCAAAAGATGATACGGTCAGTCAGCGTATTTTTAAGACAGTTTTGTATCTTCCGCAACAGGTGGTCGCTGTACCGGTAAAAGGCTCTAGACGCATGCTGAAGGCTTCAAAAACACAGTTAATCAGCATAAGAGATTATTGGAAAGACCATGAAGAATAGAAAGAGGAACAGTATGAAAAAACAATTAATGAGAAGCGGTCGTGATAAAAAGATTGCTGGTGTTTGTGCTGGGGTAGCCCATTATTTTGATATGGATCCTACTATTGTTCGCGTAATATGGGGTGTTCTTGCTTTTGGTTATGGAGCAGGAGTTGTAGCTTATATCATTTTATGGATTATTGCGCCAGAAGCAAGTGACTATTGAAAACTAGCTAAATTCATGCTAAGATAATAGAAAATAGAATGTAACGAAGGAGAGAAAAATGGCATTTGGAGATAATGGAAATCGTAAAAAAACTATGTTTGAGAAAATAACCTTGTTTATCGTGATTATCATGCTAGTAGCAAGTTTATTGGGAATTTTTGCAACTGCAATTGGTGCCCTCAGTAATCTATAAAATAGATTCAAGAAAATTTAGTGACTGGGATTTCCCAGCCCTTTTTTAAAGTGAGAAGAAAAAATGAGTATGTTTTTAGATACAGCCAAGATTAAGGTCAAGGCTGGTAATGGTGGTGATGGCATGGTTGCCTTTCGCCGTGAAAAATATGTCCCTAATGGTGGTCCTTGGGGTGGTGATGGTGGTCGTGGAGGTAATGTGGTCTTCGTTGTAGACGAAGGACTACGTACCCTCATGGATTTCCGCTATAACCGTCATTTCAAGGCTGATTCTGGTGAAAAAGGAATGACCAAAGGGATGCATGGGCGTGGTGCTGAGGATCTTAGAGTTCGAGTGCCACAAGGTACGACAGTTCGTGATGCGGATACTGGCAAGGTCTTGACAGATTTGATTGAACACGGGCAAGAATTTATTGTAGCCCACGGTGGTCGTGGTGGACGTGGAAATATTCGTTTCGCAACACCAAAAAATCCTGCACCGGAAATCTCTGAAAATGGAGAACCAGGTCAGGAACGTGAGTTACAATTGGAACTAAAAATCCTTGCGGATGTCGGTTTAGTAGGTTTCCCATCTGTAGGGAAATCAACACTTTTAAGTGTTATCACATCGGCTAAACCAAAAATCGGTGCCTACCACTTTACGACAATTGTGCCAAATCTAGGTATGGTTCGTACCCAATCAGGTGAATCCTTTGCAGTAGCTGATTTACCAGGTTTGATTGAAGGGGCTAGTCAAGGTGTTGGTCTGGGGACCCAGTTCCTCCGTCACATCGAGCGTACACGTGTCATCCTTCACATCATTGATATGTCAGCTAGCGAAGGCCGTGATCCATATGAGGATTATCTTGCCATCAATAAAGAACTGGAGTCATACAATCTTCGCCTCATGGAGCGTCCACAGATTATCGTAGCCAACAAAATGGACATGCCTGAGAGTCAAGAAAATCTTGAAGAATTCAAGAAGAAATTGGCTGAAAACTACGATGAATTTGAAGAGTTACCAGCTATCTTCCCAATTTCTGGATTGACCAAGCAAGGTTTGGCAACGCTTTTGGATGCGACAGCTGAATTGTTAGACAAGACACCAGAATTCTTGCTCTACGACGAGTCAGATATGGAAGAAGAAGCTTACTATGGATTTGACGAGGAAGAGAAAGCCTTTGAGATTAGCCGTGATGACGATGCGACATGGGTACTTTCTGGTGAAAAACTCATGAAACTCTTTAATATGACCAACTTTGATCGTGATGAATCTGTCATGAAATTTGCCCGCCAACTTCGTGGTATGGGGGTTGATGAATCCCTTCGTGCGCGTGGTGCTAAAGATGGTGACTTGGTTCGCATTGGTAAATTTGAGTTTGAATTTGTAGACTAGGAGACTGGTATGGGAGATAAACCGATATCTTTCCGAGATGCGGATGGCAATTTCGTTTCCGCCGCAGATGTTTGGAATGAAAAGAAATTGGAAGAACTGTTTAATCGTCTCAATCCAAATCGTGCTCTGAGATTGGCACGAATTAAAAAAGACAATCCATCTTAAATACGTAAGATAAAACTCCAATTATCAGTCAAGTTAACTGTAACAAATAGAAGCTAAGATCGAGAAAGGGCAAAATTTGTCCTTTCTTTTTATTATGTGACTATTAGTCCGTCTCGCTCCGTTAGGTGCGAGACAAAAAAACCACCCGCTATGCGGGTGCGCGTCGAAGGTTATACCAAAAAAACTCCGAACGCGATACAATAAAGGTGTTCAAGCCAATTGTAAAGCGAAAGGAGAAAAATATGGGACAAAAGGCTCATAGTTTATCGCACACAAAGTGGCACTGTAAGTATCACATTGTGTTCACCCCTAAGTATAGACGAAAAGTCATCTATAATCAATATCGAAGTAGTTTAGGCGAAATATTTCATCGCTTGTGTAGTTATAAAGGAGTTGAAATTATCGAGGGTCACTTAATGCCAGACCATGTACACATGTTAGTCAGTATTCCACCAAGGATAAGTGTTTCGAGTTTCATGGGTTATTTAAAAGGAAAAAGTGCATTCATGATGTTTGACAAACACGCCAATCTCAAGTACAAGTTTGGAAATCGGCATTTCTGGGCAGAAGGTTATTATGTAAGTACAGTAGGGCTTAATGAAGCCACAATTAAGAAATATATCCAAGAACAGGAAAAGCATGATATAGCACTAGATAAATTGAGTGTAAAAGAATATGAGGATCCCTTTAGGGATAGTGGTAAGTAATACTAAAGCCTCTTTAAGAGGCAAGTGACGAGTCAAGAGCAATGAGGCTTGAACAACGTGAAAGCCAGCGTCTTTAGGCGCTGGCTGGTAATTTGGGCTTATAGCCCTGGTTCAAACCACCCGTTAGACGGGTGGTCATGATTTATAAAGTATAATATATTGAAATAGAATATCAACAAATAGACTAGGGAATTCAAATCAAATTTCTAACAAGGCTTTATAAGTCGTGTTGTCCTATTCTAGCTTCAAGACACTGTATTTTTTCTATTAAAAAGAATTTTTTTGCAAAAATGGTTGGTTATTTTGTTTATTCATGCTATAATAGGAACAATTATTTTTAGGAGGTGCAGTATGTCTTATTTGTTTGAGATATTACCGAGTTTATTGAGCGGTGCAAGCATGACTTTGCAGGTTTTTGCACTGGTCTTGATTTTTTCTATTCCCTTGGGCGTTTTGATTGCCTTTGCCTTGCAAGTCCATTGGAAGCCCCTCCATCATCTGATTAACATTTACATTTGGATTATGCGGGGAACACCCTTGCTCTTGCAATTGATCTTTATCTATTATGTGCTTCCAAGTATTGGGATTCGTTTGTACCGTCTTCCTGCGGCTATCATTGCCTTTGTTCTCAATTATGCGGCTTACTTTGCTGAAATCTTTCGTGGGGGAATTGATACTATTCCTAAAGGTCAATATGAGGCTGCCAAGGTCTTGAAGTTCAGTCCTTTTGCCACAGTACGCTATATTATCTTGCCCCAAGTGACCAAGATTGTTCTTCCTAGTGTCTTTAATGAAGTCATGAGTTTGGTCAAGGATACTTCTCTGGTCTATGCTTTAGGAATTTCAGACCTTATCTTGGCTAGTCGCACAGCTGCCAACCGTGATGCTAGCCTGGTTCCTATGTTCTTGGCAGGTGCTATTTACTTGATTTTGATTGGGATTGTGACCATTCTTGCCAAAAAAGTTGAGAAGAAGTACAGTTACTATAGATAGGAGGCTGATATGTTAGAATTACGAAATATCAATAAGGGTTTTGGTCAAAAGCAAATTTTGTCCAATTTCAGTCTAAAAATTCCTGAAAAGCAAATCCTGGCTATTGTAGGACCTTCTGGTGGAGGTAAGACAACCCTCTTACGTATGCTTGCAGGCCTTGAAACTATTGATTCAGGGCAAATCTTTTATAATGAAGAACCTTTGGAACTGGATGAACTAGAGAAGCGGAATTTACTGGGATTTGTATTCCAAGATTTTCAACTTTTCCCTCATTTATCAGTTCTAGATAATTTGACCTTATCGCCTGTGAAAACTATGGGAATGAAGCAGCAAGAGGCTGAGAAGAAGGCGCGAGGGCTTTTGGAACAATTAGGACTGGCTGGTCATGCAGACGCCTATCCTTTCTCACTATCTGGTGGTCAAAAGCAGCGTGTGGCCTTGGCGCGTGCTATGATGATTGACCCAGAAATCATTGGTTACGATGAACCAACTTCGGCCCTAGATCCAGAATTGCGCTTGGAAGTGGAAAAACTGATCTTGCAAAATAGAGAATTAGGCATGACGCAGATTGTGGTTACCCACGATTTACAGTTCGCTGAAAACATCGCAGATCATATTCTCAAGGTTGAGCCCAAGTAGGAGGTGCCGATGACTAATAAGAAAATTGCTTTAGTATTGGTTTCTCTCCTGATTTTCTTTTTAACAGCTTGTACTCAGAAGGCTAGTGATCCAAAGCAGGATAACTGGGATAAGTATCAAGATCAGGGGACCATTACTATTGGTTTTGACAATACCTTTGTTCCCATGGGTTTTGAAGAAAAGAATGGTCAATATACAGGCTTTGATATTGATTTGGCACAAGCTGTCTCTGAAAAATTAGGCTTTAAAGTTCAATTTCAGCCAATCGACTGGGATATGAAGGAGACGGAACTGCAAAATGGAACCATAGATGCCATTTGGAATGGCTATTCTGCGACTGGTGAACGCCGAGAAAAGGTTGCCTTTAGCATTCCATATATGGAAAATCAGCAAGTTCTGGTTGCCAAGAAAAGCCAGCAAATTCATTCAGTAGAGGATATGAAGGATAAGACCTTGGGTGCCCAAGCTGGGTCCTCTGGTTATCTTGACTTTGAGGCCCAGCCAGATTTACTGAAAAATCGTGTCAAAGACCAGAAGGCCAATCAATATCAGAGTTTCAATGAAGCCTTGATTGACTTGAAAAATGACCGGATTGATGCTCTGTTAATTGACCGAGTATATGCAAATTACTATCTCCAGTCTGAAGGGATATTAAATGACTATAATGTTTTTTCAGCTGGATTTGAAAGTGAATCCTTTGCAGTCGGAGTTAGACCAGCTGACAAAAGATTACTACAAGCTTTAAACCAAGCCTTTATTGAACTATACCAAGAAGGAAAGTTCCAGGAAATCAGCCAAAAATGGTTTGGAGAAGATGTAGCAACCAAAGAAGTAAAAGAAGGAAAATAAAATCAATAGCAAGCCTAGTTTTGTTTTTAAAACTGGGCTTTGTTTTTTTATAGATTTTATTTTATAAAGCTATAGCAACTTCTAAATTTTTTAGCTATTTTGGGTAGATCTTGTGCATCTAGCTTCATTCTGTAATCCCTTATCTATAGCTAAAACTCAATGAAGACGTAATAAAAAATATCAGAAAATTCCTTTTTGTAATCAAATTATATAAACAATCAAATAATATAGAAAATCTCTAAAGTAATATAAATTTTATTTTTTGTAAGGGCTTACCACAAATAAGAGTTTATGAAATTACTGTAGCGACTATACCTGAAATTGCTTGATTTGTTGTTTTAAAAAGAGTATAATAAGTTATAACCTTTTAAAATATACAAAAATATTTTAGAGGGGGGGCTTTTTATTTAGCTTCCTTAAGTATATTAACCGATAGTTATCGGAAAAAGGAGTAAGAAAATGTTTAAACCCAAAGTGCGTCATGTTCGCCAATCGCAAGTGGAGAAATTCACACGTTACAGTATCCGTAAGGTTAGTTTTGGTGCGGCTAGTGTGGCTGTAGCTACTGGTTTGTTTTTCCTTGGTGGAGGAAGCGTCCAAGCAGCTGAACCAGTAACTAATCCAGAGTCTACAAATCTAAATGCTAAGTCCCCAGACCCCTCTAAGGAAGTTGCTGGACAAGTATCTGCTACTGCTACAGTGGCCGATGGACAAAATAATACTTCTGTAAAAGAGTCTGCTACTGACAAACAAGCCAGTGAAGTTGAAACTCCAACTGTAGTGACAGAAAAAGTTACTATTAATACCGCATCGTTAGAAGATTTAGTGGCTAAAGTTGAAAGTCGATTAAGTCAATTAACTGAAGGTAAGAAAACAAAATCAGTCATTGATGATGCTAAAAATTTGGTTCATAAAGCAAAAGAACTTTTGAACGATGATACAAAAACACAGGCAAAAGTTGCTGCACTTGCTAAACAACTTTCAAGTAGCCTTGTCATTTTAAACAGTATCAAATCAGAAGTAACTGAAGAAGAAAAAGTAAACAAGAACCAAGATCCACGAAACGGAAAAGAGATTCCAGGAAAAGGTGAGAGTGGGTTTAGAGATACAGGTACGGTTGCAGATGGTACTGAAAATCCTGTTGTTGTAAATACAAATGATATTACACAAAAAGCTTCTGAATTAGAGGCAGAAATTGCAAAAGTTGAATCTTTAATCTCAGCTGAAAATGCTAAAAGAGAAGGTAAAAAAGATAAGGAATTTATAGAAATCTTGACACAGGTAAAAGAGTCTGCACAAGCTGTTAAAAATAAAGGGAGCAACATTCCAACAACAGAAAAAGAAAAGCATGCACTTTTACAAGAGTTAAAAGCAAAAGTTGATTTATTAAAACTATATCAAGCTAAAAAATTAGACTGGGGAGCACCTGCTAATAACCACTTAGCAAATTATGGGAATAATCCGACAAATGCTATAATTAGTAATTTAAATGATACTTTTGGAACTCCTGATTTCTCAGTATCTGACTCGCACGAAAAAGTTGTTGAAAATCAAAGAAATGGATTATCAGGGACAATTCTAGGTTCTGCAAAATATCATTGGAAAGAAAAAAATATTTCAGTTAGTGATGCTATTGCCGGTGCATTGGACGGGTGGAAAATAGTAGATAAGCCAGGGAAGAATATTGTAACACTTGTTAAACCAGAACAACCAACTGATATTCAACGTCAAAATGGTGCAACAGAGAGGGAATATAATCCTAACTCTGCAAAAGTATACGATAATAAAGGCAAGGCAAATATGGATGGACAAGGAGCACCTAATTCTAGTGGTAAATTCCTTAATACTATGATTATAACTCCAAAAATTGAAGCTCCAGAAGCGGGGAGTGGTACTGTAAATAAAGATTTTTATCTAGAATTAAGAAAACAAGGAACTACAATTTACAAAGATTTTGATGTTAATCCTAATTCACATTTATATGCACATTTATTATATGCAGGTGCATATGGGAAACTTGCTCTGGCTTCAACAGGGGAAAAAGTTAAATTAAAAATTGTTGATGCATACACAGGAGCTCCTTTATCTGAACTAAAAAGAGAAGATAAAAAAGCACCAGATACGGAATTTCTTCTTGCTCCAGGTAGCGGGAATAGAGGAGTTAGTGCTCTTCGAAGAGTTATTCAAATTCCAGATGGTACTACAAAGGTACGTGTCTTTATTGAGGCAGCTGATCAACCAACTGGTTCGAATTTAGGTGGAGAAGTAGAAGATGGATATATCGTTGCAGGATTAGGATTAACAACAGGTCCCGCGTTATCTTTAACAACGACTGTTGTATCCGGTAGAGATAAAGAAGCCTATGGATTTACAGACGACTCTATTTATAAAAATGAACAAGAAGGTACTCTTGAAGTTACGTTGAGTAATAGAGGAGGGCTAGATGTTTCTCGTGATACTAAGTATAAAGTAACAGTGACAGTTCCTCAAGGAGTAAAATTAGGGTCTATTCAAGGTAAAGATTTAAATGAAGCTAATGGTTTTGCGGTATTTGCACCTAGTTATACTACAGGTTTTAGATATGATAAGCAAACGAGAGAGTTATCTTTTGAGATTAATATTCCAAATAGAAAAATAGAACCTAAGACTGGAAAAACAGATACTGTAAAAATTCCATTTATAGTGACTCCTGATTATGTAGGTGAAGCAACTTTCAAAATTACTGGTCAGAATGGTTTTGGAGGAAAAGATGCTTTAGGAAATGCTATATATCCCTACGGATTTGCTCCAGATGCTAATAGATATAATTTGCCAGAAAATTTTAGAGCTAATAGTTTAGAAACTTCCGATAATCCTGACTATAAATATAATCGTAGTATTTATATTGATTCTATGACAGGAAATAGCTCTATAACTGTTCCAGTCGGAACTAGTTTAGATAAGATCAAGGAGCTATCTAAATCAAAAGCGAAAGAAAAGATTGAATCAGAAGAATACAAGAGAAAACTGGATGAAACTAATGCTACGGCTACTCTAGATGATCAAGGAACGTCTACGGGAGTTGTTGCTACTGACGTAGCGAAAGAGAATGCCGGTGTTATAAAAGTGCCAGTAGTTCATAGTCGAGATGGAAAAAATTATAAAAATACTGTAGATATCGAAGTAAACGTTGTAAAATCAACTACAGATAAGTTAGTAGTATTTGAAGGTGATAAGATTACAAATGATCAAGTTAAATCTTCAGTTACTCCGGCTACAATCGATACTAAAGCGGGAGTTGTGAATAATCCTAATGAAGCAGATGTTTTTAGTACGACAGGAAAAGCTGGAGAAGCAGGATTAAAAATTCCAACAACGGTAACTCATGATTCAAATGGTACAAATATTAATGAAACAGTAACAGTTCCTGTGTTGGTATTACCAAAAGCAACTGGTGAAGTACAAGTTCATAAAGGAGCTTCAGTAGATAAAGTTAAAGAAGTTGCTAAAGCAAAAGCACAAACTTTAACAAAAGCAACAGACTTCACTGGGAAATTACCAACAGGAGCAACAGTTACAGTTGGTGATATAACAGAAGCCGTAGCAGAAACTCTAACAAATGAAAAAGGTACAAATAAAGGTATTGTAAATGTTCCAGCAAATTATATAGTAGAAGGAAAAACATACAATACGACAATTCCAGTAACAATTAATGTATTAGGTTCAGAAACAAAAACGGTATATACATTAGAAGGAACTCAACCAAAACCAGCAGATGTTAATGAAGCAATTACACCTGATAAAGGTGGAAACTTAACCCCTGTAACTGAAGCTGACATCAATAAAGATGTTCCTACAGATAAAGTTAAAGTAGGAGCAACTGACTTAAACGTTAAAGCAACTGTTAAATATCCAACAGGGGATGAAACTGTAGATGTTCCAGTTAAAGTATTGCCCAAAGCAACACCAACAGGTGTAACAGTACTGAAAGATACTGATGAAAATGCTTTAACAGATGCTGTAAAAGCAAAAGCAACTGAAGCTGTAAGTAAATTAACAAACCTACCAGATGGAATTACTGCATCATTAGATGAAAGAGAAACTTCTTACACATTGCCAAAAACAGATTCAAATGGGGATAAAGATACAGTTCCTGTAAAAGTATTATATAAAGATGATAAAGGTAATGTAGTTGGTGAAGACACAATTAATGTACCAGTTAAAGTAGTAAGTTCAACACCAAAACCAGTAGTAGTGTTTGAAGGTGATAAAGTTACTAAAGATGATGTGAAAGGTGCTGTAACAACAGAAGGGACAAAAGGTGAACCTGCCATTGCTGACGATATTACAGCTAAACCAGGTGTCAAAGAAGTAACTGTTCCAGTAACTTATACGGATCAAAATGGAGAAACTTTAACAGAACCCGTGAAAGTTAAAGTAACAGTTTTACCAAAACCAACACCAAAAGGAATTTTTGTTGCCAAAGATAGCGACAAGGAAAAAGCAAAAGAAAAAGCTCTTGCTAAAGCCAAAGAAGCTATTGCAGACGGTGCTTTCAAAGGAAAACTTCCAGAAAATGTTACTAATGTAAGTATTGATGAAAATGTGACAAGTCCAGATTTGTCAGATGATACGGATGTAAATGTGACTGTGAAATATACCGTTGATGGAGAAGAAAAGAAAACTGTTGTTAAAGTTCCTGTTACTGTTGTAGAGGGAGTTCCACAAATAGTTCCAGTGGATGAAAATAATAAACAACCAAATCCAGAAAACAGTATCGACAAAACAGAATATCCAGATGGTTCAACATTTGAATATAATCCAAATACTCCGGTAGATACTACAAAACCTGGTGATTATACAGTCAATGTCATTGTAAAAGACAAAGATGGTAATCCTATTGCAGAAGTACCGGCAACTGTACGTGTGGTAGAAAGTTATCCACAATTTGTACCAGTAGACAAAGATAAGAAACAACCAAATGTGGTAGGAAGTATCGATCCTAAAGCATTCCCTAAAGATACTGAATTTAGTTATGAATCTCCTGTAGACACAACAACACCAGGAGAAAAAGATGTTGTAGTAGTAGCGAAAATTGGAGATGAAGTCATTGCGAAAATTCCTGCAAAAGTAATGGTTGTAGAACCTAAAACACAATATGTGCCAGTCGATAAATCAAACAAACAACCAGATGCATCTAAGAGTATTGACCCTGAACAATATCCAGATGGAGTAACATTCAAGTATAAAACTCCAGTCGATACAACAACACCAGGAGAAAAAGATGTTATTGTAGAAGCAAAAGATGGAGACGACACACTTGTTGAAGTACCAACAAAAGTGAAGGTTGTTCAGGGATACCCACAAATTATCCCTGTAGATCAAGGACAACCTTTAGCTGAAAATAGTATTAATACAGGAGATTATCCAGAAGGTGCTACATTCGAATACGAAAAAGTAGATGGAAAAGATCCAGTTAACATTTCTGAAGCTGGAGATTATCCAGTAACAGTTGTCGTTAAGGATAAAGATGGAAATACTTTAGTAAAAGTACCAACAACAGTACGTGTAGTGGACGCTTATAGACAATATGTACCAGTAAATACTGATCCAACTAAAGTGGTACCTGCAGAAAATATTGTACCAACTGACTTCCCAGATGGAACAACATTTGAATATAAAACTCCAGTTGACACATCAACACCAGGAGATAAAGATGTTGTAGTTGTAGCTAAACTAGATGGTAAACCAATTGCAGAAATTCCAGCAAAAGTTACTGTAGTAGGGCCTAAAACTCAATACGTTGTAGCAAATCCTGAGAATACTCAACCAGATGCATCTAAGAGTCTTACAGATAAAGATAAAGATAACAATAAATTCCCAGATGATGCTACGTTTGGATATAAAGAACCAGTAGATACAAAAACACCAGGTGAAAAAGATGCAACTGTAGTTGTGAAAGATGCTGATGGTGACACAATTGTAGAAGTTCCTGCTAAGGTTAAAGTAGTAGAAGGTAAAGAACAATTAATTCCTGTAAATCCAACTGAAAAACCACAAGCAAGAGATAACATTACTCCAAGTGATTATCCAGAAGGTTCAACATTTGAATATAAAATTCCAGATGGCCAAAAAGAACCATTTGATGCAACAACTGTTGGGGATAAACCAGTAACGGTAGTTGTAAAAGATAAAAATGGAAAAGTATTGGTAGAGGTTCCAGCAACGATTAAAGTCGTAGAAGCAAAACCAACACCAATTGAAACCCCAGTAACAAATACACCTTTAACAAAAGAGGATATTGCCAAGTACGTTAAAGTACCAGAAGGTGGAAAAATTGTTGGAGTAGGTGAAATTCCAAAAGTAAATACTCCAGGAGATAAAGGTACTGTCAAAGTTAAAATTGAACTTCCTAATGGTAAACAAATTGAAGTTGAAGTCCCTGTCAAAGTAACTCCAATTAAAGATATTGTGAAGAAATTGGGGGATCCAATTACAAATGAAGATGTTGAAAAACATATTCAGATTCCAGAAGGTGGCAAGATTATCAGTATTGGAGATAAACCATCTACAGATATTCCAGGAGAAAGACCAAGTGTACCAGTGGTAATTGAACTACCAGGTGGTAAACGTGTAACTATCAAAGTTCCTGTCGTTGTTACTCCGAAAACAACTCCGATTGTTGTTGAAGTTGGAACACCTATTACTGAAAATGATGTGAAGAAACATGTAGATCTTCCTGAAGGATGGAAGATTACTAAAGTGGGCGAAATTCCAAAAACAAGTACACCTGGTGATAAGCCATCTGTAACGGTTGAGATTGAATTACCGGATGGACGTAAAGTGACAGTAGAAGTTCCTGTGAAAGTAACACCTAAATCTAATCATGGTAATAGTCAAGGTAACAATGGTAGTTCAACTATTCATATCGTAACACGTTATCAAGATGGTGATGGTAAAGAAATTTCTCCAGAAGAAAATGGTAGTCATGGACCTAAGACTTTAGAAGGTTATGAATATATTGGTACTAAAACAGATGAAAATGGCAATGTGATTCATACCTATAAGAAAGTAACTACCCCAACTCGTTCTGAGCAACCAAGCTCTCCAGAGACTCCTATAAGTCCTGAAAAACCAGTAGCTACTCCAGTTCAGACAAGTTCTACAGATTCTAAACCAGTATCCGTTGAAACAACCGTAGCCAATGACAAGAAGGAATTGCCAAATACTGGTACAGAGGATAAGGGTGGTTTAGCTAGTCTTGGACTTCTTGGAATGTTGAGTGCATTTGGGCTCGTAGCTCGTAAGAAAAAAGAAGACTAAGAAAGAAACTTCCTTTCTAAAGTTTGATAAAAAATAGACTGAGGTGAAAACTTCAGTCTATTTCTTTTGATTATAAAAAAATCCCCTGACAAGAGCCAGAGGATAAGAGCTTATTTCATTGTTGGGAAGAGCAATACATCACGGATAGTGGTTGTATCAGTGAGAAGCATGCAGAGACGGTCGATACCGATTCCCAAACCACCTGTTGGTGGCATACCGTATTCAAGAGCTTCAATGTAGTCATAGTCGATACCTGTTGCTTCATCGTCACCAAGTTCTTTAGCTTTAGCTTGGGCTTCAAAACGGCTAAGTTGGTCGATTGGGTCGTTGAGCTCAGTAAAGGCATTACCGTATTCCTTAGTCATGATGAAGAGCTCGAAACGGTCAGTAAAGCGTTGGTCTTCAGGGTTTTTCTTAGCGAGTGGAGATACAGCTACTGGATGTCCATAGACAAAGGTTGGTTGGATTAAAGTTTCTTCAACAAACTCTTCAAAGAAGGCATTGATGATGTGACCAACCTCAGTGTAGTGTTTCTCAACTGGAACTTTCTTCTCAGCAGCGATAGCTTTAGCTTCTTCCAAAGTCATGTCTTGCCAGAAATCGACACCAGTAATTTCTTTGATAGCATCCACCATATGAACACGTTTAAATGGTTCGTTGATTTTGATTTCAGTTCCTTGGTAGTTGACTGGGCCATCACCTTTGACTGATTTAGCAGCATGTTGGATAATACCTTCAGTCAAGTCCATGATGTCTTGGAAGTCAGCATAAGCTTGGTAGACTTCGATAGAAGTAAATTCAGGGTTATGAGTAGCGTCCATTCCTTCATTACGGAAGATACGGCCAATTTCATAGACACGTTCCATACCACCCACGATAAGGCGTTTCAAGTGAAGCTCAGTCGCGATACGAAGCACCATGTCAATGTTTTGGGCATTGTGATGAGTGATAAATGGACGGGCAGAAGCACCACCAGCTTCGTTGTGAAGAACAGGTGTTTCCACTTCAAGGAAACCTTTTTGGTCAAGGTAACGACGGATTTCAGAGATGATTTTTGAACGAGTGACAAAGCGTTCAAAGCTTTCACGGTTCGAAATCAAGTCAAGGTAACGTTTACGGTAAATTGTTTCAACGTCTGTCAAACCATGGAATTTCTCTGGTAGAGGACGAAGAGCCTTAGACAAGTGTGTGATATGAGTAGCTTTGATAGAGAGTTCTCCCATATCTGTACGCATCACTTCGCCTTCGACACCAAGGAAGTCACCAAGGTCTGCTTTTTTGAAGATTTCGTAGTTTTCTTCACCGACAGCATCTTTACGAACGTAGATCTGGATTTGACCTTCGCGGTCTTGAAGGTGGGCAAAACCTACTTTACCTTTACCACGTTTGGTTACCAAGCGTCCTGCGATAGTAGCTGTTTCATTTTTATCATGTAATTGTTCTTTATCGAGGTCAGCAAATTTATCTTTTAATTCTTGTGAATTTGCAGTGCGTTCAAAGCGTTTTCCGAAAGGATCAATTCCTTGTTCACGGAGCGCAGCCATTTTTTCACGGCGAACGATCTGCTGGTCATTTAGTTCTTCCATATGTTCTGTTGACATGGGATCCTCCTAGTTTTACTCAAAATTGAATACGATGAGTCTTTTTTGCGATACTCCCATTTTATCATAAATAAGCAAGAAATTCACGGATAATCTTTCAAAACTAAAAAGAACTTGACGCTAAAATCAAGTTCTGTTATTGATAGGAAGTATCATTCCAAGTATCAAGGGTAAATGTTTCAAAGTCATGGGTTTCTAGAATGGTTAGGCTGGCATTTGCTAGACCGCCATCTTTACGAAGAAGTGGTTCTTGATAACCTAGAAGAGTACGAAGACTGGCAGTAAGATTAGCACCGTGACCGACAATTAGAAAACGCTCAGCCGGACTATCTTTTAAGGATTTGATAAATTGGATGGTCCGTTGTGTGGTGCTATAGAGGGATTCGGCTCCGAACATTTGAGTGTCAAACTTGGCAAGATTAGATCGGAAAGCTTTGATTTGTTGCGGGTAAATTGCTTCCAAGGTTGCGATTTTCAAACCTTCCAACTTCCCCAGCTGCCATTCACGGAGATTAGGAACGCATTTTAAAGGACAAGGAATTTGGAGTTGATTTTGGATAATCTCAGCAGATTTGACCGCTCGAGGTAAATCACTTGCATAAATCTGATCAAAAGGAATCTCCTTGAGATACTGGCCGAGTTGTTTTAGGGTTTCAATGGATTCAGGAAGAAGGGGAGAATCTCCACTAGCACCTTGAAAACGACCTTCTTGGTTCCAGACGGTACGGCCGTGGCGGACAAAGTAGAGTTTCATTACTTACTGTCCTCCAAAATATCTGCAAAGTCAGCTTTTACAAAGCTAGCCAAGTCTTGTGGTGCTACGATAATGCTGTGACCAACTTCGCCTGCAGAGACAATCATTTGATCCAAGTCTAGAGCAATCTTATCGATAAAAATGGGA
Organism: Streptococcus sp. 2342; assembly: GCF_013276795.1. Taxonomy (GTDB): domain Bacteria; phylum Bacillota; class Bacilli; order Lactobacillales; family Streptococcaceae; genus Streptococcus. Next base: position 86,515 of record NZ_VMLR01000004.1, read on the forward strand.
TAATTGTGTTTCTGACGAATTCCGACGGGATTATTGGCTCCATGAATATAACCTGTTGTTTTTTCCAAGTCCTTTTGTGGAATCATGCTCACTTTTTTATTGCCAGAAATTTTAGCTAATTTCTTTTCTGACAGGTGTTGAGTGATAGGCACAATTCCAATAATCGGTCCTGTCTTGTCTCCCAAAAGAGCCAAGGTTTTGAAAATCTGATCTCGTTCATAACCTTGCGGAAGTTCTCCTTCCAGGGCATTGATTTGAATCCCCTGATGTGGGATACCTGCTTTAGACAGGATTTGTTCCACCAATGTTTTTTTGATTTTAACTTTTTTTGCCATTATTTATACTTATCCTCCAATTGGCTCATCCAAATACCAAGCCAGATTCCTAGTGCAAAGAAGAAGGCGATGATGACATAACCGACAAGAGAAAGGCCTGTGTATTGGATACTCTCAGCGTTTCCTACATTTGGAATCAAGATCAAAAGGGTGCTTGATAGGACGATACCGATGATGAAATGATAGACACGTGAGTGGTAGTTGTTTAAGGCATAATCCATCAATTTTGAAAAAACGATGAGAGTGGCACCTGCTCCGATTCCAATCGGGAAGAAGGTTCCCAAGAGGTCAAAGGTTTTAAAACCAGTCAACATCGGAGCATAGAGACCCAAAATCAAAAGTAGATTTGATGGACTGAGGCCAGGAACCAAGACGCCAAGAGCCAGCAGTGCACCTGCTAGGACCAAATTAAGAAAGCTAGCACTTAAGGTTCCAACGACAAAATTTAAGGCATAGAGTCCTAATCCAGAAATGATAAAGGTTATCCAGAACCAAGCTAAATCAATCTTGTCTCGGTCAGATTCTCGAGTTGATTCCTTGAGGAGGCTAGGAACTGTACCAATGATGGCACCCGCAAAGCTCCATAAGACAAAGACCTGATAATTTTCAAGCAGGTATTCAATTGGGTAGGAAAATAAGCCGATTCCCAGAAGCATACCGATGGCAACTGGAATAAAGTACAAAACATTTTCTTTAAAGTCTTTAAAAGGATGGGCCAGAAAGCCAATCATTCGTTCGTAAATGCCTAAGATTGCTGCTAGAACCCCTCCGGAAATTCCCGGTAGAATAAATCCAAGAGCAATCACAATCCCTTTAATAAGGCGCGCTAACCATGAGAGCATATAGTTCCTCCAACTATTTCTATTTCAAAAAATCCTTACTATATTGTATCACAATCAAACACAAAAAGAAAAAGCAAATGCTAAACAAATGCTTTTAAGGTTTTAAAAAGATTTTTCTAAAGGTTTCTTCTTTATTTTTTAAGGGAGAGATGACGTTGATATCCAAATCGTGGTCAAAGCCGGCAATTTTCCCTTTAGATGTGTATTGGTGAATATCATAATCTAAATCAGTTTTAGGACTGCTTTCCAAAAATCCTGAGTCTGAGCCGTAGGACGGAATCCAAACAGAGGTAAACTTGCCTGTATCAATACTGTGTTCTTCCATGAAGTAGACCCCAACGTAGATTCCGATGTTTTTAGCACCTAGTGATGCTAGTTTTGCTCGAAAGGCTTCAACACCCTCGTTCATATTGGACATGGTTTTGTCTTCTACGTCTAGCCAATAGTAACTAGGGCTGTAAGGAGAGGCAGCATTGTAGAAAACTTCAGCGGCTTTTTCCATTTCTTGGACACTTTTTCCAGCTACAAAGGCATAGACCCCAACTGGGACATTCCGCTTTTGAAGTTCAGTGATATGACTCTTATAGGCCTTGTCTATTCCATTGATAAAGGAAGCATCATTTTCTTTTGTTGTTTGAGCACCACTGTGAACACGAACAATAGCGCCTGAAATATTTTGTGCGAGAGTATCGTAATTAATTTCCTCAGGACGCTGCCAGCCAGAGAGGTCAATAATCGGTTTGTCTATGTGTTTCAAAGCCTGTGCTTCAATCTGTGCTATATTGGATTTTGTTTTAAACGATTGGTTGTCATTAAGTGGGCGATTCAGGATTAAAATGAACATCATAATCCCAAAAAAACCAAACAAAATAAGCGGATTAATTTTCTTTCTCATATCTCATAATTTTACCTTAAAAATGGGAAAAAATCAAAAAAATACTCAAAAAATGGGTTAAGGAAAGGACTTTGGAGCATTTTTTCATTCAAGGGCGCGGAATGATTTGAAATATGGTATAATAAAAGGGAATTTCTACAGAAAAGAGAAGATTATGCCAAATTATGCCATTATTTTAGCAGCGGGTAAAGGGACTCGCATGAAATCTGATTTGCCAAAAGTGTTGCACAAGGTTGCGGGTATTTCTATGCTGGAACATGTTTTCCGTAGTGTGGGAGCTATCCAACCTGAAAAGACAGTAACAGTTGTAGGACACAAGGCAGAATTGGTTGAGGAGGTCTTGGCTGGACAGACAGAATTTGTGACTCAATCTGAACAGTTGGGGACTGGTCATGCGGTTATGATGACAGAGCCTATCTTAGAAGGTTTGTCAGGTCACACCTTGGTCATTGCAGGAGATACTCCTTTAATCACAGGTGAAAGCTTGAAAAACTTGATTGATTTCCACATCAATCATAAAAATGTGGCCACTATCTTGACTGCTGAAACAGATAATCCTTTTGGTTATGGGCGAATTGTTCGTAATGACAATGCTGAGGTTCTTTGCATCGTTGAGCAGAAGGATGCTACAGATTTTGAAAAGCAAATCAAGGAAATTAACACTGGAACTTACGTTTTTGACAACGAACGTTTGTTTGAGGCTTTGAAAAATATCAATACCAACAATGCTCAAGGTGAATACTATATTACAGATGTCATTGGCATTTTCCGTGAAGCTGGTGAAAAAGTTGGTGCTTATACTTTGAAAGATTTTGATGAGAGTCTTGGGGTAAATGACCGTGTGGCTCTTGCGACAGCTGATTCAGTTATGCGTCGTCGAATCAATCATCAGCACATGGTCAATGGGGTCAGTTTTGTCAATCCAGAAGCAACTTATATCGATATTGATGTTGAGATTGCGCCTGAAGTTCAAATCGAAGCCAATGTTACCTTGAAGGGGCAAACGAAGATTGGTGCTGAGACTGTTTTGACAAATGGAACGTATGTAGTGGATAGCACTATCGGAGCAGGAGCGATCATTACCAATTCTATGATTGAGGAAAGTAGTGTTGCAGACGACGTGACAGTCGGTCCGTATGCCCACATTCGTCCAGGTTCAAGTATCGCTAACCAAGCACATATTGGAAACTTTGTTGAGGTGAAAGGTTCTTCTATCGGTGAGAATACCAAGGCTGGTCATTTGACTTATATCGGAAACTGTGAAGTGGGTAGCAAGGTTAATTTCGGTGCAGGAACCATTACAGTCAACTATGATGGCAAAAACAAATACAAGACAATCATTGGCAACAATGTCTTTGTTGGTTCGAATTCAACCATTATTGCGCCAGTTGAGTTAGGTGACAATTCTCTTGTTGGTGCTGGTTCAACTATTACTAAAGACGTGCCGGCGGATGCTATTGCTATTGGTCGCGGTCGTCAGGTCAACAAAGACGAATATGCAACTCGCCTTCCTCATCATCCTAAGAATCAGTAGGAGTCTGTCATGGAATTTGAAGAAAAAACGCTTAGTCGAAAAGAAATCTATCAAGGACCAATATTCAAACTGGTCCAAGATCAGGTTGAATTACCAGAAGGCAAAGGAGTTGCCCAACGGGATTTGATTTTCCACAATGGAGCTGTCTGTGTTTTAGCAGTAACGGATGAGCAAAAACTTATCTTGGTCAAGCAGTACCGCAAAGCCATTGAGGCTGTCTCTTACGAAATTCCAGCAGGAAAATTGGAAGTAGGAGAAAATACAGACCCTATAGCAGCAGCTCTTCGAGAATTAGAGGAAGAAACAGCCTATACAGGGAAATTAGAACTCTTGTATGATTTTTACTCAGCCATTGGCTTTTGTAATGAAAAATTAAAACTATACCGAGCAAGCGATTTGACGAAAGTGGAAAATCCGCGTCCGCAGGATGAAGATGAGACCTTGGAAGTCCTTGAAGTTAGCTTAGAGGAAGCCAAGGAATTGATCCAATCAGGTCATATCTGTGATGCCAAGACCATTATGGCTGTTCAATACTGGGAATTGCAGAAAAAATAGAGGAGGTCAGTATGGGTAAACCTTTATTAACGGATGAAATGATTGAAAGAGCTAATAGAGGCGAAAAAATTTCAGGTCCTCCTTTGCTAGATGATAATGAGGAGACTAAGATTTTACCAACCTCTTCTTCCCGTTTTGGTTATGCCAATCCTAAGGGGCATGGCTTTAGCCAGGAAACCTTGAAGATTCAGGTCGAACCGTCTATTCATAAAAGCCGTCGCATTGAAAATACCAAGAGAAATGTCTTCAATTCTAAACTGAATAAAATCTTATTCGCAGTCATCTTTCTCTTGATTTTGCTTGTCTTAGCAATGAAACTGTTGTAATCGAAAAGGAAATGAAATGAAAATAGGAATTATTGCGGCTATGCCAGAAGAACTGGCTTATTTGGTCCAGCATTTAGAAAATGCCCAAGAGCAAGTTGTTTTAGGCAATACCTATCATACAGGCACCATTGCCTCGCATGAAGTCGTTCTTGTAGAAAGTGGAATTGGTAAGGTCATGTCTGCTATGAGTGTGGCAATTTTGGCTGATCATTTCCAAGTGGATGCTTTGATTAACACGGGATCAGCTGGAGCAGTGGCAGAGGGTATTGCTGTTGGGGATGTTGTGATTGCTGACAAATTAGCCTTTCATGACGTGGATGTCACAGCTTTTGGCTATGCCTATGGACAAATGGCGCAACAACCTCTTTATTTTGAATCAAACAAAACCTTTGTTGCCAAAATCCAAGAGAGTTTATCTCAATTGGATCAAAACTGGCATCTTGGTTTGATTGCTACAGGAGATAGTTTTGTTGCAGGAAATGACAAGATCGAAGCGATTAAATCTCATTTCCCAGATGTTTTGGCTGTTGAGATGGAGGGAGCAGCTATTGCTCAAGCAGCGCATGCCCTTAATCTTCCAGTTTTAGTCATCCGAGCTATGAGTGACAATGCCAACCATGAAGCAAACATCTCTTTTGATGAGTTTATTATCGAAGCTGGACGTCGCTCTGCCCAAGTCTTATTAGCCTTTTTGAAGGCCTTAGATTAAGCGGAAATTTGACAGTTTTTCTAGCTTATGATAAGATTTAAGTAAAGAAAAGCTAGAAAACGTTTCAGAGGATATTATGAGTATTGAAATGACCGTCAGTGAGATTGCAGAGGTCTTAGGATTATCTCGCCAAGCAATCAATAACCGTGTCAAAGAATTACCAGAAGAAGACACAGATAAAAATGACAAAGGGGTAACAGTAGTTACCAGAAGTGGCTTGATTAAGCTAGAAGAAATCTATAAAAAAACGATTTTTGAAGATGAGCCTGTCAGTGAGGATGTCAAGCAACGTGAACTGATGGAGATTCTGGTTGATGAGAAGAATGCAGAAATTCTCCGCCTTTATGAACAATTAAAAGCCAAGGATCGTCAGTTATCAGAAAAAGACGAGCAGATGCGTATCAAAGACCGTCAGATTGCTGAGAAAGACAAACAACTCGATCAGCAGCAACAATTGACCCTTCAAGCCATGAAGGATCAAGAAAATCTTAAGCTAGAGCTGGACCAAGCAAAAGAAGAAGTCCAATCCACTAAGAAAGGCTTTTTTGCTCGTTTATTTGGAGGATAATCAAGGAGCTGTTTAGGTTAAATGCTAACCTAATGGCTTCTTTTATTTCTAATCTAAATAGTATAGTTGCTCAATTAATACTCAATGAAAATCAAAGAGCAAACTAGGAAGCTAGCCGCAGGCTGCTCAAAGCACTGCTTTGAGGTTGTAGATAAGACTGACGAAGTCAGTTACATATATCTACGGCAAGGCGAAGCTGACGCAGTTTGAATTTGATTTTCGAAGAGTATAAAATAACAGTATAGGAGAGGTAGAAAATGGAACGATTAGAAGATTACATTGCTTTTGACTTAGAATTTAATCAGCATGAAGGACAAACACACTTGATTCAAGTATCGGCAGTGCGTTTTAGAGATGGTCGGGAAATCGACGCCTATGATTCCTATGTCCATACTAGTGTGCCTCTAAAAAGTTTTATCAATGGTTTGACTGGGATTACAGCCGAGACCTTAAAAGATGCTCCTCCAGTGGAGGAAGTCATAAAAGAATTCCAAGAGTTTGTGGGTTCTTTACCCATGGTAGGCTACAATGCTGCTAAAAGTGATCTACCTATTTTAGCGGATCATGGTTTAGATTATAGCCAGCAGTATAAGGTGGATTTGTATGATGAAGCTTTTGAACGTCGCAGTTCGGATTTACATGGTATTGCCAATCTCAAATTGCAAGCTGTTGCCTCGTTTCTTGGATTTCAAGGTCAGTCCCATAATAGCTTGGAGGATGCTCGGATGACGGCGCGTGTTTACGAGTCCTTCCTAGAGTCAGATCAAGCTAGAGAATTGTTAGAGGCAGAAAGTAGCTTATCAAACAATCCTTTTGGCAGCTTGGACTTGTCTCAATTATTTGACTAGGAGTGCCTATGAAACCTGAAAAACCTAAAAATCTAGGTTTTAGGAAAATCTACTTTAATCTAGATAAAATTCTCTTTCTCTTTTTCTTGATATTCATGATGATTGAGTTTGTCTGGTTACCACTTAATTCTTGGATTGCTGGACTGTTACTCCGTCAGACAGGCTATCTCTTTCTTTCCTACAACAATATTTTTGCCATTATAAAAGGGTCGCCATTTGTTAGTCTTGCTTTATTTGTTTTGGTAATTGCTAATTTACTGATTGCCTATTACCAGATAGGACTTCTCTTTATCGGAGCTCGCCATCTCCTCTATCATGAAAGGAGGACCTTGCTGGAGTACAGTCGCAAGGTCTTTCGTCAAAGTTTCTTGTTTATGAAGCAAGTGACGATTTCAAAAATGGCCTTTATTTTCTTTTATGTCATGATGCTCTTTCCATTGATTCGAAAGATTTTAAAGATTTATTACCTCAATAAAATTGTCATTCCGGAATTCATAGTAGCCTATGTAGAAGATAAGTACTGGTTGGTCGGTTTGGTAATCACTGTTCTAGCCTTGTTGCTGTTTTACATTTCAATACGTTTGATGTTTGCCCTACCCCAGCTTTTATTTGAGAAAAAAACAGTCAAAGAAGCAGTCAAATACAGTCTAGAAAAGACAAGAAAGCACTCCTGGTTTTATATTTGGAACTTACTCTGGATTATCGTCAAAACCTACCTATTTTTCATTCTTTTATTGATTCCAATATTAGCAAGTCAGGCACTGATGGATGGTCTGACTCATAAGGAATCTCTTGTACTGGGAATTCTTAACTTTGTCTTGATTAAGAATTTCCACTATATGGCCTTGACTTACTTTCTCATTAAATTTGTTTCCTTCTTAACAGGAGAAGAACTAGAAATTACACCAAGGAGAAAGAAAGACCACTGGATGAGATGGGGAGTGATGGGCTGTGCTTGTATCTTTTTCACTCTTGAGGGTTATGTTTATTTAGAAGCTCCAGTCGCCAATAAACCTTTAATCATTTCTCATAGGGGAGTATCCAATAAGAATGGTGTGCAAAATACCGTCCAATCACTAGAAAAAACCGCTCAGTTATCTCCAGATTTCGTTGAGACAGATGTTCAGGAAACAAAAGATGGCCAGTTTGTCATGATGCATGATGCCAATATCAAGAACCTGACAGGAGTTAATGCCAATCCACAGGATCTAACTTTGAAAGAATTAACCAAACTTGATATTTCAGAAAATGGTTATCATAGCAAGGTGTCCAGTTTTGATGACTATCTCAATAAAGCCAATGAATTGCATCAAAAACTCCTTATTGAGATTAAGACCAGTCGAAAAGATAGCCCAGATATGATGAAACGCTTTATGGGAAAATATGGAACTGTTCTTAAGCAGAATGGTCACCAAATGCAGTCCTTAGACTACCATGTGATTGACCAAGTGTTAGCCTACGATTCACAAATTCCAGTCTATTTCATCCTACCTTACAATAGTATTTTTCCAAGAACCAAGGCTACAGGTTACACTATGGAGTATTCAACTTTAGATGAAAATTTTGTCAACAAGCTTTGGAATACCGATCAGAAATTGTACGTTTGGACCATTAATAGTTCAGAGTCCTTTGATAAATCAGTTCAATTGGGAGCAGATGGCATGATAACAGATGACTTGGAAATGATTCAAGATCAAGTTACCATTGCTCAAGAAGACCCAGAGTATACTGAATTGCTTTTCAAACAGGCCATGGAATTTTTTAATTTTTAGTAATCAAAAAGAGGTTGAGCCAAAAAAAACCTCTAAAATAGTAAAAAAACGAGCATTGTATCAGTTGGATATGCTCGTTTTTTTAGTGATTTTATTTGGAAGCTAGTTTTTGCCCAGCCTCATTTTACTGGCTATTGAGTAGTTTTACTTTCTGAAGTTGGGGTATTGGACTGTTTTTCATTTTCAGCGGCAGGTTTACTTGGAGTAGGAGTGGAAGAATCCTGAGTTGATGTTTTCTGATCTTCTTTTTTCTCTTCCTTGACACTAGATTTTGGTGTTTCTTCTTGTTGTGTTTTTTCTTGAGAAGTGTTATTTTCCTTATTAGGACTAGTGTTTTCCTGAGGGGATTCCTTTTGAATTTCTTTGACAATGGTTGTCGTCTGGCTTGTCGTAGGTTCTTTTTTAGTATTTTTATTATTATCCAAGGCATTCATGATAGTGATACTTGCGGTAATTAAGCCGAGGATACTACCGATAGTGGCAACAGTTTTTTGAAAGACCGTGAAGCCTTTTTTGATGTGTTCTGTTTTTGGTTTTGAAGTTCTACGATAATTAGACATATATTCTCTCCTTTAATTAAAATTTATTATACCTCATTTCTTTAAAAAAATCTTAAAAAAAGAGGAATTGCCCTTTCTTGTCGCAAGCTCCGTTTCATGATACAATAGAAGGAGTGATTTTAGAAAGCGTGAGAAAACATGATTTACTTTGATAATTCGGCGACGACCAAGCCTTATCCTGAAGCCCTTGAAACCTATATGCAGGTGGCTTCAAAAATTTTAGGAAATCCATCTAGTCTCCATCGTTTGGGAGACCAGGCAACACGAATTTTAGATGCTTCCCGTCAACAGATTGCAGATTTAATCGGTAAGAAAAGCGATGAAATCTTCTTTACTTCTGGTGGGACAGAAGGAGATAACTGGGTCATCAAGGGTGTGGCCTTTGAAAAGGCTCAGTTTGGTAAGCACATCATTGTATCAGCCATTGAACATCCGGCAGTCAAAGAGTCAGCCCTCTGGTTGAAAAGTCAAGGATTTGAAGTGGATTTTGCTCCAGTTGATAACAAAGGATTTGTGGATGTTGAAGCTCTAGCAGATTTGATAAGACCTGATACGACCCTCGTTTCCATCATGGCTGTAAACAATGAAATCGGCTCTGTTCAGCCCATTGAGGCTATTTCAGAACTCTTGGCAGATCAGCCGACTATTTCCTTCCACGTTGATGCTGTTCAGGCACTTGCTAAAATTCCGACTGAAAAGTATCTGACAGAACGAGTGGATTTCGCGACCTTCTCTAGTCACAAGTTTCACGGAGTTCGAGGTGTTGGATTTGTCTATATCAAGTCTGGCAAGAAGATTACCCCTCTTTTAACAGGTGGTGGTCAGGAGCGTGATTATCGCTCGACAACTGAAAATGTGGCAGGGATTGCAGCGACAGCCAAGGCTCTCCGTTTGTCTATGGAAAAGCTAGATTTCTTTACTAGTAAGACAGGACAGATGAAGGCAGTGATTCGCCAAGCTCTTTTAGATTATCCAGATATATTTGTCTTTTCAGATGAGGAAGACTTTGCCCCTCATATCCTGACTTTTGGAATCAAGGGTGTTCGTGGTGAGGTCATTGTTCACGCCTTTGAAGACTATGATATTTTCATCTCAACGACCTCGGCTTGTTCGTCCAAGGCAGGAAAACCAGCCGGAACCCTGATTGCCATGGGAGTGGATAAGGATAAGGCCCAGTCAGCTGTGCGCCTTAGTCTAGACCTTGAAAATGATATGAGTCAGGTCGAGCAGTTTTTGACCAAGTTAAAATTGATTTACAATCAAACTAGAAAAGTAAGATAGGAGCATTCATGCAGTATTCAGAAATAATGATTCGCTACGGTGAGTTGTCAACCAAGGGCAAAAACCGTATGCGTTTCATCAATAAACTTCGCAATAATATTTCAGACGTTTTGTCTATCTATCCCCAAGTTAAGGTAACAGCAGATCGCGACCGTGCCCATGCTTATCTCAATGGAGCTGATTACACAGCAGTAGCAGAATCGCTCAAACAAGTTTTTGGAATTCAAAATTTTTCTCCAGTATATAAGGTAGAAAAATCTGTAGAAGTTCTGAAGTCTGCTGTCCAAGAGATTATGAAAGATATCTACAAGGATGGCATGACCTTTAAGATTTCTAGCAAGCGTAGCGACCACAACTTTGAACTCGACAGTCGTGAACTCAATCAAACACTTGGAGGGGCTGTATTCGAAGCTATTCCAAATGTGCAGGCTCAAATGAAGAGTCCTGATATCAATCTCCAAGTAGAGATTCGAGAAGAGGCAGCCTACCTTTCTTATGAAACTATTCGTGGGGCTGGTGGTTTGCCAGTTGGAACTTCAGGTAAAGGGATGCTTATGTTGTCAGGAGGGATTGATTCACCTGTAGCAGGTTATCTTGCTCTTAAGCGTGGGGTGGATATTGAGGCTGTTCACTTTGCTAGTCCACCATATACTAGTCCCGGTGCCCTCAAGAAAGCGCAGGATTTGACCCGTAAATTGACCAAGTTTGGCGGCAATATCCAGTTTATCGAGGTGCCTTTCACTGAGATTCAAGAGGAAATTAAGGCCAAGGCGCCAGAAGCCTACCTCATGACCTTGACGCGTCGTTTTATGATGCGGATTACTGACCGTATTCGTGAGGTACGAAATGGTTTAGTTATCATCAATGGGGAAAGTCTTGGTCAAGTAGCCAGTCAAACTCTTGAAAGTATGCAGGCTATTAACGCTGTGACCAACACTCCCATCATCCGTCCAGTTGTGACAATGGATAAGTTGGAAATCATTGACATCGCCCAGGAAATTGATACCTTTGACATTTCAATCCAGCCTTTTGAAGACTGTTGTACTATTTTTGCACCTGACCGTCCGAAAACAAATCCTAAGATTAAGAATGCAGAGCAGTACGAAGCGCGTATGGATGTTGAAGGCTTGGTTGAGCGAGCAGTGGCTGGGATTATGATCACTGAGATTACACCTCAAGCCGAAAAAGATGAAGTCGATGACTTGATTGACAATCTGCTCTAATCAGAAAATCCAAAAGAATAGCGAAAATCAGTAAAAAAAGTTAGTTTTTTCTCTAAAAATAGGTGAAAAACTGACTTTTTTTCTATTTTTATGATATAATGAGATAAAATTTTGAATATAGAGAGTTTTCTGACAATGAATCAATCCTACTTTTATTTAAAAATGAAAGAACACAAACTCAAGGTTCCTTATACAGGTAAGGAACGCCGTGTACGTGTTCTTCTTCCTAAAGATTATGAGAAAGATACGGATCGTTCTTATCCTGTTGTTTACTTTCATGATGGGCAAAATGTCTTTTATAGTAAGGAATCTTTTATTGGTCACTCGTGGAAGATTATCCCAGCTATTAAACGAAATCCGGATATCAGTCGCATGATTGTCGTTGCCATTGACAATGATGGCATGGGGCGGATGAATGAGTATGCGGCTTGGAAGTTCCAAGAATCTCCTATTCCGGGGCAGCAGTTTGGTGGTAAAGGGGTGGAGTATGCTGAGTTTGTGATGGAGGTGGTCAAGCCTTTTATTGATGAGACCTACCGTACCAAAGCTGATCGCCAGCATACGGCTATGATTGGTTCCTCACTAGGAGGAAATATCACCCAGTTTATCGGTTTGGAATACCAAGACCAAATTGGTTGTCTAGGGGTCTTTTCATCTGCTAACTGGCTCCACCAAGAAGCATTTAACCGTTATATCGAGCGACAGAAACTATCGCCTGACCAGCGCATCTTCATCTATGTAGGAACAGAAGAAGCAGATGATACAGACAAGACCTTGATGGCTGGTAATATCAAACAAGCCTATATCGACTCGTCGCTACGCTATTACCATGATTTGATAGCAGGGGGAGTTCATCTGGATAATCTTGTACTGAAAGTTCAGTCTGGTGCCATCCATAGTGAAATTCCTTGGTCGGAAAATTTACCAGATTGTTTGAGATTTTTTGCAGAAAAATGGTAAAGTAAGAAAGGAAAAAACGAAATGAATATTGAACATCTTAGCCACTGGAGTGGCAATCTTAACCGTGAAATGTACCTCAACCGTTATGGACATGCTGGGATTCCAGTTGTGGTCTTTGCTTCATCAGGTGGTAGTCACAACGAATACTATGATTTTGGCATGATTGATGCCTGTGCTTCCTTGATCGAAGAAGGTCGTGTCCAGTTCTTTACCCTATCCAGTGTAGATAGTGAGAGCTGGTTGGCCACTTGGAAAAATGGTCACGACCAAGCAGAGATGCACCGTGCCTACGAACGCTATGTGATTGAGGAGGCTATTCCTTTTATCAAGCATAAAACAGGTTGGTTTGATGGCATGATGACGACAGGTTGCTCCATGGGCGCCTACCATGCAGTCAACTTTTTCCTCCAGCATCCAGATGTCTTTACCAAGGTGATCGCTCTTAGTGGTGTTTACGATGCACGTTTCTTTGTCGGCGATTATTACAATGATGATGCCATTTACCAAAACTCGCCAGTAGATTATATCTGGAATCAGAACGATGGCTGGTTTATCGACCGTTACCGTCAGGCAGAGATTGTGCTTTGTACGGGACTTGGTGCCTGGGAACAAGACGGTCTACCATCTTTCTACAAGCTCAAAGAAGCTTTTGATCAGAAACAAATTCCAGCTTGGTTTGCTGAATGGGGACACGATGTCGCTCACGACTGGGAATGGTGGCGCAAACAAATACCTTATTTCCTCGGCAATCTCTATTTATAAAAGGAGCTACCTATGAATTACCTTGTTATTTCTCCCTATTATCCGCAAAATTTTCAACAGTTTACTATCGAACTAGCCAATAAAGGCATCACAGTCTTGGGAATTGGTCAAGAACCTTACGAGCAATTGGATGAGCCCTTGCGCAATAGCTTGACCGAGTATTTCCGTGTAGACAATCTTGAGAACATAGACGAAGTCAAACGAGCAGTTGCTTTTCTCTTTTATAAACATGGCCCAATTGACCGCATCGAGTCCCACAATGAATATTGGCTTGAGTTGGACGCAGCACTCAGAGAACAATTTAATATTTTTGGTGCCAAACCAGAGGATCTCAAAAAGACTAAATTTAAGTCTGAAATGAAGAAACTTTTCAAAAAAGCAGGTGTTCCTGTGGTACCTGGAGCTGTTATCAAGACGGAAGCAGATGTTGATCAAGCAGTGAAAGAAATCGGTCTTCCAATGATTGCCAAACCTAATAATGGAGTGGGAGCAGCCGCAACCTTTAAGCTTGAGACAGAAAACGATATCAATCACTTCAAGCGAGAATGGGACCATTCGACCGTTTATTTCTTTGAGAAATTTGTCACTTCCAGTGAAATTTGTACCTTTGATGGTCTTGTGGACAAGGATGGAAAGATTGTCTTTTCAACGACCTTTGACTACGCCTATACACCGCTTGATCTCATGATGTACAAGATGGACAATTCTTACTATGTGCTCAAGGATATGGACCTCAAACTGCGCAAGTATGGTGAGGCTATTGTTAAGGAATTTGGGATGAAAGAACGTTTCTTCCATATTGAGTTCTTCCGTGAGGGAGACGATTTTATCGCTATTGAGTACAATAACCGCCCTGCAGGTGGTTTCACTATCGATGTTTATAACTTTGCGCATTCTTTAGACCTCTATCGTGGCTATGCAGATATTGTTGCAGGAGAGGAGTTCCCAGCGTCAGAATTTGCATCTCAGTATTGTTTGGCTACATCACGTCGTGCAAATGCCCATTATGTCTATTCTGAGGAGGACTTGCTTGCCAAATACAGCCATCAGTTCAAGGTTAAGAAAATCATGCCAGCGGCCTTTTCAGAACTTCAAGGAGATTACCTGTATATGCTGACAACTCCGAGTCGACAAGAAATGGAGCAGATGATTGCAGATTTCGGACAACGTCAAGAATAAGAACTCTCGGATTAAGGAAATTCACTCCCTTAATCCTTTTGCTTTTTTATACTCTTCGAAAATCTCTTCAAACCACGTCAGCGTCGCCTTATCGTAGGTATGGTTACTGACTTCGTCAGTTCTATCCACAACCTCAAAACAGTGTTTTGAGCTGACTTCGTCAGTCTTATCTACAACCTCAAAACGGTGTTTTGAGTAGCCTGCGGCTAACTTCCTAGTTTGCTCTTTGATTTTCATTGAGTATTACAATAAATAAAATCGCTTTTTTATATAATCTTTTGGGAAAGTAGTTGCTAAAAGATATAAAAATTGATAGAATAAGAATTATCTAAAAAATTTTAAGGAGAATCTAGCAAATGGATTTCACATGGGCACTGAAGTATGCCACTGAATTTTTGGG
>NZ_VMLR01000005.1:0-91412 GCF_013276795.1 Streptococcus sp. 2342
ACCAACGGACCAGAGTTGTTGTTTTCAACTCTTACTATTATACCGACTTTTTCAGACTTGTCAACACCTTTTTTAAACTTTTTTTATTAATTTTACAACAGCTTCCGTTCTAGCTGTATGTGGGAACATATCGACCGACTGGATATAATGAAGATCATAGACTTCTACTAAGCGTACCAAATCACGAGCCAAGGTCGAAACATTACAAGAAATATAAACCATTTTTTCTGGTACATAAGTAAGAATAGTATCTAATAACTTATCATCCAGACCTGTACGTGGTGGGTCCACAATCAGAGCATCTGCTCGGTAGCCTTCCTTGTACCAACGAGGAATAATCTCTTCTGCCGTTCCAGCTTCATAATGAGTATTGTCAAATCCCATTCTTTTAGCATTTCGCTTGGCATCTTCAATGGCTTCTGGAATAATATCCATACCTCTTAGTGTTTTAACTTTCTTTGCAAAGGCAAATCCAATCGTTCCAACTCCACAATAAGCATCAATCAAATGGTCTTCTTTATTTACATCCAAGGCTTTTGTCGCCTCGTTATAAAGGACTTCTGTTTGTTCAGGATTTAGTTGATAGAATGCTCGAGGGGATAGTGAAAATTCATAATCGAGTGCACCTTCTTGAATACTCTCTTCTCCCCAGATAATCTCTGTCTTTTCACCATAAATCTCACTGGTTTTAGCTGTATTTGTATTAACAGCTACTGTCACAACCTCTGGAAAATCTTTAATTAAATCATTTACTAGTTGGGTTAAATTAAGCTGACGATTTGTCACAATAATAATCTGAACCTGTCCAGTCTTTCTTGCTCGTCTGACCATAATAGTACGGACACCTAGAACTTTTCTCTCATCCGTGATTGGAATTTGGTGAAAAGTAAGTAATTCCGCTAGACGATTAGCAATCACTTGGGTTTCCTTGTCTTGTACCAGGCAGTCTTTCAACTCTACTAAATAGTGAGAATTTTGTGCATATAAGCCCGCCTTGACCTGATTCTTAAATTTTCGAGTCTGAAATTGTAACTTAGCACGGTAGTACTTTGGTTCCTGCATTCCAATAGTTGGACGAATTTCATAGTTTTCATATCCTGCAGGAGCAAATTTTTTCAGCGCTTGATGAAGTAAGTCCGTCTTGAACTCCAGCTGCTTATCATAATGCAGGTGCATGATTTGGCAGCCTCCGCATTCATTATAAATAGTACAAGCTGGCACAACTCGGAATTTAGACTTCTTGTTGACCTTCAGTAATTTTGCCTCTACAAAGTTACGTTTAATAGAAATAATCTGACAATAGATATCTTCACCTTTGAGAGCTCCAGGTACAAAGACTAATGTTTTTTGATAAAAGCCGATTCCCTCACCATTAATTCCCATGCGCTTGATTTTTAATGGTATTTTTTGTTTCACTTTCAGATTCATACCCCTATCTTATCACATTTTGAGTTATAATAGAACTATGAAAATCACAAAACTTGAAAAGAAAAAAAGACTCTATCTGATGGAGCTTGATAATGGCGATAAATGCTACATCACCGAAGATACAATTGTTCGTTTTATGTTATCAAGAGATAAGGTGATAAGCGAAGAGGAATTAAAAGAGATTCAGGACTTTGCTCAATTTTCTTATGGTAAGAATCTGGCCCTCTACCATTTATCCTTTAAAGCACGCACTGAAAAAGAGGTCAGAGAATATCTAAAAAAATACGATATTGATGAAAACATAGTTTCTCAAGTCATTGCTAATCTTAAAGAAGATAAGTGGATCAATGATAGCCAATACGCTTATGCTAGCATCAATGCCAATCAACTTTCAGGAGACAAGGGGCCTTATGTACTGACTCAGAAACTAGCACAAAAGGGAATTTCAAAATCTACTATAGAAGAGAACTTGAAAGAATTTGATTTTTCTGAAGTTGCTCAACGTGTAGCTAATAAACTATTGAAAAAATATGAGGGAAAACTTCCAGCTCGTGCCTTGCAAGATAAGATAATCCAAAACTTGACTAACAAGGGCTTTTCCTATTCTGATGCTAAAAGTGCCTTTGACCAGTTGGATAGTCAAGTTGACCAAGAAACGACTCAGGAACTCATCTTCAAAGAGCTTGATAAGCAATATACTAAGTATGCTCGAAAGTATGAAGGATACGAACTGAAGCAGCGTTTAACTCAAGTTTTAGCACGAAAGGGCTACGATTTTTCGGATATAGCAAGCGCTCTCAGAGAATATCTTTAATATTTCCAAATGAAATTCACAGATTTTAGGTAATTTTATGGTATAATAATAAATGATAAACTTATAAATTGTAGAAAGTTGGTTAGTTATGAAGCTTCCAAAAGAAGGCGACTTTATTACAATTCAAAGTTATAAGCATGATGGGAGTCTCCACCGAACTTGGCGGGACACCATGGTACTAAAAACAACAGAAAACGCCATTATTGGTGTCAACGATCATACACTTGTTACCGAAAGTGATGGTCGTCGTTGGGTCACTCGAGAACCGGCTATTGTTTACTTTCACAAGAAATATTGGTTTAATATCATTGCCATGATTCGTGATAATGGAACTTCTTACTATTGCAATATGGCTAGCCCCTACTATCTGGATGAAGAAGCACTGAAGTATATTGATTACGATTTGGATGTTAAAATTTTTACAGATGGGGAAAAACGTCTCTTGGACGTTGAAGAGTACGAGCGTCACAAACGCAAAATGAATTATTCTGATGACTTGGACTATATTTTAAAAGAACATGTCAAAATTCTTGTTGATTGGATTAATAATGGACGTGGTCCTTTCTCAGAAGCCTATGTAAACATTTGGTACAAGCGCTATGTAGAACTAAAGAATCGGTAAAGTTGTCAAACTGGGGTTAAGACCCCGGTTTTTTTATTTTAAAAACCCAGCTTTGCAGCTGGGCTTATCCTTATATATCTAATTTCGTAACAGTAAATTTGATATGGGAATAGTCTTTTTCAACATCCTTATCCAGTAAGAAAGCCGTGGCGTCCTTCTTAACCTGAACCAAATCAATATTTTGAGCCTGGGCTGCATAGACGCATCCACAATAACATTGACGGTAGATGTCATACTCTTCACACATCTCTACCGAACGTTTGTAGCCTTGATTTTTCTTGAAATCACTTGGAAGATAGTGAGTGGTATAAATTTTTTGCACATCGATTCCGATGCTGTTAATGGTTTGAGAATTCTTATGAGGACTGATGGTCAAGGCTGAGCCAAAATAGTCAAAACCTAAATCCATAGCCACTTGCGCTGTTTTATCCAGGCGGTAGTCAAAGCAAACCTTACAACGGTCACCACCTTCAGGCTCTTCTTCCAAACCTCGAACCAGTTTACGATATTCGTTAGGTTCATAAGGAGCTTCTAGGTATTGAACGTTATTGCCAGTTCGCTCATTGAAATCACTGACAAATTTTTGAGTGACGTAAGCCCGCTTGTGGTATTCTGGCTTGGGATGGATATTAGAATTGGCAAAATAAATGGTCACGTCTGCATACTTAGTCAAATATTCTAGAGTATAGGTACTGCAAGGGGCACAGCAAACATGCATGAGAATAGTTGGACGTTGCTCATTTTTCTCCCATACTTGTACCATCTTCTGCATGACACGGTCATAATTAATCTTCTGATTGGGGTTCATCTTGCTCAGAATTTCTTCTACATCAATCATGTTCTTCTCCTTTTTCTAGTCTTATTTTATCATATAAGTTAGGAGAGCTCAAATCTATTTAGAAGTGAATAGCATAAAAAGGAGGGTTAGTAATTCCCTCCTTTTGTGTTTTTTATAAGTTGTTTTCTATAGAAAGCTTACATCATGCCGCCCATCATGCTTGGATCCATTGCCGGAGCCGGAGCTACTGGTTCTGGTTTATTGGCTACGACTGCTTCTGTTGTCAAAATCAAGCTGGCTACAGATGCTGCATTTTGTAGAGCTGAACGACTCACTTTAACTGGGTCGATAATCCCTTGATCAATCATGTTGACCCATTCGCCAGTTGCTGCGTTGAAGCCTGTTCCAACTTCAGCATTTTTCAAGCGATCGATAACAATAGATCCTTCAAATCCTGCATTGTGTGCGATCTGACGAACAGGTTCTTCCAAAGCACGGAGAACAATATTGCGGCCCGTTGCTTCGTCTCCTGTCAATTCCAAGGCAGCAACAGCTGGAATGACATTTACAAGAGCAGTTCCACCACCAGCAACGATTCCTTCTTCAACGGCTGCACGAGTAGCGTTGAGGGCATCTTCAATGCGGAGTTTCATTTCTTTCAACTCAGTTTCAGTTGCAGCTCCGACCTTGATGACCGCTACACCACCTGACAATTTCGCCAAGCGTTCTTGCAATTTTTCACGGTCAAATTCAGAAGTTGTGGTTTCGATTTGAGACTTGATAACTGCAACACGGTGGGAAATAGCTTCAGGATTTCCAGCACCTTCTACGATAACAGTGCTATCTTTGTCCACAGTTACTCTCGCTGCTTGACCAAGAGCTTCAATTGTAGCATCTTTCAACTCAAGACCAAGGTCTTCTGTGATAACTGTTCCGCCTGTTAAGATGGCTATATCTTCAAGCATGGCTTTGCGACGGTCACCGAAGCCAGGTGCCTTGACAGCTACTACGTTGAAGGTTCCACGAATCTTGTTCAAAACAAGAGTTGGAAGAGCTTCGCCATCAACATCATCCGCAATAATCAAGAGTGGACGATTGCTTTGGAGAATGCTTTCTAGGAGGGGCAAGATTTCTTGGATATTTGAAATCTTCTTATCGGTAATCAAAATGTACGGATTTTCAAGGTCAGCAACCATTTTTTCGCTATCTGTCACCATGTACTGTGAAAGATAACCACGGTCAAACTGCATACCTTCTACAACTTCAAGTTCTGTTTCCATACCACGTGACTCTTCGATGGTGATGACACCGTCTTTACCAACTTTTTCCATGGCTTCAGAAATGTACTCGCCTACTTTTTCAGAACGAGAAGATACGGCTGCAACCTGAGCAATAGCTTCTTTATTGGCAACTGGGATGGCGTTGTTTTTCAAGGCTTCTACTGCTGCGGCAACTGCTGTTTCAATCCCACGACGAATTCCGATTGGATTGGCACCTGCTGTGACGTTTTTGATTCCTTCGCGGACAATTGCTTGGGTCAAGACTGTTGCAGTTGTCGTTCCGTCACCTGCGATATCATTGGTTTTTGAAGCTACTTCTGATACCAATTTGGCACCCATATTTTCAAAATGGTCTTCTAATTCGATTTCTTTGGCAATGGTCACACCGTCATTGGTAATCAAAGGTGAACCGAATGATTTTTCAAGAACGACATTACGACCTTTTGGTCCCAAGGTTACTTTAACAGTGTCTGCAAGGATATCGACACCACGGACCATAGCTGAACGAGCGTCAGATGAAAATTTAATTTCTTTTGACATACTTACTTTCTCCTTCTATTCTTCAATGATTGCCAAGATGTTAGCTTCGCCTACGATGATGTACTTTTCATCGCCGTCTTTGACATCGAGACCTGCGTGAGCTTCAACTAAGACACGGTCTCCAGGATTAACACTTGGAGCCACCAAGTCACCGTTCAAGGTACGAACACCTTGTCCAGTAGCTACAACTTGAGCTGTTTTGGTTTTTTCTTGGGCTGAGCCTGCGAGGACAAAACCTCCAACAGTTTGTTCTTTTTCTTCGATTTTCAAGACCACACGGTCTCCTAATGGTTTCAACATCTGTTTTCCTCCATGATGAACTACATATTATTAGCACTCTTTATATCTGAGTGCTAATTCATAGTTCTATTGTATCACTTGGTCAGAAATAGTCAAGAAAAAAGTCTGACTTTCTGAGGATGAATAGATAAATTCTTTATCCTAATTTTGCACTTTAATAATGTAGAATTTTAACCAACATGATTTATGGAATTAGCATTTTCATTAATTCTTTTATAAAAAATACCGAAACTCTAAATCCTTATATTACGCATATATAAAAAACAACGATTATAAACCGTTGCTTTTTTACATACTATTAATATTTCAATCCTGGATTGAAAAATCCTAAGGCTACTCCTGCAAGTGCAATAACTACCAGTAATAGCATCACCCAATTTGGAGAAACTTTCTTTTTAGCCATCAGCCACCAACATAGAACAATAAAACCTGCTGTCAAAAGACCTGGATAAACACCATCAATCTTTTCTTGTAAGTTTAAAAATGTTTCTCCATCTCCATTTTTCAGCTCTAGCGCCGTAGTGACAGATACCCAAGTTGCTGCAACAGCTCCTATGACCATACCACCAACAACACTAATTGATTTTCTTAGCGCCTGACCTTTAGGACCTACTAAAAATTCTACTGCTTTATCTCCAAGTTCATATCCTTTAAAATAAGCAAAACGCATTCCAAGATAGACTAATAGATTCCATGCAATAATATAGAATATTGCACCAGAAATATTTCCTCCTTTAGAAAGACCTAGTGCTATCCCCAAAAGAACAGGAATTAATGTTCCTACAATAAGTGAATCTCCAATACCTGCAATAGGCCCCATTAGACCAGCTCGCATTCCATTAATGGTTTCACTATCTACGGCATCTCCATTTGCACGCGCTTCTTCCAAACCAGCTGTTATCCCAACTACTAGAGAACCCAACTGCGGCTCAGTATTAAAGAATGCTGTGTATGTTTGCATAGCTTCTTTTTGCTCTTCCTTAGTATCATACATTTCTTCTACAATTGGAAGCATAGAAGTTAAATATCCAAAAGTTTGCATATGTTCTTGAGAAAAACATGTCAGATGTCCATAGAACCAGTGGTGAAATGATTTTGTCAATGTTTTTCTTGATATTTTTTTTCGACTCATTCTAAATATCCTCCTCTTCATCAAATCCCATATCACTGACAACTGCTGTCGTACGGGCAGATTTAATAACTTCTAATTCATAATAAATTACTGCAAAAATTAATGACACAACACCACTTGCTACTAAGTTCAAGCCTAAAGATTTTGCTAACGTGAACCCGACAAAGAAAGGAATAAAGTCTGTTGTTTTTGTAACAATTTGTTTCAAAAGTATTGCAATACCCACACATGGAAGGAGTGCTCCTACAGTAAATAGAGACTTCATTACAAAACCATCCATCGGAAGATATACTTTCATAAGATCAACCATATCTGGTCCAAATTTTGTAATAATCATTGTTGGTAAGAAAGAAAAGATAAAATGTGAAATCCAAGGATATACCCAATCAACAGCATATAACTTCTTAAAATCACCTTTCTCTACAGCTCTCCATCCAATGTGTTGCCAAAACAAATTCATAGTAGCTGTACCATAGAATAAAACAGTTCCAATTGTTCCAACCGCGGCTCCAATTGGCGCTGCTGCTGCTGCAATCGCTACTTCACCTGAAATATTATTTGCATGAACAAATAGGATAGATAACGGAATTCCGATATAAGAAATTGCCCGTACATCGGCAGATACAGTTCCACCAGGTGTCACTAAGGCAATATATAATACCTGCAAAGCCACACCAACGATTACCCCTGTTGTTATATCTCCTAATATTAAACCTACAATTAAACCACCAACTAATGGACGCCCCAAAGTATAGTTACCAATACTGGATCCCCCCATACCTGGCATCGATGCTAAACTTGCAAACAATCCTAAAAGAGCTGCTTGAATCCAAGAAATTTCCATCATTTTGTCTCCTTATTTCATTATTAAAATCCAAATTTTGATTTAAAATCACTCCAATAGCCAATAGATACATCTGGTAATAATTGGAATCTAACTTTATATCCTGCTTTTTCAATTGCTTCTAGTGCAACTGCTTCCTCTTGAGTAATTGATTGATTATTTCCCAACTTGATAGCACCTGGTCTATCGTTAGCAGGTCCTACAATAATCTCTTTAACATCTCCTGGAATAAAGCCCTGGTCTACTAAAATTTCTTTCATATCAATTGGATTCTTAGTAATCAAAAAATATCTACTATCCGATTCTGTTACTTTAGATGATTTTTCTTTAAATGCTTCCTTTGTCCAAACAAATGTTTTTTTATCTGACGCACCTTTATAGGCCTGAATTAAAACCTTATTGGATGCAGCAGCATCATTTACTGCAATTAATCCATCACATGGATGTTCTTTTGCCCATCTAGTGACTGTTTGTCCATGAATCATTCTATCGTCAATTCGTACAAATGTTACTACCATAATTTTTTATCCCTTTCCTTATATAACTAAATATCGTCTTCTTCATTAAGATTATCATCCGATCCGACTTCAAATTCCTGTAGAGCTGAGGATGATTCGTTTAATATCGTAGAAACAAGTTCACTTCCAGTCAGAATGTCTTTCATCACCACTGCTGTAAGTGCCATTGTTAAGTTCATGCCTCCCAAAATAGTTGCATTCTCTAATTTTCCAAATTCTTCTAATACTGTTGCAACAGTTGTTAAAGGACTTCCCCCAACAATGTCTGCTAAAACAAGAACAGAATCATTTTCATCCAGAGACGCAATAACATTCTTGACCTCTACAGAAAAATCTGCAAGACTTTCCCCATCTTTTAAGCCAATTGCTATGACATCATCTACCTTATCCGAAGCAAACATAGAAAGAGATGATTTCAATCCCTCTGCGAGTCCTCCATGACTGACTAATATCAAATACTTCATATTCCCCTCCTTTTATTGATTTCATTCTATCATCCTTATCTTCACTTTATAATTGTTAAATGTCACAAAAGTTTATTGATAAATGTCAATAAAAAAATGACAAATGTCAATAAAGACATCTGCCATGTTCATATTATTTAAGAAAAAATAATCTCGACATCTATTTAAGGGTTCCTATATCTAGTTCTTTTTGTAACTTAATAAGACTACCTTCAATATCCGTGTTATTTTCATCCATAGATAATGCTTCTAATCTTTCTTCTATTCCAACCAATGATTTTGAATCTATTCCTTTTAAAATAGTTGTAATTGAATTTTTCATTATATAATCCAATGAAGTAGTCGTTAAGGCATTTTGACCAATCATTCCTTTCTTCATCAACTCTTCACTCTTCAAACTAGTTACTACCTCTGGTAATACTGAGCTTCCTTGACCCTTATTAAATAAATTTTGTTGAATTTCACGATTAATTGTTAAAAATTCTATAAACGATACGGCAAGGTTTGAATTGCGAGAACGCGAAGAAACCACGTATAAGGAAGTATCTGTTACAGTCGAACGAATGTCTTCCTTAGTCGTTGGCAACGAAATACATGTCCAGTTAAAATTTGTATATTTGGCCACATGATAAGGAAAAGGTTTATATGTACGATATTGTGCCAAACTCATTGGATAAAAGGCCACATGTCCTTCATCAAAATCTTTATAGGTTACTTTGTAGCGTCCGTTTAATTGATTCAATCCCCTTATATAGGATAAAGCATCCTTCATTTCTGACGAATCTATACGAGGAATCCCACTCTCAGAAATAGTAACACCAAAGGCTGCTAGAGATTCTTTCCAACTATATCCTGTTATCCCAAATTGATCAACGATTCCATCTCCATCGGTATCTTTTGTAATTTTTTTACTAATCTCATATAGATCTTTCAGTGTCCACCCTACTTTAGGAATTTCAATGCCCTCTCTTAAAAGTAAATCTTGATTTACACACATCAACATGGGATTGCTTTCATATGGAAAACCGTATAAATCATCTCCGTATTTTGCTGCCTGCAAAGATACATCATAGAAATTAGAGGCATCTTCTTGAGACAGATAGGAATTTAGGTTTTTTAAAATACCTTTTGATGCAAATAAAGATAATTGGTCGCTTGATAATAGAAATACATCCGGTTCAGAACCTTTTAAAATTTGACTTGAAATCCAATTAGAATACTCCTCCTTAGGAATACCTGAATCATATACAATTTTAACCCCTGGATGAAGCTCTTCAAATTTCTTAATAGCCTCATCTAGTACATAGCTGTTATTCCCTGTAGGAATTCCCCAACTAGAATCAGAATAAAAACCCAGTCTAATAATCTTTATCTGCTTGTTTTCCCAAATAAGAAATAAACTCAAGCAACTTAGCACAAACAGTATCGCTAGAAACAATTGCTTTACTTTCATTTATCCATTTCCTTCGAAAAATTCTTTTGTGTCACACCTGTTTGTACAGCCCATATGGCTAACTGTGTCCTATCTCTCAAATTTAGTTTTGAAAGAATGATAGAAAGGTAATTGCGCACTGTTCCCTCGGATAAAAAAAGATTACTGGCAATTTCCTTATTTGATTCTCCAAATGCCACTTGCTGAATAATTTTCCATTCTGTCAGTGATATATTTTCAATATTCTCTTCCTTCACAGTAATAGAAAAATTGGTCTGTGCCATCTGCGAGAACAATTGAAATACCTTACTAGCTATATTAGGATTAATCATAGCTCCACCTTTATACACTGTCTGAATGGCTTGATATAACTCGTCGGTTGAAACTCCTTTTAATAAATAGCCAGATGCACCATATTTTAAAGCACTAAAAATGAATTCGTCGTCATCAAATGTTGTTAAGATTATAATTTTTATATTTGGAAAACGTTTTTTGATTTCTTTTGTAGTCAATACTCCGTCCATTCTGGGCATTCTAATGTCCATTAAAATTATATCCGGTTTTACAGTCATAATGTTATCCATAGCTTCGATACCGTCACCAACGACGGATACAACATCAATATCAGCATATACTGATAAAATGATCTGCAAAGACTCTCTAATTAACGCCTGATCATCTGCAATCATTACCTTTATCATATACTTCACCTCCTATTTTTGGAAAAACTATTTTAGTGTAAAATCCTTCCCTATTTTCAAAATGAATAGAACCACCTAAAATAGAAACTCGCTCTCTCATTTGTTTCAAGCCATACCCAATTTGTAAGTCGTCAAAACCTATTCCATTATCGTGCAAAACTATTATGTTGTTATCCTCACTCATAAAGCGAATGCTCATTTTACTAGCATGTCCGTGACGAACAGAATTTGTCATAGATTCTTGTATAATCCTAAAAATAGTATCTTCCTGCATAACATCTAAATCAATATTCCCCCATTCATATTTTAGATCGACAGAGAGTTTTGATAGAGACTCATACTCACTAATCATTAATATTAGAGCATCTTTTAAACCATTATTTTGCAAAGCTCCTGGTCTCAGTCTCTGTAATGATCCCCTAACATCTTTTATCCCCTCTCTAACTGCATTTGAAACATTTTTCAACTGTTCTTTAGCACGGATAGGATGAACATCAATTAGTACAGAAACAGCATCAATCCCTGCTGAAATTCCTGTCAATGCATGCCCTAGAGTATCATGAATTTCTCGAGCAATTCTTTTCCTTTCTCGATCTTCAGCGATTTTCTCTGATAACGATATGTAATGATTCAATTCAATGTTGACTCTAGATAACATTTTAAGCTCTTCTTCAATATTATGATGTTCTTTAATCACGTATAGGATATAAGACAATAAAGAGATGATGAAAATAATAACATTTAATGATGTCAATGCATTTTCTAAAAATAACACTATACCTCGTATGGAAGATGGATAAAATTGGATATAGGTAGCTAGAGATGGAACTTTTATAAATAGAGACAAGATTTCATAGTCTGTTAAAAGTAACATTAAAAAACTCAAGAAAATAAAAATAATCCAAGAACGTTTACTATCAGAGTCTTGAAACTCTCTTGAACTATAGAATATATCAGCAAAAACTAATAATATTATTCCATTGTATGACAGATTTTGTGACCATATAACACCAATCATTAATACTATTTCAAACAAATTCCATTTTGAAAAAATTGGCCATTTTTTCTCAGTTGAGTACATTTTATAGGTAGATATAAAAATAATACCGACAAAAAAAATAATTGAGTACCAAAAAATCTGGTCAGGTGATTTTGAAATGTTATTTAAATCACCCAATAAGAGTGTCATCTGCCCCTTTGAAATTACATAGTTTGTAATCTGTATATACAAAGCTCCATTGTATATAATGGTTAGAAAATTAATTAATAAAAGCGAAATTATAGAATACTGGACACCTTTTACCTGTTTCATTACTGCCACCCATTAATATCAAACTGAATTATATTATTTTTATCAACAAATTGTACAGGTATAGTATATAATTCTTCAACTTCTTCTTTTTTTACTAATAAATCTATTGTTTCCGATACTTTTCTACCCATATGAGATGGAAATTGAGCAACCGTTCCCGTAACTTCATCTGTTGTAGCTAATAAATGCTTCATATCTGGTGAACCATCTATTCCGTAAATAAGTTTTTTTGAAGTTACTTTCAATTCTTTAATTGCTGCTAAAGCTCCTATAGCTGCTCTATCATTTAAAGCCACTATAGCATCAAATTGTAAACCTTCAGATAAGGCATCACCTACAGTAGTCATAGCATACTCTGTTTGACCAACCGTTTCTCTTTCTGAGATAATTTGATAATGTTCTTCTGATTTTATTGTATCCAAAAAACCAGTTATTCTCTGATTAGCTGATAAAGCATCTTTGTGCGTTAACAAAAGAATATGAGCATTTGAGGTACGTTTCATCAAATCCTTGGCAATTAATATCCCAGCATGGTAATTATCAGAAACTATACTCGTATCAACTTTTATATTATTCAACTGACTATCTACTGCTATAACTCTAATTCCAAAATTCTTTGCCCTACTTAACGCTTCTACAATTTGCTCGCTATCACTCTTAACCGGATTAATAACAATAACATTCACTCGCTTCTCTATAAACTCATCAATTTGTTTACTCTGTTTTTCTTCACTCATCTCTGCGTCCCGAGTATACAATATCTGACCTTCTGAATCAGAATAGCGTTGAATCTCATTATGTAAATGTCTATAAAATTCACTATTCATCGTCATATAAGTCGCTCCAACTTTTATTTGTCCCGGAATAGGATCTGTCTGACTCACATGAGTATAAATCGCAAAAACAAATACGACTACTGTACAAAATATAATTTTGACGATTGTTCTTGTATATTCTCTACTCATTCCAACCTCCAAAAAGTTTCAACTAGTTCATTGTAACACATTTAGACATTATAAAAAAGCCTGAAAGCAACTCAGACTTTTCAATGTTTAAAATGGCAATTCTTCCTCTTCCAAAACCAAGTCTGCCAAATCCTGCCCTGCGTTATTTTCTCGCATGGCACGTTGGGCACGACTTTCCAAGAGTTGGAATCCAGTAACAAGTACTTCGGTCACGTAGTTCATCTGGCCATTTTTCTCAAAACGACGGGTACGTAATTCTCCATCAACGGAAATGAGACTGCCTTTAGTTGCATAGCTGGCCAATGTTTCTGCTAGTCTACCCCATAGGATCATATTGACAAAATCAGCTTCACGTTCACCGTTTTGGTCTTTGTAACGACGGTTCACAGCGATAGTTGCTCGCGCTACTGACTTGTCATTGTTGGTTTTGTGCAATTCAGGTGTAGACGTCAAGCGTCCGATTAAGATAACTTTATTATACATATTTTCTTCCTCCTACTTATCTATTCGTAGGAAATCAAAAAAAGTTACAGAAATTTGTAACTTTTCGAGAAAATTTTTTATTTTTTATGAACCATGAAACCTGTCGCCTGTTGATTTGCCATAATGGTCATATCTGTAATCTGCACACGACGAGGTTGACTGGTCACATAGACTACTGTGCCTGCGATATCCTGAGCTTGCAAGGCTTCTATTCCTTTGTAGACCGTCGCAGCTCGTTCTTTATCACCATGAAAACGCACTGTAGAAAAATCTGTTTCGACAATTCCAGGCTGAATGGTTGTCACCTTGATATCCGTTGCGATGGTATCAATTCGCAGACCATCTGAAAAGGTCTTAACTGCTGCCTTGGTGGCCGAATAAACTGCTGCACCTGCATAGGCATAAATTCCTGCGGTTGAGCCCATATTGATGATATGTCCTTGATTGGCTTTTACCATTGCTGGCAAGAAAGAGCGAGTGACTGCCATCAAACCTTTGACATTGGTATCCAGCATGGTCAACATATCCAACTCTTCATAATCCTGATAAGGTGCTAAACCTAGAGCCAGTCCGGCATTGTTGACCAGAATATCAATCTGACCTATCGTTTCTAGAATATCAGAGCAGACAGTCTTTACCATGGCCATATCCATGACATCTAGGGGAAAAGTCCAGACGGTTTGATTTGGAAAGCTTACTGCAAACTCCGACTTGAGGGCTTTCAATCTGTCTGTCCGTCGACCTGTTAGAACGACATTCTCACCCTGCTCCAAATAAGCACGCGCAATCGCTTCACCAATTCCTGATGTCGCTCCTGTAATCACAACATTTTTTGCCATCTCATTTCCTTCTAGCTGGTCTATCAGATATTAACAACTTCTTAGGCAGTCCAGTGTTTGGCTGGGTCAAATGGAGTTCCGACAACTTGGTCTTCTGACAATTCAAGCACCCCTCGTTTTTGCGGAGCATTTGGCAGATGCAATTCACGAGGACTGCACATCATACCAAAACTCTTTTCACCACGAAGTTCGCCTGGGAAAATAAGATTGCCTTTTGGCATCATAGCTCCAGGAAGAGCTACAATTGTTTTCAATCCAACACGCGCATTGGGTGCCCCTGCAACGATTTGCACTGTCTTGTCACTTGCGACTGCAACTTGGCAGATGTTAAGGTGGTCACTATCTGGATGAACTACCATCTCGACAATTTCACCAACAACAAACTTAGGTTCCTTGTCATTGACAATTTCTTCTTTAAAACCTTCCGCCTGCAATTCTTGGTTCAAACGTGCTACTTGCTCATCTGATAAAAAGACCCGACCTCGCTCTGCAATTTCAAACAAACTTGAAACTTCAAAAATATTCCAAGCTACTGTTTCTCCATTATCTTTGAGGAAAACACGAGCTACCTTGCCTTTGCGCTCCACATCCAGTTTGGCATCTCCACTGTTTTTCACGATGACCATAAGGACATCACCGACATGTTCTTTGTTATATGTAAAAATCATTGTTTCTATTTTCTCCTATTTCAGTCCTGCTAAAAAGTCGTTAATTTGTTGCTTACTTTTACGGTCGCGATTGACAAAACGGCCGATTTCCTTGTCCTTTTCCAAAACAACAAGGCTAGGAATTCCGTAAACATCCCAGAGTTTGGCCAAATCCATATACTGGTCTCGGTCCACACGAATAAAGGTGAACTCTGGATTGGTCTCCTCAATTTCTGGCAAGGCAGGATAGATGTAACGACAATCACCGCACCAATCTGCTACAAAAAGAAAGACCTTCTTGCCATCTTTTTCTACTAAAGATGCTAATTCTTCTAAACTTGCTGGTTGTATCATAAGACTTCCTCCTCATAGACTAGGTCTTCATTTTCATAGACAAAGGTATAATGACGGCCATCCTCAAAAATGACGCCACCAACCAAGCTCTCCAGACTGCTTTCATAGACTTGAACATAGAGGGTCGCAATTTCTCCCATGTCTGAAAAATGGTCTCGCACAATCTCTGTCAACTCTTCCTGAGTCTTCATGAGCTTATGGTCATCTGCAACTTTTTTCGTAGCAAGGGCAAGGCTCCCAATACCAAGCAGAGCCAGACCTGCCATCCACATTTTTTTAGCTTTCATACCATTCATTTTAACACAAAAAACGCTTCAGGACAAATTAGGAAGCAGCAGAAAGGCAAGTAAAAATCCCCTTCCTTAAAGGAAAAGGACTTCTTATACTCAATGAAAATCAAAGAGCAAACTAGGAAGCTAGCCGCAGGTTGCTCAAAACAGTGTTTTGAGGTTGTGGATGAAGCTGACGTGGTTTGAAGAGATTTTCGAAGAGTATTATTCTTATTGCCAGGCACCTGAGTTGCCAACGTAGTAACCATCAGGCGTGTAGGTATTGCGAAGCATCTTACCTGATGAAGCTAGATAATACCACTTACCATTGTCTTTGACCCAATCATTCGCAATCATGGCACCAGAAGAACTTACATAATACCAGTCTCCCTTATCATAAACCCAAGCGCTTGCTTTCATATCTCCTGAAGTTGATAAATAGTACCACTTGCCTTGGTCGTAAAGCCAATCACCAGCAATCATAGCTCCTGATGATTTAAAGGCATACCAGTTGCCACCTTGATATAGCCAAGTTTGATTGAACATGACTCCTTTATCATTCATAAAGTACCAAGTTCCCTTGTCATAAACCCAATCCTTCTGTACTAATTGACCTTGTTTTTGATAGTACCAGTTTTGGTTTGATTCTAGCCAACTTTCTGCTTTTACAATCGGATAAAGTTCTTTGAAAGCTCCTCCATCATATTTATGACTGATAGACTTTAGTTTTTCAAGTTTCAACTCGCCATTGTCATAGTCTGTCCAAGCAAAGACTTTTTGACCATTGACAGTCTCTGGTAAGGTAGCAGTGTAAGTCTTGGTCTGATAATCCCATTTAGCATCGAGGTAAGTGTATTGATTATTTGATTCTTCAATACGATAGTAACCTCTCTTTCCACTATCATTATGAATATCATCCACAACTTTCGTTGACCAGGTCTTCACTTCGTTTCCGCTCTTAGCCTCGACCTTGATATCTCCTCTATAGCCATATGGAACATAGAAATTCAGGTAACGCCCTTCTATACCAATCATAGACTTGTCCTTTTCTTGACCTAGAAAATTGACTGTCTGATCTTGACCATCGAGACTAACCGTCCACTCGATTTTCTCGGTTTTTGGCAAATCCAAGACTTTGATATCCACTTCATGGCCATTGTTGAATCGAAGAATCTTGCCATCTTGATACTGTACTCCACACTTAACAACCCATTCTTCTTTAAGCTCAAATGCCTGCCCTGAATGAGGAAAAGCCAGTAAAGCTAAACCTGCTAGAGACAAACCAAATAATGTGATTTTTTTCATCGTAGATCCTCCTTAGGATTTTTTATGTTAATTATATCACTATGTTTTTATTTTGCAACTCATATCCTAAATATGCAAGCAAAAAACCTCTGAGATTGTTCTCAAAGGTTATAATCTAGCTAATTGCTGTTCTCAACCGCTGCAGTAATAAAGGCAGTGTAGAGTTCTTCTGGACGATTTGGACGGCTTGAAAGTTCAGGGTGATACTGACAAGCTACAAAGAATTTATTTTCAGGGATTTCCACGATTTCTACCAAACGATTGTCTGGAGAAACACCTGAGAAGACAAAGCCTGCTGCCTCAAACTGCTCACGGAAGGCATTGTTAAACTCATAACGGTGACGGTGACGGCGTTGCACCACTTCTTGATTATGATAAGCAGCTGCTGCCTTAGAGCCACGTTTCAACTTAGACGGATAAAGCCCCAAGCGAAGGGTTCCCCCCATATCCTCAACATCAATCTGATCACGCATGATATCAATGATAGGGTATTTTGTTTCTGGTGCAAGTTCTGCAGAATTGGCACCTTCGAGTCCTAAAACGTGACGAGCAAACTCGATACAAGTCAACTGCATTCCCAAGCAGACACCCAACATAGGAACATCATTTTCACGCGCATAGCGGATAGCTTGGATTTTCCCTTCCGTACCACGTTGACCGAAACCACCTGGCACGATGATTCCGTCCGCATCAGACAAAAGCTCTACCACATTCTCTGCTGTCACATCATTGGCATTGATCCAATTGATTTTAACTTCTGCGTCATTGGCATAACCAGAGTGTTTCAAGGCTTCAACCACAGAAATGTAGGCATCTTGCAACTCAACATACTTACCGACAAGGGAAATTTTAACTTGTTTCTTGAGGTTCATGACCTTGTCCACCATGGCTGACCATTCTGTCATATCCGCTACAGGTGCATCTAATTTCAAATGGTCACAGACAATTTGGTCCATACCTTGTGCCTGCAAGTTCAATGGAATTTGGTAAAGGTGTTCAACATCCAACGATTCGATAACGGCTTCTGGTGCCACATCACAGAACTGTGCTAGTTTGTTTTTAATTCCTTGACCAGCTGGCTCTTCTGTACGAATAACCAACATATTTGGTTGGATTCCCAATCCACGCAATTCTTTTACAGAGTGTTGGGTTGGTTTGGTTTTCATTTCACCAGCAGCCTTGAGGTAAGGAAGCAAGGTTGTATGGATGTACATAACATTATCCGCCCCCACATCTGCCTTCATCTGACGAAGGGCCTCTAAGAATGGCAAGGACTCGATATCTCCTACTGTTCCACCGACCTCTGTGATAATGACATCAGAGTCAGTCGTTAGAGCGGCACGCTTGATTTTTTCTTTCAAAGCATCTGTGATATGAGGAATGACTTGCACAGTTGCCCCAAGGTATTCTCCACGGCGTTCCTTACGCAGAACTTCACTGTAGATTTTACCAGTAGTCACGTTGGAATATTTGTTGAGATTGATATCGATGAAACGTTCATAGTGACCCAAGTCCAAATCTGTCTCAGCCCCGTCATCTGTCACAAAAACTTCCCCGTGCTGGTAAGGGCTCATAGTTCCCGGATCAATATTGATATAAGGGTCAAACTTTTGAATGGTTACTTTCAGACCACGATTTTTCAAGAGACGACCCAGACTTGCTGCCACAATCCCTTTCCCAATAGACGATACCACACCACCAGTTACAAAAATATATTTCGTAGACATAGATTCCTCTTTCTAAAATGCTCAAGGCCTTGTTAACTACGAGGGGACATAGAAAACAAGACCCTTATGGATAACGACATTTCCAGAAAAACTTCCTGAAAAAACAAAAATAGCTCCCTAAGAACTAGGGAGCCCCGACCTCTAAAAGAGGTGCCCGAACAATATGATACCTAAAAATAGGATAATTGTCAATAGCTAACTTTTATTCCTCGCTGGTTTCAGCGTCGTCATCTGAAAAATCGTCGTCTTCTTCGTTGAGATCCACGTCTTCACCTAAGTCATCAGGAGCGATTTCGTTGATTTCTGCATCATAAGCTTCCACTTCATTTTTCTCATCATCTGGATTTTCATCATCGTATGAAAGAGCTGGATCTGCTTCGTATGCGTCTTCGTCTTCTGGATCATCCGCATTGTAGTCAATAGCATCTGAATCGCCATCCATGAAGGCATTGACACGTTTTTTCTTAGCTTTTGGTGCTACTTCATCGTCGTCATTTTCTTCAAGAGCGATGATTTCTTCGTCGATTTCGTCCACACCATACCATGAACGAAGCCCCCATTTGTTGTCTCCAAGTGAGATGAAGCTACCGTCAAAGTTCAACTCTGTGTAGAACAAAGGCAAGGCTTCGCGGATATCGCTGTTTGATGTCCCAAGGTAGTTTTGAATTTCGTTTACAAGATCGCTAAAATGCATCTCATGGTCGCGACCACGAAGTTCCAAGATAGCACGCGCTACCTCAATCATAGATAGTTCACTTTTTTCTTGCCCAGCAAATACTTCTAATTCCAAAGCGTTTCTCCTCATTTATACTACTATCGCCAGAGTAAACAGACTCTGACCTCATTTTATCATTTACTCTTTATTTTACGATAATTTTGCAGAATAGTCAAAGGTTAAGGGGGAGAAAGTGATAGGACTTTTTATTTCTTTGCTACCCAGCCGATGGCATCGCTAGGTGGATTTTTAGTATCAATCCAGATAAATTCGATACCGATTTCACCATTTTTAAATTTGGTCAATCGAATGCCGTTGATTTCCAGCTCATTGAGTCGTTGATCTGTCAAGACTTCGCGTTCTTTCAAAATGAAAATCATACATAGAAATTTTTAAAAATTTTCTCTATCGTAAACCTGCCACTAGTTCAGAAGCTATACTAGCTGATTCCAAACGTAGTATGGTCATTTCATCTACCTTCCCTAATAATGGCATTGCACCATACCAAACAATGGTCTTGTTTACCAAAAGAATAGGCGTGACTATTTTTGATTGAGTAAAAGATACTTTAATTTTCTGGCTCTTCAACTGGTCTAGCCATGCTTTATTTGCAACCGTCTCTGGTATACATATCTCAATCTGACTCATTCTAAATTCTTTTAGAAAATTCATCAGTTTTGTCTGGTGCGCATAAGGCAAAATAAGCAGACATTCCTGTCTTTCCCCTGCCAAGTCCTCTCTCAGCACATTCTCATATCTACTATCAACATAAACGAATTGTTTCTCCTCACCCTCAATGGCACGATAATCCATCTTTCGATAAGCTACTTGTCGTTTCTGAAACATCTTTTCTAAATAAGGAACATGAATATCCACATAATCGAAAATACGTACCAAAGACTTATCCTTGTAGTTTCTATGAATCCGACCTGCATACTGAATCAAATTATTTTTCCAAGAAAAGGGTGCTGCCAAGATCAGCGTGTCCAACTGAGGCAAGTCAAAACCTTCGCCAATGTATTTTCCAGTAGACAATAAAACAAACCCTTTATCTAACTGTTCTAACGTCTCCATTAAACTTGTTCTATCTCGGACTTTGGTTTTTCCGCTAATAATATAACAGTCATCAACCTCTTTCTCTTTCAATAACTTTTCAAAGACATTTATCTGTTGAGTTCGATTGACTAGAACCAAGATATTCCGCCCTTCTGCCACTTGGGCTAGAATATCCTTGAGAATCAACTGATTCCTCACTGAGTCAGTAGCAATCCAATCACTAAGCTGTATAAAATTACTTGCTTTGGTCTTTTCAATCTCCAAATGACCAAAAGAAGTGAATCTTAATTGCAATTGCCGTTTAAAATCCGTTTCCCTCTTATCAGCAGTATGGAGTATCTCACCCATTCTCTGAAAAACAATAGGCTCATAACCATTCTTACGCTCAGGCGTAGCCGTCAAACCGTAAAGATACTTCCCTCTAAACTGAGCAACAACTTTTTCAAACATCAAGGCAGAGACATGATGACACTCATCCACAATCATCATCTCATACTCATCCAAAAGACTTTGACTATTTTCCAACTTAAATAGAGATTGAATCATAACGACATCAACCAGTTTACTCAGCCATTTCTTAGTCCCACCGTACTGCCCAACATAGCCGATTACCCTTTCACGACCTGATGGCGTATAACGGGTAGCTTCTTCCTCTTCGAAAGTCAAAAAACACTTTAGGCGATCCAGCCACTGGTCTAAGAGTTGCCTATTATGAACTAGGATAATTGTTTTGGCCTTCCTTTTAGAGATGAGAGCAGCACCTAAAACGGTCTTTCCAAAACCGGTCTCCGCATGAAGTAAACCATTTTCTTTAGAAGTCATATCTGACAGGGCTAACTCTTGCTCAAAAGTGAGTTCTCCCTTAAATTCCACTCTAATAGACCTTTGTACCTTTCTCCTATCTTCCACAACTACCTGCTCATACTCAATGAAAATCAAAGAGCAAACTAGGAAGCTAGCCGTAGGCAGTACTTGAGTACGGCAAGGCGAAGCTGACGTGGTTTAAATTTGATTTTCGAAGAGTATTAAATTTATCTTGCGATGGATATAGTAAACCTCTTGGTAGCCATAAATAATGATCGGATTCTCCAAATAAATACATTCGCTCAGGAATTTGATAGGTTGGCTGTCGCATAGCCTGCTTTAAATAAAATTCGGGATTAGAAAATGAAGCCATATTTTTCAAGAAAAACAGTGTCTTGGGTGTCACAGACGATTTTTCAAGTTGGATCATATTGGATAAGACGACCTTCAACTCCTTGTCCAATTCTTGCTTGCCTAACTCCTCTTGGATTAACAGTGCCACTTTAGCAGTTGAAACCCTCTGAATTTCTTGTAAATACCTCCATTGGTCTTTATAAGGCTGAAACTGTTCATTCACAAAGACCGTTCGCCCTTGATGATAAGCTTCTCCTTGAAAAGGAAGGGCAATCAAATTGCCAAATCCACCTTTAGGAAGAACATCCTGATTTGGAAACATGCGATCAAAAGAATCAAAGGACAGTTGCATACTTTCCTGCATTGCCAGTTCTAACAGTTTCTTTCCAAACAAGCGAGCCTCTCGACTCGGAATCGCTTCCTCAAAGAAGAACCAAATATGGAGTCCGTGACCCGAACGAGAAATCTCTAAATGGGCTTCCATCTGGCGTTCCCTGGCTATTCTTCGAATGGCTAAACCGGCTTCTTTCCAATCTCTTTCATCCAAATCCAGTACCAAAAAATAACAGCTATCATCTAAGTGCATAGGAAAGATACCGATAGCTGTCTCCCCACGAAAATGAGATTTCAAAACGGAATCCGTCAATGTCTGGAAACTTCGTTTTTCAGGTGGCAACTGCTTCCAACCATAATCATAGGATGGAAAATACTGAATTTTCCCTTGATCATTGATAAAGCTCTTAGCATAAACATCATAACGGCCAGCAAACACGGAGGTAAACAATTGTAATTTTTCTTGCGTCGTCAAGTGACTACTTTGAAGTTGGAACATCTCCTCGAACCGAGAGCGTTCCATAACAAACTGACTCTTGTCTTTAAGACGTTTACACAAGAAAAACTCACTATCCCCATTAAAAGAAGAAAAGACATCAAGTACTTCTACCACAATTCCATCCAAAGACACAAAAACAGCCATAAGAGTCCCCTCCTTGATTCCTATAGGCTGATTATAACAAGAATGTCTGAAATTGTACACGAAAATAAAATCCAAATAGCACTGAAAGTACGAGATAAATAGAGTTTAAACGAGCAATCTATAAAATTAAAAAAACACATATTATCAAGCGAAATCTTTGATGATATGCGTTTTCTTGTAGGAATATTTACTTCATTTTTTTCCTAAAATTCAATGTTTACTCAGTATTAGGATTTTTAAAGATCGAGTTCTAGATACATCTTTTCTGATGACAGATCGTTTTGACCACCGAGCAAGAGATTTTCAAAAAAAGCTGTTAAAAACTCAGGACGTCGCTGTAAAATCTTTGCATTATCTAATACCAAGGCATCACGAAAATACTTGGCATGTTGCTGAAATGGTGTATTATCAATATCAAAACCAAACTCACGAAGATATTGAATCAAAAAGACCGTTACCGTCCGAGTGTTTCCTTCGCGAAATGGATGAATTTGCCAGATTCCTGAAATAAAACGCTGGATTTGTTTAACCATATCCGCCTGGGTTAGTGTCGCATATGCAACTTGTTTTTCCTGATTAAAATCATAATCCAAGGTCATTTGAATCATGGAGTAATCAGAGTACACAACACTTTCACCATTCAAAACAGGTTCATGCTTTGTGATATTGGTCTGACGAAATTGACCTACCGGAATCGAGGGTTCAAATATATCTTGAAATAACTCCTTATGAATAGCAAGTAAAGTCGCAGGACTGAATCTAAAGCCTCTTCTAGACAAGAGTTCTACGATACGCAAAGAAACCAAGTCTGCCTCCTCCGTACTCGCATCAACGGTATGATGATAAGCCGTTGCATCCTCATAAACCTGCTCATAAGTCAGTTCTCCCCGGGACTGTTTCTCAGCCAAAGATTCCATATACTCTGATGGCACTAGATTGTCAACTTTCTGCAGACCAAAACCTATCCGCCATAAATCACGTTTCGCTTCATAAGACAAGTTTGGATTGTCAATGTTGTAAGTTGATTGCATAGAAAGATCCTTTCAATTGTTTTTCTGTGTCATAGGTAAATGGTGAAATGGGCATGGAATTGGCAAAAATTATAAAAAACCATCATTGGCATACACCACTCTGAACTCGTTGGTCTGTTCAAATCCCAACTCAATTCCCCCAACACCTGAGAAGAAGGCTGCAATGTTGTTTGCGTGCGGGTTTGAATTGAAAAAATTTGTTATGTAGTACCCTAATCTAAGGAATTAAAACAATGCCTCTAATTTTTCTTTGATATCCTGGAACATTTTTGGATCTGACTGTAATTTTGAAACAGCTCTTCTCTGCTCCTGAAAAACATCTTCAGAAGTTATGTCTTCTATTCCCAATGCTTCTTTAGTTTTTTTTCTAAAATATTCTTTTCCGTTTTCATCTGTAGAAAAGTCATAATCCTCACTATCTACACTATCGCATAGCTTAGCCAAATAAAGTTCTGGAGTTTGAAAAGGAAGATAGGAGACGTATCTAGACCAATAGTCTATAAATCTTCTTCGCTTTTCAATTAATTCAGTATCATTTCTTTGGCCTTTATTTCCTGAAACTTTGAATTTAATTGAACATCCTGTTAGCTCTCGGATAATTTTATCAAGCTTTCCATTGTCTGCTTCAGGAATTTTATCTGATATAATAACACCATTTTCAAGATAGTTCATTAAATTATTTGATTCACTAACATTAGTGTTTTGATCTCCATCAAGCCAAAAATAATGGTTATCGGAATCTAAATACGAAGAGTTTAAAATATTATTACAAATTATTTGATTTGCTCCACCAGGAATATATCTCACTACTAAATTCTGTTTAAGATTCTCACTACCTGAATGAGTGATAATAAAATCTAGAATATATTTAGCTAGTCTATCTTCAACATAAATCATCTTCCTAGAATGATACACATCACCTAATTCAAAAAATACATCCTGATAATCAATATTTTCAATAACATCTATCTTTTCTCCGTTTTTCACTAAAAGTTTCACAGCTTCTCTAGGAAAATCTTTTATAAGTTGTGTAGAATGTGTAGTGATAATAATTTGATGTTTTTTATTTAAACACTCTTGAAGTAAAAACTCTTTAAATTTATAGATTGCACTCGGATGAAGTGAGATTTCAGGTTCATCTATTAATATTAATGAATTTGATTGCGCATTTACTATATCATTTACTAACAAAATAATTCTAGCTTCACCTGTTCCTGCAAAAGCCTCAGAATATTCTTTTCCAGATTTTTTCATCCAAATGGTTTTGGAAGCTTTTATATCATCACCTTTTGAATACAACTTATGAGTTAAAATTTGAATGTCTGTATAAGATTCATCCATTATTTCACTAATAATTTCACAAACTTTATCATCAACTTTAACATTATCTATAACCATTTCCTTTTTATAACGCGTATAGCTACTTGTATTATTCTTTAAAATATCAGCAACTGGTTTAGATCGTAATCTTATAAAATCTTGTTTACTACGTTGGGTAGAAATTTTTTTAAAATTATAGTGATAGAAAAATAAATCAAAAGCAGAAACATATTCTTTACAATCACAAAAGACAACATTTTTTCAATGCCATCCCATCTGTCTGTCGAAGAA
Organism: Streptococcus sp. 2342; assembly: GCF_013276795.1. Taxonomy (GTDB): domain Bacteria; phylum Bacillota; class Bacilli; order Lactobacillales; family Streptococcaceae; genus Streptococcus. The sequence goes on from NZ_VMLR01000005.1 coordinate 25,302, forward strand.
CTTCCGATATATTTATTTTTGGGTAATCTTTCCATCCCATATTGTTTTTGAGGAGCATATGGCTCCCAATAATCTAATCCTTTTTTTGTTCCAGAACGGCCTTTAAGAACTTCTACATTTCTAGAAGCTTTAATGTTATAATATGAATAGATTAAACACTGTTTTCCATCCACTTCATCTATTTGATCAACATTTGTACTAAACCAATATTCAGACACACTTTTATTGGCTGGAGAACCATATAAAGCTTGTAAAATTGAAGTTTTATTTACTCCATTTCTACCAACTAATAAAGTAATAGGGAAATTAAAATTTATCCTTGAATTTAATGATAAACTCTTGTAATGAGGAAATCGTATATAATCAATATAAGGATAAAATTGATTTTTATTTTTAGAAAAATTTTTAGTTATTCCTTCTAAACTCTTAATTATCTGATTGTCCATTTGCTATCTCCCTATAAACCGACATAAAATAATTTCCACTAGCTTGAGCTAATTTCACTGGAACTGCATTACCAATTTGTTTAGCTAATTGACCTCTATTTCCAACAAAAATATAGTCATCATCAAAAGACTGTAATCTTGCAGCTTCTCTTGCACTTAAAGCTCTATTTTGAGTTGGGTGCCCAAATCTACCTTTTGAATATGACATACATCCTCCTGTAATAGTAATGGAAGGTTTGTTGATATCTAATATTCCATATACATCACTATGACCTGAACGATTTTTATGACAATTTAATTCTAAAGATTTTGGCAAAGAAGTTCTACTTCCCCCATTATTTCTAATATGAGTAATTCTCTCAATATTTAAATTAGATAGTTTGTTTGCAACATGATTGTAGATACCTTCTCCAATATATTCTTCACCCCCTTCAATAGGAGGCAAGTCCATTATTACACCAGCATTAATCCATGGAAGAAGGTTCAATTCTGGTATATTTGAATGAGTTTTGGAAGGCAAATTCAAAGTTAAATTTGTGTTATCAATAATTTCTTTTCTAATCCCGTGTAACACCAATCTTTTTCTCGATTGAGGAACTCCATAATCAGCTGTATTTAAAATGTTATAAATAACACTATAATTATTATCGATTGATGTCAAAAATTTTTTAAAGATTTTTTCATTTCTTGTTCTAGTCATACCCGCAACATTTTCCATTAATAGAAAATCAGGATTCAATTCATTAATCAAACGAAGAAATTGAAAAACAAGTTGATTCCTCTCGTCATTTTCATCATTAGTACCAATAGTTGAAAAACCTTGACATGGTGGGCATGCCACAAGCATTAGTTTATCGTCTGTATCAACTTTAAGATGCTCTTTTACTTCATCTCCTGATACTAAATTTATATCTTTATCTATTACAGACACCTCAGGATTATTTAATTTATAAGTTTTAACAGCTACGGAATCAATTTCAACAGCAACTTGAACATCTATGCCTGATTTTTTAAGGCCACTTGTAGTGCCACCTGCACCGCTAAATAAATCAATAGCAACAATTTTCCCCATAGTATTCTCCTAAAGTTTCTCCTTTTTATTATAACACTATCAAATGTAAAACCCAACCCGATAGGGTTAGGTTTTTAACATTATTTCACCAACTTCTTCATCTCATCAATACGTGCGACAGTCGCATCGTATTTAGCTTGGTAGTCGGCTTGTTTGTCGCGTTCTTTTTGGACGACTTCTGGTTTGGCGTTGGCTACGAAGCGTTCGTTAGAGAGCTTCTTGCCGACCATGTCCAGTTCTTTTTGCCATTTAGCCAGTTCCTTGTCGAGACGAGCGAGTTCTTCTTCGACATTGAGGAGGTCTGCGAGAGGCAAGTAGATTTCTGCTCCTGTGATGACGCTTGACATAGCCAGTTCAGGCGCAGGGATGGTTGATGCAATTTCCAAATGTTCTGGATTTGTGAATCGTTTGATGTAGTTGACATTGCTGTTAAAGAAGGCTTCCAAGTCGCTATCGCTTGTCTTAACAAGGATGGTGATTGGCTTGCTTGGTGCTACGTTTACTTCCGCACGCGCATTACGAACAGCACGGATCAAGTCTTTGAGGCTTTCGACACCTGTGTGGGCCGCAAGGTCTTCAAAGTCTGGATTAACAGTTGGGTATGCAGCTGTAACGATAGAGCCTTCTGAGATTTGTCCAAAGATTTCCTCTGTCACGAATGGCATGATTGGGTGAAGGAGACGAAGGATCTTGTCCAAAGTGTAAAGGAGAACAGAACGTGTGATAACTTTCTCTTCTTCGTTGTCGCTATAAAGGACTTCCTTGGTCAACTCAACATACCAGTCCGCAAACTCATCCCAGATGAAGTTGTAGAGGATGTGGCCAGCCACACCAAACTCAAACTTATCAAAGTTGGCAGTTGCTTTTCCGATAGTTTCATTGAGGTTGTGGAGAATCCAGCGGTCTGTGACATTCCCAGCTTCCTTATTGACAACTTTTTCAACATTGGCAGTTGCTTGCTCGAGGGTCAAACCTTCATTGTTCATGAGGATGTAGCGAGAGATGTTCCAGATCTTGTTAATGAAGTTCCATGAAGCATCCATTTTCTCATAAGAGAAACGCACGTCTTGTCCTGGCGCAGAACCGTTTGAAAGGAACCATCGAAGGGCATCGGCACCGTATTTCTCGATAACATCCATCGGGTCAATCCCGTTACCGAGAGACTTAGACATCTTGCGTCCTTGCTCGTCACGAATGAGACCATGGATAAGGACGTTTTGGAATGGCTGACGACCAGTGAATTCCAAGGATTGGAAGATCATACGAGACACCCAGAAGAAGATGATGTCGTAACCTGTAACCAAGGTTGAAGTTGGGAAGTAACGTTTGAAGTCTTCTGAGTCTACATCAGGCCAGCCCATGGTTGAGAATGGCCAAAGGGCCGAACTAAACCAAGTATCCAAGACGTCTTCATCTTGTGTCCATCCGTCACCTTCTGGAGCTTCTTCGCCGACATACATTTCACCCTCAGCATTGTACCAAGCAGGGATTTGGTGACCCCACCAGAGCTGACGAGAGATTACCCAGTCGTGGACATTTTCCATCCATTGAAGGAAGGTATCGTTGAAACGAGGTGGGTAAAATTCTACCTTGTCCTCTGTGTCTTGGTTGGCAATAGCATTTTTTGCCAATTGGTCCATCTTAACGAACCATTGAGTAGACAAACGTGGCTCCACCACTACACCTGTACGCTCTGAGTGTCCAACACTGTGGACACGTTTTTCGATTTTAACAAGGGCACCGATTTCTTCCAACTTAGCAACGACTGCCTTACGAGCTTCAAAACGGTCCATGCCTGCAAATTCGAAGGCAAGCTCATTCATAGTTCCGTCGTCGTTCATGACGTTGACTTGTGGCAAGTTGTGACGTTGACCCACCAAGAAGTCGTTTGGATCATGGGCAGGTGTGATTTTTACGACACCAGTACCAAACTCAGGATCTGCATGCTCGTCTCCAACGATTGGAATGAGTTTATTAGCGATTGGGAGGATGACGTTTTTACCAATCAAGTCCTTGTAGCGTGGGTCTTCTGGATTGACCGCAACGGCAACGTCCCCAAACATAGTCTCAGGACGAGTTGTCGCCACTTCAAGGGCGCGTGAGCCGTCTTCCAGTATGTAATTCATGTGGTAGAAGGCACCTTCGACATCCTTGTGGATCACCTCAATATCAGAAAGGGCTGTGCGAGCAGCTGGGTCCCAGTTGATGATAAACTCACCACGATAGATCCAACCTTTCTTGTAAAGGTCCACAAAGACCTTACGAACAGCTTTTGACAAACCTTCGTCAAGAGTGAAACGCTCACGAGAGTAGTCTACAGAGATCCCCATCTTGCCCCATTGTTCCTTGATAGTAGTGGCATATTCGTCTTTCCATTCCCAGACCTTGTCGAGGAATTTTTCACGACCTAGGTCATAACGTGTAATGCCCTCTCCGCGCAAGCGTTCCTCAACCTTAGCTTGAGTCGCAATCCCCGCGTGGTCCATCCCTGGAAGCCAAAGTGTATCAAAGCCTTGCATGCGTTTTTGGCGGATAATGATATCCTGCAAAGTCGTATCCCAAGCGTGACCAAGGTGAAGCTTACCAGTTACATTTGGTGGTGGAATCACGATTGAATAAGGCTTAGCCTTTTGATCGCCTGAAGGCTTGAAAACATCGGCATCAAGCCATTTTTGGTAACGACCAGCCTCAACCTCGGCTGGATTGTATTTAGGTGAAAGTTCTTTAGACATGTGTTTGTCCTTTCTCTATTTTGTTCATTTTATTTTGAATTTGCTTAGCAGCTTCTTCTGCAGACAGATTCGTATTATTTATTTTAAGGTAGTGGTGCAACTCATTTGGTTGATGTTGGGAATTTAATTGAAGTGTTTCAGTAGTCTCCAAAATTTCTCTTTCAGATACCTCAATATGTCGTTTTAAGGGTTTGTGCTTCAACCGGTTCTCCGTTCGATTTCGACGTAAACGCTCTTCAAGACTTGTTTCCAACTCAACAAACAGAATCTCTTGATGAAAGTTATCCAATAAATCCTGAATTTGCTTTAAATACATCAGCTGGTACTGATTTGAAAAATCAATTACGTCAGTTAAAATTACTGATCGCTGATTTCTTGCACTTGCTCCAAGGAAAGAAAAGGTGATTCCACGAACAAATTCCCACATTTCCTCTGTAAAGTCCTGATAGATTTCTAATGCAAAATCGATGGCTTGATGGTTATAAAAGAGGGTAGCATCTGTCAGTCGAGATAACTCTTGACCAATCGTCATTTTCCCAGAAGCCGGAGCCCCAATGATGAAAATGTGCATCAAACTACCTCCCACTCACTCCTCAGCAAGCCATATCTCAAATCATCACAGCGATTGCCTTGGGCATCTTTACGGTCTCGGATGCGAGCTTCGAGGGTAAATCCAAGTTTTTCTGCGACACGTTGACTTTGGACATTATAACCAAAGCAAGACAATTCAATCTTGTGTAGGTTCAATTCTTTAAAAGCTAGGTTAATCAAGGCACTCGCTGCTTCGGGCACATAGCCTCGACCCCAATAATCGGGGTGCAAGGTATAGCCAATTTCCAGTACATCATCTTCATGACGATGGTTGAAATCAACAGAGCCGATAACTTTATCAGTCCCTTTGACAACAATTCCATAGCCTGCTGGGAGATTATCCTTTTCATTGCGCTTAGGAAGGATATGCTCTAGATAATAAATCTCATCTTCCAAGGTCTTGACGGGCGGAAAGCCTGCAGGGTAGGAGACTTCTGGCAAACTGGCGTAGGCATGAATATCCTCGGCATCCGCCACTGTACGGACTCGTAAAACAAGACGTTCTGTTTCCAAGCGTTCATCATCCAAAACAAAACCTTTGATGATAAATTCTTTCAAAGTCTTGGTTGCCCAAATTCTAAATTGAGTAGCCTTACTGGAATTTACTCGATAACCAACTGAAATGATAGCATCCAGATTGTAATATTCAAGTTCATGCCGGACAGCTCTATTTCCCTCTTGTTGAACCTGTGCAAATTTTGCACAAGTTGACACCTTATCTAACTCACCACTATCATAAATGTTTTTCAAGTGCTTTGTAATGACACTTCGTTCAACTCCAAAGAGCTCTGCAAGACCTTTTTGAGTCAACCAAAGATTTTCATCTTGTAAAAGGATATCTAGCTGAACATGGCCATTGGGTGTGGTATACAGGATGAAATTAGAAATTTCATTCAAGACAATTCACCTCCCCCCTTCAGTAAACAATTACTTCTCGTTTTTAAACTTTATGCCGTTTTCCTTCAACTTCTTAACGGTTACGGGACCAATTCCCTTCAAAGCGAGAACTTCTTTTTCAGTCCATTTTTTGAAATCTGAAGATGTACGAATCCCATTTTCAACAAAGATGTGAACAAGATCCATCCGAATTCCCTTCATTTTTTCCTCATTCATAAAGGAGTGCCAATCGGATACCTCGGATAAACTTCTTATCATACTGGAATGAGCCGAAAATACTGGTTTACGGCGGAACTTTTCGGCCTCGTTTGTTAAAAATTTCGTTAAAATAATATTTTCTAGTAAATAATCAAACAGAGGATACAAACTAGCTTGTAACGATTCAACTGAATTTGGACAATAGCATTCTTGGTCTTCTATATCTATAACCTTGAATTGCCAATCTTCCTCTATAAAGAATTCAACAGCTTCATCATTGATTTCCACTAATTTTGCAAATAGCTGACTTGCTTCCTCAATTTTTCCTTGAGAAAAAGCAGAGATGATGGCATGAATAAGAATGGTATCATCCCGTTTCCCTTTATTTAATTCTTCACGATAGAAACGTTCAACCTTTAGTTCCTGACCAGTAATATGATACAAGGAAAGCATACAGAAGACAAAATTAGGAGGAAAACGTTCAGGTCGCTTACTCAAATATAGGTCAATCAATTCTATAGCCTTAGAATTGAAGTTCTCCATCATATAATACTCAATCAGAAACATCAGAGCAGACAGGATAGGGCGTGCTTCAAAATAATTCCAACTATTGTATCCATTCACTTTCCATTTTTCTAAAACTAGAATTTCAAAATCCAATACTTTTTTAAAAGTCGACAAATCAAAATCTTCAACTTCTGATAATAATAAATGAAAATCAGCCGCAAAATAATCTGGATTTATTTTTAAAACTTGCTTTAACAATTTATTTCGCTTCTGTGTATTCGGAGTATGCATAGCTTCTCTAAATAAAGCATGATCCTGATTCCAATCAAAAGTCCTATTTTTCAGTTGGTAATTGATTAGCTGAACATCTGGATACTCTCCGTGTTCATCAGCATATTGCATCACTGCTGTATGTAGTTCATCGAAATTTTGAATGGTCCGACGTTCTACAAAAGTTGGATTTTTGGCCATAATTTCTGTCCAGGTAGCCTCTTCTTCAGAAATAACTTTGATATCCAACTTTTGCTGGCGTTTTAATTCTTTTTTTCTATTTTTCTTTTTAGCCATCTATTTTCTCCTCTAATTCATCCTTCAATAGATTCGACTCAACTGACTTAGAAATCCTTACAGTCTCAGATACAGGCTTTATTGGAGAATTCCAGTTTCTCTGTAGCTTGTTTACTTTGAAGGTTGTACCCCAAGCCTGACCAAGGTAGAGTTTTTCCAGTTACATTTGGTGGTCGGAATCACGAACGAAAAAGATTGAGACTTTTGAACTCCTTGAGTCTTGAGAACGTCTTCATGAAGTTGTTTTGTTAACGACCAACCTAAACATAGGATGGAGTGTATTTAGGTGAAAGTTATTTAGACATTATTTTTTCTCCTTTTATGAATATTTCTTTTATATCTACGATTTATTAATATACTGTGCATATTGTCACGATACACATAATATCCATTACAGGTGTTTAAATAGAAATATTGTAATAACCAAATTATAATCTTCCCAATAACTAATGATAATATGAAACAAACGAAAATAATTATAGTTGAGGCAAATAATTCAGACATCCAATCAGCTTCGGGAGTTATAAATTCGACCAATTTCTTCTTAATCTTTAAACCCCAAATAATTTCGGTTAACTTTGGAATAATACTCAACATTAATAGAGTAAGAAAACCATATAGTTGAGTTCGATATAGGTGTCTATCCATTTTCTCAGTTCTTATTGGTTTTTTCTTATGTTTTTTTGTATCGAATTGAGAATTTATTTCTCCAATTAGACTAGGAATTAAAATTGGCAAAAACCATGTTAAAGCATTTATTAATTCATTTTCAACTTGATTAAATACTGCTAACAGTAATATACAGATTGAACCAATTAACCATGATGCTATTACTTCTTTGGTATCTTTTGCACCATGTCTAATTAGATTATAAATCATCCACCAGCATATTAAATAAAGTGCAATAAGTGAACTGAACATAAGAATGTCAGTTATTAAATCAGAATGAAAATCAATAACATTAGAAATAAAGTAATAAATATAGATATAATACCATAAAAACGAAATAATAAGCATCGTGGCATATACATTCCACAGTGTCTTTCCCTTTACGATATCTATTTTATTAACTTTTTGAAATATCTTGATTGATCCTACAGTTTTTATAACAGATAATACAAATGGTATTATTAAAACTATTACAATGCTAAACCAGTAATCCAATTGATTTTCATGTATACTATAATTATTTGAAAAATATTTATATAATTTTATTAAGGTTGATTCAACTAGATTTTTATTATAGAGAAAGTATATCAACATTCCACAAAATATTCCATCAAAAGTATTTATAAAAGCCAAGGACTCCATACTTTTAGAAAGAAAATCTTTTAACTTATTAAACTGACTTGTATAGTTAAAAACATATATCAGTAGCGATGTAAATTGGAAAAATATTAAAAATCTAAAATCATTAATAAAAAAAAGAATTAAGGACAAAAGAGAAATAATCCAATAAGAAACAACATATTTTTTATATAAAAATTTTTTAGCTAGTAATTTAAATGAAAAACTTAACGAGAATAAAAAAATAATTATTTCTAGAATAGACAATGCAGTGCTCTTGCTGAAAATCAAACTTAATAAAAAGAGGGATAGTGATAAACCTAAAGCGGAGGCAATTGATATCAAAGGTAAATAGGCAAATGTCCTCAAAAGTATTCCCCGAATTTTGGGAAAAATACCCCATAATCTATTATTAGGTTTAAAATAACAAATCAACTTCATTTATTCTCTCTCATCTAATGGTTGTTTTATGTCCCCCACTCACTACTCAGCAAGCCATATATCAGACTGTCACAACGGTTCCCTTGGGCATCTTTGCGGTCTCGGATGCGAGCTTCCAGAGTAAAGACAAGTTTCTCTGCGACTCGTTGACTTTGGGTATTGTAACCAAAGCAAGAGAGTTCAATCTTGTGAAGACCCAAATCTTTAAAAGCTAAGTCAATCAAGGCTCGCGCTGCTTCTGGCACATAACCACGACCCCAATAGTCTGGGTGCAGGGTATAGCCAAGCTCTAGCACATCGTCCCCATGGCGATGGTTGAAATCAACAGAACCAATGACTTTATCGGTTCCTTTGACGACAATCCCATAGCCTGCTGGGAGGTTTTCCTTTTGATTGCGTTCGGGAAGGATATGCTCTAGATAGTAAACCTCATCTTCCAAGGTTTTGACTGGAGGAAAGCCTGCTGGATAGGCGACCTCTGGGAGACTAGCGTAGGTATGGATATCCTCAGCATCTGCCACTGTACGAACTCGTAGGACGAGTCGTTCGGTTTCTAATCGTTCTGGTAATTCAGTTCTTGCCATCCTTCTTCCTCGCTTTCTTGATAAAGCTTCCCATGGGATTGACTCGGCTATCTAGATAACGATAAACACGCTGATGGCCGTCCCCCATAAAGTAAGTCGGCGCAAAACGGTCATTTTTAAAATGTCCCTTTTCATCCAAGAGTTCAGGATTAGCCAGTCGGTCAAGAATCTTAGCAAAAATGTGGCAAATACCATCTTCCTCAATAATCCGATCTACCTGACAGTCCAATACGACTGAACAGGCCTCTAAAATCGGTGCCTGAGTCCGTTCAGAAATCTCGTAGTCTAGCCCCAGGTGTTTCAATTTCTCCCGATGACTGATAAAACCAGCCTGCTCCATCTCGAGCATGAGATTTTCATCAGGAATATTCACAGTAAACTTCTGGTAATGCTTGATTTGCTCAGCCGCATTTTCCTCAGCTCCGACACCAATGACTAGCCAATCTCCCAAGCTATAAGAGGAGCTACAGGTCGTAATATTGTGTCCAAAATTCTGATCCTGATATCCCAAAATGAAGATAGGAAAGCCATAGTAGAGTTTACTTGTTTTAAAAGATTGCTTCATAACAACCTCCTTTGACTAAGACGCAAAAGAAAAGCCCTGCCATCTACATGACAGGGACGAATGTATTTATCCGCGGTACCACCCAATTTCGGGCAGTTGCCCGCAACTCTCGTCTTTAAAACAAAAAGACACTTTTATTTCAATTTTTCATCCATTAGCAACTAGTTTTGACACATTTGTGGACTTCTCAGCACCGCCACTTTCTGTAAAATGTGGGATTCAAAACACCTCTAATGGCTCTATTGTAGCAAGATTTTGATGGAAATGCAAGGCACAAGAAAGATTACTTGAACTTGATGCCATTTTCCTTCAATTTCTTGATGGTAGCTGGGCCGATTCCTTTCAAGGCAAGGAGTTCTTTTTCAGTCCAGTTTTTAAAATCTGACGCAGACTTGATGCCTTCATCATAGAAAGTCTTAGCACGATCAAGTGGGAGTCCACCCAAGTTTGCTGCAAAATCTTCTACAGAATTGGCTACTTTTTGAGCTTGCTCTTTGGTAGCTTCTACTGCTTGTTCAACTTTTTTAGAAACAGCCTTACCAGCTTGGCTTGCTGACTGTTCTGCACGTTTTACGACTTTTTTTGTCTCTTCTACAACCTTAGTCACAGTACTTGAAAAAGCACCTGCACGACGGAGGCTATTTCGTAATTGTTTTTTACGATTGAGTTTCTTTGACATGATAAAATCCTTTCAATAAAAAATCCCTGCTCTGACAAGGATTTAATATAAATATTCTATCAAGATTTTAGTAAAAAATCAAGAATCTATCTCGTTTAATAATTTCGCTCACCAAACAATCCATCTGGCAAATCATGGAATCCCTTGCCTGCTTTGAAGTTTTCAAACTTACCGAGCAAGAACTGATAAGCATCCAAGCGGCTTTCGTAGCGAATCATGGCATCTTTGGCACGCTCGTCTTGGTCTTCTTCGTAGACTTTTTGGCTTTCCTTGTGCGCCATGTCGTTGATCATGATTTGGGTATTGACCCAAGCTTCAAATTCCTTCATAAACTCTTGTTCGTAACTCATTTTTTCTCCTTATTCTAATCCACGAAAATAGTCTGTGTCAATCTCACGGTAGGGTTGAATATCCTGAACGTATTCCAGCACACCTTGGAATTCTCCCTCTTCATCGTGCACTGCTGCGTAGGTGATGTGGACAAATTTGCATCGTGACTCAGACTTGAACCACATTTCATACTTGTCTTTGCTTCCCTCACGAAGACCCTTCATGATAGTCTTGACCTTGTCCAAATACTTAGGCGGATGGCAGAGTTCGACATTGCGCCCAACTTGGGACGGGGTCCGTTTGAAAATCATCTCATCAGCTGGCGTATTGTCATTGTAATACTGGAAAATATCGTCTTTATTGACAAAGGTAATTTCCATGGGGAGGTGATTGAGGATGAGGTTGGCCTGCTCGACCGAGAGATAGCCATTGCCAAAAGCCTGTTGACTATGGCGGTCCAGCACTGCTTCCTTTTCCTTAGGGGTAAAGGTAATGGTCAACTGCCCTTCTGGCGTATCGATAACTTGTTGAACTTGACCCTCTGCCGTATCTAGCTGTACAGGCTCCTCTTCACTCTTTTCCTCAACAAAAATCTGGCGTTCTGGCACCCATTTCTCAGACGGACGGATAATAGCATAGCCATAGGCGTCGCTCTCCTCTGCAATCTGAAGCCAATCATCCTGAGTAAAGGATTCAAGGAGAATCATAAGAAGGATGGACTCTTCCTTGAAAATCATACTTTCAAACTCTGTCGCAAAGGCTTCAAAATCTTCCTTTACGGTGCTAATCGGCACTTCTGGTAGTGACTTGGCTGTCGCTAAAGCTGTTTGAAAGAGTTCCCTAATCTGGTCATCCACTCCCCACATAACTTTAGGAGGTGAATCGTGACCATAGCGCTCCATGATGGGGAAAAAGAGCTCTTCCTTGCGCTGGTAGTGGATGTCAAATTGACCTACAAGTCCCATCTGACGCACCAAGCCCTTGCGCATCTCCGCCAGCATTTCCTCGTCTTCCATAGATTCATAAGTATCTAACAATCTACGAATGCGAATCAAGGCCGCACGGAGGGCCAGATTTTCTTCCTTAAATACCCGAACTGGGTGACCTGGATGCTCGGTATCCTCTACTTCGACACCTTTAATAGCATTTTTAAAAAGATTAGCATGGACATCACAGAGTTCCATGACATCTTCAAATGTGACGCCCGAGTCCGAGTTCATCAGCTCGTGCTCCATGAGGGAAATCTCTATGGCTGAGACACCCGCAAAGGTCGCATCAAAACGCTCCTGAACCGACTCAGGAGAGACACCATTGTGCAATTCTAACAAAATATCCCGCAGGACATGAATCCGTTCATCTGCCATTAGTCTAATCCAATCACTTCGTAGCCGTTTGCTTCCAGCGTGCGGACAATCTGGTCCATAGGAGTTCCTTCCAGCTTAGACCCCTGCTTAAGCGATACTTTGCGACCAACTGTATTGCGCATTAAGGGATTGGCAAGGGGTTTAAAACCCAGCTCCACTAGAATTTCCAAGACTTCTGGATGCTTGTCCACCACTTCTGCAACGGGAATTGACACATCGATGATATTGTCCATGACGACCTCCATTGTATGTTCTAAAATGATTTTACTGCTTATATTATACCATATGGAAAGAGATTAAAAAACTAGCAGTGTAGTTCCTGCTAGTTCTCTGCAACTTGGATTACCATCTAGATAAGTTTAAAGAGCCAATCCAATATCTTAAATACTATCTTGTAAAACAATAATTGGACTGCAAAAGAGATGATCATCCAAAAGAATTTCAAAATCCCAATAATCGGTTTAATAAAAAGAATGGCAAGAATTGCCCAGAAAAATTTCATTCTTTCTCCTCTGGCTTAATGAGCCACCGAGCCGTATCCATTAACTTATCTGCAATAAAAAGTTTACCTAGACCGACAACGACATGGTCATCTTTCTTTATCGTTCTCATTACTTTCACACCTTGCACGGTCAAAAAGTAATTCCCATAAGTTTTAGCTAGAATTTTTATGAGTCCCATATTACTCTCCTTCGAGGATTTCAGCCTCTTTTCGGATTGTTTCAACATCTTCTTGATATTGAACTTCACTATAGTTGACTAGCTTGGATAATTCTTTCTGCAAGCTTTCCCCCATTGGTTTCATAGTTGCAAAGGTTAAACCACCTGAAATGATACCTCCCAAGATAGGTATGAATTTCCCCATTCCTTTGGCCAGCCCTCCCTTGGTCAGATTCACACCAAATATTTTTAAGACTTTTTTCAAAATAGGGTACCAAAGCGTTTTTGTTAAAGCTTTATTAGGCACTGTTTTCATTACCTGTTTGGCAATTGTTATACCACCAGCACGTAGCAAAGCAGCGGTTCCATTCACCCCCAACATGACGCCTAGATAAAGCAAGAGGGTATTTTGAGCATCTTCACTCAACTCCTCGCGTGAAGCCCAAAGATCCTCATAACCATAAATATAACCTAATTCTTGAGCCAATTTCAGAGAGAAACCATAAAATTGAGCCACATCAGCTGGAATAGTAATCGCCATAGCAATCCCTCCAGGTAATCCTGCCAAAACAGAAGTTCCACTCGCCAATAAAACATTATCCCTAATACAGGCATTAGCCACTCGATCTAAGATTTCTTGAGATAAGAGAGACGTTGGACCTTGTTCTAATAAGGTAGGGATGTCCTGTGGATCCAATTCTTTGGAAAACTTATCTACTAAAAATTTCGAACGATCAACCTTAACAACTGGTAGTTTTACCACTTGTTGTAATACTTGCATAGCTAACTCTTGTTCAGCCATATACAAACTCCTTTTACTTCTGTAAGTTATATTCTACGATAGCATACTCTTTTAAAGTATGTTTCAAATTCCCCTCAAAAATTTTCAAAAAATCCTTAGCAACTTATTTGTTAAAGATTTTTAATAGTCTTTGTAGAGGCAGCTCGAATATTCAACTTCTACCTTTACAACATGATATTCTATCTGTGAACGATAGTCTATTATTGTTTCACCTAAAATGTTCCTTGAATACACACTAACTATGAACTTTCGAGCTTCATCTTATAAATCCATAATTTCTTTTTTCTTTCGATCAAATTCTTCCTGGGATAGTATCCCTGCATCTAAAAGAGATTTTAGTTTTGTAAGGGCTTCGATTTGCTCATCTAATGATAGACTTGGTTTCATGGCTTTTTCATCTAAACCTTGTGCCATATTCATACCAAAAATCATCCCTGCACTATCACCTAGACCATGTTGCTCCACTCCTGATGAAATTTTTTGTTGTGCTGCAATATTAGAAGATTTCTGCGATACATCATCATAAGCTTTTAAATTCATCTTATTTGATGAAAATTGTTTAACCAATTCCTTAGATTCTGGTGAGAACTCAATATTAGCAATGGCAACTTTTACAATCTCAAATCCAAAACGTTCTTTCCAAGTCCCTGCATACTGTCCATCATTTGATACTTGGGTTGCAAGAACTGAAGCTTGTGAGGGTAATTGTGAAATACGATAAGTTGTTGACAAAGAATTAAGTGCAACAATAAAAGATTGAAGAAATTCTGTTACTATTTGTGATCTAGCTTGAGCGCTATCAAAGGTATAATAAGTCACATTGGCAGGAAGAAAGTTTCTGATAAATTGCTTAGCATCTGTAATTTGGATAGAAAATGTTCCAAAAGCACGTACTTCTAAATCTGTCCCATAAAACAAATCATTATACATGACTGGACCGCGAGTCCCAAATTTAATATCACGAATTTCTCTCAAATTAACAAAACAAATCTGTTTTTGCTGATCACTTTGACCCCCGAATCCAACACGATTAACAACATTGTCAAACAGTGACTTTTTCAATCCATCACCGTTAAAAACACTGCTCTCACCATTTTGGTATTCATATCCACCTGGTTCTGTAATAATTTCCTCGATACCAGACTGACTAAAGATAAAGGCAGCAGTATTTTCTGGAATAAAAATCTTGGATCCGTTGGAAATAACACCGACAGATCCCTTCGTATTGACACCCCTACCATTATTATTTTCTTGAATAATACCTGGACTTACAGCTGTATGTTCATCAAAAGCTTGAACTGTGATAATTTCTTTCCACTGATCTGCAAATGTCCCACCAATAGAATCTGTGATGGCTTTTATCAACCCCATTTAATTGCCCCCTTATAAACTCTGCTCCATATCACAATAGGCACATCTAACTGTTTGCTTCACTTGACCTGACAAAGGTGCTCCACAAAAGCTACACTTGGTTGAAATCTTTTCTGGCTCTGCACCCTTAATCCCAAGCCCTGCTTTAAAAGTGTCAAATGTATCCTTAAATGTTTCTGCTAAAACATCTGCTCCAAACAAGCTACTATCTCTCAAGGTTTCAAAATTACTTGTATCACCTGAAATCAATTTAATAATGTTTCTAGCCCACTTGTCAGTATCCTTAGTATTATTAAATGCAAAGATAGCTTGTCCGCCATTATAATAAATTTCCAGCCGTTTCACACCATTGGTTTTGGTTACTGAAACTTGAGGTTTCCCTTCAAAAATTTTAATCTGGTTAATGGGTATGGTAACTTGGTCTTTTTTTCCTCCCCACAAACCTTTTTTGATATATATTAAGTGTAGATTCGTTAAAATTAATTCATCTGTAGACAAACCATTTTTCCCAAAACTCACATGGTCACTATTCATAACCATGTATTCATGTGGCAATAATTGATAATCCATATTGAACTCCACTCTTCCTATTAAAGACTAGCTTTCCACTGCTCCACTTGTTCATGTAGATTATCACGATAATCTTTTAAAATCTTAATCACTTCTTCTTTCCCTTGAATCGGTGCTTTCTTTAGTGGACCATATTGTTTTTTCAAATCTTCCATCTCTTTTTTAGTGCTATCTTTTAGTTCTTGGATAGCAGCACTATCTTCTAAAACAGTCCCTTTAAAGGCTTCATCTGCTTCTGTATAGTAATTATCGATTATTTTCTCATTCATAA
The DNA here is from genome assembly GCF_013276795.1 of Streptococcus sp. 2342. Classification (GTDB taxonomy): domain Bacteria; phylum Bacillota; class Bacilli; order Lactobacillales; family Streptococcaceae; genus Streptococcus. Next base: position 41,236 of record NZ_VMLR01000005.1, read on the forward strand.
TCAAGTAATCTTCATAGGTTTTTATAGACTCAATTGTCGTATCGCTAACATCTTGTGGGTTAAAATCGCTTGAACTGAGTTTTTCTTTTGCTTTAGCAAACAACCCTTTCTTCTCAGAACTACTAGATGAAGCTTCTGTTTGATTCTCACTAGAAGAGCTACTTGTTTTTTCAGAAAGAGAACTACAAGCAACTAGAGTAGAAACGGAAAGACATAGCAAAGCTAAACGACAAACTTTTTTTATGTTATTCATTGATAGAATCTCCTTTTATTTATGAAATCATCATATCATATTTCCTAAAAAAAAAAGCATTTTCTGATTAGATAACATTAAAAAATACAGAATCCCTTTTTTAAAAGAATATTTTTCCATTTCAAATTCCACCTATTTTCCCCCACCAAAAAAGAGGGTCTCCCCTCTTCTTTAGTTCTTATCCAGATTGCGTAGCATCTCGTCAATCTTGTTTCCATACTCGATGGACTCGTCTTTGACGAAGGTCAAATCTGGGATTTTGTACAATTTCAAATTGCGACCAAGTTCACGTTTGATGGTACCAGTTGCTTTTTCAAGCCCGATTTGAGCTTTTTGATTATCCGAAGCAAGGTTACTCAAAATGGTGTAGTAAACCTTGGCAACAGACAAGTCCCCCAGCATCTGAACATCTGTGATGGTCACGCCTTGGACACGCGGATCACGGACTTTCTTTTGCAAAATCTCATTGACTTCACGCTTGATTTCCATGCCCACACGATCCGTACGGAAATGATTTGCCATGATATTCCTTTCTCTACTTTGAACCAAAAGCTAGGCCAGCAGACCTAGCTATTTTTATTAGATAGAGGAACTAGAGCCATTTGAATCTAGGAAACAAGCCTTAGATAGAACTGAGGGTTCATCAAGGCGCTGTTGACGACGAGTCAAATCGGCTATCGTTTCTCTATTATCTCTTGATTTCTTCCATGACGTACGCCTCAATCACATCATCCATCTTGATATCATTGTAGCCGTCAATCATCAATCCACCTTCACGACCGTTTGTAACTTCTTTGACGTCGTCTTTGTAGTGTTTCAAGCTAGCAAGTTCACCGTCATAGATAACGACACCGTCACGGATAACACGGACTTTAGAGTCACGGGTAACCTTACCGTTGATAACCATGAATCCACCGATGGTTCCCACTTTAGATACCTTGAAGGTTTCACGAATAACTGCTTCACCGATAACTTTTTCTTCAAATTCTGGATCAAGCATCCCTTTCATGGCTTCTTCCATCTCTTCGATAACCTTATAGATAATGCTGTGGAGACGGATTTCCACATCGTCAGCTTCTGCTTGTTGACGAGCTTGTGGTGTAGGGCGTACGTTGAAACCAACGATAAAGGCATTTGAAGCTTCAGCAAGGGTCACGTCAGATTCATTGATGGCACCAACAGCTGAGTGGACGATGGTCACTTTGACACCTTCCACGTCGATCTTTTGAAGTGAGGCAGAAAGGGCTTCAACAGAACCTTGTACATCAGCCTTGATGATAACGTTAACAGACTTGAGTTCACCAGCTTTAAGCGTATCAAAGAGGTTTTCAAGGCTGACACGTTGGGTAGCTTGACGTTGTTTCATGAGGGCACGTTTGGCACGCTCTTCACCGGCTGCACGCGCAGATTTTTCATCCTCGTAAACAGCAAAGTGGTCACCTGCCATTGGCGCTTCGTTCAAACCTGTAATTGAAACTGGTGTTGATGGCCCTGCAACCTTAACACGACGACCAAGGTCATTGGTCATGGCACGGACACGACCGAAGGTATTTCCGACAACGATTGGGTCTTGAACATTCAAGGTACCTTGTTGAACAAGAAGGGTTGCGACCGCACCTTTTCCTTTATCCAAGCGTGCTTCGATAACTGTACCGATCGCACGAACTGTTGGGTCTGCTTTGAGTTCTTGGATTTCAGCCACAAGAAGGACTGTTTCCAACAATTCTTCGATGTTTTGGTTGAATTTAGCTGAGATTTCAACAAATTCAGAATCTCCACCCCAAGCAGTTGACATAACTCCATGCTCTGCCAATTCACCGATAACGCGTTCTGGGTTGGCACCTGGTTTATCAATCTTGTTGATGGCTACAATAATTGGAACATTCGCTGCTTTTGAGTGGTTGATAGCTTCAATTGTCTGAGGCATAACCCCGTCATCTGCCGCTACGACCAAAATAGTAATATCGGTAACAGAAGCACCACGCGCACGCATCGATGTAAAGGCCGCGTGTCCTGGTGTATCAAGGAAGGTAATCTTCTTGCCATTTTCCACGATTTGGTAGGCACCGATATGCTGAGTGATACCACCTGCTTCACCTGTCGCAACACGAGAGTTACGAAGGGTATCTAGGAGTGTTGTTTTACCGTGGTCAACGTGTCCCATGATAGTTACAACTGGTGGACGCTCAACCAATTCATCTTCATTGAGATAACCATCTTCGACAAAGAAACGTTCGATATCGGCATTATCCACTTCAACCTTTTGTTTGGCTTCGATACCGTAATCCACCATGAGGAGTTCGATAGTTTCTCCATCCAAGGATTGGTTTTGTGTGGCCATGACACCCATCATGAAAAGTTTCTTAACGATTTCAGCTGGTTCACGTTTGATACGTTTTGCGATTTCCGCAACGGTCATACCATCTGTATATTCAAATTCTGTTGGCAATTCATGGAACTTACGCTCTGTAACAGGTTTTGGAGTCTGATTACGGTTGTTCTTATTATTGCCTTTTTTGTTCTTTTTGTTGTTATTCCAGTTACTATTCTTTTGATTTCTCACTTGATTTTGACTACTTCGATTCTTTTGTTGTTTTCTAGGACCATCTTCTTCGTGATCATAATCGTCACGATTTTTGTCTGGTCGAGCTTGTTTTTTACGACGTGTATCCACTGCAGGTTCTTTTTTCTCAGGGACGACTTCAACCACTGCTTGAACTTGCTGTGCTTGTTGCGCTTGTTCAGCTAACTTAGCAGCTTCTTCAAAGATTTCCTCTGGTTCCTTACGTTTGTTAGCTTGAGCCAAGGCTTCTTTAGCAGCCTGATACTGCTTGAAGCGTTCCTCGCTTGAACGTGCGTACTCTGCATTTTGCTCTGCTTTTAGGGCTGCTGCACGGGCTTTAAAGTCAACACGTGGAGCCGCTTGATTTGGACGTTTGTCCCCTTGTTGACGGCGCTCATTTCCACGATTTTGCTGACCTTGCTGTTTCTTAGCTTGGTCATTAAAGCGACGATTATCGCGGTTGCCTTGACCTTGTTTTCCACCATTGCGGCCGTCGTTTTTCTGACGGTTTCCGTTTTGTTGTTGGTCACGGTTATTGCCCTTATTTTGCTTGCGTCGCTCTGCCTGCTCTTTAGCACGTGCTTCACGCTCAGCCTTGAAATTACGACTTTGCGGTTTAGCCGCTACTTTTTCTGTTTTCGGAGCGACTGGCTCAGCTGGTTTTGCCTCTTCCTTGGCTACAGCTGGTTTTACTGGTTCAGACTTTTCGACTTTCTTTTCTGCACTTGCTTTTGGGGCTGCAGGTTTTGCCTCTTCCTTAGCTACAGCTGGTTTAGCTGGCTCAGATTTTTCGGCTTTCTTTTCTGCACTTGATTTTTGTTCTGCAGGTTTTGCTTCTGCTTTCGGAGCAACTGCAGGCTTAAAGCTGGCAGCGATTTTTGCAGCGACAGCTTCTTCCACACTTGATGAGTGGCTTTTCACATCCAAGCCCAACTCTTTTGCACGCGCTACAACTTCTTTGCTTTCTTTTCCAAGCTCTTTTGCGATTTCGTACAATCTTTTCTTAGACAAATCATGTCCTCCTCTTCTATTCCATAAGAGACCTCATTTTCTTTGTAAATCCAGCATCTGTTACAGCCAAAACCTTTCTCGATTTTCCGACTGCTATGCTTAATTCCAGTGTTGAAAACACGGTTACAATTTCTACTTGATAATAATGACTTTTATCTTGAATCTTCTTGGTCAGATTGGGTCCAGCATCATGGGCTAGAAAGACCAACTTGGCCTTGCCGTCTTGAACAGCCTTGACCACCAATTCTTCACCCGATATAATCCGCCCTGCTCGCTGAGCAAGTCCCAAGAGATTGCTTATCTTTTGCTTATTCAAGTCCTAACTCTCTTCTTTTCACTTTGTGATCCACATAAGCGATCAACTCATCATAAAAGCTTTCATCCACTTCCATGCTAAAGCTGCGGTTAAAGACCTTCTTCTTTTTCGCCTCTAGGGCTTCTGCATTGTCTAGCTTGATATAAGCGCCGCGGCCATTAGCCTTGCCTGTCGGATCGATAAAGACTTGTCCTTCCTTGTTCTTGACAATGCGGAGCAAATCTCGCTTATCAATCACTTCATTAGACACAACAGACTTGCGCAAAGGGATTTTTCTCGTTTTCATCTTTCCCTCCTCTAGCAGCTTTTATTCTTCTACAGTATCGTTTTCTGCTTCCAAATCTACCGAACCAGCTTCTTCCATGGCTTCAAATTCGCTAGCAGACTTGATATCGATACGGTAACCAGTCAAGTGAGCTGCCAAGCGAACGTTTTGCCCACGACGACCGATAGCAAGAGAAAGCTTGTTATCAGGAACAACCACCAAGGCACGTTTGCTGTCGTTTTCATCAAAGATAACTTGGTCAACCTCAGCAGGAGCGATGGCATTGTAGATAAATTCAGCTGGATCTGCTACCCACTCGATAACATCGATATTTTCTTCGATTGGTACCATGCGGTCATTTTTAGAATCGTAACGAGCTGGGTGGAATTTGCTAGTAATCTTCTTGATATTAGCACCACCGCGTCCAACGATTGTACCGATAGCGTCTACGTTTGGATTATGGCTACGAACTGCAACCTTCGTACGGTCACCAGCTTCACGAGCCACACTCATGATTTCAACAGTTCCGTCATAAACTTCTGGAATTTCTTGCTCCATCAAGCGTTTGATCATTTCTGGATGGCTACGGCTAACAAAGACGTTGACACCGCGAGGGTTGTCTTCAACCTTGTAGACATACACTTCAATACGATCATGAGAAGCAAAAACTTCACCAGGGATTTGGTCTTGTTTTGACAATTGGGCTTCGATGCTGCCAAGGTTGACATAAATGAAGCGGTTGTCAAAGCGTTCTACTGTACCAGACATGATTTCTTGCTCATGTTCTTTGTAAGTATTGTAAGTGATGGCACGTGTTTGCTTGCGCATTTTTTCCATGATGGTTTGTTTGGCAGATTGGGCTGCTACACGACCAAACTCAGCAGGCGCTTCTTCAAACTTAATCTTATCACCAAGCTCATAGGCTGAATTGATAGCAAGAGCATCTTTCAAGCTGATTTCCAAACGGCTATCAAATACTTCATCAACTACTTCACGGACAGTATAAACTGTAAAGTCACCTGTTTTTTCGTTGAAGTCAATAGCTACACTGTCTGATTGACCATAGCGTCTGCGATAAGCGGAACGAAGCGACTCTACTACTGCGTCGATGATGTCTTCTTTTTTGATTCCCTTGTCTTCTTCCAAAATGCGGAAGGCCTCTAGCATTTCTTTACTCATGTTTTCTTCACTTTTGAATTCTCAAAAGCTATCCTTTCTTTTTCTATAATTTTACTGCTAAACGTGCTTTTGATACTAAACTGTATGGAATTTGGACAGTTTTCTTACGTGTCTTGTCCATATATTCCATAGTCAACTCATCCTCTTCAAAGGCCAACAAGGTTCCTTCAAAGACCTTTTGCTTATCAATGGCTTGGTAGAGCCCGACATGGATGTATTTCCCAACCGCTCCAGCAACGGCATCCTTGGTTTTTAAAGGACGTTCCAAGCCTGGACTGGTGATTTCTAGGAAATATTGTTCTGGGAAGGGATCTGGCTTGATGGTGTCTAGGACAGGACTGATCATTTCTGTCAAGTCTGCCGTGTCGTTCAAGGTAATTCCTTCAGGTTTATCTACAAAAATACTGAGAATCATGTCACTGCCAATCTTTCCATACTCGATATCCACGAGTTCGAAAGGAGCTTCTATGACAGGTTCTACAACTTCTCTGACTAATTCTACGATTGTTGCGATTGCGTCCACCTCCTCATAAGCAAGAGGCGAAGATATTTCCCCGCCTCACTTTCTCATATTCTTACTCTTAGTATAGCACATTTGCTAACTTATGTAAAGCAAAAGCACTTGTACAGCCTGATTTCAGGCTATTTCTTAAAATTCTGCCTCAACTCGGTAGATAACTTGCCCCTTGTTGGAGAATTTTTGCTCGTATTCCGTCATGACATTGCCTTCAAAATCGCTGGCATGTAAATCAAGCCAGACACCATTGAGCTTCATGCCATACTGAGAAAAGCTCACTAGGCTGTACTCAAACAAGCCACGGTTATCCGTCTTGAAATGAATTTCTCCATTTTCAGGCAAGATACGTTTGAAGGTATCCAAGAAGGTCTTGTAGGTCAAACGACGCTTTTCATGGCGTTTTTTAGGCCAAGGATCTGAAAAGTTCAGATACAAGCGATCAATCTCACCGTCTTCAAAATAGTCAGTCAAGTCAGAACCATCTACCCACAAGAGCTTGATATTCGGTACTCCAACTTCAAGCACCTTGTCCAAAGCGTAGCTCAAAACAGACTTTTGAATGTCAATCCCGATATAGTTGATGTCCGGGTTTTGCTTTGCCATCCCTGAAACAAAGGCACCCTTTCCACTTCCTACTTCCACATGAATGGGATTATCATTTCCAAACAAGTCCCGCCATTTTCCCTTAGCTTCTAGGGGATTGAGGATCACATACTGGGGATTTGCCTCTAGTAATTCTGTGGCCCCTTTACGATTTCTAACTCTCATCTTCTCTTTCCATACTTGTCTCGGAAGTGACGCAAGCCATGAATCTCCCGATTGACATTTTCTAAATCTTGGTTCATATAATACTTGGAAATCTGGCTCAAGTAAGACAATTGACCGTACCAATACAATTTACTTAATACCGTCTGATTGTACTTGTAACCGTAGTAGGTCAACCATTCCTTCCACTGATGTTCTGGAATATAATGGCAGAGCATATGGGCCACATCAAACATGCGGTCGGTCAAGCGAACCGAATCCCAATCTACCAAATAAATCAAGCCACTATCTGTCTCAATCCAATTACTATGTCGTACATCTCCATGGACAATGGTCGCATAGTCCTCTCTAAATCCTGGAATAGTCTGACGTAAATCAGCCATCACTTCACTGATAAAATGATTTTTACGCAAAGCATCTGGAGCCGTTTCTTGCCAAGACTGTAGTAAATCTACAGGTGTTTCCATGGCATAGCCCAAACGACTCAACTGTGTCATCAACGGACGTGAGCGATGAAGACGGGTTAAAATATTGACGATTTGCTTACGATTCATATCATAGGGGGTCAATATCTTGCCTGTCAACCATTCTTGAGCACACATATCACGCCCATCTGCCAAACGGCGACTCCATAATAATTGTGGAGCAATTTGTTCTCTAGCTAGACCAGGTAGGATTGGAGAGGTGTTCATTTTTACAAAGATGCGCTTCCCATCAGGATAGCTACCCATATAAGCCTTGCCACTTTTCCCAGGTATGGGAGTCAGTGTTAGCTCATTATCACCCAAATCCATTTCTTTCCTCCGTATAAAGTTTCCTTACTATTCTACTAGTTTTTGGTCTATTCGTCAACCGCTCCACGCCCGATTCTCAAAGAAAAGCCTCTGGATTGGCTTGGGTATCATTATAGAAAGAAAAAGGCAAGCACCGTCTTCTGCTTACCTTTCATGATTTCTAGAAATAAGTTAAGAGTGGCAAACTGTTGTAAAACATATGGACTAGAGTAGAAACCCATAGGTTTTGGCTTTTTTTATAAGCAAAGCCCAGTAACAAGCCCCCAAGTAGATAAAAAATAAACGAAGGGACATTAGAAGGACCATGCATGAACGAAAAGAGTGAGGAAGTTAGCACAAGCCCTAACCAAGAATTGTCAAAAACCGCACCTTGAAGAAGTCCTCTGAAAATGAGTTCCTCCTGGATGGGTCCAAAAACTGAGGAAGTCAAAATCAAAGACAGGGAAATTCCTCTGCTGACTTCCGCCAAGTGTTGAACTCCTGCGCCAGAAGAAATAGCGAAGAAATGAATATAAACCAGCGTCTCAAGCACACTTAGAAGAAAGATTGCAATGAAAAGTAAAAGTTGTTTCCTGCTTAACATCCCAAAAGAAATCATTTCAAACTTTCTAGCATAAGCAACACTCAGAGAGGTTACTAGAAGACTTACAATAATCAATGCAGATTCATTTTGAAAAAAATCCCCATGATTAATCGTATAAGGAACTGTAATGACGATTAGTAGTACTAAAAATCCAAAGCACAAGGCATGAAATTTATCAAAAAACTCCATAAAATTATTCTCCTCAAGAAACAAACTTCTCTACACGTCATCCTTTAGTGCTAGTCTTTCCAAAACAAACCATTTGAGTAACCAAAACCCGACCACATAGCCAGCCCCTAAGAATATAGCCATTAAAGATAACATGGGATTTAGGAAATAAAAGACCACCACAGATACAAAGGTTAGCACAAAAACGTTAAAAGCAATGGTGTCAGAAGCCAAGACCAAAATATAAGGTGTCAACCAGTCTAAGGTTTTGGAATCTAGGAAAAATAAGTGTTTATACATGATGACCTCCCCTTGTCAGACTATAGACTAGTTCCATATTAAGAAGAAAGTTCTTCCTCTACTTTTTATAATACTTCAAGCCCCAAATGAGCAGAAGCATGATAAGCAAGCAGAGAATAGCGCCAATATAGGCAATTAATTGTTGATAGAATTCTCCTGCTGTTATACCTCTATACAAACAGATAATAGACATAAAGCCTGTCAAACCGATGAACATAAGTTGATTGGTTCTAGGACTAACCAAATCATCATCTTCAAACTCTCTTATCCTCATCTCCCTAGTGAGGTAAACAGTAACCAAAATCGAAGCCAAGTTAATAACCACTAAGAGAAATTGGAAGACCAAGGAAAAATTTAAAAACTGACGAGATAGAAATAGATAAGTGGAGACAAGCAAGGGCAACTGCCCTAGGAACAATCTCGTAAGGAAGATGTTCCGTTTTTTAGCAAGAAAAGCTTTCATTTCTTTGCTCCTTTCTTTTTCATTAAAGCAAAATAAATCATAAATGCAATCACATAGGCTATGGTATAAAATAGCTGATACCAAGCACTCTCCCTAAGCGGATATAGAAAGATGGACATGATCAGATACAAGATGAAAATGACAAATATTTTTTTCTTCATAAGATTTCCTCCTGAATGTTTGTTGAGTAAGAACCTTTACACTGTTAGTATAGCACTCATTTTGACCTTGGATCACTCAAATCATAAATGGTCATCAAAACATCTTGAATTGTTAAAAAATTTAAAAAGCAAGCATGAAAAACATACTTGCCCTAGGGGAACTTAACAATGTGAAAATACAAAATCGAAAGCTATTCAGCCTTACTTCCGTATGTTTTCATATATTCTCATAATCGCAATAAGGATAGCAGCTGTCCCACTTGCCAAAGCGATAAGGGTAATGATAATGTTGAGGATTTCAGGCGTACTCCCTATTCTGTTGATAAGACGGAGTAGGGATATAACTGTCAACTGAATCAGGAGTATTGATTCTACTCTTACCATTGAAGTAAGTCTGTTTTCAACTGCATATAAAAAGGCTGGCAGCAAAACACAGGCTATAGCAATCACAAACAGGTTGCCCCCTGTTTCTTCTCCCTTGTTCACCACGGAAATCATGAGAAGATTTGATGCTATGATCAACGTAGAACAGATGATAAAAAAGGATTTCTTATTCATATAGGATACCTCATATACTATGGCATTTTAATTGATGACTGCAGGCAGTACTTCTTTCCACAAGTCTTCTAATCATCAACTGACATCGAGTGAACTGTTAAAACCTGACGAAAGACTTGATTTTGGCAGGTGGTATTTAGACTGGTATTAGGATGACTTGCCACAATCTTCATAACGGTATAGAGACCAACTCCTCTCTCCTCCCCTTTAGAACTGGTTCCAAAGGAGAAAATCTCAGAAATGTCTATACCCTCTTCTTTGATGGCATTTTCGATGATAAAGGTCTCCTGTGCCCCATTTTTTAAAAAGGCGATTGAAACATGAGGTTGACTAGCCTCTGCACTGGCTTCAATAGCGTTGTCACAAAGGATAGACACAATGGTTAGAAAATCAAGTAGACTCATCCCCTCTACCTGAATCTCCTCTGGAACTTCTACATTAAAGACAATGTTCTTATCTCTGGCTTTTAAAAACTTTCCTGCTAGGAGACTTTTGAGGGCTTTATCACGAATATTCACCAATCGGCCCAGGTCATATTTATTGTCCTGCAATTTTTCACTAGAATCCTTTAAGACAGAGTCGTAGACCTCTTTTATCTGCTCCATATCCTCCTCTTCAATGCCCAGACGTAAACTGGTCAAGAGGTTGGTGTAGTCATGGCGAAAACTCCGTACTTCCTTGTAAAGTTCCTCTATATGCCGACTATAGCGTTCCATATCTCTGTAGCGCAAGGCCTGTTCTTGGTCCAGTCTCTCATGGAGTTTGTCCTTCAAATAGGTATCCAGCTTCTTGATAATCCCCATAAAAAAGAGTAGGTAAAACACTAGAATCAGATGGCGAACAGTCGTTGATTGAATACCTTGTACATTTTCAAAATAAGACAGACTTTGCATCACTAGATAGTAAGCCCCCATTATCCAGTTAATCTTAGTCAGGGACTTTTGAAAACCTTTATCGAGAATCTCCCTTCTCAAACTAGTAAAATCATAGTCTAACCATTTCAAAAAGGCTAGAGAAATAAAGCAAATGAAAATTTTTATACATAACCAAATAAAAGAGCGGTCATCATACACATGCCCTTGCCCCAAAAATGGAAGCACAAAATAGGAGACTACCCTGAAAAAAAGATTCACCAACATCATTGGAAAGAGACCATAAAAGAAGAGTAGTTTTTTAGGAAGCCCTCTTAACAATAAGAAAGATAAACCAATGCCGTACAAGGGTTCCATAAAATAAGATAGGTAAGTATTTCCTACTATATAGCTAATCGTTACAAAAACAACTGCTAAAAGTAGCTTAAAAAGAAAGGACTTAAAAACTCTCTCCAGAGTTAGAACAATTCCATCCACCTTAAAAAATATAAACAATTCCAATCCAGATATCAAAAACACATATACTATCTTCCAAACTAATTCCATTCCAGCACCTCACTCAATGTAAGTTATTGATAGCCTCAGATACTTCCCTGACCTTATAACGCGCTATCATACAGCTTCCCCCATTGGGAAAGAAAAGGAGTTTTTCTTTCTTATCCAAACGAACTACATTGGCAGGATTGATGAGAAAAGAGCGATGGCACTGCAAGAGACGGGGTTCCTGCTTGAAAACCTCCTCTAAACTCGCTGTAAATTCCAATCTGTCTGTCTTGGTATAGAGAATAACACGATGGGCTCTGGGCGATGTTTCGAGATAGTAAACCTCTTGAAAAGGATACTGAAATTGGGCAAATTTTGATTTAAAGTAAAAGCAATCTTCCGCCAGACTCTTACTATCTTGACTATTGGCATAGAGGAGGGCTGTCTCGATCCGAGACTCAAACTCCTCAGCTGACAAGGCCTTATCAATATAGTCCAAAGCAGACACTTGGTAGCGAAAGGACAGGGGCATAAACTCCGAGTGAGTCGTCACAAAGACAATCAGGGCATAAGGATCCCGATCCCGAATCTTTCTAGCCACTTCCAGACCCTTCATCTCCTCATTTCGAATCTCAATATCCAAAAAGAATAGCTGATGGGCTCCCTTCTCATGCACCTCTGCCAGCAGCTGGTCTGGCTTACCAAAAACTTCAAAAGAGCTGGGAGTGATATGATGCTCCTTCAAGAGTTTCTCAATCGTCGTTTCAATCCTAGTCTGTTGGGAAAAATCATCTTCTAAAACAAATATTCTCATCTTCTTACTCTCCTTGTTTCGATTTCTTCCTAAAAATAGAATAGCAAAAATACTATGATACAAGCCCACCCAATCCTAAACAGGCCTTTAACGCTCCTGAAAGGTATCTTGTTCCTCAAATAAGCATGATAATCTTACCACTATTTTATCATAAAATCTTAACAGTACCATTCAGGAAATTTCAAGAACAATTAAAGATTTGATGGTGAAAAAGGAGATAAAAGTGATAAACTGACAGTATCAAAACACAGTTGCTAGAAACAAGACTGGCACCAAGATTAAAGGAGGAATTCTCATGACAGATACAGACCCTATCAAAAGAGCTCAGACTTTGATTACTGACTTAAACAAAGCCTACCAAGCATGCAAACAGGCAAGCGCTGACGACGTCCGCTTTCAGGAGCAGCTAAACTCTATTCTTGGTTTTCTAGCCAAGTCTGAGACAGTGGATAATCGAGTCTTGATTGAACTGGAAAAATTTTACCAGACTTCCAGCCTTCTCATGGGACTCAGTGCTCTCAATCCAGATGCTCCAACTCGCGCCGCTTGGCGGGCCTATGACCGCTTCCACTTTGACCAAGTCAAGACCAAGTTGAGTCTCTACGGACCAACCATTATCCTGTAGAAAATAAAAGAAGCTGAGACAGACTGAACTCAACTTCTTTTTTAGTGTCATATAGGCAATGTTAGTCCTGCATCTGACGTTTTACCTGATAAGGCAAATACAAGACTAGTAAAACCAAACCAGCTCCCAGTAAGGCTAGAAGGGCCAGTTTTTCTTGGAAGGTAATCAACCCGACAACTAATTCCACCAGTAAAACAAAACTGGTCAACCCTCGGACTACAGCCTGCAAGCCTTTTTCTTTTTGCCCCTTGTCCAGTGGAAAAAGTTGGGTCAAATACTGGTAGTCAAAGGCATGATAGAGGGCCAGTAACTGGAAGAGCAAGAGGTAGTTAAAGAGAACTACCACTGCTGTCGCAATCCAAGCTTGCTCGATAAAGACTTGCGCCAGCAAGGAAAGTAGGAGCAGACGGAGACTGAGCGCAAAGAGGTCTCCATTTCGCAGATAAGAACGCAGATAGAGATTTTGCCAAATCTTCCCAGGCACCTTCTGAACAGCCTTTAGGATAAAGTCCAGATAGGCACGACGCTTGACACTGTTTGAAATTCCCTTGACCTGCGTAAAGAGTGCAAAGAAACGAAGCAAAACTTGCTTACGCTTGCTTTCTTGAGAAATGACATAGTCCCAGTCCAGTCCAGTTTCAGTGAAAAATTTGCTGGCCTTTTGACGAAAGAGGAAATATTTTCCTACCCCCAATAAAAGCACATAGACCAGAAAAAGTGGCAAGCCGTAACCCATCGCCAAAAATAGGGGCGCAAATAAAAGCAAGAAAAGGGTCTGGACAAAGAGCCAAAAAACTAGGGAAATGCCGGTTTGACGCTTAAGATGGAGTTTGATTTCCTCTTCTCCGACTAAGAGAAAGAGCTTGTCTGGAGCCTCCATATAGGTGGCAATTCCTCCCCAAAGCAAAAGTAAAACAGACGTAATTCCTACAAACAGAAGGATAGGCCAACGATTTTCAGGAAAATCTTGCAAGAGTTGACTGTACTGGTAGGCTAAAAAACCTAGCAAGACAAGCAGGAACAAGACAAAGTGGTCATTGAGAACATAGCGCAGATAACCGACACACTCCTTACGAAAAGCCTGCTTTCTCTTTAAAAACAAGTCTTTCATAGCTCCTCCTCTTTGGTCAGAGCCAAGTAAATATCATTCAAACTAGCCTCAGGCATGTTAAAGGCTTCGCGCAGTTGCAGGAGATTTCCCTTGGCACGCACCTCTCCCTTGTGAAGAATAACAAAGGCATCACACATCTTCTCAGCCGAATCCAGCACGTGGGTACTCATGAGAATAGACTTGCCTTTTTGCTTTTCCACTTCCAAAAGCTGAATCAAGTCCGCAATAGCCAGCGGATCAAGACCAAGGAAAGGCTCATCCACGATAAAAAGACTCGGATCCACCACAAAAGCACAAATAATCATGACCTTTTGCTTCATCCCTTTTGAAAAATGAACAGGAAACCAGTCTAATTTCTGGTCCAGACGGAACATTTTTAACAAGGGCTCTACTCGCTCAAAAGCCACTTTCTGCTCAATACCATAAGCCATGGCAACCGTTTCGATATGCTCTCTGAGAGTCAATTCCTCATACAGACTAGGCGTCTCAGGAATGTAGCCAATTTGCTTGCGGTAGCTCGTTGCATCTTCTTGCAGGGTCAAGCCATTGATATTGATAGAACCACTATAAGGTGTCAACAGACCGATAATCTCATTGATTGTCGTCGATTTACCAGCACCATTGAGACCAATCAAACCGACCAACTGTCCACTTTCAGCGGTAAAGGACACATCTTTCAAGACAGGGACATGGACATAGCCACCTGTCAGGTTTTTAATTTCTAACATATTTTCTCCAAATCTGGTATAATGTAGCTATATTATATCAAAATTCAATACAGTAGAGGTAGATTTTATGTCAGATTGCATTTTTTGTAAAATCATCGCAGGGGAAATCCCTGCTTCAAAAGTATATGAAGATGAGCAGGTTCTTGCCTTTCTTGATATCTCTCAAGTGACACCAGGACATACCTTGGTCGTTCCCAAAGAACACTATCGCAATCTTTTGGAAATGGACGCTACTAGCGCCAGCCAACTCTTTGCCCAAGTGCCAAAAGTGGCTCAAAAAGTCATGAAAGCTACCAAAGCTGCTGGTATGAATATCATTGCCAACTGTGAAGAAGTCGCTGGTCAAACAGTCTTTCATACCCACGTTCACCTCGTGCCTCGCTACAGTTCGGACGATGACCTCAAGATTGATTTTATCGCCCACGAACCAGACTTTGACAAACTCGCTCAAGTCGCTGAAACTATCAAAAACGCCTAAGGAGTTGCCATGAAATTATCCAATCTACTGCTATTTGCAGGAGCTGCAGCTGGAAGTTATCTGGTCACAAAAAATCGTCAAACCATCACAGATGAAGTCTTGAATACCACTGACCGCGTTCAAGCTATCAAGGACGATGTGGATATTATCCAAAACAGCCTGCAAATCATTGACCAGCAAAAAGAACTCATCAAGGAATACCAAGAAGACCTGACTTACAAGTTTAAGATCTTGGAAAAAGATATCCAGACTAGACTAGCTGTGATCAAAGAAACACAGGAACTGGAAGATAAGTAAAAAGAGCCCGACGGCTCTTTTTTAAAACGTAAACAAGTTATATCCCATCAACTATACATCATAATTTAGGCAACTCATTCACCATTTCATAACTAAATCGAAGTCTTTCCGCCGTAATGAAAATACCTGAAACAGCTTAGTTTCAGGTGTCCGGAAACTTTGAGACCTAGGCTCAAAGTTTAGGTATGGAACTTCGAAGAAGGTCGCTACCGTCCGTCATCACTTAAGGAAAGTCTTAAAAATCTACAAGCAAAAAGAGCCACTCGGCTCTTTTTGCTTTATTCTCCTTCAAAGGCATCTTTAATATGGTCAAAGAAGCCCTTTTTCTTTGGATTGACTTTTAAATCACCTGCAGCTGCGAATTCTTTAAGCGCTGCTTTTTGGCGGTCGTTCAAGCCTGTCGGTGTTACGACATTAACAGTAACGTATTGGTCACCAACTGCACCACCACGAAGGCTAGGAGCTCCCTTGCCACGTAGGCGGAATTTCTTACCAGTCTGAGTTCCCTCTGGGATAACCAATTCAACATCACCGTGAACCGTTGGGATATCCACTGTATCACCAAGAGCCGCTTGGACAAAGTTGAGGTTGAGATTATAGAAGATAGTAGTTCCTTCACGT
Source organism: Streptococcus sp. 2342 (assembly GCF_013276795.1). Lineage (GTDB taxonomy): Bacteria > Bacillota > Bacilli > Lactobacillales > Streptococcaceae > Streptococcus. Next base: position 57,161 of record NZ_VMLR01000005.1, read on the forward strand.
TCAAACTTGTCGCTGGCTTCCACAGAAACCACTACATACAAGTCACCATAAGGTCCACCGTTAAAGCCTGCTTCACCTTGGCCTGCTAGGCGAATTTGTTGACCAGTTTCCACACCAGCAGGGATTTTCACATGTACGCTATGAGCTTGTTTTTCATGCCCTGTTCCATGACATGTTGTACATGGATCTTTGATTTCTTTTCCGCGACCGTGACAGACATCACAGGTTACTTGGCGACGCATCATACCAAGCGGAGTCTGCGTATCGACGTTAATGACACCAGCGCCATGACAGCGTCCACAAGTGACTGGACTGGTTCCTAGCTTAGCACCTGAGCCATTACATGTACGACAGCTTGCTTCACGGTTATATTTGACTTCTTTTTCAGCTCCAAAAATAGCTTCTTCAAAGGTCAAATTCACACGGTATTGGAGGTCATCCCCTTGACGAGGAGCATTTGGATTGCGCGAAGCACCGCCTCCGCCGAAGAAACTTGAGAAGATGTCCTCAAAACCACCGAAGCCACCTGCCCCATCGAAACCGCCGAAACCACCAGCTCCACCAAAACCACCGTTGGCTCCAGCAGCACCGTATTGGTCATAGGCAGCCCGTTTTTGGTCGTCACTCAAAGTCTCATAGGCTTCCTGAACTTCCTTGTACTTTTCCTCAGCACCAGGCTCCTTGTTGATATCTGGGTGATATTTTTTCGAAAGCTTACGATAAGCCTTTTTGATCTCGTCTGCCGAAGCGTTTTTGGACACCCCCAGACGATCATAAAATTCAGTATTGTTCATACAAGATACCAAGACCGTAAAATTCGACTGAAAAATAGGAAATCTGACGCTGGAGCGATGCTCCTAGACAGATTTATCTTTTTTCCGAGAATTTAGGTCGGATTCAATTCCTTTCTTTTATATTGAGTAAGAAATTTGGGAACCCGTGTTCAGTTACGAACACCTTTGTTCCTTTCTATAATTTTCATGTAAATCTTTAGAGGCTGTTTTCTATACTCTGCTTCACTTGATTAAACTCTTCATCTGATAGAGTAAATATCAAATCCTCTTCTGAATATTCGTTCTGTTCTTTAAAATAGTTGTCAGCATTCTCTGCCAACCCTAAACCGAAAATCACTTTTCTTGCAAACTCTTGATGTGCAAAACCGATAGCCGTAATGATTTGTTTATCTTGGACAAGAACTTTCGGTTGGAAATTCTCACGTGGAAGAAATTCAAAATAGTCAAAGAAGTTTTGCCAAATTCCACCTGTAAATTTCGTGTCGTTCAACAAACCTGCTTTCGCCAATAAAAGGGGCGCTGAAGAAATAGCTGCAATTAGGATATCTTGCTCATTAAGCCTTCTCAAAAACGAGATCAATTTCTCATCTTGTAGAGCAGAACCTATATTTACCATTCCTGGCAAAATCACACAAGAATAATCTTCTATACGGATCTGACCCAATATTTTCGTCGGTTGACAGGACAAACCATCCTCAGAGACCACCATCGAATTCTCAGAAGCGACATAATCAATCGTGATATCAAAAGACAGAGCTAAAGTACTTGTTAAAGAGGCTATCTCATAAAGAGAAAAATTAGGATAAATGATACAAAGTACTTTTTTCATACGCAACATCCTCTATTTTACCGAAAAACAGAGGCTGGGTTGCAACCTCTGTGGTTAGACTATTCCTTTGAAATAAAAATTATTGTATTATCTCTAGTAGTAATCTTCAAAGACCTTTTAGCCAAATCAAATTCAAATTTATTATAGTGTGGGTCTTGTGTTTTATATAGATCTAACTCCTGACGTATATGATCTGAAAAGTCAATCATAACATCTTTAAACACAGAAGTGTAGTCATATTTACTCTTACCAACAGCTACTTCTGTAAATTCTTTATAAATGACATTTCCATTTCTTTCCACAGTTACCATCATTTCTGTTGAATTACAATGCAAATTAAATAATTCTTCAAAAAACTTTATCTTTTCATGATAATCTGCAATGTCAGAAAGATTATTTTTATTAACACTCATAACACTAGCCCCTTACTTTTCAGTAAACTCTCCGTCTACGACGTCATCGCCTGCGTTTCCTGTTGCTTGTGCACCTTCTGCTCCTGCTTGAGCTTGTTGGGCTGCGGCGGCTTGTTCGTAAAGTTTAACAGCAAGTCCTTGAGCTTTTTCGTTCAATGCTTCAAGTTTTGCTTTCATGTCGTCCAAGTTGTTGTCTTCTTGCGCTTTCTTAAGGTCATCAAGGGCAGCTTGGGCAGCGTCACGTTCTGCGTCGAAGCCTTTGCCTTCAGTTTCCTTGATTGTCTTTTCAGTCGCAAAGATCGCTTGGTCTACTTCGTTACGAAGGTCTACTTCTTCTTTACGTTTCTTATCTGCTTCAGCGTTAGCTTCTGCATCTTTCATCATGCGGTCGATTTCTTCGTCAGTCAAACCTGAGTTAGATTGGATCACAATAGTTTGTTCTTTTTGAGTTCCAAGATCTTTAGCCTTAACAGACACGATACCGTTCTTGTCGATATCAAATGTTACTTCGATTTGAGGAATTCCACGAGGTGCAGCTGGGATATCTGTCAATTGGAAGCGTCCAAGAGTCTTGTTATCTGCTGCCATTGGGCGTTCACCTTGAAGAACGTGGATATCGACGGCTGGTTGGTTGTCTGCAGCAGTTGAGAAGACTTGTGATTTAGATGTTGGAATAGTAGTGTTGCGGTCGATGAGTTTTGTGAATACACCACCCATTGTTTCGATACCAAGTGACAATGGTGTTACGTCAAGAAGGACAACGTCTTTGACATCACCAGTGATGACACCACCTTGGATGGCAGCACCCATAGCAACTACTTCGTCAGGGTTTACTGATTTGTTTGGTTCTTTACCAGTTTCAGCCTTAACTGCTTCGACAACGGCTGGGATACGAGTTGAACCACCAACAAGGATAACTTCGTCGATTTCTGACAAGCTCAAACCTGCATCTGAAAGGGCTTGACGAACTGGAACTTTTGTACGTTCTACAAGGTCACGAGTCAAATCGTCAAATTTAGCACGAGTCAAAGTCATTTCCAAGTGAAGAGGTCCAGCTTCACCAGCAGTGATAAATGGCAAGCTGATTTGAGTTGAAGTTACACCAGAAAGGTCTTTCTTCGCTTTTTCAGCTGCATCTTTCAAACGTTGCATTGCCATCTTATCAGTAGACAAGTCAATACCGTTTTCTTTCTTGAATTCTGCTACTAAGTGGTCAATGATTTTTTGGTCAAAGTCGTCACCACCAAGTTTGTTGTCCCCTGCAGTTGACAATACGTCGAAGACACCGTCACCCAATTCAAGGATAGATACGTCGAATGTACCACCACCAAGGTCGAATACCAAGATTTTTTCTTCTTTGTCAGTCTTGTCCAAACCGTAAGCAAGAGCTGCTGCTGTTGGTTCGTTGACAATACGTTCTACTTCAAGACCAGCGATTTTACCAGCGTCTTTTGTTGCTTGACGTTGAGCGTCGTTGAAGTAAGCTGGAACTGTGATAACTGCTTTAGTTACTTTTTCACCAAGGTAATCTTCAGCGTAGCCTTTCAAATATTGAAGAATCATTGCTGAGATTTCTTGTGGAGTGTATTCTTTTCCGTTAGCAGAAACTTTTTCAGAAGTTCCCATTTTAGATTTGATAGAGATGACTGTATCTGGGTTTGTGACTGCTTGGCGTTTTGCAGCATCACCAACGATGATTTCGCCGTTTTTGAATGATACTACAGATGGAGTTGTGCGGTTTCCTTCTGGGTTTGCGATGATTTTGCTTTCAGTTCCTTCAAGAACTGCAACTGCTGAGTTTGTTGTACCTAAGTCAATACCGATAATTTTAGACATGTGTTTTTCTCCTTAAATTTATCTTCTTTTTTTCTTTTTGATACTCTTCTTAAGTGGCGGTGCCGTTAGAGCTTGACTTCGTCAATCTCTTTGACTAAACTTTGAACCTAAGGTCTCAAAGTTTACGCAAATAGCGCCACGGCGAAGAGTATCGTCTTTGGTTCGCTTCGCTCACTATTGCAAAGCTGAACTACTTTTTTATCTTTCTTCATAGTTTAGTGTCGTTTCGGACAAGTTTTCTATTATGTAAATTGCGACACGAGGAGTCGAAATCGATTTTATTTCGACGACGAGTTAGTAAGGAGGCTAGGCAAGCGCCATAGCGATTGCCGTTTTCTGACGAGTTGCTTTAGCTACCGTCAGAATTGCCTAGTTGTAAACAACTACCATTGCTGGGCGTAGGATGCGGTCATGGAGTTTGTAGCCTTTTTGGAAAACTTGGGCGATAGTATCTGCTGGGTGTTCATCGTCTGCTGGGAGAGTTTGGATGGCCATATGATAGTTATGGTCAAATTCACCGTCAGCTGCGATTTCTTCGATTCCTTCTTCTTTCAAAGCGTGAATCAAGCTTTCTTGCACCATTTCCAATCCTTTTTTGACATCGTCTGTCAAACCTTCAACCGCGAGTGCACGCTCTAGGTTATCCAAAGAAGGGAGAATTGCTTTTGCCAAGTCCTGGCTACGATAACGTTGCAAGTTTTGACGCTCTTCATTGGCACGACGTTGGATATTTTGCATTTCTGCATGAGCGCGAAGGTATTTATTTTCAAACTCATCCGCACGTTCATTTGCCAAGTCCAATTCAGACTTCTCAGGAGTTGTTTCTTCTACCGTTTCCACAACTTCCTCTTCTTGGACTTCTTCTACTTCTTCATTTTTTTTATCTTGGGCCATTTTCGCCTCCTTTAATGATTTCAATCTTAATGTACTTCGTAATGATTACTACTGAGGTAGCGGTAAAAATCTGTCAACTTCATGGTCAAAACACGGTTGACCACATTGACTTGGTTGATTAGCTGTTGGTAATCCAGATTAACAGGACCAATAATTGCTAGAATTCCAACTCCCCGATAAGGAATGAGGAACTTACTACTAATCACCGCTAGATCTGCTAAACAAGATTCTTGACTGTCCGCAACACGGACGTTTTGCATCTGATCTTCACGCAACCCCTCACGAATCTCCAGAGCCACCTTTTGCGGTTGGTCAAAGAACTGATAAGCTGCCAGATTGGCAAAATTCAAGAGATTGACCTTACCCGCCACCACAATGTTTTCGTTGAACATTTCCTTAAAGATATGCTCAAAGAGATCGATAACATTGTCCGTTGTTGTAAAGTAACGCTGGATAATCTGCGGAATCTCCGTCCGAATCTTGTAGTGAATATCTAGAACGGTGTGGCCGAGGAAACGCTCCTGAATAATGCTCTTCAGCTTCAGCAAGTCATCCTGCAAAAAGTTCCTTGGAATCAGAAACTGACTGGTAACCGTTCGAGACTCGTCTAGGGTGAATACTGCCAAGGCTGTATGCTGCCCCAAAACAACGATATCAAAGGCTGTCAACCGTTGCTTGCTCGGCTCAACATCCAGTGCTACTACCGTACAGCCACTCAGGTCTGTCAGTAGATTAGCAGCCTCTTGCAGAATATCCTCCAATTTGAAGAATTCCTGATCAAAGGCTTTGACAATCTCATATACCTCATTTTCAGCCAGTCGGTCAAAATCCAGTGAATGTTTCACATAGTACTGAAAACCAGCAACACTCGGCATCCGACCACTTGATGTATGAGCCTTCTCAAGCAACCCTTGCTTTTCTAAAGCCGCCATGTCATTACGAATGGTTGCACTGCTAGAGTTAATAGACTCTTGCAAGGCTTTGGATCCGACAGGTTCGTGCGTTTTGGTAAAGATGTCAATAATCAGATTTAAAATATCCTGCTGACGCTCTGTAACCATCTCACCACTCCTCTCTGTCTGATCAATTAGCACTCGATACACTCAAGTGCTAACTTATGATTCTATTATACACCCTTAAAAGAGAATGTCAAGATAAAAACTCAAAAAATTAGCACTCTTTTACCAAGAGTGCTAAAAATCAGTCTAAAGACCTAGAACCTTACTGTTTATCTACTTGGTATTTCCTTTTAAGTCTGAAATAACCATAGATTAGATAAAAAATCAGAAAAGCATACAAAAGAAAAATAATAAAGAAAGACATAGAAAGCTCTTCTTTAAATAAACTCATACAAACAACAAGACCACCCGAGAAAGTAGCTGTACAGGAACGAAGTCTAGATCGCATAAATTCCCACCTGAGTCCCTTACTCATATAGACTTGATCCTCTGGAAGTAAATCAGAAGACGATTTACGAAGAATCGAACAAGAACCTGCTTCTATCAATTCCCAACCTCTATTTCTAAAATCTTGCAGTTCATGCTTATATTTTTTAAGAAATCTAGAATCATAGATACGGTAGATGATATCTTCTGGTTGACATTGGTCAAAATAGAACAAACCAAAACGACTCGTTCTATACCTCCAACCTTTCAAATGCATCTCATGTAAATACTCTTCTTCCTTGTCCAAATCAACAATGGTGAAAATCCGAAATTGTACTTTGCTATTCATTACCTTACCTCCATATCAGAAAACATACATAGTTTTATTTGTCAGATAATTCTTTCCATTTTTGAAACAAGCTCCAAAAAATATAAGAAATCTGAATCGCAAAAACTATCAATAAAACCCAATCTATTATGAAAATCAAAAACACTACCCAACTGAAAGAACTACCTCCACTGACAAACTTTGAGAAAACCGGTAGTAGAGCTAAAAAGAGAAGCAAAATAGGAAGCATCCGCCTCGTTAAAATCCGTTTAACCATAGCTAATTTCCCAGCAGCGTCATTATAGATTTCAAACTCAGTATCCGATTCAATTCCAGAATGAAGCTTTCTAAAGTAGGAAAACCCATTAAAGTCTGTAATATGCTCCCAGCCACAGTCTTTAAATAGTTGTAAATAGGAGGCTCTCTCTGATTTTTCCATTGGGTAAAAATCCAACTGATAAGACACTTGCTCAGGGTGACACTTTTCAAAGGTATACTTAACTGCAAACAATAAGATAGAATAGCTTACTTTTCTAAGTTTCCAGCCCTTAGCATGCATTTCTCTAAAGTATAGAGCCTCCCTCTCATAATCCGCAATTGTAAAAATTCGATAAACAATTTTCTTTTCCATCATACTTCCTCCCGACTGTTTCTATATAGCCGTTCAATACGATTCAATTCAATATCTAAGACTTTTTGTCCCAAATCTGTTATCTGATAAATTTTCCGTTTTTCCTCTTCTCGGACAAAGGAAATCAAACCATCCTTTTCCATTTTTGACAAGGTTCCATACATAGTTCCAGGACTAATCAAGATTTGCGAATCTGTCATCTCCTTGACCTTTTGCGTAATACTATAACCATGACCTTCCTTTTGCAGACAGAACAAGATATAAAAACCCGTTTCCGTCATCGGAAGATAAACTCGACGAATCTTATCCGTTAATTCCATTTGCATTCACCTCCTATTCAATTCGATATATCGCACTTCGTTATATAAAATATATCACACCTCGATATAAAACGCAAGAAAAAAGACCGCCCTCAGGCAATCTTTCTTCTATATTAGTATTAGTAAAGGTCTAAATAGTTATCAATTTCCCATTGTGAAACGAAGGTTGCATAACTTGCCCATTCGATTCGTTTAGCTTCGAGGAAACTAGTATAAATATGTTCTCCGAGAGCCGCTCTGACAACTTCATCTTCATTCAGAGCTTTCAAAGCGTTGTGAAGGGTTGATGGAAGGTCTGTAATACCAGCTTCCTTGCGCTCTTCTGCTGTCATGATGTAGATATTTTCTTCGATAGGAGCTGGTGCTTCGATTTTATTTTCAATACCATGCAAACCAACTTCCAACAGAACTGCCATAGCGATGTACGGGTTCGCCATTGGATCCACTGAACGCAACTCAAGACGAGTCCCCATACCACGTGAAGCAGGCACGCGCACAAGCGGCGAACGGTTACGACCAGCCCAAGCAATGTAAACCGGTGCTTCATAACCTGGAACCAAACGTTTGTATGAATTAACTGTTGGGTTCATGATGGCAGTATAGTTGTAGGCATGCTTAATCAAACCGCCAAGGAAATGGTAGGCCGTTTCTGACAACTGCATTCCTTTTGGATCATTTGGATCAAAGAAGGCATTGTTTCCTTCTTCATCAAACAAGGACATATTACAGTGCATACCTGATCCAGCAATACCAAATTTTGGTTTGGCCATAAAGGTTGCGTAAAGACCATGTTTGCGAGCAATGGTTTTAACAACAAGTTTAAAGATTTGAATCTTATCACAAGCACGGAGAACTTCATCGTACTTAAAGTCAATCTCGTGTTGTCCAACCGCAACCTCGTGGTGACTGGCTTCTACTTCAAATCCCATTTTGGTTAAGACATTGACAATCTCACGACGTGTATTGTCCGCAAGGTCAGTAGGCGCCAAATCAAAGTAGCCACCCTTGTCATTCACTTCAAGTGTTGGGTCTCCATTTTCATCCAACTTAAATAGGAAGAATTCTGGCTCTGGCCCAAGGTTAAAGGACTTGAATCCTACTTCTTCCATGTGACGAAGAGCACGCTTCAAATTGCCACGAGGATCACCTGCAAATGGCTCACCTTCTGTTGTATAGACATCACAGATCAAACCTGCAACACTTCCATTTTCATCTCCCCAAGGGAAGACTGTCCATGTATCCAAGTCAGGGTACAAGTACATATCTGACTCATTGATACGTACAAAACCTTCAATAGAAGATCCATCAAACATAGCCTTATTTGACAAGACTTTATCTAACTGTTCATCTGTAGCAGGAATTTCGACGTTTTTCATGGTTCCCAAAATATCTGAGAACATGAGACGAATAAAGGTAACATTTTTTTCCTTGACTTCACGACGAATATCTGCAGCTGTGATTGGCATGAGTTTTCTCCTTAATGTATAACTACTTGCGGTTGCCTAACCGCGACCAAAAGGTGACCGTACTGAAGCAAAGCGACCCTGTTGGAGGAGTTCATTATGAAGTGCACGACGCACCTCAGTCTGACTCACCGCTTTCTTGGATTTCGCTTCACGTTCAGCATATTTTTTCTTAATAGCAGCGATATTATAACCTTCAGAGATATAATCTTTGATTTCAAGCAGACGATCCATGTCATTCAAGGAATACATGCGACGGTTCCCTTCGTTTCGATCAGGCTTTATCAACTCTTGATCTTCATAATAACGAATCTGACGCGCCGATAAATCGGTCAACTTCATAACACTGCCGATAGGAAAAACAGCCATATTTCGGCGAAATTCTTTTTCCTTCATTTACAATTTCCTTCTTTCTGTCTATTATAGTCTAAAAAAAGACAAACGTCAATTGATAATGTTATAAAATGTAACATTATTTTTCTTTTTTCTCTAAAATGAGCCGAATACGATCAATATCGTAATTTACGAGAATTGCGACAAAAACTCCCATAAAAGTTTCTGATACACGCGCAAATACGTACAAAATTGTTTCGCCACTCGGAATCGATAGGGTAATGATTAACATAGCTGCTACACCACCAATAACTCCTGCTTTGTTATTCATGGCTACATTTGTCATAATGGTTAACATGGTGCATATTGGAACAACTACTAAGGTTACCCAAAAGGCTTCGTGGAAAAAGGTATTTAATAGGAAGAAGAGGAGGGCATAGAGACCACCGATACTATTTCCTAGAATACGCGAAGTCCCAAAATGGACACTCTTATCAAAACTCTCCCTCAGGCTAAAAACGGCTGTCAAAGCACCAATTTGAAGACCTTTCCAACCAAAAAAGCCAAAAATCAAGAGAACTAGAAAAACAGCAATACCTGTTTTAAAGGTTCGCATACCAAGTTTGAACTGGGATTTATCGAATTTATATTTTTTAAAATAACTCATAATCTCAACTTTCTATTTCCATTTTATCATAAATTGGCTGATTTTATGAGCAATAGTTGAGAGGAAGCGTTTTTATTTTAAGCAAAAGAAAAGAGGGACCTTCATCCCTCTCTTCTTTGATTCATTTATAAAATCTTATTTTTCTGTCAAGGCTGCAAGTCCTGGAAGAACTTTACCTTCAAGAAGTTCCATTGATGCTCCACCACCAGTAGAGATCCATGAGAACTTGTCTGCACGTCCAAGGTTAATCGCTGCAGCAGCTGAGTCACCACCACCGATGATTGATTTAACACCTGGTTGTTTCACGATAGCATCCATCACACCGATTGTACCAGCTTGGAAATCTGGGTTTTCAAATACACCCATAGGTCCGTTCCATACAACTGTTTTGGCACCAGTCAAAGCTTCATCAAATTTAGCGATAGATTTTGGACCGATGTCAAGACCAAGGAAGCCTTCAGAAACTGCTTCACCTTCAGTGTCACGTACTTCAGTGTAACCAGCAAAGGCGTTTGCTTCTTTTGAGTCAACTGGCAAGATCAATTTACCATTTGCTTTTTCAAGAAGAGCTTTCGCAACATCCAATTTGTCCTCTTCTACAAGTGAGTTACCGATTTCGATACCTTGTGCTTTGTAGAATGTGTAAGTCATACCACCACCGATAAGGACTTTATCAGCTTTTTCAAGCAAGTTTTCGATAACACCGATCTTGTCTGAAACTTTTGAACCACCAAGGATAGCCACAAATGGACGTTCTGGAGTTTCAACTGCTTCTTGGATGTAGGCAATTTCGTTTTCAAGAAGGAAACCAGCAACTGCTTTTTCAACGTTTGCTGAGATACCAACGTTAGATGCGTGTGCACGGTGAGCTGTACCGAATGCATCGTTTACGAAGATACCATCTCCAAGTGATGCCCAGTATTTACCAAGTTCAGGATCGTTTTTAGATTCTTTTTTGCCGTCAACATCTTCGTAACGAGTGTTTTCAACCAAGAGAACTTGTCCATCTTCAAGAGCGTTGATTGCTGCTTCCAATTCAGCACCACGAGTGACACCTGGGAAAACAACATCTTGACCAAGTTTTGCTGCCAAGTCTGCTGCTACAGGAGCAAGTGATTTACCAGCTTTATCAGCTTCTTCTTTCACACGTCCAAGGTGAGAGAAAAGAATTGCACGTCCACCTTGTTCGATGATGTACTTAATAGTTGGAAGAGCTGCTGTGATACGGTTGTCGTTAGTGATTACACCATCTTTCAATGGTACGTTGAAGTCAACACGAACGAGGACTTTTTTACCTTTCAAGTCAACGTCTTTAACAGTAAGTTTTGCCATGTTACAAAAACCCCTTTATTTATTTTATTCGAAACTATTATATCACACTTTGGAAATATAAGGAAAGATTTCACAAGATTTTTCGATATTTAATCTTCATCTTCTTTTTTCTGTTTCAATGTCAATGCTAAACTAGCAAGACCAAGGCTTGCCAATCCTGCTATTAGGGCTTCATTGGCATCAGCAGTTCCTGTATTTGGCAATTGTTTGCCTGCTTCTTCTGATTTAACTGTTGTATTTTGGGCTGTTTTTTCTTGTGTAGGCGCTACTGCTGGTTCAGTTTTTACTTTTGTTCCAATTTCAACAATTTCTGGAATCGCCTCTTGGATGACTTCTGTTGAACGAAGACGACGCTGACCGTTTTCATCAACTTCAAAGACATGTCTCAACAGACCATCTCGTCCCTGTATGATGACTCGTTGTTCCCCAACTAGCATATCAGCATTTTCATACTCTTGACGGTCAAAGGCAACCTTTTCCTCTTGAACTTCCAATTTAGGAGCCTTTTGTTGATCAGAATCCGGTTGATTAGTAGTTTTTGGAAGGACTGTGTTTTGTTGTTCTGGTTTAGTTGAGATAGTAACAAGGTCATTTGCACCATTAGATTCTACTCGTGGTTTTTCAGCAGATTCATAAACAAAGGCATAATGAGTAAAGTGTGGTGCTGTAAAGATAACATGACTATCCGTTTGTTCAAAAGTCAATTCTACTGCCTCTTTGCCTTCAGGTAAGAAGAATACTCTCTTCACTTTCTTATCTTTTTCAATTGGAATTTTCACAATAGAAGCGTAAGAGAGATCAACGTCTTGACCTTTTTCATCTAAACCTTCTATTTCAAAGACATGAGCATCTTCTCCAGCAAAGTATTTCTTCTCTTCATCACTTGCTTGAACACGCTCTACTTTCAAGCCCTTGATGACAGTCTTCTCTTTATTTGAGAAGTGTACTTCAACACCTGTTTTACTATCAGAAAAGACTGCTGGCTTGTCTTCTTTCAATAAGGCAACCAGATCTTTCAGACTCTGTTTCGCTGTTGCAAGCTCTTCTGAACTCAAATCTACTTTTTCAACCAAGGCCTTGTTTTTCTCAAGAAGAGGAGCTAGGGCAGAACCTGAAGGATGGTTTGGTTTGGCATCCAAGAGTTCTTGAGCCTCACCTGTTAAGCGATCGAGTTCTGTCTTTTCTTCCTTAAATTTCTCTTGACCATTCAGAGCTTTATGAGCTTCTGTCAATTTATTAAGTCGGTCATTAGCCTGATCTTGGGTGCTAGTTTCATGGTCTTTCAACACTTGCTCAGCCGCTTCAATTGCTTTCAAGAAGGCTTCTTTTATTTCTGGTGAAGCAAAGTTATAGACCACCTTGTTCTTAGCCGCTTCAACTTCTGCTAATTTTTGTTTAAGGTACTCATCGTTCAATGCTGCTTTTGGAGATACCAAAACATCAAAGTTGACTTTATGACCTTGGTAACGAAGCGTCAAGGTTTGACGACCAGTCTTTTGAGCATCGTAACCAGAAATTTCAACTCCCTCATCAGTAAAAGAATGTTCTTCCATGGTGTCATTGCTATAAGCCACTGCAAAGCGTCCTTCAGACAAGTCTAAGCTATCACCAACTAGGTAATCTTTTTTCGGTTCCTGACTTACTTCAATTCTCAAAATAGTTTTCGGACTTGCTTCATCTTGACTAGTAACAGTCACTGACAAATTAGCATGTACCGGTTGCCCCAAATATTGTAAAGTAAGATTTTGTTCTCCCTTATGATGCGTATCAAAACCTGATACTGATACACCCGCGTGAGTTAGGCGAATGAGTTCGTCCTCAGCTCCTCCTTCATACTGAACTCGAAGAACACCACCTCTAAGGTCCAAATCCTCCCCTTCGGCGTAGCTTGTTTTCTTAGGTCCTGTTTCTAGGCTGACTGACTTGATTCTTCTGTCATCTTTTGGAACGGAAACCGCTAGGACATTACTAATTTCCTTGCCTGGAAACTGGGTACGATAGTACAGAAGACCAGATTGATTTGTCAAATCCAATGGTGCACTTGCTAGGTCTCCTCCAACTTCGCTCTTCAAGGTTGCAAGCGGAGTTTGAGAATTTGGATTGTCATAAACGGTAATGGTTGCTCCAGCTGGTACATCCGCAAAACCAACTTGTACCTTGTTATTACCTAGAGAACGGGCTGCAGCCTTGGCCATCGGAATATTGACACTCTCAGTATCAAGCTTTTCATACATTTTCCAGTTATAGATACGAATAGCCTTCCATGGAGTTCCATTGTCAGAAGTGACAACATTCAAGCGCCAATCTTGAGCTGTGATAGGCTTGTCAAGGGTAATATCTGTAACATGAGCTTTATTGCCACGGACTTCCTTAGCCAACTTCCATTGACCATCCGCATCTTTATAATAAAGGTCAAAGTCTTTGGTGTTCATCAAACCGTCGTTTACAGATTCTCCACCAGCTCCAGCATGGTCCATTACCCATCTAACAACTGTACGCGGCTGGGTCAAACGAATATCCACACTACCACTTAACTGTCCAGAAGACCACTTGTCTGAAAGACTGGTAATGGTACCATTCAACATACCTTCAATACCTTCTCCACCTTCTGTATCTGGGAAGGTACTTCCGATAACAGTAGCCCCTGGAACGATGTTTTCTGCTAGAGGTCTTGGAAGACTTGTGTCTTGGACAGTCATCCCCCACTCAAAGTTTGTAGTTGCTGCTTCTGAACGAACCCCATTTTTACCGACTGCTACAACCTTCAGTTCTTGAGTTGTACCCTGAGCACTTGCTGAGCGGCTAACTTTTGGTAGGTAGATCGTAGTTGCAGATGAACCTGTCAATAGGCGCCAAGCATCGCCATCCTTTTCATAGACTTCATAGAAATCAGCATCTTTATGACCAGTAAATTGTACAACTGCTTCCGCTTCTTGGGCATTTTTAAGGACTTGTTTGGCTACAGCTACTGTGGTTGGTGCCTGAGGAGCATCTTGATTATTGCTGATGGTCAATTGCCCCAGGTTAAATTGATAACCTTTTAGGTCTTTATCATTTTCAAAATAGAGTTTAATACCGTAAATTGTTTTACCTGCCAAGGCACTCAAATCAAAATCATCGGTAGTCCAGTTATCTGAAACTGTCAATTCTTTACGAGCAGCTTCATCACCGTAGGTATAATCTTTCTTGGTTGCAAATTCTACATAAACCTTGGTTCCTTTGCCTCCTTTGTGGGCAACATGCAATTTGGTGGTATCTGTCACCTTCAAGCGAGTAGAGTACAAATTAACATCTTGCTTGGTCGCACCTGAAAGATCACCTGCAAATTTGAGAGAAGTTCCACCATTATAAGCATCTTCAAAATCATAGCTTGCTTTCAACTTATCACCAGTTGATTTTTGCCACCAGCGCCATGTTGGAAGAACACCTGAAACTGAACGGTAATTCCACTCAGAATCCTTAGAAACCTTACCATCTACGAACCACTTTCTACCATGTCCTGTATTAAAAGAAGTAGTAAAAGTATTACCTACTGCTGGCGTACGGTCCGCAACTAGGTTAGCAATCCCATACCAATCTTTGTCACCTGGTTTTTGGCCAGTAGGGTCTCCTTGATAACCTGTAAAGAAGATATCTTCATTCTTATGATAATCTTCACCAGTTTTTCCTAAACTTGTAATGGTATTTGGGGCGAACAAACCAAGAGAAAGGCGTAATTTCCCATTTTCATCTAAAATGTCATTCCACTTAACCTTGGTCTTGTAGGAACCACCCTGTTGCAATTCCAATCCTGCAAATACATCATAAGGATTACGGCCAATCCAGTTGGCAGTTGTAATAGTGTAATCATTTTTAGCCTTATCCCAGTTAAAGTTAGCAAAGAAGTTATCTGCTGGAACCTTATCTCCTTCAGGTTGCATGAATTGGTAGTTGTATTCTCCCAAACCATCTTGGTGGTAACGTCCATAGTTATAGGTCATAGCATCGTACCAAGAATACTTGATTGGATGGTTTACCTTAGCAGCATATTCCTTGGTATAGAGCATAAACTGGCGCATCTTTTCTCCAAGAGGTTCAACCAAATCCCCAGTTGTTTCTTGGTTGATGAAATAGCCATCATAGCCATAATACTTGGCCATATCCACCAATTTACGGGCAATTGGGAAGCTACCATCTGCGTCTTGCTTCAAAGCTTCAGCAAATTTTTCTTGATCAGCAATACTATTAGACCAGTTAAAGAAGAGTGTACCATATACAGGCACCCCGTTACGGTGACCTGCATCAATAACGTCAGGAGTTGGTACGAGACCTTCCCAGAAGACCATTGAATCTAGATATTGCCAATAGTCAAAAGCATAGGCCTTGAACTCTTCTCCACCAACAGAAGCGTGGTCTTTTGCTTTAGAATTGGTATTTGATAAGGCTTGAACTTTTGCTTCCTTACTAGCTTTTTCATTGACCAAATGACCTGTCCGACGTGAAGCGAGGGCAACAGATCCGCGGTTAATAGCATCATCTTCACGAGCCCCTGGTTCCCATTTCAACAAATCTTCCCAAGAATTAAATTTGATTTCCTTTGGTTTTAATGTTTTTTCTGTATTTTTAGAGACATCTGGCTGGACTTCTTTTTCAGTCTTATTAGCTTCTGCTGCTGGCTTAGACTCATCCCCTTGGCTAGTTGCTTCAGGCTTTGCTTCTATTTCCTTTTCAGACTTAGGTTTTGCTTCTGCAGATGGTGTTTCTGCAGCCACCTCACTTGCTTTTTCCTCTGGTTTAGCTGCGCTAGCTGCTTCTGCAGTTTCAGTAGTTGCAGCTTCATTGCTTGCTGGCGAAGCAGTTTCAGATGATGTCGCTACTCCTTCTGCCTTTTCTGGCTTATTTTCTCTAGCATGTTCTCCTTCATGCTGCTTGTCAGCTTCATTAGTTGGATGCTCACTCTCTCCTGAAACAAGCTCTGTATTGGCTCCATTATTTTCAGGAACTGCAGTTTCTTCTGCCAAGGCTGGACCAGCAAATAAAACAGCCCCAATCATCAGCGAGCAGGCTCCTACTGATAACTTACGAATACTGTACCGACAACGTCTTTCAAAAAATGAATTCTTCATTTTCTCCTCCTAAAAGATTGATTTTATTATTTTAAAGAAAGCGCTTAACTTTCTTCGTAAAATTTTTATCCCAATCACAGGGATTAAGATAATTTCTCCCTAATTTTAAAATATTTCTTTTAAATGTCAATATATAAAAGGAAATATCTATATCTAGGTTAGAAATTGGTAAAATTAATATAATTAAGGCCTTTTCTCACGAATTTTCTTTCTAAAATCTTAGCTTAACACTTGTTAGATTTACTTTTATCCTTTAAAATAGAATAGGAGAAATTCCGTTATTATTTTTCGGAGGAAAAAGAAATGTCCATTAATTGGCAGGAAATTTTATTTCACTTTTTAGGTGGTCTGGGACTATTCTTATATAGTATCAAGACCATGGGAGACGGTTTGCAACAAGCTGCTGGAGATCGCCTTCGTTTTTACATTGACAAATATACTAGTAATCCTTTCTTTGGAGTTCTGGTTGGTATTGGGATGACTGCTCTAATTCAGTCTAGTTCTGGTGTAACAGTTATCACAGTCGGTCTGGTCAGTGCCGGTCTCCTAACCTTACGTCAGGCTATCGGGATTGTCATGGGGGCTAATATTGGGACAACAGTCACATCCTTTCTTATTGGGTTTAAACTAGGTGACTATGCCCTGCCTATGCTCTTTATCGGTGCTGTCTGCCTCTTCTTTACAAAAAATCGGACAGTCAATAATATCGGACGCATCCTCTTTGGTGTCGGTGGTATCTTTTTTGCCCTCAATCTCATGAGTGGCGCAATGGCTCCACTCAAAGATTTACAGGTCTTTAAAGACTATATGATTGAGCTAAGTAAGAATCCTGTTTTGGGTGTCTTTGTCGGTACCGGCTTGACCTTACTGATTCAAGCTTCCTCGGCTACCATCGGGATTTTACAAAACCTCTACGCCAGCAACCTCATTGACCTGCAAGGAGCTTTGCCAGTTCTATTTGGTGACAATATCGGGACAACCATTACAGCCATCATTGCCTCTTTAGGTGCTAATATTGCAGCTAAACGGGTAGCAGGTGCCCATGTCGCCTTTAACGTGATTGGTACGGTTATCTGTATTGTCTTCCTTGTACCTTTCACTGGCTTGATTCATTGGTTTGAATCTACGCTAAATCTAGCACCGGAAATGACCATCGCCTTTGCTCATGGAACCTTTAATATTACCAATACCATTGTCCAATTTCCATTTATCGGAGCTCTGGCTTACTTTGTAACCAAGATTATTCCTGGAGAGGACGAGGTTGTCAAATACGAACCCTTATATCTTGATGAACACTTCATCAAACAAGCCCCATCTATCGCTCTCGGAAATGCTAAGAAAGAGCTCTTGCACTTAGGAAACTACGCTGCTAAAGCCTTTGACCTTTCCTATAAGTATATCATTGACTTGGATGAAAAAATTGCTGAAAAAGGGCATAAAACCGAAGAAGCCATTAACACCATCGATGAGCAATTAACACGTTATCTCATTGCCCTTTCAAGCGAAGCTCTCAGTCAAAAAGAAAGCGAAGTGCTCACCAATATCCTTGATTCCTCCCGTGATTTGGAACGGATTGGAGACCACGCGGAGGCTCTACTCAATCTAACTGACTATCTTCAAAGGAAAAATGTTGAATTTTCTGATGCTGCCTTGAAAGAATTAGAGGAAGTTTATCGTCAAACTAGTGACTTTATCAAAGATGCTCTGGATAGTGTGGAAAACAATGATATTGAAAAAGCACGCAGTCTTGTAGAACGTCATGAAGCAATCAATAACATAGAGCGTGTTCTCAGAAAAACCCACATCAAACGCCTCAACAAGGGCGAATGTTCAACACAAGCTGGGGTAAACTTTATCGACATCATCTCCCACTATACTCGTGTATCAGACCACGCTATGAACCTTGCTGAAAAGGTTTTTGCAGAACAAATCTAAGAACCAAGAAGCTATCCATCATAATTGGATGGCTTTTTGCTTTTTCCTAAGTAAGAATTTTTTCTACCATATAGAAAAATACTTTGATCCACAATGGAATCAAAGCATTTTAAAGAACTCCCCGTACATAAGGGCAGAAGCCGCAGTTCCTCTGTACTTGGCTTCTTCTCTCTTGATAAAACGAGCCAAGTTGAGCAACTCAGGTGCCGGATGTTTGGGATTCTTGAGCAATTCACGATTGACCAGACCTGAGAGACGAACTGCCAGCAATTGCTCATTTGTAGTAGGCAGTTTTTTAGCAGTCTCTAGGAGAGCAGCAACTAAATCTTCACTCAAATCATGACGAGCATGATTGTAAAGATCTTTTATAAGGCTTTCTAAGTTTGGTTCTACCATCCCTACCACCTCCCTTATGGTTTAATAATTTTTAATCAAATCAACCGTTGAACGATCCAATTTTTTCACCAAGGCTTGCAAGAAAGCTTGAGCTTCTAGGAAGTCATCCATAGCGTAGAGGGTTTGGTGAGAATGGATATAACGAGCACAGACTCCGATTGTTGTTGATGGGACACCACCATTTTTCAGATGAGCTGCGCCAGCGTCCGTTCCGCCTTTACCACAGTAGTATTGGTACTTGATTCCAGCTTCTTCAGCAGTTGTCAAAAGGAAATCCTTCATACCTGGGAGAAGCAAGTGACCTGGGTCGTAGAAACGAATCAAGGTTCCATCTCCAATCTTGCCTTGACCACCGTAGACATCACCTGCTGGTGAGCAATCAACTGCTAGGAAGACTTCTGGATCAAACTTGGTTGTAGATGTATGAGCACCGCGGAGACCAACTTCTTCTTGGACGTTAGAACCCAGATAGAGTTCATTACCAAGTTTTTGACCTGACAAGGCTTCTGCTAGCTCACTAACCATGAGAACACCATATCGGTTATCCCAAGCTTTTGAGATGATATTTTTTTCATTGGCTGTCAAGATTGCAGAACTATCTGGTACGATGGTGTCGCCAGGACGGATGCCAAAGCTTTCTGCCTCAGCCTTGTCCGCAAAACCACCATCAAAGACGATATCTGCAATAGCAGGCATGGTTGGTCCGCCCTTTCCACGAGTCAAATGTGGAGGAACAGAGCCTGAAATCACTGGAATTTCATGACCATCACGAGTCAGGAGTTTGAAACGTTGGCTGCTGACTACCATAGGATTCCAACCACCAATTTCAACCACACGGAAGGTGCCATCTGGCTTAATCTCGCTGACCATAAAACCAACTTCATCCATGTGAGAAGCGACCAAGACACGTGGTGCATCCGCAGCTTCTGAATGTTTAATCCCGAAAATACCACCCAAGCCATCTGTCACCACTTCATCCACGTGCGGTGTTAACTTTTCACGAAGATAAGCACGGACAGGTGCTTCATGACCTGAGATAGCAGCAAGTTCTGTTACTTCTTTGATTTTTGAAAATAATGTTGTCATTTCAGTTCCTTCTTTCTTTCATCCATTTTACCACTTTTTATAGGAGAAGGATAGCGGGAAGGTGGATTTCTAAATTAGTATCTTAGTCTTACTGTATCTTAGAAAAAGCTTGTATTTTCTTGCATGTGAGCTGAAATCTAAGAACTATTCCAAGACCAACCAAACTATTAATTCACAAACAAAAAACAATTCAATGCTATATTTGTTTAGTTTTTCATGAAATTTACAGAAAATAGTTGACTTTCCTTTCTTCTTTCTTTAAAATAATACAAAACTAGAAAAGGAAAAAATCATGACAAAAACAATTCTTGTTACAGGTGGGGCTGGCTACATTGGCTCCCATACCGTTAAAGCTCTTTTAAATGCTGGCTATCAGGTGCATGTCCTAGATAATCTCTCTACAGGAAATCGTTCAGCTGTAGATAGTCGTGCTAGCTTTAAACAACTGGATGTTTATGACGCCAGTGCCTTAAAAACTTACTTGGAAGAAAACAAGATTGACGCTGTTCTCCATTGTGCAGGTGAGATTGTTGTGAGCGAAAGTATTGAAAATCCAAGTAAATACTTCACTGCCAATGTTGCTGGTATGAACCAAGTTCTCAAAGTCTTATCTGAAGTTGGTATTCAAAAAATTATGTTCTCTTCGACTGCTTCCCTCTATGGTAATAACTGTATTGACAAGCCTGCAACTGAAGATACCCTGCTCGACCCTGTCAATCCTTATGCAGAAACAAAATTGATGGGTGAACGAATGATTTACTGGATGGCCAATCGCTACGATTGGAAATATGTCATTTTCCGTTACTTTAATGTAGCTGGGGCTGAAATGGATTTTTCAAACGGTCTGCGTGTGAAAAATCCAACTCATATCATTCCAAATATCAACAAGACCGCATTGGGACAAAATGATAGCCTAAAAATATTTGGAGATGACTACGATACACGTGACGGTTCATGTATTCGAGATTACATTCATGTCTTGGATCTTGCACAGGCTCATGTTAAAGGAATGAACTACCTCTTTCAAAAAGACAGTTCTTCTCAAATCTTTAACTTAGGAACTGAAAAAGGCTATACCGTCAAAGAAATCTTTAAAACTGCTGAAGAATTACTGGATCAAAAAATCCCACACGAAATTGTTGCTCGCCGTGCTGGTGACCCAGCTAGCGTCCTAGCAGACGCATCAAAAGCTAAACAATATCTTGACTGGCAAGCTAGCTACTCCCTCGAAGATATTATTTTATCAGATTATCATTGGCGTGTTAAAGAAGGCAAAAACATTTTGGAATAGGATAACAGAGGAGAAGGTCCTGGGCTCTCTCCTTGTTTTATTTATTAAATTGTCAGAAAATTTATTGACAGATTAAATAAATCGTGTTACAGTAATATCCGCAGGTATCTTTCGGTACCAAATCTACATGAAAGGATGGGGTATGAAACTTTCTCATTATTTAATTGGCTTACTTCTACTCCTAGTCTTTCTCTCTATTAGCATTGGGACCAGTGATTTTTCATGGGGAAAACTCTTTGCACTGGATCATGAAACTTGGCTTCTCTTTCAAGAGTCCCGTCTCCCAAGAACTATCAGCATTCTCCTGACCGCCTCTAGTATGAGTATGGCAGGACTCCTCATGCAGACTATTACCCAAAATCAGTTTGCTGCTCCGAGTACAGTTGGAACCACTGAGGCCGCCAAACTGGGAATGGTATTGAGCCTCTTTGTCTTTCCGTCGGCTAGTCTGACCCAAAAGATGCTCTTCGCTTTTGTTTCATCCATCGTATTCACCCTCTTCTTCCTAGCCTTTATGACTATTTTCTCTGTAAAGGAAAGGTGGATGTTGCCTCTGATTGGAATCATCTATAGCGGGATTATCGGTTCTGTGACAGAAGTTATCGCCTACCGTTTCAATCTGGTTCAGAGTATGACAGCTTGGACCCAGGGCTCCTTCTCCATGATTCAGACCCATCAGTATGAATGGCTTTTCTTAGGCCTCATTATTCTGATAGCCGTTTGGAAATTATCCCAAACCTTCACCATCATGAATCTAGGAAAAGAAACTAGCGAAAGTTTGGGGATTTCCTACTCCCTACTTGAAAAACTGGCCCTCTTTCTTGTGGCTCTAACGACTAGTGTCACCATGATTACCGTGGGTGGCTTGCCATTTCTCGGGGTCATCGTTCCCAATCTTGTTCGCAAGCACTATGGAGATAATTTGAGTCAAACCAAACTCATGGTCGCACTGGTCGGTGCCAATCTAGTTCTGGCCTGCGATATCCTATCCCGAGTTCTGATTCGGCCCTATGAGCTGTCTGTCAGCCTCTTGTTAGGAATCATCGGTAGCCTCGTCTTTATCCTACTTCTCTGGAGAGGGGGAAGAAAAGATGCAGTTTAAAAGTAAACATACTAGGCTCTTCTGGATTCTCATTATTCTTGCCATCGGAGCTTGGCTCCTCTACTTTTGGCCCATTACTCACCTGTCAGCCTTTGCTTGGAAGTTGCGTTCCCAAAAGATAGTTGTTTATCTCTTGGTAGCCATCGCGACAGGGATTTCAACTATTAGTTTTCAAACCCTTACGGAAAATCGCTTCCTGACGCCAAGTATTTTGGGAATCGAATCCTTCTACGTCCTACTACAAACCCTACTACTGGTTTTTGAAAGTAAGTTTCTTCAACTTGGTAAGTCTCCTATTTTAGAATTCCTAGCCTTACTTCTACTTCAATCCCTCTTCTTTCTCGCCTTGCAAGGGTACTTGAAGACACTGATGAAGCAAGACCTGGTCTTCATCCTGCTAATCTGTCTAGCCCTCGGAAGTCTCTTTCGAAATATCAGTACCTTCCTTCAGGTCCTGATGGATCCAAATGAATACGATAAACTGCAAAACAGTCTCTTTGCTTCCTTTCAACATCTCAACACTTCCATCCTAGCCATCGGTTCTCTGATTATCCTTGCTTTGACCATATTTTTCTTTCGAAAAGCAGTCATTCTGGATGTCTTGCACCTACAAAGAGAAACGGCTCAGATATTGGGACTCGATGTTGAAAAAGAACAGAGAGAGCTCCTCTGGGGCATCGTACTTTTGACCTCAACGGCTACTGCCTTGGTAGGGCCTATGGCCTTCTTCGGCTTTATGCTGGCCAACCTCACCTACCTAATCGTCAAAGACTATCGGCACAAGTTACTCTTTATCGTAGCCATTCTGGTTGGATTTATTAGTTTGACCTTGGGGCAGGCCCTTATTGAACGAGTCTTTGCACTAGAAATTCGCATCAGCATGATCATCGAGAGTGTGGGTGGCTTCTTATTCTTTATCTTACTTTATAGGAGGGCGCGTCGGTGAAACTGGAAAACATTGACAAATCCATTCAAAAACAGGAGATTTTGCAAGGCATTTCGCTTGAAGTCAGTCCTCAGAAACTGACAGCCTTTATTGGTCCAAATGGTGCTGGAAAATCGACTCTCCTATCCATCATGAGCAGACTGACCAAGAAGGATCAGGGAATACTCAGTATCAAAGGCCGTGAAATCGAAAGCTGGAATTCACAAGAACTGGCTCAAGAACTGACTATCCTAAAGCAGAAAATCAATTACCAAGCCAAATTGACGGTTGAAGAACTGGTCAGTTTTGGACGTTTTCCCTACAGCCGAGGTCGACTGAGACCAGAAGATTGGGAAAAAATCCGAGAAACTATGGACTATTTAGAACTGACCAACTTAAAAGACCGCTACATCGATAGCCTGTCTGGGGGACAACTCCAGCGCGTCTTTATCGCTATGGTACTGGCCCAGGATACGGACTTTATCTTACTAGACGAACCACTCAACAATCTCGATATCAAGCAAAGCGTCAGCATGATGCAGATTCTCAAGCGACTGGTGGAGGAACTCGGAAAGACCATTATCATCGTTCTCCACGATATCAACATGGCCAGCCAGTATGCGGATGAAATTGTCGCCTTCAAGGACGGTCAAGTCTTTAGCAAGGGAAGAACCGATCAAATCATGCAGGCTGACCTGCTCAGTCAACTATATGAGATTCCTATCACGCTAGCTGGTATCAATGGCAAAAAGATTTGTATCTATAGCTAGTAACATAGAAGCTCAAGTTAGAGAACTTTCAGTCTCTTAGTCAATAAAACCTAGAGACTCCCTAAATCGTTATCACATTTTAAAAAGGAGAAATTATGAAAACATCCCTTAAACTTTATCTCACTGCCCTAGCGGCCAGCTTCTTGCTCCTACTTGGTGCATGTAGTACAAACTCAAGCACTAGTAAGACGGAGTCAAGTAGCTCTGCTCCAACAGAGGTAACCATTAAAAGTTCACTAGGTGTAGTCACACTTTCAAAAGTCCCTGAAAAGATTGTGACCTTTGACCTCGGTGCTGCGGATACTATTCGCGCTTTAGGTTTTGAAAAGAATATCGTCGGAATGCCTACAAAAACTGTTCCGACTTATCTAAAAGATCTAGCTGGAAAAGTTAAAAATGTTGGTTCTATGGTTGAGCCAGACCTAGAAGCCCTTGCTGCTCTTGAACCAGACCTAATTATCGCTTCACCACGTACCCAAAAATTCGTAGATAAGTTCAACGAAATCGCTCCGACTGTTCTATTCCAAGCAGGCAAAGATGACTACTGGACTTCTACCAAGGCTAATATCGAATCCCTAGCAAGCGCCTTTGGTGAAACTGGTACACAGAAAGCCAAGGAAGAATTGGCCAAGCTAGACAAGAGCATCCAAGAAGTCGCAACTAAAAATGAAAGTTCTGACAAAAAAGCCCTTGCCATCCTCCTCAACGAAGGAAAAATGGCTGCCTTTGGTGCCCAATCTCGTTTCTCTTTCTTGTATCAAACTTTGAAATTCAAGCCAACTGATACTCAATTTGAAGATTCTCGCCACGGACAAGAAGTCAGCTTTGAAAGTGTCAAAGAAATCAATCCTGACATCCTTTTTGTCATCAACCGTACCCTTGCCATCGGTGGGGACAACTCAAGCAACGACGGCGTCCTAGAAAATGCCCTCATCGCTGAAACTCCTGCCGCTAAAAATGGTAAAATTATCCAACTCACACCAGACCTCTGGTATCTAAGCGGAGGCGGACTTGAATCAACAAAACTCATGATTGAAGACGCACAAAAAGCCTTGAAATAAGCTACTTTAAACTCAATCACATCTTTACATGATAAAACGCATCCTATCAAGCTCACTCAAACCTGATAGGATGCGTTTTTATCATTTCACTAAAATATTTTTACCTAGCCTCATTTTTCTTCTTGATTCCGTTTAAGGGAAAAATGATCCGGTACGGGGTCCTTGCCTGGTTTCGACCAAGGATGGCAATGTAAAATCCGAGCCAAGCCCATCAAAACACCCTTGAAGCCATGTTTTTCAATAGCCTGAATCATATAGTTTGAACAAGTCGGCTCAAAGCGACAAGAGGGTGGAAAGGCTGGTGAGAGAAAACGTTGGTAAAAGCGCACAGGCGCTATTAAAATTCGTTTCATTATTTCTTGGTTACAGCCATTGTGTGTAGTTGGCTGATTTCTTTTTTGTTAAGGCGACGCGATTCACCTGGACGAAGACCTGTCAAGTCTAGATGTCCAAAACGGGTCCGAGACAACTTATCTACTTGGAGACCAACAGCTTCAAACATCTTTTTAACCTGGTGATTACGCCCTTCATGGATAGTTAACTGCACCACAGAGCGGTTTTTAACTGGGTCCACTTTGAGAATCTCATAGACAGCCGGCTTGGTTTTCTTGCCATCAATCTCAAGTCCACGGGTCAAGGGACGAAGATTGTCCTTATTGGCCACACCTTTAACACGCGCGACATAAACCTTGTCAATCTCATTACGAGGGTGAATCATCTCATCCGTAAAATCCCCATCATTGGTCAAAATCAAGACTCCTGATGTATCCCAGTCCAAACGTCCAACTGGGTAAATGCGCTCTTTTACATTAGGCAAGAGGTCGACTACCGTCTTGCGGCCCTTGTCATCTGTCACACTGGAAATGACACCGCGTGGTTTGTTAAGCAGATAATAGACCTTTTCTTCGTTGTAGATAGGTTGACCTTCAACTTCAACCTTGTCGCCTGACTTGATAGTGGTTGCTAGTTCACGTACCACTTGACCGTTAACCGTCACCAAACCTTGCTTGATCAGCTCTTCTGCTTTTCTCCTACTGGCCACACCTGCGTGGGCAATATACTTATTGATTCTCATCTTCTTCTATCCTTTCACCAAATAATTGGCTTTCTTGGGCTTGAATCTCAAGCTCATCAATCACTGGTAATTCTTCTAAATGGTTTATCCCCATGTAATCTAGGAAATAATCCGTAGTCACATAGAGGTTGGGACGACCCAACACTTCTTTTTTCCCGTCTTCTCGTATCAAGTCAAAGGCCTGCAACTTTGCCAAAGCCCCACTCGAGTTGACCCCACGGATGGCATCAATCTCTATCCGTGTGATGGGCTGTTTGTAGGCAATAATGGACAAGGTCTCAAGGGCAGCCCGAGATAAACTCTGGTTGATAGGTGCCTTAGAGTATTCCTTCAAAATCTCTGAAAACTGAGGCTTGGTCACCAATCTATAAGCGCCCCCTGTCTCAATCAGAGCCAAACTGGAATCTGGGTCCTTTTCATACTTCTGGGCTAATTTTTCTAAACTCTGTTGGATGCCTGTCGGTGGCAGAGAGAGGAGTTCAGCTAACTGGCGGACTCTAATCCCATCTTCACCCGCTACAAACAAGAGCGCTTCTATTTTTGCTAAAGTACTCATCTTTCCTCTCTATCAAGTCTAGCTTTGGGCCACTTGACTTTCTTCCTTCTTTTCCATGAGATAAATATCTCCGAAACTTTCCTCTTGCACGAGGATTAGTTCCTGGGTTTTGATTAACTCTAGGGTTGCCAAAAAGAGGGTAATGACCTCTTGGAGATTCTGGGCTTCCTTGAACAAATCCTGCAAGCGCAATTGATCTCGTCCAGTCAAGGACTCTTTTACGATAACCATCATGTCCTCAATCTTATACTCATCCCGCAGGATAGTCGTGTGATTCTGTGTAAACTCCTCTTTTTTCTTGGCTAGGATATTTGAAAAAGCCAAAAAGAGGTCAATGGTCGTCTTGTCATGAACAAGCTCCGCATCTTCGTAAATCAACTCTGTCGGCGCTTTGGAATAGTGCTGAGCCCGTTCTTGGTGCTTGGCTTCCAAGTGCTCCCCCAAGAGCTTGAACTTGCGGTATTCTTCGATTTGAGAGAGAAGATCCTGCTCTAGGTCATCCTCCAAGTCTGTCACTTCTGCTACCTTTGGCAAGAGCTTGCGGCTCTTGATCAACATGAGCTGACTGGCCATAACCATATACTCACCCGTCACTTCCAGACGCATGGCCTGCAGAGTTGAGACATAGGCTAGATACTGTTCGATGACTTCCGTAATGGGCACATCGTAGATATCCATCTGATACTTAGAAACCAGATGCAAGAGTAAGTCCAGGGGCCCTTCAAAATCTTTTAATTTAATATCCATTATCTATATTTTTCTAAGGTCAGGACTGTTTTTAATCCTAATTTTTTTGCAATTTCGTACAAATCGACCTTGTTTTCAATTTGTCGTAGAATGAACTGTTCCCGCAAGGCTTGAGCTGATAAGGCTGGGAAACCTTTCTCCTTGACAAAGGATTCTAGCTGACGAAAGGCCCACTGACGAGAATAGGCTTTCCCTCCCCTTTCAAAAAGATAGGTCTGCCCCATCAAGGGTTCCAACTCTGACAGCAAGGTCGTGGGAATGGTGACAATTCTCTGTTGGGAAGCCTTCTTGATTCGCAACACTTGAAAGTCCAGATTGACGTCCGCAACCTTAAGGGCTAAAATCTCACTCGGCAAGAGCCCCATTTCCAAGATAAGTAGAGCCAGTAAACGCCCCTCTGGAACGTCGCTTTCCTGCCAAAAAGAGTCTAGGTCTAACAGTTCTGGCTTTTCGGTCTTCTTTTCAGCTTGTTTAGCTAATTCTAAGCGGTAAAAGCTGTCCACTTCTCCTTTTTGATAGAGAAAGTAGAGAAATTGGTTACAGGCCGAAATCTTTCGCTTCTGGGCGCTGATTTTTAGATTGGCTAGCTGGGCTTGGTAAATCTTGAGACTGGTCTCAGAAATCCGCTCGCCTACCAAATCTAAAAACTGTTCTAAATCATACTTATAGGACTGCTTGGAATTGGCAGACAAACCCTGCTTTCCCTCTAAAAAGGCTGAAATCCTATCTCTCATTTGCATCGAATCTCATATTCCTTACTAAAGTCATGCAAGAGGGCATTCACTGCCTTGAGGATAGACTTGCGCGTGATAATCCCTTGGAAAATATCAGACGCATCCACAACCGGCAAGAAGGACTCATCTACCAACTTGTGCAAGACCTCCGTAATGGTAAAATCAGGCGAAACAACCGCTACGTCCGTTCTCGTCATATGAACGATATCCGTATCTGCCATGATTTCTTGACTCAAGTCATGCTCCATCTGATAAGCCATAATATCTCTGAGCCCAATCGTCCCAACAAACTGTTTTTCATCTGTTACAACAGGAACACGGGTATAGGTCATCTGACTGAGCAAGAGTGTCGCATGATCTGCATTGTGGGTATCAATCAACACGGCCAGATTTTCAGCAGGGGTCAAAAAAGTTTCCTCCTGCCCCAACAAGAAAGTCTCAAACTCCTTGGCAATCATCGGCTAAACTCCTTGGACAAGCCCGGATACACCTCATGGTCTCGTGTCAAAAAGTCCACTTTAAAATAACTGTCATCAATCTCCACACGAGCATAGAGGCATTCTCTGATAGTCCCACGCGGTTGACTGATGGAGCCTGGATTTAGAAAGAGGGTCTTGCCTTCCATCCAAGCGCTTGGCACATGCAAGTGACCATAGAGACAGATATCGGCCTCTTCTTCCTGAGCCCAGTAGTCCAACTTTTGAAAGTTGAAATTGATGTCAAACAAGTGACCATGGGTTTGGATAATCTTGGTCGAACCAAGCTCAGTCACCAAACGTTCTGGGTAACCTGCATAGAAGTCCATATTCCCTTTAACAACACGGATGCCTTCCCAAAGGGGAGAATCAGGACGCAGTTCAGAATCGCCATTATGAAAAACGGCATCAACTTTGCCCACATAGCGATCACGGATTTCTTCCACAATCAAGCTATCGCCATGAGAATCGCTCATTACAATGATGGTTTGCTTTGCCATGATGGAAATACCTCCAAAAGTTTCTTAACGGCTAAGGCACGGTGAGATTGACTATTTTTTTCTTCAAGGGTTAATTCAGCTGAGGACTTGCCTGTCTCTCCTACAAGGAAGAGAGGATCGTAACCAAATCCATTTTCACCCTTAGGTTCAAAGTTAATGTAGCCTGACCAGTCTGCTTCAACAACCAAGCTTTCCTTGTTTGGACTGGCCACGACTAGGGTTGTATGGAATTGAGCCGAGCGGTCCTTGAGTTCAAAGACCATGGCCAATTCGTGCAAGAGTTTGGCATTGTTTTCACGGTCAGTAGCTCCCACACCTGCGAAACGAGCTGACCAGACACCTGGCAAGCCACCAAGGACATCGACTTTGAGACCTGAGTCATCTGCCAAAACCATCTTGCCCGTTAATTGAGAAATGGTTTCTGCCTTGAGACGGGCATTTTCTTCGAAGGTCATGCCTGTTTCAGCTACTTCAGGCAGGTCAGGATAGTTATTAAGATTTTCCACATCGTAGCCTAACTTATCAAAGATAGCTCGGAACTCTTTGGTCTTGCCTTCGTTTCGAGTCGCAATCAATAAGGTTTCTCTGACCTTGCTTGTATCAAAGAAATCATGAACATTGACCCCTTCTTTAGGCAATGCTACATGCAGGAGTTGCCCATTTTCAATCAAGAGAAAAGCTCCCTGACGTTGGATGACTTCCAGATTTCGTCCCATTTCTTGGTTGAGGATATCTACCACAAAAGACAATAAACGGTAGAGGGAACCATAGCGTAAAACAATCACAGAAATAGGAAAACCTTGTTCCTCATCTCGAAATCTTTGGGCAAACTCAAATAGAGGAAAATCCAAGTCTTCATCAGTCAATGTCCGGACACCACCAAAAGTACTATATGAGCCGACATACCAGTCCTGGTCATCCTTATATTCATAAATTTTATTTGTCATAATTCTACATGCTCCACATAAATCTCTTTTTCCAGCCATTCTTCACCAATTTGTGCAAAACTTTGGCTGCTGGCTGTTGTGTAAAAACGGTGATGAAGTGGTCCAGCATCGCGACCACGATTGATTTCAAAATAATTGAGTAAGACTGAGATGTCCCGTACGCACTCTGCCCCACTATCGATGAGCTGAACTTTTGGCCCCATGACATTTTGAATAATAGGTCTGAGCAGTGGATAATGGGTACAACCCAAAATCAGGCTATCCACCTTTCCAACCAAGGGACGCAGGGTTTCATAGACCACTTTCTTGGTGACACTGGTTGACAGGGCACCAGACTCCACCAAGGGAGCAAACTTGGGACAGGCCAAACTCTCCACCTGTAAGTCCGGATCCAAATCATGGATTTTCTGACGGTAGATGTCTGATTGTACCGTCATGGGTGTTCCAATCACTCCGATTTTCCCACCTTGACTGGACTTGATAGCTGCCGAAGCTCCTGGCAAAATCACACCTAGGACGGGAATATCTAGTTGAGCCTTGATTTCTTCCCAGACGACCGCAGTTGCAGTATTACAAGCAATGACAATCATTTTGACATCCTTGGTCAAGAGAAAGTTGATCAACTGCCAAGTATATTCACGAATTTGCTCAGCAGGACGGGGACCATAGGGCGCCCGTGCCGAATCTCCAATATAGACGATTTCTTCATGGGGAAGTTGGCGCATGAGCTCGCGCACAACGGTCAAGCCCCCGACACCCGAATCCAAAAAACCAATTGGTCGATTATCCATACAGTCTTCTTTCTAGTCTTTTTTCTGATTGATAGTTCATTATGATTATTGATCCTTATGAACTGAATGACAGCCTAATCAATAACTATCTCTCTTAATCATAATCAAATA
Source organism: Streptococcus sp. 2342 (assembly GCF_013276795.1). GTDB lineage: Bacteria > Bacillota > Bacilli > Lactobacillales > Streptococcaceae > Streptococcus. The sequence goes on from NZ_VMLR01000005.1 coordinate 87,994, forward strand.
TCAATAGAATGCAAGGAAAAAGTCTCATCCCTAAACATAACCAACATAGTGAGAAGTCTGGAACTTTCATCCCAGACTTTTCCTTATTTATTTTTTCTTTTTATTGTTAGCAAGGGCGGCCTTTTGTTGGCGGATGATTTGGTGGTATACTTGTTGTACCTTAGCTTCGCTTGGTTTTTGACCATTTGCACTCAAAAGAGTACGAACTGCTTCAGCATTCAAACGTGGGTTGTCAGCGAATTCTTTTTCAATTTGCTTACGAACCAAGTACATTCCTCCAAGAGCTCCTCCTAGAAAAGCTAGCACAATCAATACAATTGCTAATAGTAAATCCATCATTTTTCTCCTGTTTCTTTTTGAGTCTCTTTCATTATACCACAAACTAGCCACCCTGACTAGTTTGTTTTACGCTTTCAGGGAGGGAATAGACAGCAAAAAGAGCCCTGCTTTTCTACGAAAGAGGGTTCCTTGCTGAGTTTGTACTCAATGAAAATCAAAGAGCAAACTAGGAAGCTAGCCGCAGGTTGCTCAAAGCACTGTTTTAAGGTTGCAGATAGAGCTAACGTGGTTTGAAGTGATTTTAGAAGAGTATCAATTTCATATTTCTGCCTATCCATTTGTACTAATAAAAGACTGAGACACTGGATCTCAGCCTTTTTATTTATCCCAAAACCAATTCATCACTGACTAGACTCTGGCCACTATTTTTCTGGAATAGATGCATGAGATCTTCGACTGTCAGATGCTTTTTCTCTTCTCCTTTTACATCCACCACTATCTTGCCTTGATAGAGCATAATGAGACGATTGCCGTACTCAATAGCATGGTTCATATCGTGGGTAATCATCAAAGTCGTCAACTGATGGTGTTCCACAATCTTTTGCGTCAAATCCATTACCATTTGACTAGTTTTCGGATCAAGTGCCGCAGTGTGTTCATCCAACAACAAGAGCTTAGGTTTCACCAAGGCTGCCATGACTAGGGTCAAGGCCTGTCTTTGTCCTCCTGAGAGATATTGAGTATCTACTTTTAAGCGGTTTTCAAGACCAATATTCAACTCCTTCAAGGCCTCTTGGAACTGGATTCTATCCTTCTCCTTCACGCCCCAACCAAGCCCTCTCTTCTGCCCGCGTCTCAAGGCAATAGCCATATTCTCCTCAATTGTCAAACGAGAAGCTGTTCCCATCTTAGGATCTTGAAAAACACGGGCAATATCCTTAGCTCTCTTTCTTACACTCAGATTTTTAATGGATTTCCCTGCCAATAAAAGGTCCCCTTCATCCACCGATAGATTGCCAGCCAAGATATTCATCAAAGTGGATTTCCCTGCTCCATTTCCACCGATTACAGAGATAAAATCTCCCTCTTCAACCTCTAAGTCTAATCCTTTGAGGACATGGTTCTCATTGACCGTCCCTGCTTCAAATGTTTTGTGAATATTTTCAAGTGTTAACAAACTTGCCATAACTTTCTCCTCCTATTCATTTCTCAGTTTCAAACCACGAATCTTTAATCGCTTTTGCAATTCTGGTGCAAATAGAACTAAGGCGAGCAAGATTGCATTAAAGAGACGAACTAAGTTTTGATCTAGATTTGGAATTTCATAGATATTTAAAATAATCAAACGGTAAACAATAGCACCGATTCCGATGGATAACAGGCGACCTCCAATGGTCAAATCGTGTATCAAGACTTCCGCAATAATCACTGCACTCAAACCAACAACAATGGTTCCTGTCCCAGAAGTCACATCTGAAAATCCATCATTTTGGGCAAACAAGGAACCACATAGGGCAATCAAGCCGTTTGAAATCATGTAACCAACAATCTTCATGGTGTCTACATTGACTCCATTGGCCTCACTCATCGGAATATTGTCCCCAGTCGAACGCAAGACCAAGCCAATCTCTGTTTTCATCAAAAGGGTCAAGACCAAACAAACAAGTAAGAGACAGGCCGAACTAAATAAGAAAACAGCTTCTTCATTTGACAGCCCTAAGCTTGCCAACTGTTTAAAGACGGTTGCAGAATCTCCCAAGGAAAGATTGGGCACATTTCCCATGATTTTAATATTGATCGAATAAAGCCCTGTCAAGGTCACAATCCCTGTCAAGAGAGCTGGAATTTTCATCTTGGTGTGGAGCATTCCTGATACAAGACCTGCTACCATACCTGCCAGCAAAGCAAGTAAGGTCGCAATCCAAGGATTTGTCCCTGCCTGTATCTGAGATACGACGACAGCCGCCCCCAGTGGAAAGGCTCCTTCAGCAGTCATATCCGCAATATCCAAAATACGGAAAGTCAAGTAGACCCCAATCGCCATAATCGACCACAACAAACCTTCTGATAAACTAGATAATACAAAATTCATCTTAAACCTCCTTATTCCTTGCCTTCCAACTTACTAATATCAATTCCTAGTGCATCTGCCATTTCTTGATTGGTATGCAATTCCAGCTTTTCAGGCAACTCAACTGCTATATTTTCTGGCTTCTCACCTTTTAAGACACGAACCAGCATTCTTGCTGTCTGACGTCCCAATTCTTCATAATTGGTTCCGTAGTTATACAAGCCACCAACCGCAATCATTTCTGTTGAACCACCAAATACTGGAACCTTGTGTTTAATAGAAACCTGCTTGACTGTTTCCATGGTTGATGAAATGATATTATCCGTTGGTACAAAAACCATATCTACCTCTGCCATCAAGCTTTCTGCAGCAGCCTTGACGTTGTTACTGTCCAAGATTGTTTTTTCAACAACACTAAAGCCTTTTTCTTCCAGAAGGCGCTTAGCTTCATCCTTTTGGACAACTGAGTTTGGCTCGCTCTGAGTATAGAGAATTCCAATCGTTTTAGCTTTTGGCAACACTTTCTTTATCAAATTGATTTGGGTTGAAATGGCATCTGATGACTGATCGCTTGTCCCAGTTACATTGCCCCCAGGATGCTCTCTTGACTCAACCAACTTGGCACTGACAGGATCTGTTACCGCTGAAAAGATAACAGGTGTCGTTTGCGTTGTATTAGCCAAGCTCTGAGCAGAAGGCGTTGCGATGGCTAGAACGACATCACTAGATTCTGCTAGTTGCTGGGAAATGGTTTTTAGATTTCTTTGCTCACCCTGTGCATTTTGCAAATCAATCTCAATATTTTTCCCCTCAACATAGCCTTGCTTGGCCAACTCATCCACAAAACCTTCTCTAGTAGCATCCAAAGATTGATGAGTAATAAACTGCGAAATACCGATACGAAAAACATCTTTTTTCTTATCTGCCTTCAACTGATGCAAACTGATCAGAGAGATCAAGAGAATCCCCACTACCAAGAGAGGTGCTAGTAATTTTCGAACAACTTTCATAATGAAACTCCTTCTCAGAAAAGATAATACTCAATGAAAACCAAAGAGCAAACTAGGAA
>NZ_VMLR01000005.1:91421-175292 GCF_013276795.1 Streptococcus sp. 2342
ACGGCAAGGCGACGTTGACGTGGTTTGAAGAGATTTTCGAAGAGTATAAAACAAAAAACCGCCTAGATAATACCTAAACGGATGCTTGAAATAATCTAACAAGTTACAACTTAGCTAGTCCATTTAGATATTCATCTATATGGACCACAATCAAAAATCTTAGCCACATAGATACAAACAAATTGCTTGAACTGTTTGCATCCATGGTGACATGTCTACAAACACTATCTAAAGTAGCTAAAGTAAAAGTTTTGATTCATCGTTACAGCTTGTTTCTTATTCATTTCTTTTCTGCTTTCTTTTTTGATGTTTCCTATCTTACCACCTTTTTTATCAGCTGTCAAGAATATTTCAGAATATTTTAAAATTTTTCGAAAATTCTTTCATAATTCTTTCAATTCTTTCATGATTCTTTCAATTCTTTCATGATTCTTTCAATTCTTTTAGGATAATTTCAAAGATTTGCCCATTAGACAAAATAGAACGATTTGAAGACTTTTATGATATTTAGCTGTATTAGAGTCTTTTAAAAGTGTTTTGATGGCTTGTATTTCTTCTTTGGTTGATTTTATATCACTATTATATAATGCGTTTTGATTTTAGTATAGTATTAAACTGACTCTTGGCAGTCGGACAAAAAATCGACAGTTATTTTATACTGTTTAAAACCAATAGTCAATACGACAATCTCTTTACTTTTCGATTATCAACTCTGTAGATTGCTAACATATCCAAAATAAGCCAAGTATCCCGAGGATAGGCAACATATCTAGGTGTCCAAATAGGATTAAACTTTTGTTTATACTGTCTAAGACCACTAAATGAATAGAATCGATTAGTGAAGGCATAGATGAGATAGGCTACTTTTTCTTGTAGAAAGCTATGTTTCTCAGTTCCTACATTTGACAACGGCGCCATGCCTAATTCAAATAAACGAACTCCTTCTTCTTTAAAATGAAGTAATAATTTCACAAAGAGATAATCCATAATACCATTGGGTGCTGTCCTTAAGTGGTAGCGCATCAAATCGATGCTAGCTTCTTCAGGACCATTACAAGCTAAAAAGGTAACAAAAGCCTGAACCTTATCTTCCTTATCCCTTACAAGGGCTATTGGTGCTAATTGAATGTACTTCTCATCAAAAAATCCAAGTGAAAACCCTTTTTCTTGGCGACCATCTAGCCAATTATCCGATATTTCTGTAAGGGTGTTAAGCAACTTCTTATCAAAAGGTGGTTGTAATACTTGGAATTGATACCCCTTGCTTTCTAATCGATTAACAACTGTTCTAAATTTCTTTCCTTGTTTTCCTTCGGTTGTAAACCTATCCAGTAATACCTGAGCAGTCTCCCCAAATTTCATAAAGTCGTACCCATATTCATGAAGTAATAGGGTGGTTTCTTGATTAATTTCGTAGAAAATAACAGAGACATTTATGTACTCCGCAGCCTCTAAAAACTTAGATAAGCCTTTTTCTAAGTATCCTGACTGTGCCAGTGGATCCGACATAACGACACATTTATTATTTTCAATTGCAAATTGGAAAACAACCTTGTCTTGACCATCCTCTTGGTACCAATAAAGGTATTTGTCATCTAAATAAGCCAGGGTAGCATCTAAATTTATATTTGGTATTGTTGCAATAAAGTCTTGATAACGTTGCTTATCGAAAACTTCTCCAAAATTCTCTTTGGTTTGACTGCTCTCACGGAGTACCAAAACATACGAAATCACCAATATCAGAGACGAGCCAAAAAGATGAATCCAGTGTGTAATCAAATGAGGAAGATGTTTAACTTCAAATACATGATGAGGGTTCAAATGTCCTAACAAAACAAGGGCCAAGAAGAAACTTCCACCAATATACGATATATCCTTACAACAATCTTCCCAAGCATAAATATAATGACTACGAACAAATGTATTTCTAATCCACCATATGATAGACAAAATAATGATTAGAAAAAAACTACTTGCGAATGAAAGACTACCAATATTCAAATAAACAAGGCTTACTAGACCTAGTACAGTAGCGAATGGTAATGTAAATTTTAAACGTCGTTTAACTAGTCTTGCAAGAAGGAAGAAGTGTACGCCGAGAATGATACTAGGAAGTTGAAAAACAAACTGTCCAGTGCTAGGTGAAAGTTCTTTAAACAAAGGAAGATGTCCTAATTCTTGAGGAACTATAGCTGACACCACGAGGAAGAAAGCAAAAAGTCTCAACCCCCAAACCAATACTATAGTGGATAGTGATCCAATAACCTTTTGAGGAATTCCCAAATATTTCTCATTAAGTCGACCACCCATATTTTTTAAGAATAAAACAACCCCTAAACAGAAAGGAAGAATATAATAGAATAAACGAAATACTAGTAACCAACTTAGCGCCTGATCTTTATCAATACCAAGGCCAACTAAACCAGATACCATAATTAAATCGAAACTACCTAGGCTACCAGGAATCATCGATATAATGCCAATTGTAATAGCAATCATAAAGAGGGGGATTACATCATAAATTGGTAAATTGTAGCCTAAAACATACCCAACCAAAAGGAAAAAACTTAATACACTAGCCCAATCAAGGGCAGAAGTTAACACTAATGATAAAATTGTCCTTCCACTCAATTGACCAAAATAGACCCATTTTTTTCTATTTGAAACAAATAAAATAATTGGAAGATAGAGACAAGCTCCCAAAAGAGCTGGCCAATATTGTTTAATCCCCATTGAAATAGGAAATATAATTGTGAAAATTAAACTTATCAGTGCAAACAGTGAGAAACCACTCATAAAATAAGGGATGACACGAGAAATTCCTTGCATACTTTTTTCAGAGCGTTCTTCATCTCCATAGAAAGAATAGCGTAAACCAACATCCACCAAACCGGCAAAGCCAATCATATTATTCAAGCTATTTATAGTCCAACTTGTTTCTAGTAAGTAAGATAATTTTTGTTTCTGATTAAGTTCTTTATTTAGGATTCTATCATAGAGCATCATTGGCGCAACAGCCATAGAACCGAGCAAAGCTAAACTAATGACTTTTATTGGAGAGAGTTCCCCCAAGATTGCTCCAATCTTATCAACCGAAATTGTCTTAAAAAGTCTGATTATCTCTACAATAACGAGACTAACAATAGATAAAAATAAGGTAATCTTGATGAGTGTCTGCCATTTTTTCACGCAATTCAAAATTGTTCTCACAAGCTCTTCCTCTTATCCTAATAAAGTTTGTAATATTGGAATAACAACGATAAATAGAACCGTACTTAGAGTCACCACGTTCGTAGAGAATTCCACATCTCCTTTTCCCTGATTAGCAAGGATTGGGAGAACAGCTAGAGCTGGTGTAGCGGACTGAATCATAAAGGTCTTAAATTCTACTGTCGCCATATCTGGTGCAGAGAACTTCAATACAAGAAACATAATCAGAGGAGCTAGGATAAAGCGTCCAACTAAAGTGACAATTGTATCTTTATCAAAAGTAATAGTATTCAAGCCTGCCTTTGCAAGAACGATACCAATATAAATCAGAGATAAGGGAGTGACGATATTTCCAACATAAGTTAAGGTATTTGTTGCGAAATCTGGAATGGAGATTCGGAGAATCAAAAATAGTAGAGCGACAAGAAAACCTACAAGCGGAGCTGGAAGCAATTTCTTCCAGTCAAATTTAGTTTTCTTCTTACTTTGACCCGATTTACTATCGCTCGTTATCACATACACGCCTAATGTCCAGGTAGAAATCGTGTTAGTGATATAGTAAATCAAGAAATATGGAAGAGCCTGATTACCAAAAAGAGCAACGTTTAATGGTAAACCGATAAAAATAGTATTGGCATTCACAAAGGTATTAATCATGGTTCCTCGCCGTCCTGGACGAACCTTGAAAAGCCTAACCGCAATATAAGCTACGATATAGCCCAATTTAAATGCTACAAAAGTATAAAAGAGTCCTCCAGAAAGACTGATTAGTTTATCTAGCGTTAGGTATTTCATCACCGACACAAAGATTGACGCTGGCAAGGCTACATTCATGATCAAACGAGATAGATTGGATCCAAAACTATCTCCAAACCATCCCCTCACCTGAAGAATATACCCCAAAACAATAATAGCAATAATCGGAATGATACTCGTAATCGAGGTTAAAAAGAGTGACATAGGTGTCCTTTCTAAATTACTTAAGTCCACAGGCCATACAAATCTGCCACTATAGAAGGATAGCAGCAGAAATGAATTATTTATACTCTGGATACCACTTCAAATCACGAACTGCTTTGGCCATATCTGTTTCCTTAGCGCGTGCAAGACCTTGCTCTTGTGCTTTTTTAGCGACTGCTTCTGCTACTTTAATAGAAACATCTGCTACATACTTGAATGGTGGCAAGACAGGAGCTCCTGGTTGGTCTGGATTGACAATACCACTCAATGAATGCGCCGCTGCTCCAATCATTTCATCAGTCAAAAGACTTGCTTCAGAAGCCAGCATACCTAGACCAAGACCTGGGTAAATCAGGGCATTATTTGCTTGACCAATCACATAGTCTACACCTTTATAAGAAACCGTATCAGCAGGAATTCCTGTTGCGACAAAAGCTTTGCCATCTGACCATTCAATCAAATCTTTGGCACTAGCTTCTGCCAATTTAGTTGGGTTTGACAAAGGGAAGATCATTGGACGTTCTGTGTTTTCACACATAGCTTCTACTATTTCTTTAGTGAAGGTATTAGGCTGAGTTGAAGTTCCTACAAGAATGGTTGGCTTCACAGTCTTCACTACTTCAAGCAGGTCAGTCAACTTATCTGCGTTACTAAAGTCAGCACGTTTCTTAGCAAATGGTTTTTGCTCTGGTGTCAAGTCATCCATGTCATCAAAGAGAAGACCTTGTTTATCAACCATAAAGAAACGTTTATAGGCTTCTTCTTCAGAAAGACCTTCACTTACCATTTCACGAAGAACACGAGAGGCAATTCCTGCACCCGCAGTACCACCACCATAGCAGAGATAAACTTGATCTGTTAATTTTTCACCACTAATATCCAGCGAACCAAAGATACCACCCAAGGTAACGATTCCCGTACCTTGAATATCATCATTAAAGGTCGGAATTTGTTTCCGGTATTTTTCAAGAATATTGGCAGCATTCAAGCGACCAAAATCTTCCCAGTGAAGGTAAAGTTTAGGAAAGAGACGTTCTGCTGTTTGAACAAATTGGTCAATGAAGTCGTAGTAACGATCTCCGCGGACCCGTTCGTGACGATTTCCTAAGTAATTAGGATTGTTACGAAGTTCTTCACGGTTAGTCCCTGCATCAATGACTAAAGGAAGGACCATTGAAGGATCGATTCCAGCAGCAGCCGTATAGACCATCAATTTCCCAACAGAAATATCGACACCATTTGTTCCCCAGTCGCCAATTCCAAGGATTCCTTCTGCATCTGTTACAACAATGAGACGAATCTCGCGACCCCCGGCAGCGTTTTTCAAAGTGGCTTCAATATTTTCAGGATGATTGATATCAAGATATCCCGCATATTGGGGATCTACAAAAAGATCACTATAGCCTTCAATGGTATCTGCAATGGTTGGATCATATACAATTGGATTGAATTCTTCCAAATGTTGAGAAAAGAGGTAATAAAAAAGAGTCCTGTTGGTATTAAAAATTTCCATTAGGAAAAGACGTTTTTCCAGATCATTGGCTTTTGTTTGCATTTGTGCATAAGTTTGCGCCGCTTGTTCTTCAATCGTTTGAACATACGGTGGCAGTAAACCAATAAGGCCTAGTTCCTTTCGCTCCTCTAAGGTAAAGGCAGTACCTTTATTGAGGAAAGGATTGTTTAAAATATCATGTGCAGTCATAGTGCAACCTCCTTTTTATTTATATTATACCACATGAAACGAATTGTTCATGAAACGTTGTTGTTTAAATAATACAATTGTATACGCATATGTTATAATGAGCCTACGAAAACAATTTCTAATAGGCTCTTTTATACTTAAAACACTATTATTGATAATACTTTAAGTTGTTATATTTTATAAATTTCTGAACTCATCAAACTCTCGATGATCTCTCTTTACTAAAAGTTTCGAGTAAAAGAAACCAATCATACAAATTGACAATCCTCATTAAAATAAATATCATATAAGTTTGTTATGTAGTACTTTGTATTTTTTAAGGTGTTTTTTTGTCATATAAAACTTGTATTCTATTTATATGACAACTAAAAACTATTTACAACAATATATTTCCCAAAAAGTGAAATATTTTCGAACACAGAATAAAATGAGCCAGGAAGAACTTTCGGAACAAGCAGGACTCGGGCTTAAGTATATCAATCAACTTGAAAACCAAAATGTGAATCTGACCATTCACAGTCTTGAAAAAGTGATTGACGCACTAGAAATGACCCCAGAGGAATTTTTCAATTTTGATAGCCTTGAATCAACCTCTGATAAGAGTGACAATCTTTCACTCAAAAGAATCAACATGAAGATTAAACAGCTCCCTATTGATAAACGAGAAAAGATGTTGGTCATTTTCGAGAGTATCTTAGATAATCTTTGAGATCCCTGACTCACTTACATTTTAACTGGTGAATACTCGTATAGTCAAATTATAGGATACGGATAAAAATTATTTATCTGCTGTTTTCCACTTATTTTCCTTCTCCAACTAATGAAAGTGAGCCCATATGAATTTAAAAGATCTACAATATTTTTATGACCTCTGCCAACTTCAATCCTATACGGAAGTAGCAAAACAACATAAAGTCAGCCAACCATCTATTTCTTATGCTATCAAGCGCTTAGAGGAATCCTTTAACTGCAAATTGATTTACCATGACCCCTCGCATCGTTCCTTCAAGCTAACTCCTCAAGGACAAATCCTTCTAAAGCATACAGAACTGATTTTACCTGAGGTCATTTCTACTCGCAAAGAAATTAATCGCTCCTTGGCACAATACTCTACTGTAGGATTCCCTCCTATTATCATTCAATATCTCTTTGCTGCCTTAAACGAAAAAGATAAATTCGATTTTTTAAAAAAGATACGCCCTATCCGCGGTGGCTCCGTAGAGTTATTAAACCTTCTCCTTAAGGGAGACCTTAATGCAAGCCTACTCGGTTTGATTGAACCTCTCAACTATCCTTCAATAGAGACACACGAGCTATTTCATAAAGAACTGTATGTCGTTTTATCTAAGAACCATCCTTTTGCCACTGCTCCTTCCCTCGCTTTTGAAGAATTAGCAGATCAATCCTTTATACTCTTAGATGAACACTTTGTTCACCTGAAAGCTTTTGAAATGCTTAATCAAAAGTATCAAAACAAGGCAGAAATATTCTTTAAGACTGATGACATTGCCATCCTTAAAGAACTTTTAAAGAAAGGGATTGGCCTTAGTTTACTGGCTGATATCGCACTTTCTGATGAAGATGATGATTTAATAAAAATTCCGCTTATACCGAAGGATAAGATAACTTTTACAGTTTATTACGCCTACCTTAAATCAGCTACACCGTCATCAGAAGTAGAAGCCTTATTTAATCTCCTTAAATCATATGAATAGAAAAAACTCTAACTATCAATGAACTGATAGCTAGAGTTTTTTACATTGTAGATATTATACTCAATGAAAATCAAAAAGCAAACTAGGAATCTAGCCGCAGATAGAGCTGACGTGGTTTGAAGAGATTTTCTAAGAGTATTAGACTATAGTAGATTGAAACTAGAGTAATACGCCGCGACTTCTAAAACTTTTCTAGAAATGAATTTGACTTTCCTAATAAAGTTGTTCAGATTTTATTTCATCTCACTATAATTCAATGATTTTCTAAGAATTCTATTTCTTTCGAAAATTCTTTCAGAACGCTTTCAAAGTTTTTCAAATCAGTCCAACAAAAAAGGTTTATAATTTCCATAAAAGTTGACATGGAAATTATAAAACCATTATTAGTTTAGTCCTTGTTGGTAACGCGCCAATTCGGCTTGGTTCGCCCAAACATAGTGACCTGGACGGATTTCTACCATGGATGGCTTATCAGTCTCATAGTCGTGTTGACTTGGATCGTAAACCTTCAAGACCTTCTTGCGTTCCAAGATTGGATCTGGAATTGGTACCGCTGAAAGTAAGGCTTGAGTATATGGGTGAATTGGATTGTTAAACAATTCTTCTGTTTCTGCAACCTCTACAATAACACCCTTGTAAATAACTGCGATACGATCTGAAATAAAGCGAACGACCGACAAGTCATGGGCGATGAAGAGATAGGTCAAACCAAGTTCTTTTTGGAATTTTTTGAGCAAGTTCAAGACTTGGGCACGCACAGAAACGTCCAAGGCTGAAATTGGCTCATCCGCAATAACAAAGTCTGGTTGCATGACCAAGGCACGGGCAATACCGATACGTTGACGTTGACCGCCTGAGAATTCATGAGGGTAACGAGTCAAGTGCTCAGCAAGAAGACCCACTTCACGGATAATATTTTTAACTTTCTCTTTACGTTCTTCTTCATCCTTGAACAGATGATGATTGTAAAGACCTTCAGAAATAATATAATCAACAGTCGCACGTTCATTCAAACTTGCCGCAGGGTCTTGGAAAATCATCTGGATACGACGAATCAATTCCGCAGCTTGTTCACGCGATTTCTTTCCATTAATCTTTTGACCTTCAAAAATGATATCTCCATTACTTGTATCATTAAGACCGATGATAGCACGACCAATAGTTGTTTTCCCACTACCTGACTCACCTACAAGCGAGAAAGTTTCTCCCTTGTTGATAAAGAAGTTAGCATTTTTAACTGCGACAAACTTCTTACTTCCTTCACCGAAGGAAATTTCTAAATCTTTGATTTCTACTAATTTTTCAGACATTTCCTTCCTCCTAGTCTTCCAGATGGGCAAATCCCATTTTTTCACGGATCTTATCGTGGAGATTTGCAATCACAGCTGGTTTTTCTACTTTTGGAGCATCCTCATGAAGGAGCCAAGTTTTAGCCCAATGTGTCTCTGATACTGAGAATTGAGGAGCTTTTTGTTCGAAGTCAATCTGCATTGCATAGTCAGAACGCAAGGCAAAGGCATCCCCTTTCAGGTCAGTATAAAGTGACGGAGGTGTTCCTGGGATTGAGTAAAGATCCCCTTTATCATCAGCAAGCTGAGGCAAGCTAGACAAGAGACTCCATGTATATGGATGGCGAGGGTCATAGAAGACTTCCTCAACAGTTCCATACTCAACGATTTCTCCTGCATACATAACCGCTACCTTATCCGCAATACTTGCCACCACACCAAGGTCGTGAGTGATAAAGATTGTTGTGAAATGGTACTCGTTTTGTAAAGATTTTAGCAAATCAATAATCTGAGCTTGAATAGTTACATCCAAGGCAGTCGTTGGCTCATCACAGATCAAGACATCAGGTCGGCAGGCAAGGGCAATCGCAATAACGATACGTTGACGCATTCCTCCAGAATATTGGAATGGGTATTCATCAAAACGTCTATCTGCGTCTGGAATCCCAACCTTATTCATGTAGTCAATGGCCAATTCTTTTGCTTCTTTAGCTGTTTTTCCTTGGTGTTTTACAATAACTTCTGTAATCTGACTACCAATTGTTTTAATTGGGTCCAAACTAGTCATTGGGTCCTGGAAGATAGTCGCAATCTTAGCCCCACGAATTTGTTCCCAATCCTTGTGAGAAGATAGATTTGTCAAATCCTGACCACGGTAGTCAATGCTACCTTGGGCAATGCGACCATTTTCTTCAAGCATACCTGTGAAAGTCTTTGTCAAAACAGATTTTCCTGATCCTGACTCACCTACCAAGGCTAATACTTCTCCTTCAACTAGTTCAAGAGAAACGCCGCGAATGGCTGTCAATACTTTGTCACGAACGTCAAATTCCACGACAATATCGCGAGCAGTCAAAATTACATTTTTTTCTTTTGTCATTTCTACTCCTATCTATGTGTACGTGGATCACTAGCATCCGCTAAGTTTTGACCAACTACGAAAAGGGACAAGGATACCAAAACAAGGGTTGTCAATGGAATCCAGAACAAGTAAGCATTGGTTGTTACGTTTTGTGAATAATCCGAAATCAAACGACCCAAACTTGGCACTGTAATCGGCAATCCAAGACCGAAGAAAGACAAGAAGGCTTCGTATGAGATAAAGCTTGGAAGCATTTGAGTCATCGTTGTCACAATAACAGATACCAATTGTGGCATAATGTTTTTGGCAACAATCTTCAAGGTTGGTGTTCCCAAAGTACGTGACGCCAAGTTGTATTCCAAATCACGATAACGCAAGATTTGCACACGGATCATGAAGGCAATTCCAATCCATGTTGTTACACTCATGGCAAAAATCAAATTCCAGAATCCAGCTCCGATTGAGTAAGTCAAGACAATGACAATCAAAAGAGATGGGATGTTTGAGATGACATTATAAACTTCCATCATCACGCGGTCAACTGATTTTGAAATTCCCCAAATACCACCGACAAAAACACCGATAACCAAGTTAATCACTGTCGCAATCACAGAAATGAGGATAGAGTTACGAGCTCCGAACCAGACACCGTCAAAGAGCGATTTACCGTTACTGTCTGTACCGAACCAATGCTCAGCATTTGGCTTGATATAACGAGCACTAAAGTCGTTTACCTTGCTGACATCATTGAAATCAAACTTAGAAAACATTGGGTAGATGAAACTCATCAAAATGATAGCTACCAAGATTCCCAACATAACTACAGTTGATTTTTTCTTCATAAATTGTCTAAACACTGACTTCCAGTAAGAATATGCTGGCGCATCAATAGTTTCAGAGGCAAAATCGTCACGTTTTACAAACTGAAATTTTTCTTTATCGATTGTAGACATTATTTGCCTCCTTTCTCAGTCAATTTAATACGTGGGTCAATAATCGTCATCCAAATATCTCCCAAAAGAAGTGAGAAGATAGAAATACATGTAAAGATGAAGACAAGACCTACGACCATAGAGTTATTAGATGCTTTTACAGAGTCAATCAACATTTTACCCATACCTGGGAAGGCGAAGACTGTTTCAGTAAGGGTTGCACCACCGATAACCCCGATAACAGCACCAGGAATTCCTGAAACCAGCGGAACCATGGCATTTTTAAAGATGTGTTTGTTTGAAATTTCTTTTTCAGACAAACCTTTTGCACGAGCGAAACGAACAAAGTCTTGAGATTGCAAGTCAATCATGTAACGACGAATCCAAATGGCTGTACCAGGAGCACCCAACAAACCAAGGATGACTGCTGGTAAAACATAAGAACGCCAATCTCCAGCCCCTAAGATAGGGAATGAATCTGGTAAACCAATTGAGGAACCAATCAATCGAACAATATAAACAAGGGCGATTGTTGGAAGTGCCATCAAGAAGGTCAAAGCCCCTGTTGAGAAGCTATCGATCCAAGTGTTCTTGAAACGAGCCATGGCTGAACCAAGTGGCACGGCAATCGCATAAGAAATCACCAAACCAATCAAACCAGCAATAGCAGAGCTGACAATCATAGATGGATATTGGTAATTACTTTCAGTCGCTGTATAAGGATCATCTTTCCCATAGCTAGCTACTTCACGAGAATCAGCCTGGCTAGGTGACTTGTAGGTTCTTGAGTAAATATTTACAGAAGACGTTTTCTTACCTGTTGGGAACTGAACTTGGGCAGTTTTGGTTTGTCCTTGACCTTGAGTAATAACCTGAAGAACTGGTGTATTAGCATAGGTTGGATAAGAGTCACCTAAATTGATATTCACAAAATTTTGATGCACAAATGGGAACTGACTGTTGAAGTACAAGAGATATTTATGTTTAGTACCCGAACCGACCAATGACCATCCGATAGCTGGATCATTTTCGAAACGAAGGTAGCGTTTCAAGTCTGGATTTTCAGGGTCTTGAATTTTATTTGTATGGTCAATGTCAATCAAGTTAGCATAGAAGTGAAAAACACGTTCAAAAATTGGAATTTCACGAGTAGCATAAAATTGACCACTTTCAGTAAATTCTCCCAAAGTCCAACCATGACCTAATTGATTGATGTACTTTTCATAAATAGCTTTATTGGTCGCATTTGCCTCTACTGTTACAGAAGAATCCATGCTACTTGCCTTTTCTTGCAACTCCTTAGTATCGTAATACTCAATGTAGCCCATACGCTCAAACACAGTATTTTCATAGTTATCACGTTTATCAGCCGTTGTCGCAATTTTATTATAGTTAGGGTCCTGCTTGAAAATCAATTTTCGAGGAACCAAGGTATAGATAATCGTGTAGGTCAAAGTCGTTACTAAGAAAATCGAAACCAATGACCGCAAAACACGCATAAAAATATATTTTTTCATATTATTTCCTTTAAAAATCCCAAAAGAACCTTCTCCTCATGGAGAGAAAGTTCTATTAGAAATTATTTACTTCACATGACTTGCCAATTCTTTTTGAGCTTTCTCATTTGATTCAGCTTTTTCTTTCAACCATTTTTCACGAGCTTTTTCATACTCTTCTTTGGTGATTGCTTTTTCACCAACTTCAGTGTACTTCAAGTATCCTGAATTTTCACCTTTAAGACCAGATTCAGAATATGATGAGCTAAATGGTAGAACTTTTGAAACATATGAAACGGCTGTTTCTTTAGGAGAAGCCATTACTGGAATTGTCAAAGCATTGTCAGTCAACCAAGCTTGTGCTACCGCGTATTTTTCATAACGTTTTTGAACATCTTGGTTTTCGCTGTTTGCATCATCAAGTAATTTTCCATAGTCAGCTAAAGCAAGTTTGCTTACTACTGATGCATCAGTGTTTTGGTCAATACCAAGGTAAAGGCGAGTGTTTCCTCCCTTGATGACAAACTGATCCAAGAAAGTAGAAGGATCTTGATAGTCAGGGTTCCATCCTAGCAAGGTGTGGATATCCCAATCTTGCTCTTTAGCTGTTGGAGCACTAAATGAAATTGGTAAAGCTTCTGCTTGAGTCATTTGTTGCAAGTCTACAACAACATTATCTGAACCCAATACTTTTTCAATTGATTGTTTCAATGATTGAACACGGTTTACAACCGCTGTTGATTCTTGGATAACCAAGGCATCCAAGTGGATTGGGAATTCAACACCTTCAGCTTGTAGGCTTGATTTAGCTTTAGCAAAGACTTCTTTCGCTTTTTCTTCATTGTAAAGTCCATTTTGAGAATCTGCTAGAGATACGTTTGACCAAGTAGAAGAATTTGTCTTAGCCAAGCTATCTTGTACCAATTCACCAAATGTTTTCTTACCAACTTGAAGATTATAAGGTGCAAACGTATTACGGATGGCTACTGCAGCTCCATCGGTACCATTTGTTTGAGCTGAATAAGAATTGCGATCGACCGCAAAGTTCAAGGCTTGACGGAATTCCTTGTTTAGCAATGCTTTCTGAGTAGATGTCTTTTGGGCATCACTTGTTTTGGCAGTGTGGTTATACGTTGTACGGCCATAATTCAAGCTGACAGTTGCAACACCAGCACCTGGTTCGTTAAAGTAAATGTTATCTTTGAAGTCAGCTGCATATTTTTCATATGTAGAACTTGTAGGGAAGATACGAGCTTTGCTATATTGACCATCAGAAAAACCTTTGGCAATTACATCTTGATCCTTACCATCCCAGAAAGTGAACTTAACGTTCTCAATTTTTACATTTTCTTTATCCCAGTAAGCGTCATTTTTAGCCATCTCGATAGATGATTTAGGAGTTACAGCCTTCAAGACAAATGGACCGTTATAAAGAATAGAGTTAGCATCGGTTGGGGCACCAAAACCTTCCCCTTTTGAAGTTAAGAATTCTTCATTAACCGGCATCAAAACACCACTAGTTGTCTTGTCATTCCAGAAAGTTTCTGGCTGGTTCAAAGTATATTCTAGTGTTTGATCATCAAGTGCTTTTACTCCAACGGTTGAAAAGTCGCTTGTTTCACCCTTGATATAGGCTTCTAATCCTTTAATAGAAGAGCTAACGATTGAAAGTCCTTTTGATTTTCCATCTACGGCGTGTTTCAAACCAGTAACGAAGTCTTTAGCAGTTACAGGAGCGTATTCTTCTCCCTTTGCTGTCACCCATTTAGCATCCTTACGGATTTTATAGGTATAAGTCAAACCATCTTTTGAAACTGTCCATGATTCAGCAATAGAAGGAACTAAATTACCATATTTATCATTAGCCAACAAACCATCTACTGCATTTGTTGTGACGAATGATGTTGAATCGATATTGCTGACGATATAATCCAAGGTTTCTGGATCTGTTTGATAAACATATTGGTAATCTTTTGCTAGTTTAGCATTATTTGAACTAGTGTTTGAACACGCAGCTAGAACTCCTGACGCTAATAAGGTAGCTCCTGCTACAGCAAGCACTTGACTTTTTTTCATTTCTTCACTCCTCGTAATAAAGTATAGGTTATTATCGATTATACCATAGATTTTAAGATGTTTCAAGAAAAATAAACGAATTTTCAGAATATTTAGGCTTATTCATACAAAAAATCTAAAAAAACTATTGACTGAGAATGATTTTCAAGGTATAATAATAAACGTTAAGGCGGTATAGCCAAGTGGTAAGGCACGGCTCTGCAAAAGCTTGATCGTCGGTTCAAATCCGTCTACCGCCTTTCAATACCGAATTTATCGGAATTTATCAAGATAAAAAGCCCGCAAAATAGGGCTTTTTTATTTTTTTCTTCGGATAAATACGGATAACTTACAAAAATTTTGGGGCAAAGTTCTTCCCATGACATAATTCCCTCATGAAATCAACTGAAAAAAGCTTCGTCACGCCTGGTGACAAAAGCCTCTAGTTTACTCTGTTTCTTCTTCTATTTCGACTTCTGTAATCTGGACTTTTACCTTGGTAACACGTCCATTTTTCACTTTATCATTGGTTAAGATAAGCTGTTTGTTTTGGCTGACTAATTCATAACTGAGTTTCTCAGTCGTTGGAATGGTCCCAACTCCTGTCAAATAATAACCAGCGATGGTATCAACGTCATCACTTTCCAGTTCAACATCAAAGTAATTATTGAAATCATTGAGGGTCATAGTTCCCTGAACAATGTAGGTATCCTCGCCAATCTGATGAACATCTATTGCCGCTTTGTCCGTTTCATCATCAATTTCACCAACAATTTCCTCTAAGAGGTCTTCCAAGGTCACCAAACCAGCCATCCCACCGTATTCATCCAGCAAGATTGCCATTTGTCTTTGGGTATTGCGCAACTCTTTTAGCAAGTCATCCACAAAAATAGTTTCAGGAACAAAAAGTGGATCTTGTAAAATTTTCTTCCATACAATATTATCAAAACCATCCACAAATCCTGCCTTAAGAAGACTCTTGGTATGAATAATTCCAATCACATTGTCCTTATCCCCATCATAAACCGGGATACGAGAATAATTTTGTTTTAAAATACTTTGGATAATGGTTTGACTATCATCCTGAATATCCACCATAAAGGCATCCGTTCGAGGAACCATGACTTCTCTGGCCATCAGTTCATCGAGCGAAAAGACACCTTGTAGCATCTCAATCTCATCAGCATCCAACGTTTCTTCACTATTTGTCAGCATATAGGCAATTTCATCACGGGTCATCTTTTCATCCGCATCATCGAATGACATAGGAGTCAAATGGCTCAAGAAATTGGTCGAAGCAGCTAAGAGCCAAACAAAGGGACTAACTAGTTTCCCAAGCCCAATGATAACCGGCGCTGTACGAATCGCCAAGGCATCCTTTAGATTAAGAGCGATTCTCTTAGGATACAATTCCCCAAAAACGATGGAAATATAGGTCAAAAATGCCAAGGATAGAAAAGTTGCCACAGCTTGTGCTGTTTCGCCATTCCCAAGCCAAGAGGCAATCACACGTCCTAGAGTATCAGCTAAACTCGCCCCTGATAAGATCGTAATCAGAGTAATCCCTACTTGAATGGTTGATAAAAAGTGGTTAGGATTTTCTAGCACCTTCAGCAGACGGATATAGCGTCTATCTCCTTCTTCTGCCTTTTGTTCAACCCGCGCACGATTAAGAGAAACCATGGCCATTTCTGTGGCTGAGAAAAAGGCATTTAATACCGTCAAGATAAACAATAAAACAAATTGTAGCAACAAATTCTGACTACTTGGGTCTTCCATAGTTCTTCTCCTAAAATAGTATCTTATCCTTTATTATATCACAAAATTTAATCCAGTACATATTATTTTTTTCTTAGTACCTATTCTAGCACTGCTTAAACTAGTAAAAAGAACCCCTACATCCATAAGTGACATAGGAGTTTATTTCATATTTTACTGAGTTACAGTTACTTCTCCAGTTCGGTAATCCAGTTGAAGTCCCTTTTGAACATTGGGAACTAGAACATTGAATTCCAATTCTCCATCCGAAGACTTGGCTTCAATCTGTGAAGCTGAAGGAACTAAATCCTCGTTTGAAGCGTAGTAAAGGGTTACACGGTAACGGACACGCTTGTTTTTATCCAAGGCTTTACGCACCTTACTTTCATAGTAGTTTTGACCAGTCGAATCCTCGGCCTGCGCCTGATTTGCCCAGGCTGTCTGAACAGCAATGTTTTTAGGATTGCTTGTCGAGGCATCAAAACCATCCAAACCACCGATTAAGGCATAGCCTAACAAGTGACCTCTATCGACTGCATGGGTATAAGAGCCCTTTAGATTCTTGACCTGATGCCAACCTGGTGGAGTCCAAGAAGTCGAACCATTCCCGGTTTCTTCACGATTCTTGTACTGGCGAGTAGCCTTAGACAAGAGGGCATTAGCTACGGTTGGCACTGTTTCCTTGCCCACTGTCTTTGTCTTATTATCAGCGTAGGGCTTACTTGAAACCTTGGCATTTAGGTTTGTTTTATTACCATTGACGATAAAAGCACCAGCCCCGTTCCACTCCAGACTCCCTTTTATTTGGCTTTTGACTGCGTCTGTTAAGACACTTTCCGCCAATTCTTGACCAGGCGCGTCTGGTGATTGACTTTTCTGACTCATTTTTGTCTTAGCAGCCTGATTTCCTAGTTCAGTCTGCTTAATATAGTAGCTCCCTGTAGACAAAAGCAATAACACTAGCAGTCCGATTAGTGTCTGTCTTGTTTTTTTGTTCATATTTCTCCTTATCTTTAGAAAAAGACTGGTCTCCCAGCCTAATTTCCTGTAAATTTATGAATCAATTCCTGCCATTTTGCTGGAGACAGGATAGCCCATGGATCTTGACCCTTGCCCAAGATTCCATAACCGACCATTAGACCGATTCCTAGAGCCAGAGCACCTAAAATCAGTACCAGGATGACTAAAAGTAAACGCTTGATTACGTAACCTGATTTCTTATTCATCTTCATCACTTGCCTCAATCCGCTGAATCTTAGCGCCTAGCTGCGCCAATTTCTCATGGAAACGGTAGTAACCTCTATCCAAGTGAACCAATTTACCAACTACAGTTTCTCCCTGTGCTACCAAACCTGTCAAAATCAAGGCTGCACTGGCACGAAGGTCAGTAGAAAGAACTTCCGCTCCCTGCAAAGGCTGTCCACCAACAATACGAGCTGTATCACGGATAATCTCAGAATGCAAGCCCATGCGGCGCATCTCTTCTAGGTGTTGGAAACGATTTTCAAAAACTGTCTCCACCATGGTTGATTCGCCTTTTGCAACTGTCATCAAGGCTGTAAATTGAGCCTGCATATCTGTTGGAAATCCTGGGTGGGGCAAGGTTTTCACATGAACAGCTTTTAGATTTTCTAGTTGAGAGCGAACGCGAATTCCTTCCGTCTCCTCCGTCACTTCCACTCCCATTTCAAGCAACTTGGCAATCAAGGGACGATTGTGCTCCCAGACAGCATCTTTAATCAAGACATCACCACCAGTCATGGCAGCAGCTACCATAAAGGTTCCTGCTTCGATACGGTCTTGGACTACATTGTGAGTCGTACCATGAAGTTTCTCAACACCGGTAATGGTAATGGTCTCTGTACCAGCACCCTTAACCTTAGCTCCCATTTCATTAAGGAGAATGGCTAGGTCAACAATCTCAGGCTCACGCGCAGCATTTTCAATCACTGTCATCCCATCAGCTAGGGTCGCTGCCATCATCAAGTTCTGCGTTGCACCAACACTTGGAAAGTCCATATAGATATGAGCGCCATGCAAGCGTTCTGCCTTGGCTTCGATGTAACCAGCTGTCTGACTAATCTTAACCCCCATAGCTTCCAGACCTTTCAAATGAAGATCAATAGGACGGCTACCAATGGTACAACCACCTGGCATGGATACCTTGGCATGACCCACACGGGCAAGGATTGGCCCTAATACAACGATGGAGGCGCGCATCTTGCTGACATACTTGTAAGGGGCTTCCTCAGTGATGTCGCCAGTAGCATCCACCTCAACAAGATGGGCTTCCTCATCAAAGTCAACCTTGGCATTCAAACCACCAACCACCTGATTCATAATAAAGACATCCGACAAGATCGGTACATTCTGTAAGACTGTCTTTCCTTCACTTGCTAGAATAGTCGCTGCCAACAAGGGCAAGACTGCATTCTTTGCTCCTTCGATGGTTACACTTCCTACCAGACGATTATCGCCACCTTGAACAACAATTTTGTCCATACTCGTTTCCTTTACTCTTGATTTTATAATAATCCTCTAAGCGCTTCTTGCCACAAATGATACAGGCTGATAAAGAAAGAACTCAAGATATAGCCCATGACAATGCTGAAAAAACCTACTAATAAACGAACTTTTCTTGTATTCTCAGCTGTCACTTTTAAAACCTTTTCCCATCTAACAAGATCCTTTAAAAGGTAAAAACTCACATAAATAAAGAGCATGTGACTGCTTAGAGTGAATAATAATTGAACCATTTGACTATTATACCATCTTCTCTGTTTGTGCGCTAGTTTGGAAACTTCACTTAAAAACTAGGGATTGTTTTTCAAGTAATCAATTGCATCTTGTAGGGTTTTAACGGGCACGATTTTCATATCTGTCTTGATTGTTTTGGATGCTTCTAGGGCTGTTTGGTAGTTGTTTTTTGCATCCGGGTGTGCTTTTTGTTCTTCTTCGCTAACAGGATTATCAGGGGCAAAGAAAATAGCGGCACCTGCCCTAGCCGAAGCTACAACTTTTTTATCAATACCTCCAATATCCCCCACATTCCCATCGCGGTCAATGGTACCTGTACCAGCAACAATACGACCATTACGAAGATCTGGGTGAGCTATTTGAGTATAGATAGCTAGACTAAACATGAGACCAGCACTTGGGCCGCCAATACCAGCTGTTGAAAAGCTAATTGGGACATTGCTGATTACCTCTGTACGATCAATCAAGCCGATTCCAATCCCATTTTTTCCATTTTCCAAGGTGATAATCTTTCCTTCTGCAGACTTGGTTTGCCCATCCTCTTCATAGGTGACCTTGACGGAGTCCCCTAATTTTTGAGAACTGACGTAATCAATCAAGTCTTTGGAACTATCAAAGGTCTGATCATTGACTGCTGTGACCGTATCAGAGATATTGAGAATCCCTTTAAAGGTTGAATTATCCGTCACATTCAAAACATAAACGCCAAAGTACTTGAGTTCGATATCCTTACCAGCTGTTTTTAGTCCTTGATACTTGGCCATATTTTGCGATGTTTGCATGTAG
Organism: Streptococcus sp. 2342; assembly: GCF_013276795.1. Classification (GTDB taxonomy): domain Bacteria; phylum Bacillota; class Bacilli; order Lactobacillales; family Streptococcaceae; genus Streptococcus. The sequence continues at coordinate 111,163 of NZ_VMLR01000005.1, forward strand.
AATTGATTGATTCGCATAAATTCAACATCGGAAGAACCACCTGTAGTCTCCTGAGCACTACGAATATCTGTAAAAGGTGTCAACCAAGCATAAATCATATGAGCTAAAGTGGCATGTTGAACACCAACCGTAACGAATTGATAGGCACCAGCTTCCTTATCTTCTGTGTCATTTACTTTAAGGACTTGGCGAATATCTTCCGAACCACCTGGAACCTCTATATAATAAGGCAAAGGCACCACAAATGCCAAGAAAGTCACAATCAAGGCCGCAATGACGTATAAGGGCCATCTAATCTTTTTTTTCATTTCTTATTTCCTCCAAAATACTCTCGGGAACATAGCAGGCAATATCCTGACCAAACTTCAAAAGCTCTCTAACGCCTGATGAACTGATATAGAGATGTTCAGGTCGGCTATGTAAATAAATGGTCTCTATATCAGGAGACAGCTGATGGTTGTAGTAATCAAAACTGGCTTCATATTGCAAATCCGCTGCATTCCTCAAACCACGCACTAGACAAGTAGCCCCCAGTCTTTTTGCAACATCAATAACCAATTCATCATGAGAAAACACGACTTCAACATTCCCCAAATGTTCCAAAGCCTTTTCTAACCCCCGTTTACGATTTTCGATAGGAAGAAATCCTTGTTTGTGGGGATTAAAAAAAATACCGACATAGAGCTTATCAAAGAGTCTGCTCGCCCGTTCAATCATATCCAGATGCCCATTTGTCATCGGATCAAATGAGCCTGTGAATAAGCCAATCTTATCTGACATAGACTGTCACCTTACTAATTCCATAAATCTTTTCCTTCCAGATACCCAGACAGGCAATCTCTTCTGGAAGTTCAACGGCCTTATCCGTCTCGCACACAACCATAACATCTTCAGAAAAAAGCTCTCTCTCAGCCATTTTTTCAATATCTGCTACGATTTGTTCCTTGGCATAGGGAGGGTCTAAGAAAACGAGGTCAAATTCCCCAGATACCTGTTCCAATGCCCTCTCTGCATCCATCTTGAGGAGTTGAAATTTTCCAACTTCCTTGGTCATCTGGATATTTTCAGCCACGATGGTCTGAGCCTTACGGTCTCGCTCCACCAAAACAGCACTGGACATGCCACGCGATACTGCTTCGATAGATAAACCACCACTACCTGCATAAAGGTCCAAGACTCGTCCCCCTTCAAAGTAGGGACCAATCATGTTAAAAATGGCTCCCCTAACCTTATCCGAAGTAGGTCTTGTTGTCTTGCCTTCTAGTGTCTTGAGGGGACGTCCCCCATAGATTCCTGATACGATTTTCATACTGTTTATTATACCAAATTATAGACAAAAAGAGAAAGAAAACCGAACCTTGCGGTTCGATTCTCTACAAAATATTTTCGTAAGTATCGCGGACTTCTTGAGGCCAAACACTTGTTTGCACTTCTCCGATGTGTCTCTTGCGAAGTAGGAACATGGCCATACGAGATTGTCCAATTCCTCCACCGATTGTCAATGGGAATAGGCCATTCAACAAAGACTTGTGCCATTCCAATTCCAAGCGGTCTTCATCACCTGTAATTTCCACCTGACGTCTAAGAGTTTCTTCATCTACACGAATTCCCATAGAAGACAACTCAAAGGCTCCACCTAAAGACTCATTCCAGACAAGAATATCACCATTTAGACCCTTGTAGCCATTCTCAGACTCGCTTGTCCAGTCATCATAGTCTGGTGCACGTCCATCGTGCGGTTTACCATCTGGCAACTCGCCACCGATACCAATCAAAAAGACGGCTCCAAATTCTTTACAAATCGCATTTTCACGTTCTTTAGGTGTCAAGTCTGGGTAGCGTTCTACCAATTCTTCTGTATGGATAAAGGTGATTTGTTTTGGCAAGATAGACTCGATGTCATAGCGAGCTTCAACAGCTAGCTCAGTCAGGCGAATAGCCTTATAAATCTTCTCAACTGTTTCTTTTAGATAAACGATGTTACGCTTACCATTTGGGATAACCTTCTCCCAGTCCCACTGGTCAACATAAACAGAGTGGGTTGCATCCAAGGAATCCTCATCTGGACGAAGGGCTTTCATGTGGACAAAGAGACCCTCTCCTTCACCAAAGCCAAAACGAGCCAAGGTGTGGCGTTTCCATTTAGCAAGTGAGTGCACCACTTCATAAGTAGCATCAGGGATTTGGAGAACCTTGACCGATACTGGATTTTCCACACCAGACAGGTTGTCCTGCATTCCGTCACCGACCTTACTCAAGATAGGACCTTGAACTTCGACAACTTCTAGCTTATCTTTCAAATACTGGGTAAAAGTGTTTTTGACAAAGGAAATTTCTTCTTGTTGATGGATAAAACTTTTCTTCATAGACAACTCCTCAAAAATTTAATAAACATATTATACACCTATTTCCAAGAAAAGAAAAGAGAAAATTTTAAAAAAATCAGTGTCACTCAAAACACTGATTTCATAGACCTTTTAGTCATTGCGACCAAAGATACGTAGAATACTTAGGAAAAGATTGATAAAATCAAGATAGATGCTGAGAGCCATTGACACCACCCAGCCTGTCGCTACACGACCTTGTGATTGTTCATAGGCGAGGCGAATCTTTTGGTTATCCCAAGCAATCAACCCTGAAAAAACCAAAACCATGGCTACGCTAATCATATAATCAAAGAAGCCACTAGCCAAGAAAATATTGACTACCATAGCAATCAGTAAACCAATGAGAGCTGCCATCATTGCTCGACCAATCCCACTCAAGTCTTTCTTGGTAAAGATACCAACTGCCGCCATGACAAAGAAGAGAAGGGCGCTCGATACAAAGGCAGATAAAACTGTACCCGGAGTATAGAAGGCTACCACAAAACTAAGGGTAAAGCCGTTTAAAACGGAGTAAAGTAAAAATACTGGAAGAGCAGCTGGACTATTTCTTGAAGCCATGCTACTGGCAACGAAAACCAAGGCCAATTCTGCAAAGGTTGCAATGGTCAACCAGAGACGCCCCTGCATCAACAAGTAAAGCAACTGAGACTGAAAGACCGTCAACATAAGGCCTGATACCAAAGCAGATAGTCCGATTCCCAGACCAACAAAGGCATATACCTTAGCGTAAAATTGATTGAGACCTACACGGTCATGTATAATAGTGTGATTCATCTTTTCTCCTTTTCTATGAACATCTTTCCTTGATTATAACAAAAAAAGTTAAAATTAGCTTAAATGGAAAATCAAAATACCAGCTGCAATGGCAACATTCAAACTCTCCGCCTGCCCCTTCATGCTAATATGGACCAACTGGTCTGCACTTTCAGCCATAAGGGGACTAATTCCTTGGCCCTCATTTCCCATGACTAGTACAAAATTTTCTATAGGAGGCAGTTCTCTGTAATCAACAGAATCTTTAGATAGGGTTGTAGCTAGCACAGGGATAGCTGCCTCTTTGGTTTCCTTAAGGAGCGCTTGGCTAGTCATCCGGTAAATAGGCAGATGAAAATGACTGCCTTGCATGGAACGTAAGGTCTTGAGACTGTAGATATCTGCCGATTTATCTGAAACAATCACTCCTGTAAAGCCTGCTGCATCCGCAGTTCGAATGATGGTTCCTACATTACCAGGATCTTGCACATCTTCCAAAAACAAGAACTTGCCCTGACTAAAGTCAGCTTGTCCTACTTCTTCTTTTTGAACCACCGCAACGATTCCCTGTGGAGTCTGAGAATCCGCCAAATCTAGCAAAATATCCTCTGACACCCAGACAGTTTGCGGAAAATCATCTAACTGATCTCGGTAATTTTCTAGGGCAAAGATTTTCTCAATCGTCACTCCAGCTTGGACAGCTTCTTCAAACAAGTGCCAGCCTTCAATCAAATAGGCAGACTTGCGGTATTTTTTTTGGTGTAATTTCTTAGCATTTTTTACCACAGAATTGGCTTTTGAGGTTATAATAGTCATAGAAATATTATAACACAATCAAAGGGGTTTGGTATGCAAAAGGTTAGAATGATTGCCCAAGGTAGGGTGCAGGGAGTCGGCTTTCGTTGGGGTGTTTATAGCCTGGCCCTTGAAATCGGTGGCATCACAGGTCGAGTCTGGAATAACGACGATGGCACAGTGGAAATCTTAGCCCAAGCAGACTCATCTGCTATCATGGCAAAATTTATCCAAGAAATCCGAAAAGGACCGACACCTTTTTCAAAAGTAAGCTACTTAGATGTCAAACTAAGCAACTTTCCTCCCTACTCTGACTTTAAAATCGCAAATTAGGTCTCCAGAACTATTGTATATTTTGTAAAAAAACAGTAGAATAGAAAGGTATAATTTTTAAAGAAGGAATAAAAACAGTGAAATCTATTAAACGTTTTGCACTCTCAGCTATGGGAGTGGCTATGTTGCTTGTCTTGACTGGCTGTGTCAATGTCGATAAAACCACAGGTCAGCCAACAGGAGTCATTTGGAATACTTTCGGAGCGCCTATGGCTGAAGCTATCAAGTACTTCGCCAATGATAAAGGTCTAGGCTTTGGTGTCGCTATCATTATCGTAACCATTATCGTGCGCTTGATTATCTTGCCACTTGGTATCTACCAATCATGGAAGGCAACGCTTCACTCTGAAAAGATGAACGCCCTCAAGCACGTCCTTGAGCCACACCAAACGCGTCTCAAGGAAGCAACTACTCAAGAAGAAAAACTCGAAGCCCAACAAGCTCTCTTTGCTGCTCAAAAAGAGCATGGCATCAGTATGTTTGGTGGAGTAGGATGTTTCCCTCTCCTCCTTCAAATGCCTTTCTTCTCTGCCATCTACTTTACTGCCCAACATACTGAAGGGGTTGCTCAAGCAAGCTACCTAGGCATCCCTCTAGGCTCTCCAAGTATGATTTTGGCTGCCTGCGCTGGTGTCCTTTACTATCTTCAATCACTCCTTTCACTTCACGGAGTAGAGGATCAAACGCAAAGAGATCAAATCAAGAAAATGGCTTACGTGAGCCCAGTCATGATTGCCGGCTTCTCCCTCATCTCACCAGCTAGTGTCACACTTTATTGGGTTGTTGGTGGTTTCATGATGATTCTCCAACAGTTTATCGTCAACTATATCGTTCGTCCAAAACTTCGCAAAAAAGTCCGTGAAGAACTAGCCAAGAACCCACCAAAAGCAAGTGCTTTCTCTAAACCAAGTGGACGAAAAGACGTTACCCCTGAACAACCAACTGCTATCACAAGCCAGAAAAAACACAAAAATCGCAACGCTGGAAAACAACGTTCGAGATAAGAAGAAAAAGGCTTAGCTGATTTGCTAAGTCTTTTTGCAAGTCAAAAGCCCGATGTTTCCATCAGGCTTCTTTTCTATCCATGTACACGTTTCGTATAGTCTTGGTAACTTTCGGTATCCATGAGTTGTTTAGCGTTCTTAACGCGGTCTGCTGTTGGTGGTTTAACCCCTTCGAGGGAATAGGGAATTCCCAATTCACGCCATTTAAACTCACCCATGGTGTGATAAGGCAGAATTTCAAACTTATCCACATTTTTAAGAGTCTTGACGAACTTACCAAGTTCAATCAAGTCATCGTCTCTGTCTGTCAATCCTGGAACTAGCACGTGGCGAATCCAGACAGGTTTTCCAATATCTGATAGATACTGGGCACAGGCCAAGATATTTTTATTGGTTTGGCTAGTAACAATCTTGTGCTGTTCTTCGTTGATTTCCTTGATATCTAAGAGAACCAAGTCAGTGACAGCCATGAGTTTGTCAAACTTTTCAAGGTAACGTGGTTTATTACGGAAAGGAAGGGCACAGGTGTCCAAGGTACAGTGGATTCCTTGTTCCTTAGCCTTGGTGAAAAGGGCAATCAGGAAATCAATCTGCAAGAGTGCTTCTCCTCCGCTGACTGTAATCCCGCCCTTATTTCCCCAGAAACCACGGTAGCGCAAGGCTTCTGTCAAGACATCATCTACCGTCCGTTCACGTGATTTATTGGACTCCATAGCCCAAGTATCTGGGTTATGGCAATACTGGCAACGCATGTGACAGCCCTGTAAAAAGATAATAAAGCGAATACCAGGGCCATCTACCGCCCCAAAACTTTCTGTCGAATGCACCATTCCTGTCACTTGTCCATAATCAATTGTTTCTTCAGACATATCGTTACCTTCCTTGAAAACGTTTTATAGTTTTATTATATCACGACTTGAAGGAAAAACAAGATTTTTACCTATTTTTTAGAAAGCAATCTGTTTTTCAATTTCATTTTCAATCTATTCTCAGATTATTCTTCAAAATCAAAACCATACAAGGTTGCAAAATAGTCTTCAGGGCGCTCTGCACGGCGGATTTGACGGGCTTTGCCTTCTTCAGTATAAAGGATTTCCGCAGAACGAAGTTTGGCATTGTACTGGTAGCCCATTGAAAAACCGTGGGCACCTGTATCATGAATGACCAGCAAATCACCGATTTCTGTATAAGGCAGTTCGCGATTGACTGCAAATTTATCATTGTTTTCACAGAGTGAACCAACCACATCTACCACTTCAACTGATCCATCTGGATGAGTCATGTTGCTAATATGGTGATAGGCTCCGTACATAGCTGGACGCATGAGGTTGACTGCTGATGCATCCACACCTAGATAGGTACGGTAGGTTTTCTTCTTATGAGTGACTCTTGTGACTAAAGCACCGTGAGGTGCCAGCATAAAACGACCCAATTCGGTGAAAATCTTGACCTGACCAAGACCTGCTGGAGTAAGAACCTCTTCATACACCTTACGAACTCCCTCACCAATCAAGGCGATATCATTTGGCTCCTGCTCAGGACGATAGTTGACTCCAATACCCCCGGAAAGATTGATAAAGTCTAGTGAAATACCCAGTTTTTCCTTGATTTCAACAGCCAATTCAAAAAGCTGACGCGCCAACTCTGGATAATAGAGATGGGTGACAGTATTGGATGCTAGAAAGGAGTGAATCCCAAAAGTCTTGGCTCCTTTTTCCTTCAAGATGGCAAAGGATTCAAAGAGTTGATCCTTGGTCATACCAAACTTAGCCTCCCCAGGATTATCCATAATGTCTGTCCCCAGTTCAAAAACGCCTCCAGGATTATAACGACATGAGATGATTTCTGGAATGCCTGCTGCTCGCTCCAAATGTTCAATATCTTCAAAGGCATCCAAGTTAATGATCGCACCTAATTCACGCGCATAGGCATATTCCTTATCTGGCGTATTGTTTGAAGAGAACATAATCTCAGAACCAGGGAAATCCAGTTTATGGCTCATCAAAAGCTCTACATAACTAGAGCAGTCCACACCACAGCCTTCCTCTTGGAGAATTTTCAAAATAGCTGGGGTTGGAGTAGCCTTAACTGCAAAATATTCCTTAAAGCCCTTGTTCCACGAAAAGGCTTGGTTGACGGCTCTTGCCTTCTCACGAATTCCCTTCTCATCATATAAGTGAAAGGGAGTTGGGAACTCGGCTACAATCGCTTCTAAGTCTTCTTTATTAATAAATGGTGTTTTCATAAGTTTCCTTCTATTCTATTTGCAAAGAAAGGCTGGGACAACCGTTCCAACCTTTATCCTTTATTCTTCTGTGTCAAAAATATTACCAATCTCAACATCGATGGCTTGGTTCTTGACATCAATATTGGTTACCTTCAAGAGTGACTTGTAGTCAAACTGCTTTTCACGTTCTTCTTGGGCATTGTCCGCAAAGACCGCTACACCTGCCAATTCTGAGTCGAATTCGCGCAAGAGACTAATCATCCCATTGACAGTTCCGCCGCCTTTCAAGAAATCATCCACAATCAAGACACGGCTACCTGCCTTGAGACTCCGTTTTGAAAGGAACATTTTCTCGATACGGTCACCACTTGAACCGGATACATAGTTGACGCTAACCGTTGAACCTTCGGTAATTTTCAGGTCACGGCGCACAATGACAAAAGGGACATTGAGGACATTGGCAACTGCATTTGCAAGTGGCACACCCTTGGTTGCTACTGTCATAACCGCGTCAATTTTTTGATCCATAAAGCTCTTGGCAATAATGCGACCAATATTTTTCAAGATGGCTGGTGTGCTAAGTAAATCAGACAGGTAGATGTAGCCACCTGGCAAGATACGGTCACTTTCTGACAACTTGGCACGCAAGTCTTCAACCATTTCCTTAGCATCATGGTTTGAGATTGATGGTGTAAAGATAACACCTCCGCCAGCCCCAGTCACAGTCTGGAGGTGACCGATTTCGATTTCCTCAAAGGCGCGTTTGATAATGACGATATCTTCTGAGATGGATGATTTAGCAGATTCATACTTTTCAGCAAAAGTATTGAGACTAGTTAGTTTATAAGGATGATTAATCAAATAGTTGGAAATGACAACCATCCGATCACTTCTTCTTAATTTCATTTCTATTTCCTATTCCATTTTTATTCAAAAAATCAAAAAGCAAACTAGAAAGCTGGTCACTGGTGGTTCAAAACACTGTTTTGAGATTGTCGATAGAACTGACAAAGTCTGTAATATACCTGCATATATACATACGACAAGGCGATACTACCCTAGTTTGAAGAGATTTTCGAAGAGTATTCATTTTTGTCTTTTACTTATTATACCATATTCACAGAAAAAAACGAACATTCTTATTCTAAAAAATGTTCATTTTTCTTAAATTATAAATCTAAACCTGGTTTATAGAAGGAACGATTGTCCATAGCGAAGATTTTATTGGTCATCTCTCCTTTATCCACCAAAGCCAGAGCTGTTGACATCATCATCATGCTGGCATCCAGATTGTCAATCATATGAATAATCTCTGCTTCCATAATGCGTGGACGGACTGGGCTTCCATACTCAAGTAAGCCGTGGTGACTGAGGATGACGTGACGAAGCAAAACGACTTCTTCCTTGGTATCATCGATGCCGAGCTCCATAACCGTCTTGGTAATTTCGCTATCAATGAGAGCGATATGTCCAAGAAGATTGCCTCGCACTGTATACTCAGTCTGTTCTGGTCCCGTCAACTCGATAACTTTGGCCAAGTCATGCAGCATAATTCCCGCATAGAGCAGGCTCTTATTGAGCCGAGGATAAATATTGCTAATGGCATCTGCCAAGCGCACCATGGTCGCCGTATGATAGGCCAAGCCTGTTTCAAAGGCATGGTGGTTGGTCTTGGCTGCTGGATAGGAGTAGAATTCCTTATCATACTTGGTGTAGAGATTTCGGACAATCCGTTGCCAGACAGGATTTTCAATTTTGAAAATCATTTGCGACATGTAGTCACGAATTTCCTTGATATCAACCGGTGGCTTGACCTTGAAATCAGCTGGGTCATTGGGTTCACCAGCTTGCGGCAGGCGGAGAGTGATTTGATTGACCTGTGGAGTGTTGTTATAAACTTCTCGGCGCCCTTTCATGTAGACAACCCTACCTGCGGTAAAGGCCTCAATGTTATGAGGTTGGGCATCCCAGAGCTTCCCCTCAATCTCGCCACTATCATCTTGGAAGGTAAAGGCTAGGTAGTTTTTCCCAGCTCGAGTTTGCCTCAGGTCAGCTGATTTGATTAAGTAAAAACCTTCAAACAGCTCATCTTTTTTCATGTGACTAATCTTCATATTCTTCCTCATTTTCTTGGAAATGGAGTAGATCAAGCGCAGGCTCACCTTCTGACAACTCAATGTGACGGAGCGTCCGCTCGATAGCTGTGGTACGACGGTTTAATAATTCATCAATATTGCCAGAGGCATGTTGGAGATGTTTTTGTGCCTTTACCAGAATACCACCAAACTTGCCAAACTCGGTCTTGACGCTGGCAAGAGTCTTACTGATATGGTCGGCACTCTTTTGGATATTGAGAGTTTTGAATCCAACTGATAGGGAGTTAAGAAGGGCTGATAGGGTACTTGGACCTGCAACAATAATCTGTTCTTCCCGTCTCAAATCATCAAAGAAGATAGGATTGCGGACGATTTCTGAGTAGAGACCTTCTGTCGGAACAAACAAGACTCCAAAATTGGTCGTCCGAGGCGGTGCTATGTACTTGCTCTTGATATCCTTGGCAAAGCGCTTGACGCTTGCTAAAAGCGATTTACGACAGCGTTCAATCTCGTCCCTATCACCTGCTTCATAGGCTTCTTCCAAGCGGTAATAATCAGCCAAAGGAAACTTGGAGTCAATCGGTAGGTATACATATTCCTGATCACCCTGTCCAGGTAACTTAATGGCATACTCCACTCGTTCACTGGAGTTTTCAACCGTTGCATATTCTCGTTCATACTGGGCAGGGGTCATGATGTCTTCGATGATTTGCCCCAGTTGCAATTCTCCCAGAATCCCTCTCGTCTTGGTTCCAGAGAGAACCTTGTTGAGGGCGCCGACATCACGGGCAACTGTCTGCATTGCTCCAAGGCCACGATTGACAGACTCCAGTTGTTTGGAAACTGTCTCAAAGGAGGCCTGTAAGCGTGTCTGCAAGGTCTTTTCTAACTTTTCCTCGACTGTCTGGCGCATTTGTTCCAAACGTTGCTCATTTGATTCCTGCAAGGCTTGGAGACGTTGGTCGGTCTTGTCTCTGGTTTGGAGGAGATTATCTGTCATTTCTTGACGGACCTGAGTCAGACCTTGGTACAATTCGATTCGCACTTCTTGCAAACGATCGCTGACAGCCACTTCCAAGTCTTTTTGATCTAACTGCCTGGCTTGTCGGGCTTGCTCAAAGCGATAATCCAGCTGATCTGAAAGATTATCTGCCTGATCCTCCAAGCTCTTGCTGAGATGTTTTTCCTGCTTATCCTGCCTCTGCCAAATCAGAAAGAGTCCAGCTAGGTTGGCAATCAATAATAGAACAAGTAAACTTTCCATCCTACCTCCTGTCCTTACTATGCAGCACAACCACATAGCCATCTGGGCAAGTCACTGACACTTCCCTATCTATATATTCGTTAGAAGCGTACACTTTTTTAAAGAAAAAATTTTCCTCTGTCAACTCATACTTAGCACCGAGAATAGTCAGCTGGCTATCCCGAACCGGCATAAAGGCAAGATAGTCGTAGTCTGAACGGGGATGTAGCTGACTGATCCCTTCTGGACAATAGGCAATCAAATTTTGCCCATCCTCAATTTCTATCTGGCGCATATAAGGCGCCAACTTGGGGTTGCTAGGAAGAAAAACATTGGCCAGCATATGGTCGATACGACCACCCAAAGCACCGAAAATAGTGACCACAGCCTGAGGATTTTTCTCAAAAATAGTCAAGAGAGCCAATTCCAGATCTGTATCATCCTTTTCTGGTCGGGCTTGGACAAAATGCTGAGCACGTTTTTGAATCACCTGTCGCTCTTCTGCAGTGACAGAATCAAAATCTCCAACCGCCAGAGCAAGAGGCAGATTTTCTTCCAAGACCCAGAGCGAGCCTCGATCCACACCGACAAAACTATCAAAGTCTGTCCGATAATGACCGCGATCTCCGCCTGCAAAAACGGCAACCCTAGTCCAGTTGTTTTCTGAGAGTTTGTACTCGCTCATTGACATCTCCCTTAAAGACATAGGAACCTGCTACAAAAACGGTCGCACCAGCTTCTTTGGCTAGAGCAATAGTTTGGTCATCAATCCCGCCATCCACTTCGATTTCAAAGTTCAAGCCTTTTTCATCACGAAGAGCAACCAACTCACGGACCTTATCCATGGTCTCTGGTAGAAAGGCTTGCCCACCAAAGCCTGGATTAACTGTCATGACTAAAACTTGGTCAACTAGATGAAGGACGTGCTTGATGGCTTCAACTGGTGTGCCAGGATTGATAACAACTGAAGGTTTGACCCCTAGAGAACGAATTTTTTGGAGGGCGCCATGGATATGGGGTGTTGCTTCTACATGGATACTGATGATATCTGCACCTGCGCGCGCAAAGTCTTCTAAGTGGTGTTCAGGATTCGCCACCATCAAGTGGCAGTCAAAGACCATCTTGCTATGAGGGCGAAGAGCTTCAACCACACCTGCACCAAAACTGATTTGTGGCACAAAGTGCCCATCCATGATATCGATATGGGCATATTCTGCCCCAGTTGCTTCTAGGCGTTTGATTTCACGTTCAAAGTTGGCATAATCTGCTGCCAGAATTGACGGAGCAATCTTGTATTGAGGCATAGGTTTCTCCTTATTTTGGAATTTTTTTGCTGACTTTTTTATAGGTTTCTCTGCGATTTTCAATCTCACTGAGGAATTGCAGGTAATTATCAAAACGGAAGGTTGCAATGGTACCCTCTTCAACAGCTGGCTTGACAGCACAAGACGGCTCATGGGTATGGGTACAAGTACGGAACTTACAATCTCTGCTAACACTAGCTATCTCTGGAAAGGCCTGATTGAGGTCTTCCGCCGTTGATACTTCGTAGTCCAAGGATGAAAATCCTGGTGTATCTGCGATTTTGCCCCCATTGAGGTTGTAAAAACTAACAGCTCGAGTGGTGTGGCGCCCGCGACCCAGACTGTCTGAGATTTCTCCTGTTTCAAGATTGAGGTCTGGTGCGATTTTATTGAGAAGGGTTGATTTTCCAACGCCCGTCTGCCCCATAAAGACTGTAATCTTACCTGTTAACAAAGGCAGGAGTTCCTCTTTACTGGTCACAAAGTCATAGCCGATGTCACCATAAGTCTGTTCATAAAAATCCAGTTCTCCTCTATCTTCCAACAAATCCATTTTGGAAATATAGACGATGGGATGGATGCCCTTATGCTCCAAAAGAACTAAGAACCGATCCAGCAAATTGCTGTTAAAATCAGGTTCCTTGACAGACATGATCACCACAGCTTGATCGATATTGACAATAGGCGGACGGACCAGACTGTTTTTCCGTTCGTGAATCTTGAGAATATAGCCTTCTGAATTTTCCTCGGCAGAGAAATCTACCCAGTCCCCAACATAGGGTGTATGGCCTTTTTTACGGAAATTTCCACGCGCGCGTGTTTGATAGACCTGACCATCACTCTCTACATAGTAGAACCCCGCCAAGGCTTTAATGATTTGTCCCTGCATCTTAGAGTCCTTGCCCTTTAAGTGCATCTGCTAGGCTGGCAAACTCTGCCAAGCTGAGAGCTTCCCCACGCACACTTGGTGACAAGCCTGCTTGGTCCAAAGCCTTAGTCAGCTTGTCCTTGACCTCTTCAGTCTTGCCAAAGTAACCTGTCAAGTTATTCCATAAGGTCTTGCGACGATGAGTGAAACTTGCCTTGGAAACCTTAAAGAAGAAGTTCTCGTCTTCTACTGCTACAGCTGGCTCTGGACGACGCACCATTTTCAAGATAGCCGAATCCACATTTGGCGCTGGCACAAAGACCGTACGAGGCACGATGAAGGCAACCTTGGCAGTCATGTAGTACTGCACCGCAATCGACAAGCTACCATAAGCCTTGGTATTCGGTTGAGCGGAGATGCGGTCTGCCACTTCTTTCTGCATCATAACCACAAACTCACTAAAAGGAATCCCACTCTCTATCAAGTACATGAGAATAGGCGTTGTGATGTAGTAAGGCAAATTAGCCACTACCTTGATTGGCAGGTCAGGATTTTTAAAATTCTGGATATGCTGCGCCAAGTCAACCTTGAGAATATCCTCGTTGACAACGGTCACATTATCAAAATCACGCAAGGTGTCTGCCAAAATCGGCACCAATCGGTGGTCAATTTCAAAGGCCATGACCTGAGCCGCACGCTCAGCCAGAAACTCCGTCAAGGCACCAATCCCTGGCCCGATTTCGATAACATTGACCTGGTCATCAATCTCAGCCGTATCCACGATTTTTTGAAGAATATTGGTATCCGTCAAGAAATTTTGCCCGAAGGACTTTTTAAAGGTAAAACCGTGACGCTCCAGCACTGCCTTGGTCACGCTATAATCTGCAATTCTCATCTATTCTCTTTTCTATTATCTGTTACTACTATTGTAACACATTCCCCTTGTATTTTGGGGCTGCTTAACCATTCTCATAAGATTTCATAGCTTCTTCCACTTCTGCCAAAGTAACCCCAAACAACTCTAAGCGCTTGAGTAATTGCTTGCCGTTAGAATAGCCAATTCGGAGAACCTCTCCCAGATATTCTCTGCGCTTACGGCTGTCTGCCCCTGCTAAAAAACCAAGGCGAATCAAGTCGCTACGACTGATATCAAACTGACTCTCATGTTCAAATTGTTCTGTCACCTGAGCTAGAGCCGTTTTCAAATCTTCATAGCTGGCATGCTCAATTCCCAGGGAACGTCCCTTGGTCTTGGACTTGGGAACAGCTTCATCTCGTTTGAGGAAGGCATGCTGAACTGTTGGAATGGCCGTCATAATCATGCGGCGAATCCGCTCCCCATTAAAATCTGGGTCTGTAAAAACAATGACCCCATGACGCTGGTGCAGGCGCTGAATCCGCTCTATATCCTGGTCATTGATGGCAGAACCTCGAGTCTCATAGGTCTCTACATCGAAATAGCGTTTGAGATTGGCCGTATCATCGCGCCCTTCGACCACGATAACTTGGGAAATTTTCTCTTTCATTACTTGCTGTCCAATCCAAAAATTCGTTCTGCATTTGCAGTTGTTACCGCCGCTAGCTCTTCTGCCGTCATCCCACGCAAGCCTGCGATAAAGTCCACCACATAGCGAGTATAGGCTGTTTTATTTTCGCGACCACGCTTGGGTACAGGTGCTAAGTAAGGCGCATCCGTCTCCACCAACATCTTGTCCAAAGGTAACTCTTTAGCTACTTCTTGGATGTCAGTTGCCTTCTTAAAAGTCACCACTCCTGAGAAGGAAATGGTCATGCCAAGCTCAACAAACTTCTCTGCCCATTCAAGAGTTCCTGAGAAAGAATGCATGATCCCACCTCGAGGACCAACGCCCTCGCTCTTAATAATCTCATAGGTATCTTCCAGCGCATCACGGGTGTGGACCACAAAAGGCAAATCCAAGTCCTTAGATAACTGAATCTGACGGCGAAAAACCTGCTCCTGCACCTCTTTGGGCGCTGTCATCCAATGGTAGTCCAATCCAATCTCACCCAAGGCAACTATCTTTGGATGCTTGAGCTTGTCAAGCAAGTAGGCTTCAATCTCCTCTGTGTAAGTCCCTGCTTCTGTCGGATGCCAACCGATAGTCGCATAGAGCTGGTCATACTCATCCACCAACTCCAAAGCACGCTCAATCGTCAGTTTATCAAAACCAACAATATTCATCTGTGTCACACCCATCTCAGCAGCCAAGGCAATTTCTTCTGCCTCACGACCTGCAAATTCTTCTACATTCAAGTGTGTATGTGTATCAAAAATCATCTCTTCTAACCTCGTTTTCTATCTTCTATTATACCAAAAAAGAGGAGGGGCACCCAATTTTTCGGTTTCCCTCCTCTCTTTAATAGAGCTATTCTGCTAGCTTTTCTATCCGATATTGCCCATCTTCTATTCCACAGTTAGAGACAGAAGAGACTGGCTAGATTGATAGAACATCCCTATTCATCTAATACTCTTCGAAAATCAAATTCAAACCGTGTCAACGTCGCCTTGCCGTACTCAAGTACAGCCTACGGCTAGTTTCCTAGTTTGCTCTTTGATTTTCATTGAGTATAAAGTATGTGATTATCTTGGGTTCTCTCTTCTCTCACCCATCACTAGGATTGATGACTTCTCCAAATCCCCCTTATAATCTAACTTTAAGTAGAGAATAGAATGTTCTAGCTGTCCTATTTTCTACGTCTAGCCTTTCTTCCTAGCAAAGCAAAACCACTTGTTGCCGCCACTAGACCAAGACTAGCAAGTGCTGCACTTGATGCTGAACCTGTGTTAGGTAATTGTTTGCCAGCAGGTGACTGGTAGGTAACATCTTGCATTGTTCCTGCAGTTGCTTGCGGTGCACTTGTTGCCTGAGGAGCAGCATTAGGAGCCACTGGTCTCTTAGGAACTGTAACCATGGCAATGGCTTGCACTCCAATCGTTTCTGCTTCCTTCACATCTTCCACAGTTTCCGCATTTTCAATTTCTTTGAGAGCTGCTTGTTTTTCTGCTTCCACTCTTGCTAAAAGTTCTGCTTTTTCTTTATCAGAAAGCGGTGCGCCTTTGATTTCATCCTGCTTGTCCTTGGCAGCTTTTTCAATGGCATTTTTAGCTGATTCTTTTTCAGTAGCTAATTGCTTAGAAGCTTGTGATTGAGCTGGGTTTTGTGAACCTGTATTAGCTTGTCCGCCTGCCTGGCTACCACCGCCTGCATTCGCATTAGCATCTGAGCTTCCAGTATTGCCTCCATTATCTCCACCTGGTGTAGTTTCTGGCTTATACTCTGGTGTAGCTTCTTGAGTTACAGATTCACCTTTCGCAGATTGTTGAACTGTATCTTTCCCTAGAATCGTCACTACTGAACCATCTGGGAATGTGATTGTTGCTGTACCATCTCCAGCTACATTGATTGTCGCTCCGTCTAATGCTGAACCATTTGCTTGTAAAATAGCAACCTTAACTTTTTCTTTTTCTTCATCTGTTAAATGAGTTATATCTTTTACATCTACTCTTTGAGCAGGCGCTTTAACAGTTGATTTTTCAGCAGTCAGTTTAGTGCTATCTTGTGCTTTTGGATCTTGTGCTACCAATTGATTTCCTGGAATTGTAATAGCTGAACCATCTTTAAAGACGATTGTCGCTGTGCCATCTCCAGCTACTTCAACTTTAACATCGCTTCCGAATCCATTTGCATCTACTACAGCTTTTTTAACAGCTTCTTTTTCTGCATCTGTTAATCTTGTAGCTTCTGCTACTTTTGTAGGGTTAGCTGGGATGATTACTTTTGTCTTCTCTGCGATTGTTGGTTGCTCTTGTGTTGAAGTTTCCTCTTTTTGAACTACTAGACTGGTTCCTGGAATTGTATTGACTGAACCATCTGAGTATGTCAATGTCGCTGTTCCGTCTTTAGATACCTTAACATCTGTAGCAGTTGGATTTGCTTGTTTCACTTTCGTAGCTACTGCAGCTTGTTCCTCAGGTGTTAAGCTATGAGCATTCCCGACTTCTGTAGTTGCTGGCACCACTGCTGGATTTTGCGTGGCTTGTGTTGCAGCTTCATTGTCAGTATCTTTGGCTACTACTAGACTGGTTCCTGGAATTGTGTTTACTGAACCATCTCCATATGTTAGCGTTGCTGTTCCATCTTTAGATACCTTAACATCTGTCGCCGCTGGATTTGCTTCTTTGACCTTAGCTGCTACAGTATCTTGCTCCGCCTGTGTCAAGTTGTGAGTATTTTCAACAGGTACAAAGTTTCCTGGAACTTGCGCTGGGTTCTTCTCTGCATCTGTCTGAACTTTTGGAGTTTCTTGTTTACTTCCTTTTTCAACAAGTTTATCCCCTGTTATTGTATCTACAGATTTATCTGGATAGGTGATGACTACTGTTCCATCAGGTCTTACTTCTACTGTAGTTCCTGCTGGGAAGTTGTTCGCTTCCTCAACCGCTTTTTTAACCGCAGCTTGTTCTCCTGGTGTTAACTTAGTAGTGTTTCCTACTTGTGTTTTTCCTGGAATAACTGGCTCGGTTCTTGACGCGATTGTTCCTGTCTCTTTGTTAGCTGGCGCTACTAATTTATCTTTAGAAATCGTATCGCTTGAACCATCTTTATATGTGATAACAGCTGTTCCATCTGGTTTTACTTCTACTGTTGTTCCATCTGGGAATGTGTTAGCTCCTTCGATGTTTTGACGAACTTGTTCTCTTTCTTCATCTGAAAGTTTTGCTGGATTTTCCACTTCCACTTTGTTTTCAGGAACTTTCGGATCGAATTTAGATGCAATAGAGCCATCTGGTTGAACTTCATTTATCTTATGAATACCAGCTTCTTTCGCCGCGTTGATTTCATCTTTAGATTGAGCTTTGTTGATGTCTTCAATCGCTTTGTCTTTGGCCTTATTGATTTCTTCGATAGCTTTGGCTTTCGCTTCGTCTGATAAATCTTTATTGTTCTTGATTTCGTTAATGCGTTTTTGAGCTTCTTCTAGTATTTCAGCTTTTGCTTTCGCTTTTTCTTCATCAAGGTTTGTTACATCTGGTTTCTTAACTTCTGCATCAGCTTTTGGATCATATTTTTCAATATTTTCTTTTGCTTGATCTGCAATTTGTTTAGCTGTTCCTGCTGATGATGCTTGGTCAATAGCTTTATTAGCATCTTCTTTGGCTTTATTGATTTCTTTTTCAGCTTTTTGTTTTTGATCTTCTGTTAAGTCTTTATTGTTCTTGATTTCTTCAAGTTTTTTCTTAGCAGCTTCTTCTACTTGTTTTTTAGCAGCTTCTTTCGCCTTAGCAAGATCATTATCTTTATCAGCTGTGCCTAAAGAATCAACTACTTCAACCGGTACTTTTACAGTTACTTTGCTACCATCCGCTAGGGTTACTTCCACCTCTGCTTCTTTAATTCCCGCTTCTGTTGTAGTTGGTTTAAAAGTGATTTTCGCTGTTAGTCCATCAGCTAGTGCTAATTGTTTTAGGATGTCTTCGTCAGTTAAGCCTTTACCTTTTTCTACAGTTACTTTTCCGGATACTAAAGCAGTTTGTAAGTCTAACTCTGGTTTGAAGATACTTGTTGATTGCCCTTTAGCAGTTTGTACTACTACATCTTCTTTCGGTAGATTTCCGTTTGGAGTCTCAACATTTCCTTGATCATCAACCTTGACATCGTCCTTGTTTAAGCCTGGATTTGCTTCAACAATAGCTTTCTTAACATCTTCTTTTTCTTTGTCTGTTAAGTTATTCGAATCTTTAACTCCTACAGGTGTGACAGGTTTCTTCAAAGCTGGTGTTACTACATCTTTTGCTGGTAAATTACCTTGTGGTGTTTCAACATTACCTTGACCATCAACCTTAACATCATCCTTGTTTAAGCCTGGATTTGCAGCTACAACAGCATCCTTAACAGCGTCTTTTTCTGCTTCTGTTAAGTTTTTAGGATCTTTAACTTCTACAGGTGTAACAGGTTTCTTCAAGGCTGGTGTTACAACTTCTCCTGCTAGTAAATTACCTCTTGGCGTTTCAACATTGCCTTGATCATCAACCTTGACATCGTCCTTGTTTAAGCCTGGATTTGCAGTTACAACAGCATCCTTAACAGCGTCTTTTTCTGCATCTGTTAAGTTATGGACATCTTTAACAGGGACAAGATTTGTCGGTTTTTTCAAGGCTGGTGTCACTACATCCTCTGCTGGTAAGTTGCCTTTTGGTGTTTCAACATTGCCTTGATCATCAACCTTAATATCTTTATCTGTTAAACCTGGATTATTTTTAATAATCTCTTCTACAATCTTAGATTTCTCTGGTTCTGTCAGTTTAGATGGGTTGACAACTTCAACTGGGGTTGTTGGTTTCTTCAAGGTAGAAGTTACTACATCTTTTGCTGGTAAGTTACCTTGTGGTGTTGTGACATTTCCTTGATCGTCAACTTTGACTTTATCTTCAGTTAAACCTGGATTTGCCTCTACAACAGCTTTCTTAACGGCTTCTTTTTCTTTAACTGTTAGGCTATTTGGATTTTCTACTTCAACAAGTTTATTTGGTTTATTTAAGACTGTTGTGACAACATCTTCTTTTGGTAGATTTCCTTTTGGAGTTTTAACATTTCCTTGGTTATCTACTGTAACATCACCTTTGTTTAAACCTGGATTTGCAGCTGCGACAGCATCCTTAATGTCCTCTTTTTCTTTTTCTGTTAAAGCATTAGGATTTCCAACTACAACTGGTGTTGTTGGTTTGTTCAGGGCTGGAGTTACTACATCTTTTGCAAGTAATTTATCACCATTCTTAGTTGTTACATTACCTTTGTCATCGACTGTAATATCATCTTTGTTTAGACCAGGATTTGCGTTGGCTACAGCTTCTTTCACTTTTTCCTTTTCATCATTTGTTAAATGATTTGGATCAGCTACTACGACTGGTGTCGCTGGTTTGTTTAATGCTTGAACAACAACTTTTTCTGCTTCCAAGTAACCTTTAGGAGAAGCTACATCTCCCTTATCACTCACATAGACTTCAGATTCTTCTAGTTGAGGGTTAGTCGCCACAATCGCTTTTTTAACAGCTTCTTTCTCTTCATCTGTTAAATGATTGACATCTGTAACCTTAACCTTTTCTTTTGGTGGAGTTAACTTTCTCTTAGCTGTTTCTGTAATATCTTGTGGAGTATGAACAGCAGCAATTTCTTGTCTACCTTTTTCTGTGGCTGACGCTATAGCTTCTGGTGAAGTTGCATTATTGATGTTTTCTTCGTGTTTTGCTTTCAGTTCATCAACTTGTTTCTTCAATGCTTCTTTTTCTTTTTTAGATAATGCATTGTCTTCATCAATTTCAGCTTTTTCAGCATCTGCAGCTTTTGTTAGGTCAGCTTTCGCTTTTTCCTGATCAGTTGCTTTTCTTACAGGTACTTCGATTTCATCTTTTGATCCGTCACCATAAGTAACTTCTACTACAACTACTTTCTTACCTTCATTTGCACCTGTTCCTTCCACAATTTCTCCATCATTTTTGACTTGTTTGTCTGTCGGTTGTGGTTGGTCTTTTGGTACTTCTACAGCATCTGTAATAGCTTTTTTATCTGCTTCTGCTACTTTAGGAGCGTTAGATGGGTCAACACTTACTGGAACTCCTCCTGCTTCAGTTACTGAATCTTTTACATTTGGAGTTGCTTGCTCAGCATTAGTTTTATGAACAGCATCAATTGCTTTCTTACCTGCTTCTGTTGCTTTCGCTACTTCATCAGTTGTTCCAGCTTTATCGATGTTAGACTCTGCAGCTTTCTTAGCTTCATCGACTTTTGCTTTTTCAGCTTTCTTCTGATCTTCTGTTAAGGTCTTGTCTGATTCGATTTCTGCTTTTTCTTTGTTAGCTGCTTCTGTTAAGTCAGATTTCGCTTGCTCTTTGGCTTTGTCTAACTCTGTTTGGTGAACTTCAGCAATTGCTTTCTTACCGTCTTCTGTTGCTTTTGTTACATCTTCTGGCGTTGTCGCTTTATCGATATTTTTTTCTTGTTCTTCCTTAACTTTATCAACTTTGTCTTTTTCAGTTTTCTTTTGATCTTCTGTTAAGTTTTTGTCTGCTTCAATTTCTGCTTTTTCTTTGTTAGCTGCTGCTGTTAAGTCAGATTTCGCTTGTTCTTTAGCTTTGTCTAATGCTTTTTCTGCTTCAGTTTTCGCTTCTACAGTCTTAGATGCAGGCAGTTCATTTTGTGATTTGTCAGAGTACGTTACAGTTACTTTCCCTGTATTGTCTACTGAAATTTGATCATCAGTTAAATTTGTGTTTGCTTTCTTAACTGCTGCTTTAACGGCTGCTTTTTCATCTTCTGATAAATTAGCAATATTATTAACTTTTACTTTTTCTGGATCATTTAGTGGAGATTTTGCAGCATCAGTTCCTTCTACTGGAACTTCAACTGTTCTTGTAATACCATCGTGAGTGACTGTTACTGGAACAACTGTCTTACCACCTTTTTCTGCAATTTTTCCATATTCTACAGTATAAGTAGCATCTAACTCTTTACCGTTTGCAGTTACTTTCTCTTTTACAGTCGGTTGGTCTTTTTCAGACAATGAGTCTCCTGCTTTTGGTACAACAGAGATTTTCGCTGCTCCATCTTTCACTGCTAAAGTGAAGTCTTCTGCTTTACCTGATAAAGCTAAACGCGCTTGTTTTAATGTATTAAGAGCATCATCCACTTCTGGTTGAGTAGCATCTTGCTTGTCATACACTTTTTGAGCATTTGCTAAAGCATCATCATAAGCTTTTTTCTTAGCGGCATCTGTCTCTTTAGCATAAGCTGGTGATTTTTTAACCGCATCATCTGTGTTCAAGTCAAGTTCTGCTTTCAAAGCATCTTTAGATACAGGAACAGCAACTTTTTCACCTGTAAGAGCTTCTATAGCTTTTGCTAAATTGTCAATTAAAGTAGCTACTTCTGATGTGCCAGCTGCATTTTCTGGCTCAGCTGTTGTTTTATCAGCTACTTTTGAAGCGGCATCTTTTGCTGTGTTAAAAGCATCTTTCTTATCTTGAGTTGCTGTATTATATTTTTCAGATCCTTTAACTTCTTTAGCTTTTTCTACTAATTTTTGTAGAGAATCCATCTTAGAATCTAAACCTTGAGCAATTGACACAATATTATCTACTTCAGCTTTGTTCCCTGCAGCATCAACTTGTGTTTTCAATTCTGCTTTTTGTGCAGCATTTAAGTGTTCAAGCGCATCAATTTTTGCTTTTGCTGTATCACGATACGCTTTTACTTCCGCATCCTTCACAATATCTTCCAATTGATCTCTTGTTGTTGCTGCATCAATTTGTTTCTTATACTCATCTCTTTGAGCATCTGTTAGACCAGGAACTTGATCAATTTTCTTCTTATACTCATCTTTTAAAGCATCAGTTTTAGCTTTTTCAGCATCATGAGTTTTTTTAGATTTTTGATTTAGCGCATCTTCAATTACTTTAGCAATTGCTTCCTGTGTAGTAGCATTTTGAATTTGTTCTTTATACTGAGCTGCTGTTGGTTTTTCTAAATATCCTGCTTGCCCACCATTTTTATCGATTTCATCAATGATCGCTTTTGCTTTTTCTTTTGTTTTTTCTAATGCTTTGTCTAAAATTTTATCAACAAGACCTTTTGTATGTTCAATAGGAGTAGCAGTTCCTTCAGTTGGGTCTGTCATTACTACTGCCGATACTTGATCTACTAGTTCTTTTTTCTCTGCTGTTGTTAAGTAAGGATTGTTATTAATTTTTTCCTTCACTTCACGTTTTTTAGTTTCTAATGCTTTCTCATTTTCACTATTTTTAGCAACAGCTTCTTCTACAACAGCATTGACACTTTCTTGAGTCGTTTTATCTTTTAATTTTTCTTTAAATTCTTGTTTTTCTTTTGGAGATAAATAATTTAAATTATCAATTGCCGCTTCAGCATCCTTTTTAGCTAAATCTAGCGCACTAGTTCCTTCTTTATAATAAAGGTCTGAAGTTGGGATAGTGTATACTCCAGAGTATCCTGCATCTCTTGATAACATGACAGTAGAACTGTTTGGTTTAAACCCTATATGTGTTCCTATATTTTTGGCATTTGCTGTATTATCATCATAGGCAAACCATTTATTTCCCTTGTCATCCTGAAGTATTCCACCCTCGAAATCAAGGTCGCTTTTACCACTGTGATACTGTAAATTCTCTACTCCGATTCCATTTGCTTTTAAAAATGATTTGATAGCTGCTTTCTTTTCTTCTTCAGTTATTTGATCCATATTTTTCACAGGTACTGGAGCAATGTCATACTCATATCCATTACCCTGTCTATGCGTGTTTGTTTCTGTCACTTTATAAACAAGCGATGTACCTGGAATAACATCTCTACTATTATCAGAATAAATAATTGTTGCTGTTCCATCATCATCTATAAGAATTGATTCTGTTTTGTCTTCACTTTTAAGGTTTTCTATTAATTTATTCTTCCCTGTTCTTGCTACTGAAGTTACATTTTCTTTATTTGCACTCCAAATTCTATCTCTAACAATATTTTTTTCTTTCTCTGTTAATTTATTTGGATTTCCTACTGTAGCACGAGTTGGTGTTGATGGTTCAAAAATTTCATTTAATTTATATAGACTTGGAACTGGTGCTAATACAGTTTTGTAATGTTGCATCATTCGAGCAATCCCAACCCTAAAACCTGCTCCAAATTCTAAAGTACTACGATCATTACCGAAAGTTGGATCGGCAACTTCATATACAGCTGTTATCGTAGCTCTTTCAATTCCTCCACGTTCCCAATCGACATACATCGTTTTTGTGTTTGTACGGAAGTTCTCATAAATAGCTTGTTCATATGGATCATCTGAGATTCTATCCCCAATATGGTACCAAAACTTATTCGCAAAACTTCCGCTATATTCTCGGTAAGATTCACCTGTTGTTTCATTATAAGATTCCCACTTAGTATCATTACCGTGGAAATCAGGTGTTGTATAAGCTCTATTGATGTCATCTTCTGTTTGGAAACGTGAATTAATCGAATTTGATAACGAACCGAATTTTTTATTTTTATTCCAGCTTTCCATTACATAAACTGGACGTCCATCATTTTTCTTTAATGTAATTTCTTTAGGTTCTTTTAATCCTATCGGTGTTGTAAACCAGAAACGTGGACGGTGTCCTCCAAATCCAGTTACACTACTTCCATCAGCTCCACCGTTATAAGTATAAGTTACTTTAACAATTGGATTTTCGCGAGTGTATTGTGACCAGTCTACATCGATTCCAATTTCTTTATCTACATTTACTTTTGATCCAATTTGAATACCGTCTGCACTTTCAGGAGTTTCTCCAGAATTAGAATATAACGATACAATACCGTCTTCGCCATTTAATTGTTTAAATGCCGCATCTACAATATTCGGATTTACAGCAGCCCCAACTAAAGATGCCCCTATCAAACACGACGCTGCTCCAAAACTAAACTTTCTAATCGAAAACTTTTCTACACGCTGCCACATTTGCTTAGAGCGTTTCTGAGTTCTCTTATACTTCATTCTTTGATCTCCATTTTTTATTTTTATTTCTTCTTATTCAAAAACTAATACACTATAATACAATTTTATTATAATATATCTACTTTAGGCAATAAGAATACACGTACATTATATCATAAAGTCCCCCCCCCCGTCCAATTTTAGCCTAATTTTTACTTTAATTAAAAATATATAGAAATTTACCCTATTTGCTATCGTTTTGTCACTAATCCCTTATACAGATTTATAAATTTTAATTGATTCTCATTCAAAAACATAAAATAAGTCATTCTAGGTATCTGAAGCCCTATCCCCCTCCACTTACTTCATCACAAAACAAAGAAAAGACCCTACCAGAACCAAAAGCGTCTGGTAAGGCCTTTTTCTGAAACCAGTCACTATGCTTATACTCAATGAAAATCAAAGAGCAAACTAGAAAGCTAGCCGCAGGCTGCTCAAAGCACTGCTTTGAGGTCGTAGATGAAACTGACGAAGTCAGTAACATACCTACGGCAAGGCGACGCTGACGTGGTTTGAATTTGATTTTCGAAGAGTATTAACTAAAAAGCATGACTAGCAATGTTATTGAATATGGTTAGCTAAATCTTCCTGAGCTTTTTTATTTGACTCAGCTTTTTCTTTTAGCCATTTATCATAGAGTTCCTGGTACTGTTTAGCAGTTACCGGCTCTTTTTGCAGTTCAACATATTTGTAGTTATCAGCATCTCCCTTATGACCAACGAATGAGAAGGCTCCTGTGAACGGTACAGTCTTACGGAAGATTGGATTAGCGCCACCACTTTGAACCGGTAGGAAGAGGGCGCTGTCAGTCAACCAAGCTTGGACTTCAGCAAATTTTTCATAACGAGCCTGAGTATTTTCAACTTCGCTATCTGCTTCATCTAGTAACTTTTTATAAGCAGAAAGTCCAATTTTTTCTTTTACTTCATTATCTTTTCCAGCAGTTAACCCAATATTATTAAGCTGTGAACCTGACTCTGGATCCAAGAGATCAAGATAAGTTTTCGGATCTGAGTAATCTCCGCTCCAACCTGAAATATCAATGTCATAGTCCTTTTGTTCAGCTGTATCTGCAAAGAATGTAGCTTGATCCTTCTCGTCTGGAGAAAGTTGAATTACGTCAATCACAACGTTGTCCGCCCCAAGGGTTTCTTCCACTGTCTGCTTAAAGGAACTTGCTTGTTGCACATCTAACTTGGCCGTCTGGTCAACCGGCATATCCAAATGAATTGGGAAGGTCACGCCTTCTGCTTGCAAGGTTTCTTTAGCTTTAGCAAATGCTGCCTTGGCTTTTTCAGCATTCAAAAAGGCAGGTTGTGCATCATTCAAATTGATATTCGACCACTCTGTACCATAGTTAATAATCTTTTCATTGACAACATCTCCAAAGTTTTTACCACCGATTTGGACAAAATCACTTGGGATAAGCGTGTTACGCAAGATACGGTCTGCTCCATCTTCACCATTTGTCTGCGCTGCATAAGCATGACGGTCAAAGGCAAAGTTGACAGCCTGACGGAAATTCTTATTTTGCATGGCTGCAAGTGAATCTGTCTTTTCTTTATCAGACTGTTTCATGGTCTGCTTGTAGCTTTGACGATTAACGTTAAAAAGATAATAGAAGGTAATTGAGTTTTGTGGTGTGTAGGTGATTTTGTCCTCATTCCCTTTTTTCAACTGATTAAACACTGAACTTGTCGGGAAGATACGACCGTCCGAGTAGTTCCCTTCCAAAAATCCTCTCGCTAAACTATCTTGATCAGAACCGTCAAAGAAAGAGAGCTTCACTTTCTCAA
This sequence comes from Streptococcus sp. 2342, assembly GCF_013276795.1. Taxonomy (GTDB): domain Bacteria; phylum Bacillota; class Bacilli; order Lactobacillales; family Streptococcaceae; genus Streptococcus. The sequence continues at coordinate 137,528 of NZ_VMLR01000005.1, forward strand.
TTTTTACATTGTCCTTATCCCAGTAATTAGGGTTTTTATCAAATTCAATCAAAGATTTTGATGAGAAAGATTTAAACAAGTAAGGACCATTTGACAAGATACTGGATGGTGTTACACTTCCAAAGTCATCTCCCTTAGATTTCAAAAAAGCTTCATTTACAGGACTCAAAATACCCCCAGTAGTCTTAGAATTCCAGTAAGATTCCGGCTTATTCAAAGTATATTGAAGAGTATAGTCATCCACTGCTTTAACACCAACAGTCTCAAAGTCAGATGTTTCCCCCTCAACGTACTCTGCGAGGCCCTTGATAGAGTCTTGAACCAAGTACAAGTTTTCAGCCTTTTTATCAGCTGCATACTTGAGACCTGTCACAAAGTCATGAGCCGTTACATCCGCATACTCTTCGCCCTCTGAAGTGTACCATTTCGCCCCCTGACGGATTTTATAAGTGTAGGTCAAACCATCTTTTGACACCGTCCATGACTCAGCCATAGACGGAATGAGATTACCATACTTATCATTTTCTAACAAGCCATCAATCAAGTTAGTCGTAATACTAGAAGTTGAACCACGTGTTGAAGTAATGTAGTCCAAGGTATCAGGATTACTAGTAAATACATAAGAGTAGGTTTTCTCAGCATTACTTGATTGGGAAGACCCACATGCCGCTAGAGCTAGACCTGCTGTCAAAGCCATAGCTCCAAAAAGCATAACTTTTGATTTCTTCATGATTATTCTCCATTTTTTACAGTATGTGAAATATTATACACCATTTGAGCAAAAATATAAAGCCTTTTTGAACTTTTTTACAAAAATAAAAATCAGTAGACTCGAGTTCCTACTGATTTTTGTTATGGTTCGTTTGGATTATGCAGCCAAAACTTTGCGTCCTTTACGACGACGAGCTGCCAATACGCGACGACCGTTTTTAGTTGACATACGGTTACGGAATCCGTGTTTGCGCGCACGACGAAGTTTACTTGGTTGATAAGTACGTTTCACGATGAATACCTCCTCATAGATTTTGTATTCGTTTAGCCGGCTATAAAGTGATCAGTTACTAAACATACTTTACTATTCTATCTGATTCTTTCACTTTTGTCAATAGCTCAAGGCAAATGTTTACTGCTTTTTGGCGCTTTTTCGAATGTAAGCCCTATCTACGATACTGTTTCAAGAAACGAGTCATCTTTTCTTGGATTTGGGCTAACTCATCAACACGAGGAAGGTAAACGATACGGAAGTGGTCTGGTTCCTTCCAGTTAAAGCCGCGACCATGAACCAATAGAACCTTTTCCTGCTTCAAGAAATCAAGGACAAACTGCTCATCATCATCGATACGGTACATATTGCGGTCGATTTTAGGGAAGATATAGAGTCCAGCCTTGGGTTTAACAGCAGAGAGACCTGGAATCTCTTTAATGGCATTATAAATGAAATTTCTTTGCTCGTAAATTCGTCCACCAGGAAGAAGCAATTCATCGACTGATTGGTGGCCACCCAAGGAAGTTTGTACGACTTGCTGGGCCAAAACGTTAGAGCAAAGACGCATATTGGACAGCATATTGAGCCCTTCGATATAGCCCTTGACATGAGTCTTAGGACCAGACAAGACCATCCAACCCACACGGAAACCAGCGATACGATGGGATTTTGACAGACCATTCATGCTAACACAGAAGACATCTGGTGCCAAGCTCGCCACAGGCGTATGCACATGTCCATCCATGACCATACGGTCATAGATTTCATCCGCAAAGATAATCAAATCGTTTTGACGGGCAGTCTCAATAATCTCCAACAAGAGTTCCTTAGGATAAAGGGCTCCAGTTGGGTTGTTTGGATTGATAAGGACGATTGCCTTGGTGTTGGAAGTGATTTTTGACTTGATATCGTCAATATCTGGGTACCATTCTGCAGCTTCATCACAGATATAGTGAACAGCATTTCCTCCAGCTAGACTGACAGCGGCCGTCCATAGAGGATAGTCTGGCATTGGCACTAAGACCTCATCCCCATTGTCCAAAAGCCCCTGCATGGACATGACAATCAGCTCACTGACACCATTTCCAAGGTAAATATCATCAATATCTACATTTGGGAATTTCTTCAATTGGCAATACTGCATGATGGCCTTACGGGCTGAGAAAATCCCTTTTGAGTCAGAATACCCTTCACTATCACGCGCATTCATAATCAAGTCATGAATGACCTCGTCTGGCGCTGTAAAGCCAAATTCTGCTGGATTTCCTGTATTCAGACGTAAAATCTTTTCTCCGTTTGCTCGCATCCGCATGGCTTCTTCCAAAACAGGACCACGGATATCATAAGCAACATGCTCTAACTTACTAGACTTGTTATATTCTTTCATCTTGTTTCCTCAATTCATCGAGATAGTAACATTATACCACTAGAAAGACAATGCGACAAGTTTACTGAAATGTGTTACTAAAATCCTACAGAAGAAAAACCTCACTAAAAGCGAGGTCAAGACAGGGGAAATAGCAGGAATTTTGCCAAAGACAGATCACATACCAAAAGATAAACCTAGAAAAAGCAAGCCTAAAAAGGAGTCATAAAGAAGATTGAACATGAGGAAAAGCCCCCATATCGTCAAGTAATCCCAACGCCCACTTCGTTTTGCAACCAGGAATAAAATTAGATGGTAGAGTACATGAAAGACTAAAAATCCGATAAACCCTGGATAAAGAAACGGTACCAGACTCTCTAATTGCCAGATCATAATCACTTCTACCAAGACTGAAACTAGGATAATTCCATAATAAAGGAAATTTGATTTTTGAAAAGAGTTTTTCATCATTCTCCCTCCCTTCACTTGTTTCCTGCTATCCTTTCTTTTATTTTATCATATATTATATAGATTTTAAGCACTAACATTCTTTTGAAAAATACTTTTTTTGCTTTACTTCTATAGTGAAAAGGTTTACAATAATAGTAAGAAAATTTCAGGAGGTTTCATTATGGCACAACGTTACCAAAATATTATGGTCGCAATCGATGGTTCTAAGGAAGCGGACTTGGCTTTTATCAAGGGAGTTCATTCTGCTCTACGAAACAACGCTAAACTCACCATCGCCCATGTCATTGACACACGCGCTCTCCAAAGCGTATCCACCTTTGATGCTGAAGTTTACGAACAACTCCAAGTCGACGCTGAAAGTCTGATGAAAGAGTACGAAAAGCGTGCTAAAGATGCTGGTGTGGCAGATGTTCATATCGTCATTGAAATGGGAAATCCAAAGACCCTACTGACACGTACTATTCCCGATGCTGAAGAAGTGGACCTCATCCTCGTTGGCGCAACTGGTCTCAACGCCTTTGAACGCCTCTTGGTCGGTTCTTCATCTGAATACATTCTCCGCCATGCTAAGGTCGATTTGCTGGTTGTGAGAGAACAAGAAAAAACTTTGTAATCACGAAGAAAAGGAGCCCCTAGCTCCTTTTTGTTTACTATTTATACTCTTCGAAAATCTCTTCAAACCACGTCAACTTCCATCTGCAACCTCAAAAACATGTTTTGAGCAGCCTGCGGCTAGTTTCCTAGTTTGCTCTTTGATTTTCATTGAGTATTATTTCTCTCTTTATGGCGTTCGTAAGCCTTGAGCTGACGCTGCAGTTCCTTTTTAATAGCAGGTTCTGGGGCATATTTTTCTTCCCAATCATCTGGTTTTAAGATTTTGTGGGTCACTGGATCAAAATGAGCCTTGCCATCTGGAAAAATTTTCCCCATATTAGCCTGATGGACAATGTCAAAAATACGTTCTGGGTCCACCCCCATCAAGACAAAACTACCGTAGGTGAAGTAAAGTGTGTCAATCAAGGCATCCACTTGCCCTATCAAATCTTGCTGAGCAGGTGTCTTCTTGGCTACTTTATCTGCTGCCTTATCAAGAGCTTGATGAAGTTGCGATACAGCTTGACCAAAATCCTCTTCAGAAGGACTAGCAGCTCGAACAAACTCCACCAATTCTTCTATTTTAAAGCCAGCCCTATGGGTTGCACCTTCTAAATCCCAAGCTCGAGGTTCTTCTTGGGTCCGTTCATCCATCATGTGATGGAAGGTCTTGACCTTATTGAAATGATAGTCACGGCTGACAAAGACTTTTTCTGAGGCCAGAACACCAAAATGTTCCAAGGCCTTGTGGATTCCGTCTTGTTGATTGCTAGTGGTAATGTGCTTGGCAACTTCCTTGACACTGCTACTACCATTTCCCATAGCGACCGACATACCGACACCCGCCAGCATTTCTAGGTCGTTATCTGAGTCACCAAAGGCCATGACTTGGTTAAGATCAAAACCATATTCTTTCCCAACTCGTCTAATGCCTTCCAATTTAGAGTTTCCTTGATTGATAACATCCGCTGCAAAAGGATTGCTACGTGTCAATTTCAAGTCTTCAAAATCAGCTGCCGCCTTCTCAGACTCTTCTGGCGTCATCAGCATCAAAACTTGGTAGATAGGCTGATTCATCAGATGAAGCAGGTCTTCTTCCTTTTGGGGAACAACCTTGCTGACCATTCGATTAAAAGACTGACTCACTGTCCGAGTTAAAACAGAGGGAACGAAGCGACTGATTCGTTGGGAAAAAGTTCCCAGACCAAAAGACATGATTTTGGAACCTAACATGGCATCCTTAGTCCCTAGGGCAATCTCCTTGCCCTCTTTTTTAGCATACGTAATGAGATGGCGCAAATGTAACTTGGAAATTGGGCTCGTGAACAAGACTCTGTCTTTAGTAAAGATATACTGGCCATTGTAGGTTACCGCAAAATCCAGATCCAAATCGTCCATCAATTCCTTAACAAAAAAAGGTCCTCGCCCTGTCGCTACGCCGACTAGTACCCCTTGTTCTTTGACAATCTTAATCGCGTCCTTAGTGGATTTCAAAACACTCTTGCGATCGTTGACCAAGGTTCCATCGATATCAAAAAAAACAGCTTTGACTTCCATCCTATCCCAATCTCCCCTTTTGTGATACAATGATTATACCACATTTCAGAAAGAGTGAGTAAATCATGCCTAAGAAAATCCTTGTTTTACATACAGGTGGGACTATTTCCATGCAGGCCGATGCTTCTGGCGCTGTTGTGACGAGTTCAGATAATCCCATGAACCATGTGTCCAATCCCCTCGAAGGAATCCAAGTCCACGCCTTGGACTTTTTTAACCTGCCAAGCCCCCATATCAAGCCCAAGCATATGCTGGCCCTCTACAAAAAAATCAAAGAGGAAGCAGATAACTACGATGGAGTGGTAATCACACACGGAACCGATACTTTGGAAGAAACAGCCTATTTCCTTGATACCATGGAAGTTCCCCATATCCCCATCGTTCTAACAGGAGCCATGCGTAGCTCCAATGAACTCGGCAGTGACGGTGTTTATAACTATCTGAGTGCTTTACGGGTGGCTAGCGATGACAAGGCTGCTGACAAAGGAGTTTTGGTCGTTATGAACGATGAAATCCACGCTGCCAAGTATGTCACCAAAACACATACGACTAACGTCAGCACCTTCCAGACTCCAACGCACGGGCCCCTCGGTCTCATCATGAAACAGGAAATCCTCTACTTCAAAACAGCTGAACCTCGTGTTCGCTTTGACCTTGATCACATACAAGGTTTAGTCCCTATCATCTCGGCCTATGCTGGTATGACAGATGAGCTGATTGATATGCTGGATTTAGAACACTTGGACGGTTTGATTATCCAAGCCTTCGGAGCTGGTAATATTCCCAAAGAAACAGCTCAAAAATTAGAAAGCCTTCTGCAAAAAGGAATCCCAGTCGCTCTGGTTTCCCGATGCTTTAACGGTATTGCTGAGCCTGTTTATGCCTACCAGGGTGGAGGCGTGCAGTTGCAAAAGGCAGGTGTCTTCTTTGTCAAAGAACTCAATGCCCAAAAAGCCCGCTTGAAACTCCTCATCGCCCTCAATGCCGGACTAACAGGACAGGCTTTGAAAGACTATATGGAAGGCTAATACTCTTCGAAAATCTCTTCAAACCACGTCAGCTTCCATCTGCAACCTCAAAGCAGTGTGTTGCGCAGCCTTTAACCAACCGCCTAGTCCGCTCTGTGGTATTCATTACTCAACATCTCTTGTTTAAGAGCACAAAATCAGGAAATCTTCACGATTCCCTGATTTTTTTCTATTTCCGTTTTCGTGTTGAACGACGTTCTGTCAAACCATGAGGCAAGAGAACTTCACGTTCTTCCAACTCTTCCTTGTGCATAATCTTAGTCAACATACGCATACTAATGGCACCAAGGTCATAAAGAGGTTGGGCGATAGTGGTCAAGTTTGGACGGGTAAAGCGTGCAATTTGCGAATCATCACTAGTAATGATCTCAAATTCTTCTGGTACTGACACACCTTTATCAGCCAAACCATTCAAGACTCCTGCTGCCAACTCATCACCTGTCACAACTGCTGCAGTTGCATTTGATGAAATCAAACGCTCTGCTAAGGCGTAACCATCATCATAACTATATTTAGATTCAAATACCAAACCCTCACTATAAGCGATTCCTGCTTTTTTCAAGGCTTCCTTGTAGCCAACTAAACGAACCTTACCATTGATGTCATCCACTAGCGGACCGCTAACGAAAGCAATACGTTCATTTTCTTTAGCAAGGTAACTCACTGCATCAATCGTTGCTTGCTTATAATCAATATTGACACTTGGAAGCTGATGTTCTACATCCACAGTTCCTGCGAGAACAATCGGAGTACGTGAACGCGAAAATTCTGAGCGAATTTTATCTGTCAAGTGATAACCCATAAAGATAATGCCATCTACCTGCTTTGAAAAGAGGGTATTAACAACAGAAACTTCTTTCTCGTTATCTTCATCGCTATTAGCTAGGACAATATTGTACTTGTACATTTCTGCAATATCATCAATCCCCTTGGCCAAACTCGAAAAATAACCATTGGTAATATTTGGAATCACGACACCGACAGTGGTTGTCTTTTTACTTGCAAGACCACGCGCAACTGCATTTGGACGATAATCCAAACGATCAATTACCTCTAGCACTTTTTTACGGGTATTCTCTTTTACATTTTTATTGCCATTGACCACACGGCTGACCGTCGCCATGGAAACTCCAGCTTCACGGGCGACATCATAAATCGTTACTGTATCATCTGTATTCATTCCATTTCCTTTCTATATCATACCTCACGAGACTCCAAAAAAAGAGACGGTATGAAAATTTCGTTTTCATGATTCTACTTATTCCATTTTATCACTATTTGTAAACACTTTCAAGTATTTTTTGAAGATTGTTTGAAAAAAATTTCATAGAAAGCTATGTTTATGAAGAAAAAATTACCTTTTCTTGATTTTTAATCCTATTTGCTGTATGATAAGGGAAAAGAAAGGGGGAAGAAATATGGCTTTTACCAATACCCACATGCGGTCTGCTAGCTTTGGCATTGTTACCAGTTTGCCTGATGACGTTATTGACTCTTTTTGGTATATCATCGACCACTTCTTAAAAAATGTCTTTGAATTGGAGGAGGAACTCGAGTTTCAATTGCTTAATAACCAAGGAAAAATTACCTTCCACTTTTCAAGTCAACATCTCCCTACAGCTATTGATTTTGACTTTAACCACCCTTTCGACCCTCTTTATCCCCCGAGAGTCCTAGTTTTAGATATGGACGGTAGAGAGACTATCCTCCTCCCAGAAGAAAATGACCTATTTTAAAAACTCTAGCCTTCAGTTGCAAGTGACTGAAAACTAGAGTTTTTTCTATTTTTTCAAAGCATTATACAAGTTACGGACAGGTTGCTTTAATGTCGGATGGATAAAATGAGGCGCAATTTCCTGTAAGGATTCAAGGACAAAAAGGCGTTCCGCTATGTAAGGATGAGGCAAGATGAGGTCGTCTGTATAAAGAATCTGATCCTCTACAAAGAGCAAGTCCAAATCAATCAAACGAGGTCCCCAATGTACTTCTCTCACCCGTCCCATCTCTGACTCAATGGCTAACAAGCTCTCTAATAGAACTGGGGCGAGCAACCAGGTTTCTACTTCAACCACTTGATTAGCAAAGCTATCCTGCTCCACACCACCCCAAGGCTCCGTCGCCAAGACACTGGACTCTTTGAGAATATGGATACCTCGATTTCGCATTTTCTCAATGGCTTGTTTCAAGTTTGCTTGTTTATCTCCCATATTGCTTCCTAGGGCGATAAAGGCTCGTTGCTTGCGGCGATGAATGGTTACCGAGCAAGTATCTAGTGGCAAATGCACTGGCGCCCAAGGTTTTTTCAGTTCCAGCTTTATTTCTTGGACAAGAGGATAGGCCTCAAAAGTACGTTCTACCAGTTTGTAGGCTACCGTTTCAATCAAGTCCTCAGTGGTTTCCTGAAACCAAGTCGTCCACTGCTGACACAGTTCTCCATAATGGACAGAAGCCGTTAAATCCAAGTCTGTCGCCGCCTTGGTCATATCATAGGATAGGATTGCGGAAATAACAAACTTCTGCCCCAATTCTTTCTCACTAGGAAAAAGACCATGGTAGGCAAAAATTTCCAAATCTTTAATCTGCAGTTGATCCATAATGATTCCTTTCTAGAAAAATCCGCCCAAAGCGGATTCTTTTTATAGTCCCATTAAACGATAAGCCTGATCTCGGAGGTCCTTATCTGTTTCAAATAGACCACGAGCTACTGTCGTCAAGGTTGCAGTGCCTGGTTTTCTGACACCACGCATACTCATACACATATGTTCTGCCTCAATGACAACAAAGGCTCCCTTAGCTCCTAGATAGTCCATCAAGGCATCGGCCACTTCGATATTCAATCGTTCTTGGATTTGTGGCTTTTTCGAATAAACTTCAACCGTACGGGCAAGTTTGGACAAACCTGCCACACGACCATCTGGAATGTAGGCTATGTGTGCTCTACCATAAAATGGCAAGAAGTGGTGTTCACACATGGTATGGAAAAAGATATCCTTTTCTACCACCATATTATCGTCAATAATCTCAAAGGATTTTGACAAATGTTCCTCCGCTGTTTGACCAAGACCTGAAAAAATCTCTTGGTACATACGAGCGACACGAGCAGGTGTTTCCTGCAAGCCCTCGCGATTAACGTCTTCTCCTACAGCCTCGATAATCATTTTTACAGCTGCTTCAATCTTTTGTGTATCCATTCTCGTTTTTCCTCTCCATCAGATAGGCTCTCACTTGGCTCGAGAAATACAAGGAACCTGTGACAATCCTAACTGTTTTTTTCTCTTCTTTTTTATCTGTCAATTTCTGCTCTAGAAAATCCTGCCAACCTTGGTAGTTGAGATTTCTAGACTTAGCCGCCTCTTCCAGCACGCTTTCATCAGTCGCCCGACTATCGTCAAAATGTGTTAGAGTTAGCTCGGTATCTGGCATGGCCCCCAGCAAGTCCAACATATCCTCCAAGGCCTTGGTTTTGATGCAAGTAAAGAGGATTTCCTTACGATAATCCGCAAAGCGTTCTTGCAAGGTTGCCAATAAGGCCTTGATCGCATGGGGATTGTGGGCTCCATCCAAAATCATCAGGGGGTCTCTCGACACAACTTCCAAACGCCCTGGCCAACTTGTTTCTTCCAAGGCTTGACCAAGCAGGTCATTGCTTGCTAGCTCTCGACCATGTTCTTGACAAAAAGTATCAAGTAAAGCTATGGCCATCCCAGCATTCTCTATCTGGTGCAAGCCAAGCAGGCCAGTTTGGAAGCGACCTTGCCTGACAACACTTGTATAGTCAAAGACTTCGCCTGTAACCACACTCTTTTGATGGCTGACCTGATAATCTGTCCCGTAGGCAAGTCTCGGCGCATCTTTCCCTTCCGCAATGCGGTCAATCACAGCCAAAGCTTCTGGAGCGATACGACCTGTTATCAAGGGAATACCTTGTTTGATAATACCAGCTTTCTGCTCTGCTATGGCTTCCAAGGTATCACCAAGTAGGGCCACATGGTCCAAGCCAATAGTCGTAATTCCTGTCAAAATGGGCTGACAGACATTGGTACTATCTAAAAGTCCACCCATACCGACTTCCATGATAGCCACTTCTACTTGCTCTGCGGCAAAGTAGTCATAGGCCAGGGCTGTGATAATCTCAAACTCGGTTGTACCCTGTAAATTGGCGACCGCTTCTCCCTCCAGCAAAGACTGATAGTCTGCCATGAGGGCTTCTAGCCTAGCCTCTGGAATGGATTCCCCATTGATGCTAATCTGGTCTGTGTAATGAATGAGATAGGGCGAGCTGAACACCCCAACTCTCAGCCCTAGCTTTTCCAGCATATTCTTCAAAAAAGCAATGGTCGAACCCTTGCCGTTAGTCCCTCCGATATGGATGACCTTGAGTTTGAGATGGGGATTTCCACGCAAGGCTAACAGTTCCACCATTCGTTCCAAGCCAAAATGCGGTTGATCCGTCCGGTAGTTAGCAATCCACTGATTGTTTTCAATTTCTTTCATCTTATTTATATTGTTTTAAATCTAGATTTTCCGCTTCATCAGCCAATCGAATGGCTGATGCAATTTCAACTGCCATCTTGTGACTGGCTACGTCATGCACGCGCACCACTTCTACACCCTGTCTTGCAGCGATACTGGTTACATGAGCCGAAGCCGTATCTCGATTGCGGAAACCAAGTTCTGTCTCAGGATTGACTTCAAAACCATTTTCTTCAAGAATATTGATGACAAACCGCTTACGCGACACTCCAAGAAAGATTGGATAGCCCTTCTGATGTAGTTTATCCAAATCCCGTAAAAGAAGCAAATTTTCTTTCTTGGTCAGACCAAAGCCAATTCCTAGATCCAACAGGATATTTTCTTGTGCAATTCCAGCTTGATTTGCTCTCGCTAGTGCACGTTCAAAGAAAGTCTCCATCAAGTCTTCGATTGGCAATTTTTCAAAGTTAGCTAACTCTTCCTCTGTAAAAGCTTGTCCAAAACCAAAATGAGGAAAGATGAGCGAGCTAGGATGCTGAGGTCGAGCCATAACTGGATTAAACATGATGACCACTTTCGCACCAGCCTTAGCAACCACCTCCGCCATTTTCTCATCACCCATAAGACCAGTGATATCATTAACTAGATTGGCACCAGCAGCCAAAGCAGCTTCTGCTACCTGACTCTTCCAAGTATCAATAGAGATGAGGACATCACTTTCCTTGCGAATCGCTTTAATCACTGGAACAACACGCTGGATTTCCTCTTCTATCTCAACATAGCTATAGCTACTTCCCGGCCGAGTCGATTCTCCGCCGATATCTAGCATACTAGCCCCTTCTGCTATCAATTTACGAGCCTGCTGGAGTGCCTGCTCAAGAGCAAAAAATTGACCACCATCCGAAAAGGAATCTGGGGTTACATTGATAATTCCGCAAATAGCTGTCTTTGCATGATTTACTTTAGTTGACATATCGGTCACTCCCTCAAGGCTTTTCACCATATTATTTCTCTATTTTACCATAAAAAGAAAAAGATGGACACTATTGCATTCATCTTTTTTCCCAATAGAAACAAGTAAGCAATTGTCAAAAATCTTAAACAGAAATCCCTAATGTCCGACTCATGATCACCACAAGAGCCAACAAACAGAAAGCAACCCCATTCACAATCATGTGAAGTAAGATAGACATTTCCAAACGTTGGGTTTTATAAACTGTCCAAGTTAGCACAGTTGACATTCCTCCATAGATAAGAAGAGAAGGTAGATTTGTCGGTAAATGAAGCAAGGCAAAGATAATAGCACCGACTATATAACCCACATTTTCTTTACCACGAAAGAGTTTTTTAGGAATCACTCCTCGACATAAAATCTCCTCACAAATAGGAGCTATTAGAACCAGTAAGAAAAAACTGGAAATTAAGGAACTATTCTGGACCAAATCATTAATATTTGATTGATTGCTGGTTGTTGTTTCATTCATCAAACGCAGTAAGACCACACCAAGAATATTAAAGGCAAGAATCACTAGATAGCTTAAGGCCAATCTAGCCAAATCCTTAACCTTGAAAAACGATAAACCAAAACTAGCCAACTGTGTTTTCCTAGCACCTATTATAAATACAGTTAAAACCACAAGAGATAAGGTCCCTACTAATAGTCCAGTTTGAAGCAGTGGAAATTTTCTGCTAGTTAGAAAAGTTGCTAGAGCTAAAGGAAACTGAGAAAACAAAAGCCCTACTAGAAAGATTATTAACCACTTCCCCCTGTTTAATACTTCATCCCAAATATTCTTTTTTATCATCAATTATACTCCTACCATTCAATCAAAATCACCTACCTAGTTTGAAGCAATTTTCAAGTAACTATAATATAAAAAGGGGAGAACCCCTTTTTATATTATAGCATTTATAGTGCCATACTGATGTAGTTAAGGATAAACAAGGCATCCAAAATCCAAATCATGACATGAACATCTTTAGCTTGACCTTTGACAAGCTTAGTCAAAGTGTAAGTCAAGAAACCAACTGCAATCCCTTGAGTGATAGAGTAGCTGAATCCCATAAAGATAGATGTGAAGAAAGCAGGAACCGCTTCAGACATATCGTCCCAATGGATATTTTTCAAGCTAGCCAACATCATAATCCCAACGATAATCAAGATTGGAGCTGTAGCAGCTGTTGGTACAATCGCTAGAAGTGGGCTAAAGAAGCTTGAGATCGCAAAACAGATAGCTACAACCAAAGCTGTCAAACCAGTACGTCCACCTGCACCGATACCAGCAGCAGACTCAACATAAGTCGTTACGTTCGAAGTACCAGCGATGGCACCAATTGAAGTACCAATCAAGTCAGAGTAAAGAGCCTTGTCCAACTTAGCTGATTGGTGATTTTCACCATTTGTCGCTACGATACCAACTTTTTCACCTGTACCGATCAAGGTACCAATTGTATCAAAAATATCTGTCAATGAAAAGGCAAGAATAGCCATCAGAGTTTCAGGCAAGCGAGCTGTATCTGAAATCAAAGCTCCCAAACCTTCTGAACCAAGAGCTGCACCAAAGATTGTCTTCAAATCTTTAAAAGCTGCACCAACATGGTTATTAGCAAAATCGATGCTTGACAAATCTACCAAACCAACTGCAATAGCAAGAACAGTTGTTGTCAAGATAGAGAGGAGAATTCCCCCTTTAATTCCTTTGATGACAAAGAAAATTGTGATAGCGAGTCCTGCAAGAGCCACCAAAACAGCTGGATTATTAAAGCTGACCAATCCTGGAACTGCTGAAGAGTTTGCTGCAATCGTTGCTTGAGCTTTGTCAGCCCCTTCTCCTATAGCAGTATAGTTTCCTGGATCAATCGTGAATTTCAAAAGTCCAGCATTCTTAATCCCCACGTAGGCAAGGAAGACACCAATACCGGCTGAAATAGCTGAGCGAAGGGCATTTGGAATCGATTCAATGATCATTTTACGAACATTTGTCAAGGTAATAATCAATGAAATAATCCCACAGATGAAGACCATAGCTAGGGCTTCTTGCCAAGAATAACCAAGTCCAAATACGACCGTAAAGGTAAAGAAGGCATTGAGTCCCATACCTGGCGCTTGGGCATAAGGTAAGTTGGCGTAGAAAGCCATCATCAAGGTACCCGCTACTGCACCAATAATCGTTGCTAGGAAGACACCCTGAGCAGGCATTCCTGTTTGTGAAAGCATTTGTGGGTTTACAAAGAGAATATAGCTCATTGCAAAGAAAGTCGTTAAACCAGCGAGAACCTCTGTACGAACGTCTGTACCGTTCTCTTTTAGTTTAAATAATTTGTCCATTATCAATCTCCTTTTAATTTTTACGAACAATAATAGAATTATATCATTTATCATTCACTTTTTCAATATCTTTGTTTGATTTATTTAAGAATTTGATGAAATTTCTTTTTTTGTTTCGAATCTGCTTTTCTGCCTGCTTTCTGTTATAATAGTAGACATCTTATCTGAAAAGACACTAGAAAGGTCCCTATGACGAAAAAAATTATTGCAGTTGACCTGGATGGAACCCTGCTCAACTCAGACAGTCAAATTTCTGACTTTACCAAAGAAACCATAAAAAAAGTTGCTGAAAAAGGCCATCAAGTTATTATTACGACAGGGCGCCCTTACCGCATGTCAAAAGATTTTTACCATGAACTAGGCTTAGACACTCCTATGATTAATTTCAACGGCTCCCTTACTCATTTACCAGACCAAGTTTGGGATTTTGAAAAGTGTTTGACGGTAGACAAAAAATATCTTTTAGATATGGTTCGACGTTCAGAGGACATTCAAGCCGATTTTATCGCTGGAGAATATCGTAAAAAATTCTACATTACAAATCCTAATGAAGAAATTGCCAATCCCAAACTATTTGGTGTAGAAGCTTTCCAGCCTGAAGATCAACTCCAGCCTGAATTGGTGACCAAGGATCCTAACTGTATTCTGTTACAGACCAGAGCCAGTGACAAATATGCCTTGGCAAAAGAAATGAACGCCTTCTACCAGCATCAACTGTCTATCAATACCTGGGGAGGTCCGCTCAATATCCTTGAGTGTACCCCAAAAGGTGTCAACAAGGCCTTCGCCTTGGACTACTTGCTCAAGGTAATGAACCGTGACAAAAAAGATTTGATTGCTTTTGGAGATGAGCACAATGATACCGAAATGCTCGCTTTTTCTGGGAAGGGCTATGCCATGAAAAATGCCAATCCAGAGCTACTCCCCTATGCAGATGAACAAATTTCCCTGACCAATGACCAAGATGGAGTTGCCAAAACCCTGCAAGACTTATTCTTATAGTCCTTACTGACCAGCTTGCAAGCTGGTCTTTGTGCTCTTTTCACAGTCTCATCAACCAGTTAATCGATTGTTCTACTTTTTGCCTCCAAAACCTTGGAAAAGGCTTTCTTTTGTGATATAATTCACATATAAATACAAGAGAGCTCGTTACACTCGACTCTGTTGACACAAAATCAATCCAGTCCCGTTGTCCATGTTCTCGGTCAATATAAAGGAGGATAGCTATGAAAGCTGTTGTTGTAAATCCAGAAAGCACTGGTGTTGCTGTTGAAGAAAAAGTACTCCGTCCACTTGAAACTGGGGAAGCACTTGTAGAAATTGAATACTGTGGTGTTTGCCACACTGACCTCCACGTTGCTCATGGTGACTTTGGTCAAGTACCAGGACGTGTTCTTGGCCACGAAGGTGTTGGTATCGTTAAAGAAATTGCCCCAGATGTAAAAAGCCTTAAAGTCGGCGACCGCGTCAGCGTTGCTTGGTTCTTTGAAGGATGTGGCACTTGCGAATACTGTACAACTGGTCGCGAAACTCTTTGCCGTACAGTGAAAAATGCCGGCTACTCAGTAGACGGTGGTATGGCTGAACAATGTATCGTAACTGCTGACTATGCTGTCAAAGTTCCTGACGGACTTGATCCAGCCCAAGCTTCTTCTATCACATGTGCTGGCGTAACAACCTATAAAGCTATTAAAGAAGCAAAAGTTGAACCAGGTCAATGGGTTGTTCTTTACGGTGCTGGTGGACTTGGTAACCTAGCTGTTCAATACGCTAAAAAAGTATTCAATGCTCATGTCATCGCAGTTGATATCAACAACGACAAACTTGCCCTTGCAAAGGAAGTCGGTGCTGATGTCGTTATTAACGGCCTAGAAGTTGATGATGTACCAGGACTCATCAGAGAAAAAACTGATGGAGGAGCTCATTCAGCTGTCGTAACTGCTGTATCTAAAGTTGCCTTCAACCAGGCTGTTGACTCCGTTCGTGCTGGTGGTCGCGTCGTCGCTGTCGGTCTTCCTTCTGAAATGATGGAACTCAGCATCGTTAAAACAGTCCTCGATGGAATCCAAGTCATCGGTTCTCTTGTAGGAACTCGTAAAGACTTGGAAGAAGCCTTCCAATTCGGTGCAGAAGGTTTAGTAGTTCCAGTTGTTCAAAAACGTCCAATAGAAGATGCCGTAGCCATTTTCGACGAAATGGAAAAAGGGCAAATCCAAGGACGTATGGTACTCGACTTCACCCACTAATCTAATAGAAACCTATTTTAAAAGTTGGAAGCTTCTTCCAACTTTTTTATATTAAATTTTTAAATAAGGATTCAAAAAAACTTCTCTAAAACTCAATATATCAATATTTTTAGATGTAATCTTTTTAATTATTTTATGATAAATAGTTGATTTTTAGATGAAAACGGTTTATACTTAAAAAGTCTTAAAGTTTTCTTAAACGAAAACTAAAACAAAAAAGGAGGAATGACAATAATGAGTATCGGAATCATTATTGCGAGCCACGGCGAATTTGCTGCGGGTATTCATCAGTCAGGATCTATGATCTTTGGTGAACAAGAAAAGGTTCTAGTTGTAACCTTTATGCCAAATGAAGGTCCTGATGATTTATACGCTAAGTTTAATAACGCTGTTGCTGCATTTGACGCAGAAGATGAGGTTCTAGTTTTGGCTGACCTTTGGAGTGGATCTCCATTCAACCAAGCTAGTCGCGTGATGGGAGAAAATCCTGAACGTAAGTTTGCCATCATCACAGGACTGAATTTACCGATGTTGATTCAAGCCTATACAGAGCGCCTCATGGACGCTGCTGCAGGTGTAGAAAAAGTCGCTGCGAATATTATTAAAGAAGCCAAAGATGGCATCAAAGCTCTTCCAGAAGAGCTAAACCCAGTTGAGGAAGTAGCAAGCGCTGCAGCTGCTCCAGTTGCCCAAGCTGCTATCCCAGAAGGAACTGTTATCGGAGACGGTAAACTCAAAATCAATCTTGCCCGTCTTGACACACGTCTACTTCACGGTCAGGTTGCAACTGCTTGGACTCCAGATTCAAAAGCAAATCGTATCATCGTTGCTTCAGATAACGTAGCTAAAGACGACCTTCGTAAAGAATTGATTAAACAAGCAGCTCCAGGTAAAGTGAAAGCAAACGTTGTTCCTATCCAAAAACTGATTGAGGTTGCAAAAGATCCTCGCTTCGGAGAAACACATGCCCTTATCTTGTTTGAAACACCTCAAGATGCCCTTCGTGCTATCGAAGGTGGCGTGCCAATCAAAACTCTTAATGTTGGATCAATGGCTCACTCAACAGGTAAGACAATGGTTAGCAACGTTTTGTCTATGGATAAAGAAGACGTTGCTACATTTGAAAAAATGCGTGACCTTGGTGTTGAATTTGATGTCCGTAAAGTACCAAACGACACCAAAAAAGATTTGTTTGACTTGATTAACAAAGCAAACGTGCAATAATCGATTTTATGAAAGGATTTTAAAGATGTCTATTATTTCTATGGTTTTAGTAGTCGTTGTAGCCTTCCTAGCAGGTCTTGAAGGTATCCTCGACCAGTTCCAATTCCATCAACCAATCGTAGCTTGTACCCTTATCGGTCTTGTTACCGGTAACCTTGAAGCAGGGATCATCCTTGGTGGTTCTCTTCAAATGATCGCCCTTGGTTGGGCTAACATCGGAGCTGCCGTAGCTCCTGACGCTGCTCTTGCTTCTGTTGCTGCTGCCATTATCATGGTTCTTGGTGGCGACTTTACTAAGACAGGTATCGGTGTTGCCCAAGCGGTTGCTATCCCTCTTGCAGTTGCTGGTCTATTCTTGACTATGATTGTCCGTACACTCTCTGTCGGATTGGTTCACACTGCTGATGCTTCTGCTAAAAAAGGTGACTTCAAAGCAGTTGAACGTGCTCACTTTGTCGCACTTCTTCTTCAAGGTCTTCGTATTGCAGTCCCTGCAGCACTCCTTCTAATGGTACCAACTGAAACAGTACAAAGCATTCTAAATGCTATGCCTGATTGGCTCAAAGATGGTATGGCTATCGGTGGTGGTATGGTTGTTGCCGTTGGTTACGCTATGGTTATCAACATGATGGCAACTCGTGAAGTATGGCCATTCTTCGCTATCGGTTTCGTTCTCGCTGCCGTGTCAGATATTACTCTAATCGGATTTGGTGCTATCGGTGTTGCTATCGCTCTTATCTACCTTCACCTTTCTAAAACTGGTGGAAATGGTGGCGGAGGAGCTACAACCTCTAACGACCCAATCGGCGATATCCTAGAAGACTACTAAGATAAGAAAGGACTGAAAACATCATGACTGAAAAACTTCAATTAACTAAATCAGATCGTAAAAAAGTTTGGTGGCGTTCAACTTTCTTACAAGGTTCTTGGAACTATGAACGTATGCAAAACTTGGGTTGGGCTTACTCATTAATTCCAGCTCTTAAAAAACTCTACACTAAAAAAGAAGATCAAATCGCTGCTCTTGAACGCCATCTTGAGTTCTTCAACACTCACCCATACGTAGCCGCTCCAATCATGGGGGTTACTCTTGCACTTGAAGAAGAACGTGCTAACGGTGTGGAAATCGATGACGCTGCTATCCAAGGGGTTAAAATCGGTATGATGGGACCTCTTGCTGGTATCGGTGACCCAGTATTCTGGTTTACAGTACGCCCAATCCTTGGATCACTCGGTGCTTCACTTGCCCTTACTGGCAATATCTTAGGTCCAATCCTCTTCTTCGTTCTTTGGAACTTGATTCGTATGTCATTCTTGTGGTATACACAAGAGATTGGATACAAGGCTGGATCAGAAATCACTAAAGATATGTCTGGCGGTATCCTCCAAGATATCACTAAAGGTGCTTCTATCCTTGGTATGTTCATTCTTGCTGTCCTTGTTCAACGTTGGGTAAATATTAAATTTGCTTTCGATGTTGCCAAAGTTCAACTAGATGAAAAGGCTTATATCCATTGGGATAAATTGCCAGAAGGATCTAAAGGTATCCAAGAAGCATTCGCACAAGTAGGACAAGGATTATCTCAAACACCTGAAAAAGTTACTACTTTCCAACAAAACTTGGATATGTTGATTCCTGGACTATCAGGACTACTCCTTACTTTCCTTTGCATGTACTTGCTTAAGAAAAAAGTATCTCCAATCACTATTATCCTTGCACTCTTCGCAGTGGGTATTGTGGCACATGTTCTTCACATCATGTAATCAAGCAACTTAAAAGGAATCAGGTTCTAAAATCTGATTCCTTTTTTCTATGCTTTTATTCAGCCAAAGCTCCCATTGGATCCCATGGTGCGAGTACAATTGGTTCTGCTCCATAGGCAGCTTGTTCTTCTACTGTCAGCAATTCCTTACGGACAACGATTTGGTATGTGTATTCGTCCATCCAAACGTCTGAAGCAACAAAGTAACCATCTGCACCAACCTTGTCTCCCCAAGAGTTTTCAACCTTCCACTTGGTTGACTTGCCATTTTCATCCAAGTCAACACCTGTCAAAACCATGGCGTGGGTCATCAAGCTTTCGCTGTAGTCCAAACGTCCAGCCTTGTCTTGAGTGAGTTTAATGTCCATGCTTGATTCAAAGTCATAAACATCTGTCGCAAGAATTCCAGCTTTACGGTTGCTGAGCTGACCGACATCAGAACCAAACCAAACAGTCTCACCGGCTTGCATTTGAGCAATCGCCAATTCTTTCAAGCGTTCCATTGGAACGTTGATGTAGCGAACTGCACGGCTACCAACCACATTCCCCAACATCTCAACTGTGTAAGATTTACCGTAAGGCTTGTCAGCAGTTGGAGCATTAATAACAGAAACATAGTCTTCTAGAGGAAGGTCAACATATTTCTTGTAAAACTCTTGTGGTGTAATGCCCTTTTCACTTTGGTAGTTATCATCCTTGTCACGATAAGCAAAGTCAAATTTACGTGGTGGAAGTCCTAAAGACATAGCAAGGAAGTTAAAGATTTCTTGCAAGAGGTCTTCTTTCTTAGCTTGAACAGTCGCTTGGTCCGCACCAGAAGCGAGCAAGTCACGCAAGATTTGAGCATCTTGACGAAGCAATTTGTTAAGAATCGCATTTAGCTCACGACTGCTACTAGATGAAACAGACTCAGGGTAAACTGACTTAGGCACGACACCGTATTTCTCAAAGAGAGAAACGACCATATCCCATTGACCACCATCTTGTTGAGGTGTTTGGAGTAAGAAGCTAACCTTGCGGCTAGTCAATTCTTGGTCTGAAGTCGCAATGACTTGCTCCAAGAACCAGTTTGATTTCTCATACTTGTCCCAGAAGAAGGTGTGGGCCTGTGATAACTCAAAATTTTCTAGTTTGTATTGTGAGATGAGCTTGTGGCGGAAAGTGTTGAGAGCTGCAAACATCCAGCAACGACCAGACGCTTTCTGGTTGGTTACCTTGTCCTTGGTCAAATCCAACGAGAAAACAGGTGTGTTATCTACATGGCTTTGGCGACGTTCTAAGGCTGCAAAAATTCCGTTGTGGCTGGCAGCATTTTCAATCGCTTGGTATTTGACATTTGCTTCATAATTGGCAAATAGTTTATCAGTAAATGATTCTTGAATCGCGTTCATAGATTCCTCCTTTTATTCTACAGTCTATTATAACTCTTTTCACAAAGGAAGCAACTGAAAAACATAAAAGGCAAGGATATTCTTCCTCACCTTTTTCGAATATAAACCAAACTAAGCAATACTAGCACGGAGATCTTCTAATTCTTCCTTGGTCAAGCGACGCCATTCTCCTCGCTGCAAGTTCTCATCCAATACTAGAGTTCCCATAGTCAAACGTTGCAAGTCTACTACTTCCTTGCCACAGTAGCCCACCATACGCTTGACCTGATGAAACTTCCCTTCTGCAATAGTCACACGGATTTGGCTCTGATTCTTTTCTGCATCCGTGGAAAGAATCTCCAGTCCAGCGGGCTGACAGGTAAAGTCTTTGAGAGGAATACCCTCAGCAAATATCTCCACATCTTCTTGGGTCATAATTCCCTTGACCTGGGCCAGATAAGTCTTATCCACATGACGCTTTGGCGAAAGAAGAGCATGGGCCAGCTTGCCGTCATTGGTCAAGAGCAAAAGACCATGCGTGTCAATATCCAAGCGTCCTACTGGGAAAACTTCCTTGCTCCGAGCAATATTATCCAGCAAGTCCAGAACGGTTCTGTGCTTAGGATCCTCAGTCGCTGAGATAACTCCTTTGGGCTTGTTCATCATGTAGTAGACAAACTCTTCATACTCCAACACTTGCCCATCAAAGCGAATGTCATCTCTTTCTTCATCAATCTGCAATTTAGCTGATTTCTCTTTTTTACCATTTACCGTCACGCGCCCAGCCTTGAGCAAGTTTTTGACCTCTGTCCGACTCCCTACAGCGCAGGCAACTAAAAATTTATCTAATCTCATAGAACTATTATATCATACTCAAAAGGAGGCTGGTACAATGACCAACCTCCTTTTCGTTTCATACTCTTCAAAAATCTCTTCAAACCGCGTCAACGTCGCCTTGCCGTGGGTATGGTTACTGACTTCGTCAGTTCTATCCACAACCTCAAAACAGTGTTTTGAGCTGACTTCGTCAGTTCCATCCACAGCCTCAAAACCATGTTTTGAGCTGACTTCGTCNNTTTGAGCAACCTGCGGCTAGTTTCCTAGTTTGCTCTTTGATTTTCATTGAGTATCAGATTTAAGAAATTAACTTCCTCGTCTCCAGAAAATCGCTAAGACAATCATGGAACCTAGTACTGCCGGAATGATGGCAGTTCCTGCTATTATCGGTCCCCAAGTCCCAAAAAGCAAATGCCCTATAAAGGCACCAATCCAGCCTAGAAACATTTTTCCAAAACATCCCATGCGTTCTCCACGATTGGTTAGAGTACCTGCTAAAAATCCCACTAGGAGACCAACGAACATACTTCCTAACATATTATCTCCTTAATTTGCCCAATCTCCGTTACGGAAAAGTGGTACACGTGTCCCATCCTCACGGATACCATCGATATCCATTTGGTTAGAACCAATCATAAAGTCTACGTGAACATCTGAACGGTTAAGTCCAGCAGCTTCAAGCTCCTCTTCGCTCATCTCCGCTCCACCAACAACGCTAGTTGCATAGGCTGCACCAATAGCCAAGTGATTTGACGCATTTTCATCGAAAAGGGTGTTAAAGAAGGTAATGCCTGACTGAGAAATTGGGCTTGGATCTGGTACCAAGGCACATTCACCCAAGGCACGCGCACCCACATTTTCAAAGACAAGGTCTTTCATGACCTGATCACCCTTCTCAGCAGTGATGTCCACAATTTGTCCATCCTTAAAGGTTACCTTAATACCTTCGATGATATTTCCGTTATAGCTAAGCGGTTTTGTAGAAGTGACATAACCATCTGCACGACGGAAGTCTGGTGCTGTGAAGACTTCCTCTGTCGGCATATTTGGCAAGAATCCTTCGCCCTGTGCATTGATAGCACCAGCTGATTCCCAAACGTGGTTCTTTGGCAAGCCAAGGGTCAAATCAGTCCCTGGCGCTGTGTAGTGAAGGGCTGAAAATTGTTCTTTATTAAGCATATCTGCCTTGCTCTTGAGGATAGCTGCATGCTCTTCCCAGGCCTTAACAGGATCTGCTTCGTAGACTCGGCAAGTTTTGAAGATTTGGTCCCAAAGGAGATCGACTGCTTCTTCATCGCTCGCAGCATTTGGAAATACCTTCTTAGCCCACTCAAGCCCAGCAGCGGCTGCTACCGTCCAGCTAACCTTGTTGGATTGGGTTGCGATACGCATTGGCTTCATAGCAAGTCCCATAGCTTTAGCAGAAGCTGAAAGCTTGTCAGCGTCCACACCGTTCAAGGCACCTGGATCAGATGAGCGAACTCCAAGACGGCTAGCCTTGTTCTCCAAGAGATAGTTCATCTCAGCAATCTTGTATTCTGACACATTGTCCAGACGCTCCATCGGAGCATGGAGGAATTTCTCACGGTTGATGACATCATCTGTCCACTGAACGATCACCTCATGTGCACCCAAAGCATAAGCTTCTTTGACGATTAAGTGAGCCAACTCACGTTGCTCCACATCGATAGAGAGAGCCAAAGTGTGACCAGGTTGCACGTTGATTCCGTTCGCAACCAATAATTTCGCATATTTTTCTAGATTTTCTTTAAAATTTGGTAAAACCATTCTGTTATCTCTTTTCTATTTTTATTTTTCTTTCAAAGCAGAGAATAATCCTGCTAAAGCAATATCACCTGACAAGAGTTCTGTTGATAGAAGAATTGTCTGATCAGCAAGGTCTAATTGATACTCAAAGACTTTTTCAGCTGGTTTATCTTCCGCAAAAATTCTTAGTTTCATGAAATGTCCTTTCTTGTTCTTCATGCTCCCCTAGGTAGAGGCGTCGTGCCTCTGTACTATTTGTGAGGATATCTATATAGGTTTCATAGTCATCAGGTAGAGGCTTTTCTAAAGAGATATCTTGTTCTGGATTTATATTTTTTCCATAAAGAAAGCAAAGATAGAGACGTTCGTTGAGTGTTGGAAATACTTCAATAGACATAAGTTCAGCCTGACCTACCCGATCCCAATCCTGTTCTTTGATATCTGATATGATATAGGTTTGGAAGAGTCCCATAAGTGGATTATCTTCTGGTAGTCCACTGTCTTTATCCGCCAGAACCAAAGAACAACGTCTACCAAAACCAGCAAGTTGGCGCTCCCTTCCCTTTACCGAAACAGTAATAGGATGCCCTCCAATATGGCTATAAATCCATTCTTTAGGCAGTTCATAATTTAACAGGGGGGTAACTTCTTTGACAATCGCTACAGGACTATAGCGTAGAAACTGGCGAGTAACAGCCTTACAAAAGAGGATATCCTCCTCTTTCAAGGTCACTCCCTTCCAATTATTTTCCTCGTTAAAATGGTTGAAAAATACCAGATAGGGATCACGCACCATTTGTGCTAATACGTAAACGCCATTTCGCAAACTTATGGAAATAACTTTCCCTGGTTTCCAGGGTGTTGCTCTTTTTTTCTTTTCCATCATGATACAACCTCAAACCTACACAAGACATTTCAAACTTTTAAAACAACTCATCAAACAAACTCAACTGATTATCCTCTGGCATATTTCCAAGAAT
Organism: Streptococcus sp. 2342; assembly: GCF_013276795.1. Classification (GTDB taxonomy): domain Bacteria; phylum Bacillota; class Bacilli; order Lactobacillales; family Streptococcaceae; genus Streptococcus. The sequence goes on from NZ_VMLR01000005.1 coordinate 161,517, forward strand.
ACCCATTTCATCCATCTTTTCAACCAAGGTTGATGAGAGGCCACCGCGTTTGCGTAGTTCTGTTTTAGAGAGGAATTCTCCCTCTTCACGCGCTCGCACTAGCTGCTTGGCAACGTTCTCTCCCAGACCATCCATTGCTACAAATGGCGGAATGAGGGTATCCCCATCGATAAAGAACTCTGTCGCCTGACTACGATAGAGATCGAGTTTTCCAAACTTGAAACCACGCTCCCACATCTCATTGACAATCTCAAGAGTTGTATAGAGGTCAATTTCCACATTAGAGGCTTCATTGTTCTTCCGTTTTTCAGCAATTTCTTCCATTCTGCGCTTGATAGCATCCAAGCCCGCCCCCATAGTCTTGATATCAAAAGCCTTAGCACGAATGGAGAAGTAAGCACAGTAATAATAAATGGGATGGTGAACCTTGAAGTAAGCTACACGCAAGGCCATCATAACGTAGGCTGCCGCATGGGCTTTAGGGAACATGTACTTAATTTTCCCACAGGACTCGATATACCACTCTGGCACCTTATTAGCCTTCATAGCTTCGATATAGCCATTGCGTTCCTCTTCTGAAATCTTGAGCCACAAGCCCTTACGTACCCGTTCCATGATGGTAAAGGCCATCTTAGGCTCGAGACCAGCATGCATGAGGTAAACCATGATGTCGTCCCGACAACCGATAACGGTCGACAGATCCGCAATCCCTTGCTTAATCAGATCTTGAGCATTTCCAAGCCAAACGTCGGTACCGTGAGATAACCCTGACAACTGAAGCAATTCTGCAAAAGTCGTCGGATGCGTTTCATCTACCATGCCTCGGACAAAGTTGGTTCCAAACTCTGGAATCCCCAGCATGCCTGTCGGCGTACCGATTTGCTCAGGTGTCACACCTAGCACATCCGTCCCAGAAAAGAGGGCCATCACACCTTCGTCATCCATAGGAATTTCATTAGGATCAATCCCCGACAAGTCCTGGAGTTTTCGAATCATGGTCGGATCATCATGTCCCAGTACATCGAGTTTGAGGACGTTCTCGTCGATATCATGGAAGTTAAAGTGAGTAGTCTGCCATTCAGCCGTCACATCATCCGCTGGATACTGGACAGGCGTAAAGTCGTAAACATCCATGTAGTTAGGAATAACAACGATTCCCCCCGGGTGTTGGCCTGTTGTCCGTTTGACACCAGCAGCACCTTGAGCGAGACGTTCCACTTCTGCATCACGATAAAACTTGCCATAATCTCGCTCGTAACCCTTGACAAATCCATAGGCAGTCTTGGCAGCCACCGTACCAACCGTTCCTGCACGGAAGGCATATTCCTCACCAAAGATATCACGCACATCCAAGTGGGCGCTAGGCTGATCCTCTCCCGAAAAGTTCAAGTCAATATCGGGAACCTTGTCTCCATCAAAACCAAGGAAGGTCTCGAAAGGAATATCCTGTCCGTTTTTGCTGAGTTTATGACCACATTTTGGGCAGTCCTTATTGGGCATATCAAAACCTGATCCGTAAGAACCGTCTGTGATAAACTCACTGTACTGACACTGACCACAGACATAGTGAGGAGATAGAGGATTGACCTCTGTAATCCCAATCATGGTCGCAACGAAACTGGAACCGACAGATCCACGAGAACCAACCAAGTAACCCCGTTCATTGGAACGTTGCACCAGCATCTGCGATGCCAGATAAATCACAGCAAATCCATTCCCCAGAATAGAAGTCAATTCTTTTTCAATCCGCAAATCAACAATATCTGGCAGCGGATTTCCATAAATCTCAAAAGCTTTCTTATAGGTCAACTCAGCAACTGTTTCTTCAGCCTTGTCGATGAAAGGCGTGTACAAGTCACCCTTAACAACCTCAACGGGTTCAAAGATTTCTGCTAAGGCATTGGGATTTTCAATAACCAGTTTACGAGCCAGTTCCTCTCCCAAGAAGGCAAATTCATCCAACATCTCATTAGTCGTTCTAAAATGAGCCTTTGGAAGTGGTGCTGGTTGGGCATGTTCTCCATGACCGATAGTTCGGTTAATCATAGCCCCCTGTCCCAAACTACGGACGATAATTTCACGATAAATCTCTTCTTCCGGTTCGATATAGTGAACATTTCCCGTAGCCAGAACAGGCTTGCCAAGACGGTCGCCGACCTCTATCAAACTCCTGATAATAGTCTGGAGTTCCTCCATATCCTTGACCTGCTCCTTAGCAATCAAGGGAGCATAGATAGCTGGTGGCATGACCTCAATAAAGTCATAATACTTGGCCACCTCAACCGCCACATCCACGCCCTGGGAAACAACTGCATCAAAAACTTCACCTTCAGAGCAAGCTGAACCTAAAATCAAGCCCTCTCGATGAGCATCTAAAACTGTTCTCGGAATCCGTGGTACCCCTTCAAAGTACTTAGTATTGGACAAAGAAACTAGCTTAAAGATATTTTTTAGGCCTACCTGATTCTTGACATAAATAGTCGCATGCTTAATCCTAGCTTTTTTATAAGAATCTGGACTAATCAAATCAATATTGAGTCTAGCTAAATCCGTCACACCATGTTTTTCTGCCACCTCTTTGATAAAGATGAAAAGCAAACGACCAGTAGCTTCCGCATCGTAATTGGCCATGTGGTGATGTTCTAAGGCCACACCAAAACGCTTGGTCAAAGGCCCCAAACCATGACGCTTATACTCAGGATAAAGGTTTCTAGCAAACTCCAGCGTATCAATCACTGGCTGACTAATCCTTGGAAGACCATGACGCTCATAATTGGCATTCATAAAGCCAACGTCAAAGGTCGCATTGTGGGCAACTAGTACCGTATCTTTACAAAATTCTTGGAATTCTTGCAAAACTTGTTCCAGTGGCTTGGCATTTTTGACATGATCATCTGTAATTCCAGTCAACTCAGTAGTAAAAGCTGACAAGGGATGCCCGGGATTGATAAATTCATCAAATTCGGCAATGACATTCCCCTTGTACATCTTAGAGGCTGCAACCTGAATCAAGTCATTATAGATGGCTGATAGACCCGTTGTTTCCACGTCAAAGACCACATAGGTCGCTTCTGACAAGTCCATCTCCACTTCGTTATAGACGATAGGGACACGGTCCTCCACGATATTGGCTTCCATACCATAGATTAGCTGGATTCCCGCTTTTTTGGCCGCCTTATAGCCGTGTGGGAAGGACTGGACATTCCCATGGTCCGTGATAGCAACAGCCTTGTGTCCCCACTTAGCAGCTGTCACAACGATTTCTTCGACCTCTGGTAGAGCATCCATGGTCGACATATTAGTATGAGCATGAAACTCAACCCGACGCTCACCTTCTGGCATCAAATCCTTCCGCTCATAGTGAACAACTTCCTGCACATCCTGCACGTTCATAGTCAAATCGCGTGTGAAGTTATTCATCTCCACATTCCCACGAACTCGGAGCCAAGAATTCTTCTTGATAAGGTCAAATTTCTGAGCTTCTTCCTCATTTTTAACCCACTTTTGCATCGAAAAACTGGAAGTATAGTCTGTCATTTTAAAGTTGATCAAAACACGCCCTGTTCTGGTTACTTTTTGCTCCACATCAAACACAACCCCTTCAAAGACCAGACGATTTTCCTCCGTCGTCACTTCGATCATAGGAGTAATCTCCGCCTTATCTAGCTTGGGTTTAGCTGCAGCTTTTTTCGCTTGAAAATCAAAGGCTGGTTTCTCTTCCGCAGGAGGAGGGGCCATCTGTTCCAGTTGTTCCATAGCACGGAGCGCTTCCTCATTGGCCGCTTGAACAATCTGATCATTTTCAGCATGAAAGGCCTCTTCCTGCTCTTGGGTCAGCACATCATTTTTCTCTACTTGACAATTAAAAGTTGGAAAGCCAAATTGTTCAAGTTGTTTCGCTAAATTAGGAAGATGATTCTTCTTAAAGTGTTCCTTATCAATCGCCTCAGAGCCTTCAATAAATAGCTGATTGCCCTCCGCACGAACTTGCAAATTTTGATAAAGGGACTTAAAACCTTGACTAGCACACGGCCCGTCAGAAAAAGCCTCTCTATAATAGGCCTGCAAGAGTTGATTTGAAAATTCTTGAGACAGAGCCTTGATTTCGAAAACAGCTTTATTGCCTGTCTTAGAAAATTCCTCACTCAAACCTTTCTTTAATTCTAAAAAGATTTCAATCGGTAAAATATTAGAAAATACGAAATGAAACTCCCATACCTTACTAATTTTATGAACCACAACTCGCTCAATATCGGCCTGTGATAAAGCAGGATCCTGCCTCATTTCAGCAGGCATCCCCAGTTGATTCATCAAAATTTCAAAACTGTTTGACATTCATTTTCCTCACATTATTCTCCTACTATTTTACCATACTTAGAGGTATTTTCTAAAGACAAAAGGAAGCCACTAAGTGACTTCCTTCTAGAGTGAGAACTGATTAGTCTTCACCTTTATTTTTCTTAATGATTTCTTCTTGTACTGACTTAGGTACATCTTCGTAGTGGTCAAATACCATCATGAATGTACCACGTCCTTGAGATGCAGAACGAAGAACTGTTGCGTAACCGAACATTTCAGCAAGTGGAACGTAAGCACGAACGATTTGGCTGTTACCGTGTGCTTCCATACCATCTACACGTCCACGACGAGCAGTTACGTGACCCATAACATCACCAAGGTTTTCTTCTGGAACAGTGATTGTTACAAGCATCATTGGCTCAAGGATAGCTGGTTGTGCTGATTTAGCAGCTTCTTTAAGAGCAAGTGAAGCTGCGATCTTGAAGGCAGTTTCAGATGAGTCGACATCGTGGTATGAACCATCGTAAAGCTTAGCTTTAACGTCAACCATTGGGTAACCTGCAAGAACACCGTTAGCCATAGATTCTACCAAACCTTTTTCAACCGCTGGGATAAATTCACGAGGAACCACACCACCGACGATTGCGTTTTCGAATTCGAATCCTTTTCCTTCTTCGTTTGGAGTAAATTCAATCCATACATCACCGAATTGACCTTTACCACCAGACTGACGTTTGAAGAATCCACGTGCTTGAGTAGAAGCGCGGAATGTTTCACGGTAAGATACTTGAGGAGCACCTACGTTCGCTTCAACTTTGAACTCACGACGCATACGGTCAACAAGGACGTCAAGGTGAAGCTCACCCATACCAGAGATAACTGTTTCACCAGTTTCAACGTTTGTTTCAACGCGGAATGTTGGATCTTCTTCAGCCAATTTTTGAAGGGCGATACCCATCTTGTCTTGGTCAGCTTTAGATTTTGGCTCAACCATCAATTGGATAACTGGTTCTGGAACGTTGATTGACTCAAGGATGATTTTAGCTTTTTCATCTGTCAATGAGTCACCAGTTGTAGTATCTTTCAAACCAACGGCAGCAGCGATATCACCTGAGTAAACAGTGTCGATTTCTTGACGGCTGTTAGCGTGCATTTGAAGGATACGTCCGATACGTTCACGTTTACCTTTAGAAGTGTTCAATACGTATGAACCTGATTGAAGAACACCTGAGTAAACACGGAAGAATGTCAAACGACCTACAAATGGGTCAGTCATGATCTTGAAGGCAAGAGCTGCAAATGGCTCTTCGTCAGATGCTGGACGAGTTTCTTCAGCGTCTGTATCTGGGTTAATACCTTTGATTGCTGGGATGTCAAGTGGGCTTGGAAGGTAGTCAATAACCGCATCAAGCATCAATTGAACACCTTTGTTCTTGAAGGCAGAACCACACAATACTGGGAAAAATTCAACGTTGATAGTCGCTTTACGGATACCAGCTTTCAATTCTTCGTTAGTGATTTCTTCACCTTCGAGGTATTTCATCATCAATTCTTCGTCAGTTTCAGCAACCGCTTCAATCAATTTTTCACGGTATTCTTGAGCTTGGTCAAGGTATTCAGCTGGGATGTCCTCTTCAAGGATATCTGTACCAAGGTCATTAGTATAGATTTCAGCTTTCATCTTGATCAAGTCGATGATACCACGGAAGTCATCTTCAGAACCGATTGGCAATTGGATTGGGTGTGCATTTGCTTGAAGACGATCGTGAAGTGTGCTTACAGAGTAAAGGAAGTCAGCACCGATTTTGTCCATTTTGTTGGCAAATACGATACGTGGAACTCCATACTCAGTTGCTTGACGCCAAACTGTTTCAGTTTGAGGCTCAACACCTGATTGTGAGTCAAGAACGGTAACCGCACCATCCAATACACGAAGAGAACGTTGTACTTCGATTGTGAAGTCCACGTGTCCTGGTGTGTCGATGATGTTTACGCGGTGGTTGTTCCATTGAGCTGTTGTTGCAGCAGATGTGATAGTGATACCACGCTCTTGCTCTTGCTCCATCCAGTCCATTTGTGACGCACCTTCGTGAGTTTCACCGATTTTGTGGATTTTACCAGTGTAGTAAAGGATACGCTCAGTTGTAGTTGTTTTACCAGCATCGACGTGAGCCATGATACCGATATTACGAGTTTTTTCAAGTGAAAATTCGCGTGCCATGAGGTTTGTTTCTCCTATTTATTTTTGATTTCTATTCTATTATAACACGATTTTAATAAAAACGGATAGGCAGGACCTACCCGTTCTCAATCTTTTCATGCTATTGTTGGTTTCAACTTACGAGCTGGTAAGTTGAGTTATAGCTAATACTAATCGATTTAGCTAATTTGAACCCGGGCTAAAAGCTCGGAAAATAGATAAGCTCTCCTAGAATCTTCGATTCTTCGTCAAGCTTCCTAATTTTCAGTCGCTTTTTTAACGCCCTTAGTATCTTAATCTTACCAACGGAAGTGTGCGAATGCACGGTTAGCTTCAGCCATACGGTGAGTGTCTTCACGTTTCTTAACAGCTGCACCAGTGTTGTTAGCAGCATCCAAGATTTCTTTTGCAAGACGGTCTTGCATTGTGTGTTCACCACGAAGACGAGCGATTGTTACCAACCAACGAAGTCCAAGTGTTGTACGACGTTCTGGACGAACTTCAACTGGGACTTGGTAGTTAGAACCACCAACACGGCGTGCACGTACTTCAAGTACAGGCATGATGTTTTCCATAGCTGTCTCAAATACTTCAAGTGCATCGTTGCCAGTAGCTTCTTTGATTTGCTCAAAAGCACCGTAAACGATTGAAGCAGCTGTACCACGTTTACCGTCAAGCATAACGCGGTTGATAAGACGAGTAACTAGTTGTGAATTGTAAAGCGGATCTGGCAATACGTCACGTTTTGGAGCTCTATTTTTACGACTCATTTCTCTTTATCCCCTTTCCTTATGCTTTTGGACGTTTAGTACCGTATTTAGAACGGCCTTGTTTACGATCGTTAACACCTGCAGTATCAAGTGCACCACGGACGATATGGTAACGTACCCCTGGAAGGTCTTTTACACGTCCACCACGAAGAAGAACCACGCTGTGTTCTTGCAAGTTGTGTCCGATACCTGGGATGTAGGCAGTAACTTCGATAAGGTTGCTCAAACGTACACGAGCGAATTTACGAAGGGCTGAGTTAGGTTTTTTAGGTGTCATTGTTCCAACACGAGTTGCAACACCACGTTTTTGTGGTGAAGAAACGTTTGTTTGAACTTTTTTATGACTGTTGTAACCAACGTTCAAAGCTGGTGATTTAGATTTTTCTACTTTTGATTTACGCGGTTTGCGAACCAATTGGTTAATTGTAGGCATCTACATTCTCCTGTGTTTTTTTATTTTTGGTGATGATACACTTGGTGACAGCTATCATCTGTGTGTACTTTTGCAACATTTGTCAGCACGTCCCTGTACACTCTTGAGAGACCAAAAGTAAAAAGTACCGTCTATTATTGTAACAAAATTTTCCATTGGTTGTCAAGATATTTTTCTTTTTTATTGCTAATCTTTTCACTGGGTAACTTCTCAAAGTAACTTCCACTTGCCTGACCGAAGTGGAAATTAGTCTAAAACGGATTTTTATGGTGGAATTAAGTGTGAGACGTTTGAGTTAGAAATGAGGCTAACTATGTCAAAACATAAACACCTTACCCTTTCAGACCGTAATGATATCCAACTGGGCTTAGAGCGCGGTGAAACCTTCAAAGCTATCGGGCAACTTATTCTAAAAGACCCAACTACTGTTTCCAAAGAAGTCAAACGAAACAGACAGGTCCGAGAGTCTACATGCCATAACCTTCCTTGCCCTTTACTCGACAAAGCTCCCTTTGTCTGTAATGGTTGCCCTAAAAGAAGACAAAACTGTGGCTATAAGAAGATTTTATACCTCGCTAAGCAAGCTCAAAAACAATACGAACAAACTCTTGTCGAAGCTCGTGAAGGAACTCCTCTCAATTCTAAGACTTTCTGGGACATGGATAAAGTCATTTCTGAGGGTGTTAAAAAGGGACAACACATCTATCATATCCTCAAAACTCATAACCTTGATGTTAGCTCCTCAACCGTCTATCGACACATCCGAAAAGGATACTTGTCTATCGCTCCTATTGATCTTGCTAGAGCCGTTAAATTTAAAGAAAGAAGAAAAAGTAAGCTACCTTCCATCCCTAAAGAAGCTAAAAAAGGCCGTTCCTATGAGGATTTCCAAAACTATTTAGCACTGAATCAACTAGACTCTTGGCTGGAAATGGATACAGTTATGGGCAGAATGGGAGGTAAAGTCCTACTCACCTTCAATCTATCTTTCTGTAACTTTATCTTCGCTAGACTGCTGGATAATAAAACTGCCCTTGAGGTTACCAAACACCTCTATGACATCAAGAACACTCTTCACCAAGCTGACAAAGATTTCTTCCAACTCTTCCCTGTCATTCTTACCGATAATGGTGGAGAGTTTGCCAGAGTCGATGATATCGAAATGGATGTGCGAGGAGAGAGTAAACTCTTCTTTTGTGACCCTAATCGCTCTGACCAGAAAGGGAGAATTGAGAAAAATCACACGCTGATTCGCGACATTCTACCTAAAGGAACTTCTTTTGACAATTTAACTCAAGAGGACATCAATCTCGTTTGTTCGCATGTCAACAGTGTCAAACGTGCTGCTTTGAATGGAAAGTCAGCCTATGAACTCTTTGCATTTACCTATGGAGAAGAGATTCCTAAGCTTCTTGGCATTTCTAAAATACCTGCAGAAGACGTCTATCAATCGTCTACATTATTCCAACATAAGTTCTAAAAACTAACCTTTAACCGCATTCAAACGTCTCACACTAACTTCCACTATAGCGGAACTTAATCTGAAACGCTTTCAGATGAGGGGATTTTATGCGCTCTTTTTTTCGATTCATTTTGGTTACAAAAGCGATGAAATCAAGCATGATTAAAACCAGTGGAACTTACCCTGACACGGATTTCCACTGGTTTTTTCTATTTTTATCAGACTAACTTCCACTTGGATTAGCGGTGGAACTTAGTTTGGGAATTTACGATTTTAGCTAATTTTAGCTACGTGGTACCACCTTAGAGTAAACAAAAAGGAGGAATTCCCCCTCTCCTAAAGTTAGTATTGTTCCATTCAATCCCTTCAATTTTAGCACATAATGGTTTTCGAGTTATGATAGTATCACAACCAACCAGATTCTTTCGCTATATTAGCTGCCTCTGTTCGATTACCTGCATCTAGTTTTGAAAGAATATTGGTGACATAGTTTCGGACTGTTCCGTTTGATAAATAAAGTTGATCTGCAATTTCTTGGTTAGACAAGCCTTGAGCAATTCCCTTTAAAACAGCAATCTCTTGTTCTGTTAATGGATTGGGATGCGTCATCACCACTTCCATCAATTCAGGCGAATACTCCTTGCCTCCTTCGAGGACAGTATGCAAAGTTTGCATGAGGTCTGCAATGCTTCTTTCTTTCAAGACATAAGCATCTACTCCAGCCTTGACTGCACGTTCAAAATACCCTGGGCGCTTGAAAGTCGTCACTACAACCACCTTTGTTTCTAGCTTTTCTACCCGAAGCCATTCCAAGACTTCGAGGCCAGTCTTCACAGGCATCTCTACATCAAGAATGGCAATATCTACGGACTCTTTTTCTAAGAGTTGGATTGCTTCTTGCCCATTCTTGGCTTGTAAGACAGACTCTACATCTGCTTGAAAGGCAAGCAACTGGCACATAGCATCTCGCAACATACTTTGATCTTCTGCGACTAATACTTTCATCTACTTTCTCTCCTTATAAGGTAGTCGAACTTGCACTTCTGTCGGTTGTTTCTGACTAATTACCTTTACTTCTCCCGAAAATGGAAGAACACGATCTCGAACTGTATGGAGGTCATCCCCCTTTATAGAAGTAAAGCCACAGCCATCATCTCTCACTGTTAAAATGAGTTCTTTCTCTGTCCGTTCTAATTTTAAGTAGACTTTAAACGCTTTAGCATGTTTGATGATGTTGGTCACTAATTCAAGCAAAATCATGGAAGCCGTTGACTCCAATTCCTGAGTTAAGCTAGCTGTATCTAGTTGATTAGCTATTTCCACCTCAATTCCAGCAATTTCTAACATCTTTTTCACAGTCTCTAGTTCGGATGTCAAAGTTCTAGACTTAAGATTTTCCACAATGGTTCGCACTTCATTCATGGAATCCTTACTGATCTGGTGAATTTCTTTTAATTCCTTTTCCACCTGTGGATAAGCCTCCATCTGAAATAACTGCAAGGCTAAATCTGTCTTGACACTCAACATAGCAAAGGTATGTCCCAAACTATCATGCAAATCTTGACCGATACGACTGCGTTCATTTTCGGCAAGCAATAGATTTATCTGGGCATTTTGCTTAGCCTGAGCTTCTTTCAAATCCTCCACAATACGAATCCGAACCGAGCCCAAAGTCATCAAATCAACAAAAGCAAGAATTACAAGTAGATAGAATAGATACTCAACTTCGATTCTCTGAAAAATCAACAGTTGGCCCACAACAAGGACTTGAGCAAGAAGAAAAGTCCAGACATGTAAAGACTTTAAACCATCTACGCTGAAATGATAACTTAAGAGATTGGATAGGAAAAAGAAGAACCAGATATAATTAACAGCAACAAAGGTAGTATTCCCAACTACATAAGTCAGCATGAGACCCCAATATAGCCAAGATAGGCGCTGGCTCTTAGTTGTTAAAACACCCAAATATGCCACTACAAATAGAATATCAATCAATAAATGCCAGGCAGAAAGCCACCCAGTCACTACAGGTAGGATGGGGAAAATCATAAAAATTAAACTGGCCCAAAACATATAGTGTATGCTTTTCAGTCTTTCAAGCATTAAGCATTCTCCTTATGACCTTGAAGGTAAATGGTCAAACCAAACAAAACTGCTGAAAAAACAAGTAGATAAACTGTGGCTGATAGATTGATGCTACCCTCGTTTAAGAAGGTCTTGAGCAACTCCATCAACTGATAAGTTGGTAGGCACTTCCCGATTGCTTGCATCCAGTCTGGAAATAAAGAGATGGGCATCCAGAGTCCACCTAAAACAGCCAAGCCTAGATAGAGAAGATTGCCCACGACAGACATCAGCTGACTAGAAGGCAAGAGTGTCAAGGTCAAGCCAAGCGCTACAAAAGCTACACTTCCTACTATCAGCAAGAACGCAGCCCCAATCCAGCTTCCTAAAGACATATCCACACCTCTGACCAAGTGCCCAACTGAGAAAACAACCAAAATTGAGACCAAATAATCAACCATCATACTTGTTATCTTTGATAGATAATATTCTACCATATTTACAGGGGTATGGCGCAATGTTTTCTGCCAGTTGTTGATTTTATCGGTATGTAAAACAGCTGGGAATGAAAACATAGCTGTCGACATCATGGAAAAAGCCGTCATGGAGATGAGGTAGTCGCGCATAAAATTAGCCGATCCACCTGGTGTGTCCTGGTACATGCCTGAAAAGAATAAATAGAAGGCTGTCGGCATCCCTACGGATAATAGATAATAGACTAATTGTCGTTTGGTCAATAGAAATTCTATCTTGTTTAGTGCAATCCATCGTTTCATCTTAGTCATCTCCCTTCTGTGTTTCTTCAAAGATTGTATCCAGCAAGCTACGATTATTGACTTCAATTTCTTGTATGCTACATCCTGCTTGAACTAATAGTTCCCAGAAAGAGTCTGCTTCGCGTGTGACTACTTGTAGGGCATCTTGTTTTTGTGACCAGTTTTCAACCAAGTTTGACTGTTCGACAACTTCTTTATATGCTAGAGGAAGGATAAAGTGCTTTTCAATCTCCTCACTACGCATGGCTAGAGGTGTCGTATCTCGAATCAACTCTCCCTTATTTAAGAGCAAAATGCGGTCTGCGGTGTGTTCCACTTCCTCAATATAATGGGACGAATAGAGAATGGTGACTCCTTGTGTTTTTAAATCCTGAACAATCTCCCAAAAACGTTGACGAGTTGAAGTATCCATGGCTGAAGTAGGCTCATCTAAAAAGATTAACTTTGGTCGCCCAATTAAAGTTAAGACAAAAGAGAAAAGACGCTTTTGACCGCCTGATAATTTTTCTGCCAATTGTTCTTTTTGTTGCTTGTCAAACTGCAATAGTTGATCAATTTCTTGCTCGCTCAAAGGATTTGGATAAATACTTTGAAAGAAAGCAATCAACTCTTTAACCTTCAATTTCTGTACAATCACATTTTCTTGAGGGAGATAAGCCCTAGTATAATTTAACTTAGAACTCGTCACTGGTAAACCTTGAATAGATACTTGACCACTGGTGACCACTTTATCTCCGAGCAAACAGGCCAGAAGTGTTGTCTTACCAGCACCATTGGGACCAATCAAGGCTACACATTCACCATCCTTGATTTCAAAGGAGATGTTCCGCAAGATCTCCTTGTCTTTTATTTTCTTACACAATTTCTCAACTTTAATCACAGTCATGAGATTCTCCTTTCAACCACTCCTCTTCCATAGGAAATGCGATAAAAATCATAAATCCTAGTCCCCAGGCACCACGGATGAATTGGTGAAGGAAGGCTTGATCAAACCAACCTGTAAACATTTCTACCAACCATACCACTAGTGATAATCCAATAAAAAGATAGAGAAACGCTTTTTTCATTTTTCAAACTCCTTTTTCATATCTGAGACTAATTTCAAACCTTCTCTGACAAGCCAAGACATCATTCCAAAGCCAGCAAAGAGCTCCCAAGGAAAATGGTAGAAACCCTCGTCCAATCCTGAGAACATGAGATAGGTCATAACTCCTGCTGCTACTAAACTCACTGCTATAATCATTTTATTTCTCATCTCTTCTTCCTCCATTTCATACTTCAATTATAGCCCTTTGAAGTTAGCGGAGCTAGATGCTTCTGTCACTAGGAAATATGACAAATGTCATAAAAGATTCTGTTCAAAACAAGAAAGATACACTATACAATAAAACACAAGTAGAAAAATCTAAGGCGGCCTCCTCAAAAGAGATATCAAACCCAATTCACACCATAATGTAAACTAATACTTATTTAAAATCAAAAAGAGTAGAAATTTTTATCAGACAAACACATATATTATAGGTGGGACTAAAAAACTCTTCAATTACTTTCTTAAAAGTTTGTAAGAATTATACAATCTGTTAAATTTTAATTTATGTACCTAAACTACAGTATTCATTGAACAAATCAGGAAACAAAAACATATACGCGATCAAAATGAATTGCTGAAAATCAAAAAAGAGAGAACCAAACTGATTCTCTCTTAATGTATATAATATCTAGTTATAAAATACACACTCACCTATCTCTGTAATGTATCGGGAAGACAGGAT
>NZ_VMLR01000006.1 GCF_013276795.1 Streptococcus sp. 2342
ATCCTGTCTTCCCGATACATGGCGGTGTAGCTCAGCTGGCTAGAGCGTCCGGTTCATACCCGGGAGGTCGGGGGTTCGATCCCCTTCGCCGCTATAATGATCTTGTCGGACCTTTAGCTCAGCTGGTTAGAGCTCTCGGCTCATAACCGAGTGGTCGTAGGTTCAAGTCCTACAAGGTCCATTTGAATATTGGAGGATTACCCAAGTCCGGCTGAAGGGAACGGTCTTGAAAACCGTCAGGCGTGTAAAAGCGTGCGTGGGTTCGAATCCCACATCCTCCTTTTATATTAACGCGGGATGGAGCAGCTCGGTAGCTCGTCGGGCTCATAACCCGAAGGTCGTAGGTTCAAATCCTGCTCCCGCAATAAGGCTCGGTAGCTCAGTTGGTAGAGCAATGGATTGAAGCTCCATGTGTCGGCGGTTCGATTCCGTCTCGCGCCATTTTTACTTATAGTATGTATGCGGGTGTAGTTTAGTGGTAAAACTACAGCCTTCCAAGCTGTTGTCGCGAGTTCGATTCTCGTCACCCGCTTTGAACTTTGTTCAAATTACCAAGTTTTTAACTTGGGCGCGTAGCTCAGGTGGTTAGAGCGCACGCCTGATAAGCGTGAGGTCGGTGGTTCGAGTCCACTCGTGCCCATTAATTGGAGAATTACTCAAGAGGCTGAAGAGGACGGTTTGCTAAATCGTTAGGTCGGGTAACTGGCGCAAGGGTTCGAATCCCTTATTCTCCGTTTTAATGAGAGTTTGTAACTCTCTTTTTTACTTTTAGAGACAATAAAACTTCAAATCTGTAAAACTTAATTGCATTACTAATCTGAAGTTATTTTTATATCGTTTATATTATAATTGTGTTATTTCACTTCCAACCCTTGAGTGAAATTTCTCCGCTATTGAGCCAGATTTCTTTTCCGTTATCACATTGAACTAAAAGTTTACCACTTTCAGAGATGTCTTTAGCAAGTCCCTTGTAGTCTTTTTGATCTAGTGTGAAAGTAACTTCTTTTCCTAGAACGAATGACTGTTTTTTATATAGGTATAATAACTCATCTGCTGGTGTTTCGAAGAAAGCACGCCAGATTTCTATGATTAATTCATTCCTTGTTATTGGAGCTGTAGTTTTAAATAAGCTAGCAGCTTTTTCTTTTAACTCTTGTGGGAAGTCATTAATAGTAAAGTTGATTCCTACTCCAATAATGATATCTGTGACTAAGCCTGTTTCTACAGAGGTCATTGCTTCAGTGAGAATTCCTCCAATTTTATGATTGTTTAGGTAGATATCATTGACCCATTTTATGTCGACATCTATTAATGTTAGGTTCTTAATGGCTTTGTAGATAGCTCCTGCTACAAGTAGTGTGTAGGATGGTAATTGGTCATAGGGGAGATTTGGTTTAAGATGGAGTGTCATATAAATGCCACCTTGTGGTGAGTAGAAAGAACGTTGAAATCGACCTCGGCCTGCTGTTTGATAGGAAGCTATATAGAGGGTGTTTGCTTCATTTCCTAAATCAATTGCTTCTTTTGCATCTAGTTGTGTTGATTTTGTTTCGGGTTTAAAGCTGACTTTAATTGGAAGATTTTCTTCTAGAAGTTCTGGAAGAATAAGGTCTCCATTCACCAGTTTATAGCCTTTGTTTTTGATACTATCAATTTCAATGCCTTCTTGTTCTAACCGCTTGATGGCTTTCCAAATTGATGTTCGGGTCAGTGATAGTTCTTCTGCAATTTTTTCTCCGCTTATATAGTCGGTTTCTTTAGCTAGAATCTGATAGACAGCTTGGTAGGATTTCATAGTGTTTCCTTTCTCACTAGTTGGTATTGAGAGTATTCTTTTCTTGTATGACTTGGAGTCTGATTAAAGTATTGTTTATAGGCTTTAGAAAAATGTAGTGGATCTGAAAAACCTACCGAGTATGCAATTACCTTGATGGACTCTTGGGTATTTTCGAGAAGTTGTTTAGCTCGGTGCATTCGAACGTAGAGTAGGTATTCTTTAGGTGATAAGGTATTAAATTCTTTGAATACACTTGATAAGTAGCTCCTGTGAACGGATAGTTCTTTTGCTAAATCTTGGATTGTAAGTGATTGAGGATAGTGGCTATCAATTAATCTTTTGCATTCAAGATAGAGTTGGTGGGTTGATGAAATATTATTTTTTTTCTGATTGGGAGCAATAGTTCCCAGATGAAACATCAGTTCATGGAGCTGTCCCATGATATGGAGTTGAGCTAATTCATTTGATTTTGTAATCTGAGCGAAGCGGACAATGTCTGAGATGAGTTTTGCAGTAGACTGGGTATGACAAGTTTCAGATTGGATGAGATAGGATTGGTCAGAAATTTGAGAAAGAGCAAAATAATCAGGAGCTTTCCCTCCAGTGATTCCCAACCAGTAGTAGGCCCAAGGTTCTTTACTATCTGCTTGATAAAAGGTTAGTTCCTATGGTTTTAATAGAAAGAAATCTCCTTCTTTTAAATCAACAATTTTACCCTTGTAATGAAATTTTCCTTGTCCTTTAGTAATGTAATGTAGAACGTATGTATCACGAATGGCTGGACCAAAAGAGTAATTTGGTGTGCATTCCTCATATCCATAAAAGCTTAAGGAAAGGTCAATTGTTCCAGTCTGGTATTCTGAAAAAACTAGCATGTGCTACCTCCTACCTAACATTTTACCATATTCTTGAGACATTTTTCTATTTTGGAAAGCGATTTCAGATGATAAAATAGAATCAATAAAGTGATGAGGTGAAGTAAATGGGAGTTAGGCTAGAGAATAATCTATTTTATGTTGAGAGTAAAAATTTAAGTTTGATTATTGAAAATCGAAATGGCTACTTACTTTTGAAACATTTAGGAAAGACTATTAAGAACTATAAAGGTTGCAATAGTGTTTATGAACGAGACCATGCCTTTTCAGGGAATCCAACGGCTAATAATAGAACCTTTAGTTTAGATACTCAGCGTCAGATTTTCGGACAACATGGCTTAGGAGATTTTAGGAAACCAACTATACAGGTTCAGCATAGTGTAACTGAAGTAACAGACTTTCGATTTGTAGAAGCAAAGATTTTAAAAGGTCAGAATGGTCCACAGGGATTACCTTCTCCGCATAGCATGGACGATACAGAGACCCTTGCTTTGATGTTAGAAGATTCTAAGGCTCAACTTAGCCTGACTTTGTATTATACTGCTTTTGATAATGATGCGACAATTGCTAGCTACAGTAAATTAGAGAATAATAGTAATCAGGAAGTTGTCATCCATAAAGATTTTTCTTTTATGGCTGATTTGCCAGCTGCAGCTTACGAAATCGTAACTCTTCAGGGTGCTTATGCTCGCGAAAAGACTGTCAGACGTCAACAGGTAGAACAAGGAATCTTTTCGATTAGTTCGAACCGCGGTGCTTCTGGTCATGCTCAAACACCAGCTCTTCTACTATGTGATCAAGGAGTCACAGAGGATGCTGGGAATGCACTTGCTATTCAACTAATGTATAGTGGAAACTTTGAAGCTTTTGTTCAAAGGAATCAATTGAATGAAGTTCGACTGGCGATTGGGATTAATTCGGAAAACTTTTCTTGGAAGTTAGACCCTGAGGAATACTTTGAAACACCAGTAGCTTTAGTGACCTATTCAGATAAGGGATTAACTGGTATTAGCCATGAAAGTCAAAATTTTGTACTGAAGCATATTCTGCCAAGTAAATTTTCTAAAAAAGAACGTCCAATTCTAATCAATAACTGGGAAGCAACCTACTTTGACTTTCAGAGAGAAAAACTGTTAGAGCTGGCTGATGAAGCTAAGAAAGTTGGTATTGAACTTTTTGTATTGGATGATGGATGGTTTGGCAATCGCTTTGATGATAATCGTGCTTTAGGTGATTGGATTGTTAATGAGAAAAAACTGGGTGGTAGCCTAGAAAGTCTGATTTCAGCTATCCATGAAAGAGGTCTACAGTTTGGACTTTGGTTAGAACCGGAAATGATTTCTGTAGATAGTGATTTGTATCGTAAACATCCTGACTGGGCTATTCAGGTTCCAGGATATGAGCATACTTATTCTCGGAATCAATTAGTACTTAATCTTGCCAATCCTCAGGTAGTAGAATACTTGAAAAATGTCTTAGATCAACTCCTATCTTATCATGAGATTGATTATATTAAATGGGATATGAATCGTAATATGACCAACCTAGGAAATGGCTTTACTTATCTAGAGACAAAGATGCAATCTCATCAGTACATGTTGGGGCTTTACGAACTCGTTTCTTATCTGACAGAGAAGCACAGCCATATTCTCTTTGAGTCCTGCTCTGGTGGTGGTGGACGAAATGATCTGGGTATGATGCGCTATTTCCCACAAGTCTGGACTAGTGATAATACTGATGCTATTGCACGTTTACCAATTCAATACGGTTCATCTTATCTCTATCCAACCATTTCTATGGGGGCTCATGTGTCAGCAGTACCGAATCATCAGATGGGGCGAACGACACCATTAGAAACACGTGGTCATGTAGCAATGATGGGAAATTTGGGATATGAGCTTGATTTGACAAGTTTATCAGATGAAGAGAAAGCTGAGATTGCTAATCAGGTGAACTTGTATAAAGAATTACGACCAGTAGTTCAGTTAGGACAACAGTATAGGTTAATCAATCCCGAGTCTGCATCCAATGAAGCAGCTGTACAATTTAATTACAAAAATCAAACGATTGTAACCTACGTTCGCGTTTTGTCAGTTGTAGAGACCATGGAAACAACTTTAAAGTTAAAAGATTTGGATGAAGAGGGACTGTATGAATTACAGGAAAATGGAGAAGTTTACTCAGGTGCAGAACTCATGTATGCAGGCTTAACTGTTATCTTATCCCAAGGAGATTTTTTGAGTAGACAGTATATTTTTAGAAGACTATAATAAAGGTGTATAAATTTATAAAGGAGGCTTTCCAATGAAATGGTATAAGAAAGCAGGTTTTCTTTTAGTCGCTGGGGCTAGTTTACTAGGTCTAGCAGCTTGTGGTCAGAATAATCAATCGACTGATGGAAAGGTAACGATTGAATTTTTTAACCAGAAGACCGAAATGGCGGATACTTTGCAAAAAATTGTAGATAATTTTGAAAAGGATCATCCTACTATTGATGTAAAACTGACGACTGTTCCGGCAGCTGGTATTGTTCTGAAGACTCGGATTTTATCAGGAGATGTTCCAGATATTGTTAATATCTATCCTCAAAATATGGATTTTCAGGAGTGGGCAAAAGCAGGTTACTTTGCAGATATGACAGGGAAATCTTATCTTGAGAATATTAAGAATGACTATGCAGAAAAGTATGCAATCAATAACAAGATTTATAGTGTGCCTTTAACTGCTAACCTTTATGGAATTTATTACAATAAAACAAAGTTTAAAGAATTAGGACTTGAGGAACCGAAGACTTTTAAAGAGTTTCAAGAGATTGTTAAAAAGATAAAAGATAGTGGGAATTCTCCGTTTGCAGTTGCAGGCAATGAAGGATGGACATTAAACGGTTATCACCAACTTTCTCTCATTACCATTACAGGCAGTGGAGACGCAGCTAATAACTATCTTCGCTTTTCAAAACCAAATGCTATTTCTGCAGATGATGCTATTTTAAAAGCAGATGCAGAACGACTAGATTTGTTGGCGGATAATGCTCAAGATGGATGGCGTGGTGCCTCTTATAATGATGCGGTGGTAGCATTCTCGAATGAAAAAGCCTTGATGATGCCACAAGGATCATGGGCATTAGCGGCAATTAATCAACAGGATCCAAAATTTGATGTGGGGATGTTTGCCTTCCCAGGAGAAGAAGTAGGAAAAGAAGTCACTGTTGGTGCAGGGGACATGGCATTATCAACTTCAGCTACTACCAAACATCCTAAAGAAACCGAAGAATTTATCAGCTATATGACTAGTTCAAAAGCTATGCAAGCATATTATGATGTGGATGGATCACCAGTTGCTGTAAAAGGTGTACAGGAAAAAGAAGATTCAGCACTTGCAGAGATTTCTAAACTAGCATTTACGGATAAACATTATGTTTGGTTGGGCCAACACTGGAATTCTGAAGAAGATTTTTTCAATCTAAGTGCAGGTTACTTGATGGATAAAAATCTGAAAAATATGGCAAACAATCTCAATGCTTTCTTTAATCCAATGAAGGCAGATTTGGACTAGAATAGGAGTTAAGATGATATGGCTATTCGAAAATTTTTAAATAAATACTGGGGTTGGACTTTTTTGTTCATCCCGCTTGCATTACAAGCTATCTTCTTTTACTTTCCGATGGTACAAGGTGCTTTCTATAGTTTGACTAACTGGACTGGATTGACCTATAATTATAAATTTGTTGGTCTGAATAACTACAAATTGCTGATGATTGATGGGAAATTCTTCACAGCCATTGCTTTTACTTTGATTGTAACCCTGGCATTGATTATTGGAGAGATTACAATTGGGATGGTTGTGGCTCGAGCCTTAAATTCTAAGATGAAAGGGCAGACCTTCTTTAGAGCATGGTTCTTTTTCCCAGCGGTTTTGTCTGGTTTGACAGTTTCCTTGATTTTTAAACAATTCTTTAACTATGGTCTTCCAACGATTGGAAAAATTTTAGGGATTAGTTTTTTACAAGAAAGTCTATTAGGAACACCAATCGGAGCGGTAGTGGCAACTATTTTTGTTCTTCTATGGCAAGGAGTAGCAATGCCAATTATTCTCTTTCTTGCTGGTCTTCAGAGTATTCCATCTGATATTTTGGAGGCGGCATCAATTGATGGTGCAACAAGCAAACAAACTTTTTGGAAGATTGAATTACCATATTTGTTGCCAACGATTTCTATGGTTTTTATCCTAGCTCTTAAGTCCGGTTTGACTGCCTTTGACCAAATTTTTGCCTTGACGAGTGGTGGTCCAAATAATGCTACAACGTCTCTTGGTCTTTTAGTCTATAACTATGCCTTCAAGAGTAATCAATATGGATATGCGAATGCAATTGCCTTGATTTTATTCTTAATTATTGGAATTGTTTCTCTTATCCAAATCAAACTATCAAAGAAATTTGAAATCTAATAGGGGAGTCTGACACATGAAAAAAGAAGAAAAATTGAATCAGTTTTGGAAGTATGTCCTCTTGATAGTAGGTGGTATTCTCATACTTGTTCCTTTGTTGGTAACGGTTTTTAGTTCCTTCAAGACAACCAAGGATATCATGAATCATTTCTTTGGTTTGCCCAATCCTTTTACATTAAGCAATTATGAACGATTGGTTTCGGATGGAATTGGAGGCTATTTCTGGAATTCAGCTGTTATTACGGTGTTATCATTGATTGTAGTAGCCTTCTTTATACCAGCTGCAGCCTATTCCATTGCTCGAAATATGTCCAAGAAAAAAGCCTTTGCAATTATGTATTCGCTCTTGATCTTAGGGATATTTGTTCCATTTCAGGTGATTATGATTCCTATCACAGTTATGATGAGCAAACTCGGCCTGGCAAATATGTGGGGGTTGGTACTACTTTATCTAACTTATGCAATTCCACAGACCCTCTTCTTGTATGTTGGTTATATTAAAATCAGTGTACCAGATAGTTTAGATGAAGCTGCAGAAATTGATGGGGCTGATCGATTTACAACTTACCGTCGAATTATCTTTCCAATGCTGAAGCCCATGCATGCTACAACCTTGATTATCAATGCATTATGGTTCTGGAATGACTTTATGTTGCCATTGTTGATTTTGAATAAGGATTCCAAGATGTGGACTTTGCCTCTCTTCCAGTACAACTACCAAGGTCAGTATTTTAATGACTATGGGCCAAGTTTTGCATCCTATATTGTGGGAATTGTAACAATTACTGTCGTCTACCTCATCTTCCAAAAACATATTATTTCAGGAATGAGCAACGGAGCAGTGAAATAAGATACAAAGGGACGATTCAGCTTGCTGAAAATTTCTGTAGAAAAATAGGAAATTGACGTAGTGTGCTTGCACACAAGAAGATTTATCTTTTTTCCTAAGAAATTAGTCCCGTGTTCAATTCCGTATACGAAGGGACGATTCAGCTTATTGACAATTCAAGAAAAAAATAAAGTAGTACTTAGTTTATCACAGTCTATATTAATACGAGTTTGATGATAAACAGAGATTTAAAATGAATTTGATTTACGAAGCCAGGTCATATAAGACTTGGCTTCAATTAGAAAAAGGAGAGTAATGATGCCAATTCAGAATAAAACCATGTTGATTACCTATTCAGATAGTCTGGGAAATAATCTTAAAGACTTATATGAGAATTTGGAAGAGCATTTTGGAGATGCTATTGGGGGAGTTCACCTTCTACCATTTTTCCCATCAACAGGTGATCGTGGATTTGCGCCAGTTGACTACGACGAAGTGGACTCAGCTTTTGGTGATTGGGAGGATGTTAAGCGTTTAGGTGAGAAGTATTATCTTATGTTTGACTTTATGATTAACCATATTTCTCGTCAATCTAAGTATTATAAGGACTATCAAGAAAAACATGAAGCCAGTGAATTTAAAGATCTCTTTTTAAACTGGGATAAGTTTTGGCCAGAAAACCGTCCAACACAGTCTGATGTAGATTTAATTTACAAGCGTAAGGATCGTGCACCAAAGCAAGAGATTGTGTTTGAAGATGGTTCAGTGGAACATTTGTGGAATACCTTTGGTGAGGAGCAGATTGATCTTGATGTGAGCAAAGAAGTAACGATGGAATTTATCCGTAAGACCATTCAGCACTTGGCAAGTAATTGATGTGATTTGATTCGTCTAGATGCCTTTGCTTATGCAGTGAAGAAATTGGATACTAATGATTTCTTTGTAGAACCAGATATTTGGGATTTATTGGACAAAGTTCGAGATATCGCTGCTGAGTATGGGACAGAGCTTTTACCTGAGATTCATGAACACTATTCGATTCAGTTTAAAATAGCAGACCATGATTACTATGTTTATGATTTTGCTCTTCCAATGGTGACACTTTATACTCTTTACAGTTCCAGAACAGAGCGTTTGGCTAAGTGGTTGAAGATGAGCCCGATGAAGCAATTTACGACGCTAGATACCCATGATGGGATTGGAGTAGTAGATGTCAAGGATATCCTGACCGATGAGGAGATTGATTATGCTTCAAATGAACTCTATAAGGTTGGAGCTAATGTCAAACGTAAGTACTCCAGTGCCGAGTATAATAATTTAGATATCTACCAAATCAATTCAACCTATTATTCTGCGCTTGGAGATGATGATGTTAAGTATTTTCTCGCTCGTCTAATTCAAGCTTTTGCTCCAGGTATTCCTCAAGTTTACTATGTAGGTCTATTAGCAGGCAAGAATGACTTGAAATTATTAGAAGAAACTAAAGAAGGTCGAAATATTAATCGTCATTACTATAGCAATGAGGAAATAGCAGAAGAAGTCCAACGTCCTGTGGTGAAGGCACTTCTCAATCTATTTTCTTTCCGTAATCGTTCAGAAGCATTTGATTTAGAAGGAACTATTGACGTTGAAACACCAACAGCCCACAGCATTGTAATCAAACGTCAAAATAAAGATAAGTCCGTAACAGCAGTAGCAGAAATTGATTTGCAAAATCAGACTTATCGGGTAATTGAGAACGGAATTAAAGTAACATTTTGAAGCCTTGATATGGTTGATAAAATAGGATTTTTATTTTGGAAAACGTTTCCTTTGTTTTCAAATTGCTAAAAAAGTGGTACAATATAGGATAGCTTACTATTATCTGAATCAACTGATTTGGAGAGAAAGGATTCATTTTGAAATCAATAGGCTTTATTGAAAAGCTGAGAGGGTTGTCTAGTAAAGAGCTGATTTTATTGGGAATTATCCTGAGTATCTTTTTACCCTTTTATCTTTTTGTAGTTGTATTCTGTTTATATATTATCAGTTTGATTTTTACAGGAGACATGAAAAGTATTCTTCAGAAAATGGGGGAGCATCCGATGCTGCTTCTTTTTCTTGGCTATAGTACTGTTATATCCGTTTTTGCACAAAATTGGATGGGAGTTGTGGCTTCAGTAGGAATTTTTCTATTTACTGTTTTCTTTTTGCACTATCAGTCGATTTTATCACATAAATTCTTTCGATTGATTTTGCAGCTCGTCTTGTTTGGTAGCGTCTTGTCAGCTGCTTTTGCGAGTTTAGAACATTTCCAAATTGTGAAGAAATTTAACTATGCTTTTCTTTCACCCAATATGCAGGTGTGGCATCAGAATCGTGCAGAAGTGACCTTCTTTAATCCTAATTATTATGGAATTATTTGTTGTTTCTGTATCATGATTGCCTTCTATCTGTTTACAACGACCAAGTTGAATTGGTTGAAAGTATTCTGTGTGTTTGCAGGCTTTGTGAATCTCTTTGGTTTGAACTTTACGCAAAATCGAACTGCATTTCCTGCTATTATCGCTGGAGCCATTATTTATCTCTTTACGACCATTAAAAACTGGAAGGCCTTTTGGCTTAGTATTGGGGTCTTTGCGATTGGCTTGAGTTTCCTCTTTTCCAGTGATCTAGGAGTTCGGATGGGGACTTTAGACTCTTCTATGGAAGAACGCATTTCTATCTGGGATGCTGGGATGGCCTTATTTAAGCAAAATCCTTTCTGGGGTGAGGGGCCATTGACCTATATGCACTCTTATCCTCGGATAAATGCTCCTTATCATGAACATGCTCACAGTCTATATATCGATACGATTCTGAGTTACGGAATTGTGGGGACTATTTTATTAGTTTTGTCTTCTGTTGCTCCTGTTCGCTTGATGATGGATATGAGTCAGGAGTCGGGGAAACGCCCGATTATCGGTCTTTATCTGTCTTTCCTTACAGTGGTTGCTGTACACGGAATCTTTGACTTGGCCCTCTTCTGGATTCAGTCAGGTTTCATTTTCTTGCTAGTTATGTGCAGTGTTCCATTGGAGCATCGAACGTTGGTATCGGACATGACGGATTAAGTTTATAAGATTAAAATCTTCTACCTTGGGTAGGAGGTTTTTTTACTGGGAAAAATTATTTCCAAATCGAAATAGTTGACAGTTGGAACGATGAGTGTTATAATTGTTTTATTCTTTTCGATATCGAAATAAATTGGAGGTGTTATGAAAGATAGTCATTTGCTAGCCCATCATATTCGTTTGTTGAATGGGCGGATTTTTCAAAAGTTACTGAGCCAAGATCCTGAAGCTCTTTATCGTAGTGAACAGGGTAAGATTTTAGCGGTTTTATGGAATAGTGAAACTGGCTGCGCAACTGCGACAGATATTGCGCTTGCGACTGGTCTTGCTAATAATACGCTGACGACTATGATAAAAAAGCTTGAGGAACAAAATCTTGTAACTGTTAGTCCATGTGGAGAAGACAAGCGTAAGAAGTATTTAGTTTTAACAGATTTGGGGCAGTCCCAGAAAGAAGTGGGACATCGTGTCAGTCAGAAATTGGATACGATCTTTTACAAAGGATTTTCAGAGGAAGAAATTAGGCAGTTTGAAGCCTTTCAAGAAAGAATTTTGGATAATCTGAAAGAGAAGGAAAATGAGGTTTAAATCATGTCACAACAAGTGAAAAATGCTCACAACCTATACATTCATGCCATTCAAGACGGACGAGTTGCTGAGGCTCAAGCCCAGTCTGTAGGGGATACTTATATCCAACACTCGACAGGTGTGCCTGACGGAAAAGAAGGGTTTGCGGCCTTCTTTGCAAATTTCTTCGAGCGTCATCCAGAACGTCAGATGAAGATTGTCCGCACTATTGAGGATGGCGATCTGGTCTTTGTTCATGTTCATCAATATCTGAATGGTGGGGAAGCTCAATGGGTAACGACAGATACTTTCCGTGCAGATGAGAATGGACGTATCGTGGAGCATTGGGACGTTATTGACTACTATCGAACACCTGAAAATGGTCAATTAGATCAAATTTTTGGAGATTTTGAAATCAAGGATTTAGACAAAACAGCAGAAAATAAAAAGTTGGTTCGCCGTTTCTTGACAGAAATTTTCCAAAATGGGGAACTGGAGCAGTGGAGTGATTATGTGGCAGATGATTTGATTCAGCATAATCATGAGATTGGACAAGGAAGTGTCGCTTATAAAAACTATGTGGCTGAACCTGGTGTCACTTTCGACTTTATTTTCCAACTATTAGGAAAAGGAAACTATGTGGTTAGTTATGGTCAAACTCAGATTGATGGCCTTGCTTATGCCCAGTACGATATCTTCCGTCTAGAAAATGGGAAAATTGTGGAGCATTGGGATAATAAGGAAATTATGCCAAAGGTTGAAGATTTGACCAACCGAGGAAAGTTTTAAATTGAGGACAAAGAATGATTGAATACAAAAATGTAGCCTTGCGCTACACAGAAAAAGATGTTTTGAGAGATGTTAATTTACGGATTAAGAATGGGGAGTTTATGGTTTTAGTTGGACCTTCTGGATCAGGTAAGACGACCATGATTAAGATGATTAACCGTCTTTTGGAGCCGACTGATGGAAATATTTATATGGATGGCAAGCGCATCAAAGACTATGATGAGCGTGAACTTCGTCTTTCTACTGGTTATGTTTTACAGGCCATTGCTCTGTTTCCCAATCTAACGGTTGCAGAAAATATTGCCCTGATTCCTGAGATGAAGGGTTGGACTAAAGAAGAAATTGCGAAGAAAACAGAAGAGCTTTTGGCTAAGGTTGGTTTACCGGTAGCTGAGTATGGGCATCGACTTCCTAGTGAACTATCTGGTGGAGAACAGCAACGGGTTGGTATTGTTCGTGCCATGATTGGTCAGCCTAAGATTTTGCTTATGGATGAACCTTTTTCAGCCTTGGATGCGATTTCGAGAAAGCAGTTGCAGGTTCTGACGAAAGAATTGCATAAAGAGTTTGGGATGACAACGATTTTTGTGACCCATGATACGGATGAAGCCTTGAAATTGGCGGACCGTATTGCTGTCTTGCAGGATGGAGAGATTCGTCAGGTGGCGAATCCCGAGACGATTTTAAAAGCCCCTGCAACAGACTTTGTAGCAGACTTGTTTGGAGGTAGTGTTCATGACTAATTTAATTGCAACTTTTCAGGATCGTTTTAGTGATTGGTTGACAGCTCTATCCCAACATTTGCAGTTGTCACTTTTGACCCTGTTACTAGCTATTTTTATTGCGATTCCCTTAGCTGTATATCTTCGCTATCATGAGAAGTTGGCTGACTGGGTTTTGCAGATTGCAGGGATTTTCCAGACCATCCCGTCTTTGGCCTTGTTAGGGCTCTTTATTCCCTTGATGGGAATTGGAACCTTGCCGGCTTTGACAGCTCTAGTGATTTATGCGATTTTCCCTATTTTGCAAAATACCATCACTGGACTCAAGGGAATTGATCCGAGTCTGCAAGAGGCTGGGATTGCCTTTGGGATGACTAGATGGGAACGTCTCAAGAAGTTTGAAATTCCACTTGCCATGCCTGTTATCATGTCTGGGATTCGGACAGCAGCAGTATTGGTTATCGGTACAGCAACCTTGGCGGCCTTGATTGGTGCAGGGGGGCTGGGTTCCTTTATTCTTTTGGGAATTGACCGTAATAATGCCAGTCTGATTTTGATTGGGGCCCTTTCTTCTGCAGTGCTTGCCATTGCCTTTAACTTCCTACTAAAAGTGATGGAAAAAGCAAAATTGCGGACGATTTTCTCAGGTTTTGCCTTGGTGACCTTATTGCTTGGTTTGTCTTATAGTCCAGCTCTCTTGGCTCAAAAAGAGAAAGAAAACTTGGTCATTGCTGGGAAATTGGGTCCAGAACCAGAAATTTTGGCCAATATGTATAAACTCCTTATTGAAGAAAATACCAGCATGACTGCGACTGTAAAACCAAATTTTGGGAAAACAAGCTTTCTTTATGAAGCTTTGAAAAAAGGCGATATTGACATCTATCCTGAATTTACAGGAACGGTGACTGAAAGTTTACTTCAGCCATCACCTAAAGTGGGTCACGAGCCAGATCAGGTTTATCAGGTAGCACGTGATGGCATTGCCAAACAGGATCATCTATCCTATCTCAAACCTATGTCTTATCAAAATACCTATGCTGTAGCTGTTCCGAAAAAGATTGCTCAAGAATATGGCTTGAAGACCATTTCGGACTTGAAAAAAGTGGAAGGGCAGTTGAAGGCAGGCTTTACACTTGAGTTTAATGACCGTGAAGATGGCAATAAGGGCTTGCAATCAATGTATGGTCTCAATCTCAATGTAGCTACGATGGAACCAGCCCTTCGCTATCAGGCTATTCAGTCAGGTGATATTCAAATCACGGACGCCTATTCGACTGATGCGGAATTGGCGCGTTATGATTTACAGATCTTGGAAGATGACAAGCAACTCTTCCCACCTTATCAAGGGGCTCCACTCATGAAAGAAGCTCTTCTCAAGAAACATCCAGAGTTGGAAAGAGTTCTTAATAAATTGGCTGGTAAGATTACAGAAAGCCAGATGAGCCAGCTTAACTATCAAGTCGGTGTTGAAGGCAAGTCAGCAGAACAAGTAGCCAAAGAGTTTCTACAAGAACAAGGTTTGTTGAAGAAATAGCTTGAAAAGCTAAACTCAACTTGGTTAAACGACTATATAGAAGAAAGCTCAGACAATGTCGTCTGGGCTTTTTGATTATTGAAAAAATAAAAACTCAGTAGCCAGGGTATAAGGCGACTGAGCTCTAGTCTGTATTTATACTCTTCGAAAATCAAATTCAAACCACGTCAGCTTCACCTTGCCGTACTCAAGTACAGCCTGCGGCTAGCTTCCTAGTTTGCTCTTTGATTTTCATTGAGTATTAGTCTTTAGAAATGAAAAGGTCTAGATAAAACTGGACAACTTCCTGATTTGTGAAGTCTTGCCCTTTTTTGAGCCACCAGGTCAATGTTTCGATAAAGTTGGTCACGACCAAGTGTTGGAGATAAGAAGCAGGCAGACTTGGGTGTGCTTCTTTCAAATCGTCAACCAGCATGGGGTAGACGTGGTGTTCCAACTCTCTCTGGAGTTGGCGGAGGAAGTAGTCATTCTTAGAGAATAGTAAACTGGTGATATGGTCTTGGTTTTTCTGAAAATGAAGAAAGAGATGGGCGAGATAAACCTTAGTTGAAATGGATTTTTCTCTTTCAAAGAGGTGATGGAAGAGGTAGCGGCAGAGCTCGTCCAGAAGCAGCTCCTTACTCTCATAGTGACAGTAAAAGGTGGAGCGTCCCACATCTGCAAGATCAATGATATCCTGAACAGTAGTGGTCTCGTAGCCCTTAGCATTCAAAAGTTGTAGAAAAGCTTGATAGATGGCTTTTTTTGTTTTACTGATACGGCGGTCAATGTTAGTCATATGGACACTTGAGGCAAATTGTTCAGAACTGAATAAAGCTGACCTTTTGCTTCTATCCTTTCTTTGAGTTTTAGTGGATAATGATAATGAACAAGATGTTCATAAATCTATTATAACAAAGGAATGAGAAATATGAAGGCAAAATATCCTGTTTGGCTAGCTTTTTTCTTAAATTTGACTTATGCCATTGTCGAGTTTATCGCTGGTGGAGTGTTTGGTTCCAGTGCAGTTCTTGCTGACTCGGTGCATGACTTGGGAGATGCGATTGCTATTGGGATCTCAGCCTTTTTGGAAAGTATCTCCAATCGTGAAGAAGACAGCCACTATACTTTGGGCTACAAGCGTTTTAGCCTTTTAGGGGCTATGGTAACGGCTGTGATTCTTATGACAGGGTCCGTTTTGGTCATTTTGGAAAATATAGCGAAAATCTTTCATCCACAACCGGTCAATGATGAGGGGATTCTCTGGTTAGGAATTATTGCGATTACTGTCAATGTGCTAGCGAGTCTCGTCATTCGCAAAGGACAAACCAAGAACGAATCCATTCTCAGCCTGCACTTTCTGGAAGATACCTTGGGTTGGGTGGCTGTCATCCTGATGGCCATTGTTCTTCGATTTACCGATTGGTATATCTTGGATCCGCTCTTGTCTCTTGCTATTTCCTTCTTTATTCTGTCAAAAGCCCTTCCACGTTTTTGGAGAACGCTCAAGATATTCCTCGATGCAGTGCCAGAAGGAGTAGATATCCAGAAAATCAAGACGGATTTAGCAGAATTGGATCATGTCGCTAGTATCAATCAGCTTAATCTCTGGACTATGGATGGTTTGGAAAAAAATGCCATTGTCCATGTTTGTTTAAAAGAGATGGAGCATATGGAAACTTGTAAAGAATCTATTCGAATTTTCCTCAAAGATTGTGGCTTTCAAAATATTACCATTGAAGTTGATGCTGACCTAGAAAGTCACCAAACACATAAGCGAAAAGTGTGAGTTGGAGCGGAATCATAGAGATTATTAGAGAAACAGCCTTGCTAGAGGTAGTTTTGTAATCCTAATCATTCCTCGTACTCTCTCTCAATGTCAGTCTGGTTCCCAGCATGGTCAAGCTGGGGATTTTGCGACCGTGGAGTACTTCCTTATTAAGAATATCCATGCCTGCTCTGCCCATTTCTTCGGTATAGACGGTGATGCTGGAGAGGGGAGGATAGACTTGCTTGGTCAGGCTAGTATCGTTAAAGGAAATAAGACTGACGCGGCCTGGCAGGCTGATTCCAGCTTCTTGGAGCGCACGGAGGGCACCGATGGCTAAACTATCGCTAGCTGCGAAAAATGCTGGCGGCAGTTGGTTTCCTAAGCTCTGAATGGCCTCCTTCATCAAGTCATAGCCAGACTGGGCGGTAAAGCTTCCTTGAAAGACCAGTTCATCATGATAGATTCCTTTTGTTTGACTGTAGTTCCTAAAATTTTCCAGTCGCTTATCCTCAATGATTTCTTCTTGGTCGGTTGTTTCTTCAAGGCCTGTTAGAATCCCGATGCGGTCCATCCCTTGGCTGAGAAAATAATCGACAACCTGTTTCATGGCAGTGTAAAAGTCTGTGATAATGCAGGTGTGTCCCAGCGAGAGGGTATCGCTATCTAGAAAGACAAGAGGTTTTTGGTATTCTTCAAAGGCAGAAATCTGAGCTCGGCTAAACTTTCCGATGCAGAGAATCCCAATCACTTCTTCGCTTAGGGTAAAAGGATGGTCATTAAAATAGCGCAAGATATCATAGTCCAACTCTTGGGCTCTTTTTTCTATGCCTAGGCGAATCTGGTAGTAGTAGAGGTCGTCCAGCTCCCCTTGTTCGCTGACCCATTGGATAATGGCAATCTTTTGCTTGGGCTTGTGGGACTCGCCTGTCTTGAGGTGCTTGGTGTAGCCCAGCTCTTCAGCAACGGTTAAAATACGGTGTCTGGTTTCTTCTGTAACAGATAGGCTCTGGTCGCGATTGAGGACGCGGGATACGGTCGCGATAGAGACAGAGGCTAGCTGTGCAATGTCTTTTAAAGTAGCCATAAATCCTCCTTGATTAGGTTAGTATATCATATTTTTCTGCTTTTTACTGATAGTTTAGTAAAATTTTAGTAAAAAGGATTGACCTTGGGAAATCCCTTAGATACAATATAAGAAAACGATTACACGTTAAGGTGACTTAACGGACAGTCAAAGGAGAATTCATATGACACAACATCTTACTGCAGAAGCACTTCGTAAAGACTTTCTTGCTGTTTTTGGTCAAGAAGCGGACCAAACCTTCTTTTCACCAGGCCGTATCAACTTGATTGGTGAACACACAGACTACAATGGTGGACATGTATTTCCGGCAGCCATTTCCTTAGGAACTTATGGGGCTGCTCGCAAACGTGATGACCAAGTCTTGCGTTTCTACTCAGCCAACTTTGAGGACAAGGGCATTATCGAAGTGCCTCTCGCTGACCTCAAGTTTGAAAAAGAGCACAACTGGACCAATTATCCAAAAGGGGTTCTTCATTTCTTGCAAGAAGCTGGACATGTGATTGACAAAGGTTTTGATTTTTATGTTTATGGGAATATCCCAAATGGTGCTGGCTTGTCTTCTTCAGCATCCCTTGAACTCTTGACAGGAGTCGTGGCAGAGCATCTCTTTGATTTAAAATTAGAGCGTCTCGATTTGGTTAAAATTGGAAAACAAACAGAAAATAACTTTATCGGAGTCAATTCTGGTATCATGGACCAGTTTGCTATCGGTATGGGGGCTGACCAACGTGCTATTTACTTAGATACTAACACTTTAGAGTATGATTTGGTACCACTTGATTTGAAGGACAATGTCGTTGTTATCATGAACACTAACAAATGCCGTGAATTGGCGGATTCTAAATATAATGAACGCCGTGCTGAATGTGAAAAAGCAGTAGAAGAATTGCAAGTTGCCTTGGATATTAAGACCTTGGGTGAATTGGACGAGTGGGCCTTTGACCAATATAGCTATCTGATTAAAGATGAAAATCGTTTGAAACGTGCTCGCCATGCTGTGCTTGAAAACCAACGTACCCTCAAAGCTCAAGCAGCCCTTCAAGCAGGAGATTTGGAAACATTTGGTCGTTTGATGAATGCGTCACACGTTTCCCTAGAGCATGACTATGAAGTAACTGGCTTGGAATTAGATACCCTAGTTCATACGGCTTGGGCTCAAGAAGGAGTTCTCGGTGCTCGTATGACAGGGGCTGGTTTTGGCGGCTGTGCCATTGCTTTGGTGCAAAAAGATGCTGTTGATGCCTTTAAGGAAGCTGTAGGCAAACACTACGAGGAAGTAATTGGATACGCTCCAAGCTTCTATATTGCTGAAGTTGCAGGTGGCACTCGCGTCCTTGACTAGTCAAAAGGAGGCTCTATAGTGACCTTAGTAGATAAATTTGTAACACATGTCATTTCTGAAAGTTCATTTGAGGAAATGGATCGAATCTACCTGACCAATCGTGTCTTGGCACGAGTGGGAGATGGTGTTTTGGAAGTTGAGACGGATCTGGATAAAGTGATTGACCTCAAGGACCAGCTGGTTGAGGAAGCCGTTCGATTAGAGACGATTGAGGATAGTCAGGCTGCGCGTGAAATCCTTGGTGCTGAACTAATGGACTTGGTGACCCCTTGTCCGAGTCAGGTCAATCGTGACTTCTGGGAAATCTATGCTCACTCTCCTGAGCAAGCGATAGAGGATTTTTACCGACTCAGTCAGAAGAATGACTACATCAAACTCAAGGCCATTGCTAAAAATATCGCTTATCGTGTTCCGTCTGACTACGGTGAACTTGAAATTACCATCAATCTCTCTAAGCCTGAAAAGGATCCCAAAGAGATTGCGGCAGCCAAGTTGGTGCAAGCTAGTAATTATCCTCAGTGTCAGCTTTGTCTAGAGAATGAGGGCTACCATGGTCGAGTTAACCACCCAGCCCGTAGCAATCACCGTATTATCCGCTTTGAAATGGCTGGTCAGGAGTGGGGCTTCCAGTATTCGCCCTATGCTTATTTTAATGAGCACTGTATTTTCTTAGATGGCCAGCATCGTCCCATGGCCATTAGTCGTCAGAGTTTTGAACGTCTGCTAGCTATCGTAGAGCAGTTTCCAGGATATTTTGCTGGATCTAATGCCGACTTGCCGATTGTGGGAGGGTCTATTCTCACTCATGACCACTACCAGGGAGGCCGTCACGTCTTTCCGATGGAATTGGCTCCCTTGCAAAAGACCTTCCGATTTGCTGGTTTTGAGCAGGTTAAGGCTGGGATTGTCAAGTGGCCAATGTCAGTGTTGCGTTTGACTTCAGATTCCAAAGAAGATTTGATTAACTTAGCTGATAAGATTTTGCAGGAATGGCGTCAGTATTCAGACCCTGCCGTGCAGATTTTGGCAGAAACAGACGGGACACCGCATCACACCATCACACCTATAGCACGTAAGCGTGATGGACAGTTTGAGTTGGACTTGGTCTTGAGGGACAATCAGACTTCTGCAGAACATCCTGATGGCATCTATCATCCTCACAAGGATGTCCAACATATCAAGAAGGAAAATATCGGTTTGATTGAGGTCATGGGTTTGGCTATTTTACCACCTCGTCTGAAAGCAGAAGTGGAGCAAGTCGCTAGCTATCTTGTAGGAGAAGCTGATACAGTTGCTGATTATCATCAGGAATGGGCAGACCAACTCAAAGCTCACCATCCAGACCTAACAGATAAAGAAAAAGCCCTTGAAATCGTCAAGGCCTCTGTGGGGGCTATCTTTGCTCGTGTGCTTGAGGATACAGGAGTCTACAAGCAGACAGAACAAGGACAGGCAGCCTTTATGCGCTTTGTGGAGCAGGTAGGAATTTTGCCAGACTAGGAGCTTTCTCCTTGCACAGTCCTATAAAAAGTAGTATCATAGTGTCGTTTGAAATATCAGGAGGAAACGATGAAAGACTTTCATTTTGACGCTATATCTGCCTTTGAAAATTACGAAATTGAACAAATGAGAGATGGTCACGTTGTGGTGACGACCAAAGTAGTGGACTCGTCGCTCAACTACTATGGCAATGCCCATGGTGGCTATCTCTTTACTCTCTGTGACCAGATCAGTGGTTTGGTGGTTATCTCGCTGGGGCTTGATGGAGTGACACTCCAGTCCTCTATCAACTACCTCAAGGCAGGAAAACTTGATGATGTATTGACAATAAAAGGAGAATGTGTCCATCAAGGTCGCACAACCTGTGTCGTGGATGTTGATATCACGAATCAAGAAGGAAAAAATGTCTGTAAGGCAACCTTTACTATGTTTGTCACAGGCCAAAGGTCAGAAGACAGACAGGTACGAATATAGATAACTAAAAAAGAGGCTCGCACCTCTTTTTCTTATTTCTTTTTATGATTTAATACTGCATTGAGGACAATGGCGAGTAGGCTGGCTACGACGATTCCGTTTGAGAAGAACATTTGGAAGGCTGTTGGCATGCTGACAAAGAGATTACTGTTGTTTAGTCCTACACCTGCAGCGATTGAAACAGCTGCGATAAGGAAGTTGTGTTCATTGTTAGCAAAGTCAACACGAGCGAGGATTTGCATCCCTTGAATCGATACAAAACCAAACATCACCAGCATAGCACCACCGAGGACAGGGCTTGGAATGATTTGGGCAAGGGCACCAAACTTAGGAAGGAGTCCAAGGAGAACCAGGAAACCAGCCGCATAGTAGATTGGTAGGCGAGTCTTGATACCTGATAATTTAACCAAACCAACGTTTTGTGAAAATCCTGTGTACGGGAAGGTATTAAAGATTCCTCCGAGAAGTACGGCCAAGCCTTCTGCGCGATAACCGTTGCGCAGGCGCGTGCTGTCGATTGGGTCTTTCGTGATATCAGACAAGGCTAGGTAAACACCAGTGGATTCAACCATAGACACTGTTGCGATGATACACATCATGACAATCGATGAGATTTCAAAGGTTGGCATCCCAAAGTAGAGTGGAGTTGGGACATGGACAAGTGGTGCTGCTGCAACAGGAGAGAAGTCAACCAAGCCCATGCTAGCAGCAATGGCAGTTCCAACAACCAGACCAATCAAAATGGAGATAGACTTGATAAATCCTTTGGTAAAGATGTTGATCAAGAGGATAATCAAAACAGTAATAGCTGCAAGTAAGAGACTTTGACCAGTTGGTTCTGGAACGTTATTTCCCATATTTCCAATAGCGACAGGAATCAAGGTTAAACCAATCGTGGTAATAACAGATCCTGTTACGATAGATGGGAAGAGATTGGCAACTTTTGAGAAGATGCCTGAAACAAGAACAACGTAAATCCCTGATGCGATAAGGGCACCAAACATAGCACCACTACCATGGCTTTGCCCAATCATAATCAAGGGAGCGACCGACTGAAAGGCGACTCCAAGAACGACTGGTAGCCCAATACCAAAGTGTTTGTTGAGTTGGAGTTGGAGGAAGGTTGCCACCCCACACATGAAGATATCTGTAGAAATCAGGTAGGTTAACTGCTCAGCCGAATAGCCAAGGGCTGTCGCAATCATGATGGGAACCAGGATAGATCCTGAGTACATAGCTAGTAAGTGCTGCAAGCCAAGAACGGCTGCTTGCGAGTGTTTTTCTTGAGTTTGCATTAGAGATCTGCCTCCTTAAATACGACTTGACCATTTTCAAAACGATCCAAACGAGCGAGTGATAGAACAGGGTAGCCTGCTTTTTCAAGCAAATCACGGCCATCTTGGAAGGTTTTTTCAATCACGATACCGATAGCTTGGACTGTGGCACCAGCTTGTTCGATGATTTGAATCAAGCCTTTGGCAGCTTGGCCATTAGCAAGGAAATCGTCGATAATCAAGACCTTGTCCTCTGGTGAGAGGAATTTTCCAGCGATAGAAACGGTGCTGGTTACCTGCTTGGTAAAGGAGTAAACTTCGGCAGTTAAGATTCCTTCGTTCATAGTGATATTTTTAGCTTTTTTAGCGAAAATCATGGGAACGTTTAAGGCTTCAGCTGTAAAAACGGCTGGAGCGATGCCTGACGCTTCAATGGTCACAACCTTAGTAATGCCAGCAGCAGCAAATTTTTCCGCAAAAACCTTACCGATTTCTCTCATTAGGCTAAAGTCAACTTGGTGGGTTAAAAAGGAATCCACTTTGAGGATGCTATCACCCAAGATATGCCCATCCTTGAGGATGCGCTCTTCTAATAATTTCATAAGACCTCCTAAAGTCTAAAAGCCAATTCATTTGCTTGTTTCAGATTTCTATCCAGTAAAACGGATAGAAAAAGGACCTACTTAATCTCTAAGTAAGTCCCCAAAATAGGCATGGCAAAAACGACCATACCTCACTGCTGACTTACTTATTGTTAGGTGTTCCGGCACCTTGTAGAAACGTCGTGCCAATTCACGACATAAACAAGTAAAACGATATTAAATTTTAAATAGGCTTGAGCCAATGTTTTTATTTTACACTAAATAACTTTAGAAATCAAATGTTTTGTTAGTGTTTTGGTTTGAAAAACGAACAAATATAAAAATGGGCAAGGATTAACTTATTGACTAACATTTAGAAGATTTTTTCATCATAAAAGACATATTATCAAGATTTTTCAAGACCTGACAATATGCCTCTTTCTAACTTTAAAGACTTTTTCCCAATCTTTATTGTTCTACTCGCTAAATCTTAAAAAATAGCCATCTGGGTCTAGAACTGCAAATTCATGAGGGTAGATATATTGTTCGCCAACTCGAAATTCTCTTTTTGTCAGGGGACGATGGATAGGATAGTCAGCTTCCAGCAGTTTTTGGTGGAGCTGAGGAGCATCTGCAATGCCAAAGGAAATATTGACACCGCGCCCGAAAGGATAGGTCAGCTGAGCTAATTCTTCTGCGCTTCCTTCTTCTAGCATAAGCTGGCAATCTTCAAGCGAGAGGAAGAGAAATTTCTCCTCTGGACGATCGTATTCGACAGAGAATCCTAGCAGGTCGCAGTAGAAGTGGCGTGATTTTTCGATGTCAGATACTACAAATTCAGGAATGACAGCTTGATAGTCCATTCGTTTTCTCCTTAGAGTTCAATCTCCAAGACAATCGGTGTATGGTCTTGACGAGCTCCTGAGTCGATCATATCAGACTTGGTCACCTTGTCAGCGATGCGGTTACTTGTGAGCCAGTAGTCGATTCTCCAGCCTGTATTGTTGATTTTAGAAGTTTTGCTGCGTTGTGCCCACCAAGTGTAGCGTTCGGGAACATCGCCGTGAATGTGGCGGAAGGTATCCGTGAATCCAGTTGCCAAAAGGTTGGTAAATCCAGCACGCTCCTCGTCGGTAAATCCTGGTGAACGGCGGTTGCTAGCAGGATTTGCAAGGTCGATCTCATTGTGGGCTACATTGTAGTCACCGGTTGCAAGGACTGGTTTTTCTTTGTCTAGTTCAGCCAAGTATTCAGCATATTTGACATCCCAGACTTGACGTTCTTCCAAGCGTTTGAGACCATCGCCAGCGTTTGGAGTGTAAACTTGTGTCACGAAAAATTCATCAAATTCCAAGGTGATGATGCGGCCTTCCAAGTCCATGGTAGAAGGGGCACCGATTTCTGGGAAAGTGACAGTGGGTGTGAGTTCTTTCTTATAGAGGAACATAGTACCAGCATAGCCTTTCCGGGCAGGCTCTTGAGAAGAGCGCCACGTGTTTTCGTAGCCTGGGAAGAGTTCTTCTAAAATTTCCAAGTGTTTCTTTGTAGGCCCTTTGGCAGAAAGCTTGGTTTCTTGGATAGCGATAATATCAGCATTTTCAGCGACCAAGGTTTGTAGGACTTCTTGGGACAATTTGGCACGAGCTGAGTCACTAGTTAGGGCAGCATTGAGGGAATCAATATTCCATGAGATAAGTTTCATAAAGTTACCTTTTTCATTCAGATTATAGATTTTATTATACCAAAAAAAGGTCTATTTCCCCAACGTATGGTTTGAAAAATCACTCTTTAGACTTTATCCTGAGAAAATAAAAATTCCCTAAACTATTTAGAAAAAAATCTAAATAGTTCTTGTATTTAGAATAGAAAGGTGTATAATGTTATTTAGAAAAACATCTAAATAGAAAGTGAAGTTATATATATGTCAAATAAGAGAACAATCCTTCTTTTTGTGGTCTTGGCCTATGCCCTTGCTTGGATAATATGGTTGGCACTATGGTTAAGTGGTGTTGGTCTAAATTCTCCATGGAGTCAACTTGCTAGTATTGTAGCTATGTGGATGCCTGCACTTGCAGTCTTTATTTTAGGGAAAATCACGAATCAACCTAGTGGAATCAAATCTAAATTAGTCGTGAATCTCAAGAGGAACTGGAGCTTTTACTTACTAGCTATCTGGTTACCAGCAGTCATCAGTTTTTTAGGAGCGGGACTTTATTTTCTTGTATTCCCTAGTAATTTCAGCCTTGGTTTTGAATCTATTCAAGCTATTTTACAAGAAAAAGGAGTCCTTCAATCAGCCATTCCCTTATCTTTCTTGGCTTTGATTCAAATCCTATCTAGTTTGACCTACGCTCCTTTTCTTAATAGTTTCTTTGCATTGGGAGAGGAAATTGGTTGGCGTGGCTATCTTTACCCAGTGCTAAGAGAACGCTTTTCACTAGTCCAGACTCATGTCTTACTTGCTCTCATTTGGAGTCTATGGCATTTACCAATCAATTTGCAAGGATATAATTATGGCCTTACTTATTTTGCTTATCCCGTTTTGGGAGTTGTTGCTATGTTTCTATCTTGTTTTAGCCTAGGAATATTGTTGAGCTGGTTGTTGGAAAAGACAGGTTCTATCTGGGCTTCTGCCCTATTTCATGGGGCAATCAATGCAACTGCAGGTCTTGGTTTACTCTTTCAATTACCAGGAGAAAAAATTTCAAGCCTCTTGATTTTAGGCCCATCACCGACAGGAATGCTATCAGTTCTACCTTGCTTAGTCCTATCCCTACTAATATTACAAAGGGAAAGGAGTCATTATGAGTTTTGCAAATAGCTTTAAAGCCTTATCTCATCCAGTTAGGAGAGAGATTTTGAATTTACTCAAAACAGATAGATTACCTGCAGGAGAAATTGCCAGTCAATTCGAGTTGACTAGTGCAACTATTTCACATCATCTCACGATTTTGAAAGCAGCGGATTTGATTCATGAAATGAAAGAAAAAAACTTTATTTATTATGAGTTAAACACATCGGTTTTAGAGGATATAATGGTTTGGTTAGCAGATCTGAAAGGAGATCATTTTGATGAAGATAAAAATCAATAAGAAATTGGTATTATTTACGAGCATTCTCATCCTACTACCTTCCCTTGTAGGTTGTGTTTTCTGGAATCAATTACCAGAGGAGATACCCACTCATTTTAATCTACTGGGTCAAGCAGATGGCTACAATCATAAAGTGTTTGCTATCTTTGGATTGCCTGCTCTCATGCTTTTGATGCATTGGTTGCTTCTATTTATAATGATTAAGGATCCTAAATCTAGCAATATCAGTTCAAAAATACAAGTTTTGATTTACTGGATTATTCCTTTTGTATCTTGTCTATCAATGATTTCTATATACGGAGAATCTTTGGGTTATTCCATGATGAGTGGGCTACTAGCTCAGATTTTTATGGGAGTCGTGATGATCGTAATTGGAAATTATCTACCAAAAACACACCGAAATTATATAATCGGTATTCGACTTCCGTGGACCTTGGAGAGTGATAAAAACTGGAGAAAAACACATCGATTAGCTGGAAAAATTTGGGTATTAGGAGGATTGTTATTGTTTCTAAATTCCTTTGTGCAACTGTATGTTTACTGGGTATTCTTCTTGACACTTTTCTTTGTAGTGATAATTCCTAGTGTCTATTCTTATCAATTATCAAAATTAGAATCTTGAAACAGGTATTTGAGTCATTAGTTAGAGAAGTTGGTCTGATAAGTCTATTTCCCCAACGTATGGTTTGAAAAATCACCCTCTTTCGTTTATAATGAAGAATGATTTTATGAAAAGGAGTGAAAATAAATGAAATTTTACTCATATGACTATGTACTTAGCCAAATCAGTCAGCAAAATGGAATTATGATTGGCTTTGGGATTGTGCTCCTAGCTATCACAGGATTTTTTGCTTTTAAGGCTTATCGTGATAAAAAGGGGACTAAGTTTCGGGAATTGGTCATGATTTTGGCCTTGACTTTGGTAGCCATGCTTTTGGTGACGATTTCAAAATACCAGACCAATCAAGCCTCTAACAATCAATTTCAAACCTCCCTTCATTTTATAGAGGTCGTTTCCAAAGACTTGGGAGTGGATAAATCAGAAGTTTACGTCAATACTTCAGCTGCCACTGATGGAGCGCTTGTCAAGGTCGGTTCAAATGTCTACCGTGCCATGAACGGGAGCCAACCAGACAAGTATCTTTTAGAGAAATTAGAATTGCATCAAACAGACGCTATTGAATTGGTGGAGGTAAACAAATGACACTCAACTATATGGAAATTTTAATCAAACTGGCCTTGGGTCTCTTCTCGCTTGTTTTTGTTATCAATGTGACAGGAAAGGGAAACCTAGCACCTAACTCTGCGACAGACCAAATTCAGAACTATGTTCTTGGTGGTATCATCGGTGGGGTGATTTACAATAGTTCAATTAGTATTCTCCAGTATGCAGTGATTTTGATGATGTGGACGATTTTGGTCTTGACCCTCAAGTGGCTTAATAACAATGTTCGTTTTGTCAAACGCTTGATTGATGGGAAACCAACTCTCCTCATCAAAAATGGGAAGATTGACCCAGAAGCCTGCCGTTCAGTTGGTTTGTCTGCGTCGGATGTAGCCCTCAAACTTCGTAGCCAAGGGATTTTCCAGATGAAGCAAGTTAAACGAGCTGTGCAGGAGCAAAATGGCCAACTCATCGTGGTCCAAATGGGAGATGAAAATCCTAAGTATCCAGTTGTGACTGACGGTGTGATTCAAGTTGATGTTTTGGAATCGATTGGCCGTAGCGAAGAGTGGCTGCTTGACAATCTCAGCAAGCAAGGGCATGACAATGTAGCCAACATCTTTATCGCTGAGTATGACAAGGGTGCTGTTACAGTCGTAACCTATGAATAAGAAAAACCTGGGGTTTTGGCCTCAGGTTTCCATTTGCAATCAGAAAGGGATTTTATGTCCATTATTCAAAAACTTTGGTGGTTTTTCAAGTTAGAAAAACGCCGTTATTTAGTCGGGATTGTGGCCCTGGTCTTGGTTTCCGTCCTCAATCTCATTCCCCCCATGGTTATGGGGCGGGTCATTGATGCCATCACTTCGGGGCAATTAAGCCAGCAGGACTTGCTTTTGAACCTCCTTTATCTGCTTCTTGCAGCTTTGGGTATGTACTATCTACGCTATGTTTGGCGCATGTATATCCTTGGGACTTCCTACCGTTTGGGACAGATTATGCGCTCTCGCTTATTTGAGCATTTCACAAAAATGTCTCCAGCCTTTTATCAAACCTATAGGACGGGGGACCTGATGGCACATGCCACCAACGATATCAATGCCTTAACCCGTCTCGCAGGGGGAGGGGTTATGTCAGCGGTGGATGCCTCTATCACAGCTTTAGTGACCTTGCTGACCATGCTCTTTAGCATTTCGTGGCAGATGACCTTGGTTGCCATTCTTCCCCTGCCTTTCATGGCTTATGCCACCAGTCGTTTAGGGAGAAAGACCCACAAGGCCTTTGGTGAATCCCAAGCAGCCTTTTCCGAACTTAATAACAAGGTACAGGAGTCTGTATCAGGTATTAAAGTGACCAAGTCTTTCGGTTATCAGTCTAATGAATTGGCCTCTTTTCAGGAAGTAAATGAATTGACCTTCCAAAAGAACCTCCAAACCATGAAATACGATAGTCTCTTTGACCCTATGGTTCTCTTATTTGTTGGTTCATCCTATGTTTTAACGCTTTTGGTCGGCTCCTTGATGGTTCAGAAAGGGCAAATCACGGTTGGGAATCTAGTTACCTTTATCAGCTACTTGGATATGCTAGTTTGGCCTCTTATGGCCATCGGCTTCCTCTTTAATATTACTCAGCGAGGGAAGGTTTCCTATCAGCGGATTGAGGAACTTTTGTCTCAGAAATCACCTGTACAAGACCCTGAGTTTCCTTTAGATGGTATCGAAAATGGGCGTTTGGAGTACGCTATTGACAGCTTTGCCTTTGAAAATGAGGAAACACTGACAAATGTTCACTTTAGTTTGGAAAAAGGGCAAACATTGGGCTTGGTTGGTCAGACAGGCTCTGGAAAAACGTCTTTAATCAAACTCCTCTTGCGTGAGTATGATGTTGACAAGGGAGCCATTTATCTAAACGGTCACGATATTCGTGACTATCGTCTGACAGACCTTCGCAATCTCATGGGCTACGTCCCTCAGGACCAGTTCCTCTTTGCGACTTCAATCTTAGACAATATTCGCTTTGGCAATTCTAAACTGCCTCTTTCAGCTGTCGAGGAAGCTACTAAGCTAGCCCAAGTTTACCAAGATATTGTAGCCATGCCTCAGGGATTTAATACGCTGATTGGTGAAAAGGGAGTCAGTCTTTCTGGTGGTCAAAAGCAGCGTCTGGCCATGAGTCGGGCTATGATTTTAGACCCTGATATCTTGATTTTGGATGATTCTTTGTCGGCTGTGGATGCCAAGACGGAGTATGCGATTATCGACAACCTTAAGGAGACGCGAAAGGACAAGACAACCATTATTACGGCTCATCGCCTCAGTGCGGTTGTCCATGCAGATCTGATTTTAGTCCTGCAAAATGGTCAAATTATCGAACGAGGCAGGCACGAAGACTTGCTAGCCTTGGATGGCTGGTATGCCCAAACCTACCAGTCTCAGCAGCTGGAAATGAAGGGAGAAGAAGATGCAGAATAAGAAAGAACAATGGACTGTATTGAAGCGCTTGATGTCCTATCTCAAGCCTTACGGCCTCCTGACCTTTTTAGCACTCAGTTTTCTCCTAGCGACGACGGTCATTAAAAGTATCATTCCCCTTGTGGCTTCCCATTTTATTGACCAGTATCTCAGCAATCTCAACCAACTCGCAGTAACCGTTTTGCTGGTCTATTATGGCCTTTATATCCTACAAACTCTGGTCCAGTATGTCGGTAATCTTCTCTTTGCACGGGTGTCATACAGTATTGTTAGAGATATTCGTCGGGATGCTTTTGCCAATATGGAAAAACTGGGTATGTCTTACTTTGACAAGACGCCAGCAGGCTCCATCGTCTCTCGTTTGACAAATGACACCGAGACTATCAGTGATATGTTTTCGGGGATTTTATCTAGCTTTATCTCAGCAGTTTTCATCTTTCTGACAACTCTTTATACCATGTTAGTATTGGATTTTCGTTTGACAGCTTTAGTCTTGCTCTTTCTCCCCTTGATTTTCCTTTTGGTCAATCTCTATCGGAAAAAGTCCGTCAAGATTATCGAGAAAACCAGAAGTCTCTTGTCAGATATCAATAGTAAGCTGGCAGAGAACATCGAGGGAATCAGAATAATCCAGGCCTTTAATCAAGAGAGGCGCCTGCAGGCAGAATTTGATGAAATCAACCAAGAACACTTGGTCTATGCCAACCGTTCTGTAGCCTTGGATGCCCTCTTTTTGAGACCTGCCATGAGTTTGCTGAAACTTCTAGGCTATGCAGTTTTAATGGCCTATTTTGGCTATCGTGGCCTTTATCTGGGAATAACAGCAGGGACCATGTATGCCTTTATCCAGTACATCAATCGTCTCTTTGACCCCTTGATTGAGGTGACGCAAAATTTTTCGACCCTTCAAACTTCCATGGTGTCTGCAGGTCGTGTATTTTCTCTGATCGACGAGAGGATCTATGAGCCTCATCAAGAAGATGGGCAGGCTAAAGTCAAAGAAGGCAATATTCGATTCGAACATGTGTGCTTCTCATATGATGGCAAACATCCGATTCTGGATGACATTTCTTTCTCTGTTAACAAGGGTGAGACCATTGCTTTTGTAGGTCATACAGGTTCTGGGAAATCGTCTATTATCAATGTTCTCATGCGCTTTTATGAATTTCAGTCAGGGCGAGTTCTCTTGGATGATGTGGATATTAGGGACTACAGTCAGGAAGAACTGAGAAAAAATATCGGGCTGGTCTTGCAGGAACCCTTCCTCTATCATGGGACCATTAAGTCCAATATCGCCATGTACCAAGACATTAGTGATGAGCAGGTCCAGGATGCGGCAGCCTTCGTGGATGTAGATTCCTTTATTCAGGAACTTCCTTTGGGCTATGATTCCCCTGTTTCCGAGCGTGGTTTGAGTTTTTCAACTGGACAGCGTCAGCTTCTTGCCTTTGCTAGAACAGTCGCCAGTCAGCCTAAAATCCTGATTTTGGATGAAGCGACAGCCAATATTGACTCTGAAACAGAAAGTCTGGTTCAAGCTTCTCTGGCTAAGATGAGACAGGGACGAACAACCATTGCCATCGCCCACCGCCTTTCTACCATCCAAGATGCCAACTGTATCTACGTATTGGACAAGGGGCGCATTATCGAGAGTGGAACCCATGAG
Source organism: Streptococcus sp. 2342 (assembly GCF_013276795.1). Lineage (GTDB taxonomy): Bacteria > Bacillota > Bacilli > Lactobacillales > Streptococcaceae > Streptococcus. The sequence goes on from NZ_VMLR01000006.1 coordinate 31,031, forward strand.
GAACTCTTGGCTTTGGGTGGAACCTACCACAAGATGTATAGCTTGCAGGCAGGGGCCATGTCTTAATATTCTTTGAAAATCTCTTAAAACCATGTCAGCTTTATCTGCAATCTCAAAGCTGTACATTGATCAGCCTGTGGCTAGCTCTTTGATTTTCATTGAGCATAAGAAGGAAATCCTTCAAATTACAGATTTCTTTCACCGCCTTTTCCATTTTGTGGTATAATGAAAAATGTTGACAAATAGTATAATAAAAACAAAGGAGAAACAGCATGCTGAAATGGGAAGACTTGCCCGTGGAAATGAAATCAAGCGAGGTTGAGTCTTACTACCAGCTTGTCTCTAAAAGGAAGGGTTCGCTGATTTTTAAGCGTTGTTTGGACTGGGTTCTGGCCTTGGTCTTACTGGTTCTGGCCTCTCCCATCTTTCTCATCTTGAGCATTTGGATCAAGTTGGATAGCAAGGGACCAGTGATTTACAAGCAAGAGCGCGTGACCCAGTACAATCGACCTTTCAAGATTTGGAAGTTCCGTACCATGGTGACGGATGCGGATAAAAAAGGGAGTCTGGTGACTTCTGCTAACGATAGCCGCATTACCAAGGTTGGCAATTTTATCCGCCGTGTCCGTTTGGACGAACTGCCTCAGCTGGTGAATGTCCTTAAAGGCGAAATGTCCTTTGTCGGTACACGACCTGAAGTGCCACGCTACACAGAGCAGTATAGCCCTGAAATGATGGCAACCTTGCTTTTACCAGCAGGGATTACCTCTCCAGCCAGCATTCACTACAAGGATGAGGACACTATTATCAGTCAAATGACCGAAAAAGGCCTGTCAGTTGACCAAGCCTATGTCGAACATGTCCTTCCTGAAAAGATGCGCTATAACCTTTCTTATCTCCGAGAATTTAGTTTCCTTGGAGACATCAAAATTATGTTTCAAACCGTGTTTGAAGTGCTAAAATAAAGTAGTCATGAGAAAATGAGTACAGATAAAAGGAGCAAATCAATGCCAAATTACAATATTCCATTTTCACCACCCGATATTACGGAAGCAGAAATTGCTGAAGTAGCGGATACTCTTCGTTCTGGTTGGATTACAACAGGTCCTAAGACAAAAGAACTAGAGCGTCGCTTGTCTCAATACACACAGACGCCTAAGACTGTCTGCCTCAACTCTGCGACTGCCGCTCTTGAGTTGATTTTGCGTGTTTTGGAAGTGGGGCCTGGTGATGAAGTCATCGTTCCAGCTATGACTTACACAGCTTCATGTAGTGTCATCACGCACGTGGGAGCAACCCCTGTCATGGTGGATATCCAAGCAGATACGTTTGAGATGGACTATGATCTGCTGGAGCAAGCTATCACTGAGAAAACTAAGGTGATCATCCCAGTAGAGCTCGCAGGGATTGTTTGCGATTATGACCGTTTGTTCCAAGTCGTGGAGAAAAAACGTGATCTCTTTACTGCGTCAAGCAAGTGGCAAAAAGCCTTTAACCGTATCGTGATTGTTTCTGATAGTGCCCATGCTTTGGGATCAACATATAAAGGACAACCAGCTGGTTCTATCGCTGACTTTACATCCTTCTCTTTCCATGCTGTTAAGAACTTTACAACAGCTGAGGGAGGAAGTGCGACTTGGAAAACAAGTCCAGCGATTGATGACGAAGAGATGTACAAAGAATTCCAAATCCTTTCCCTTCACGGGCAAACTAAGGATGCTCTTGCCAAGATGCAACTGGGTTCATGGGAATACGATATCGTCACACCAGCCTACAAGTGCAATATGACAGATATAATGGCATCACTTGGATTGGTACAATTGGATCGTTACCCAAGTTTGCTTGGCCGTCGTAAGGACATCGTGGACCGTTATGATCGTGGTTTTGCAGGTTCTCGTATCTATCCATTGGCACACAAGACTGAAACTGTCGAATCTTCACGCCACCTCTACATCACCCATGTAGAAGGAGCAAGTTTAGAAGAGCGCAACCTCATCATCCAAGAATTAGCCAAAGCAGGAATTGCAAGTAACGTCCACTACAAACCACTTCCGCTCTTGACAGCTTATAAGAATCTTGGCTTTGATATGGCGAACTATCCTAAGGCTTATGCCTTCTTTGAAAATGAAATTACTCTCCCTCTTCATACTAAACTAAGCGATGAAGAAGTGGACTATATCATTGAGACTTTCAAAACAGTTTCTGAAAAAGTACTAGCTTCATCAAAAAAATTGTAAAAAAGTCTTGACAAAGAAAAAACAAAGTATTAAAATAAGTTCAACAAATCAGAAAAGTAACTATTTTTGATCTTCAGGGAGCCTGTGGTGATTGTGAACAGGTGGTTGGAAGTAGTGAAAGTGGGCTGATTTTAAAAATGAATTTGAAACAATGAAAATTCGGTGCGCACACCTTACAGTGCAACTTGTTGTTAGACAAGGCAGAGATGTAAAGGGATAGTCCCTTTATAATTGAGGTGGCACCGCGTTACCAACGCCCTCACACGGAAGTATTTTCTGTGTGTGGGCTTTTTTCTATCCGTCATTTTGTTTATCTTTTATTAGGGCGTTAAGTCGCTTTGATGAACTTGAGTTCTATCTGCAGCTCCTTGCCTACTACTAAAAGCAAACAAAAAGTCGAATAAATACTGAAAGAGGAAAAATTTTATGACAACTAAAGGTTATTTTGGACAATTTGGTGGTAGTTTTGTACCGGAGCCGATTCAGGCTTTGTTGGATGAGTTGGAAGTGACATTTGAAAAGTACAAGGATGATCCAGAATTTTTGGCAGAATTTCGCCATTACTTGAAGGACTATTCAGGTCGCGAAACACCGCTCTATTTTGCAGAAAGTTTGACAGAGCACCTAGGTGGTGCTAAGATTTATCTCAAGCGCGAAGACCTTAACCACCTTGGTTCTCACAAACTTAACAATGTTTTAGGACAAATTCTTCTTGCCAAACGTATGGGCAAAAAACGAGTGATCGCGGAAACAGGAGCTGGTCAGCACGGTGTTGCGACAGCAGCGGCTGCAGCCAAGTTTGGTATGGCCTGTGACGTCTACATGGGGGCAGAAGATGTGGAACGTCAACGTCTCAATGTTTTCCGTATGGAGATGATGGGAGCAACTGTTCATGCAGTTGAAACGGGAACACGAACTCTTAAGGATGCGGTTGATGCAGCCTTTGGAGCATGGATGAATGACCTTGAAGCCTTTTATGTTCTGGGATCTGCTGTGGGACCTCACCCATATCCAACCATTGTTCATGAGTTCCAAAAAGTCATCAGTGAAGAATCTCGCCGTCAAATCTTAGAAAAAGAAGGACGCTTACCAGACTATGTCATTGCTTGTGTAGGTGGTGGTTCTAATGCTATTGGTGCATTTTCTCAGTATGTGGCTGATGAAGAAGTTAAATTGGTTGGGGTCGAAGCTGCTGGTCACGGACTTGACACAGACAAGCACGCAGCTACTATGACAAAAGGTAGTATCGGAATTGTCGACGGCATGAAGACTTATGCAGTCTTTAAGGAAGATGGAGAGTTGGCTCCAGTTTACTCTATCTCAGCTGGATTGGACTATCCAGGGGTTGGCCCAGAACACGCCTACTTCAAAGATTCAGGTCGCGTGGAATATGTGGCTGCGACGGATGAAGAAGCTGTTCAGGCTCTCCTCCTTCTCAGCAAGACTGAAGGAATTATCCCAGCGATTGAAAGTTCGCACGCTATCGCAGAAGCAGTTAAACGTGCACCAAAACTAAGTAAAGATGATATTATCATCATCAATGTCTCTGGTCGTGGAGACAAGGACGTAGCTGCGATTGCAGACTACCTAGAAGCTAAAAAATAAAAGATGGAAAAATTACAGTCTTTTCTCTCACAGAGAGCTTGTGGTTGCTGGAAACAAGCAGAGAAAGCTGTAAGGTTGGGTCCATCTGAAACAAGAGAAGAAAACATAATTCTCAAGGGAGTGCCCTTTATCGCACAGCCTGTTACAGAATCTTTCTAAGACAGGAATGAGAGATAGGAGAAATCCTATAATTGAGGTGGCACCGCGAATTTCGTCCTCACGCAAGTTATTTTGCGTGGGGTTTTTTATATATTTATCGTAGATATGGCTATCAGTTTTAAATTATGCTTCATCACTAGATAAATTTCTATAAAATATTTGCGAACGAAGTGAGCATTAAACCGCTATTTCCCGCCATAGTGGTATCTTAGAGAAGCAAAGATGCTTCTCTAGGACGGAATTTTTGAGACACATGGCTCAAAAATTAGGGATGAAATTTCGGAGAAAGTTGCTCCCGTCCGCACTATTTAAGGGAAATAGAAAAAAGATAAAAAATTAAAAATAAGGAACTGAAAGGGAAATTACAATGGAACGAATCATTCATGGAGATGTCTTATCACCAATCTTGGCTTATATGCGCCTAAAGGGGCAACACAAGGTTATCTTAGAGAGTATTCCGAGAGACAAGGAAACCGCTCGTTTTTCTATCCTAGCCTATAATCCAGTTTTTGAGATTAAGTTTGAAAATGGAGTCCTTTATCAAAATGGTCAAGTGATTGATCGGGATCCTTTGGATTTCCTTTATGAAGTGGCTCATAAGAGCCAGCACCATTCAGACCTACCTTTTGGTGGGGGAGCTATTGGCTTTGTTGGTTACGATATGATTTCGCTCTATGAAGAAATTGGTCAAATCCCTGAGGATACCATTGGAACGCCAGACATGCATTTCTTTGTCTATGAGAGTTACATAGTTTTTGACCACAAGAAGGAAAAAATTCATGTTATAGAGGATGCTCTTTACAGCGAGCGCAGTCAAGAAGATTTGGAAGAAGCCTTGAACCAAGTGCTGGAGGAATTACGCATCCCTGCTCCAAATGAATTTGAAGATTTGGATTTATCTCCGCTGGACTTCAAACCGCATATCGCTCCTCAGAAGTTTGAGGAAATGGTGGAAACAGCTCGTGACTTGATTCGTAACGGGGATATGTTCCAATGTGTACTCAGTCAGCGCTTCTCAGCAGAGGTTACTGGAAATCCATTTGACTTCTACAGAAATCTTCGCGTGACCAATCCATCTAATTATCTCTATTTCTATGATTTTGATGATTACCAAATCATCGGTGCCAGTCCTGAAAGTTTGGTTTCAGTCAAAAATGGCATCGTGACAACCAATCCGATTGCGGGAACGAGACCAAGAGGGGCTACGGAAGAAGAGGACAAGGCCTTGGCGACAGATTTACTTTCTGATGAGAAGGAAACAGCAGAACATCGGATGCTAGTAGATTTGGGACGTAATGATATCGGTCGCATTTCTGAAACGGCCAGTGTCCAAGTTACTAAGTATATGGAAGTGGAGCTCTTCCGCTATGTCATGCATTTGACCAGCGTGGTCAAGGGGCGTTTGCTTCCAGAACTCACTGCAATGGATGCCTTGAAATCAACACTTCCTGCTGGAACAGTGTCAGGAGCACCAAAGATTCGTGCTATGAGACGCATCTATGAACTGGAAACGGAAAAACGTGGCGTATACGCAGGAGCGATTGGCTACTTGTCTGCGACAGGTGATATGGATTTTGCCATTGCCATCCGAACTATGATTCTCAAAAATCAAACAGCTTATGTGCAGGCTGGGGCAGGGATTGTCTATGACTCCATCGCCCAAAACGAATACCAAGAAACCATTAACAAGGCTAAATCTATGACTAGAATTGGAGAACTAAGACCATGATTTTATTGATTGACAACTATGATTCTTTTACCTATAACTTGGCGCAATACATTGGGAATTTTGCAGAAGTGCAGGTCTTGAGAAATGATGATCCCAAGCTGTATGAAGAAGCTGAAAAAGCAGATGGTCTGGTCTTTTCTCCTGGTCCTGGTTGGCCAGTTGATGCTGGTAAGATGGAAGACATGATTCGTGACTTTGCAGTCAAGAAGCCGATTCTAGGGATTTGTTTGGGCCACCAAGCCATTGCAGAAGTCTTTGGTGGTAAGCTAGGCTTGGCTCCAAAAGTCATGCATGGGAAACAGAGCAATATCAGCTTTGAAGCCCCATCTGTATTGTATCAAGGCATTGAGGACGGCCGTGCGGTCATGCGTTACCACAGTATTTTGATTGAAGAAATGCCAGAAGACTTTGAAGTGACAGCTCGTTCGACTGATGACCAAGCTATTATGGGAATTCAACACAAATCCCTTCCAATTTATGGATTCCAGTACCATCCAGAAAGTATCGGAACGCCAGATGGCTTGTCTTCTATTCGGAATTTTATCGAGAATGTTGTAAAGTGAGGAAACTAGGATGAAAGAGATTATTGAAAAACTAGCAAAATTTGAAAATTTATCAGGTGTGGAAATGACGGATGTCATTGAGCGTATCGTAACTGGGCGTGTAACGGAGGCGCAGATTGCTTCTCTCCTCTTAGCTCTTAAGATGAAGGGGGAAACACCTGAAGAACGCACAGCCATTGCCCAAGTCATGAGAGGGCATGCCCAACATATTCCAACTGAAATTCATGATGCTATGGACAACTGTGGTACAGGTGGGGACAAGTCTTTCAGTTTTAATATTTCCACAACTGCAGCCTTTGTCTTGGCTGGTGGCGGTATTCACATGGCCAAGCACGGTAACCGTTCGATTTCTTCTAAATCTGGTTCTGCAGATGTTCTCGAAGCCTTGGGTATCAACCTAGACCTCAAACCAGCTGAACTAGGTAAGGTCTTTGATAAAACTGGCATCGTCTTTCTCTTTGCTAAAAATATGCATCCAGCAATGAAATACATCATGCCAGCTCGTTTGGAATTGGGAATTCCAACGATTATGAACTTGACTGGTCCTCTGATTCACCCAATGGCTTTGGAAACACAGCTTCTTGGAATTAGTCGTCCAGAACTTCTAGAAAGTACAGCTCAGGTTTTGAAAAATATGGGTCGCAAGCGTGCCATCGTGGTTGCTGGGCCAGAAGGATTGGATGAAGCTGGCTTGAATGGAACAACTAAGATTGCTCTTCTTGAGAATGGCGAAATCAGCTTGTCAAGCTTTACTCCAGAGGATTTAGGGATGGAGCGTTACGCTATCGAAGATATCCGTGGTGGCAATGCTCAGGAAAATGCAGAAATTTTGCTCAGCGTTCTTAAAAATGAACCAAGTCCATTCTTGGAAACGACAGTCTTAAATGCTGGTCTTGGTTTCTATGCTAATGGTAAGGTAGATAATATCAAGGAAGGAGTTGCCTTAGCTCGTCAAGTGATTGCTAGTGGCAAGGCTCTTGAAAAACTCAGACTGTTACAGGAGTACCAAAAATGAGTCAGGAATTTTTAGCACGAATTTTAGAGCAGAAGGCGAGTGAGGTGGAGCAGATGGAGCTGGAGGAAATCCAGCCCCTGCGCCAGACCTATCGCTTGGCTGACTATCTAAAGCAACACCAAGACCGCTTGCAGGTAATCGCTGAGGTCAAGAAAGCTAGCCCTAGTTTGGGAGATATCAATCTCGATGTGGATATTGTGCAACAGGCCCAGACTTATGAAGAAAACGGAGCAGTGATGATTTCTGTTTTGACAGATGAAGTTTTCTTTAAAGGGCATTTGGATTATCTACGGGAGATTTCCAGTCAGGTAAACATTCCGACGCTTAACAAGGACTTTATTATCGATGAAAAGCAAATCATTCGAGCTCGCAATGCTGGTGCGACAGTCATCTTGCTCATCGTTGCAGCCTTGTCAGAAGAACGTCTCAAGGAACTTTATGACTATGCGACAGAGCTTGGTCTGGAAGTTTTAGTGGAGACTCACAATCTAGCTGAACTAGAAGTGGCTCACAGACTTGGTGCCCAGATTATCGGGGTCAATAACCGCAACTTGACCACCTTTGAAGTTGACTTGCAGACCAGTGTAGACTTGGCTAAACATTTCAAAGATGATTGCTTGTACATTTCTGAATCTGCTATTTTCACAGGGCAGGATGCGGAACGAGTAGCATCATACTTTAATGGAATTTTAGTTGGGACAGCTCTTATGCAGGCAGAAGATGTAGCTCAGAGAATCAAGGAGTTGCAGATTGACAAAGGTTAAAATTTGCGGACTATCGACCAAAGAAGCGGTGGAAACAGCCGTCTCAGCAGGAGCCGACTACATCGGTTTTGTCTTTGCACCTAGTAAAAGACAGGTGACTTTGGATCAGGCTGCCGAGCTGGCAAAGCTTATTCCTGCAGATGTCAAAAAGGTTGGTGTGTTTGTTTCACCAAGTCGGGCAGAACTGCTAGAAGCGATTGAAAAAGTTGACTTGGACTTGATTCAAGTTCATGGTCAGGTGGCGGATGATTTGTTTGAGAATTTGCCTTGTGCCAGTATTCAGGCTGTGCAGGTGGATGGAGAGGGTCATGTGCCCAATTCTCAGGCAGACTATCTACTCTTTGATGCCCCTGTGGCAGGGAGTGGCCAGACCTTTGACTGGGGACAACTGGATACGACAGAATTAACTCAGCCCTTCTTTATCGCAGGTGGGCTTAATGAAGACAATGTAGTAAAAGCAATTCAACACTTTACTCCCTATGCAGTCGATGTATCAAGCGGAGTGGAGACAGACGGACAAAAAGATCATGAAAAGATTAGAAGATTTATAGAGAGGGTAAAGCATGGCATATCAGGAACCAAATAAAGATGGATTTTACGGAAAATTCGGCGGACGTTTTGTCCCAGAAACATTGATGACAGCAGTTTTGGAGTTGGAGAAGGCTTACCGTGAAAGTCAGGCAGACCCAAGTTTCCAAGAGGAATTAAATCAGCTCTTACGTCAGTACGTAGGACGTGAAACTCCTCTTTACTACGCAAAAAACTTGACCCAGCATATTGGCGGAGCCAAGATTTATCTTAAACGTGAAGACCTTAACCATACAGGGGCTCACAAGATTAACAATGCCTTGGGACAAGTTCTTCTGGCTAAACGCATGGGTAAAAAGAAAATTATCGCAGAAACAGGTGCTGGTCAGCACGGTGTAGCAACTGCAACAGCTGCAGCCCTCTTTAACATGGAATGTACTATCTACATGGGTGAGGAAGATGTCAAACGCCAAGCCCTCAATGTCTTCCGTATGGAGCTTTTGGGAGCCAAGGTTGAGGCAGTGACAGATGGTTCGCGCGTGCTCAAGGATGCGGTCAATGCAGCCCTTCGTTCATGGGTAGCTAATATCGATGATACCCACTATATCCTTGGATCTGCCTTAGGACCTCATCCATTCCCAGAAATTGTTCGTGACTTCCAAAGTGTCATCGGTCGAGAAGCTAAACAACAGTACCGCGACTTGACAGGTCAAGATCTGCCAGATGCCTTAGTAGCCTGTGTTGGAGGTGGTTCAAATGCCATCGGTCTCTTCCATCCCTTTGTAGAAGATGAGTCTGTAGCTATGTATGGAGCTGAAGCAGCAGGGCTTGGTGTGGATACAGAGCACCACGCAGCTACCTTGACCAAGGGTCGCCCAGGTGTCCTTCACGGTTCCCTTATGGATGTGCTCCAAGATGCCCATGGTCAAATTCTTGAAGCCTTCTCTATTTCAGCAGGTTTGGACTATCCTGGTATCGGTCCAGAACATTCTCACTACCACGATATTAAACGTGCTAGCTATGTCCCTGTGACGGACGAGGAAGCCTTGGAAGGATTCCAGCTCTTGTCTCGTGTGGAAGGGATTATCCCAGCCTTGGAATCTAGCCATGCTATCGCCTTTGCGGTGAAATTAGCCAAAGAACTGGGTCCAGACAAGTCCATGATTGTCTGTCTATCAGGTCGTGGGGACAAGGATGTGGTTCAAGTCAAGGACCGCTTGGAAGCAGATGCAGCAAAGAAGGGAGAAGCTCATGCCTAAGACATTAACAGAAAAATTGAATGCTATAAAAGCAGCTGGAAAAGGAATTTTCGTTCCCTATATCATGGCTGGAGACCACGAGAAAGGTTTGGATGGTCTCGGTGAAACAATCCACTTTTTAGAAGATTTGAGTGTCTCTGCCATTGAAGTGGGTATTCCCTTTTCAGATCCTGTCGCAGATGGACCTGTTATCGAAGAAGCAGGCTTGCGCAGTCTAGCTCATGGTACTTCGACACAAGCTTTGGTTGAAACCTTGAAAACCATTGAAACAGAGATTCCACTGGTCATTATGACCTACTTCAACCCCCTCTTTCAGTACGGTGTGGAGAACTTTGTCAAAGATTTGGCAGATACAGCGGTTAAGGGATTGATTATCCCAGACCTGCCTCATGAACATGCTAACTTTGTAGAGCCTTTTTTGGCAGATACAGACATCGTCTTGATTCCTCTAGTTAGTTTGACGACAGGGATTGAGCGTCAGAAAGAGTTGATTGAAGGGGCAGAAGGTTTTGTCTATGCCGTTGCTATCAATGGGGTGACAGGGAAATCAGGCAATTACCGAGCAGATTTGGACAAGCACTTGGCACAATTGCATCAAGTGGCTGACATCCCCGTCTTGACAGGATTTGGTGTATCTAGTCAAGCCGATGTAGAACGCTTCAATGCGGTGTCAGATGGTGTTATCGTCGGTTCAAAAATCGTAAAAGCTCTCCACAAAGGAGAGCCGATTCAGGACTTTATCAAACAAGCAGTAGCTTACCAAAAATAATCACACAAGTAGCGAGTAATAGGAAAGGCACGAAAGGAAGTCTTTCCTTTTTCTTTTGCAGGAGAAAGGCCAGAATCCCTGTTGCAGAAGCAAACTGAATCAAGATGAGTAATTCGGTCGCACTAAAGACGAGAGCACAAGAAGCTAAAAAGAGAAAATCCCCTGCACCCATACGGATATCGATAAAATGAGCTAGAATTCCTAGGACAAGGAAAAAGACCATGACCAGATTCCAGCCTGAGTAGACCATTAGAGGCAGATGGAAAGTTATCCAGACCAGTAAGGGATATTCCTGATGGCGAAAGTCGTAGATGCCCAAGGTCAAACCAGCAGTGATTAGGATGACTTGCCCCAAGGAAAGAAAACCCCAAGACCAAGATAGAAAGAGGAGTCCTAAGCTTAGTTCAAAGAGGGCATACCAGACAGGATAAGGAGCCTTGCAGTAGCGACAGCGAAAGCGATTGAAGATCTGCGAGAGAATCGGAATCAAATCTAAGGGACGCAAGCGAGTCTGACAGGAATCGCAGTGACTAGCAGGTCGGATAATGGACTGCTCAGGAAAACGGTCAATGACCAAACCGAGAAAGGAAGCGAGAATGCTCCCAACAAGAAAAAAATAAAAATCAATCATACTTATCTATTCGTAAAAAATAGGAGAAGTAGTATAATGGAGAAACATAGATAAGATGGTGAGGCAAAGATGATAATTCGTTTTGAAGAAAAGGTGAGCACAGAAAATGCTCAGCTCGTATGCCAATGGTCCAACTCCCTCGGCAAATCCTTTCAAGAACAATGGATGGGACCAATGATTCCTTTTCCCTTGACCATTCAAGTCTTGCAAGATTTGGAAGGAATCTTTTCAATCTTTGATGGATACGAGTTTGTGGGGCTTATCCAGAAAATCAGGCAAGAAGACAGCAATCTTCATATTGGAAGATTTTTTATCAACCCCCAGAAACAGGGGCAAGGCTTAGGTAGCCAGGCCTTAAGGAAATTTGTTAGTTTGACTTTTGAAAATGGAGACATAGATAGTATTTCTCTAAATGTCTTCGATGCAAATCAAGCAGCCAAGCACCTCTATCAAAAAGAAGGATTTGAAATTGTTCAAACCATTGAAGCACCTGCACGAAAATACCTTATGAAAAAGTTTAGATAGAAATCAAAAAAGCCTTGGTTCCCAAAGCTTTTTTATGTTATAAACTCATTAAAATAACTCCCAGTTAGATTTGGAATATTTTTTATTCTGTGTCATATAAAAATAAATAAAATGAATGGCTATAGCTAGAGCTAAAATGGTTGTTATACTCACTACTATTATAGGATTAGAAGCAAAGATTAAAGAGAGAATCAAGGCAGCCAGATAGAGTGTCGCTTGGACACAGTAGTAACTTTTCGAATAGCGAAGATAGTGTTTGTTATAGGGCCCATTTACTAGGACAGCAGCTTGAAAGAGGCCAAATCCGATATAAGAGAAGCTGGTTGCAAAGAGACGATTAGCTTCAGGATTCTGAAGAAAACTCATCGATACAGTCATCATCATAAGTCCAATGAAAATAGGATAGTGACTGTAAATTAGAAATAGTCCCTTTTGATTAGATTTTTCATCAATAGCATGGTCGAATTGACCAAAATAAAACAAGAACAGAGAAATCATAATAATGAGATAAAGAACCGAATAAATCGAGAAATTCTCGATTGTAAAGAAGTTAGCTAGATTCGTAATCATCTCTCCAAACGTAATAATGACAAGAAGGGAGATGCGCTCGATTAAATGGGGAAGATTTACCTGGTAATGCTTATCTTTATTAAGCAAGATACTTGGCATAATAAAGATAAACAGAATACTAGCAAAGAAGATATAGACTCTAACGTAAATAGGAAGAAGAGTTGCTAGATAGACTCCTAAACTTCCTAGACCTGTTATCCATAGAAAACCTTTGATACTTTCCCGTTCAACATCATCGGTTGATTTTCTAAAAAATTCAACCAAATATTGAAAAAATAAGGTAAGGGTTAATGTACCAATAGCCCAACAGAGATAATGAAAATATTGTTGCCAATCAGGTCCAATCATATTGGCTATAAAGAGTAAAAGTCCCATTTTGATAAACATGATTACCATGTTAAATAAAGAGTTCTTTCCATAGCGATTGGTATAATCGGTTTGAATCATCCAGGAATCGATGAGAACCAAAATAGCAATGAAAAAATCAAGGAAAGAATTCCAAGTCAAAATACCGTTATGAAGATGGTCGATTAAAGTAGTTACTTTTGAAATTGCAAAAACAAAAACTAAGTCATAAAAAAGTTCTGAAAATTCTACACGTTTATGTTTAATAAGAGTTGTCATCTTAAGACCTTTCTATTTTAGAAGTACAATTTACTATAACAGAAAATGGCAATAAAAGAAAAGGAGGTGCTTAAATAACTTCATATGGCGCAGTTCAGAAGGGGCGTTTTTTCTATCGTTTTTTAGTTCTAAGACTACACAAAAAAGCCTTGATTCCAAGGCTTTTCCTGTTGTATATAGATGCCCCCTACATGTAAATTAGCGTTAAAATAAGTTAAAATAAATAAGTAAAAAGCGATTAAATCAAGATATTATCACACGCTAGTTAGTATTGAAATTAAGGAAATTGACCAGTGGTTGACCAAATAAATTTTTAGTTTTTCCTGTAATTCCTAAGTTTAAAAAATCAATAATCACGATTTTTTATACATGGTTCGATACCGTGTTCGGCGCAATTGGTATAGTCCGATATGCATTCTCAAAAATGGTTTAAATAGCGTAGTCTTTTAAACTAGTTTTGTGAATCCAAAAAATCTTCCTACAAACGTAAGAAGATTTTTTTAATTATTCTATAATTGTATAATCTCCACTATCTAACAAGTCTATTACTTTTTGAACAAATTGAGTTGAAAGTAAATCTACTATATCAGCTCCATGAGTTTGAAAATTCTCATCTATTTCTTTGATTTCCAATTGAGTATTTTTTTCTACCCTTTCTTCTGTAATTGGGGTATGAAAACTATATTCACCGATTTCATAATATAAGAAATATAAATATTTTTTCTCACCTAAGCTATAATCAAAAAATTCAACTTCCTTATTTCTATCGTAGTCATAGTAACTATTTTCCCAAACAATATCATTTCTTTTTTCATTATATAGTTTTTCATAATTTTTTTGATAACTATAGACTCGTTGTCTTTTCTCACCTGCATACTGTTTATGAATTAATTTTGGACTGAAGTTTAATAATAAATCTTCTTTCATACTATAGTATTTTTCTTTCTGTTCTTTTGCATTTTCAATATTATTTTCTTTGTATCTATAGAATCCAGCTTGCTTATAATCTTCTATTTTATCTCGATAGTTTTTTGCTCTTTTATTAACAGAATATATACATTCTGCAATAATTTTATTTGTTATTTCTTTATTCTTAATTAAATCATTATATATCTTAGGAGTTCTCATTTTTTAATCCTCACATTATTTCTTTCTTTTAATATATTTTAACAAAAATCTTCCTATTTATGATAAGAAGATTTTTTTATTATTCTAATTTTTTCTACGTACTGTTACAACTCCAAATGTTCCAAGAATTGCACCGAATACCAACATTGCAACACTTGATGACTCTCCAGTATTTGGTAATGATTTTGAACGTTCTACTCGTGAATATGTCACTTTTTCATCTGCACCTGCTTTAACAGCTGGAGCTGAATATGTTTGTTGTTTATCTTTTGTTTGTTCTTTATCTTTCGCAACAACATCTTCTTTAGCATCCAAAGCAACATCTTTACCTGATTGTGAAGCTGGTTTTGTTTTATCAACATTTTTTTCAGTATTTTCTGTAGGTAAAGTATTAGAATCTGAATCTACTCGAGGTACAGCCACAACAGTTCCGTCTGGTAGAGTTGCAACTACATTATCTTTAGCTTTGTTTTCTAAGTCTAGCAACTTATCAAACTCTTCTTGGATTTCAGCTAATTTAGTTTGTTCAGCTTGCAATTTAGCTGTAACTGCGTCTACTTTATCTTGTGCCAATTTTGCAGAAGATTTTGCTTGAGTCAATTTTGTTTCCAAATCAGCTACTTTTGCTTGCGCATCTGTAAGATTCTTATCTGCGTTTAGATAAGCACTCAATTCTGTTGCAATTGATTTCGCATCTGATACCAATTGGTCTTTTTCTGCATGGAGCTTCGCTTGTTCATCTTGAAGTGCAGTCAACTTGTTTTCTTCTGTTTGCAATTTTGCTTGCGCATTTGTAAGAGCATTTTCAGCATCTTTTTGAGCAGTTTTAGCTGTAGCTAGTTCATCTTTAGCTGTTTCAAGAGCAATTTCTTTTTCTGCTTGGCTTCTTGAGAAGTTTTCAACAGCTTTTTCAGCAGTTGCTTTACGTTCTTGTGCATTTTTCAAAGCAAGGTTTGCCAATTGCAAGTTCTTTTCAGCAACTTCTGTTTGAAGTGGACTAGCTGTTTTACTTGCCAATTCTTTTTCAGCTTCTGTTTTAGCGTCAAGTGCAGAAGCATATTTGCGTGAAGCGGCTGCCAATTCTGCTTTAGCATTTGTAAGAGCAGTTTGAGCTTGGCTATTTTGTTTTTGTGCTTCAGCTAGTTTTGCTTCAAGTTGGGCAAGTTCTTGGTTGAGGTTGATTTTATGTTTACCATCGCTACCAAATGAGTTGACAAACCAACGTTTACCATTGATATTAGCGACAGTCATTGCAACACCACCACCGTTTAGGTTGTTAGCAGCGTGTCCCCAATTTGATTCATCATCTAAGAATGAATATTCTTTAAAAGCATCTAACACAGCATATTTCAAATCAAGCATTGTTGAAATTTGATCACTTTTATAGATGAATGCCATGTTTTCAGGATCAGTGTTTCTATTGATGTGACCAGCTACAGCAGGGTCAGTTCCACGAGCTTCATAAGCTTTAGCTTTTTGTTTACTGTGTTCAAGAGTATCTTGTGCAGCATAAGCTCGGTATTTTTCTGAATATCCCATTTTTTCTTGTAAAGCATTTACCAATTTAGCATAAAAATCACTAATTTCAGCAATTTCTTTATCGGTTAAATTGTCAATATTGATGCTGCGTTTATCATCATTCTTATTGAAGTCAACTGTTAGAGCTTTATGCATTTTTGCTCCCATTGTCAACATAAGTTCGTCTGCTTTACCATCTCTCTTATAACGATTACGTACATAATAGCTTTTAGCATCTGAGAATGTGATATCGTTCTTATCAAGACCATAATAAGCTTTTTCTTCATCTGTCAAATGATGAACTGGATTTCCCATATGAATGATAGCTTCACCAGAGAGAGCTTTCTGTGTATCCAAGGCAGTTTGCGCTTCTTTTTCTTTAGACGCTGTAGCATCTGCTTTTTCTTGGATGGATTCAACTTTTGTTTTATCTGCGTCCATCATTTCTTTAGCTAGTTTCAAGGCATCGTTTTTGACATTTACATTGTTTGTAGCTTGTTTGATGGCGTCTGCGCGGTTGCTATCTGCTTTCTTAGCAGTTTCGACAGCTGTTGTTGCACTTGAGATATTCGCATTTGCTTGTTCAATATCTTTTTCAGCTTGGGCAAGAGAGGCTTTGGCTTCGCCAAGTCCTGAACCATTTAGCGCGTCTTCAGCTGATTTTACATTCGCTTCTTTAGCGGTTACTGTTTTATCCGCTTCAGCTTTCTTACTTGTTGCGCTTGCAACGTTAGCTGTTTCAGTTGCTACAGTTTCAGTTTGAGCTTTAATCGCTTCAGTAGATGCTTCAGTTGCTTTTTGATTGGCTTCTTGAGCTTTTACATTCGCATCTTGTTTTGCTTTTGTAGCAGTGATATTTTCTTCTGTAGCATTGGCTTTAACAGCTTCAGCTGATTTCAAGTCCTCTTTAGCGCTTGTCAAAGCAGATTCAGTAGTTGTGACAACTTTGTTAGCAGAAGTAGCTTCAGCGGTTGCTGTTTCATTTTCAGCTTCAACTTGCTTAACAGTAGACGCTTGAGCATCAAGAGCAGGCTTGACATCAGAAGATTTCTTCACTTCTGGTTTTGCGTTAGCTACAGGTTTTGAAACAAGAGCAGGTTCGTTTACAGCAGTTGTATCAACTGCTGTTGTAGTAGTTGCTTCTTGAGCAAATGCAGGCACACCAACAGACGCAAGCGCAATAGCTGTTGAAGTTGTTAGGGTTTTCAGTTTCTTCATCATTTTCTCCTTTGATGGCTGATAAAATGAGCTAATTTTTATAGTTTTACTACACTATTTTATCATTATATAGTGTAATATTCAACACTTATATACTATACAAGTGTAATTTGTACTACTTATTATTTATAATGTTTATCTTTAAAATAATAGTGAAGGTAAACAATTATGAATCAAAACAACTTACAAACTTTTATTGCAAAAAGAATTAGATATTTACGATTAACAAAAGGGCTAAGCCAAGAAAAACTTTCCGAATTAGCCGGCTTAGGCTCGAAACATATCCACAACATAGAAAATGAAAAATATAATTTTCAAATACAAACACTGAATAAAATACTTATAGCTCTTGAAGTAGATGAAAAAACATTTTTTAATTTCGGTTTTCCAGAAAAGAGTAAAGAAATTGAAAATATTATCAATCAACTTGAACAAATACCAGAACCACAAAAAACAGATATAATTGATGCAGTAGCAACCCTATTAAACAACATAAATAACCGCTAAGATTCACACATCCTAGCGGTTATTTTTTATTCATTTATTTTCTTTCCTTATAATATGCAGATTTATTGTGAGACGAATAACGTTCCTTCGCCCTGTAATATTCAAAACTAGATTCTCTATCATCATTAGCATCAACAATTGTTAAAAAATCACTGTCTTTTTGCCATTGTTCAATATCAATAGAAGTAAAAAATTTTTCAAATAAAGCTGTTAGCATGACATCTCGAATCTCTTCTTTTGAAATAGAACCAGCCCATGACCTAAAAACAGCTCTTTCATGCATATCCTTTAGCTCATCTTCTGTTGCTTCTTCAAAATAGTTTTCACTATCTATGTTGCTTTTATAATCTTTGAACTTATCAAAATCAAATCCGCTCTTCTTAACTAAATATCGTTCACACCGTTTCTCTAATCTATCAAGAATTTCATAATTGAATACCTTTGTTCTGTTTCGACCAAAAGTTTTAGAATTAGCTTTATCCCACTGTCCCATAGCTTCCAATTCTGTAACAAATTTTCTACGTAAACTTTTTTTAATATTTTTTGTTTCCTCAATTTGATACTTTTGTATCATGTCATCAATAAATTCAGATAATCTTTTTAGTTTTAAATTAGTCATTTTTTATTCCTTAACACTTTCTAATGTATATCGTACACATAAATTATATATCGTAAATATTGATTTGTCAAATTTAAAATACACATTTTATAGATTTTCGAAAAAATTATTGCTAGAATAGACTCATAAAGTTACTGCTCTCGTAGCAAAACTTTAAAATACTTTTTAACAAAGGGGGCCAATTATGGCATTTTTTAAACGCACAAATGGCTACAGTGCTAGCCTAGCAGAACAAGCTCTTTCAGATGAAGTTGTAAAATTGGTTGGTAAACAACTTGAGATTCAATATGAATTTGAAAAATCGGGCGAAATTGTCAACGGTAAAGAAAAAATGAAACGTACAGATAACATTCAAGGCTATCAAGTTTACGTTGCAAGTGATAATCACAATCCTTTTAAGGTCAAGTTTTTACCAGAAAATAAGCCAAATTTATCAAAATTCGAAATCGGAGATATTGTTGAATTTGAAGATTTAGAAGCTTTTGAAAACCAGTACGGACAACTTTATTTCAGGGCAAAAGATATTAAGAAGAAAGGAAAATAATGCATGGCTTTTTTAATGAATAAAAGCCAAAATCAGAAAGTGTCAGAAGCGGTTGTTTCTGACACTACTGAATTTGGTAAAAACAAATTCGAATTAGAACAATTTATTTTGAGAAATTTGAATAACGCTCTCAATATTAATGATGAATCATCTTATTTAAATTCATTTGATATTAAGGTTGCAAGCAATGATTCCGGCGTTTTTTACGTCCCAAATCTCCCTGTAAGTTATTCTTTAAGCAAAAAACTATACTTTGATATTTTTGCAATTTGCGCTGGCATACTCTACCCATTCAAGACTCTCTTACCACAGAATAATGCTTTTTTTGTTCCTTATGATACAAAAAATGAAAATCAAGCACGTGCATTTTTCTTTCCTTGGGTTGATGGGATTCCAACTCGGTTAAAGATTGATAATCTTTCATCTTTTATTAAAAAGAACGTGTCAGAAAATACTCTCCCAATTATGGCTAACAATATTTGTAATATCCCAATGAAAGCGGTGACAAGTTTGGCGGTGAGTGGAGCATCTGGTACAGGAAAGACTCATTTCTTACGTTATTTGATTAGTTGTCTAAAATCTTTCACAAATCAAATTATTTGCGTCGACCCTAAAATCGCTGATGTTTACTTACTAAGTAAGGAATTAGGTTTAGAAGTATTAGCACCAACACATGGTTCAAACTTAAACAGTTTTATTACAGAGGTCAATGAATTGTTGGGTCGAATCATTAATAAGATATATGAACGGCAAAAAATATTATTAACAAATCCAAAAACTCAGTTTGAACGCATTTATATTGTTATTGATGAACTGTTGGCACTTGTTCAGGGGAGCTCTAAGCAGTCTCGTGAATCATTTGGGCAATTACTTGGGACGATTGCTCTTCTCGGCCGTCAGACCTCCATCTCACTCATTTTATGTAGCCAACGCTTTGATGCAACTGCATTTGGCGGTAATACAGCAGTACGTGAACAAATTAACTGTATCTTTATTTTAGGTGAGATAAATGCGAATACTTGTCAGTTTTTATTGCCCAACATCAATGTTGATAATATTGTAGTCCCACCTGGTATTGGTACAGGTATAGTCAAGTTTACAGATAGTGAACATCGAACGCATATTATGCCACTTCTAACCCCCTCTTATAACATCAGGAAGGAAGAAATCACATGACGAAATACTTTAATAAATACAATGTAGTTAATTTTACAATTTTTGTTTCTATTATATTTTTTATTTTAGAGCGTTTGGCTACATTTATCATTTTTCAAATACATATAGAAACATTTTTTTATTTTATTGTTTTTATATCAGTACTACGTTTAATTTCGAGTGTATCATTTATATTATTACTATTTATAATTAATATCGATTTTGCATTTAGAAATGCTGAATTTGATTATTTCAGAAATAGCATTAAGTCATATGTTGCGACGTGGCAAATGAGACGATTTTGTAGGCAGATAAATGTAGAGCCAACTTTGGAAGAATCTTCTCGCTACAGCAATTCAAAACAGGAAATTATCAGAAAAGCAAACCGTTCTCTATTGACATTAACTGTTGTTTACTATGAACAAAAAGCTGTTGCAACATGGACTTTTCCAGCGAATTGTGAAAGTTATAATATTATGGAAGAATTATTAGCACAGGCTAAAAGAGAATTAAATCAGTTAGATAGTAGATATTTATTTAATGATTTTATTAGATTAGAAAATAGTAGAACATTCAGCTCAACAGCATTTAGAAAAAAATAAAGGTGCGGTGTACTGCTACTGAAGGTAAGCAAGTACACCAGCACCATAAATTTAAAACAATTCACGTCTAATGAATAAGATTTTTATGTTGTGATGTGTCAAGAAAATATGATGTTTGTTTGGATGTGGATGCACGTTTTTCTCCGTCAGTGCATCCACATTCAAACCATATCACAACAACTCAAAATCAACACACACTCTCTATTTTGTGTCAAAATCAGGAAGGATTTTTATGAAGATTAATCAAAATGATAGAAAAAGAAAATTTTTTGGTCAAATTTCATTTGAATATGAACATAATGCAAATTTAAAATTAACTGAAAAAGATTTTCGTGAATCCGTTGTTCAACGTATTAAAGACTATTGTAAAAATGAAGATGATAGGTATCATATTATTTTTCATGATAAAGATTTAAAAGATGACGGAAGTTCAAAACCATTGCATGCCCATTTTTATATTGATTTCAAACATGCTCATACTTATTCATCTGTTTATAAAAGCTTATCAATTTCAAGAGAACAAAATTTAGAGTTTGTTCGTAGTTCGATAAAAGCATGTCGATATTTAACACATAGAAATGAACGTAATATGGAAGAACACAAATTCCCCTATGAGGTCAAAGAAGTCATTTCATCAGAAAATACAAACTATATCGATGATATCATGGGAAAAATCAAAAATCATAGCAAAGAAAAATCTGACAATGGTCTAGAAATAGACGATTATTGTTTAGAATTAAGCTATCTAATCTCAGAAGAAGGCTTACTTACAACTGAAGCAAAACAACAATTATTTGAGCAATTCACTCAACGGATAGCACAAAAAGCGTGGAATTCAAATAAAAGACAATTTGAGGAAAACAGACAAGAATTTATTCATAAGGAGTTTATTCGTATGAGTAAGGGCGAACGAAATCATACAGGTATTTATATTCAAGCTGAAGGAGGAACAGGAAAATCATATTTAGCACGCTTACTTGCAGAAGAACGTGATAGATTAGGAGCACATACCCCATCAATAAATAAAAAGCGTTTCGATTTAGGTTCTGGCTACAAAGGAGAAAAAACAATTGTAATCAATGAACTAGATGCAAGTTGTGGCATGACTTTTCGAGAGTTATTTCAGATACTAGAACCAGATTCAGCTACACAGTTAAGTTCACGGTTTAAAGATGCGTATATCATCAATGATTTAACAATTATCACAAATTCAGATAGTTATTGGGATTGGTGTGATTCGTGGTTTGGAAAGAAAAATAAAGAATATCATCAGCTAATGCGAAGAATTAGATTTGTAATTAAAATGATTCACGATGAAAAGAATAAGGTTATCAAAATTGAATTATGGAATTACACAGCAAAACGTGATTTAAAAGAAAAAGCAAAACAAGCATTTGAAAAATTACAGACGTATTCACTAAACAGTGTAGAAAATGAAGAAGAATTTCGAAAAATCGCTTCGGATATATTAGGAAGAATTAAGAAAGTAAAAAATATTGACAGCAAAAGAAAAGTTATCACTACAGACTCAACCGACCAAAGCGAGTGCAGTGATAACTAAAACTAGTGGAAATAATAAATACTATTTCTGCTTCTATTGTATCATAGAATAAGGAAAAATTATATGACAGATAAAATTTTAATCAAAATAGACAATTTAGAAGTACAGTTGCCTGCCTCTCATATCATAGTAGAAAAAGATGAATACCTCAACTTAAAAAACAAGGCTTCTCAGGGGAAGTATATGAGCTTATCCGAGGTTTTAGAGATGGTTTCAGTCTCTCGACCTTGGCTATTGGAACATGTTCTTTATCAACCTGCTATTCGCTCAAAAATCGATATTGATAAAAACAAAGATGGGTTTGTGAAATATCCAGACAGTCAGGGTGGACGGTACTATTTCTTAGCTAGTAAAACGAAACAATTTTTTGAAGAAAACTTTGCAGAAATCTTTAGTTTATGATACGATAATCAAGATAATATCTTGGTTATCGTCTTTTAGAAAGAGGTAATCATGTCAGTTTCATTCAGAAAACGAGGAAAAAAGAATTTATGGGATTATAGAATTTTTGATAAAAATAAAAAGGTGGTTGCTTCAAATTCAGGCTTTAAGACAAAAAGAGAAGCTGAAATTGAAGCGTTAGCTCTTGAGTTAAAATTGCTTAATGGTGCAATAATTGATAAAAATATTACATTCTATGCTCTATGGGAAAAGTGGCTAGAATTAACAGTTAAACCAATTGGAAAAGCGGAATCTACTTTCAATAAGCATCTAATACGTGGTAAATTCATTCAAGCATATTTCAAAGACAAACCAGCCTTAAAAATTAAAGCAAGCGAATATCAAGAATTTATTAATAAGTACGCTGAAACTAATAGCAGAGACAATGTTAGTAGAATGAATGCGGAAATTAGAAATGTGATTGTATTTGCGAAAAGAGATAAGCTTAATATCGAAGATTTTACTGAAGGAGTTATACTCTCAGGACGACCTCCACAAAAGCGAAGAGATGAAAAATATATTCATAGCTTTGAAGACTATCAAAAGTTAGTAACATATTTAGAAAGCAATCTTGATTTAACAACTTCAATCGTTCCACATTTACTATTAATTCAACTAAAAACGGGATTACGTGCAGGGGAAGTTGCAGGTCTCACATGGGATTGTGTATTGTGGGAAAGTTCAGAAATAAAAACATATCGCAGATATGATACTATAAAAAAACGTTGGACAAAACCCAAAACGGAAGATTCAGTTCGAACAGTTCCAATAGATGAAGATACATTAACAATTTTAAAGAAAATAAAACAAGAGCAATCTGTATTCATTGAAAATGAGATGATTACGAATAATGAAAATATGATTTTTATTGATTTGAATTATAATGTTGTAACAAATGCAGGAGTGAACAAGCATTTAAAACAAATTTTAAAGACCTTAAAAATTCATCCTCAAACTATGACAAGTACAGGTCTGAGACACACGTATTGTTCAACAATGTTAGCAATGGGTGTTGATATTTGGGCAGTTTCAAAATTAATGGGTCATAGAGATATTAAACAAATAACTGAAACTTATGGACATCTTATAAAAGAAAAAGCAGATATTGAAAATAACAAAGTTCGTGCTGTTTTGACGAGTTTAGTTAAAAAATAGAATTATTGACCAAAAGTTGACCAAATCAAAAAGAAACGTTGATTTAACAACGTTTCTAAACTATATACTATGCCCCCTACAGGGATCGAACCTGTGACCCACGGATTAAGAGTCCGCTGCTCTGCCAGCTGAGCTAAGGAGGCAAAGAAAAAGCTGTATTGGTGCCGAAACTTCACGGTTTGTATTGAACCCGCGCAATTAAGCAGGTGGGCAACTCGCTCTAACTGAAGCTGTTTCCGTGTGAGACGGCCTACATGCTGTTAGAAGACTTTTGTTTCCCTAATAATACAAAAAATAGTCGGTCAACACTTAAGTGTGAAGTCGTACACCACAGCGTTTCTATGTTTATATGATACCACTTTTTCAAAAAAAATCAAGAGGAAAGTGCAATTTTTTGAAAAGGATTTCAGATTTTTCGCAAACGGTCGATGGCTTCCTTTCTTTGAGCCAAAGCCCGTTCATATTTACCAGTGTCTTCTGCTTGGAAATAGTGATGATTACGGATTTTTTCTGGCAGATAGTCTTGTTTAATCCAATTTCCAGGATAGTTGTGTGGATAGAGGTAGTCTTGGGCATTCCCCAGTTCCTTGCTTCCACTGTAGTGCCCATCACGCAGGTGTCGCGGAATAGGCAAGTGCCCTGATGTTTTGAGGTCAGCAAGTGCCTTATCCATAGCTACATAGGCTGAGTTGGATTTTGGAGAAAGGGCCAAATCAATGACGACATTGGCAATGAGAATGCGGGCTTCTGGGAACCCAATCTTCTGGGCAGCATCCAGAGCAGTCACGGTATGAATCTGGGCCTCAGGATTGGCTAAGCCGATATCTTCATAGGCGATAACGGTCAAGCGACGAGCGAGACTTGGCAAATCACCAGCCTCAATCAAGCGGGCAGCATAGTGAAGACTGGCATCAACATCTGAGCCACGGATAGACTTTTGCAGGGCTGAGAGAACATCGTAGTGGCCATCTCCATCCTTGTCCATGGTAATGTAGCTCCGCTGCAAGCTATTTTCCATGATGTCTAGGGTGATGTGGCGGATGCCCTCGTCATTCTCAGGGGTAGAGAGAACTGCCAAGTCCAGTGAGTTAAAGGCAGAGCGAAGGTCTCCGTTTGTAGAGGTTGCGATGAAATCCAGCGCATCCTCATCTAGTTCTACTGGAAAATCAAAACCACGCTCAGGGTTACTTAGAGCTATCTGCAGGGCCTCTTTGACGTCTTGGTTAGACAGAGGTTCCAGTTCAAAAATTTGAACGCGACTGCGAATGGCAGGAGTGACAGAGAAGAAAGGATTTTCAGTCGTAGCGCCAATCATGATGACCAGTCCACTTTCCAAGAGAGGCAAGAGGAAGTCTTGCTTGGTTTTATCTAGTCTATGAATTTCGTCAAGGAGTAGTACAAGTCCCCCTGAGAATTTAGCTTCTTCCGCGATTTCTTGAAGTCGTTTTTTACTATCAACTGTCGCATTGAAAGTTCGAAAGGCATACTTAGTAGTCCCAGCGATGGCTGAGGCAATACTGGTCTTGCCGATTCCTGGAGGTCCATATAGAATCATGGAGGACAGGCGGTTGGCTTCCACCATACGGCGGATGATTTTTCCAGGTCCGACCAGATGTTCCTGACCGATGACCTGGTCGATGGTTTTAGGGCGCATGCGAAGCGCGAGATTGTCTGGCATAGCAGTCCTTTCTAACGTGGATTTTCTGATGTATATGTGGTAAGATGGTAGTATCTATTTTAGCATATTTCCGAGCAATCGGGGCGATTAAGAGTCGCATAGGAAGAGGACAAAATGGCAACATATGGATTTTTAGATGTTTTAGAGGAAGAGTTGGAGAAGAATTTTCCCTTTGACTTTGAGATTAGTTGGGACAAGCGCAATCACGCGGTTGAAGTGAGTTTTCTATTGGAAGCGCAAAATGCTGCAGGTGTGGAGATGGTGGATGAGGATGGAGAGGTTTCATCAGATGACATTCTCTTTGAAGAAGCAGTGCTTTTTTACAATCCTGCCAAATCAACAGTCAATGAGGAAGACTATTTGACTGTCATTCCTTATCTGCCTAAAAAGGGATTTTCTCGTGAGTTTTTAGCTTATTTTACCCTTTTCCTTAAAGATACTGCCGAGGTTGGACTAGATGCCCTCATGGACTTTTTGGAAGACCCAGAAGCAGAAGAATTCGTCATGGAATGGAACCAAGAAGTCTTTGAAGAAGGAAAAGTAGGTTTGGAAGAGGGAGAGTTTTATCCTTATCCGAGATACTAGGAGTTGGTTGGAGATTTTATGAAGAAAATTGGGATTTATTTGGTTTATGTGCTAGCTGTTGTCTTTATTATGCTGGCTTGTGCTTGTGGAACAATCGCATTTGCAGAGCTGGGGTATTCCGCAGTTTTAGTCTTTACTTTTGGTTATGCCTTCGCTCTTCTAAGCATGTATTTAATCTTGATTCTTCATGAGCTGGGACATGCTTTTTGTGGCTACTTGACAGGCTATCGGCTGGTGGCTTTTGGATTAGGACATTTTATTTTGACCAAAAAGTCAGGTAGGTTTCATCTTAGTAGAACAGCCATTCTGAAAAATGTTGGTGCTCAATACATTGGTTTAAAAGAGGATGAAAGCGATCAAAGAATCATCTTGATGCTTTCAGGAGGATTGATAGTTCATCTTTGCTTGATATTATTGGCGATAGTGTTTGGATTTTTAACAAGAAACTGGTATTTTGCAGGGACTTGGATTTTTCTTAATCTGTCTTTCTTCCTAAATAACATTTTACCAGTCGGCATCACCGATGGCGCAAAAATTTGGGAATTGCTACAACACCCTGAAAATACGAAATACGCCTACCTGATGTTGAGGCATTCTGCCCAGACCTTGCTAGCTCCTCAAGAATATGATTTAAAAGACTTTATCATGTCTGTTGATGAGGAGGCGAGAGGGAGTTTTGCAGAAAGTGTTCAGACTCTTCAGGGGTTGGTATTCATATTGGATGATAATATAGAGCTTGCAAAGCAAGAGTTTCAGTCTGTGTTAGAGAAAACAGATAATCCAATGTCTAAAACTAGTTCTCAATTATACCTTCTTCAAGTTGCTCTGATGGAAGGAGATAATAAGAAAGCGGAAGAATATGCAAGTATTCGAGGGGTCAAATCCTTTTTATCTCTAAAAACAGCAGATATGCAGGTCATTCAAGCTTGGTATCAATTTAAGGTAAGGAAAGATGTAGTTCAAACTCACAAGGCTATGAAGATTGCTAGACAGAAAATGAATAGCAGTCGGATGTTACGGGATGAGAAAAGCTATTATCAAAACTGGTTAGCCGAGCTGGAAAAGGAATTAACCGAAGGAGTCTAATATGGAAATAGAGATTTCTGATTTTACAGGCTGTAAGATTGCTTTGTTTTGTGGGGATAGGCTCTTGACTATCTTACGCGATGATAAGACAAGCATTCCCTGGCCCAATATGTGGGAACTGCCAGGTGGTGGACGCGAAGGTGATGAAAGTCCTTTTGAGTGCGTGGCGCGTGAAGTTTATGAAGAACTGGGAATTCATCTGACTGAGGATTGTCTACTATGGAGTAAGGTTTATCCAAGTATGCTTTTTGCGGATAAACAATCTGTATTTCTAGTCGGCAAGTTAACGCAAGAACAGTTTGACCAGATTGTATTTGGAGATGAAGGACAGGGCTATCAGTTAATGAATGTCGAGGAATTTCTTAGTTCCAGTCAAGTTGTACCTCAGTTGCAGGATAGAGTGAGGGATTATTTGGAGGAAAGTTTATGATAAGACTTGAACGAGCAGGAGCAGAGAATTTGGAGACCATCATTGCGATTCAAAGAGCTAGCTTTAAGGCGGTTTATGAGAAATACCAAGATGAGTATGATCCTTATCTGGAGGACCGTGAACGAATTAAGTGGAAACTAGTCGAGCGTCCCAATAGCTATTACTACTTTGTGAAAGAAAAGGGAGAAAATATCGGATTTTTACGAATTCAGACCAATGAAGAGTTAACGAATGCTTGGTTGGGAACAGCGGCAATTTTGCCCCAGTATCAAGGAAAAGGTTATGGTTCTGAAGGATTGGAATTGCTGGAAAAGGAATTTCCAACCGTTAGACAGTGGGATTTGTGTACGGTATTACAGGATGAAGGTATGGTTGCTTTCTATGAGAAGAACGGCTACCATCAAACCCATATTGAACCTGAAAAAGAAGGCATGGATATGGTATACATGAAAAAATGCATAGAGAAATAGAAAGGATAGTTCAGTTACATTTCTAAACTGAACCCGCCCTAAACACTGTGCCAAAAAGATAAACTTCTCTTAGACACAAGCGTCTTCAGAGAATTTTCTATTTTGGCTTTGTGTTTTACGGGCTTGGTATCTTAATAATGGAAACATGGCAAGAGTTAAAAGTTACAGTGAAGCGTGAGGGGGAGGAACTAGTCTCTAACCTCCTGATTGAGCTGGGAGCGCAAGGCGTTGCGATTGAAGACAGCATGGACTATGTGGGAAATGTTGACCGCTTCGGCGAGATTTTCCCAGAGGTTGAGCAACAGGAGGAAATCGTAGTGACAGCCTACTACCCTGAAACGGTAGATGTGGAAGTGGTTGAGGCAGACTTGCAGGCTCGCTTAGCAGAATTGGCAGATTTTATGGATTTGGGTGAGGTCAAGATGGGGACAACTGCTTTGGCTGAGGAAGATTGGGCAGACAACTGGAAGAAATACTATGAGCCAGCTCGTATCACTCATGATTTGACTATCGTGCCGTCTTGGACAGACTATGAGGCGACTGCTGGGGAAAAGATTATCAAGCTGGATCCTGGTATGGCTTTTGGTACGGGTACCCATCCAACCACTAAGATGAGCCTCTTTGCCTTGGAGCAGGTTCTTCGTGGTGGGGAAACAGTGTTAGATGTGGGGACTGGATCAGGTGTCCTTTCTATTGCCAGCTCGCTGCTTGGTGCTAAGGAAATTTTCGCCTACGACCTAGATGATGTGGCAGTTCGTGTGGCTCAGGAAAATATTGAGCTCAACCCTGGCATGGAAAATATCCATGTAGCTGCAGGTGATTTGCTTAAGGGTGTTGAGATTGAGGCAGATGTGATTGTAGCTAATATCTTGGCGGATATCCTCATTCATCTGACAGATGATGCCTATCGTTTGGTTAAGGACGAAGGCTACCTCATCATGAGTGGAATTATTAAGGACAAGTGGGATATGGTGCGCGAGTCGGCTGAGTCAGCTGGATTTTTCCTTGAAACTCACATGGTTCAAGGGGAATGGAATGCCTGTGTCTTTAAGAAAACCAAGGATATTTCCGGTGTGATTGGAGGCTAGCATGCAACAGTATTTTGTCAAAGGCAGTGCTATCTCTCCTGTCACTATTGAGGACAAGGAAACCAGCAAGCACATGTTTCAGGTTATGCGCTTGAAAGAAGATGATGAGGTTACCTTGGTCTTTGAGGATGGCATCAAGCGCTTGGCACGTGTGCTTGATGTGGAAGCTCGTCAGTTTGAATTGGTAGAAGAACTAGATGACAATGTGGAACTGCCAGTCCAAGTGACCATTGCATCCGGCTTTCCCAAGGGGGACAAGCTAGAGTTCATCACTCAAAAAGTAACCGAACTGGGTGCTAGCCAGATTTGGGCCTTCCCTGCTGATTGGTCGGTCGCCAAATGGGATGGCAAGAAATTGGGTAAAAAGGTTGAAAAACTAGAAAAAATCGCCCTTGGAGCAGCAGAGCAAAGTAAGCGTAATATCGTTCCAAGTATCCAGCTTTTTGAGAAAAAAGCAGATTTTCTAGCCCAACTTGACCAGTTTGACTCTATCGTAGTGGCTTATGAAGAGTCGGCTAAAGAAGGAGAAGCTGCTGCGCTTTTACAAGCAGTTACTGGATTCGATAAGGGAGCCAAATTGCTCTTTATCTTTGGTCCAGAAGGTGGTCTCTCACCTGCAGAAATCGAAAGTTTTGAAGCTAAGGGAGCGGTTCTTGCAGGACTTGGCCCTCGTATCTTGCGAGCAGAAACAGCACCACTTTACGCCTTATCAGCCCTTAGTGTTTTATTAGAATTAGAGAAATAAGAGGAAGAAAATGGAACAAAAACACCGTTCAGAATTTCCAGAAAAGGAACTTTGGGACTTAACTGCCCTATACCAAGACCGTGAGGATTTCTTGCGTGCAATCGAGAAGGCTCGTGAAGACATCAACCAATTTAGCCGTGATTACAAGGGTAATCTTCATACTTTTGAGGATTTTGAAAAAGCCTTTGCGGAATTGGAACAAATCTACATTCAGATGAGCCATATTGGCAACTATGGCTTTATGCCGCAGACGACAGACTATAGCAATGACGAATTTGCCAATATTGCTCAAGCTGGGATGGAATTCGAAACAGATGCCAGTGTAGCCTTGACCTTCTTTGACGATGCCTTGGTGGAAGCTGATGAGGAAGTCTTGGACCGTTTGGGTGAATTACCTCATTTGACGGCAGCTATTCGTCAGGCAAAAATCAAAAAAGCCCACTATCTAGGGGCTGATGTGGAGAAAGCCTTGACCAATCTCGGTGAAGTTTTCTACAGTCCGCAGGATATCTATACGAAAATGCGAGCTGGAGATTTTGAAATGGCTGACTTTGAAGCTCATGGTAAGACTTATAAAAACAGCTTTGTGACCTATGAGAATTTCTACCAAAACCATGAGGATGCTGAGGTTCGTGAGAAATCTTTCCGTTCCTTCTCAGAAGGTCTTCGTAAGCACCAAAATACGGCTGCTACAGCCTATCTAGCTCAAGTCAAGTCTGAAAAAATCTTGGCTGATATGAAGGGCTACGACTCAGTCTTTGATTATCTTCTAGCTGAGCAGGAAGTGGATCGTGCCATGTTTGACCGCCAGATTGACCTCATTATGCAGGAATTTGCGCCAGTCGCTCAGAGATACCTCAAGCATGTTGCCAAGGTCAATGGTCTTGAAAAGATGAGCTTTGCAGACTGGAAATTGGACTTGGACAGCGCCCTGAATCCTGAAGTGACTATTGACGATGCCTATGATTTGGTCATGAAGTCAGTAGAACCTTTGGGGCAAGAATATTGTCAGGAAGTTGCTCGCTATCAAGAAGAGCGCTGGGTGGACTTTGCTGCTAACAGTGGCAAGGATTCCGGTGGTTATGCGGCGGACCCATATCGCGTACACCCTTATGTACTCATGAGCTGGACAGGCCGTTTGAGCGATGTTTATACCTTGATTCATGAAATCGGGCATTCTGGTCAATTCATCTTTTCAGACAATCACCAAAGCTATTTCAACGCTCACATGTCTACCTACTATGTTGAAGCGCCGTCAACTTTCAATGAATTGCTCCTCAGTGACTACTTGGAGCACCAGTCTGACGACCCACGTCAAAAACGCTTCGCTCTGGCTCATCGCTTGACAGACACCTACTTCCATAATTTCATCACCCACCTCTTGGAAGCATCCTTCCAGCGTAAGGTTTATACATTGATTGAAGAAGGGGAAACCTTTGGGGCAAGCAAACTTAACAGCATTATGAAGGAAGTTTTGACGGATTTCTGGGGAGATGCCATTGAAATCGATGATGATGCAACTCTGACTTGGATGCGCCAAGCTCACTACTACATGGGCTTGTATAGTTACACTTACTCTGCTGGTCTTGTCATCTCGACAGCTGGTTACCTTCATCTTAAAAACTCAGAAACTGGAGCTGAAGACTGGCTCAATCTCCTCAAATCAGGTGGTAGCAAGACACCACTGGAGTCAGCCATGATTATCGGTGCGGATATTTCAACAGACAAACCACTTCGTGATACCATCCAATTCTTGTCTGATACGGTTGATCAGATTATCGCCTACAGTGCCCAGTTGGGAGAGTAAATTAAAAGAGTCTGGGACAAAAGTTTAACCTTAAATATAAAAAGCGAACAAAACGAGTTATCTGACACTCAGAATTCTGTCTTGTTCGCTTTTTTTCTAATCTATCGATTTTAAAAATTTAGAATAAAGAATACCTAAAATCAAAATTTTTTGTACTGGCCTCTTAAATTATCCCCAAAAGCTATCTTCTTCAGCTTGATCTGAAGAGAAGAGCCAAACTTCTTTGATTTTTCCGTCTTCAATACGGAAGAGGTCAATCCCGTTCATATTGAGTTCAGTACCATCAGCACGTGTTCCAAGAAAAGTAACATTGGCTGCGATTAAATCCTTATTGTCAGAAACCCAATTTGTTATCACCTTAAAGGTTCCATTAGTTTTCTCAGCAAATGTAGCCAGGTGAGTTCCTAGCTTGTCCTTACCAACAACTGTACCAGATATACTATGAGTACCAGGTTGATGCCAGATAATATCGTCTGCCATCGTTTCAAAGACACCAGGAAAGTCACCAGCAATTAAAGCTTGGTTATAAGCATTGAAAATTTCTAAGTTTGTTGACATATCTATTCTCCATTTCTTTTTTATGATATAATTGTAACAGTTACAAACAAAAAAACAAGTAGACACTTTTTCG
This sequence comes from Streptococcus sp. 2342, assembly GCF_013276795.1. GTDB lineage: Bacteria > Bacillota > Bacilli > Lactobacillales > Streptococcaceae > Streptococcus. The sequence goes on from NZ_VMLR01000006.1 coordinate 62,977, forward strand.
ATAGCTAGTATCAAAAGTAGTACTTTTATTGATACTAAAAGATAAATTTTTTTTAAAAAATAGAAAGAAGATATTTTATGACAAATAAAGTGAGTGAGTATGGTATTTGTCCATTTGCGACAACGCAGAGGGTTTTAACGGGGAAATGGGCACTGGTAATCATTTATCAGTTGAGTACGGGTACCAAACGATTTAAAGAATTGCAGAGATTATTGCCTGGGATTACTCAAACTATTTTGACCCGTCATCTCCGTCAATTAGAAAAGGATAAGATTGTTCAACGAAAGGTCTATGCCGAAGTTCCACCACGAGTTGAGTACAGCTTAACCGAAATGGGGCAGGAATTCAGAGTTGTTTTAGATGCTGTCGAGAAATGGGGTCTAGATTATATCAAGTTGCTAGAAATGTAGAGGTATTGACCATGTATCAAGAGTTACTTAGAAAAATAGCAGAAGAAAAACCGAGCTATCGTCAAGAAGAACTCCAGTGGTTGCTTGATCACTTAGGGGATCCCAATCCAGAGATTCGTGATGAATTGGTTTTTACTAGTTTGGCTAGAGGGATTCAGGAAGAGCTATTTACACAGGAACAATTTCATTTCATTGCTGAGGCGGTTTTATCTGATGGAGGACTAGACAAAGAGATTGATAAGACAGGAACTTCAACGCTTGAACGTTCTTTTAGGGCACTTATTTATGCAAATCTCTTGTCTGCGGATGCCAACCCGCAATCAATTTTCTATCAGGGATTAAAAGCAGAAATTCGTAATGTTCTTTTAAATCAAGGCTTGCACTATCTTTCAAAAGAACAGGATACAACAGGTTTTTCAAGTCAGTATGGTTGGGTTCACGCTTTTGCACATGGATCCGATTTACTGACAGAGGTGGTTTGTCATCCAGACTTTCCTAAAAACAGAGTTCATGAAGTATTTGACATACTTAACCAACTATTTAAAAGAATTTCGATTCGTTTTACAGATGATGAGGATTGGCGTTTAGCGAGAGTGATCTATGAACCTATTTTACAAGGGAAGTTGGAGCAAGAGCAAGTAACCTCTTGGATAAAAACTGTTGATTTTTCGATAGAAGAAAGGGAAGATTTTTATAAATTTTCCAACTTCAGATCCTGTTTGTTGGAAGTCTATGTCCAACTTGATCAGAGAAATAGTTTACAAGATGACTTGAAACAAGCAATCCAGTCTTTTCAATACTAGAAATTAGCGAATAGTTCTATGATTTTCAAGAAAATTTCCAAACAATTTTCTTGAAACCCTTTCCTACTTTTGATAGACTAGTATCTAGTTTTTGAAAAAAGGAGAAAGAAAATGAAAAAATTTGTCGCTGAGTTAATCGGTACTTTCATGCTTGTGTTCGTCGGGACAGGAGCTGTTGTTTTTGGAAATGGTCTTGATGGCCTAGGTCACCTTGGAATCGCCTTTGCCTTTGGTTTAGCCATCGTGGTTGCAGCCTACTCAATCGGAACTATTTCAGGTGCTCACTTGAACCCAGCGGTTTCGATTGCTATGTTTATTAACAAACGTTTGTCATCTTCAGAGCTTGTAAACTATATCCTTGGACAAGTAGTTGGAGCTTTCTTAGCATCTGCTTCTGTCTTCTTCCTCTTGGCAAATTCAGGTATGTCAACTGCTAGTCTTGGTGAAAATGCCTTGGCAAACGGTGTCACTGTCTTTGGTGGTTTCTTGTTTGAAGTCATCGCAACTTTCTTGTTTGTCTTGGTTATCATGACCGTGACTTCAGAAAGCAAGGGAAATGGTGCGATTGCTGGTTTGGTAATTGGTTTGTCCTTGATGGCGATGATTCTTGTGGGGTTGAACATTACTGGACTTTCAGTAAACCCAGCTCGTAGCTTGGCACCAGCTGTCTTGGTAGGTGGCGCAGCCCTTCAACAAGTTTGGATTTTCATCCTTGCCCCAATCGTTGGTGGAGTTCTTGCAGCCCTTGTTGCTAAAAACTTCCTTGGAACAGAAGAATAATTGAAACTCAAAAAGCCTTGCTCCTCATCTTGAGGAACAGGGCTTTTTCGTATGATAATCTTCGAAAATCTCTTCAAACCACGTCAGATTCATTTACAACCTCAAAGCAGTGCTTTGAGCAAGCTGCGGCTAGCTTCCTAGTTTGCTTTTTGATTTTCATTGAGTATGAGTTTAACGGTTGTCAATCTTCTCTGGGTAGAGGTCGTGTTGGAAGAGGCGTTGTTCTGCCAAGCCTTCATATTTAGTTCCTGGCTTACCGTAGTTGTAGTAGGGATCAATTGAGATGCCACCGCGAGGAGTGAATTTTCCCCAGACTTCTAAATAGCGAGGGTCTAGCAAGTTGACCAAGTCTTTCCCGATGGTGTTAATGCAGTTTTCGTGAAAATCCCCGTGATTTCGATAACTAAAGAGGTAGAGTTTGAGGGATTTTGACTCAACACAGAGCTTGTCAGGGATGTAGGAAATATAGATAGTTGCAAAGTCTGGCTGAGCGGTAATAGGGCAAAGTGAGGTAAATTCAGGACAGTTGAATTTAATAAAATAGTCATTCTCCACATGACGATTGTCAAAGGATTCGAGAACTTCTGGTTGATACTCGAAAATGTAGTTGGTTTCTTTGTTGCCTAGTAGGCTTAGATTTTTCATTTCTTCTTGTTGTGACATGATTTTTTCTTTCTAATTTAAACACCACGTTGATTATCGTAGAGGAGGGTATGCAGTTGAGGAAGGACGCGGACATTGCCCCAGCTGTCGTCGGTAGCGACACGTTCCCAGAGTTCTTTGAGGCGGTCCAGTTGGTCTTGGACAATATTACCAGTAGCCTTGGGCTCAGGATTTCCTGCCGATAAGAAGAGGACATCTGGTTGGTAGCGTTCTTGAATCCCTTTGGCAAAGTCTAAATCTGCATCATCAAAGACAGGAATTTTAAAGGCAACCTTATCTGGATCCAGTTGGGAAACGATAAAGTCCAAGGTCTCAAAGTTGACTTCCATCTTGGATGAAGGAGGTTTGGGACTCAGAGTGACTTGGTCGATGTCTTTTAACCAATTTTGCCAGCGAGAGCCTTGGGTCTCAACGGCAAGAGTGACACCACGTTCCTTGAGCTTGGTGACCAGTTCAGCCATGTTGGCTGCTAGGATAGCAGGATTTCCCCCAGATAGGGTGACGTAGTCGTAGCTTCCCAATTTATCCAATGCAGCAATGACCTCGTCAGCTGTCATGCGAGTTGGCTTTTCAGAGCCATCCCAAGTAAAGGCAGAATCGCACCAATCGCAGTGGTAGTCGCAACCAGCAGTGCGGACAAACATGGTTTTCTGCCCGATAGCACGGCCTTCGCCTTGAAAGGTTGGGCCAAAAATTTCCAAAACTGGTAGTTTGAGGACACGTTCCCTAGTCATCTAACCACTCCCGTCTAAACTCCGCAAAGGAAGTCGGAGTCTCATAGAGGCGAACGTATTCCAAACGGAGACTGCGCTCGTCTGGCAACTCTTGGTTCATGGTTTGGAAAATCCAGTAAACCATATTTTCAGCAGTTGTGTTCATATAGGGAAGAGTTTCATTGAGATAGCGATGATCCAAGTGGGGCTCTAAGTAGTTCTTGTAGATCGCTTTGATATCTCCAAAATCGTAGGTCATGCCACGTTCATCTAAAAATCCACTGACAGCAATCTGCAAATGATAGGTGTGGCCATGCAGGGACTTACATTTTCCCTCATAGTGAAAGAGGTGGTGGGCAGCATCGAAGGTAAACTCTTTTGATACCAAGGTTCTGTGAGGATTGTAGACCAGAGACTCCCCAGTTTCCTGTTTGATTTCTTTGGGTGCAAAAAACATTAGTCCTCTCCTTTCTGTGAGAGATAAACATCTAGGCCATGTTGACGTAGGTGGCAGGCTGGGCAATCTCCACAGCCACTTCCAATAATCCCCTTGTAGCAGGTCAAAGTCTTTTCACGAACATAGTCAAAGGCACCGAGTTGGTCAGCTAACTCCCAAGTTTCAGCCTTGTCTAGCCACATGAGAGGTGTTTGGATAACAAAGTCGTAATCCATGGCAAGGTTGAGGGTAACATTGAGGGATTTGACAAAGACATCTCGACAATCAGGGTAGCCTGAAAAATCTGTCTCGCAGACACCTGTCACGATGTCTGTAATTCCACGTTGCTTGGCAAGGACTGCCGCAAAGGATAGAAAGAGGTGGTTTCGACCGTCAACGAAGGTATTGGGAACTTCTCCCTCTTTTTGCTCAATCTCCATATCAGAGGTCAGCGCATTTTCAGTGATTTGCCCCAGCAGAGACATATCTAGGATGTGATGACGAATCCCCTGTTCCTTGGCGATTTCTCTAGCAACTTGAATTTCGAGATGATGACGTTGGCCGTAGGCAAAGGTAACGGCTTCGACTGTTTCATAGTGTTCTTTAGCCCAAAAGAGGCAGGTTGTAGAATCTTGACCGCCACTAAAGACGACCAAGGCTGATTGACGTTTCATAGTACTCCTTCCAAAATGGGAAATGTTCAGAGCACGCAAAAAGCTCCCATGAGGGAGCTAAAAAATACCAAGTCAAGGTTTTTTTTAGCGATGGCGTGTCCCAAACATCGTAATATTCTATCTACAGTCTAGCATATTTTTTGAAAAATGGCAAAGGGCAAGAAAAAAGAGACCAAAGAAAGTACTTGGTCTCTCGTTTGATTAGCTCAATTCAGCAACGATGGCCTTGATTTGTTCTGCTGTGTGAACACCAGCAACTTGTTTCACTACTTGGCCGTCTTTTTTGAAGAGAAGAGTTGGGATAGACATGATTCCAAAAGCACGAGCTGTGTTTGGATTTTCATCAACGTCCATTTTAACGATTTTCAAAACATCTTCTGAAAGTTCTTCAGACAATTTGTCCAAGATTGGACCTTGCATACGACATGGACCACACCAAGTTGCCCAGAAGTCTACCAAGACCAAACCGTCTTTTGTTTCTTGCTCGAATGTTGCATCTGTAATTGCTTTTGCCATTGTATTTCTCCTTTTTTTAGTTATATTGGCTTAAATCTTGTTTCTTGAGATAGAAGAAGACATCTCCATAAGTCCCATGGTAGTCCAAATCATGACCATTGTAGGTTAATTTTTGGACAGGGTAGTAGTCTGCGACGCCGATAAGGCAAGCTTGTTGCGAACGATCAAAGTCTTCATAAGACTCGAAAGTCACAGTTCTTTCGTTCTTGCTGGCATCTAGATAGGTAATTTCAATCATGTTTAAAACTCCTTTGTTTAATGATGACTTTATTTTACTCCTTATAAAAGAGAATGTCAAGAAAAATGATTGCGCACGCAACTTTTTTTCAAAATCATCTTAAATCAAGAAATCCAAACCAGTTTCCAAGCTTTTTTCGACAGCCTTTTGTAGAGAAGCCAGTGTCTTTTGTCCATCACTTGTCAGGCAGATAAAGCTAGAGCGTCGATCTTGATGGCAACACATACGACTGAGCAGACCGCAATTTTTAGCTTCCAAGCGAGCCACCATCCGAGAAACAGCGCTCGGGCTCAGATGAAGCTTATCTGGCAGGTCAATCTGGCGTAGAGATTTTTCTTCAGCCAAGTCCAGATAGTAGAGTAGGTAGAACTCTTTCAAGGTCAGACTTTGCTCGCTCTGCTGGGCAATGGTCTCTTCCAAGCGAGTCTCGATTTCTTTCTGACGCCGATTGAAGTCAAACCATTTTTCCAAATAGGTCATAGTATCTCCTTTCTTTTTAGAGTTGTAAATAGAGGAAAGTCCATTCACGGACAGTCTCTGCATCACAAGATGATTGCGCATGCAATAATTATACTACTTTTCGCATGCAATAATTATACTACTTTTCAAGGATACTGGCAAGAAGGACGCTGGAATATTTTATCCTAAATTACACTGTTTTCACAAGTCAAGAATTGTTTGTATCCCCTTTCCTCTCTAATTTTTAATGACTCTTGTGCATTTCCTTGAAATTTTCTGAAAAAAGAGTAAACTGGTATGCAAGAAGTCTATTTCGTGGAGTTTAGGATGAAATTATATGTTCAATTAATGATTCTCTTTGTGATTTCTCTAATCGGAGAGGGGATTTCCAGTTTCTTTCATTTGCCTATCCCAGGCAGTATTATCGGTTTGATTATTCTCTTTCTAGCCCTACAATTCAAGTGGCTGAGAACCAGACATGTCAACATGGTGGGGAATTTCTTGCTGGCCAATATGACCATTCTCTTTTTGCCGCCAGCAGTGGGAATCATGGAAAAGTTTGATGTGATTGCTCCCTATCTTTTGCCCATTGTTTTGATTGTCTTTTTTGCAGCTGTTATCAATATTATCCTCATTGCTTTGGTGGTTCAGTTTATCAAGAGACGGTTTGAGGGAGATTATGAGAAAGGAGATGCCAAATGAGTGAATTTGTTTCCAATCCCCTGTTTGGGCTTGCCCTGTCAATCCTAGCTTATCTAGTGGGAATGCTGATTTACAGACGTTTTCCCCATCCATTGACAACGCCCTTGCTTTTGTCAGCTGTTTTCATTATCATCTTTCTAAAAGTGACGGGTATTTCTTACCAAGATTACTACCAAGGTGGGGTTTATCTGAACAACTTGATTGTTCCGTCGACCGTGGCTCTGGGGATTCCGCTTTATAAGAGTTTTCATCTGATGAAGCACCATGCTCGCAGTATTCTCTTTGGTAGTCTGTTAGCGGTAGTGGTCAATACCTCTTTCACAGCACTTGTGGCGAAAATTTTTGGCATGGACTTTTTCCTAGCCATTTCTCTCTTTCCCAAGTCAGTAACAACTGCTATGGCAGTGGGAATCACAGAAAAATTGCAAGGTCTGACGACTGTGACCTTGGTGGTTGTAGTGGCGACTGGAATTTTAACCAGTGTCATCGGCCCAACCCTTTTGAAGTGGTTGAAAATTGACGACCCAGTAGCTGTTGGTCTTTCCCTTGGAGGAACAGGCCACGCAGTCGGAACAGGCACAGCCTTCCGATACGGCTCTGTAGCAGGAGCCATGGGTGGTTTGGCTATCGGTGTCACCGGTATTCTCTATGTCTTTGTCAGCCCTATTGTAGCCGGTTTGATATTGAGTTAAATCAAAACCCAGCTTTTTAGCTGGGCATTTTTTATTGCAAATTAACCTTATTTCTCAAAATATAGTAGGTTCCGAGGTAAAAGATAGCTATGAAAATGAGTTCTTCAACAATACTTATACTTGCTCCCATATAGAAATGGTCATTGAGTCCTACAAGTGAATTGACATAGAAATTAGAACTAAGATTGAAGAAAAGTTCAATAAATCCAATGACGATTTGGATACCAATGTAGGCTGCAACAGCGAGTGCTGTACGGTATTCATTGAAAAGCTGTCCAATGGAAATAGCCAAGTAGATGCAGAGTATACTGGAAATGGTATTTAGTAGGAAGGATATACCTGTAAGAAAGATCTGAGGGAGATGTGTTTCTACAAATGTAATCACATAAGAAAGAGGGATCCATTCTGAAGCCGTTATGGTCACAATAATAACAGCACTTAGAGCTAGGACAGCAGTGCTAATCAACGACCAGATAAAGGCACCGATTAGTTTGGTTGTGATGATATGGTGTTCAGAAACTGGCAAGGTCAAAGTCAGATAGCCTTGTCGGTCATAGACACTACCTTTAAAGCGTTTAATGATTAAGAAAAGAGTTGAAATCCCAAGTGTAATCATCAAGCCACCAAAGACGAGGGCTAGAAAAAGTAGCATAGTAGGTTGACTTTCTTTGACAGGTAGATTGTTATAGGTCTGTGCTTGTATCCCGATAAGGGTAGAAAGGACTAGCACGGCAGCGTAGAGGGCTAAATACCACTTGTTAACATTTTTAAATTCATAGCGAACTAAATTCCAAAACATAAATAATCTCCTTTGTTTAGGCCTTAAATTCCTGACGGAAGAGTTGATCAATGGATTCACCTGACTCATAGCGAATATCGTCTACATTGCCTTGACGAACGACTTTTCCGTCTTTGAGGAAGACAATTTCATCCAAGATTGGCTCGATATCTGAAATCAAGTGGGTAGAAATCAAAACGGTAGAAGTTGGTGAGTAGTTGTTGATAATGGTATTGAGGATATAATCACGGGCTGCTGGATCCACCCCACCAATGGGTTCGTCTAAAACGTAGAGACGGGCATCACGGCTCATAACCAAAATCAATTGGACTTTTTCCTTGTTTCCTTTTGATAGTTTCTTGAGACGACTATTTTCATCAATACCTAGGTCTGCAAGTAGATGATGGGCGCGTTCAAGATTGAAATCTTTATAGAAGGTCTTGAAGTAGGTTAGGGCTTCTTTGACCTTCATTTGTTCATTAAGATAGGTTGTATCCGGCAAATAAGCTACGATGGCCTTGGTTGCTGGGCTTGGGTCCATGTCGTTGATGAGGACACGTCCTTGATCTGGTTGTAAGAGGCCATTGATTAGTTTAATCAGGGTTGTTTTCCCTGAGCCGTTTGGACCAAGGAGACCAACAATTTTTCCAGCTGGGATGTCAAGGGAAACATTTTCAAGGGCTGGGGTTGCTCCATAAGATTTGGATACATTTTCAAATGCTAGTAATGACATAGGCTTAAACTCCTTTAATATAATCGCCGACTACGCCTGGTAGTTCTTCTTTTTCATAGCCAAAATGGGTCATGGAGGAAACGAAGTGTTCCAATTCTTCTTCTGATAATTGTTTGCGCGATTGGGCGATTAGCTCCTTATCCTCAGTTACAAATCGTCCAGTTGTGCGCTTGCTGTAGACAAATCCTTCTCGTTCAAGGTCTGACAAGGCTCTTTGGATGGTGTTGGGATTGACACCAGCCTCGCTCGCCAGCTCCCTCACGGTTGGAAGTTGTTGATTGGGTTCCAGTGTATGGGAAACAATCTGAAGCTTGATTTTCTCCATAATCTGTAAATAGATGGGTTTTTTGTTGTCAAATGTCCAGGACATCTTGGTCTCCTTTCTTTTATCCTTTTGTCTTAATTAAATAATACAACAAAACAAAAAACTTGTCAAGCAAAAAGAAGAATTGTTTTGGGAATCGTTTAAAAAATGGTATAATGAAAAGAAAACGATAAGGAGGGAAAGGATGCGTTGTCCAAAATGTGGGGCTACCAAGTCAAGTGTTATCGATAGTCGCCAAGCAGAAGAAGGGAACACCATTCGTAGAAGACGTGAGTGCGATGAATGCCAACACCGTTTTACAACCTACGAACGAGTAGAAGAAAGAACCTTAGTGGTTGTTAAAAAAGATGGCACACGGGAACAATTCTCCAGAGATAAAATCTTTAATGGAATTATCCGCTCAGCTCAGAAACGTCCTGTGTCAAGTGATGAAATAAACATGGTAGTCAATCGTATCGAACAGAAACTCCGTGGTCGAAATGAAAATGAAATTCAAAGTGAGGACATTGGTTCACTCGTCATGGAGGAGTTGGCTGAGTTGGATGAGATTACCTATGTTCGTTTTGCCAGTGTCTATCGTAGTTTTAAGGATGTTAGTGAGTTAGAGAGCTTGCTCCAACAAATTACCCAGTCCTCTAAAAAGAAAAAGGAAAGATAAATGAAGCCAATTGACCGTTTTTCTTATCTAAAGAATAATCGGGTGTCGCAAGATACCTCATCTCTGGTACAGTGCTACCTCCCGATTATCGGTCAGGAGGCACTGAGCCTTTATCTTTATACGATTAGTTTTTGGGATAATGGCAGAAAGGAATATCTTTTTTCAAGCATTCTTAACCATCTCAACTTTGGGATGGATAGACTGATAAAATCCCTGAAAATCCTATCTGCTTTTAATCTCTTGACCCTCTATCAAAAGGGGGATGTTTATCAGCTAGCCCTCCATGCTCCTCTTTCAAGTCAGGATTTCTTGGAACATCCTGTTTATCGCAGACTTTTGGAGAAGAAGATTGGTGATGCAGCTGTGGAGGATTTGAAAGTTGAGAGCACTGAGGGAGAAGAAATACCTGTCTCACTCAATCAAGTCTTTCCAGATTTGGCAGAGCTGGGAAGTCAAGAAGACCTTGGTCTCAAGAAGAAAGTGGCCAACGATTTTGACTTGGACCATTTTCGTCAGCTTATGGCTCGAGATGGACTTCGCTTTGCGGATGAGCAGTCCGATGTCTTAAACCTTTTTGCCATTGCCGAGGAGAAGAAATGGACTTGGTTTGAAACCTATCAATTGGCTAAGTCAACAGCTGTTTCCCGGGTTATTTCAACCAAACGCATGCGGGAAAAAATCGCTCAAAAACCGATTTCCTCTGACTTTAGTCCTAAGGAAGCGACCATTATCAAGGAAGCCAAAAGTAAAACGGCCTTGCAGTTCTTGGCAGAAATCAAGCAAACACGCAAGGGAACTATTACCCAAACAGAAAGAGAACTCTTGCAACAGATGGCTGGCTTGGGCTTGCTGGACGAAGTCATCAATATCATTCTCTTATTGACCTTTAATAAGGTGGATTCGGCAAATATCAATGAGAAATATGCCATGAAGGTAGCCAATGATTACGCCTATCAAAAGATTCATTCAGCAGAAGAGGCAGTATTGCGCATCCGTGAGAGAGGGCAGAAGAATCAGGCTCAAAAAAGCAGTAACTCTAGTCCTACCAAGTCCAATGTACCCAAGTGGAGCAATCCAGATTATAAGAATGAAACCAGCGAGGAAACTCGTCTGGAACTAGAACGTAAGAAACAAGAACTATTAGCTCGATTAGAAAAAGGAGGAGATTAGATGGAAAGTGTCGGAGACGTACTCAAACGTCAACCTAGCCGTTTTCATTATCAAGATTTGGTCCAGAAAATCATGAAGGATCCTGATGTTGCGGCCTTTATCCAGCAAGAATCCCTCAGCCCAGAGGAATTGAATCGCAGTATCTCCAAGTTTAATCAGTACATCACCGAGCGTGATAAGTTTCTTCGTGGTGATACGGATTATATCGCCAAAGGCTACAAGCCTATTTTGGTTATGAATCATGGCTATGCGGATGTTTCTTATGAAGAAACTCCTGAACTAATCGCGGCGGAAAAAGAAGCGGCTATTAAGAACCGTCTCAAGTTAATCAATCTGCCAGCCAGTCTCAGGAAAGCTAGTTTGGCTCAAGTAGACTTGGATGATTTGGGTCGCTTGCCAGTTTTTGAAAAGCTATTAGCCTTCGTGGAACAATATCCAACTATTCGAAAAGGTCTTTACTTATATGGAGACTTTGGTGTGGGTAAAAGTTTCATGGTGGCTGCCCTAGCCCATGATTTATCAGAAAAACGTGGTGTTTCATCCACTCTTCTCCACTATCCTAGCTTTGTCATAGATGTCAAAAATGCTATCGGTGATGGCAATGTCAAAACCTTGGTGGATGAGCTTAAGCTTTCTGAAGTCCTGATTTTAGATGATATTGGTGCCGAGCAATCAACAGCTTGGGTGCGTGACGAAATCCTGCAGGTCATTCTCCAATATCGGATGCAGGAAAATTTACCGACCTTTTTCACATCCAACTTCAACTTTGAAGATTTGGAGTTGCATTTCGCTAAAGGGAAGCAAGGAAATGACGAAACCTGGGAAGCCAGACGAGTCATGGAACGCATCCGTTATTTGGCTGAGGAGACTCGTTTAGAAGGAGTAAACCGTCGATGACAGAAACGATTAAACTGATGAAAGCTCATAAGTCTGTTCGAAGATTTAAGGAGCAAGCCCTTCCTCAGGAAGACTTGACTGAAATCCTGACAGCAGCCCAAATGGCCTCGTCTTGGAAGAATTTTCAATCCTACTCTGTGATTGTAGTACGAGGTCAAGAAAAGAAGGATGCCTTGTATGAATTGGTGCCTCAAGAAGCCATTCGCCAGTCAGCTGTTTTCCTTCTCTTTGTCGGAGATTTGAACCGAGCGGAAAAGGGAGCCCAGCTTCATACTGATACTTTCCAACCCCAAGGTGTAGAAGGTCTCTTGATTAGTTCGGTCGATGCGGCTCTTGCTGGTCAAAATGCCCTGCTGGCAGCTGAAAGCTTGGGCTATGGTGGTGTGATTATCGGTTTGGTTCGATACAAGTCAGAAGAAGTAGCAGAACTCTTTAATTTGCCTGACTACACCTATCCTGTCTTTGGGATGGCACTAGGAATTCCAAATGAAGAACATGAAGTCAAACCTCGCTTGCCATTGAATCAAGTGGTGTTTGAGGAAGAATACCGAGAACAGTCAACTGATGCAATCCAAGCTTATGACCGTGTACAGGCTGACTATGCTGGGGCGCGTGCAACCACAAGCTGGAGTCAGCGCCTAGCAGAACAGTTTGGCCAAGCTGAACCAAGCTCAACTAGAAAAAATCTTGAACAGAAGAACTTATTGTAGAAAGTGAGAAATTATGGCCCTACCAACTATTGCCATTGTAGGACGTCCCAATGTTGGGAAATCAACCCTATTTAATCGGATCGCTGGTGAGCGAATCTCCATTGTAGAAGATGTCGAAGGAGTGACACGTGACCGTATCTATGCAACGGGTGAGTGGCTCAATCGTTCCTTTAGCATGATTGATACAGGAGGAATCGATGATGTCGTTGCTCCTTTCATGGAACAAATCAAGCACCAGGCGGAAATTGCCATGGAAGAAGCAGATGTTATCGTCTTCGTCGTGTCTGGTAAGGAAGGAATTACCGATGCGGACGAATACGTAGCCCGTAAGCTTTATAAGACCCATAAACCAGTTATCCTCGCAGTGAACAAGGTGGACAACCCTGAGATGCGAAATGATATCTATGATTTCTATGCCCTCGGTTTGGGTGAACCACTGCCTATCTCATCTGTCCATGGTATCGGTACAGGGGATGTGCTAGATGCCATCGTAGAAAATCTTCCAAATGAATATGAAGAAGAAAATCCAGATGTGATTAAGTTTAGTCTGATTGGTCGTCCAAACGTTGGAAAATCAAGTTTGATCAATGCTATCTTGGGAGAAGACCGTGTCATTGCCAGTCCTGTTGCTGGAACAACGCGTGACGCTATTGATACCCACTTTACAGATACAGATGGTCAAGAGTTTACCATGATTGATACGGCTGGTATGCGTAAGTCTGGTAAGGTTTATGAAAATACCGAGAAATATTCTGTCATGCGCGCCATGCGTGCTATTGACCGTTCAGATGTGGTCTTGATGGTCATCAATGCGGAAGAGGGTATCCGTGAATACGACAAGCGTATCGCTGGATTTGCCCACGAAGCTGGCAAAGGGATGATTATCGTGGTCAACAAGTGGGATACACTTGAAAAAGATAACCACACCATGAAAAACTGGGAAGAAGATATCCGTGAGCAGTTCCAATACCTGCCTTACGCACCGATTATCTTTGTATCAGCCTTGACCAAGCAACGTCTCCACAAACTGCCTGAGATGATTAAGCAAATCAGTGAAAGTCAAAACACACGTATTCCATCAGCTGTCTTGAACGATGTGATTATGGATGCCATTGCCATCAACCCAACACCGACAGACAAAGGGAAACGCCTCAAGATTTTCTATGCGACCCAAGTGGCAACTAAACCACCAACCTTTGTTATCTTTGTCAACGAAGAAGAGCTTATGCACTTTTCTTACCTGCGTTTCTTGGAAAATCAAATCCGCAAGGCCTTTGTCTTTGAGGGAACTCCAATCCATCTCATCGCAAGAAAGCGTAAATAAAAAAGTAGAATCTGGAATGACATTTCCAGATTTTTTTGATATAATAAAATAATAGAAAACGCTATCAAAAAGGAGGTGTCGATGAAACATTTGTTTAAATTTGTGCTCTTATTTCCCTGGTTTTACTTTTTCAGCTGGATTGAAAAGGATAATAGAGAAAGTAAATTTTTCCCAATTTTTTACTATTTTTACTGGTTTTACATTCCCCTCTATGCTCTTTTTAGCCTTGCTTGGACAGTTATTTCAGTTCTGTTTTTCAATATCGTCTTGAGAAATTTGACAGATATCAAGTTATGGGGCATTTGGTTTCTTTTTATTCTGCTAGCTATTGGTCTGAATAGGTTAACTTATTCCTGTTTCAAAAAAATGCTTAGACTAAGAAAGGAGTTAGGAAAGTCTAAGGGCGGAAGGCATTGATTTATATCGGTTTTTATTTGTAGGAGGTGGCTTATGAAGATTCCTCTCTTAACTTTGGCAAGGCATAAATTTGTTTATGTCTTGCTTACTTTGCTTTTTCTTGCTTTGGTTTATCGTGATGTTTTGATGACTTATTTCTTTTTTGATATTCATGCGCCCGATCTAGCTAAATTCGATGGACAAGCAATTAAAAATGACTTATTAAAATCAGCATTAGATTTTCGTATTCTCCAGTTCAATCTAGGTTTTTATCAATCATTTATTATTCCAATCATCATTGTTTTGCTAGGTTTTCAATATATTGAGCTGAAAAATAAGGTTTTACGATTGAGTATTGGAAGAGAAGTGAGTTATCAAGGGTTAAAAAGAAAGTTGACTTTGCAAGTTGCAAGTATCCCTTGCTTGATATATTTAGTGACTGTGCTGATAATTGCAATTTTAACTTATTTCTTTGGGACTTTTTCTCCTCTTGAATGGAATTCTCTATTTTCTGATGGGAGTAGTTTACAAAGGCTCCTAAATGGAGAGATAACAAGCTATTTGTTCTTTACTTGTGTCCTACTAATCGGTATTTTCATCAATGCAGTCTATTTTTTTAAAATAGTTGATTATTTAGGGAATGTGACTCGTTCGGCAATTGCCTATTTGATGTTTCTTTGGCTTGGTTCTATGTTGCTCTATAGTGCCTTGCCTTACTATATGGTTCCTATAACGAGTTTGATGCAAGCTAGCTATGGGGATGTCAGTTTGATGAAACTCTTTACTCCTTATATCCTTTATATTGTCCCTTATATGGTGCTTGAAAAATATGAAGATAATGTTTAAGAATTTTAACAATATTTTGCTAAAGAGAAAGATCGTTTTACTACTTCGTATAGTTTTGATGATGATTTTGATTAACTATCTATTGTCAACAGTGGTTCAAAAGCAGGATGTTTTTCTCTTTTTCAAGAGGGAATTGATTTCAATCTTTTCCTATAATGACTATTCTGAAGCGAATTTAGAAATCCCCAAACTCTTGTTAAACCTTTCGATTTTCATGGTAGGATGGCTCTCTGTCATTTTGCTTGAAAGTGATTTGGCAGACCATTACCATCACTTGATTCGCTATCAATCAAGCTCCTTTTTCGATTATACAAGGAAACGATTGGTTGTCATCTCTAAATTTTTTACTCAAGATTTATTTGTCTGGTTCCTTGGTTTACTTCCTCTAGGAATTCATTTCAAAACAGTCGTACTTTTCTTTTTACTTGCTCAGTTAATGATGTTGTACTTACTCCTGTCTTATCTGATAGCACTTATTAGTGCGGGCGCTGGTTTTTCCTTTTTTCTCTATTTTTTAGCATTTGTGGGACAAGAATGGATGATGGATCATATTGTAACAGTGTATTTAGTACTCCTAAGTTTATTAGTTATCTTGATTGTTAGTCGTTTGGAAGAGAAATTTAAGAAAGGATAAACGATGAAACTTGAAATTATAGATGGACAGAAAATTTATGGGAAAAGACCTATTTTAAATCAGTTGAATTTGGTGTTTCAATCAGGAAAAATTTATGGACTTAAAGGTGATAATGGATCTGGCAAGACGGTTCTTTTAAAGGTACTTGCTGGTTATATTAAGCTTGACAAAGGAAAAGTTCTTCAAGATGGTAAAGTTTACGGGGTGAAAAATCATTATATTCAGGATGCAGGGATTTTAATTGAAAAGGTAGAGTTTCTATCTCATTTATCCCTGAGAGAAAATTTGGAACTGTTAAGGGATTTTTCATCTGAAATTACTGAAAAAAGAATTGCCGATTGGATCCAATATTATGATTTAAAGGAATTTGAAGATGTTGAATACCGTCATTTATCCTTAGGAACAAAGCAAAAAATAGCTTTGATTCAAGCCTTTATTGCCGAACCATCTATACTCTTTCTCGATGAACCCATGAATGCTTTGGATGAGAAGAGTGTGAGGTTAACCAAACAGGTCATTTTATCTTACCTGAAAAAAGAAAATGGTCTGGTTATCCTGACATCACACATATCGGAAGATATTTCAGACCTTTGCACAGATGTATTAGTTGTCGAAAATGGACATATACAATATTTAAAGGATATACAATCCTAGGAGGTGGCTTATGGAACATCTAAAATCATTTATTACACGCTATTCTAAGGTCTATATTGGTTTAGTTCTGTTGATCTGGCTGGCTTTCTTCTTTCTTCCTTGGGACAGTCCGATTCTGGGGGGGGAGATTGACCTCTTCAGCATACAGAAAGTCTTGCTAGTTTTTGGTATTCTGTCTATTTTGATGGCCTTGCTGTCCAAGAAAGTCAGTCTCTTTGTTTTTGGACTCATCTGCTGTCTTTCTCTTTGGATAAATCTATTTATCCTATTTGCCATTTTGCCGATTTTTGGCAATTAAACCAACATAAAAGTCAGAGAGGTTAGCTTGGGAACTAGCCTCTTTTTCCTTTTCAAAATGGGGATTCTTCCTTGAAAATAATCAGTAATTGTGCTAAAATTAAAAGAACATTCTAAAATATTCGGAATTTAAAGTAAGGAAAAACATGGCTAATATTTTAAAAACAATTATCGAAAATGATAAAGGAGAAATCCGTCGTCTGGAAAAGATGGCTGACAAGGTTTTCAAATACGAAGACCAAATGGCTGCTTTGACTGATGACCAACTAAAAGCAAAAACAGTTGAATTTAAAGAACGTTATCAAAATGGAGAATCACTGGATTCATTGCTTTATGAAGCATTTGCGGTTGTCCGTGAGGGTGCCAAACGTGTCCTAGGCCTCTTCCCATATAAGGTTCAGGTCATGGGGGGAATCGTTCTTCACCATGGTGACGTGCCAGAAATGCGTACAGGGGAAGGGAAAACCTTGACTGCGACTATGCCGGTATACCTCAATGCCCTTTCAGGTAAAGGGGTTCACGTAGTTACGGTCAATGAATACCTGTCAGAACGTGACGCGACTGAAATGGGTGAATTGTACTCATGGCTTGGCTTGTCAGTAGGGATTAACTTGGCTGCCAAATCTCCAATGGAGAAAAAAGAAGCCTATGAGTGTGACATTACCTACTCAACTAACTCAGAAATCGGATTTGACTACCTTCGTGACAACATGGTCGTCCGCGCTGAAAACATGGTACAACGTCCGCTTAACTATGCCTTGGTCGATGAGGTTGACTCAATCTTGATTGATGAGGCCCGTACACCTTTGATCGTATCAGGTGCTAACGCAGTTGAAACCAGTCAGCTCTACCACATGGCAGACCACTATGTGAAATCTTTGGACAAAGACGACTACATCATCGATGTGCAGTCTAAGACTATTGGTTTGTCTGATTCAGGGATTGACAAGGCTGAAAGCTACTTCAAACTTGAAAATCTCTATGACATCGAAAATGTAGCTCTGACTCACTTTATTGATAACGCCCTTCGTGCCAACTATATCATGCTTCTCGATATTGACTATGTGGTGAGCGAAGAGCAAGAAATCTTGATCGTTGACCAATTTACAGGTCGTACCATGGAAGGTCGTCGTTATTCTGATGGCTTGCACCAAGCTATTGAAGCCAAAGAAGGTGTGCCAATCCAGGATGAAACCAAGACATCTGCCTCAATCACCTACCAAAACCTTTTCCGTATGTACAAGAAATTGTCTGGTATGACGGGTACAGGTAAGACGGAGGAAGAAGAATTCCGTGAAATCTACAACATTCGTGTTATTCCAATCCCAACCAACCGTCCTGTTCAACGTATTGACCACTCAGACCTTCTTTATGCAAGTATCGAGGCTAAGTTTAAGGCGGTTGTCGAAGACGTTAAGGCTCGTTACCAAAAAGGTCAGCCTGTCTTGGTTGGTACAGTAGCGGTTGAAACTAGTGACTACATTTCTAAGAAATTAGTCGCAGCTGGCGTTCCTCACGAAGTCTTGAATGCCAAAAACCACTATAGAGAAGCCCAAATCATCATGAATGCTGGTCAACGTGGTGCTGTTACTATCGCAACCAACATGGCCGGTCGTGGTACCGACATCAAGCTTGGTGAAGGGGTTCGTGAATTGGGTGGACTTTGTGTGATTGGTACAGAACGTCATGAAAGTCGTCGTATCGATAACCAGCTTCGTGGACGTTCAGGTCGTCAAGGAGACCCAGGTGAGTCACAATTCTACCTCTCTCTTGAAGATGACTTGATGAAACGTTTTGGTTCTGAACGCTTGAAGGGAATTTTTGAACGTCTCAATATGTCTGAAGAGGCGATTGAGTCTCGTATGTTGACGCGTCAGGTTGAAGCAGCGCAAAAACGTGTCGAAGGAAATAACTACGATACCCGTAAACAAGTCCTTCAATACGATGACGTCATGCGTGAACAACGTGAGATTATCTATGCTCAACGTTACGATGTCATCACTGCAGACCGTGACTTGGCACCTGAAATTCAGTCTATGATCAAACGCACGATTGAACGTGTCGTTGATGGTCATGCGCGTGCCAAACAAGATGAAAAACTAGAGGCGATTTTGAACTTTGCTAAGTACAACTTGCTTCCAGAAGATTCAATTACGATGGACGACTTGTCAGGCTTGTCTGATAAGGCCATCAAGGAAGAACTTTTCCAACGTGCCTTGAAGGTTTACGATAGTCAGGTTTCAAAACTACGTGATGAAGAAGCAGTTAAAGAATTCCAAAAAGTCTTGATTCTACGAGTGGTGGATAACAAGTGGACAGATCATATCGATGCCCTTGATCAATTGCGTAACGCGGTTGGACTTCGTGGCTATGCTCAGAACAACCCTGTTGTTGAGTATCAGGCAGAAGGTTTCCGTATGTTTAATGACATGATTGGTTCGATTGAGTTTGATGTGACACGCTTGATGATGAAAGCACAAATTCATGAACAAGAAAGACCACAGGCAGAACGCCATATCAGTACAACAGCGACTCGCAATATCGCTGCTCACCAAGCAAGTATGCCAGAAGATTTGGATTTGAGCCAGATTGGACGCAATGAACTTTGCCCATGTGGTTCTGGTAAGAAGTTTAAAAACTGTCACGGTAAAAGACAATAAAATGAGATAGTTTAGAGGCGGATACCTTGTGAAAAGTAAATTTTTACTTGGTATCCGTTTGCTTTATAAGGAGATGAGTTATGGTATTTACAGCAAAAAGTCCTAAAATCAATATTGAAGAAGTTCGTGCCTTATCAAAATTAGAAGGCCAAGCTTTGGAGAGAAAATCACAGCGTGATCAAGAGCTAGAAGCCATTATACGTGGAGAAGACCAGCGAATTCTCTTGGTAATCGGGCCATGCTCATCTGACAATGAAGAAGCTGTTCTTGAGTACGCTAAGCGTTTGGCAGCTTTGCAAGAAAAAGTAGCAGACCGTATCTTTATGGTTATGCGTGTTTATACTGCCAAACCCCGTACCAACGGAGATGGATACAAGGGCTTGATTCACCAGCCTAACGCGACAGAAGCACCAAGCCTCATCAACGGAATCAAAGCTGTGCGCCATCTTCACTATCGTGTCATCACAGAAACAGGCATGACAACAGCTGATGAAATGCTTTATCCTGAAAATCTGCCGCTTGTAGATGATTTGATTTCTTATATGGCGGTTGGTGCCCGTTCAGTTGAAGACCAGCAACACCGCTTTGTGGCAAGTGGGGCAGGATTTTCGACTGGTTTTAAAAATCCAACCTCTGGAAATCTCAATGTTATGTTTAATGGGATTTATGCTGCTCAAAACAAACAAAGCTTCCTTTTCCTAGGAAAAGAAGTGGAAACAACTGGTAATCCGCTTTCACACGCTATTCTTCGCGGTGCTCTTAATGAATATGGAAAAAATATTCCCAACTACTATTATGACAATTTAATTGAGACCATTGCCCAGTATGAGAAAATGAGCTTGGAAAATCCTTTTATCATCATTGATACCAATCATGACAACTCTGGTAAGCAATACATGGATCAGATTCGAATTGTCCGCCAGACCTTGATTAACCGTGCTTGGAATGAAAAAATCAAGCAGTTCGTTCGTGGTTTTATGATTGAGTCTTATCTAGAAGACGGTCGTCAAAACGAACCGGAAGTATTTGGCAAGTCTATAACAGACCCTTGCCTGGGTTGGGATAACACAGAAGCTCTTGTCAGAGAAATTTACAAAACGTTAGGAGAATAAGATGGTATTTATTGAAAAAGGTCAAGAAATCGATATGGAAGTCATCAAGGCTGAAACCCAATTGTCTGCGGAAGCCTTGAGACTCAAGGAAAGCCGTGACAGGGAATTGGCAGACATTATTTCAGGGGAAGATGACCGTATCCTCTTGGTGATTGGTCCTTGCTCTTCTGATAATGAAGAAGCTGTCTTGGAATATGCCCGCCGTTTGTCCGCCTTGCAAAAGAAGGTAGCGGACAAGATTTTCATGGTTATGCGCGTGTATACTGCTAAACCTCGGACTAACGGAGACGGCTATAAGGGCTTGGTGCACCAGCCAGATACTTCTAAGGCTCCAAGCCTGATTAACGGTTTGCAGGCTGTGCGCCAGTTGCACTACCGCGTGATTACAGAGACTGGCTTGACAACGGCAGATGAGATGCTTTATCCGTCAAATCTGATTTTGGTGGATGACTTGGTCAGCTACCATGCCGTTGGAGCTCGTTCTGTGGAAGACCAAGAGCACCGCTTTGTGGCTTCAGGGATTGATGCACCAGTCGGGATGAAAAATCCAACCTCAGGAAATTTGGGTGTTATGTTTAACGCCATCTATGCTGCTCAAAACAAGCAAACCTTCCTTTATCATGGGCAGGAAGTTGAGACATCAGGTAATCCTTTGGCCCATGTTATCCTCCGTGGAGCAGTTAACGAGTATGGCAATTATATGCCGAATTACTACTATGAAAACCTACTTCAAGCCATTGAACGCTATGAAACCATGGGACTTGAAAATCCCTTTATCCTCATTGATACCAACCATGATAACTCCGGCAAGCAGTATATGGAGCAGATTCGAATTGTTCGTCAGACCTTGCAGAATCGTGATTGGAATGAGAAAATCAAAAAGACGGTTCGAGGCTTTATGATTGAATCCTACCTAGCAGATGGTCGTCAAAACCAACCAGAGGTCTTTGGTTGCTCTATTACTGACCCTTGCCTAGGTTGGGAAAATACAGAGGCTTTGATAGAAGAGATTTATGCTACCTTGACAAAATAAGTGAAAAGGATGGAGTTGGGGAATCTCAACTCCTTTTGATGAAAATGATAGTTGGACATGGAATTGACATCGAAGAATTGGCTTCGATAGAAAGCGCAGTTACACGACATGAAGGCTTTGCTAAGCGCGTGCTGACCGCTAAGGAAATGGAACGGTTTAACAGTCTTAAAGGGCGCAGGCAGATTGAATATTTGGCTGGTCGCTGGTCGGCTAAAGAAGCCTTTTCCAAGGCCATGGGAACGGGTATTGGCAAGCTCGGTTTTCAGGATTTAGAAGTTTTGAACAATGAACGCGGGGCGCCTTATTTTAGTCAGTCATCATTTTCAGGAAAAATTTGGCTGTCTATTAGCCATACCGATCAGTTTGTGACAGCCAGTGTTATTTTGGAGGAAAATCATGAAAGCTAGTCCGCATAGACCAACCAAGGCTCTGATTCATCTGGGAGCTATTCGACACAATATTCAGCAAATGGGGGCTCATATCCCTAATGGGACACTCAAGTGGGCAGTGGTCAAGGCCAATGCTTACGGGCATGGAGCTGTTGCCGTTGCTAAGGCAATCCAAGATGATGTTGATGGCTTTTGCGTTTCCAATATCGATGAAGCCATTGAACTCAGACAAGCTGGACTCAGCAAGCCAATCCTCATTTTAGGAGTTTCTGAGCTAGAAGTTGTTGCTCTAGCTAAAGAATACGATATCACCTTGACAGTGGCTGGACTGGAGTGGATTCAAGCACTCTTATCTAGGGAGGAAGATCTAGCAGGTTTAACAGTCCATCTCAAGATTGACTCAGGCATGGGACGAATTGGTTTTAGAGAGGCTCGTGAGACTAATCAGGCTCGAGACTTGCTCCAACAACATGGTGTGCATGTTGAAGGGATTTTTACCCACTTTGCTACTGCTGATGAGGAATCAGATGACTATTTTAATGCCCAGTTAGAACGGTTTAAAACCATTCTATCAAGTATGAAAGGTCTTCCAGAGCTGGTTCATGCCAGTAATTCAGCAACGACCCTTTGGCATGCAGAGACTATTTTCAATGCGGTTCGTATGGGAGACGCCATGTATGGTCTCAATCCTAGCGGAGAGGTCTTGGATTTGCCTTATGATTTGATACCGGCCTTGACCTTGGAGTCTGCTTTAGTTCATGTCAAGACAGTTCCAGCTGGGGCTTGCATGGGCTATGGAGCGACCTATCAAGCGGATAGCGAGCAAGTCATCGCGACCGTGCCAATCGGCTATGCGGATGGTTGGACACGAGACCTGCAAAATTTCTCTGTCTTGGTAGATGGCCAAGCTTGCCCAATCGTCGGCAGGGTTTCGATGGACCAAATCACCATTCGTCTGCCTAAGCCTTACCCACTCGGAACTAAGGTAACTTTGATTGGCTCCAACGGTGACAAGGAAATCACTGCAACTCAGGTAGCTGCCTACCGTGGGACTATTAACTATGAGGTGGTTTGTCTCCTCAGCGACCGCATTCCGAGAGAATATTATTAGAAAAGAAAGGAGTGGAGCATGAATCTACATCAACCCTTGCATGTCTTACCTGGTGTGGGACCAAAGTCAGCAGAAAAATACGCCAAACTAGGAATTGAAAATTTGCAAGATCTCTTGCTCTACTTTCCTTTCCGTTACGAAGATTTTAAGACCAAGCAGGTGCTGGAACTGGAAGACGGGGAAAAGGCAGTTCTGTCTGGTCAAGTCGTGACTCCTGCCAGTGTCCAGTATTATGGTTTCAAACGCAATCGTCTACGCTTTAGTCTCAAGCAGGGAGAAGTTGTTTTTGCGGTGAATTTCTTTAACCAGCCCTATCTAGCAGATAAGATAGAGTTGGGAGCAACTCTTGCTGTCTTTGGAAAATGGGACCGTGCCAAGGCTAGTTTGACTGGGATGAAGGTCCTGGCTCAGGTGGAAGATGACCTCCAACCTGTCTATCGCTTGGCTCAGGGAATCAGTCAGGCCAGTTTGGTCAAGGTCATCAAGACAGCCTTTGATCAGGGACTGGACCTCTTGATTGAGGAAAATCTTCCCCAGTCTTTGCTGGACAAATACAAACTCATGTCCCGTTGTCAGGCCGTTCGTGCTATGCATTTCCCCAAGGATTTGGGAGAATACAAGCAGGCCCTTCGCCGTATCAAATTTGAGGAACTCTTTTATTTTCAAATGCAGTTGCAGACGCTCAAGTCTGAAAATAGAGTTCAGGGAAGCGGTCTGGTTCTGGATTGGTCTCAGGAAAAAGTGACAGCAGTCAAAGAAAGCCTGCCTTTTGCCCTGACTTCAGCTCAAGAAAAGAGTTTGCAAGAAATTTTGATCGACATGAAGTCGGATCACCACATGAATCGTCTCTTGCAAGGGGATGTGGGGAGTGGAAAAACAGTCGTCGCTGGCTTGGCTATGTATGCGGCAGTGACGACTGGCTATCAGGCTGCTCTCATGGTGCCAACAGAAATTCTCGCAGAGCAACATTTTGAGAGTCTACAGAGTCTATTCCCAGACCTAAAACTCGCTCTCTTGACAGGTTCCTTGAAAGCTGCAGAAAAGAGAGAAGTCTTGGAGACTATTGCCAAGGGTGAGGCTGATTTGATTATCGGAACTCACGCTCTGATACAGGATGGGGTGGAGTATGCTCGTCTTGGTTTGATTATTATCGATGAGCAGCACCGTTTTGGTGTGGGGCAAAGGCGTATTTTACGGGAAAAAGGAGACAATCCAGATGTCCTCATGATGACGGCGACTCCCATACCAAGAACCTTGGCCATCACAGCCTTTGGAGATATGGATGTTTCCATTATCGACCAGATGCCAGCAGGACGGAAACCTATTGTGACACGCTGGATCAAGCATGAGCAACTACCACAGGTCTTGACTTGGTTAGAGGGAGAAATCCAAAAAGGTTCCCAAGCCTATGTCATCTCTCCCTTGATTGAAGAATCAGAAGCTCTGGATTTGAAAAATGCCATTGCTCTATCTGAGGAGTTAACGGCTCATTTTGCTGGCAAGGCAGAAGTAGCCCTCCTACATGGCAAGATGAAGAGTGACGAAAAAGACCAGATTATGCAGGAGTTCAAAGAGAGAAAAACGGATATTCTAGTTTCGACAACGGTTATCGAGGTCGGGGTCAATGTTCCCAATGCGACCGTTATGATTATCATGGATGCCGACCGTTTTGGTCTCAGTCAACTCCATCAGCTCAGAGGTCGTGTTGGTCGGGGGGACAAGCAGTCCTATGCTGTTCTCGTGGCTAATCCCAAGACCAAGTCAGGGAAAGACCGCATGCGCATCATGACAGAAACCACTAATGGATTTCTCCTTGCGGAGGAAGATTTGAAAATGCGTGGTTCAGGTGAGATTTTTGGAACCAGACAGTCAGGACTACCAGAGTTTCAAGTAGCTGATATTATCGAAGATTTTCCGATTTTAGAAGAAGCAAGAAAGGTTGCTAGTTACATTAGTTCTATTGAAGGCTGGCAAGAGGATCCAGAGTGGCGCATGATAGCTTTTCATTTGGAAAAGAAAGAACATCTGGATTAAGCTTTCTCTAAGGAAAACTTAAGCTAGCTTTCAGATTTGACCCTTATACTAGAGTCATCAAAAAGAAACGAGGACTCTCACATGACAGTAACGATTAAAGTAAATTACCAAACCACTTTTCAAAAGAAGGAAGCAAAAAACTAGTATAAACAGAAGAGAGAGCGAAATGCTCTTTTTTTGTTTCTAAAACTACTTTCAGCCTATCATCCTAAAAGTAAAGAATCTAAATTCACTTTCTATTTACCCTTCTTTCTTGCATTGCTTCCCTAGATGTGCTACAGTGGTGCTAGCGATTACAAAATATAAGGAGCATGCTATGAAAAATCCAACTTTGTTAGAAGAGATTAAGACTTATCTAGGAAGGGATGAGGTTCCAGAAGACTTTGATGCTTTCTGGGATGAGGAAGTGAAAAATGTTTCCACGCTTCCAGCCTACCACTTGGAGGAAAGAGATTTCCACCTTCCTCAAGTCAAGTGCTATGAGTTAACCTTTGAAGGAACCAATGAAGGCAAGGTCTATGCACGCGTCGTTCTTCCAAAGAGTGAGGAGAAGGTTCCGCTAATCTTCCATTTCCATGGTTATATGGGACGTGGCTGGGACTGGACCGACATGCTGGCCTTCACCGTGGCTGGTTACGGTGTTGTCTCCATGGATGTGCGGGGCCAGTCAGGTTATTCGCAAGACGGCTTGCGTTCTCCTCTAGGAAATACTGTTAAGGGGCATATCATCCGTGGGGCTGTGGAAGGTCGGGATCGCCTCTTTTATAAGGATGTTTATCTGGATATTTACCAGTTGGTCGAAATTGTTGCTAGTCTGTCTCAGGTTGATGAGAAGCGTCTTTCTAGCTATGGTGCCTCGCAAGGAGGGGCTTTGGCCTTGGTTGCAGCAGCGCTCAATCCTCGAATTCAGAAAACAGTTGCCATCTATCCCTTCTTGTCAGACTTCAGACGAGTGCTTGAGATTGGTAATACTAGCGAGGCTTACGA
Source organism: Streptococcus sp. 2342 (assembly GCF_013276795.1). Lineage (GTDB taxonomy): Bacteria > Bacillota > Bacilli > Lactobacillales > Streptococcaceae > Streptococcus. The sequence continues at coordinate 88,811 of NZ_VMLR01000006.1, forward strand.
CGAACTTTTCCGTTATTTCAAGTTTCACGACCCCTTCCATGAAACAGAGGAGGAAATCATGGCGACCCTGGCCTATATCGATGTGAAAAATCTTGCCCATCGTATCAAGGGTGAGGTTAAGATGATTACGGGCTTGGACGATGATGTTTGCTATCCTATTACCCAGTTTGCGATTTACAACCGTCTGACATGCGATAAAGCCTATCGCATCATGCCTGAGTATGCCCACGAAGCCATGAATGTATTTGTCAATGACCAAGTCTACAACTGGCTTTGTGGTAGTGAAATTCCTTTTAAGTATGTGAAGTGATGAATGAGAGAGCCTAGTAGCTCTCTTTTTGTATAGAGTCTAGTCAGCAAATATTCTAGTTCATATATACTTTGAAATTCATACTCTTCGAAAATCTCTTCAAACCACGTCAGCTTCGCCTTGTCGTATATATATGTTACTGACTTCGTCAGTTCTATCTGCCACCTCAAAACGGTGTTTTGAGCTGACTTTGTCAGTCTTATCTACAACCTCAAAACAGTGTTTTGAGCGGCCTGCGGCTAGCTTGGTCTTTGATCTTCATTGAGTATAAAAAACAGATGAGTCTCTGTTTTCTTTTTATGAACTATAAATGTTCAGCTGAAACTACTTTCAAGGAGATTATTATATAAAAGAGTTTCTTGAAACTAAAATCTATTATACTACACCGCGTTGAAAGCGTTTTAAAAATGAGGTATAATAAATTTGCTAACACTTATAAAAAGTGATAGAATCTTATCTTTATGTATATTTAAAGATAGATTGCTGTAAAAATAGTAGTAGCTATGCGAAATGACAGATAGAGAGAAGGGATTGAAGCTTAGAAAAGGGGAATAATATGATATTTAAGGCATTCAAGACAAAAAAGCAGAGAAAAAGACAAGTTGAACTACTTTTGACAGTTTTTTTCGATAGTTTTCTGATTGATTTATTTCTTCACTTATTTGGGATTGTCCCCTTTAAGTTGGATAAGATTCTGATTGTAAGCTTGATTATATTTCCCATTATTTCTATAAGTATTTATGCCTACGAAAAGCTATTTGAAAAAGTGTTCGATAAGGATTGAGCAGAAAGTATGATGTAAATAGCATAAGCCGATGTCCAATAATTTGCTTATAAAGAGATATTTTAGTTTAATTGCAGCGGTGTCCTGGTAGATAAACTAGATTGGCAGGAGTCTGATTGGAGAAAGGAGAGGGGAAAATTGACACCGATTTGAGATAGTTTGTTTAGTTCATTTTTGTCATTTAAATGAACTGTAGTAAAAGAAAGTTAAGAAAAGACAAACTAAGTGTATTTTCTGGAGTAAATGTCTTATTTCAGAAATCGGGATATAGATATAGAGAGGATCAGTATGAATCGGAGTGTTCAAGAACGTAAGTGTCGTTATAGCATTAGGAAACTATCGGTAGGAGCGGTTTCTATGATTGTAGGAGCAGTGGTATTTGGAACGTCTCCTGTTTTAGCTCAAGAAGGGGCAAGTGAGCAACCTCTGGCAAATGAAACTCAACTTTCGGGGGGGGGGGGGAGCTCAACCCTAACTGATACAGAAAAGAGTCAGCCTTCTGAGGAAGGAGAAAATATAACTCTTCCTGCAGAGCATGTAGAGTCTGTTTCAGAGACTGAACTTTCTGGCAATGAGCAAGAACATGAAGACAAGCAAGAAGAAAAAATTCCAAGAGATTACTATGCACGAGATTTAGAAAATGTCGAAACAGTGATAGAAAAAGATGACTTAGAGACGAATGATTCAAACGAAAAAAGAGTAGACTTGTCTGATGAATTAGAGAAAGTAAAGGGACTCCAAAATGCAACTGTTCATGTGGAGTTCAAACCGGCTGCTGATGGTCCTAGTTTTTACAATCTCTTTTCTGCTTCCAGTACAACTAAAATAAATGAATACTTTACAATGGCAATCAATAATGGGACAGCTTTGATAGAGGGACGTGGAGCTGATGGTAGTCAATTTTATGGAAGTTATACAGATGCGCCTTTGAAGATTAGACCAGGCAAGTATAATTCGGTTACTTTTACTGTTGAAAGACCAAGAAAGGATAGTCCAAATGGTCAGGTTCGTCTTTATGTGAATGGTGTATTATCTCGTACGAATAAAAAGTCAGGAAAATTCCTGGCAGACATGCCAGATGTGGATAAACTCCAGTTAGGTGCAACTAATAGAGCAGGAGAACTGAAGTGGGGCTCAGATCTTTCTATTCGTAATCTGACTGTATACAATCGTGCTCTAACTCCAGAGGAAGTCAAAAAACGTAGCCAGTTATTTGATGTGACAGATATTGAGCCGTCACTTGCTGAAGGGGCAGTCTTGACAGAGAAGCAAGAGTTGTTTATGAGTGGTGTCAATGATAAGCCAAATAGTGAAGGAATTAAGAGTTATCGGATTCCAGCTTTGCTACGTACGGATAAAGGAACATTACTGGCAGGAGCAGATCAGCGTCGTCTCCACCATTCTGACTGGGGAGATATTGCTATGGTCGTTAGGAGAAGTGAGAATGGGGGAACTACTTGGCAGCCAACCTTAACCTTGACCAACCTGCGAGACAATCCAGAAGCAAAAGATCCGCAGGCACCATCTCCACTTAATATTGATATGGTCTTGGTTCAAGATCCTACCACAAAGAGAATTTTTTCAATCTACGATATGTTTCCAGAGGGTCGAGCTGTCTTTGGAATGCCAAACAAACCTCAAAAAGCTTATCAACAAGTTGGAGACAAGCACTATCAATTACTATATAAACAAGGGGAAAATCAAGCATATACTGTTCGAGAAAACGGAGAAGTATATGATGCAAATAATCAAAAAACAGATTATCGCGTTGTAGTGGATCCAAAAGAAGAAGCCTACAGAGATAAGGGTGACCTCTATAAAGGAGAAGAGCTTCTTGGGAATATCTACTTTGCTCAATCTGCTAAAAATCCATTTCGTGTAGCCTATACGAGCTATTTGTGGCTTTCCTATAGTGATGATGATGGGAAAACTTGGTCGAAACCAAGAGATATTACACCATCAATTCGCCAAGATTGGATGAAATTTTTAGGAACAGGTCCAGGTACAGGAATTGTGCTTAGAACAGGAGAGCACAAGGGGCGTATCCTAGTTCCTACTTATACCACCAACGCTATCTCCCATCTAAGCGGATCTCAGTCTTCTCGTTTGATTTATTCAGATGACCATGGAGAAACATGGCAGGCTGGAGCTGCTGTTAATGATGATAGGACAGTAGGCAGAAGAAAAATTCATTCCTCAACTATGAATAATAGTCCTGCCCAAAATACAGAGTCAGTTGCTGTACAGTTAAATAATGGTGATGTGAAACTCTTTATGAGAGGATTAACGGGTGATTTACAGGTTGCCACAAGTAAAGATGGTGGGCAAACTTGGGATAAGGAAATCAAGATATATAATCAGGTTAAAGATGTTTATGTCCAAATGGCTGCTATTCACACCATGCACGAAGGAAAAGAATACATCATTTTAACCAATTCAGGAGGACCTAAACGGACGAATGGAATGGCTCATTTGGCTCGTGTAGAGGACAACGGAGACTTGACTTGGTTACATCATAGACCAATTCAAAAAGGAGAGTTTGCCTATAATTCGCTTCAAGAATTAGGAAACGGTGAGTATGGTATCTTGTATGAACATACTGAAAAAGGACAAAATGCCTATACCCTATCATTTAGAAAATTTAACTGGGAATTTTTAACAAAAGATCCGGTATATCCAACAAGTGTAACTATCAGGGAAGTTCGTAAATTGGAAACAGAAGAAGAGGATGCAGAACAAGGTATCTTAGCGATACAATTTGATTCTGAGGTACTAGTGAATTCTATTCCGACTTTGACTTTAGCGAATGGACACAAAGCTACCTTCTTGACCCAGGCAGATCAAAAAACTCTACTTTTTACCTTCAATAAAGAAGATGCAGGTCAAGAAATTACAGGTCTACTGGCCGGTAGAATTGACAGTATGCATGATTTACCAGTTACACTAGCTGGTAGTAGAATTCCTGAAGATACGAAAGAAAATCCTGTCGAGACCATGAATACAGTAAGAGAAGATGTATCTGAGGAGATGACAGAAAGGAAGTCAGAGAAGAATCAAGTGTCTATGGAGCCTTCAGGCAGAATGGTAGCAAACTCTCCTCTTACTTCTCTTGCTCCTCGTTATCTCCAATCTTATGTAGGAGATGTTACTTTAACTCCTCTTAAAACTGAGATTAAAGTTCCAGTAACGACTGGTTGGAAGCAAGAAAATGGTGCGTGGTATTTTTATACATCTGCTGGTGAAGTGGTGAAAGGCTGGCATCAGGAAGCGGGTAAATGGTACTACTTGAGTTCTACTGGTGCGATGGCAACTGGTTGGGTTAGAGATGGTAATCAATGGTATTATTTGAGTGAGAGTGGAGCAATGTCTACTGGCTGGGTTGAATCCAGTGGTGTGTGGTACTATCTCAATGCTAACGGCTCAATGGCAACTGGTTGGATAAAAGATGGAGACCATTGGTACTATCAGGAATCATCTGGTGCAATGAAGGTAAATCAATGGTTCCAAGTTGGAGATAAATGGTACTATGTTAATGAAAGCGGAAGATTAGCGGTTAATACTATAGTAGATGGTTATCAAGTTAACTCCAATGGGGAGTGGGTCAACTACTAGAACCTTGGATGTTGATGAATAACTGAGACACGTTTTGTCCGTCATAGAGATTAAAAGTTTATTTAGATAGTTTTAGTAGAAATTTCTACTCTAAGAAAAAATCAATTTAGATGAGCTCCTATTGCCGGGTAAATGACTTGCTAGTCGTAAATAAACTGTATATTTCTGACTGGATACTAATAGTCGCAACTTAACAGTTCACTTTAAGTGTTAAAATGCATATAGCTAGTTATTGGTTATATGCGTTTTTGTTCTTGATTATTTTATTTCTTGTCTTGGAATATAGGTAAAATTATAGTAAAATAAAATTCTGTAGATCATGTTGGTAGATATACAGGAAGAAGAGTGTATTGTTGACAATACAGCACATAGAATCCAACATGTCCTTATACTCAAAAAATCAAAGAGCAAATTAGGAAGCTAACCGTAGCCTGCTCAAAATACCGTTTTGAGGTTGTAGATGAAACTGACGAAGTCAGCTCAAAACACCGTTTTGAGGTTGCAGATAGAACTGACGAAGTCAGCTCAAAACACCGTTTTGAGGTTGTAGATAGAACTGACGAAGTCAGTAACATATACATACGGCACGGCAAGGTTGACATGGTTTGAAGAGTATGGAATAATCATAACTTATTTGAAGATTTTAAAAGATTGTAAGCTATTATATCTGGATAAATAAGTATTAGAAACTAAAGTGAGGAAAAAGATGTTTTTATATTTAAAAGGTTTAGGAAAATTTCGTATCGCTAACACCAGACGGCTATAGAGTGAACGAGTACGGGGAATGGATCAACTGATTTTGCTTTACGACCTATTGACGAGCAAGCTAGTAGTATAAAAAAACATTAGAATTAATAGTCTAGGAAGTGATAAGAGTTCTCTAAAATGGTTGATTTTGTAATCTTTTTTGTAAAATATAGTCTTTAATAAATAATATGAGTAAAATTCATCTCTTTGAAAGTGATTAGGGGTAATAGTTTTGAAGTTTCTCGCTTCTTTTGTCTTTCTTTTACGAATAAATAGATAGAAGCATTGAATCTAGCAAACCTAGATTAAAAATGTGCTATAATAGAAGGAGGAAAAGGATGATTCTAAGACATCCGGGCATTAGCCCGACCAATGACTTGGTTGCTAAGAAAATCTTTAGCAACCCAGAAATCACTTGTCAATTTATCCGCGATATGCTGGACTTGCCAGCAAAAAATGTGACCATTTTGGAGGGGAGCAATATTCACGTCTTACCTTCCATGCCGTACTCAGCGCAGGATTTCTATACCAGTATAGATGTTTTAGCGGAGTTAGATAATGGAACCCAAGTTATCATTGAGATTCAAGTCCATCATCAGAATTTTTTCATCAATCGCCTGTGGGCTTACCTATGCAGTCAGGTCAATCAAAATCTTGAAAAAATTCGCCAACGAGAAGGTGATACTCACCAGAGTTATAAACACATCGCACCCGTTTATGCCATTGCAATTGTGGACAGCAACTACTTCTCAGATGACTTGGCTTTCCACAGTTTCAGCATGCGAGAGGACACGACAGGTGAGGTCTTAACCATCACAAATAACGGTCAGGAAAACCATCTGGTTAAGATGGCTTTCTTGGAATTAAAAAAATACAGAGAAACCAGCAAAGATAAGGTTCGCAAGCCGTGGTTGGAGTTTTTTGGGAATAAACCCTTTACTCAGGAACCCGAGCGAGCCATCAGTCAGGCAGACCAACTGCTGGACTACAAGAGCTGGTCCGAGGAGGATAGGGAAATGTTTAGTCAACTACGTATGCGCGAAGAACAAGCCTTGTTAGCACAGGACTATGCCTTGGAACAAGCTGAAGAAAAAGGGTTGGAGAGAGGTCGGGCAGAAGGACTTGAACGTGGAAAACTTTTTGCCTTTCTGGATATGGTTCGCCAAGGACTTCTGACTTCCGAGGTTGCCAGTCAGCAGTTGGGTATGTCAGTATCTGAGTTTGAGGCGTTGTTGTAAGATCAGCAATAATAGACAAGAAAACCATCTGGTTAAGATGGCATTCTTGGAATTAAAAAACTCTAAGCACAAAATCTTAAAAATCACAAACACGCATAGTATCAGGTATTGAACAACCTTGATACTATGCGTTTTATAGTGCAGTGAATCTATATTAGGACACTACAATTCTTAAATCATTGTTAGAAATTAGTTTGAATTTTCCAATCAATTTATTCGATTTTTACATCATTGCATTATATCATGCGACTATTAACCTTGTTTTCTCCTAAAATTGAGTTTTTTACACTTTCTTCTTTTTTCTGTTTTTTATCTTGTCCACTCGAAACAGGTCTTGCAAGAAACCTACTTATTTTTGAAAGTACTTTTAATGTAGTTGCTATAGTTAAAAAGATTTGAAACTAAATTCCAAATTAGAAAAAGACTTGAAATACTAAAAAAAAAAAGTATACTCTAATTGAAAACGGTAACAAAACTAATTTAGAGTATTTCTCTCTTAAAAAGTTCTTGGTGAAACGAGATGTAGAAAGGAGATTTAGGCAAAGAGTCTACTAGTGCTAGAATAATAGATTAGAATTATTTTAGAAAAACTAATACTCAATGAAAATCAAAGAGCAAACTAGGAAACTAGCCGCAGGCTGTACTTGAGTACGGCAAGGCGACGTTGACGCAGTTTGAATTTGATTTTCGAAGAG
>NZ_VMLR01000007.1 GCF_013276795.1 Streptococcus sp. 2342
ATGTATCGGGAAGACAGGATTCGAACCTGCGACACCTTGGTCCCAAACCAAGTACTCTACCAAGCTGAGCTACTTCCCGAGTTAAATAGAAAAATGCACCCTAGAGGAGTCGAACCTCTAACCGCCTGATTCGTAGTCAGGTACTCTATCCAGTTGAGCTAAGGGTGCTCATTATATTATGCCGAGGACCGGAATCGAACCGGTACGATCGTTACCAATCGCAGGATTTTAAGTCCTGTGCGTCTGCCAGTTCCGCCACCCCGGCCTCTCTAAGCGAACGACGGGATTCGAACCCGCGACCCCCACCTTGGCAAGGTGGTGTTCTACCACTGAACTACGTTCGCACTATTTTCTTCTATCTAAAAATGCCGGCTACATGACTTGAACACGCGACCCTCTGATTACAAATCAGATGCTCTACCAACTGAGCTAAGCCGGCTCATTTATTATATCTTAATGCGGGTTAAGGGACTTGAACCCCCACGCCGTTAAGCGCCAGATCCTAAATCTGGTGCGTCTGCCAATTCCGCCAAACCCGCAGATATGACCCGTACTGGGCTCGAACCAGTGACCCATTGATTAAAAGTCAATTGCTCTACCAACTGAGCTAACGAGTCTAAAATAACTTGCGTTATCTTAAACGGTCCCGACGGGAATCGAACCCGCGATCTTCGCCGTGACAGGGCGACGTGATAACCGCTACACTACGGGACCTTTGGGAGTTAACGGGATCGAA
>NZ_VMLR01000008.1 GCF_013276795.1 Streptococcus sp. 2342
TAAAGAATTACAAGAATATTTAGACAATGCAAAAGAAGATCCAGAATTACAAGAACAAATTCAAGGGTTTATTGATGAATTTGAAAAACGAACTAAAGCTCAGAAAGCTGACTATGAAGAACGCTTTAAAAAAGGTCTAACTGCAGAAGACGCTGAAAAAGAAGTAGAAGAAAAAGCTAAAGAAGAGGAAGTAGCAGAGGAACAAGAAGCTAAGGAAGAAGCAGCTGCTCAAAAAGAATTCTTATCTAATTTTGATAAAGCTAAAGAAGCTACACTTAAAGAATTACAAGAATATTTAGACAATGCAAAAGAAGATCCAGAATTACAAGAACAAATTCAAGGGTTTATTGATGAATTTGAAAAACGAACTAAAGCTCAGAAAGCTGACTATGAAGAACGCTTTAAAAAAGGTCTAACTGCAGAAGACGCTGAAAAAGAAGTAGAAGAAAAAGCTAAAGAAGAGGAAGTAGCAGAGGAACAAGAAGCTAAGGAAGAAGTAGCTGCTCAAAAAGAATTCTTATCTAATTTTGATAAAGCTGCAGAAGCTATAGTTAAAGAATTAAAAGAAGATTTAGACAATGCAAAAGGAGATTCAGAATTACAAAACCAAATTCAAGGGTTTATTGATGAATTTGAAAAACGAACTAAAGCTCAGAAAGCTGACTATGAAGAACGCTTCAAAAAAGGTCTAACTGCAGAAGACGCTGAAAAAGAAGTAGAAGAAAAAGCTAAAGAAGAGGAAGTAGCAGAGGAACAAGAAGCTAAGGAAGAAGAAGCTGCTCAACAAGAATTTTTAGCTAATTTTGACAAGGCATTAAAGGATACGGTTGCAAAATTAGAAGAAGATGCAAAAAATAATCCTGAAATAGAAGAACAAATTCAAGATACGATTGCAAAATTAAAAGCAGAAGCAGATAAAACAAAAGCTAAAATCGTAGAAGGTTTCAAACAAGGCTTAACTGCAGAAGACGCTGAAAAAGCAATCGATGATGCAAATAAAAAGTCAGCAGAAAAAGAGAAAGCAGCTCAGGAAGAATTTTTAGCAAACTATGATGCAGCATTGAAAGCAGCAATCGCAGAATTAGAAAAAGCTGAAACTAATAGTCCAGAAGAAGCAAAAGCAAAAGCTGATACAATTGCAGCATTAAAAGCAGCATCAGATGAAACAAGAAAACAAATTGTAGAAGGCTTCAAAAAAGGCTTAACTGCAAAACAAGCTGAAAAATTTATCGATGAATTAAATAAGAAAGCTGCAGAAGAAGATAAAGCTAAAGAAAAACCAGCGGAAAAACCAGCGGAAAAACCGGCGGAGAAACCAGCGGAAAAACCAGCTGAAACTCCAGCACAACCTTCTGTTCCTGCAAGACCATCTAATCCGACATATGTCCCTTCATACTCATCATATGTTCCATCATACAGCTCATATTCTGTAGTAGAACCAGCTAAACCAGCCGCTCCAAAAACAGGCTGGAAACAAGAAAACGGTATGTGGTACTTCTACAATACTGATGGTTCAACGGCGACAGGATGGCTACAAGACAACGGTTCATGGTACTACCTAAACGCTAATGGTGCTATGGTAACAGGTTGGCTCCAAAACAACGGTTCATGGTACTACCTCAACAGCAATGGCGCTATGGCGACAGGATGGCTCCAATACAATGGTTCATGGTACTACCTAAACGCTAACGGCGCTATGGCAACAGGTTGGGCTAAAGTCAACGGCTCATGGTACTACCTAAACGCTAATGGTTCAATGGCAACAGGTTGGCTTAAAGATGGAGGTACTTGGTACTATCTTGAAGCATCAGGTGCTATGAAAGCAAGCCAATGGTTCAAAGTATCAGACGAATGGTACTATGTCAATGGCTCAGGTGCCCTTGCAGTCAACACAACTGTAGATGGCTATAGAGTCAATGCTAATGGTGAATGGGTAAACTAATATTCAATGAAAATCAAAGAGCAAACTAGGAAGCCAGCCGCAGGCTGCTCAAAACACCGTTTTGAGGTTGCAGATAGAACTGACGAAGTCAGTCACATCTATACGGCAAGGTGAAGCTGACGTGGTTTGAAGAGATTTTCGAAGAGTATAAGCCTAATATAACTAGTTAATACTGACTTCCTGTAAGAACTCTTTAAAGTATTCCCTACAAATACCATATCCTTTCAGTAGATAATATACTCTTGTAGGAAGTTTAGATTAAAAAATAACTCTGTAATCTCTAGCTGGATTTATGGCGCTAGAGACTACGGAGTTTTTTTTGATTGGTAAAGAATGGTGGTACTCAAGAGACTCTTAGTTTGCTATTTGATTTGAAAATTACAAATTCTTTCTCTTCTTGGCATTCTTGGTCAGGGAAACCTGGTAAGTATCCTGTTTTTTAGTGAGGTAATTGATGATTTGGAAATCGTTAGTTTGAGCCTTGAAATCAACTTCATAGACAGTGGTGACTTGTTCTCCATCATTGCTAATATCAATCGAGATGAGGTCTAACTCAGTACAGAATTGTGCCAGTCCAGATTGGATAGTTTGGAGTTGCTTTTCTTGGTTGGCGATTGTGATGGTTAATAGTCTGCGGCGTTGGTGGTTGCTCTTGCTTTGTTGTTTCTCTAAAAGAAGCCATACCGCTAAGATAAAGACGGTGAAGAGAATCGCTAGAGCTAGATAGCCTGTCCCTGCTGCCAGCCCGATAATCATGGCAAGAAAGATAGCAATTAGCTCTCTCGAACCACTGGTGGCTGAACGGAAACGAATGAGGCTAAAGGTTCCTGCAACGGCGATAGAGGTTCCTAGGCTGCCATTTACCAGAAAGATGACCAAGGTCATCAAGCAGGGGAGTAGGGTCAAACTAACAGCAAATTCCCGTGTATAAAGGGTACGGTGTTTGTAGGCCCAGGTCAGCGCTAAACCTAAGATCAGGCTGACTAAGAGAGCTAAAAAGAGCTGGATGGGATTGGCAGTGGCGGTTGTGTCGTTGAAAATGGAGTTGAAAAGATTAGACATAAGTAGTACCTACACTTTCTGTGCTTGGTCGTGGGCTATAGTCCAGCCCCTGAGACTTGTGGTAGGCGCAGCTGTATTTTGAAAATTTCTGCTCTACCAGTCCATATTGGTCGAGAATATCTTGTAGCCATTGGGGTTTTCTACCTGGAGCTTTAATTTCCATGATGACAATGTCCTCGTTTAGTAGAGGGAAACCGTCCTTTCCTGAGAATAAACTGACATTCTCATCGCGATAGGTTAGATTTTGGTCAATGGTGACACGAATTTTATTGTAGGGAAATCCGCTAATTTCTTTCTTTTCCTTGAGAGAAAAGCGGAGTGGAGATAAAAACTTCTTCTATATTTTTTACCCAACCCACATTTACCTACTCTATATCTTAGCAAGTCTGCTTCATTGATCAATTTTAAATCATCTTGTAACTGGGATGTTTTTGATGCAAGAAGTACTAGTGTAGGAGAGAGTTTTTGTGGATGACTAGATGATGTCAATGATTTTTTCTATTTATTTTCAGTCAAAGATGATACAATAGTAAGGTCGCAAACACTAGACTGCGCAGGCAGGAGGTGATCTTATGTGCGTTTTCATCGAACTTGTCTTGCTACCTATTCTTGCTGGTACACTAGCGAATGTCTTATCGGAGTGGCTTATCCGATTTGTAGCAAGCAAATGCGACAAGAAAAAGAAATAGCCTGAGCGCCTTGAGCAAGCGCAAAAAAACACCACTGGCGGCAACCGGTGGTGTTTCTTATGTGCTTATTTCATCGAACTTTTAAGCAAGTCCATTGTACCATTAAAAAGAGTCTCTGTCAAAAATATTGTTATTGTATTGTTTCTCTCCCCAGTTCATCAGCTTCCTCCTTGACACTCGGTCAGTTTTTGATACAATAGTACAAAATTAGAGGAGGTAGGTTATGATTCAGAAACATGCGATTCCCATTTTAGAGTTTGATGATAATCCTCAGGCGGTCATCATGCCCAATCACGAGGGGTTGGATTTGCAGTTGCCTAAGAAGTGTGTCTATGCCTTTTTAGGTGAGGAGATTGACCGCTATGCTCAGGAAGTAGGGGCGGATTGTGTCGGTGAGTTCGTTTCTGCCACCAAGACCTATCCAGTCTACGTCATCAACTACAAGGGCGAGGAGATTTGTCTGGCTCAGGCTCCTGTTGGTTCAGCTCCAGCAGCCCAGTTTATGGATTGGTTGATTGGCTATGGTGTGGAGCAGATTATTTCCACAGGTACCTGTGGTGTGCTAGCCGATATAGAGGAAAATGCCTTTCTAGTCCCTGTTCGCGCTCTGCGAGATGAAGGAGCCAGTTACCACTATGTGGCGCCTTCTCGTTATATGGAAATGCAGCCAGAGGCTATTGCTGCTATTGAGCGAGTGTTGGAAACCAGAGAGATTCCTTATGAAGAAGTCATGACCTGGTCTACAGACGGTTTTTACCGAGAAACGGCTGAAAAGGTGGCTTATCGCAAGGAAGAAGGCTGTGCTGTTGTGGAGATGGAGTGTTCTGCGCTTGCGGCAGTAGCGCAATTGCGTGGGGTCCTCTGGGGTGAATTGTTGTTCACAGCTGATTCCTTAGCAGACTTGGATCAGTACGATAGTCGTGACTGGGGTTCAGAAGCTTTTGATAAGGCGCTAGAACTGAGTTTAGCAAGTGTTCACCTCCTTTAGTTATGCTGACAAAAGGTCTGCTTTATCATACAATGTCTAGCTCATACTTTGCAAAAATATGTTTAAACGAGGTCATCTTCCTCTTTTTGGACGCATGTTGAGATTGGGAAAAATCTTTAAAATCAGAAAAACGCATCATATCAGGTGAAAAACCTTGATACTATGCGTTTTTATTGTGGTAATATGAAATAAAATCTCAACAAATTGATTAGGTAAGTTGCATCAATTTCTAGTAATGTTTGAGAAGTTGTAGCCTACTATTTCAGATTCAAAATGGTGTGTTTCATTTTCTATAGAGTGAGTAGCTGGCGTTAAAAGCTCCTGTCTTACAGTCACATTATCAAGAACTCTTGAACGAGGCTTGTTATTGCCTAGACTATCAACAAAAAGGTGGCATTTTTTAGGCTTGGTGTTAGTGGATTTTGCCTTATCCTATCTAAGTCATTTCGAGCTTTTTATGGTACAATGGAAACATGTTATTCAAATTATCTAAGGAAAAAATAGAGCTAGGCTTATCTCGTTTATCGCCAGCCCGTCGTATTTTTTTGAGTTTTGCCTTGGTCATTTTACTAGGCTCTCTTCTTTTGAGCTTGCCTTTTGTCCAAGTTGAAAGCTCACGAGCGACTTATTTCGACCATCTCTTTACAACCGTATCCATGGTCTGTGTGACAGGACTTTTTACCCAGCCTGTCGCTGACACCTACAATATTTGGGGTCAGCTCATTTGTATGTTCTTGATTCAGATTGGTGGTCTGGGGCTCATGACCTTTATTGGGGTTTTCTATATCCAGAGCAAGCAAAAGCTTAGTCTTCGTAGCCGTGCAACTATTCAGGATAGTTTTAGTTATGGAGAGACTCGATCTTTGAGAAAGTTTGTCTATTCTATTTTTCTCACGACTTTTTTGGTTGAGGGTTTAGGAGCTTTATTCCTCAGTTTTCGTTTTGTTCCTCAACTTGGCTGGGGGCGCGGTCTCTTTAGTGCTATTTTTCTAGCTATATCCGCCTTCTGTAATGCAGGTTTTGATAATTTTGGAAGTACGAGCTTGATTGCTTTTCAGACTGATCCCTTGGTCAATCTGGTTATCGCAGGCTTGATTATTACAGGCGGTCTTGGATTTATGGTCTGGTTTGACCTTGCTACGCATATAGGGAAAAAGAAAAAAGGGCGCCTGCATTTTCACACCAAACTGGTTTTATTACTGACGGTGGGGCTCCTAGCTTTTGGGACGGTGAGTAGTCTCGCTCTTGAATGGAACAATGCAGGGACGATTGGCAATCTCCCTGTTGCAGATAAGGTCTTGGTCAGCTTTTTCCAAACTGTCAGCATGAGAACGGCTGGTTTTGGGACAATTGATTACAGCATGGCTCGTCCTGTTACCTTATTGATTTATATCTTGCAGATGTTTCTAGGTGGGGCTCCAGGAGGAACAGCTGGGGGGCTCAAGATTACCACATTTTTTGTCCTCTTGGTCTTTGCGCGAAGTGAGCTTTTGGGCTTGCCTCATGCCAATGTTGCGAGACGAACGATTGCGCCACGAACGGTTCAAAAATCCTTTAGTGTCTTTATTATCTTTTTGATGACCTTCTTGCTGGGCTTGATTTTACTAGGGATCACAGCCAAGGGAAATCCTCCCTTTATCCACCTCATATTTGAAACCATTTCTGCTCTTGGGACAGTCGGAGTGACGGCAAATTTAACTCCAGATTTAGGGAAATTAGCTCTAAGTGTGATTATGGTTCTCATGTTTATCGGACGAATTGGTCCCTTGACCCTGCTGGTCAGTCTAGCAGATTACCATCCAGAAAAGAAAGATATGATTCACTATATGAAAGCAGATATTAGTATTGGTTAAGAAAGGAAAGAGCATGTCAGATCGTACGATTGGAATTTTAGGCTTGGGAATTTTTGGGAGCAGTGTCCTAGCTGCCCTAGCCAAGCAGGATATGAATATTATCGCTATTGATGACCACGCTGAGCGCATCAATCAGTTTGAGCCAGTTTTGGCGCGTGGAGTGATTGGTGACATCACAGATGAAGAATTATTGAGATCAGCAGGGATTGATACCTGCGATACCGTTGTAGTCGCGACAGGTGAAAATCTGGAGTCGAGTGTGCTTGCGGTTATGCACTGTAAGAGTTTGGGGGTACCGACTGTTATTGCCAAGGTCAAAAGCCATACAGCTAAGAAAGTGCTAGAAAAGATTGGAGCTGACTCGGTTATCTCGCCAGAGTATGAAATGGGGCAGTCCCTAGCACAGACCATTCTTTTCCATAATAGTGTTGATGTCTTTCAGTTGGATAAAAATGTCTCTATTGTGGAGATGAAGACTCCTCAGTCTTGGGCAGGTCAAAGTTTGAGTGAATTAGACCTCCGTGGCAAATACAATCTGAATATTTTGGGTTTCCGAGAGCAGGAAAATTCCCCATTGGATGTTGAATTTGGACCAGATGACCTCTTGAAGGCAGATACCTATATTTTGGCAGTCATCAACAACCAGTATTTGGATACCCTAGCAGCATTGAATTCGTAAAAGAGGGAGCTTCCCTCTTTTTTGATGCCCAAGATGGCAAAGAGAGACAAAAGCCTTATATTCTAGTAAAAGTTCTTCAAAGGCTGGACTTTATGGTAAAATAGAAAGAAGTGACAAGAGAGAGTAATACTCAATGAAAATCAAAGATCAAACTAGGAAACTAGCCGCAGGCTGCTCAAAACAGTGTTTTGAGGTTGCAGATAGGGTTGACGCGGTTTGAATTTAATTTTCGAAGAGTATAAGAAAAAATCAGTCCCCTAAGGAGCAGATTATGAAGTTATTGTCTATCGCCATTCCTAGCTATAATGCTGCAGCCTATCTTCATTACTGTGTGGAGTCGCTAGTGATTGGTGGTGAGCAAGTTGAGATTTTGATTATCAATGACGGGTCTCAGGACCAGACTCAGGAAATAGCTGAGCGTTTAGCCAGCAAGTATCCTAGCATCGTTAGAGCCATCTATCAGGAAAATAAAGGCCATGGCGGTGCGGTCAATCGCGGCTTGGCGGAGGCTTCTGGGCGCTATTTTAAAGTAGTTGACAGTGATGACTGGGTGGATCCTCGTGCCTACTTGAAAATTCTTGAAACCTTGCAGGAACTTGAGAGCAAGGGTCAAGAGGTTGACGCCTTTGTGACCAATTTTGTCTATGAAAAGGAAGGTCAGTCTCGTAAGAAGAGTATGAGTTATGAGTCAGTCTTGCCTGTTCGGCAGATTTTTGGCTGGGATCAGGTCGGAAATTTCTCAAAAGGGCAGTATATCATGATGCACTCGCTGATTTACCGTACAGATTTGTTGCGAGCGAGCCAGTTCCAACTGCCTGAGCATACTTTTTATGTCGATAATCTCTTTGTCTTTACCCCCCTTCAGCAGGTCAAAACCATGTACTATCTACCTGTCGATTTCTATCGTTATTTGATTGGGCGTGAGGACCAGTCTGTCAATGAGCAAGTGATGATTAAGCGCATTGACCAGCAACTGAAAGTCAATCGACTCTTGGTAGACCAGCTTGATTTATCCCAAGTGAGCCACCCCAAAATGCGAGAATATCTGCTGAATCATATTGAAATCACGACGGTGATTTCCAGTGCCCTGCTCAATCGAGCTGGAACAGCAGAGCATCTTGCCAAAAAACGGGAGCTGTGGACCTATATTCAGCAGGAAAATCCAGAGGTCTTTCAGGCTATTCGCAAAACCATGCTCAGCCGTTTGACCAAACATTCGGTCTTGCCAGCCCGCAAACTTTCCAATGTCGTCTATCAAATCACCAAATCTGTTTATGGATTTAATTGATATAAGTATTTTATAAGAGGGATTTAAGAAAAATTTTAACTTTTTCTTAGTCCTTTTTAATTTTAGGAGATTATACTAGAGTCATCAAATAAAGAAAAACTCTAAGGAGAATCCTATGAAATTCAATCCAAATCAAAGATATACTCGTTGGTCTATTCGCCGTCTTAGTGTCGGTGTTGCCTCAGTTGTTGTGGCTAGTGGCTTCTTTGTCCTAGTTGGTCAGCCAAGTTCTGTACGTGCCGATGGGCTCAATCCAACCCCTGCTCAAGTCTTACCTGAAGGGGAATCGGTAACGAAAGAGGGTGACTTAGCAGAAACTCAGGGAGACACCGTTCTTGCTGAAGCGAAACCTGAGGCCGTTGCTGGAAATACGAATTCACTTCCGACAACTACAGAAGGAACTGAAGTGAGCGAGGAAACAAGCCCTTCTCGTCTGGATACACTTTTTGAAAAAGGTGAAGAAGCTCAAGAAAATCCAGAGCTAACAGATGTCTTAAAAGACGCTGTAGATACAGATGATGTGGCAGGGACACAAGCAACTCCAGAAGATATTGAAAAAGCTGTCGATGAGGATGTTAAAGACAGTATTGATGTCCCAGCGGGCTACCTAGAACAAGCCAAAGTTCCCGGTCCTTTCTTGGCTGGTGTAAACAAACCACTTAAATATGAACTTTTCGCAGGCGATGGTATGTTGACTCGTCTCTTGCTCAAAGCATCTGACAAGGCTCCATGGTCAGATAACGGTGTCGCTCAAAACGAGAAAATTCCACCAGTGAAAAATTTACCTGATGACAAGTATTACTATCAAGTATCTTTGAATGGTAACACCACAGGTAAGCAGGGTCAGGATTTATTAGATACACTTCGTACTAATGGTACAAATACCTATGTAGCTACCCTAACTGTCTATGAAGCAGCCGGAGATAAACCTGATTTGACTAAGGTTGTCAAGGAACGTAAAGTAAATATTACCTTGAACGGTCTTGTAACAAGAAGCGATGTTAACTCTGCAGTTGAAAACAACGTTAAAGACAGTATTGATGTTCCTGCTGCTTATCTTGAAAAAGCTGAAGGAAAAGGTCCTTTCACAGCCGGTGTAAACCAAGTAATTCCTTATGAACTATTCGCTGGTGATGGTATGTTGACTCGTCTCTTGCTCAAAGCTTCTGATAAGGCTCCTTGGTCTGATAATGGTGTAGCTAAAAATCCTGCTTTATCTCCATTAGGAGAAAACGTGAAAACCAAAGGTCAATACTTCTATGAAGTAGACTTAAATGGCAATACTGTTGGTAAACAAGGTCAAGCTTTAATTGATCAGCTTCGTGCTAATGGTACTCAAACTTATAAAGCTACTGTTAAAGTTTACGGAAATAAAGACGGTAAAGCTGACTTGACTAATCTAGTTGCTACTAAAAATGTAGACATCAACATCAATGGATTAGTTGCTAAAGAAACTGTCGAAAAAGCTGTTAAAGATAACATTAAAGACAGTATCGATGTTCCTGCTGCTTATCTTGAAAAAGCTGAAGGAAAAGGTCCATTCACAGCCGGTGTAAACCAAGTAATTCCTTATGAACTATTCGCTGGTGATGGTATGTTGACTCGTCTATTACTAAAAGCTTCTGACAAGGCTCCATGGTCTGATAATGGTGTAGCTAAAAATCCTGCTTTATCTCCATTAGGAGAAAATGTGAAAACAAAAGGTCAATATTTCTATGAAGTAGACTTAAATGGCAATACTGTTGGTAAACAAGGTCAAGCTTTAATCGATCAGCTTCGTGCTAATGGTACTCAGACTTACAATGCTACTGTTAAAGTTTACGGTAACAAAGATGGTAAAGCTGACTTGACAAATGTCGTAGCAACTAAACAAGTTACTATTAAGATAAATGTTAAAGAAACATCAGACACAGCGAATGGTTCTTTCTCACCTTCTAACTCTGGCTCTGGCGTGACTCCGATGAATCACAGTCATGCTACAGGTGCGACTCATCAAACAGCTACTGACCATAAGGACATGATGGCACCAGCCAAAGAGACTGATAAAGCAATGCCAGCAAATGACCAAATGGAAAAATCAGGTATGAAGACTGAGACTCCAGCTCCAGGTACTACAGATAGCATGCCTGCTGACACTATGACAAGCTCTACCAATACGATGGCAGGTGAAAACATGGCTGCTTCTGCTAACAAGATGTCTGATACGATGATGTCAGACAAGATGATGTCAGATGATAAAGCTATGCTACCAAATACTGGTGAAGCTCAAACATCAATGGCAAGTATTGGTTTCCTTGGGCTTGCACTTGCAGGTTTACTCGGTGGTCTAGGTTTGAAAAACAAAAAAGAAGAAAACTAATCAGCTAAGGAAATAAATGATGGATAGTGGGCTGACTAAGGCTAGTTTACCAACTCAATCAGCAATCAGGACTTTCTTTCAATAGCAGATTAAAATCATCGTAAAACAATAGAAATAGTGTTATACTTAAAGCAGTATAGCACTGTTTTTATCAAAGGAGAGACAGATGGGAAAGACAATTTTACTCGTTGACGACGAGGTAGAAATCACCGATATTCATCAGAGATACTTAATTCAGGCAGGTTATCAGGTCTTGGTAGCCCATGATGGACTGGAAGCGCTAGAGCTGTTCAAGAAAAAACCGATTGATTTGATTATCACAGATGTCATGATGCCTCGGATGGATGGTTATGATTTAATCAGTGAAGTTCAATACTTATCACCAGAGCAGCCTTTCCTATTTATTACTGCTAAGACCAGTGAACAGGACAAGATTTACGGTCTGAGCTTGGGAGCAGATGATTTTATTGCTAAGCCCTTTAGCCCTCGTGAGCTGGTTTTGCGGGTCCATAATATTTTGCGCCGCCTTCATCGTGGGGGCGAAACAGAGCTGATTTCCCTTGGTAATCTGAAAATGAATCATAGTAGTCATGAAGTTCAAATAGAAGAAGAAATGCTGGATTTGACTGTTAAATCATTTGAATTGCTGTGGATTTTAGCTAGCAATCCAGAGCGAGTTTTCTCCAAGACAGACCTCTATGAAAAGGTCTGGCAAGAAGACTATGTGGATGATACCAATACCTTGAATGTGCATATCCATGCTCTTCGACAGGAGTTGGCAAAATATAGTAGTGACCAAACGCCCACTATTAAGACCGTTTGGGGGTTGGGATATAAGATAGAGAAACCGAGAGGACAAACATGAAACTAAAAAGTTATATTTTGGTTGGATATATTATTTCAACCCTCTTAACCATTTTGGTTGTTTTTTGGGCTGTTCAAAAAATGCTGATTGAGAAAAGCGAGATTTACTTTTTGCTTGGGATGACCATCGTTGCCAGCCTTGTCGGTGCTGGGATTAGTCTCTTTCTCCTATCACCGGTCTTTACGTCGTTGGGCAAACTCAAGGAACATGCCAAGCGGGTAGCGGACAAGGATTTTCCTTCAAATTTGGAGGTTCAAGGCCCTTTAGAATTTCAACAATTAGGGCAAGCTTTTAATGAAATGTCCCATGATTTGCAGGCAAGCTTTGATTCCTTGGAAGAAAGCGAACGAGAAAAGGGCTTGATGATTGCCCAGTTATCGCATGATATTAAGACTCCTATCACTTCGATCCAAGCGACGGTAGAAGGGATTTTGGATGGGGTTATCAAGGAGTCGGAGCAAGCTCATTATCTAGCAACCATTGGACGCCAGACGGAAAGACTCAATAAACTGGTTGAGGAGTTGAATTTTTTGACTCTAAATACAGCTAGAAATCAGGCGGATATGACTAGTAAAGACAGTATTTTTCTGGATCAGCTCTTGATTGAATGCATGAGTGAATTTCAGTTCTTGATTGAGCAGGAGAGAAGAGATGTCCACTTACAGGTAATCCCAGAGTCTGCCCGGATTGAAGGAGATTATGCTAAGCTTTCTCGTATCTTGGTGAATCTGCTCAATAACGCTTTTAAATACTCTGCTCCAGGAACCAAGCTGGAAGTGGTGGCTAAGCTGGAGAAGAACCAGCTTTCAATCAGTGTGACCGATGAGGGACAGGGCATTGCTCCAGAGGATTTGGAGAATATTTTCAAGCGCCTTTATCGTGTCGAAACTTCTCGTAACATGAAAACGGGTGGTCATGGCTTAGGACTTGCGATTGCGCGTGAATTGGCCCATCAATTAGGTGGAGAAATCACAGTCAGCAGCCAGTACGGCCTCGGAAGCACCTTTACCCTTGTTCTTAACTTAAAATAAAGTCTAAACCCCCTTTACAAATCTAGCTATTCATGGTAGAATGGATTTTGTGTGAAATATCAGCAGGAAAGCATGAAGCTCGTCAACAGGTGTCTTATGATAAGTAACCTTGGCTGTTTAGGCGAAGGGCATCTGCACGAATCAGGGCTTTCTAAGTGACTATTTCCACCGAAATATTATTTATATCAGGAGGACATTCACATGTCACGTTATACAGGACCATCTTGGAAACAAGCTCGTCGCCTTGGCCTTTCACTTACAGGTACAGGTAAAGAATTGGCACGTCGTAACTACGTACCAGGACAACACGGACCAAACAACCGTTCTAAATTGTCAGAATACGGTTTGCAATTGGCTGAAAAACAAAAACTTCGTTTCACTTACGGTGTAGGTGAAAAACAATTCCGTAACTTGTTCGTACAAGCTACAAAAATCAAAGGCGGAATCCTAGGTTTCAACTTCATGCTTCTTTTGGAACGCCGTTTGGATAACGTTGTTTACCGTCTTGGTCTTGCGACTACTCGTCGTCAAGCTCGTCAATTCGTAAACCATGGTCACATCCTTGTTGACGGAAAACGTGTTGATATCCCATCATACCGCGTAACTCCAGGTCAAGTGATCTCAGTTCGTGAGAAATCATTGAAAGTTCCAGCTATCCTTGAAGCAGTAGAAGCTACTCTTGGACGCCCAGCATTCGTATCATTCGACGCTGAAAAATTGGAAGGTTCATTGACTCGCTTGCCAGAACGCGACGAAATCAACCCAGAAATCAACGAAGCACTTGTCGTTGAATTCTACAACAAAATGTTGTAATATTTTATTGAATCAGATAGGCTTTGGAGCCTTGATATTAAGCACTTTGGGGCGCTTTCCCTTAGTGCTTTTTTACATTTTAGAATAGCTTTTAAGCATCCAGCTATAAGTAGCTATACGTAACTAGACCTGTATAGTTTAAAGTGATATAATAGTCTAAAGGAGGTACTACCATGAATGTTTTAGAAAAAAACACACAGGTAAACTTTAAGACTAACAGAGACTTATTAGAGAAGGCTAAAGCTATTATCACATCGCAAAATCTTGATATGACAGCCAGTTTTAACTTGTTTTTAGAACACATTGTAGAAAATAAAGCCTTGCCATTTGAAACTCAAGTAGATAAAGAAAGAGAAGAACTTCTATCAGGGTTGCGTGCTGAAATTGCCCGTAGCTTTGACGATTTAGAACATGGAAGAACTTACAACCTTGATGAAGTGAGGGCTAACCTTGGAATTTAACGAGAACGCATATAGCCTCATTATATCCGAAACGGTGCAAGAACAGCTAAGAGGTATTAAAGACTATATCTCAGCTAACTATTTTTCAGAGCAGGCAGGAGCAAACACAGTTAAGAATATTCTTTATGGTTTGGAGCGTCTTGAAGTCTTCCCAGAAGCAGGATTTGATGATGACGAAAGAGTAGGATGTATTATATACCCACCTCACAAAACCAGATGCATCATTTTAGGCGATTACCTAGCCTTCTATCATATTTTAGAGGACAGAAAATCTGTCTTTGTATCAGATATTATTCATAGCAAACAGGACTACATCCGCTTGTTCAAGAAAAAATAGCGCCTACATGTGAAGGCGTTTTTGTTTGGAAATGATATAACATAGTGAAACGAAATAAAAATAGGACAAATCAATCAGGACAATCAAATCAATTTCTATACTCTTCGAAAATCTCTTCAAACCACGTCAGCTTCACCTAGCCGTACTCAAGTACAGCCTACGGCTAGCTTCCTAGTTTGCTCTTTGATTTTCATTGAGTATTAGAAGTCCAAATGTACTATTCTAGTTTCAATCTACTATATTTTGGCCCCCTCACTTTAAGGAAGGGAGGTGTTGCCGATGTTAGAAACTTTACTCACAGTGTTTCTAGCTCTGTTACTTATTAACGTGTTATCTGAGCTTTTCAAGTTATGGCTTAAGAAACGTAAGAAGTAATGGTTAACCCTTTAAGAGGGTAGCAAAAAAGCCCCATCGGTGGCACGGTGGGGCTTTTTAGTTACATATGCTGTAACTTTACTCATATTGTAAGTTCATTCTAACATATAACACCCAATATTTCAAGTTTTTATTTTGATATTCCTCAGAAGTCGTTCCGCAATCTTATAACGCTGAATCCTGTTGTTTGAGTCAGCTTCACTGAAATTAGTACACGCGCTGCCAATTTCCATTTTGCACATCATGTATAATATAGGTAAACAATGATGACATTGGTTAAGTAGAGTCCTAAAATTACCTGATTCAAATCAGTTTTACAAAAAAGATTGTAGGATAAGTAAAGTTTGAATTGAAATATAAGGTAGTTGACAAAAAGAAAAAACGCTTGAATCAGCGTTTTTCTTCTGTATTGATTCGTATTGAATGCTTACTTCACTTCTGTAAACACAACGTGTTTGCGAAGTTTTGGTGAGTATTTCTTCAATTGAAGACGGTCTGGAGTGTTACGTTTGTTTTTAGAAGTAAGGTACAAGCGTTCACCAGATTCTTTGTGTTCAAGTGTAATATTTACGCGCATGGTATCTCCCTTCTATTATTCAGCTGATGCAGCTTTAGCGATTTTACGTCCTTTGTAGTATCCTTTAAGTGATACACGGTGAGAACGTGAGTAATCTCCAGTAGTTTCGTCAAAGTTTACAGATGGAGCTGTTACTTTGTAGTGTGTACGACGTTTGTTTTTCTTCGCTTTTGAAGTGCGACGTGCAGGTACTGCCATTTTGATTTCTCCTTTAGGTATTTATATTCGATTCAATCTACTGATTTTCATCAACTATACTAGGATAACACATTTTTTTTGTAAAGTAAAGTTACTTGACAAAAAAAGATGAAAAAATAAGAAGAACATCAACCGAATTAATCGAAATTTTCTGAAAATTCAAGAATTTTCTTCTGTTCATTGCCTTTAAAATGTGCTATAATAGTAAAAACTGAAATGGGAGGGAACAAATGACTGAATTAGATAAACGTCACCGCAGTAGCATTTATGACAGTATGGTAAAATCACCAAACCGTGCCATGCTTCGTGCGACTGGTATGACAGATAAGGACTTTGAAACACCGATTGTTGGGGTCATTTCGACTTGGGCGGAAAATACGCCATGTAACATTCACTTGCATGATTTTGGGAAATTAGCCAAAGAAGGTGTCAAATCGGCAGGTGCTTGGCCTGTGCAGTTTGGGACTATCACTGTAGCGGACGGGATTGCCATGGGAACGCCTGGTATGCGTTTCTCTTTGACATCTCGTGATATTATTGCGGATTCCATTGAGGCGGCTATGGGTGGTCATAACGTCGATGCCTTTGTTGCTATCGGTGGCTGTGACAAGAACATGCCTGGTTCTATGATTGCCATTGCCAATATGGATATTCCGGCTATTTTTGCCTATGGTGGAACCATTGCACCGGGAAATCTTGATGGCAAGGACATTGACTTGGTTTCTGTCTTTGAAGGTATCGGAAAATGGAATCACGGTGATATGACAGCTGAGGACGTGAAACGTCTTGAATGTAATGCCTGCCCTGGCCCTGGTGGCTGTGGTGGTATGTATACTGCTAATACCATGGCGACTGCTATCGAAGTTCTAGGTATGAGTTTGCCAGGCTCTTCATCTCACCCAGCTGAATCAGCTGATAAGAAAGAAGACATTGAAGCAGCAGGACGTGCTGTAGTTAAAATGTTGGAGCTCGGTCTCAAACCATCAGACATCTTGACTCGTGAAGCCTTTGAAGATGCCATCACTGTAACCATGGCTCTCGGTGGTTCTACAAACGCCACTCTTCACTTGCTTGCCATTGCTCATGCTGCCAATGTTGACTTGTCACTTGAGGACTTCAATACGATCCAAGAACGTGTGCCTCACTTGGCCGACTTGAAACCATCTGGTCAGTATGTCTTCCAAGACCTCTACGAAGTTGGTGGTGTGCCTGCGGTTATGAGATATCTCTTGGCGAATGGTTTCCTTCATGGTGACCGCATCACATGTACTGGTAAGACAGTTGCTGAAAACTTGGCTGACTTTGCAGACCTTACACCAGGTCAAAAAGTTATCATGCCACTTGAAAATCCAAAACGTGCGGATGGTCCGCTTATCATCTTGCACGGGAATCTTGCCCCTGACGGTGCGGTTGCTAAAGTGTCAGGTGTTAAAGTGCGTCGTCACGTTGGTCCCGCTAAGGTCTTTGACTCAGAAGAAGATGCAATTCAGGCCGTTCTGACTGATGAAATCGTTGATGGCGATGTAGTCGTTGTTCGTTTTGTTGGACCTAAAGGTGGTCCTGGTATGCCTGAGATGCTATCACTTTCATCAATGATTGTCGGTAAAGGTCAGGGAGATAAGGTGGCCCTCTTGACGGATGGCCGTTTCTCTGGTGGTACTTATGGTCTGGTTGTTGGACATATCGCTCCTGAAGCTCAGGATGGTGGACCAATTGCCTACCTTCGTACAGGCGATATCGTTACGGTTGACCAAGATACCAAAGAAATTTCCATGGCAGTATCCGAAGAAGAACTTGAAAAACGCAAGGCAGAAACAACCTTGCCACCACTTTATAGCCGTGGTGTCCTCGGTAAATACGCCCACATCGTATCATCTGCTTCACGCGGAGCCGTGACAGACTTCTGGAATATGGACAAGTCAGGTAAAAAGTAAATTTAAAAAGCAAGCCAACTTCGGCTTGCTTTTTTTCATCTTCAAGAGTAATTTGCCTACTTAACGAGGTGGTAGTCCAAGGGCAATACGGCCGTAGCGACTGATTCGTGTGATTTTCCAAGCAGGCGACCAGGTAACTTCAACCTTGACATCTTCGATACCCTCGATTTGTTTGAGACCTGCAACGATTTCGATAGGCAGGCTTTCGGCGCAATCGCAGGCAGTATCGGTGAAGGTCATGACAATCTTGCAGAGGCCTGTTTCGTCCAGATTGATTTCATAAATCAGCCCTAGATTGTAAACATCCAATTCCACATCTGTATCAAAAACCTTCTCTAGTTTTTCGATAATTTGGTTTTTTAAGGCCAAAGCACGGTCATTGATTTTGATATCGTCTCTCATTACAGTCCCTCCACGTGATAAATATCCTCTATTTTCTCATAATTCTGACAATTTGGCAAGTTTTTGATGAATTTTCTGAAAAATATGATAAAATGAAGAAAATACGGAATCAAGGGGAAGCCTATGGAGCAGATTGGAAAAGTCTTTAGACAATTACGAGAGTCAAGAAATATCTCGCTGAGACAAGCAACTGGAGGACAATTTTCGCCGTCTATGTTGTCCCGCTTTGAAACAGGTCAGAGTGAGCTTTCGGTGGAAAAGTTTCTATTTGCCCTAGAAAATATATCGGCCAGTGTGGAGGAAATCCTCTTTCTGGCGAGAGGTTTTCAGTATGATACAGATTCTGAGTTGAGAAAAGAAATCATAGATGTCTTGGATCCAAAGAATATAGCTCCGCTTGAGGACTTGTATCGCAGGGAGTATCAAGAGCATGCCCATTCTCAAAACAAACAGAAACATATTCTAAATGCCATTCTTATAAAGTCTTATATGAAGAGCATGGACGAAAGGGTAGAGTTAACGGCAGAGGAGGGGAAAGTCCTTCATGACTATCTGTTTTCTACCGAGATCTGGGGAATCTATGAACTCAATTTATTTTCAGTCAGTTCAGCCTTTCTATCTGTTTCTCTTTTTACTAGATATGTACGAGAAATGGTACGTAAATCTGATTTTCTAATGGAAATGTCTGGCAATCGAAACCTTTTTCACACTATACTATTGAATGGCTTTTTAGCCAGCATTGAGTGTGAAGAATTTACTAATGCCTCTTATTTTAAACGTGTTATCGAAGAGCATTTTTACAATGAAAATGAAACCTATTTCCGAATTGTCTATTTGTGGGCAGAGGGTCTCCTTGATAGCAAGCAAGGCAGAGTCAAGGAAGGTCAGAAAAAGATGGAAGATGCTGTCCGTATTTTTGAGATGCTTGGCTGTAATAAATCTGCTGAATACTATAGAAAAACGACCGATTGTTGAATATCTGCAAACTAAGAAAATAATTTGAAATTTTAAGCGATAGAACTGATGGGCTCTCTCGTGTCACTGGAGCAATTCTATCGTTTCTTTTTGCTCATTTTATTTGTTGCATATATTCAAAAGTTTTTCCTCTAGAATTTCTAAGTGCTATACTATAGTCATACTTCATATAGGGATTAGAACAAGAAGGGAGATTACCTATGAAATTATTGTTTAGAAATCAAGCTTATCGACTCTTGACTTTGTCACGCTTCTTCAATGCTTTTGGTGCTTCAATTTTCAATCTGGTCTTTATCGTCTATGCATCGACCTTGCCACAAGCATCTTTTGCGGTTGCTATGGCCAATATTGTCATGATTCTTCCGACTCTCTTTACAGTTTTTGTAGGGATTCGGGCAGATTACACGAGGGACAAGGTCAAATGGATGACTTACAGCGGTTTGTTTCAGGCGGTTTTATTTTTTCTGGCAGCCCTAGTTGTCCAGCAAGCTAGTCTCTTTGCCTTTTCTAGCCTGTGTTTGATTAATGTCATTAGTGATGTCATCAGTGATTTTGCAGGTGGCTTGCGCATGCCTCTTGTTAAGGAAAAAGTAGCTGAAGAGGATTTGATGGAAGCTTATTCTTTTAACCAGTTCATCACCTATATTTCAGCCATTGGTGGTCAAGCTTTCGGAGTCTGGCTCTTAGGGCTATCGATCAATAATTTTTCTCTCGTTGCGGGAATCAATGCCTGTTTTTTCCTCGTATCAGCCGTGATTCTCTTTTTAGGAAAAAGCAAATTGAGCCTGTCACTTTCAGCTGCTGATGGTAAATCACTAAAAAATGAGAAGCTATCTATCAAAGAGCAGTTCCTAACGATTTATCGAAATTTACGTCTTGTTTTTCTTAAAGGTGGACAGAAAAACTTTGGCTTTATGCTCTTTGCTGTCTTGCTTATCAATGCTTTGGGTGGCGCTTTAGGAAGCATCTATAACATCTTCTTTTTGAGCCATTCTCTTTTGGACTTTTCTTACACAGAGGCATTATTTATCAGTCAATTCTGTGCTTTGTTAGCAATCATCATCAGTAGCCTTACGGGCAATGATTATTTTGGGAAGCAGTCCTTGCCTAGATTGATGATGTGGGTGACCGTAGGACTCAGTCTAGTTGGTCTAGCTAATTTATTCAATCAAGTCGTACTTGGTTTACTATTTATCTGTTCAACTCTGTATGTGTCTGCTAAAGTTCAACCAAAGATTAGTGCCTTGCTCCTGAAAAATCTAGCTCCAGAGGTTCTAGCTCGTACCAGTAATTTTTTAGGTTTATTGTTTACCTTATCCATACCTGTGGGAACAGCTTGTTTTTCACTTGTAGCTGTATGGAATATACAGTTGACTTGGATGCTATTTGTTGGTCTCTCCTTGATAGCTATTCTTTTGACAGTTATTAATCTCAAAAATGATATCTAATACTCTTCGAAAATCTCTTCAAACCACGTCAGCGTTGCCTTGCCGTAGATATGTTACTGACTTCGTCAGTTCTATCCACAACCTCAAAACACTGTTTTGAGCAACCTGCGGCTAGTTTCCTAGTTTGCTCTTTGATTTTCATTGAGTATAAATCCTAATTTTATTCATACTGTTTTAATCCCCCTATTTATGGTAAAATAAGACTATTAAGTTTAAAGAGGATTCCCTATGAAATTACAAAAACCAAAAGGAACGCAGGATATTTTACCTGCTGAATCTGCCAAGTGGCAGTACGTTGAGGGCTTTGCCCGTGAAATTTTCAAGCGCTATAACTATGCAGAAGTGCGCACGCCTATTTTTGAGCACTACGAGGTTATCAGTCGCTCTGTCGGAGATACAACGGATATCGTGACCAAGGAAATGTATGACTTCTATGACAAGGGTGACCGCCATATTACCCTCCGTCCAGAAGGAACAGCGCCCGTTGTCCGTTCTTATGTGGAAAATAAACTCTTTGCTCCAGAAGTGCAAAAGCCAAGCAAGTTCTATTACATGGGACCTATGTTCCGCTATGAGCGTCCACAGGCAGGGCGTTTGCGCCAGTTCCACCAGATTGGTGTTGAGTGCTTTGGCTCTAGCAATCCAGCTACCGATGTGGAGACCATCGCTATGGCAGCCCACTTCTTGAAAGAAATCGGTATCCAAGGTGTCAAATTGCACCTCAACACTCTTGGAAATCCTGAGAGCCGTGCAGCCTATCGTCAGGCCTTGATTGACTATTTGACACCGCTCAAGGAGACTTTGTCTAAGGATAGCCAGCGTCGCTTGGAGGAAAATCCTCTCCGTGTCTTGGACTCTAAGGAAAAAGAAGACAAGGTAGCAGTAGAAAATGCGCCGTCTATCTTGGATTTCCTTGATGAAGAAAGCCAAGCTCATTTTGATGCTGTGCGTCAGATGTTGGAAAATCTTGGAGTAGACTATATCATCGATACCAATATGGTGCGTGGTCTGGACTACTACAACCACACCATTTTCGAGTTTATCACAGAGATTGAGGGCAATGACCTGACAGTCTGTGCGGGTGGTCGCTACGATGGTTTGGTTGCCTACTTTGGTGGCCCTGAGACTGCTGGCTTTGGTTTTGGACTTGGTGTAGAGCGGCTGCTTCTCATTCTTGAAAAGCAAGGTGTTGCCCTCCCTATCGAAAACGCCCTAGATGTCTATATCGCAGTCTTGGGTCAAGGAGCAAATGTCAAGGCCTTGGAATTGGTACAGGCTCTTCGCCAACAAGGTTTCAAAGCAGAGCGTGATTACCTCAACCGTAAGCTCAAAGCTCAGTTCAAGTCAGCTGATGTCTTTGCTGCTAAGACCCTTATCACCCTAGGAGAGAGCGAAGTCGAAAGCGGACAAGTAACGGTCAAGAACAACCAAACCCGAGAAGAAGTGCAAGTGTCACTTGAGACAATCAGCCAAAACTTCTCAGAAATCTTTGAAAAACTAGGATTTTATACTCAATGAAAATCAAAGAGCAAACTAGGAAGCTAGCCGCAGGCTGTACTTGAGTACGGCAAGGTGAAGCTGACGTGGTTTGAATTTGATTTTCGAAGAGTATTAATGATAGATAAACTGGTCAGGAACTTACTCCTGACCTTTTTCTTTTGCAAAATGACAAAAATCATAAACTTTTTGACAAATATGCTTGTCAAAAAGAAAAAGATGTGTTACAATATAATCAAGTTAAGAGAAACGGAGAAAGGAACAATTATGTGGGCATTAGGATTTGTACCTCTTGTGTTTATGTTTTATCTCTATCATACCCAAAGGGTCAAGAAACTAGAGAATAAAATCAAAAGAATTGAGCAAAAACAGAAAGGAAATAAAGAAATGTCAAGATTATTAAAAGAATTGATTGGGAAAAAACCAACAATCTTTGGACAAGTTTTTGGGACAGACAATTGGGAAGTTGTAGATGTTGATGAGGAGTGGGTCAAGCTACGCCGTGTAAATAAAAAAGGAAAAGAAAAATTCAAACTACAACGCATTGAGGATATCCAAACCGTTGAATTTGACGGAGAGTAGGTGTGTGACATGCAACTAAAAAATCGTCTAAAAGAGCTGCGGGCTCGCGATGGCCTCAATCAAACCGAACTGGCCAAGCTAGCAGAGGTTTCCAGACAGACCATTAGCCTATTAGAACGGGACGAATACACCCCTTCCGTTGTGATTGCCTTGAAAATATCTCAGATTTTCAACGAAACAGTCGAATCGGTATTTCGCTTGGAGGAGGACGAGTGATGAACAAGTATAAAGTGTTTTATTATATGAGTGTTCTTGTCCTCATTGTGAATGCTTTCGCTATGGTTGGAACATTACTGGGGTGGTTCTATTTTGTTGAAAGTAAGTATTTGTTTTGGATTAATTTAGTCCTCTTATCCATTTTCAATCGGTTAGAGAAAAAGGAGAAAAATGATGAATAAGTATAAAGTGATCTATTATGTAGTAGCCATAGCTCTATTAGTCAGCATGTGTCTACTAATTGGAACAAATCTAGGATGGTTTGATCTCTATTACAGCGACCAATTTATTTGGGCCTACTTTGCTCTTATCCCAGTCGTTGACTGGATTGAAAAGAAAGCAAACAATTTAGCAAGTGAAAAAGGAGAATGAATATGAAAGAGTTTTTAGCAGGTTTTCAAGTAGATACTGAGAACAAAGAACTTGCAGGTGTCTGTGCAGGTTTAGGAAATTATTTTAATATCAAGACTAACGTCATCCGTTTAGTAGCAATTTTGCTGTTTCTTTCGTCAACAGAGTTTGGGATTTTAACAGTCATCCTATATGCTTATCTAGCAGGCTGGCTTGGGAGAGATCTTTTAGGAGAAGGGGCGAAAAAAGCAAGAAACCAAGCTATTCTCTTGTTTGTTGTTTGTTTGATTTTAGTATCACTTGGAACAGAGGGTTTGACAGCAATTTATGCATCAGGTAAAGCCTTTGGTCAGTGGTTAGTTGGATTGGTTTAATTTAGAAGGAGAATGAATATGAAAAAGAATAAGAAAGGTGTCTTGTTGTTTTTAATGTGTGTTGTCTTGGGAGCTTTCTTGGGCATGTTTGTAGGGATGTTTAAGGCTGTTGCCGAATCCCACGGAATCATGTTAGATGTGAAAGTCTTGATACCATGGATATCAGCTATTTGTTTAGTGTTAGGTTTCATTAGCATTCTTTTGACATTCAATTTCTTAAAGAAAAGCAGAAAATTTCATTCCTTGTATCAAGAGGAAATGGATGATGATCTGAATGAAAGCTATTATGTGCAAATGTATCGGAATCTCGAGTTTGGAACCATTGCTTTTAATATTGCAAGTGTAGCAATCTTATTGGCTCTTTTCATCTCAGGTAGTGAAGTGATTGTACCAAATAGAAGCAATCTAACCTTATCTCTTTCTTTTTTGGGATTAGTGCTGATTCTCAGTGTTCAAAAATATCTTTTTAAGACCATTGCGATTGTTCGTCAGTTTGATTTGGCATTTTTCTCAACACCAAAGGATGTCTTAGAGTATGTCAATTCTTATGATGAAGGGGAGCGACAAGCTAATTTAGAACAGAGTTTTCGGATTTTATTCCAATTAAATAACTATGTCTTACCAGCCTTATATATTTTTCTTTTTATCATTTCTTTCTTGACAGGAGAGATTCAGCTACTAGCCTTCTTGCTTGTCGGAGCAATCCATATTTATATCAATGTGATGCAAATACCTATGGTAAAACGCTATTTCAAATAAAGGAGTTTCTATGATTCGTGTTGAAAATGTAAGCAAAAGTTTTGGGAGCAAAAAAGCTCTTCATCAGATTTCTTTTGAGATTAAGGAAGGTGAAATCTTTGGCTTTCTTGGTCCTTCTGGCTCAGGTAAAACAACCATGATCAATGTCTTAACAGGACAGTTGGCTGCAGATCAAGGTAAAACAGTTTTGTTAGGCAAGAATTCTCAAGATTTAACCTCAAATGATTTGGAACAAATTGGTATTGTTAGTGATGGCAGTGGTTTTTATGAAAAGATGAGTCTTTACAAAAATCTGCTCATTTACGCTAAGTTATATGGTCTCAAGTCAGATAGAGTAAATCAGGTACTCCAACAGGTTGGATTGGCAGATGCTAAAGATATTATCGCAGAAAAGTTATCTACAGGAATGAAACAACGAATGTTCTTGGCTCGTGCCCTTCTTAATGCTCCTAAAATTCTCTTTCTAGATGAGCCAACTAGTGGTTTAGACCCTACAACATCTAAGATGATTCATACCCTACTTCAAGAATTAAAGCAGGCGGGGACAACTATCTTTCTGACTACGCATGATATGCATGAAGCAACTCTGCTTTGTGATCGCTTATCTCTTTTGAATAAGGGGAACCTAATAGAGTATGGAAGTCCGCAAGATATTATCCAGAAGTACCATGTGGATAAGAAAGTACGTGTGGTTTATAACGATGGACGAGAACAGATAGTTCCATTTGAAGAATTGCCACATTTAGACACGACAGATTTGATGGTGGTTCACTCTTGTGAGCCGACTTTAGAAGAGATCTTTATCAGATTAACAGGAGAAAAGTTAGATGTTTAGAAAATTAAATGCCCTACTATGGTTAAGATTACAAGTTCTTATCAGCAATTCAACTTTGTTGGCGACTCTATTGTTGCCTTTTGGACTGGCTGTTCTATATAATGAGTTCTTAAACAAGAGTGGAGAATTGAGTACGTATTTCCTTTCTATGAGTTTGACGATGGTCTTGAGTATGGGAAGTGGTTATATGGTATCGATTATGATGGCAGAAGATAAGGAAAAGTGCAATCTTAAATCACTCATCCTAAGTGGTGTGACAGCAACAGAATATACTTTCAGTATGCTCATTCTCCCTCTGTTGATTATGTTGCTTGGAATGATTTTACTACCAATCTATTTTAAAGTGGATGTATCAGGTTACTTATTGGCCTATGTTATCTATTTGGTCTTAGCAGCTATTAGTGTTATTTTTCTCAACCTTCTAATCGGTGCAGTGTCAGATACTCAGTCTAAAGCGCAAGTTTATAGTATGTTTCCTGTGTTTATCGTCTCTTTTTTACCCATGATTGCTCTTCAAAATGATACGGTTCAGAAAGTGTTGGATTACTCTTTTATTGGTCCAATTGTAAATCTTTTAAATAAAAAAGGTGGGGAAATATCTTTTTCTAATATTGGTATGTTACTTGCCTGGGTACTTGTGTTAGGAATAGCAAACCTCTTTGTATTGAAAAACAGCTATAAAGCAAGATAGGAGACCTTTATGAAACTACTTAAAAACCTCGGCTGGTTTCTTCTAGCCCTTCTATCCTTTTTCTTTATCTATGGCTTTATTCAGGTGCTCGCGACTACGTCGCTTGCCTTAGGCGGTTCACCCTATGCTGTGACCTTGCTCTATGTGGCCTTGGCTGGAGTTTATGTGTACGGCATTTACAAATGGTATCAGAAAGGTCCTGTTCGTATTGAGAAGAGTGGCTTCAACCGATTTATTTGGCTTCCTGCCTTGGTTTGGTTCTTATCTCTGGTTGTCCAGTTTTTCTTGCCAAATGATCCTTCAGTAAATCAGCAAATAGCGATAGACTTGACCTTGTCTCAACCACTTTTCTCATTCTTTGCGGTCGTTATTTTTGCTCCTTTGACGGAAGAACTTATCTTTAGAGGGATGTTGGCACGCTATCTCTTTCCTAAGCAGGACAATAGTAAACAAACTCTGATTTTCCTTCTGGTATCTAGTCTTCTGTTTGCCTTGATTCATTTCCCAGGTGATGTGCAACAATTTTTTGTCTATTTTAGCCTTGGTTTTAGTTTGGGTTTGGCTTACATTAGCAGAAAAGGTCTGGTCTACAGTATTTCTCTTCACGCTTTGAATAATTTAGTCGGCTTTTTGATGATTCTCATGCTATAATAGAGTCAGGAGGTCACATGAAACGAGTAATTTTATTAGCAGTGATTCAGGCAGTTGTTCTGTTTTTCATCATTGGGGCGTTAGCTTATGCCTTCAAAGGTGATTTCTTCTACAGCCATCTCGCAGTAGTCTTTGCCCCTATTGCCGGTATCTGGCGTTTTGGGACAGCTTATACAACGGAAATTGTCTTGCCTCGAAAGGCAGCTGAAATCGCTGAAAAGCGTAAAGCAGGCAAAAATTCAAAATAAAAGAGTCCGGTGAAGTTCATCGGATTTTTGTATGGGCAAGTTAATACTCTTCGAAAATCTCTTCAAACCACGTCAGCTTCCATCTGCAACCTCAAAACAGTGTTTTGAGCAATCTGTGGCTAGCTTCCTAGTTTGCTCTTTGATTTTCATTGAGTATAATTTTTAGGGTCTTCACTGGATTTTTAAAGACTGGCAAACTTTTCTGCTGATTTTCATGAAGAGCCTGCGCTTTTATGGTAAAATAGTAACAGAATAAAAGAGGAGAGAAACAATGAAACGTAGTATGTATGCTGGTCGTGTTCGTGAGGAACACATCGGACAAGAAATGACCTTGAAAGGATGGGTTGGCCGTCGTCGTGACCTTGGTGGTTTGATCTTTATCGACCTTCGTGACCGTGAAGGAATCATGCAGTTGGTTATCAACCCTGAAAAAGTATCTGCAGAGGTTATGGCAACAGCTGAAGGCCTTCGTAGCGAATTTG
This sequence comes from Streptococcus sp. 2342, assembly GCF_013276795.1. Taxonomy (GTDB): domain Bacteria; phylum Bacillota; class Bacilli; order Lactobacillales; family Streptococcaceae; genus Streptococcus. The sequence goes on from NZ_VMLR01000008.1 coordinate 26,963, forward strand.
TTATCGAGGTGACAGGTCAGGTTGCTGCGCGTGAGCAAGCCAATGATAAGTTGCCAACTGGTGCAGTTGAGTTAAACGTGACAGCTCTGACAGTGCTTAATACAGCTAAAACAACACCATTTGAGATTAAGGATGGCATTGAGGCTAATGACGATACGCGTTTGCGTTACCGTTACCTTGACCTTCGTCGTCCAGAAATGTTGGAAAATCTTAAACTTCGTGCCAAGGTGACCCACTCCATCCGCAACTACTTGGATGAGCTTGAGTTTATCGACGTGGAGACACCATTCCTTTCTAAGTCAACGCCAGAAGGAGCGCGTGACTATTTGGTACCATCTCGTGTCAATAAAGGGCATTTTTACGCTCTTCCTCAAAGTCCACAAATCACTAAACAGCTCTTGATGAATGCTGGTTTTGACCGTTACTATCAAATTGTTAAATGTTTCCGTGACGAGGATTTGCGTGGAGACCGTCAGCCTGAGTTTACCCAGGTCGACTTGGAAACGTCTTTCCTTACTGAGCAAGAAATCCAAGATATCACAGAAGGCTTGATTGCGCGCGTGATGAAAGAAACCAAAGGTATCGAAGTAACCCTTCCATTCCCTCGTATGAAATACGATGATGCGATGGCTCTTTACGGTTCTGACAAGCCAGATACTCGTTTTGACATGTTGCTTCAGGACTTGACAGCAGTAGTCAAAGGTGTAGACTTTAAAGTCTTTTCAGAAGCACCTGCTGTAAAAGCCATTGTGGTCAAAGGCGCTGCGGACAATTATTCACGTAAAGACATCGACAAGATGACGGAAGTAGCCAAGCAGTACGGTGCCAAAGGTCTTGCTTGGGTCAAGGTGGTTGATGGAGAATTAAACGGACCAGTTGCCAAGTTCTTGACTAGCATCCAAGCAGAATTGACAACAGCGCTTGCACTTGAAGATAAGGACCTCGTTCTCTTTGTGGCGGATACGCTTGAAGTGGCCAATGCAACTCTTGGTGCCCTTCGTGGACGTATTGCCAAAGAGCTTGGCTTGATTGATAACGATAAATTCAACTTCCTTTGGGTAGTTGACTGGCCAATGTTTGAATGGTCTGAAGAAGAAGGCCGTTACATGAGCGCCCACCATCCATTTACTCTACCACAGGAAGAGACTGCTCACGAATTAGAAGGTGATTTGGCGAAGGTTCGTGCCATTGCTTACGATATTGTCTTGAACGGTTATGAACTTGGTGGTGGTAGCCTTCGTATCAACCAAAAAGACCTTCAAGAACGTATGTTCAAGGCTCTTGGTTTCTCAGCCGAAGAAGCAAATGACCAGTTTGGTTTCCTTCTTGAAGCCATGGACTATGGTTTCCCACCACACGGTGGCTTGGCTATCGGGCTTGACCGATTTGTTATGTTGCTTGCTGGGGAAGAAAATATCCGTGAAGTTATTGCCTTTCCTAAGAACAACAAGGCAACTGACCCAATGACACAAGCTCCTTCAACAGTCGCTCTCAAACAACTAGAGGAACTCAGCTTACAAGTAGAAGAAGATGAAACAAGCAAAACGAATTAAGCGGTGGCGCTATTATCTGCGCCGCTTTGCTTATCAGATAAAAATTTTACGTGTCTTACAAAGCATCTCTCGCGAAAAATATGATGAGAAGATTTCGGCCTCTCTGGTCTATGGTTTTTTATCAGCAGTAGCGGTCAATTTCTTTTTCCAACCAGGGCATGTGTATTCGAGTGGTGCGACAGGTTTGGCACAGATTATCTCGGCCTTGAGTAATCACTGGTTTGGTTTTCACATTCCGATTTCATTGGCTTTCTACGCGATTAATTTTCCTTTGATGGTCTTGGCCTGGTATCAGATTGGACATAAATTCACGGTCTTTACCTTTATCACGGTATCCATGAGTTCCTTCTTTATCCAGTTTGTCCCTGTGGCGACCTTGACGGAGGATCCCATCATCAATGCCCTTTTTGGGGGTGTTGTCATGGGCTTGGGGATTGGTTTTGCTCTACGAAACAATATCTCCAGTGGTGGGACGGATATCGTCAGTCTGACTATTCGCAAGAAAACAGGTAAGAATGTTGGCAGTATTTCTTTCTTGGTAAATGGGACAATCATGCTGATAGCTGGTTTGACCTTTGGTTGGAAATACGCCCTCTACTCTATGATTACCATCTTTGTCTCTAGCCGTGTGACAGATGCTGTCTTTACCAAGCAAAAACGGATGCAGGCCATGATTGTGACCAATCATCCAGACAAGGTAATTGAAAAAATCCATAAAAAATTGCACCGCGGAGCAACTATGATCCACGATGCAGAAGGAACCTATAATCACGAGAGAAAGGCAGTTTTAATCACTGTCATTACACGTGCAGAGTTTAATGAATTTAAACAGATTATGAAACAGGTGGATCCAAGCGCCTTTGTTTCTGTATCGGAGAATGTTCATATTTTGGGACGGTTCGTTGAAACAGATAATTAGTGGCCAAAAAAACCAGCGCGAGCTGGTTTTTATTTTTCGATAATTTTGTGGGCAATTAACTGACGGTAACAAATTTGTTTATTACTTTTAGCATCATTGATGATCTGGAGAATAGTTTCAAAGGAAACACGACCAAGTTCCAAGCTATTGATATCAACATAGGCCGCCAAGTTGAGCTTGGGATTGACTGAGTCGAAGCTGAGGACAGGGGCATCCAGTTGGTGTTTTGCGATGTAATCACAGACCCCTGCAGCAAGGAGACTATCAATGGTAATAATAGCGTCAATATTTGGATCGTGTTTGAAGAGAAGTCTACTAAAGCGATAACCATTATCTTCAAGAAATTCAGTAGCAAAGTAAGTCAGATTAGTATCGAGAGGAAGTTGGTATTGTTTTAGAGCTAGCTCGTAACCTGTCAGACGGTCTTGTGTTACGAAGAGTCGCTTAGTACCTCCGATAAAGGCAATTCGCTTGCATCCTTTTTTGATGAAATACTCTGTCGCATCAAAACCAGCTTGGACATTGTCATTATCGACAAGTGGAATGAAGGGAGATAGAGATTTACCTAAGATAAGGAAAGGAAATTGCTCGTCTGCTACTAACTTAACCAAAGGGTCCTCTTCTTGGGCATAGAGGAAAATCAAACCATCTACACGCTTACCATAGACCATCTGAGAAATAGCTTTAAGACGCTCTTTGGCATCTTTACCTGTCGCGATCTGAATGGCGTAGTGGTTTTCAGAGGCGACTTGGGCGATACCACGGAGGACAGATGGGAAGAAAGGATTTTGATAGAAGGCGTCTGAGTCGTCAGGAAGGACCAAGCCGATAACTTGGGTATAACTGCTTACCAAACTACGAGCATTGAGGTTGGGGTGGTAATTGAGTTCCTTCATAGCCTTGCGAACGCGTTTTTTCGTTTCGTCGCTAATGGTTGATTTATTTTGAATAACACGGGTTACGGTTGAAGGCGAAACACCAGCAGCCTTGGCCACGTCTTTAATCGTAACGGGCATAAAAATCTCCTATTTATGGTAATCTGGATCACGGAAATGTGTTTTATAAAAGATAGTGACCAGATAAAGGACAAAAAGAATGTTTTGTATAGTGATGAGGTTTGACATATTTTGGCCAAACAATCCCAAAATAAGCGTAATCAGAGTAGGTAATCCTAAACAGTTCAAGATAAAATGGTAGCACTCCTTAAAGGTTTTAAATGAAAAGAGGCGTGATTTCTTAGTGATATAAAGGAGGAGACTAGCCCCTAGAGAGACGATAAAGAAATTCAAACCAAAGAGGAAGCTTGCACCGAGAACTAGGAAGAGACTGATATAGATACGATTCTGCTGGTACCAGTCTTTAGAAATGGCTTGGGTCAAGCTGTCTTTGCTTTTGAAACTCTCAGTCTCAATGGCTCGGTAAGAGATGCGAGTCAGTTCCTTGCTTTCCTTGCTGATGACCAGTTCTTTTGTGTCGAAATGCAGTTGCAAGTCCTTAGGTAATTCCTTGCTTTGACTTGGACCGATCACAATAGAAGGCTCTTGACTAGCTGTTCCAGTATAAGTTAATTTACCATCAACAATTGTAGCGTGTTCAGAGAGATCCTGGACAACCTTATCTGTCAATGGTTCATAGACATTATCGATAAAGGTTTCTAGCGGATAAGTCTCCTGTGAGCTGTTTTGGATGGCAATAGGTACCATAGATAAGCTGATAAGGAAGATACTGGTAAAGAGAAGCTGAAACCAGTTGAGTCCGAAACGTTTGGACAGGGGCTTACGAAATCCCCAAATACTTGAAAAATATGAAAATGGATATGGAAGCATTTGTATCTTTCTAAAAGGTGTTTTCTATATGAGTATTATTATATAGAGAAATGTACTTTATTTCAAGTCTAGGAGACAAATTGCTTGCTACAAGGATATTTTTACAGTAACAAGTTTTAAAATGAAAAAGGGTGGCGGGGATATATTATCCCTTGTCGCCACCACTTGTAAGTCCTGAAACAAAGTTCTTTTGTAGGAAGAAGAAGAGAATACAGATTGGAAGGGCGATGAGGATAGCGCCTGCTGAGAAGTAGGCAATCTTCAAGTTCTTCGCATTGCTAACGAAGGTTTGGAGACCTACGGCAACAGTAAAGTATTCTTTCTCACGAAGCAAGAAACTAGAGAGGATGTAGTCCCCGAAAGGTCCCATGAAGGCCCAGAGAGCTTGTACGGCAACCATTGGGCGAACCAGTGGAAGAACAATTTGCCAGAAGCGGCGGAAGTGTCCTGCACCGTCTAGTTTTGCAGATTCGTCTAGAGACATTGGCACTGTATCGAAGTAGCCCTTCATGAGCCAAGCATTCATTGGGATACCACCACCAACGTAGAGGAAGATGAGGAACCAGCTGTGGTTAAGGGCGTTCAACATAAGTGCCATAACGAAGAAGGCTGTCAAAGCGGCCATTGTTGGAACCATTTGGATAATCAAGAAGAAGACCAAACTTTGTTTACGAGCCAAGAAATTGTAACGGCTGTAAGCATAACCAGCAAGTACGATAATACTTGTTTGAACAGCCATAGTAATTAAGGCGATAATCAAAGTGTTGAGATACCAAGTACCGTATAGGGTTTCAGTAAAGAGTCCTTTAAAGTTATCAAAATTGAAGTCGATGTTAGTATCGAGTTTAAAGGCCGCGACGTTACCTGCTTTAAAGGCTGACATGATGGTAATCAACAGTGGATAGATAATCACGATCGATAGGCCAATCAAGTAGAGGTAAGTAAGGGTTTGAGTCAGTCTACGTTTGAGTTTAATTGAGTTATTCATCTTAGACGTCCTCCATATCAAATGCGTGTAGTTTCTTGAATGCGATCATAGAGATTGAGATGACAATGATAGAGATAATCAAGGTAACAGCTGCCGCCATTGAGTATTGAGGAGATGTACCTGTTGTCAAACGGTAGATCCATGAGATCAAGATATCGGTTGAACCAGCTCCACCTCCGACACTACCAGGTCCTCCACCATTGAAGAGGTACATGATAGAGAAGTTGTTAAAGTTGAAGGTGTATTGACTAATCAAAGTAGGTGCCGCAACAGCCAAGATCATTGGGAAAGTGATGTTGCGGAATTTTTGCCAAGCATTGGCACCGTCAATATAAGCTGCTTCGTAAAGGTCGTTAGGAATAGATTGCAAGATACCCAAGGTCAAAACGTAGATGTATGGGAATCCAAGCCAACCCTGCATCATAATCAAGGCAATCTTAGTCCAAGTTGGGTCTGTTTTCCAAGGAATAAGAGTACCATCAAGGAAAGGAAGGAATTTAGCTAAGATTGGCAATACTTGAGTGTTGATGGCTCCGACACTATCGTTAAACATATTTGAGAATGTCAAGATAGTGATGAAGGCTGGAACAGCCCAAGGAAGAAGGAAAATAACACCAAAGATACGTTTTCCTTTGATAAATGGTTGGTTAGCAATGATAGCTGTGAAGATACCGATGACGATCTGTAAAGTTGAGGCAGCCAAAGCCCAGATGATAGTCCAAGAAAGAACGGCACCAAAGGCAGAACGGAAGGTACTCAAACTCCAGATGTTCGTAAAGTTGGTCAAACCAACCCAGTCCAACAATTTGTTTGGTGGCAAGTGCTGGAAGTCATAGTTGGTAAAGGCGATCATCAAGGTTACGATAACCGGGAATATAATCGCAAAAGTCATGGCAACATAAGATGGAATGATCAAGAGGTAAGGGAAACCATTTTCATAGATTCCTTTGATCATTTCTTTAAAGGTAAGTGCTACTGGTATGCCATTGTTAATGTGTTTGGCAGTTGTATGTGCATCTTTGATATTTGCGAAATAAAAGAGTACATAAACAACTACAAAGATTAAATGGAAGGCACCACGAATCAGCATAAAGAGGGAATTATCACGACCTGGTTTGTCACCAAGAGTGATGAGATTGCTCAATTCAGGGGCTGCAAGTGCTAGGAAGTAAAGGACAAATACGATGGTTACACCAAGGAATATAAAACCTTTGGATTTTTGTTTATTGTAAATCTGTCCTAACCCAGGAATGATAGACAGCAGAGCTGCTTTACTAGGTTGTTGCTTTTCCATAATAACTCCTTTCATAGGATACTGGTTTCTAATTAAAACCTAAACTATATATGTTTTTGATTGATAAATTCAAAGGGGGATTTGATTTCCACCCCCCTTGAACAAATTTTTTATTCACCAAATTTTTGTTTGATTGTTTCTTTGATCAATGTTACAGCGTCGTTAGCAGCTGTTTTCGCATCTTTCTTACCACTTACAGCATCAAAGAGCATAGTTTTCGCTGGATCCCAAACTGCAGACATTTGAGAGATATTTGGCATTGGTTGAGCGTTCTTGAACTGTTTGATAACAGCTGTTGTCAACTCATCATTTTTACCTTCAGCATATGTACGAGCTTCAGTGTTAGCTGGGATTTCGTTAGTTGTATCGTAGAAGGCTTTTTGTTCTTCAGTTGAAACAAGGAAGTCTACAAATTTTTGAGCGCCTTCAAGGTTCTTAGTGCTTGATGGGATAATCCAAGCTTTACCACCACCGAATGCAGCATATTCTTTTCCATTTGGAAGAGTTGGGATAGTTGCAACACCGTAGTTTACTTTAGCATCTTTAAAGGCTTGAGCTTTCCAAGGTCCGTCGATGATAGCAGCTGTTTTACCTTCTTGGAATTGAGTTTGGATTAAGTTGCCAGCACCTTCAGTATCTTGCATACCTTTAGGCCATTTTTCATACCAAGATTTAGCGTAGTTGATACCTGCGATAGAACCGTCGTTTGCAAGACCGATATCTTTAGCGTCTTTACCGTTTTGTCCGAATACGTAAGCACCGTTACCAGCAAGAAGTCCATATGCATAGTAGAAGTTTGTCCAGTCAGCTAGGAAAGCAGAAGTTTTTCCATCTTCTCCAGCGAAGGCATATTTGCTATCTTTAGCAAGGTTTTCTAAGTCAGCAAAAGTTTTTGGAGCTTCTTTTACCAAGTCTTTGTTGTAGTACATAACAAGTGACTCGATAACAGCAGGAGCACCGTAAACTTTACCATCAGCAGCTGTCACAAGAGATTTAGTTTTATCATCTGTTTTAGCACCGTCGCTCAATTTCACTTCTGAGAGTTGTCCGTCAGTACCAAGGCTACCTACACGGTCGTATGGAGCCATCATAACGTCAGCAGCTTGACCTGATTGGTTGTCAAGAGAAAGTTTGTCAAGCCCACCCATTTGGTCTCCTGTTTTGATGGTAACTTTTACGCCAGCTTCTTTTTCGTAAGCTTTTGCAGCTGATTCAGCAAAGGCTTTATATTGGTCTTCAACGTAGAAAGTGAGTTCTTTCGCTTCGGATGAACCAGAATCAGCAGGTTTATCAGCAGTTTTGCTTCCGCAAGCTACCAAAAGCAAGCTAGCAAGTGTAACAGTTCCAAGCACAGCAGCGCTCTTCATGAATTTAGATGACATAGTGTATTCCTCCTAAAGAATAACAAATTTTATAATGAGGAAACGCAAACGTTTTCCTTTATGGGATTAGTATAGCACAATCGGAAAGCGATTGCAAGTGTTTTTTGTAAAAATTTTTAAAAAATTGTGAAAAAAGTAAACGCTTCATCGTCATATAATAGTAGAAAATCCCAAAAATCGGTTTTGTTTTAAATTTAAAAAAAGTTGAGAAAACGATTGCCTAATTTACAAATGGAAAGCAGGGAGGATTCTCACTTTATTTTTGCTTAATGAGATAAGTGAAACCCGTATTCCTATTTTGTTTGTTTCCTGAAAGAATATATATACGAGTAAGAAGAAAAAATTTTAAAAAAATAATCAAAAAAGTTATCTAAAACCGCTTGCATTTATCAAGAAAATAAGCTATACTAGTAATAGCGCAAACGTTTGCGTTCATAAAAATGTAATATCTAACTATAAACACATGAGGTGCTTATTATGAAAAAACGTCAAAGTGGTGTGTTGATGCACATTTCTTCTCTTCCAGGGGCATACGGAATCGGATCATTTGGTAAAAGTGCTTACGACTTCGTTGATTTCTTGGTTCGCACAAAACAACGTTACTGGCAAATCCTTCCACTAGGAACAACTAGTTACGGAGACTCTCCTTACCAATCTTTCTCAGCCTTCGCAGGGAACACTCATTTTATCGATTTAGATATCTTGGTGGAACAAGGCTTGTTGCAAGCAAGTGACCTTGAAGGGGTTGACTTTGGTAGTGATGCGTCTGAAGTTGATTATGCGAAAATCTACTATGCACGTCGTCCTCTTTTAGAAAAAGCGGTAAAACGTTTCTTGGAAGTAGGAGATGTTAAAGATTTTGAGAAATTTGCTCAAGACAACCAATCATGGCTTGAACTCTTTGCAGAGTATATGGCTATCAAAGAGCATTTTGATAATCTTGCTTGGACTGAATGGCCAGATGCAGATGCTCGTGCTCGTAAAGCTTCAGCACTTGAAAGCTACCGTGAGCAATTGGCAGACAAGTTGGTTTACCACCGTGTGACTCAATACTTCTTCTTCCAACAATGGTTGAAATTGAAAGCTTACGCTAACGACAACCACATCGAAATCGTTGGGGACATGCCAATCTACGTAGCGGAAGATTCAAGCGATATGTGGGCAAATCCACATCTCTTCAAGACAGATGTCAACGGTAAGGCGACTTGCATCGCAGGATGCCCACCAGATGAATTTTCTGCAACTGGTCAGCTTTGGGGTAACCCAATCTATGACTGGGAAGCAATGGACAAAGACGGCTACAAATGGTGGATTGAACGCTTGCGTGAAAGCTTCAAAATCTACGACATCGTTCGTATTGACCACTTCCGTGGTTTCGAATCTTACTGGGAAATCCCTGCTGGTTCCGATACAGCAGCACCTGGTGAGTGGGTGAAAGGTCCTGGCTACAAGCTTTTTGCAGCCGTTAAGGAAGAACTTGGTGAGTTAAACATCATCGCAGAAGATCTTGGTTTCATGACAGACGAGGTTATCGAATTGCGTGAACGTACTGGCTTCCCAGGAATGAAGATTCTTCAATTTGCCTTCAACCCAGAAGACGAAAGCATCGATAGCCCACACTTGGCACCTGCTAACTCAGTTATGTACACAGGAACACACGATAACAATACGGTCCTTGGTTGGTACCGTAACGAGATCGATGATGCGACTCGTGAATACATGGCTCGCTACACTAACCGTAAAGAATACGAAACAGTGCCACATGCTATGCTTCGTACAGTCTTTTCATCAGTTAGCTTCATGGCAATTGCAACTATGCAAGATTTGCTAGAATTGGATGAGGCAGCTCGTATGAACTTCCCATCTACCCTTGGTGGAAACTGGTCTTGGCGTATGACTGAAGAACAATTGACACCAGCTGTCGAGGAAGGCTTGCTTGACTTGACAACAATCTATCGCCGAATCAATGAAAATTTGGTAGAATTAAAGAAATAATACAATATCAGGAGACACCTTAAACATGTTATCACTACAAGAATTTGTACAAAATCGTTACAATAAAACCATTGCAGAATGTAGCAATGAAGAGCTTTACCTGGCTCTTCTTAACTACAGCAAGCTTGCAAGTAGCAAAAAACCAGTTAACACTGGTAAGAAAAAAGTTTACTACATCTCAGCTGAGTTCTTGATTGGTAAACTCTTGTCAAACAACTTGATCAACCTTGGTCTTTACGACGATGTCAAAAAAGAACTTGCAGCTGCAGGTAAAGACTTGATCGAAGTTGAAGAAGTTGAATTGGAACCATCTCTTGGTAATGGTGGTTTGGGACGTTTGGCTGCCTGCTTTATCGACTCAATTGCTACTCTTGGTTTGAACGGTGACGGTGTTGGTCTTAACTACCACTACGGTCTTTTCCAACAAGTTCTTAAAAATAACCAACAAGAAACAATTCCAAACGCATGGCTGACAGAGCAAAACTGGTTGGTTCGCTCAAGCCGTAGCTACCAAGTGCCATTTGCTCACTTCACATTGACATCAACTCTTTACGATATCGATGTACCTGGTTACAAGACAGAAACTAAGAACCGCTTGCGTTTGTTTGACTTGGATTCAGTTGATTCTTCAATCATTAAAGACGGTATCAACTTTGACAAGACAGATATCGCTCGCAACTTGACTCTTTTCCTTTACCCAGATGATAGTGACCGTCAAGGTGAATTGCTCCGTATCTTCCAACAATACTTCATGGTTTCAAACGGTGCGCAATTGATCATCGACGAAGCAATCGAAAAAGGAAGCAACTTGCATGACCTTGCTGACTACGCAGTTGTCCAAATCAACGATACTCACCCATCAATGGTTATTCCTGAGTTGATCCGTCTTTTGACTGCTCGTGGTATCGAACTTGACGAAGCGATCTCAATTGTTCGTAGCATGACTGCCTACACTAACCACACAATCCTTGCTGAAGCCCTTGAAAAATGGCCTCTTGAATTCTTGCAAGAAGTGGTTCCTCACTTGGTACCAATCATCGAAGAATTGGATCGTCGCGTGAAAGCAGAATACAAAGATCCAGCTGTTCAAATTATCGATGAGAGCGGACGTGTTCACATGGCTCACATGGATATCCACTACGGATACAGTGTTAACGGAGTAGCGGCACTTCATACTGAAATCTTGAAGAACTCTGAGTTGAAAGCTTTCTACGACCTTTACCCAGAAAAATTCAACAACAAAACAAACGGTATCACTTTCCGTCGTTGGCTCATGCATGCTAACCCAAGACTATCTCACTACTTGGATGAGATTATTGGAGAAGGTTGGCACCATGAAGCAGATGAGCTTGAAAAACTCTTGTCTTATGAAGACAAAGCAGCTGTCAAAGAAAAATTGGAAAGCATCAAGGCTCACAACAAACGTAAATTGGCTCGTCACTTGAAAGAACACCAAGGTGTGGAAATCAATACAAACTCTATCTTTGATATCCAAATCAAACGTCTTCACGAGTACAAACGCCAACAAATGAACGCTTTGTACGTCATCCACAAATACCTTGATATCAAAGCTGGTAACATCCCTGCTCGTCCAATCACAATCTTCTTTGGTGGTAAAGCAGCTCCAGCCTACACAATCGCTCAAGACATCATCCACTTGATCCTTTGCATGTCAGAAGTTATTGCTAACGATCCAGCAGTAGCTCCACACTTGCAAGTAGTTATGGTTGAAAACTACAACGTTACTGCAGCAAGCTTCCTTATCCCAGCATGTGATATCTCAGAACAAATCTCACTTGCTTCTAAAGAAGCTTCAGGTACTGGTAACATGAAATTCATGTTGAACGGAGCTTTGACTCTTGGTACTATGGACGGTGCTAACGTGGAAATCGCTGAGTTGGTTGGAGACGAAAATATCTACATCTTTGGTGAAGATTCAGAAACTGTTATCGACCTTTACGAAAAAGCAGCTTACAAATCAAGCGAATTCTACGCTCGTGAAGCTATCAAACCATTGGTTGACTTCATCGTTAGCGATGCAGTTCTTGCAGCTGGAAACAAGGAGCGCTTGGAACGTCTTTACAATGAATTGATCAACAAAGACTGGTTCATGACTCTTCTTGACTTGGAAGACTACATCAAAGTCAAAGAGCAAATGCTTGCTGACTATGAAGACCGTGACGCATGGTTGGATAAAGTCATCGTTAACATTTCTAAAGCAGGATTCTTCTCATCTGACCGTACAATCGCTCAGTATAACGAAGATATCTGGCACTTGAACTAAGATACAAGATTTATACCAATACACTTTCCTATAAAGCGAATTTCGATTGAAATTCGCTTTTTTAAATGCTGTGGATTTGGGTCAATCTTGTCTTAAAAAGATAGAAATCATAGACACCTTAAACGCTTAAAATGCTGGTTTTTACTGTCTTCAGCCTTATATTTCTTCGTAGTTGATTACCTCATATCTCTTGTATTCGCTTACACAAAGTATTATAATATGATTATAGGAAAGAAGGTGTTCTTATGTGGAAAAAATATTTTTCAAAATATAAATGGACGGATTTATTTTGGATTCTATTTGTTATTTTAACATGCCTCTTGGCGGGTAATAGTAATCTTTACCCCCTTACCCATCAAGAAATCTCTTATCATGGGTGCTTATCGGGAATTACACTTGCCTTATTCCACTTGCTATTTATTGATAAGTTTTTTATTTCGAATCGAAAATAAATGGAGAAGCTAAAAGCTTTAAATGTTTAAGACTTTTGGGAACGATAGTTTAAAAATTGAAATTTAAAACCGCAGATCTTCTTGAAATGCGGTTTTTTGTGTCAATTATAGTACTCTCCCAACTAGAATCTCAGCCTCAATAGTAATCTCTGTCAGTTGGCTCCAGTCAATCTTGGTCTGGTCGACGTGAAAGAGTAGGGGCGTCATGCTGAGTAGGGATTGGAGCTGATCTGCTGTGATAGTCTTAGTCAGAGAGGCAGTTTTACTTGATAGGATGGTAAAGTGTTCTTGGAAATGATTTTTGATATCTTGGTTGGAATAGTCCTTGTTTGTCAGCTGGTCTTGTACCTTCTGACGGATTTCCTTGAGGTGATTTTTAGTTGGAATAACCTTTATCAAGATACCGTCTTTGGATAAAACGCGACGAAATTCTCCATAGTTGGCAGGGGAAAAGATATCAAGCAGGATATCCATGCTAGCGTCTTTTATAGGGAGGCGAGCTAAGTCGCCAACAAACCAATTGACTGCCCAATCGGGTTCGCTCTTAGCAGCGATTTGGACGGAATCTTTGGAGATGTCAAAGGCATAGAAGGTTTTGTCAGGATGACTTTCTTGGAGTTTGCGAGAATAGAATCCTTCGCCACAACCGATATCTAAGACTGTGGTGCTAGTTTCTGAACTGGCTAGCAAGTCAGATACAGCCTCTAAAATAGCCTGATAAAAGCCGGCTTCTAGGATTTGTTGACGATTTTGAAAATTTTCCTTGTCGTAGTTAGCAGATTGCTTGATTTGAGGGGCTAGATTGACATAGCCGAATTTTGACAGATCAAAAGAATGGTGATTGCTACACTTGAGACTGCTAGCTACTAGAGTTAGCTTTTCTTGACAGATGGGACAGGCAAAGGCAGTAGCAGAAGCAAAACGTTGAAGTTTGGGTTTGAGATTTGTATTCATAGTTTAAGTGTATCAAAAGAGGCAAATGAAAGCAACTTTAGGAATAAGTAGATGGGAGATTCAGTAGAAATAAAACTAATTCTCCAATTTATAGAATAAAATTGCTTTTATATCTAAATTTCTATATAATAATGATAAGGAGGAAATAAGTATGTTAAAAGAAGTATTAACCGTTGCAAAAGTTGCGAAAAAATCATCACTCTTTTTGGGTGGTGTCGCATTTGGTACCCTTGGTTTGAAAATCTTGGCAAGTAAGGAAGCTAAAAAAGGTTATTCTAAAGCTTTGGCTAAGGCTTACAAGTTGAAAGACGGGCTAGATGCATCTGTTTCTGTTATGAAACAACATGGAGACGATGTCTTGCAAGATGCCAAATATTTGTACGAGCAAGAGAAAAAAGAAGAGCAATTAGATAGCCTTATAGGAGAATAATATGTCTTTTAAAGTGCTACATAGAGGATACCAACATATCCGACTATCATCTTCTTTTTCACTCACCTTGGATATTCAAGACTATCTTCGTTCCTTGGCGAGAGATGAAAAGGGAATTGAGTCTATCCAGTTTTACATGGATCAACAGCACTTTACTCTACGCATAAAAGAAGGCTTTTCTGTATTAGATAATGCAGAAGCCTTTTTAAAAAGAATTGATAAAGGGAAAGTTTCTGAGTTGATGACTCTTCCCATTCGTAGAGAAGAGAGTGCTTATTCTATTGTTTCAGGTGCAGCGATTAAGCGTGTACTTTTTCGTAGTTTTGTGCCGTATCCTATTCGCTATATATGGACTTGTTATCAGGCTTTTGGCTATATTAGAGAAGCCTATCAGACTCTAGCGTGTAAGGAGCTAACGATGGAGGTCTTAGACTGTTCGGCGATTTTATTGTCCTTGTTTATGAACCAATCCAAGACAGCTAGCAATATCATGTTTATGCTTGATTTGGGGAATCATTTAGATCAGTGGTCCTTGAAAAAAACTGCAACAGATCTAGAACAAAGCCTTCTTGCAAAAGAGAGCGATGTATTCCTAGTACAGGGCGATACGGTTGTTAGTATCAAGAGTTCTGATGTTCAAATAGGAGATGTCTTGGTCCTATCTCAAGGAAATGAAATTCTGTTTGATGGACAAGTAGTTTCAGGTTTAGGTATGGTCAACGAAAGTTCCTTGACGGGAGAGAGTTTTCCAGTTGAAAAAAGAGAGTCTGATTTAGTTTGTGCAAATACAGTATTAGAAACTGGAGAGTTACGCATTCGTGTAACCGATAATCAGATGAACAGCCGGATTTTACAACTGATTGAGTTGATGAAGAAATCTGAAGAAAACAAGAAAACGAAACAACGCTATTTCATCAAGATGGCGGATAAGGTCGTCAAATATAATTTCTTGGGAGCTGGGCTGACTTACCTATTGACAGGTTCTTTTTCTAAGGCTATTTCTTTCCTATTGGTCGATTTCTCCTGCGCTTTGAAAATCTCTACTCCTGTAGCTTATTTGACAGCTATCAAGGAGGGGTTGAATCGTGAAATGGTGATTAAGGATGGGGATGTTCTGGAGAAATATCTGGAAGTTGATACTTTCTTGTTTGATAAGACGGGAACAATCACAACTAGTTATCCTATAGTTGAAAAGGTGTTACCTTTTGGGGACTATAGTGAGGAAGATATTCTCAGAATCAGTGCCTGTCTTGAGGAACACATTTATCATCCTATTGCTAATGCCATCGTCAAGCAAGCTGAGATAGAGGGAATTGAACATGAGGAAATGCATGGGAAACTCCAATATATCGCAAGCAAGGGGATTAAATCTCATATAGATGGGCAACCAGTTCTTATTGGAAATTATGTCTTGATGCAGGATGAGCAAATTCATATCAATTCAGAACAAAATGCTTTAATTGAAGAGTACAAGAGTCACTATAATCTCTTATTCTTGGCTTATCAGAATGAATTGATTGGAATGTTCTGTATTCATACTCCGTTGAGAAAAGAAGCAAAAGCAGCCTTGGAGAAACTTAAGGCACAAGGGAAAAAATTGATTCTGGCAACAGGGGACACCTTGGTTAGAACAGAGGAATTAGTCAAAGATTTGCCCTTTGATCAGGTCTATACAGACTTGAAACCTGATGGGAAATTTGAGCTAGTAGAGGAACTGCAGAAAGCAGGTCACACTATTTTGATGGTTGGAGATGGATTGAATGACTCAGCGGCTCTAACCCTATCAGATATCGGTGTGGTGATGAATGAGAGTGCAGACATTTCTAAGCAGATGAGCGATATCTTATTGTTAGATAATCGCTTGGATTTCTTCCAAGAGTTGGATTGGCTATCATCATCTTTGCAAACACTCATCAAGAAGAATATTCAAGATACCGTTGTCGTAAATAGTAGTTTGATTGGCTTTGGCTTATTTAATTGGCTCAGTCCTTCAAATCTCTCTATCTTACATAATCTAACAACCTTGCGCATTGTACTGCGTAGTCTGTCTATTAAAAATAGATAGATGAGATTTATTAACAGCAAAAAGGAGTTACCTTTCTCGAGGATAACTCCTTTGTTTATAGATAAATGTTGAATAGTTTAGTAAGTCAAAACAAAGTATTTTTTCTTCCCACGACGGATAACAGTCAGTTCGTTCTCTAACTTATCTGCGTCACTCAAGACATAGTCAAGGTCTTGGATGCGGTCGCCGTTGACGTAGATAGCTCCGTTTTGGACGTCTTCACGGGCTTGGCGTTTTGAGTTAACCACACCAGATGAGACGAGCAGTTCCACAATATTGTGATTTTCATCTGCTTGAACTTGGTAGTTTGGCACTCCACGAAGTCCTTGTTTGAGCTCTTTAACAGAAAGATTTTTGATGTTTCCTGCAAAGAGTTGCTCAGTGATGTTAAGAGCTTCTTTGTAAGCTTCTTCTCCGTGAACAAGAGTAACGACTTCACGAGCCAAGACTTTTTGTGCCAAACGTTCGTGTGGAGCTGCTTCAAATTGTTTACGGATGTCTTCAATCTCATCGAGTGACAAGAAAGTAAAGATCTTCAAGAAGCGAACAGCGTCAGCGTCCATAACGTTCATCCAGAATTGGTACATTTCGTATGGAGAAGTCTTTTCAGGATTGAGCCAGACTGCGTTTCCTTCTGATTTACCAAATTTCTTACCAGTTGCGTCTGTAATCAATGGAACAGTGATAACGTGGCCAGTCTTGTCAGCCTTACGGCGAAGCAATTCGGTACCAGCTGTCATATTTCCCCACTGGTCAGAACCACCGATTTGTAGCGTTACGTTGTGGTCTTGGTTAAGGACGAAGAAGTCATAACCTTGCATGATTTGGTAGGCGAACTCAGTGTAAGAAATCCCAGTTTCAATCCGTTTTTTCACAGACTCCTTGCTCATCATGTAGTTGACAGTAAAGTATTTTCCGATATCACGGAGGAAATCAATGAAGCTGATGCTGCCAAACCAGTCGTAGTTGTTGACCATGACAGCCTTGTTTTCGCCATTTTCAAAATCAAGAAAACGAGAAAGTTGTCCTTGGATAGACTTGACCCAGCCATCTACTGTGTCTTTTGTTTGGAGACTACGTTCAGCATCTTTGAAGGACGGATCTCCGATGAGACCTGTAGCACCGCCAACGAGCGCATAAGGTTTGTGACCTGCTAGTTGCAAGCGACGACTTGTCAAGATTGCGACAAGGTGGCCTAGGTGAAGGCTGTCAGCAGTTGGATCGTAGCCAGTATAATAAGAAACTTGACCTTCTTCTAGGGCTTTACGCAAAGCTTCTTCATCAGTCGTTTGAAAAATCAAACCACGCTCTTTTAGCTCATCAAAAATGTGCATGTGTCTTTTCTCCTTTTTAAAAATATTGTTTCTACCTATTGTATCACAAACTTGGACAATAGCCTAGTAGAATAGGGAAGAAAGTGGCTATTTTATTGAAAGTTTACCTTTTGTGGTATAATAGATAGAGTGAGGAAATCCATGCAAAATCAATTAAATGAATTAAAACGAAAAATGCTGGAATTTTTCCAGCAAAAACAAAAAAATAAAAAATCAGCTAGCCCTGGCAAGAAAGGTTCAAGTGTCCAAAAATCTAAATCCTTAGAGAAGCCAGCCATTTTTCCAGCTATTTTACTGAGTATAAAAGCCTTATTTAACTTACTCTTTGTGCTCGGTTTTCTAGGAGGAATGTTGGGAGCTGGGATTGCTTTGGGGTACGGAGTGGCCTTATTTGACAAGGTTCGGGTGCCTCAGACAGAAGAATTGGTGAATCAGGTCAAGGACATCTCTTCTATTTCAGAGATTACCTATGCGGATGGGACGGTAATTGCTTCCATAGAGAGTGATTTGTTGCGCACTTCTATCTCATCTGAGCAAATTTCGGAAAATCTGAAGAAGGCTATTATTGCGACAGAAGATGAACACTTTAAAGAACATAAGGGTGTAGTACCCAAGGCGGTGATTCGTGCGACCTTGGGGAAATTTGTAGGTTTGGGTTCCTCAAATGGGGGTTCAACCTTGACCCAGCAACTGATTAAACAGCAGGTGGTTGGGGATGCACCGACTTTGGCTCGTAAGGCGACAGAAATTGTGGATGCTCTTGCCTTGGAACGCGCCATGAATAAGGATGAGATTTTAACGACCTATCTCAATGTGGCTCCCTTTGGCCGAAATAATAAGGGACAGAATATTGCAGGAGCTCAGCAGGCAGCTGAGGGGATCTTCGGTGTAGATGCCAGTCAGTTGACGGTTCCTCAAGCAGCATTTTTAGCAGGACTTCCACAGAGTCCCATTACTTACTCTCCTTATGAAAATACTGGAGAGTTGAAGAGTGATGAAGACCTAGAAATTGGCTTAAGACGGGCTAAGGCAGTTCTTTACAGTATGTATCGTACAGGTGCCTTAAGCAAAGACGAGTATTCTCAGTACAAGGATTATGACCTTAAACAGGACTTTTTACCATCGGGCACGGTCACAGGAATTTCACGAGACTATTTATACTTTACAACTTTGGCAGAAGCTCAAGAACGTATGTATGATTATCTAGCTCAGAGAGACAATGTCTCCGCCAAGGAGTTGAAAAATGAGGCAACTCAGAAGTTTTATCGCGATTTGGCATCCAAGGAAATTGAAAATGGTGGTTATAAGATTACTACTACCATAGACCAGAAAATTCATTCTGCCATGCAAAATGCGGTTGCTGATTATGGCTATCTTTTAGACGATGGAACAGGTCGTGTAGAAGTAGGGAATGTCTTGATGGACAACCAAACAGGTGCTATTCTAGGCTTTGTAGGTGGTCGTAATTATCAAGAAAATCAAAATAATCATGCCTTTGATACCAAACGTTCGCCAGCTTCTACTACCAAGCCCTTGCTGGCCTACGGTATTGCTATTGACCAGGGCTTGATGGGAAGTGAAACGATTCTATCTAACTATCCAACAAACTTTGCTAATGGCAATCCGATTATGTATGCTAATAGCAAGGGAACAGGAATGATGACCTTGGGAGAAGCTCTGAACTATTCATGGAATATCCCTGCTTACTGGACCTATCGTATGCTTCGTGAAAAGGGTGTTGATGTCAAGGGTTATATGGAAAAGATGGGCTACGAGATTCCTGAGTACGGTATTGAGAGCCTGCCAATGGGTGGTGGTATTGAAGTCACAGTTGCCCAGCATACCAATGGCTATCAGACCTTGGCTAATAATGGAGTTTATCATCAGAAGCATGTGATTTCAAAGATTGAAGCAGCAGATGGTAGAGTGGTGTATGAGTATCAGGATAAACCAGTTCAAGTCTATTCAAAAGCTACTGCGACAATTATGCAGGGCTTGCTGCGAGAAGTTCTATCCTCTCGTGTGACAACAACCTTCAAGACGAATCTGACTGTTTTAAATCCTACTCTGGCTAATGCAGATTGGATTGGGAAGACTGGTACAACCAACCAAGACGAAAATATGTGGCTCATGCTTTCGACACCTAGATTAACCCTAGGTGGCTGGATTGGGCATGATGATAATCATTCATTGTCACGTAGAGCAGGTTATTCCAATAACTCTAATTACATGGCTCATCTGGTAAATGCGATTCAGCAAGCCTCCCCAAGCATTTGGGGGAACGAGCGCTTCGCTTTAGATCCTAGTGTCGTAAAATCCGAAGTCTTGAAATCAACAGGTCAAAAACCAGGGAAGGTTTCTGTTGAAGGAAAAGAGGTAGAGGTCACAGGTTCGACTGTTACCAGCTATTGGGCTAATAAGGCGGGAGCTCCTACGACAAGCTATCACTTTGCCATTGGAGGAAGCGAATCAGATTATCAAAACGCTTGGTCAAGTATCGTTAGTACATTGCCAACTCCATCAAGCTCCAGCAGTTCAAGTAGTTCAAGTAGTTCAAGTAGTAGTTCTAGCGATAGCAGTAACTCGAGTACTACACGACCTTCTTCTTCAAGGGCGAGACGATAAGTTCTATAAACTGTGCTAAATGAAGTGGCTAATCAATGGATTGCCACTTTTTTCTTTTTTCCTTTCGTGTTACAATAAAGGTATGAATCAGTATCAGAAAAAGATTGTTAAAGGAACCATTTATTCGCTCCTATCCGGCTTAATCTGGGGAATCTGTGGGATTTTAGGAGAGTACTTCTTTACTCATTACCAGGTGTCTTCGGGCTGGATTACCTCTATGCGTTTGACACTGGCAGGAAGTCTTGTACTCATTTGGTCTGCGATGCAATTAAAATCGCAAGTGTTTGATATTTGGCGAGATAAGAAAAATTACCTGCCCTTTTTGGCCTATGCTATTTTGGGGATTTTTTCAGTCCAATATTTTTTCTATCTCTGTGTAGAATACTCAAATGCAGCGACAGCGACTATTTTACAGTTTATTAGCCCTGTCTTTATCCTCTTTTACAATCGCTTGGTTTATCAAAAACGAGCGTCAAAAAGCGCTATTTTTTATGTTTTGGTTGCCATGCTGGGTGTTTGCTTGATGGCGACAAAGGGCGATCTCTCTCAGTTATCCATGACGCCACTGGCCCTTATAACAGGTCTGCTGAGTGCCATGGGGGTTATGTTTAATGTTATCTTACCCCAACCTTTCGCGAAGCGCTATGGTTTTGTACCCACGGTTGGGTGGGGGATGATTTTGGCCGGTTTATTTAGCAATGTCCTCTCGCCGGTTTACAAGCTGTCCTTTACTCTTGATATTTGGAGTATCTTGATTTGCCTCATTATCGCTTTCTTTGGGACGGCTTTTGCTTTTTTTATTTCCATGAAGGCTGTGTCCTTGGTTTCTCCTTTGGTGGTTTCCGTTATCAGTGCCAGTGAACCTCTCTCTTCTGCCCTTTTGAGTGTTTTGTTCTTAGGATTGGTAGTGGATTGGTCCCTTCTTCTAGCGATGGCCTTGATTATTTTACCCATGATATTTTTGTCTATAGAAGAAGCGAAAGAAAGTAGATAAAAAGTCTTTTCTTAATTCTAAAAGTGTGCTATACTAGAATGGTCAATAAAACACGGGGAGATAGTTGTGAAGAGTGTTTTTAGGTTGTATCGGTAGGGGCTTGCTTTTACCGACAGCACGTTTTATCTCACATCCCTAAAAATCATACCTAAAAACAAACAAAAAGGCTTCAAATTTGAGGCCTTTTTTGGTAGAATAGGTATCATTAAAATGAACTAGGAGGCGCCTATGACTGCCACAAAAATGAACGCTCAAGAAATTATCCAATTTATCGCCAATGCTGAAAAGAAAACCAGTGTTAAAGTAACCTTTGACGGACAACTTGCAACTGCTGTACCAAGCTCTGTTGTCAAACTAGGGAATGTCCTATTTGGAGACTGGAAGGATGTTGCTCCTCTTCTCGATGGTTTGGTAGAAAATCAAGACTATGTTGTTGAGCAAGACGCTCGTAATTCTGCAGTTCCCTTGCTAGATAAACGTGCTATCAATGCTCGTATCGAGCCAGGTGCTATTATCCGTGATCAGGTTGAAATTGGTGACAATGCTGTTATCATGATGGGAGCGGTTATCAATATCGGTGCTGAAATTGGTGCAGGAACCATGATTGACATGGGTGCTATCCTTGGTGGCCGTGCTATCGTTGGGAAAAACAGTCACGTTGGTGCAGGTGCCGTTCTTGCAGGTGTGATTGAGCCAGCTAGCGCAGAACCAGTCCGTGTTGGAGATAATGTTCTTATCGGCGCTAATGCAGTGGTTATCGAAGGGGTCCAAATCGGTAGTGGTTCAGTTGTCGCAGCAGGAGCTATTGTTACCCAAGATGTTCCAGAAAACGTGGTAGTAGCAGGTGTTCCAGCTCGTATCATCAAAGAGATTGATGCCCAAACCCAACAAAAAACAGCGCTAGAAGATGCGCTTCGTACCTTGTAATTGTAAAAGAAAAATAGAGGCGGAACCCTTCTTCCAGCCTCTTTCTGCTATATCGGAGGATAGATAGATGTTAGATTTGATTCAGACTAGACGAGATTTGCACCAGATTCCAGAGATTGGCTTGGAGGAGTTCAAGACTCAGGCTTATCTGCTGGATGTGATTGAGAAATTGACTGCGGGCAAGGATTTTGTCAAAGTTCGAACTTGGCGGACAGGGATTTTGGTCTATTTGCAGGGAAGTCAGCCAGATCGGACCATTGGTTGGCGAACAGATATTGATGGCCTGCCTATCGTAGAACAAACAGACCTGTCTTTCGCCTCTCAGCACCAAGGTCGTATGCACGCTTGTGGACATGATTTCCACATGACCATTGCTTTGGGATGTCTCGAGCGCGTCCTTGAGGAGCAACCAAAGAACAATCTACTCTTCCTATTTCAGCCTGCTGAAGAAAATGAAGCTGGTGGCATGCTCATGTATGAGGATGGCGCTTTTGGAGACTGGTTGCCAGACCAGTTTTATGGCCTCCATGTCCGTCCAGATCTGAAAGTTGGCCAGATTGCGACCAATACTCATACACTTTTTGCAGGGACTTGTGAGGTGAAGATTCGTTTCAAAGGCAAAGGTGGCCACGCAGCCTTTCCGCATGAAGCCAATGACGCTTTGGTGGCGGCTAGTTACTTTGTAACCCAAGTGCAGTCAGTTGTCAGCCGCAATGTCAACCCAATCGAGGGAGCAGTGGTGACCTTTGGCGTTTTTCAGGCTGGAACAACCAACAATGTCATCACAGACACAGCCTTTTTACATGGAACTATTCGTGCCTTAACTCAGGATATGAGCCTCTTGGTGCAAAAGCGGGTCAAAACAGTTGCAGAAGGAGTTGCAGCTGCCTTTGATATGGAAGTTGAAGTGGAACTCAAGCAAGGTGGATACCTACCTGTTGAGAACAATCCAGCCTTGGCGCGTGAACTGATGGATTTCTTTGAAGAAAAAGACGGAATCGAGCTGATTGATATCGAGCCTGCTATGACAGGTGAAGACTTTGGTTATCTTCTTTCAAAGGTTGATGGTGTTATGTTTTGGCTAGGTATCGATAGTCCCTACGCTCTTCATCACCCTCAAATGAGTCCTAAGGAAGAGGCTTTATCTATTGGGGTGGATGCGGTCTCTAGTTTCCTGAAAAAGAAGGCAGCAGAGTAGAGGAATTGTCTATGAAAGCAGAATTACGCAAGCAAGTCTTGCAAGAAATGAAGACTATATCTCAAGAGCAAAAACAGGCTATAGAGCAAGCTTTAACCGAGCGATTGTTACAACACCCCTTTTACCAAGAAGCCAAGGTTATTGCAACCTATCTCTCTTTTCCTCATGAGTTTCAAACGCAGGGATTGATTGAGCAGGCGCTGAAGGATGGCAAGAAGGTTCTGATACCCAAAACCTATCCCAAGGGGCACATGGACTTTGTGGTCTATGATCCGCAGCAGTTGGTAAAAACTTCCTTTGGCTTACTGGAACCACAGGGAGATTTGGAAGTATTGGATGCCTCTAAGATTGATTTGATTCATGTTCCGGGGCTGGCTTTTACGACAAAGGGTTATCGAATTGGCTATGGCGGAGGTTATTATGACCGCTATCTGGAACAGTTTACTGGTCATACTTTGAGTACGGTTTATCATTATCAAGTTCAGGACTTTATCCCTGAAAAGCATGATATTCCTGTTCAGGAGGTTCTGATTGATGAAAGAAATCTTTGATAGGCGTTACCCTGTGACGAGTTTCTTCCTCTTAGTGACGACCTTGGTATTTCTACTAATGTTGGTGACCACAGGAGGAAACTTTTACAGGGCAGATACCCTATTTCGATTTGGAGCTATGTATGGGCCTGTTATTCGGCTCTTTCCCGAGCAGGTTTGGCGTCTCTTCTCTGCTATTTTTGTTCATATTGGGTGGGAGCATTTCATTGTTAATATGCTTTCGCTCTATTATCTTGGTAGGCAAGTAGAGGAGATTTTCGGATCCAAGAAGTTTTGCTTTCTCTATCTCTTATCTGGAATGATGGGCAATCTCTTTGTTTTTGTATTTAGTCCAAAATCCTTAGCAGCAGGAGCTTCTACTTCTCTCTATGGGCTATTTGCTGCGATTATTGTTCTTCGCTATGCAACGCGTAATCCTTATATCCAGCAGTTGGGGCAATCTTATCTGACACTTTTTGTGATTAACATTATTGGAAGTGTTCTGATTCCAGGAATCAGTCTAGCAGGTCATATCGGAGGTGCAGTTGGTGGCGCATTTCTAGCAGTTATCTTTCCAGTTAGAGGAGAAAGACGGATGTATGGCGCTAGTCAGAGACTGGTAGCGTTAGTGTTGTTCGTAGGACTCGCAGTCTTACTTCTCTACAAGGGAATGGGAATGTGACGAGCTTATAATAATAGTTGTGTAATGAAAAAAGATAAGGCATTTTTTGAACCTTATCTTTTTATTTTATACTCAATGAAAATCAAAAAGCAAACTAGGAAACTAGCAGCAGGTTGCTCAAAGCACTGCTTTGAGGTTGTAGATAGAATTGACGAAGTCAGCTCAAAACACTGTTTTGAGGTTGCAGATAAGACTGACGAAGTCAGTAACCATATATACGGTAAGGCGACGCTGACGTGGTTTGAAGAGATTTTCGAAGAGTATTATTCCTTCTCAGCCAATTCTTTTCCAAGTTGGATGAGGTAATCCTTCAAGTCATCTTTGACTTGTGGATGTTTGAGGGCGTAGTCAATAGATGTTTTCATAAATCCAAACTTATCCCCAACGTCGTAACGAGCTCCTGTAAATTCACGGGCGAAAACACGTTGTGTTTTATTAAGGGTATCAATAGCGTCGGTAAGCTGGATTTCATTTCCAGCGCCAGGAGCTTGCTTTTCGAGGATGTCGAAAATTTCTGGTGTCAGAAGATAGCGACCGATGATTGCCAAATCACTTGGTGCATCTTCAGGAGCTGGTTTTTCAACGAAAGTTTCAACGCTATAGAGACCATTGATTCCTTCACCTTGAGGAGCGATAACCCCGTATGCTGAAACGTCTTCGTGTGGTACAGGCATGACAGCAATGGTTGATGCGTGTGTCTTTTCGTAATCATTCATCAGTTGTTTTGTCAAAGGAACGGCATTCTCGTCTGTGATGTCCATAAGGTCATCACCCAGCATAACAACGAAGGGTTCATTCCCCACAAAAGCTTTGGCTTGTAGGACAGCGTCTCCAAGACCACGAGGGTGAGTTTGGCGAATGAAATGGAGGCGCATACCAGTTGCTTCATCTACCAATTTTAACAAATCCGTTTTGCCTTTTTCCTTAAGATTGTATTCAAGCTCAAAGTTTGAGTCAAAGTGGTCCTCAATAGAACGTTTTGATTTACCAGTGACAACCAGAATATCTTCAATACCTGATTTGAGAGCCTCTTCCACGATAAACTGGATAGTTGGTTTGTCTACAATTGGCAACATTTCTTTGGCAAGAGCCTTGGTTGCTGGTAAAAATCGAGTCCCTAGTCCAGCGGCAGGGATAACTGCTTTTCTAACTTTTGATGTCATAAGAATCCTTTCTTTAGAGAGTTAAGACCACTCATTTTCTGCTTTAAATTCATTGTTCATGATGTCATAAATGGCATCTTTGATATTGGTTCCGTTGTAAATGACTTGGTAAATGGCCTGTGTAATCGGCATATAGACTCCAAGTTCTTGCGCTAGTTCATAGGCTGCTCGAGTCGTTGAAATTCCTTCAATCACCATGCCCATATTGGCTTCGATATCAGCTAGGGATTCTCCCCGACCAAGAGCATCTCCAGCTCTCCAGTTACGAGAGTGGACGGAGGTTCCCGTTACGATCAAATCTCCCACACCAGATAAGCCGCTATAGGTCAATGGATTAGCCCCGAGTGCTACCCCTAAGCGAGTAATTTCTGCCAAGCCTCGAGCGATGATGGCTGCCTTGGCATTGTCACCAAATCCCAAACCATGTAAAGCTCCAGCACCGACAGCAATAATATTTTTAAGAGCACCAGCAGTTTCAACTCCAATAACATCCGTATTGGTATAAAGTCGGAAGTAGTGATTACTAAAGAGCTCTTGAACGTATTGAGCTGTTTGTAAATCTTTAGAAGCAGCAGTGATTAAAGTTAGGTCACGTACAATGGTCTCTTCTGCATGACTAGGGCCTGAAACAACGACGATATCACTGCGGAGATGTTCAGGAATTTCTTCTTCAAGGATAGTTGATAATCGTTTATGGCTATCAGGTTCTAATCCCTTTGATGCGTGCATGATGATAGCCTTATGGTCTAAGGTTTTTGCAACTTGTTGGGCAACAAGTCGTGTCACTTTTGTTGGGACGACAAACAAAATCGCATCCACATCTTTTAATGCCTCTGCTAAGTCAGTGTAGGCAATGATATTTTCGTCTAGAACGACATCTTTAAAGTAGTGCTTGTTAGTATGATAGGTATTAATTTCATTGATTTGCTCGGGAATGTTTCCCCAAATACGTACCTCGTATCCATTGTCATTTAAGACTTGTGAAAGGGCAGTTCCCCAAGAACCAGGCCCCAAGACGGCGATGGTTTGTTTTTCCATGATTTCCTCCTTGATAGAGTTCTTTCTCTTATTCTATCATATTCTAGGGGATTTTGCACTTGCATTGCTGGGGAGTAGTGGCTTTGTGACTTGAAAAATATATAAAAACCGAGACGAAGTATTAAAGTCTTAGTCTTTAGTTAAAGTGAGAAGAAATCTGATAGATAGTTTGATTCAGTATATGCTATAATAGAGGTAAACAACTCAGGAGGTTCTTGTAGGTTGCGAGAGTTTGGCGAAAAAATTAAAAGATTACGTTTGGCTAAAAAAATCAGTCGTTCAGAATTTTGTGGTGATGAGTCTGAATTAAGTATCCGTCAATTAATTAGAATTGAAAATGGAGAATCCAGACCAACACTAACAAAGTTAAAATATATCGCTGAGCGTTTGGGAGTTGAAGATTACAAGTTGATGCCAAGTTATATAGAGTTGGATAAGGAATACCTAGAATTGAAGTATTTCTTGATGAGGACTCCTACATACGAAGATGAAACTATCGCCCAAAAGAAAGAGAGTGTTTTTGATAAGATTTTTGAAGAGTATTATGATAGGCTACCTGAGGAAGAAAGATTTATCATAGATGTTTTACAAGCATATGATGACTTTGGTTGGTGGAATGATGATAGCAATTTAGGAATGATTTTACAAGAGTATTTCGATCACATTTTGTTGAAATCAAAATATGAAGTTAACGATATTTTAATCATAAAGCTATTTTTGGTAAGATTAGTACACCAAAATACGATAATAGATGAGATTGAAGTGAATACCTTCTTAGTAATAGCTGATAAAATTTTACAACAAGTTGAGATGTTTGATATTGAATATTCATTTCTAATCAGAGATTCATTACTTTTGTTGTTAGGAATATTTGAAAAAATTGCTAATTACAGTCAATTTGAAGATATTCTCTATAAATTAAATGAAATTACCTCAAAGTCATACGACTATCAGAAAAAACCAATTATTCGACTATGGGAGTGGCGCTATTCATTATTTGTAAAAAAAGATTATCCAGTAGCTGAAAATTATTTTCAAGAAGCAAAAATATTTGCTAGAATGATTGATAATAGTCATTTGATAGAACAGCTAGAAAAACAATGGCAATATGACCTCCAGGATTTTTTTAAAAATAAACATTAGAAAATAAAAAAGTGACAAAAATGTCACTAGTTAAAAAGACCGAGAGAAAGTTTTCGAAATCATAAAAACGCATGATATCAGGTGTTTAAAAACTTGATATTATGCGTTTTATCATTTAAAGAGTTATTATGTTTTTCCCTTAGATTGAGTTCGTATCGAGTTCCTTTTTATACTAATTGAGTACTTATTAGTAGATAAGTTGTTGAAATTAGTGACATTTATGACCTTGGAGAATGTGTAACATAGAAGTATAATAATCCTGTAGAAAAAATAAGGAGAGAACATATGTTAGTGCTAGTTGTTGCCATTTTTTGGATTTATAAATAATAAAGATAGAATGGGAAGGTCTATGTTAGAACTAAAAAATATTAGCAAAAGTTACGAACAAGGGACGCTAAAAAATAATGTTTTAAGAGAAATAAATTTTAAGGTAGTTGAAGGAGAATTTGTATCGATAATGGGACCATCAGGTTCGGGCAAATCGACATTTATCAATATTTTGGGACTGATTGATTCTGAATTTAAAGGAGAATATATATTAGACGGAAAAAGTATTGAGAAGTTAAATGAAAATCAACAAGCAAGTTATCGTAATCGTGATATTGGATTTGTTTTTCAACAATTTCATCTTATTGATGAATATACTGTTAAAGAAAATATTTTATTATCATTCCTATATTCTGACCAACAGCCAGATATAGAATACATTGATAGTTTATTACAAGACTTAGGGCTTATAGATAAGATGAATGAGTACCCAAGTCATTTATCAGGCGGACAGAAGCAACGAGTTGCTTTAATTAGAGCTCTTGCTCATAAACCTAGATTTCTTATAGCGGATGAACCTACAGGTGCATTAGATGAGAAAAATAGGAATGAGATATTGCAAATTCTACAAAATTTGAATCATTCTGGAACGACAATTATTGTAGTAACTCACGATGAGTTTGTTGCCAGTCATTGTAGAACAAGGTATCGAATGAAAAATGGGTATCTAACATCTGAAGGAGAAGGATTACATGAAGTTTAAAAAGCTGTTAATAGATACTCTAAAGTTGTTAAAGAGGAATAAAAGACAAAGTATTCTGACATCCTTAGCCATCACAGTGGCAACATTTGTTTTATTAGTAATACTATCAAGTTCTTCCTATACAACTTCTACATTAGGTAATGATTTAAAGATAGAAGAAGACACAGCAACAATGACTTATACTCCTCAGAATATGTTGGATATTAGAGGGTTTACACAGGAAGATAAACAATTGGTTGAGCAAACTATTGGAAAACCTGCAAGACTTTCTTCCAGCTCTTATGCCTTGTATGCTGAAACGTATTTTAATGATTCTAAGCAGAATCTTAGTTTTCGAACATTGGGCGATTTGAATCAGAATGGTTTAGTTGTGCCTGCTTTATTAAAAGGAAGAGCATTAGAGGAACTAGATGGCGGTGTCGCTATTAGCGATAAGGCTCTCATGTCATTGACTCGAAAGGAAAATATTGAAACTTTTTTAGGAGAAACTATCAATATATCTGGAAAAGAATATCCAATTCAGGCAATATATTATGGATCAGCTGTTAATGAAAGATTACCTTCTTTATTGGTTACCAATGAAATCAAAGAGTTACTTTTAGGAGGAAGGGAATATTTTGATGAATTAGTAGTAGAAACTAATCAGTTGGAGAATATTAATAAGGCTTTATCTGCTTTAGATACTTATGGAATATTCCGCAAGGAAGGAACTTATGGATATATAGATAATAGAAGGGTATATGAGGAAACAAAGGCCCAAGCTACTACAATATTAAATTTCATTGCACTGTTATCAAGCATTTCAATTTTTGTAGCTGGTTTTGGGGTTATGAATGCTATGTTGTCTTCTGTTAGCGAACGTAGTAAGGAGATAGCCATTCGTCGAGCTTTGGGAGCTAAAAAATCTGATATTTATCAATCATATATGATGGAGGGGATTCTTTTATCGCTTCTGGGAGCTATAACTGGTATTGGAGTAGCGACATTATTTGTTGTTTTAATGAACATGAGTGGTTTTGTTACGACATTAACTCTGGATCATATTTTGATTACTCTATTCACAACGGGTGTATTTGGAATTGTATTTAGTATTATGCCTGCAATGGTTGCAGCAAATAAAAATGTTATTGAAGGTCTAAGGTAATGATGGATGTGAATTTAAAGGAGGTAAAATGAAATTTACAAAAATAGATGGAGTATTTTCTCTAATGTTAATTGTGGAATTTACAATATGTTTTTTTACACTAGATAATTTTAATCTTTTTCAATTTATGTTATTCGTACAAATTATACCGTCAATAGTATTAGCTTTGTTATCGGGAAGTATTTCTTCTAGAAGTAAGCACAGCTGGGTGTTATTAATTATTTTTGGAATGATCTATGCCTTAATGATGTTTGGAATTTTCAGAGTTACTCCTATGACGCTTATAGAACAAAATACGATTCAATCTGAAACTTCCGTATTTACATTCAATAGAAATTTACAGTTGGGAACTTATTTTGGATTTTTCCTACAGGAATTTTTACTAGGAGCTTTTATTTGCACTATTTCAAAAATTTTTGGAAGAATTAAACAAGGGAAATTTTAATGAAGACTGCATTAAAAAGAAGAATTGCTTTTGCAGTTATTTAGAAAATGATATTATTGAAATGGTGTAACATTTGGAGAAAATTATTTTTGAACGAAAAAGATTTGAGTATGTCGGTCCTAAGAGAAAGCAAGTAAAGGACTTTATGATTCTAAAAAATTTCATGTCTAAGATAATTCAAGTTGAAATCAGAGTGGAGGGATACTTGTTAGAACTTCTTATTTTAAAAGAGATGAGTCTAGAATTCTATAATTTAGATTTTCTTTCTTTGCCCTATGATGTCAATATAGATGTGAAAGAAGTTGTAGAGGATGTTGATTTAACAGTCTATAAGAATAGTAAATATAGGGAGTTTAATTTCTTTAAAAATATTTGTAAATGATATTTTTGAAAGTCTATCCATCCCTATATTAGAATTGCTACAACAAGTTTTCAACACTTGTTTCAATTGAACATACTAAAAACCGAGACTCAGTATTAAACTCTTAGTCTCGGTTTTCATATTTCTTAAAGAATAGCTAGGTTTATTTCAATTGATCTGTAATGTCTTTTGACAGTAACATTCCCAGATGATAAGTTTTATTGATGTAAGCAATGACATCATTAATATTTTCAGTCGTGTGAATTTTCTCTTTGATGTCAGTCCTAAATGTTTCATCCTTCAAAAGTTGTTCTTGGTAGAGCCTTTGCAGTCTCTCCTTTTCGTACTTATTGAGCAGAAAAAGGAAAACCAAGCTAATTACAACGAGGATATAAGCATATTGGCTCATAGGAAATCTCCCTGTATGATAAAGAAGTAGTAGTGAGTAGATTGAATTAGTGAAGCGTTTAGACAAGTATCTCTAGTTACGACGTTCTGGAACATAAATCGATCATATTTATGTCCTAAAACTAGTGAAGCACCTAGCCAAATCTCTGATAGGATTTGGCGTTAGTTACTTAGACTACTTTACAATAAAGTGATTAAAAGATTACGACATGAGCCTAACCAAATCGATATTATTTGGTTAGGTGAATTAGTGAAGCGTTTAGGCAATTCGCCATATAGCGATTGCCGTCAAGAGACTAGGAACTTTAGTTCCAGTCTCTTGTAACGATTTACATCTTCTCAGGCGCTTCTACTCCAAGCAAGCGAAGGGCTTCTTTGAGAACGACTGCGGTTGCGTAGCTGAGGGCTAGACGGCTGTCGCGTTCTGGGCTTTCATCCAAGATACGTGTATGTGCATAATATTTGTTAAAGGCTTGAGCCAGGCTAATTGCAAATTTAGCAATGATAGAAGGTTCAAAGTTATCCGCCGCACGGTTGATAATACGTGGGAAGTCTTGGATGAGTTTGATGATTTCCCAGCTTTCAGCATCATTCAAGCTATAGTTGCCGGCTGTTTCTGGTTTGAAGTCTGCTTTACGTAAGATAGATTGGATACGAGCGTAGGCGTATTGAACATAAGGTCCAGTTTCACCCTCGAAGGATACCATAGCCTCTAGGTCGAAGTCGTATCCATTTGTACGGTCGGTCTTGAGGTCATAGAATTTAATGGCTCCAACTCCAACAGCATGGGCTACCTGATCTTTATTTTCAAGTTCAGGATTTTTAGCCTCTATTTGGGCCTTGGCACGGCTAATAGCCTCTGCAACAGTAGGCTCTAGCAAGATGACATTCCCTTTACGAGTAGAGAGTTTCTTCCCTTCTTTTGTAACCAAACCAAAAGGAACGTGGGTAATGTTGTCACTCCAGTCGTAGCCCATCTCTTGCAAGACAGCTTTGAGCTGTTTAAAGTGGGCAGATTGCTCTTGACCAACGACGTAGATAGATTTGGCAAATTGGTATTCATTTTTACGGTAAAGGGCTGCGGCCAAGTCACGTGTGATGTAGAGAGTTGCACCATCAGATTTCTTGATGAGGGCTGGATGTTCAATTCCATATTTCTCAAGATTTACAACCTGGGCACCTTCTGATTCAACAAGAAGGCCTTTTTCAGAAAGAATGTCTACAACTGCATCCATCTTATCGTTGTAGAAGGCTTCTCCGTTGTAGCTGTCAAATTCGACTTGCAATTCATTGTAAAGGCGGTTAAATTCCACTAAACTTTCATCACGGAACCATTGCCAAAGAGCGAGAGCTTCCTCGTCGCCATTTTCAAGCTTACGGAACCATTCGCGTGCTTCTTCATCCAAGCTAGGGTCATTTTCAGCCTCAGCATTGATGCGGACATAGAGTTTAAGAAGTTCATCAATTGGATGAGCTTTTACAGCTTCTTCGTCGCCCCATTTTTTGTAGGCAACAATCAACATCCCAAACTGTTTACCCCAGTCTCCCAAATGGTTGACCTTGACTGTTTGATAACCGATTTTTTGGAAGATATGTGACAAGCTATCTCCGATAACAGTTGAGCGCAGGTGACCAATAGAGAATGGTTTAGCGATATTGGGACTAGACATATCGATAACAACATTTTCTTGTTTGCCAATAGTTTGATCAGCATAGTGTTCTTTTTCAGTGATAACAGCTTGCAATACTTGAGCAGAAATGGCAGATTTATCAAGGAAAAAGTTAACGTAAGGTCCCGTTGCGACAACCTTCTCAAAGGCTTGGCTGTTAATTTTTTCAGCCAGTTCAGCCGCAATCATTTGAGGTGCTTTACGTTCGACTTTTGCAAGAGAAAAAGCAGGGAAAGCAATGTCTCCCATTTCTGAGTTTTTAGGGGTTTCCAGTAAATTTAAAATAGCCTCTTGGTTCAGGCTATCAATGACGCTAGCCAATTCGCTAGCAATCAATTCTTTTGTATTCATTATGAGCTCCTTTTGGACTTTTCTACTATTTTATCACATTTTTAAAGAAAGAAGAAAAACTTTTTGAAATCTCCTATTTTTTTGGTATAATATAGTTATAAAAATAGTTATAAATATTCACATAAGAGGATTTTATGAGAAAAAGAGATCGTCATCAGTTAATAAAAAAAATGATTACTGAGGAGAAATTAAGTACACAAAAAGAAATTCAAGATCGGTTGGAGGCACACAATGTTTTTGTGACACAGACAACCTTGTCTCGTGATTTGCGCGAAATCGGCTTGACCAAGGTCAAGAAAAATGATATGGTGTATTATGTACTAGCAAATGAGACAGAAAAGATTGATTTGGTGGAATTTTTGTCTCATCATTTAGAAGGTGTTGCAAGAGCAGAGTTTACTTTGGTGCTTCATACCAAACTGGGAGAAGCCTCTGTTTTGGCAAATATTGTAGATGCAAACAAGGATGAATGGATTTTAGGAACAGTTGCTGGTGCCAATACCTTATTGGTTATTTGTCGAGACCAGCACGTTGCCAAACTCATGGAAGATCGTTTGCTAGATTTGATGAAAGATAAGTAAGGTCTTGGGAGTTGCTCTCAAGACTTATTTTTGACAAGGAGAGACGGAAAATGGCGACAGAAAAGCTATCACCCGGCATGCAACAGTATGTGGATATTAAAAAGCAATATCCAGATGCGTTTTTGCTCTTTCGGATGGGTGATTTTTATGAATTATTTTATGAGGATGCGGTCAATGCTGCGCAGATTCTGGAAATTTCCTTAACGAGTCGCAACAAGAATGCCGACAATCCGATTCCTATGGCGGGTGTCCCCTATCATTCTGCCCAACAGTACATCGATGTCTTGATTGAGCAGGGCTATAAGGTAGCCATTGCAGAGCAGATGGAAGATCCTAAACAAGCAGTTGGGGTTGTGAAACGAGAGGTTGTTCAGGTCATTACCCCAGGGACAGTGGTCGATAGCAGTAAGCCGGATAGCCAGAATAATTTCTTGGTTGCCATAGACCGAGATGGCAATCAGTTTGGTCTAGCTTATATGGATCTAGTGACAGGTGATTTTTATGTGACAGGTCTTTTGGATTTCACGCTGGTTTGTGGGGAAATCCGTAATCTCAAGGCGCGAGAAGTGGTGCTGGGCTATGACTTGTCTGAGGAAGAAGAACAAATCCTTAGTCGTCAGATGAATCTGGTACTTTCCTATGAAAAAGAAACCTTTGAAGACCTTCATTTATTGGATTCACGATTAGCACCTGTGGAGCAAGCGGCATCTAGTAAGTTGCTCCAGTATGTTCATCGGACTCAGATGAGGGAATTGAACCACCTCAAGCCTGTTATCCGTTATGAAATCAAGGATTTCTTGCAGATGGATTATGCGACCAAGGCTAGTCTGGATTTGGTTGAGAATGCTCGTTCAGGCAAGAAGCAAGGTAGTCTTTTTTGGCTTTTGGATGAAACCAAAACAGCTATGGGTATGCGGCTCTTGCGTTCTTGGATTCATCGCCCCTTGATTGATAAGGAACGAATCGTCCAACGTCAAGAAGTAGTGCAGGTCTTCCTCGACCATTTCTTTGAGCGCAGTGATTTGACAGACAGTCTCAAGGGTGTTTATGACATTGAGCGCTTGGCTAGTCGGGTTTCTTTTGGTAAAACCAATCCAAAGGATCTCTTGCAGTTGGCGACTACCTTGTCTAGTGTGCCACGGATTCGTGCGATTTTAGAAGGGATGGAGCAACCTGCTCTAGCCTATCTCATCGCACAACTGGATGGAATTCCTGAGTTGGAGAGTTTGATTAGTGCAGCGATTGCTCCTGAAGCTCCTCATGTGATTACAGATGGGGGAATTATCCGAACTGGATTTGATGAGACTTTAGACAAGTACCGTCGCGTTCTCAGAGAAGGGACTGGCTGGATTGCTGAGATTGAGGCTAAGGAGCGAGAAAACTCTGGTATCAGCACGCTTAAGATTGACTACAATAAGAAGGATGGCTACTATTTCCATGTGACCAATTCTCAACTGGGAAATGTGCCAGCCCATTTTTTCCGCAAGGCGACGCTGAAAAACTCGGAACGCTTTGGAACTGAGGAATTAGCCCGTATCGAGGGAGATATGCTGGAAGCGCGTGAGAAGTCAGCTAATCTAGAGTATGAAATCTTTATGCGTATTCGTGAAGAGGTCAGCAAGTACATCCAACGTTTACAAGCTCTAGCCCAAGGAATTGCGACAGTTGATGTCTTACAGAGTCTGGCGGTTGTGGCTGAAACCCAGCATTTGATTCGACCTGAATTCGGAGATGATTCGCGAATTGATATCCAGAAAGGGCGCCATGCTGTTGTTGAAAAGGTTATGGGGGCTCAGACCTATATTCCTAATACGATTCAGATGGCAGAAGATACCAGTATTCAACTAATTACAGGGCCCAACATGAGCGGGAAGTCTACCTACATGCGTCAGTTAGCCATGACGGCGGTTATGGCCCAGCTGGGTTCTTATGTGCCAGCAGAAAGCGCCCATTTACCGATTTTTGATGCGATTTTTACCCGTATAGGAGCAGCAGATGACTTGGTTTCAGGTCAGTCAACCTTTATGGTGGAGATGATGGAGGCCAACAATGCCATTTCGCATGCAACCAAAAATTCCTTGATTCTCTTTGATGAGTTAGGTCGTGGAACTGCAACTTACGATGGTATGGCTCTTGCTCAGTCCATCATCGAATACATTCATGAACATATCGGAGCCAAGACTCTCTTTGCGACCCACTACCATGAGTTGACTAGTCTGGAGTCTAGCTTGGAACACTTGGTCAATGTCCACGTGGCAACTTTGGAGCAGGATGGGCAGGTCACCTTCCTTCACAAGATTGAACCAGGGCCAGCTGATAAATCCTACGGTATCCATGTTGCCAAGATTGCTGGCTTGCCGGCAGACCTTTTAGCAAGGGCGGATAAGATTTTGACTCAGTTAGAGAATCAAGGGACAGAAAGTCCTGCTCCCGTGAGACAAACAAGTGCTGTCACTGAACAAATTTCACTCTTTGACGAGCCTGAAGAGCATCCTATCCTAGCAGAATTAGCTAAACTGGATATTTACAATATGACACCTATGCAGGCTATGAATGTCTTGGTCGAGTTAAAACAGAAACTATAAAGAGAAAATTACTAGTCATTCTAGCTGTATCAAGGAGACTTTTTTGACAATCCCCCACTTTTTTGCTAGAATAACATCACACAAACAGAATGAAAAGGAGCTGACGCATTGTCGCTCCCTTTTGTCTATTTTTTAAGGAGAAAGTATGCTGATTCAGAAAATAAAAACCTACAAGTGGCAGGCCTTGGCTTCGCTCCTGATGACAGGCTTGATGGTTGCTAGTTCACTTTTGCAACCGCGTTACCTGCAGGAAGTGTTAGACGCCCTCCTTGCTGGAAAATATGAAGCTATTTATAGTATTGGGGCTTGGTTGATTGGTGTGGCCGTAGTCGGTCTAGTTGCTGGTGGACTCAATGTTATCCTTGCAGCCTATATTGCCCAAGGAGTTTCATCTGACCTTCGAGAGGATGCCTTCCGTAAAATCCAAACCTTTTCTTATGCCAATATTGAACAATTTAATGCGGGAAATCTAGTCGTTCGTATGACAAATGACATCAACCAGATTCAGAACGTGGTCATGATGACCTTCCAGATTCTTTTCAGACTTCCCCTCTTGTTCATCGGTTCCTTTATCCTGGCGGTTCAAACCCTACCTTCTCTGTGGTGGGTGATTGTTCTCATGGTAGTCTTGATTTTTGGTTTGACTGCTGTCATGATGGGGATGATGGGGCCACGATTTGCCAAGTTTCAAACCCTTCTTGAGCGCATCAATGCCATTGCCAAGGAAAATCTGCGCGGTGTTCGTGTGGTCAAGTCCTTTGTCCAAGAAAAAGAGCAGTTTGCTAAGTTTACAGAAGTTTCAGACGAGCTTCTTGGTCAAAATCTTTACATTGGTTATGCCTTTTCAGTGGTGGAACCCTTCATGATGTTAGTTGGCTATGGGGCGGTATTCCTCTCTATTTGGCTAGTTGCAGGGATGGTCCAGTCGGCTCCTTCTGTTGTTGGTTCCATTGCTTCCTTTGTCAATTACCTGAGCCAGATTATCTTTACCATTGTTATGGTTGGATTTTTAGGAAATTCTGTCAGTCGTGCCATGATTTCTATGCGTCGTATTCGAGAAATTCTGGATGCAGAGCCAGCCATGACCTTCAAGGATGTCCCAGATGAAGAGTTGGTCGGAAGTCTTAGCTTTGAAAATGTGACCTTTACCTATCCAATGGACAAGGAACCAATACTGAAAGATGTGAGCTTTACTATTGAACCTGGTCAGATGGTTGGTGTCGTTGGAGCGACTGGTGCAGGAAAATCAACCTTGGCTCAATTGATTCCACGTCTCTTTGACCCGCAGGAAGGGGCTATTAAAATCGGAGGCAAGGATATTCGAGAAGTGAGTGAAGGAACCCTGCGTAAAACTGTTTCCATCGTTCTCCAACGTGCCATTCTCTTTAGTGGAACGATTGCAGATAACTTGAGACAGGGTAAGGGAGATGCTACTCTATTTGAAATGGAACGCGCAGCTAATATTGCCCAGGCTAGTGAATTCATTCATCGTATGGAGAAAACCTTTGAAAGTCCAGTTGAGGAACGGGGAACCAATTTCTCAGGTGGGCAAAAGCAAAGGATGTCGATTGCGCGTGGAATTGTTAGCAATCCACGTATTCTGATTTTTGATGATTCGACCTCGGCCTTGGATGCCAAGTCAGAGCGTCTGGTCCAAGAAGCCTTGAATAAGGACTTGAAGGGAACAACAACCATTATCATCGCTCAAAAGATTAGCTCGGTTGTCCATGCAGATAAGATATTGGTGCTGGATCAAGGACGATTGATTGGTCAAGGGACGCATGCAGACTTGGTTGCTAACAATGCCGTTTACCGTGAAATCTATGAAACACAGAAAGGAAAGGAGGAGTAAAATGAAGACAATTCAATTTTTTTGGAATTATTTTAAAGTCTATAAGCTATCATTTGTAGTTGTCATTCTGATGATTGTTCTGGCGACTCTTGCTCAAGCCCTCTTTCCGGTCTTTTCTGGACAAGCAGTGACGCAGTTAGCTAATTTAGTTCAAGCTTATCAAGATGGCAATCCAGAACTTGTTTGGCAAAGCCTATCAGGAATCATGGTCAATCTTGGCCTGCTGGTTTTGGTTCTATTTATCTCTAGTGTCATATACATGTGTCTCATGACGCGCGTGATTGCAGAGTCGACCAACGAGATGCGTAAAGGTCTTTTTGGCAAATTGGCTCGTTTGACCGTTTCTTTCTTTGACCGCCGACAAGATGGCGATATCTTATCTCGTTTTACCAGTGATTTGGATAATATCCTCCAAGCCTTTAACGAAAGCTTGATTCAGGTCATGAGCAATATTGTTTTATACATTGGTCTGATTCTTGTTATGTTTTCGAGAAATGTGACGCTGGCTCTCATCACCATTGCCAGCACACCAGTAGCCTTCCTCATGCTGATTTTCATCGTAAAAATGGCACGGAAATACACCAACCTCCAGCAAAAAGAGGTAGGGAAGCTCAATGCCTATATGGACGAGAGTATTTCAGGCCAAAAAGCCGTGATTGTGCAAGGAATTCAAGAGGATATGATGGCAGGATTTCTTGAACAAAATGAGCGCGTGCGCAAGGCAACCTTTAAAGGAAGAATGTTCTCAGGAATTCTTTTCCCTGTCATGAATGGCATGAGTCTGGTTAATACAGCCATCGTTATCTTTGCTGGTTCAGCTGTACTTTTGAATGATAAGGCCATTGAAACAAGTACCGCCCTAGGTTTGATTGTTATGTTTGCCCAATTTTCTCAACAGTATTACCAGCCTATTATTCAGGTTGCAGCTAGTTGGGGGAGTCTTCAGTTGGCCTTTACAGGTGCTGAACGGATTCAGGAAATGTTCGATGCAGAGGAAGAAATCCGACCTGAAAACGCCCCGGCCTTCACTCAGTTGCAAGAAGGTGTTGAAATTAGTCACATTGATTTCTCGTATTTGCCTGATAAACCTATTTTGAAAGATGTCAGCATTTCCGCTCTGAAAGGACAGATGACGGCGGTTGTTGGTCCAACAGGTTCAGGGAAAACGACTATTATGAACCTCATCAATCGCTTTTATGATGTTGATGCTGGTGGGATTTATTTTGATGGGAAAGATATTCGTGACTATGATTTAGATAGTCTCAGAAGTAAGGTGGGAATTGTCTTGCAAGATTCGGTCTTGTTTAGCGGAACGATTCGAGACAATATCCGTTTCGGTGTACCAGATGCCAGTCAGGAAATGGTTGAGGCAGCAGCCAAGGCAACCCACATTCACTACTATATCGAAAGTTTGCCTGATAAGTACGATACCCTTATAGATGATGATCAGAGCATCTTCTCAACTGGGCAGAAGCAGTTGATTTCTATCGCTCGAACCCTGATGACAGATCCAGAAGTTCTCATTCTCGATGAAGCAACTTCAAACGTAGATACGGTGACAGAAAGTAAGATTCAGCATGCCATGGAGGCGGTTGTAGCAGGTAGAACCAGTTTCGTCATTGCTCACCGTTTGAAGACCATCCTCAATGCTGATCAGATTATTGTCCTTAAAGATGGAGAAGTCATTGAACGCGGTAACCACCATGAACTCTTGAAACTGGGTGGATTCTACTCAGAACTCTATCACAATCAATTTGTCTTCGAATAAGAAAGAAGTTGTCCCCTTGGGCAGCTTTTTCTTGTCCATAAAAAATTTTTATCACGGCCTTTAAAAAAACATATTAGACGAAAGACGTTTTGAGTGATAAGATAGGACTATCGTTAACATTCGAAAGGAGAGACATCATGGCTAGAACGGTTGTAGGAGTTGCTGCAAATCTATGTCCCGTAGACGCAGAAGGCAAAAACATTCATTCATCTGTATCTTGTAGATTCGCAGAGAGCATTCGTCAAGTCGGCGGTCTCCCTTTAGTCATTCCTGTTGGTGACGAGTCAGTCGTGCGCGATTATGTAGAAATGATTGACAAGCTCATCTTGACAGGTGGGCAAAATGTCCATCCTCAATTTTACGGAGAGAAAAAGACCATCGAGAGCGACGATTACAATCTAGTGCGTGATGAATTTGAATTGGCACTCTTGAAAGAAGCGCTCCGTCAGAATAAACCAATTATGGCAATCTGTCGCGGTGTTCAACTTGTCAATGTTGCCTTTGGTGGAACCCTAAATCAAGAAATAGAAGGACACTGGCAAGGATTACCTTTCGGGACATCTCACTCTATTGAGACAGTAGAAGGAAGCGTGGTGGCTAAGCTATTCGGAAAAGAAAGTCAGGTCAACTCAGTTCATCGTCAAAGTATTAAAGATTTGGCACCTAATTTCCGTGTAACTGCTATTGATCCAAGAGACCAGACCATTGAAGCGATTGAGTCTATCGATGAGCACCACATTATCGGTTTGCAGTGGCATCCAGAGTTTCTGGTCAATGAAGAAGATGGCAATTTAGAATTATTTGAGTATTTATTGAATGAACTGTAACGACTGGAACATCTAGTCGTTCTTTCTTTTATTTTTTCAAAATTTTTGGAATGTGGGATTTTTACGCAAACGTTTGAATTCTGATAAAAATTGGAGAAATTCGACAAAAAAACTTGAAAAAAACGAAGGTAAGCGTTATGATAGAAAAGAAGAAATATTGGAGGAATAACATGTCACATATTAAATTTGATTATTCAAAAGTCTTAGACAAATTTGTTGCACCACATGAAGTGGAATACATGCAATCACAAGTAACAGCAGCAGATGAATTGATCCGTAAAGGAACTGGTGCTGGTAGCGACTTCTTGGGATGGTTGGACCTTCCTGAAAACTACGACCGCGAAGAATTTGACCGCATCTTGAAAGCTGCTGAGCAAATCAAATCAGACAGCGATGTTTTGGTTGTGATCGGTATCGGTGGATCTTACCTTGGTGCGAAAGCAGCAATCGACTTCTTGAACCACCACTTTGCAAACTTGCAAACAAAAGAAGAACGCAAAGCTCCACAAATCCTTTACGCAGGAAACTCAATCTCATCTACTTACCTTGCTGACTTGGTAGAGTATGTTGCAGACAAAGACTTCTCAGTAAACGTGATTTCTAAATCAGGTACAACAACTGAACCAGCTATCGCTTTCCGTGTCTTCAAAGAACTCTTGGTTAAGAAATACGGTCAAGAAGAAGCCAACAAACGTATCTATGCAACAACTGACCGCCAAAAAGGTGCTGTTAAGGTTGAGGCAGATGCTAACGGTTGGGAAACATTTGTGGTTCCAGATGACATCGGTGGACGCTTCTCAGTATTGACAGCCGTTGGTTTGCTTCCAATCGCAGCATCAGGAGCTGACATCAAAGCCCTTATGGAAGGTGCGAATGCAGCTCGCAAAGACTACACTTCAGATAAAATCTCTGAAAACGAAGCTTACCAATATGCAGCTGTTCGTAACATCCTTTACCGTAAAGGCTATGCAACTGAAATCTTGGTAAACTACGAGCCATCGCTTCAATACTTCTCAGAATGGTGGAAACAATTGGCTGGTGAATCAGAAGGAAAAGACCAAAAAGGGATCTACCCAACTTCAGCTAACTTCTCAACTGACTTGCACTCATTGGGTCAATTTATCCAAGAAGGAACTCGTATCATGTTTGAAACAGTTGTCCGTGTTGACAAACCTCGTAAGAACGTGATTATCCCTAGCTTGGAAGAAGACCTTGACGGACTTGGTTACCTTCAAGGAAAAGACGTTGACTTTGTAAATAAAAAAGCAACTGATGGTGTTCTTCTTGCCCACACAGATGGTGATGTACCAAACATGTACGTGACTCTTCCTGAGCAAGATGCTTTCACTCTTGGATACACTATCTACTTCTTCGAATTGGCTATCGCTCTTTCAGGTTACTTGAATGCCATCAACCCATTTGACCAACCAGGTGTTGAAGCTTACAAACGCAACATGTTTGCCCTTCTTGGAAAACCAGGATTTGAAGAATTGAGCAAAGAACTTAACGCACGTCTATAATAGAAGAAAAGAGTGGTTTGTCCACTCTTTTTACTCTCTTTATCCATAGAAATTGGACTCAGCCAAGACTTGTGATATAATATAGAGAGCAAAAAGGCAGACGCCTAGAGACTTTATAGGAGAAACTATGTCAAAAGATATCCGCGTACGTTACGCACCAAGTCCAACAGGACTACTACACATCGGAAATGCCCGTACAGCATTGTTCAATTACCTTTATGCCCGTCATCACGGTGGGACTTTTATTATCCGTATCGAAGATACTGATCGTAAACGCCATGTCGAGGATGGTGAACGTTCACAACTTGAAAACCTTCGTTGGTTAGGCATGGATTGGGATGAAAGCCCAGAAACACATGAAAATTATCGCCAGTCTGAGCGTTTGGACTTGTATCAAAAATACATCGACCAACTGTTAGCTGAAGAAAAAGCCTACAAATCTTACGTCACAGAAGAAGAGTTGGCAGCTGAACGTGAACGCCAAGAAGCAGCTGGTGAAACCCCTCGTTACATTAACGAATACCTTGGTATGAGTGAAGAAGAAAAAGCAGCTTATATCGCAGAACGTGAAGCAGCAGGAATCATCCCAACTGTTCGTTTGGCGGTCAATGAGTCAGGTATCTACAAGTGGCATGATATGGTCAAAGGTGATATCGAATTTGAAGGTGGCAATATCGGTGGTGACTGGGTTATCCAAAAGAAAGACGGTTACCCAACTTACAACTTTGCCGTTGTCATCGATGACCATGATATGCAAATTTCTCACGTAATCCGTGGAGACGACCACATTGCTAATACACCAAAACAGCTCATGGTTTATGAAGCACTTGGTTGGGAAGCTCCAGAGTTTGGTCACATGACTTTGATTATCAACTCTGAAACTGGTAAGAAACTGTCTAAACGTGACACCAACACCCTTCAGTTTATCGAAGACTACCGTAAAAAAGGCTATTTACCAGAAGCAGTCTTTAACTTTATTGCTCTTCTTGGTTGGAACCCAGGTGGCGAAGATGAGATTTTCTCTCGTGAAGAATTGATTAAACTTTTCGATGAAAACCGCCTGAGCAAGTCTCCAGCAGCCTTTGACCAGAAAAAACTCGACTGGATGAGCAATGATTATATCAAGAATGCAGACCTAGAAACTATCTTTGAAATGGCAAAACCATTCTTAGAGGAAGCAGGCCGTTTAACTGACAAGGCTGAAAAATTAGTTGAGCTCTATAAACCACAAATGAAATCAGTAGATGAGATTATCCCATTGACAGATCTCTTCTTCTCAGATTTCCCAGAATTGACAGAAGCAGAGCGTGAAGTCATGGCGGGTGAAACAGTTCCAACAGTTCTTGAAGCCTTCAAAGCAAAACTTGAAGCAATGTCAGATGATGAATTTGTGACAGAAAATATTTTCCCACAAATCAAAGCAGTCCAAAAAGAAACAGGTATTAAAGGGAAAAATCTTTTCATGCCTATTCGTATTGCAGTTTCAGGTGAAATGCATGGGCCAGAATTGCCAGATACAATTTTCTTGCTTGGACGTGAAAAATCAATTCAGCATATCAAAAACATGCTAAAAGAAATCTCTAAATAAGAAGGATGCAACAATGGACATCTGGGAAAAGATGTACGAAGAAGCACAGAAACTATACAATCCACATGAAGTATCTGATTTTGTTTACGCTAACCATGTTGTGGCTGCAGTAGAAGCAGAAGATGGACAAATATTTACAGGATTCTGTATGGAGGGAACCTGTGGTGTATTCCATCTCTGCGCAGAGCGGGCGGCTCTCTTCAATATGTACCAATTTTCAGGACAAACTAAGGTTAAGAAAGTATTAGCCTTTCGAGACAAACCACCTTATGGTGGAAGTTCAGGGATGCCCTGTGGAGCTTGCAGAGAATTCCTCTTAGAGATGAACGCTGAAAATAAAGATGCAGAAGTCATGATGGACTACGATACAAGAAAGACAGTGAAAGTCGCAGAACTAATGCCCTATTGGTGGGGAGAAGAACGTGCTTCTAAGTTTAATGAACAATAGAAGAGTCAGTACAATTCTGGCTCTTTTTACTATAATTTGAAAAACTGTACTTGAAAAGAATTGAAAAATTGGTAAATTCCCAAACTAAGTTCTACTGCTAATCCAAGTGGAAGTTAGTCTGATAAAAATCGTAAAAACCAGTGGAAATTCGTGTCAGGGTAAGTTCTACTGGTTTTGCTAATGCTTGATTTCATTGCTTTTGTAGCCAAAATGAATCGAAAAAAGAGCGCACAAAATCCCCTCATCTGAAAGCGTTTCAGATTAAGTTCCGCTATGGTGGAAGTTACTTTGAGAAGTTACCCAATGCAAAAAAGTAAAAAAAGTTTAAAAAAGTAGTTGACAAAAAACAAAAAGGCTGTATAATAGTAAGAGTTG
>NZ_VMLR01000009.1 GCF_013276795.1 Streptococcus sp. 2342
GTGTTAATGATTCGTCTGCTTGCCGTATCTCTGATTCTTGGTCGGCTGTCGCTTTGTCCACTAACACTGCTTTGGCTGCTTAGAGTTTTGATAATACTACATCAACTGCCGCTTGCGCTTTTAATGCCTCGTGTTCACTT
Source organism: Streptococcus sp. 2342 (assembly GCF_013276795.1). GTDB lineage: Bacteria > Bacillota > Bacilli > Lactobacillales > Streptococcaceae > Streptococcus. The sequence goes on from NZ_VMLR01000009.1 coordinate 141, forward strand.
GCATTATCCCCAGCTTCTTTGATCGCTGTTGCTTTGTTTTTTGCCGCTTCTAACTCTGTTGCTAGTTGAGCATATTTTTCATTATAGGCAGTAATACTATCTTGAGTTTTACCTTCTGTACTTGCTTTTGTTAGTTTTCCAGCATCTGCTTCTAATTTTGTTTTTTGCTCTTCTGTTGCTTTATCTACTAACGCTACTTTGGCTTTTTCTAACTCGTCTTTCCTAGCTTTTACTTCTGTTAATGCTTCTGCAACTTCTTCTGGTGTTACATTGGGATTTGCTATTAATCCCTCGGCTTTTGCTACTGCGGCATCCGCTGCTTGTTTAGCTGCTGTATACGCTGCTGCTGTAGAAGTTGTTTTGCCATCAGTTGCGTTTTCTACTTTCGCTAATTCTTTTAATGCATCTTTAGCTGTTGCTAAGTCGCTAGTATTCGCTTTGTCTTTTAGTAGTGCATTGGCTTTTGCTAATTCAACTTTTAATTTATCCACTTTTGCGATTGCTGATGCTGCATCTGCTTGTGTCGCATTATTTTGTTCTGCTTTTCTCACTAAATCTGCTGCTGTAGCTTTCGCTTCTGTTAAATCTGTTTGAATCGCTTCTACTGCTTTTTTGTACGCTGCAATACTTGCCGGAGTTTTTGCTGTTTCAAATGTACTTGCTGCTGCTGGTGTTAATGATACGTCTGCTTTTCGTAACTCTGATACTTGATCGTCTGTCGCTTTGTCCACTAACACTGCTTTGGCTGCTTCTAGTTTTGCTAATACTCCATCAACTGCCGCTTGCGCTTTTAATGCCTCGTGTTCACTTGCATTATCCCCAGCTTCTTTGATCGCTGTTGCTTTGTTTTTTGCCGCTTCTAACTCTGTTGCTAGTTGAGCATATTTTTCATTATAGGCAGTAATACTATCTTGAGTTTTACCTTCTGTACTTGCTTTTGTTAGTTTTCCAGCATCTGCTTCTAATTTTGTTTTTTGCTCTTCTGTTGCTTTATCTACTAATTCAGCTCTTGCTATTTTTAATTCTGCTAATTTTTCATTTAATTCACTTGCAATAGTAGCTACTACATCTGGATCCGGATTATCTTGATTTAATATTTTTTGTGCCTCTGTTTGAGCATTGATTGCTTCTGTTTTTGCAAAATCATAAGAGGTTATAGAAGTTAGTGTCTTACCGATTCTTGGATCTGGATTTTCATTTATTAAATTTAATAATTTAGTATTTGCAGTATCTAATTTTGATTTATCAGTTCTTAACGCTTGTTGAGCCGCTAACACAGTCTTTACGATATCTTTATAGTCTTGAGTTTTCTTTAAATCTCCTGTCAATAATTTATTAACATTTTTTAATTGTGTTCTATAGTCATTGATAGTTGCTTCTGTTTTTCCTTTGGTATCTTTTTCTTCTGTTTCTTTTAACTTATTGTAAACTCTTTGTAAAAGTGCTTTAGCAACCCTACTTGTATCTTGCTCAAGAGTAAACCCTAGTCCTGAAATAGGTAAGGCATATTGCTTCCATGGAACTTGATATCCCATTCCTAGATTTGCATTATCTCCCGGGCTTATACGAACAGTGTACTCCGTAACATTAGGTTTCAAGACTATTCCTTTACTTGTAAATGTTCCCGTACTAGTACCCAATCTTCTTTTATTAGGATCTTGTTCTAATTTTTCATTTAATGTTCCTCTAGTATGTAGTGAAGCCCTATTCGTATCGAAATATTGATCTCTTCCAATGATAGGTGCAACTACTTTTTTAGTTTCATCCTCTTTATTTTCATTAGGGCTAAATGTTTGATCGTATATTGTTCTAATAGTACCGGACTCATCTTTTGCGAATACTTCTACTCTATATTTTGCTTTCTTACCATCAATATCTCCTGTAAATCCTGTTTTAAAAGAAACAATAACATCAGATCCAGTAGACTTAGAATAAGCTTTGAATGTTTTTTCAATCCCTTTAAATTTAGCAAGCCCTATTCCTTTATTCGCGTAATGCCTTTCTGCCACATATACACTGCCATCATCTACAACTTCTTCTTCAGTAGCTTTTGTTCTAACCTCTGCTAAAAATAAGGCATAATCTTTAGAACGATCAAAAGTACTCTCATTTAACCATGTCCGATACGGTCCATCCTGAACCAATACTGTGTTTACAGTTTCAATAGGAAATACTCCTTTGTCTGTTCTTCTTGCAATAGCAAAGACTCCTCCACTAGTGGCTTTCCAACCACCGAACTCATTAATATCTTTAACTTCTCCAGGAGCTATCTTTTGTAGTGCACCAACTTCGTTAATAGAAGTTATCTTTGTTTCATTAGTTATTTTTGTTGGTAAATTTATTAAACTATTCGCAACTTCTTTAAGATTGGCACTATCTCCCGGCAATGTATACGTTTGATTCGCATCTGGATCAGTATCTGTCGTTGTCCCATCTGTTCGGAATGGGTTGTTTCTGTCTAGGGCTTGTCCATTACGTGAATCATGTTTTCCTGAGTTTGCGATAGAGTTGGTTCCTGTAGCTTTCTCAGTATTGCTAGCTTTCTTACCGACAGTCGCTTTTCCTTCTGTCGTATCTAGTTTAGGACTTTCCACTTGCGCTTTAGGCTTATTACGTAAACCGCTGCTAGCTGTCATAAGAAGTTTTCTGTAAGCTTTTGTTAACTCTTCTTGACTTTGGGCTGTTGTTAGGGCAAGTTTTGCTAATTCTAGATTTTCTTTAAGGGTTGCGACACTTTCATCTGTCTTAGTCGCATAGCTACCTGAGGCTAATTTGCCATCAATTTCTGCTACGTAATCTTCCAGCTGTTTTTTATCCAAGGCAGGTCTAGCCTTTTCTTCTACTTCTTCTGTTGATGGAGTAGTATATGACCTATCAGTCTTGTTCCCAGCTTCTATTGCTGAAACACTAGACGACGCTACTGATGAACCGCTTACATCAGTAGGTGTTGGAGTACTTGTCTCTTCTTGACCTTTCGGAGCAGTAGTCTCACTGCTACCAGAATTTCCATCCAACTGACTGACTACTGGAGTCGCCCCGTAGGTTCCATTCTGGACATCTGGGTCTTTCAATGGTGAGCTTTGAGTTTCTTCATTGGTTGAGGGTACACCTTGCTCTGTGGCAGACACTGCCCCATTTCCCAAAAACATAAATAAAGCAGCTACTGCAACACTAGCTGCTCCAAAACTAACCTTACGAATACTATACCGTATGGTTTTCTCTACTTGTGAACGATCATGCGATCCTTTATAATCAAACATTGCTACACTCCTTTTGCGATAATTATCTGTTGATATATATTAAGAAGGGCAAGTAAAAAGCCCCCCCCTAAAATTTTTATGTAAATTTTAGACTGGCTTAACTCATTATACTCCTTTTCATTTTATAAATCAAACATTGTGAACTTAGCTTGATATGATACGGTTTATGCATAACTTCTCAAAGTAACTTCCACTTACCTGACCGAAGTGGAAATTAGTCTAAAACGGATTTTTATGGTGGAATTAAGTGTGAGACGTTTGAGTTAGAAATGAGGTCTACTATGACAAAACATAAACACCTTACCCTTTCAGACCGCAATGATATCCAATTAGGCTTAGAGCGCGGTGAAACCTTCAAAGCTATTGGACAGTCCATTCTAAAAGACCCGACTACTGTTTCCAAAGAAGTCAAACGAAACAGACAAGTCCGAGAGTCTACATGCCATAACCTTCCTTGCCCTTTACTAGACAAAGCTACCTTTGTCTGTAATGGATATCCTAAAAGAAGACAAAATTGTGGCTATAAGAAGATCTTCTACCTCTCTAAACAAGCTCAAAAACAATACGAACAAACTCTTGTCGAAGCTCGTGAAGGAACTCCCCTCAATTCCAAGACCTTCTGGAAAATGGACAAAGTCATTTCTGATGGAGTTAAAAAGGGACAACACATCTATCATATCCTCAAAACTTACAATCTTGATGTCAGCTCCTCAACAGTCTATCGACACATCCGAAAAGGGTACCTATCTATCGCTCCGATTGACCTAGCCAGAGCCGTTAAATTCAAAGAAAGACGGAAAAGTAAGCTACCTTCCATCCCTAAAGAAGCGAAAAAAGGCCGTTCCTATGAGGATTTCCAAAACTATTTAGCCCTTAATCAACTAGACTCTTGGCTGGAAATGGATACAGTTATGGGCAGAATGGGAGGTAAACTCCTACTCACCTTCAACTTGTCTTTCTGTAACTTTATCTTCGCTAGGCTTCTGAATAATAAAACTGCCCTTGAGGTCACCAAACACCTCTATGACATCAAGAACACTCTTCACCAAGCTAACAAAGATTTCTTCCAACTCTTTCCTGTCATTCTTACCGATAATGGTGGAGAGTTTCCAGGGTTGATGATATCGAAATGGATGTGCGAGGAGAGAGTAAACTCTTCTTTTGTGACCCTAATCGCTCTGACCAGAAAGGGAGAATTGAGAAAAATCACACGCTGATTCGCGACATCCTACCTAAAGGAACTTCTTTTGACAATTTAACTCAAGAGGACATCAATCTCGTTTGTTCTCATGTCAACAGTGTCAAACGCGCTGCTTTGAATGGAAAGTCAGCTTATGAACTCTTTGCATTTACCTATGGAGAAGAGATTTCTAAGCTTCTCGGCATTTCTAAAATACCTGCAGAAGACGTCTGTCAGTCGTCTAAATTACTCCAACATAAGTTCTAAAAACTAATCTTCAACCCCATTCAAACGTCTCACACTAACTTCCACCATAGCGGAACTTAATCTGAAACGCTTTCAGATGAGGGGATTTTGTGCGCTCTTTTTTTCGATTCCTTTCGGCTACAAAATCTATAAAATCAAGCATGTTTAAAACCAGTGGAACTTACCCTGACATGGAATTCCACTGGTTTTTACGATTTTTATCAGACTAACTTCCACTTGGATTAGCGGTGGAACTTAGTTTGGGAATTTAGCCTTTTTTGCATTTATACATTAGTTGAGCTAGTCATACGAAAAATATGAATAGTCTTCATTTTTAATTGTTCTTATTTTTCAAGTAAGCTGAGCGCTTCAGCATCCGCAATAATGGTCACATCAGGGTGATTTTGGAGGCTACTTGCTGGTAGGCTCTCAGTCACTGGGCCAGACACTGTTCCAGCAATGGCTTCTGCTTTCGACTTACCGTAAGCAAAAAGAATAATAGACTTGGCATCCAAAATGTTTTTAATTCCCATTGAAATGGCTTGGGTTGGGACGTCTTCAATCTTGTCAAAGAAGCGCGCATTGGCTTCAATAGTAGACTGGTCAAGTTCTACTAGATGCGTTTGACTGTCAAATGGAGTACCAGGTTCATTAAATCCGATATGTCCATTGCGACCGATTCCCAAGATTTGCAGGTCAACTGGATGGTCAGCCAAAATTTGGTTGTAGCGTTCAACTTCAGCTTCAGCATTATCCTTAACCCCACGAGGCAAGAAACTTTCTTTAAATGGTTTTTGGTTGAACAAGTTTTCTTGCATGAAGTGACGATAAGACTGAGGATTGTCGCCATCAAGGCCTACATACTCATCAAGGTTGACACTGGTTAGATTTGAAAAATCAAGGTCACTCTCAACAATATCCTTGTAAAATTCAAGTGGACTGCTTCCTGTCGCAAGTCCTAGAGTTTGAGCGCCGTTGTCCAATTTTTCCTTCAAAATCTCAAAAGCAACTTTTCCACCTTCGATTTGGTTTTCAACTTTAATGACTTTCATCTTTTCATCCTCCATTTCTATCTATATTTATTATATGGTATAGACCAATTTTTGTCAAGTGAAAACGATTTAATTTCTAAAAAAAGAGCGCCCACACTTGAAACATGTTATAATGGATAGGATTAGAACTTAGAAAGAATGAACAGATATATGAATACAGCTGATTTTGATTTCCACTTGCCCGAGGAATTGATTGCCCAAACACCCCTTGAAAAACGAGATGCCTCTAAACTCCTCATCGTCAACCGTGAGACGGGAGAAATGCAGGACAAACACTTCCACTCTATTATTGATATGCTGGAACCTGGTGATGCCCTTGTCATGAACGACACCCGCGTTCTCCCTGCCCGACTCTATGGTCAAAAGGAAGAAACTGGAGGTCATGTGGAACTACTCCTACTCAAAAACACTGCTGGCGATGAGTGGGAAGTTCTGGCTAAACCTGCCAAACGCCTCAAGGTCGGTACTCGTGTCAGCTTTGGTGATGGTCGCCTCAGCGCTGTCGTTACGGAAGAATTGACTCACGGAGGCCGCATTGTCCGCTTTGAATACCAAGGAATTTTCCTGGAGGTCTTGGAAAGTCTGGGAGAAATGCCATTACCACCTTATATTCACGAAAAATTGGATGACCGCGAACGCTATCAAACTGTTTACGCCAAGGAAAGTGGCTCTGCTGCTGCACCGACTGCTGGACTACACTTCACTAAAGAATTGCTGGCAGAAATCCAAGCTAAGGGTGTTCATCTAGTCTATCTGACTCTTCATGTCGGACTCGGAACCTTTAGACCTGTTTCAGTTGACAATCTGGACGAACACGAAATGCACTCAGAATTCTACCAACTTTCTGAGGAAGCAGCTGCCACCCTTCGCTCGGTTAAAGAAAATGGAGGTCGTGTCATCGCTGTCGGAACCACTTCTATTCGCACCTTGGAGACTATTGGTTCCAAGTTTGATGGGCAAATCCAAGCAGATTCTGGCTGGACCAATATCTTTATCAAACCTGGCTATGAATGGAAGGTTGTAGATGCCTTCTCAACCAACTTCCACCTGCCAAAATCAACTCTGGTCATGTTGGTTTCTGCCTTTGCAGGCCGCGAATTAGTCTTAGATGCCTACCACCATGCCATCCAAGAACACTACCGCTTCTTTAGTTTTGGCGATGCCATGTTTATCTACTAATTTTCACAATCAAAAAGCGCATATTATCAGGCACTAAAACCTTGATAGTATGCGCTTTTGTAATAGATAAATAGTTAATCTTTATTAAAGCTCGGATCTTTCAAACTCTGAACACTGGCATTGATCACCGCGCCTAGGATAACAATTTTAGCAATCAAGATAAACCAAAACATCATAACAACAAGAAGAACGGAACCTAAAATTCGGACATCCACTAAATGATGGACATAGTAATTGAGATAACTAGAAAACAGAGTTAGTAGAACTAAAATCACTAAGAGAACAAAGGCACTACCTGGTAGGGTATAGCTAATTTTCCTGTTAGATAGATTGGGAAGAAAATAATAAAGCATGACCAAGATAGCAAAGAGGAGGGCGTAAGTCAGAGGACCTGCCAAACCTTGTAAAGCCTGATAGATAATGCCATCTTTTGTCCAATAATGAGCAAGTAAATCCAAAATCATCTGCCCAAATAAGCTCAAAAACAAGACAAACGCAAAGAGGAGCTGCAAACCAAAACTGACCAGGAGACTCACCATCTGATGGGAAATAAGTCCACGACTCTTTTCGACGCCATAAGCCTTGTTAAAAGCTTTTTGCAAGAAATTCATAGATTTTGAAAAACTCCATAGCGCCGACAAGACAGAAAAACTCAACAAACCTGTTGAAGGTTGCGTCAAGACTTCTCTAGCTATTTTTTCCACACCTTCATAGAGGCTTGGGGGCAGGACGTCTTTCATAAAGCCCAGAAATTCTCCCACAGGAATCTGAAAATAGGGGAGGATATTGACCACCACCAAAAGCAGGGGAAAAATCGAAATCAACCAATAGTAGGCTACCGCGACACTGGTCAACTCACTATCTGATGCTTGATAATAATACAAAAAGGCTTTTAATAGAGGCTTATCTATCAGCTCTTTCCACCACTTTTTCATGTCACACTCCTTCACTTATAATCTTATACTCAATGAAAATCAAAGAGCAAACTAGGAAACTAGCCGTAGGTTGCTCAAAGCACTGCTTTGAGGTTGTAGATGAAACTGACGAAGTCAGTCACATATATAATCCAAGGCGACGCTGACGTGGTTTGAAGAGATTTTCGAAGAGTATTAACTAATTTCTTCTTACCAATTCCACCATATCATAAGGCAGGGTATTGGCAGCTTCCTTCAGAGAATAGTTCTCTAAGTTATTGACATTTTGTCGTAACTTCTTGGCATACTTGGTCGTAATCAATCGTTTTTCTTCGTATTCGAAAATCAACTTACGCTCCAGATAATATCCTCTCAGCATTTCATCAATATTGTTGGGTTTGACACGATTAATAACCCGTTCGACAAAGGCACCACTGCTGATAATAGCTGTTTCACGAAGACGAGACTCCTGCATAAAACTAATCAAAGAGCGTCTATAGACTCCCTTCAGGTTTTCCAAACTTTCAATAATCATCTCTGTATTGGCAAGATAGAGCTCTGCTATTTGGTCATAATCAAGAGCACGGAGACGGCTTTGCTCCTTGTCCTTCCAGCTACGGAAGGTCTTTCCGAGAGTAAAAACTTCATGCAGGAGAAAACGTAAAATCCTCAAGGAAACAAGAAAATAATAGGTCAGTCTTGACGCAAACTTACGATTGATTCCTCGTTCTATGTTTTTCAGATAACGTTGGTAAACTCGGTAAGCACGATTGCTAATGTTCCCCTCTTCATAGGCCTGTTCCAATCCATCACTTTCAATACTAAGAATCAAGAGTTTCAAAGCAGCCCAGTCTTCTTGAGCCCCCTTATTTTCTTGACTCAGGATGAGATTTTCAATACGTCCATGATAATTGTCAATAGCTGCATAGAGAGGAAGCTTATTTCTGGTATCTTCCAACTCTTTTTCCAACTCTATCGTTACTTCATTCAAAATGGCGATATGCATGAGATAGTCCTTGCTTTCTTCCTGTTCATCAGAAAGATGAGGCAAGACCACGAGGCCTGTTAAAAAGCTTACAAGCGTCACACCTGCAACGAGGAAAAGTAAGAGAGGATACTCCTGCTCTAGATTACTTGGTATCAGAAGGATTGTCGCAATCGACACCGTTCCCTTAACACCTGAGAAGGTCAAGAGAAGCATGTCCTTCATATACTTATTTAGCTTTTTCTTGAGACGTCTAGTCCTATAGGCATAATAGCCATAAATCATGATAAAACGAATGGCAAAGAGGACAAAGGTCAGGGCGACAAGAGATAGCAATAAAAGTAAGGGATTATAGATTGGATTGGTCAAGATAGGCTCTGCTATCATTTCCAGCTCCATCCCTAAAATCACAAAGACAGAACCGTTGAGCATAAAGTTGACTGTGTGCCAGACCGTCTCGGTCACCGTATCCACTTGGGCTTCGAGTAGCGTAATCTTCTTAAAACGGCTTGCCTTTAAAATCCCAGCAACCACAACGGCAATAATCCCCGAAACATGGACTTCTTCTGCTAGGAAGAAGGTCACCAGAGGCAAACTCAATTCTAATAAAAGTTCGCTGGCAATATCTGTTGCTCGCACACTTAGCAAGAATGTGTGAAGGAAACGGTTGGTCATAGCTGTTAAAAAGCCAATCAAAAAACCGCCTAGAATTGAAAAGATGAGCGAACTACTAGCTTGCCCAAGGGAAAAAGCTCCAGTTGTCCAAGCTGTCAAGGCAACCTGAAAAGCCACCAAACCAGAAGCATCATTCAAGAGTCCTTCACCTTTAAGGATATTGGACACGCGCTTAGGAAAGCTAAAACGCTCCGAAAGAGAGGCAAAGGCAACCAAGTCCGTAGGGCCAAGTGCCGCCCCAACAGCCAAGCAAGCTGCCAATGGAAGGCTGAGCCAAAGAAGATGGGCCAAGCCACCCAAACTCAGAGTCGAGATAAAAATCACTGGAAATATGAGATAGATAATGATTCGCCAGTGTTTTAAAATAGCTGTAATGTCCGCTTCTTCCGACTCTCGAAAAAGCAAGGGCCCGATAACCAGTGCCAAAAACAACTCCGTATTGAGGTGAAAGTCGGTATTGGGTAAAAAGAGACCAATCACGATTCCCAAAAGAATCTGCACCAAAGGGAGAGGCAAAAAAGGCAGGAGCTTATTGGTTGTACTTGAGACAATCAAGACCAGTAAGAATAGGATAAGGTAAATCAGTAATTCCACGTAATTCCTCCTTAATCTTTTTTACAACAGGATTCAAATATCTCCTTCTGCTCTTTGATTTTTTGGTCAATCTTGGAACAATCTTTGTGCTCAATTTTTCTCTGGCACCGTTCCATTTCAAGAGCAACTAATTTTTTCTTGATTTTAAGCATTTTTTTGCTCATATGCGCTTGGTCTAACACACCTACTGCTCGTTCGTGGTGGGTTGATTCAACAAAATTCTGGCGCATGGCATCCAGCTTTTCACGTAGGTATTGTTTATCCATGTCTATATCTCTCTAATTTTTCAATCATCACTAAAAATGGTGGGTTGTTGACTTGGTTTAAAGTTCGGTAAATGGCAGCTGTGTACTCTTGTTGGTTCAACTGGCTAACAAAATCCAAGACAGCATCCCTCTCGAGGTCGCCACCATCATGACCATAGTAGATCATGATAGCAATCCGTCCACCTTTGACAAGTAAGCCACACAGCTTTTCTAATGCTTCAATCGTTGTCTGTGGTCGGGTGATGACAGACTTATCAGCTGACGGCAGATAGCCCAGATTAAAAATTCCTGCCTTGGCTTCTGTCACAAACTGATCCAGTGTCTCATGACCTTGCAAAATTAACTGGGCATTTGTCAGGCCAGCTTGGTTCAAACGCTCTTGCGTCTTTTCCAAGGCTTGCTCCTGAATATCAAAGGCATAGACTTTCTTGGCTAATTTGGCTAGAAAAAGCGTGTCATGACCATTTCCCATGGTCGCATCCACTACGATATCGTCCTGAGTTACAACCTCAGCCAAAAAATCATGTGCCATCTCAAGTGGTCTTTTCATTTTCAAACTCCTGTTTTACAGCCTTACATCCTTGCACGCTTCCACGACGTCGCATCTCCATCTCAATGCTGTTTAGCACTTCCCATTTATTGAGGCTCCACATAGGACCAATCAGCATATCTCTAGGTGCATCTCCTGTGATTCGATGGATGACGATATGTTTAGGAATGATTTCCAGTTGGTCACAGATGACCTTGACATACTCGTCCTGACTCATCAGTTGCAAACGTCCCTCGTGATAATCCCGTTGCATACGCGTATTGGTCATCAGGTGAAGCAAGTGCAATTTAATCCCTTGAATATCGTTATCCGTGACACAGCGGCGGACATTTTCAATCATCATCTCATGGGTTTCACCAGGAAGACCGTTAATCAAATGGGAAACAATCTCAATTTTGGGATACTTCCTCAAACGCTTGACCGTTTCCACGTACAATTCATAGGAGTGGGCACGGTTAATCAGGTCAGAGGTTGTTTCATAAGTAGTCTGCAAGCCCAATTCAACCGTCACATGCATGCGCTCCGATAACTCAGACAAATATTCAATAGTTTCGTCTGGTAAACAGTCTGGTCGCGTTCCAATATTGATTCCTACTACACCTGGCTCGTTGATAGCCTGCTCATAGCGCTCTCGGATGACTTCCACCTTTTCATGGGTGTTGGTAAAATTTTGAAAATAAACCAGATACTTCTGAACCTCTGGCCACTTACGATGCATGAAGTCAATTTCCTTATAAAATTGCTCACGGATAGGCGCATCCGGTGCCACAATGGCATCTCCAGAACCTGAAACCGTACAAAAAGTACAACCTCCATGAGCTACAGTCCCATCACGATTGGGACAGTCAAATCCCGCATCAATAGGGACTTTAAAAGTCTTTTCTCCAAAGAGTTTTCGATAGTAATCATTCAAGGTATTATAAGATTTCATAACTTTCATTATAACAAAAAACATCCACAATCTCAAAAGCCTGACTTTCCTATAAATTCCTCTGTTTCTCGTTTCCATTAGCCATTTTTTATGATACAATATGGGTATGATTTTAATGAAATTAGCATCTATTTTACTATTGATACTGACTTTAGTAGTCTGCATCATCATAACCAAACTTTTTAGATTAAAAAAACTAGGACGAAACTTTGCGGATTTGGCTTTTCCAGTTTTAGTATTTGAGTATTACTTGATTACAGCTAAAACCTTTACCCATAATTTCCTCCCTAGACTAGGCCTAGCCCTCTCACTTCTAGCCATTATTCTCGTTTTTTTCTTCCTTTTGAAAAAACGCAGCTTTTACTATCCTAAATTCATCAAATTCTTCTGGCGTGCAGGATTCTTATTAACCCTTGTTATGTATATCGAGATGATTGTTGAATTGATGGCTCAGAAATAAAAAACTAAATCGAAAACACCTCAATCAAACTAAAATACAATGATTGAAGTGTTTTTTTCTTTATATCTTTTTTAATAATTCCTATTTTCCTTCTTTATCAGGAAAGATATATCCAATACCAATGCAAGCTAGTACGCCCGCTCCAATTACCAAGCCACTTGAAATTGGCAAAAGGTCCAAAATTGCATTGGCGATGATAAAAGCAATAATCAAACACATCAGACTAGCCTTGTAGTCTTTTTTCAAAAGATTCTCTAGAGTGAAAAAGAGGAACAGGCCTACCGGAATCAATGACCAGAGGTTGACATCTAAACTTGGCCAGCCAACAGAACCAAAATACACTACTGTCGCTGCTGCTAGTAAAAATACAATCCCTAATAATTTTTTCATTTCTTTATCTCCAATTTCTTTTTTAGGAACTTGAGTTATCTGATATTGATACCTCACGTCCCTTACACCAATCATTATAGCAGAGGTCAGTTTCAAGAACAAGTTCTTTTGCCTATCTGGTCTCAATCTCGGTCTAAGTGGTTCAATAATAGCCATAAAATAAGGAAATAGGTGAAAAACTTCCTTCCAAATAAAAAGGAATTAAGCAACCAAACGCTACTTAATTCCTTGAAATTGTCTCATCACCTCTATTAGACTTTAAATTTTGATAGACTCTATTTGCTAATCAATATTGTCAATACTAACCCTTTCAATCAATTCATTAGTTATCAAAACTAAGTTCATTAATAAATCCAAAAAGAGTACCAATAGTAAAGTAAACTAAATAATTAAGTTATAAATAGCTATTTTTACAAAACTGTTTCATCATCATACTATCTCAGTACACAAACCATTTTTCTATAGCTTTTGTCTTAATCTTGATCTTTTTTCTTTAATCCAAGAAATGCACCTAAGGTAAACATTATTCCAGCAATGAATGGTGTAAAACCTTCTCTAACTGTTCCGGTTTTTGGCAATCTATCAGAATTGTTAGTATCCGATTTACTATCGATATTGGTATGTTTATTAGCTATATTCTCTGGTTCATTAAGATAAACTTCCTTCTTATTTTCAAAGTTTTTATCATTTTTATCAGGAACTGGAGCTGTAACATCCTTAGTTGAATCAGATCTTTGACTTTCATCTAATTGACTATAATTTACTTGTACAGAAACTGTAGATTTGACATCCTTAGTTGAATCAGGTTTTTGTGAATGATGTTCTCTTTGTAAATCCTCCTTTTTGTAATTTTCATCTAATTGACTATGATTTGCTTGTACCTTATCTTTCTTTTTCGATACATCAAAAGTAGGTTTATTTTCCTCCTCCTTTTTCTCCTCTATTTTCTTGAATACAGGTTTTATAAGGGTATCTTTTGATAGATTAAGAACATAGCCAACGTCTTTTTTCCCTTCGAAACCAGAAATTTCCCAGCCATCAAATTGATATCCTTTTTCTAATTCACCCTCATAGACAGGTAAAATGAAATCTTCTTCCGACACTATCGTTGAACTCATTTCTTTTCCATTTTGAATGGTCACAGTTACCCTATGAGGTTTTAGTTCTCTTACCTCTCCCGTATCTTTGTTTAAAATGAATTCTTTTACGGTTGTATTTCTTGCGAAATCTTTTACAAGAATCTTAATATTTAGTGTCTTATCTGTTAGTTGTTTAATATCATCAAATGATTTATATTCTTTTCCATTTACATAAATATGTTTGTCTTGAATCTCACCATTGAATCCATTATCTCTTTTATCATTGATGTTAAAGACTACAGATTTTCCATCAGCATATTCGATACTTGTATTTCCCTTGGGATCAATGTTTACTTCTGGTTTAACATTATCATATAAAAATTGATAGTGTACTCCAACCGCTTTCGCATTCAAATTGCTATAGCCAGTTTGAAGATAAACATTTCCATCCATATCTGTTACCTTATCTGGAAATCCGTTTGCTTTATAATCTTTCATCCCCCAGTCCATGATGTCACCGTCTTTAACATTAAGCTTAACGTTAAAATCTCTAGTGTTATCAATGTGTAAATCTCCGTAGATTAAATAATTATCTACAACAGATTCATTAACTCTCAATTCCCAGTTAAAACCACCCTTATCAGAAATCTTACCTCTTAAATAAAACTCTGGATTTCGTACATAAATTTTATTAAATTTAGATGGATTAAAGTAGTTCTTGTCCATTGAAAGATTTACTGGTTTTGCATCAATAAATAACGTAGAGCCATCTTCTTTTATAGCTTCTACATTGGACTTATCCTCTCCAGTGTACTCTTTACCATCCTTACCAAATAATACAAGTTTAGACGGATCTGTTACAAGATTTCCGTCTTTATCGATTGCCTCCCCTTTATCGTTCATTTTAAATGTAAACACTTGATACCTTACAATGTTAAAGCCGTCCAAAGCCGACATTAATACAGCTTGAGTACTTCTTCCATCTTCAACATTTCTACTGTCAGAATAAATTATTTTTTCTGAAAGGGCTCTTAGATTAGGATTGGAATTTTGTATTTTTGCTATATCTTCCTTGCTATAGACTCCATTTCCTTCTAACATATCCGTTTTTCCAGGATTATAGGTAGTCACTTTTAGTGCATAGCCTTTTCTCAGAATGATATTATCCTTTAATAGATATTGTTGTTTTTCTGAATCAGAATAGATTTTACCAGATTCCATTTCAGTTAAATTATTTGGTTTGTTCTTTGAAAGATCTCCTTCCCCTAATTCTATTATATTCCCATAACTTGATGCATAGGGATATTCTGTCTTAGTTTCCCTATTTTTTTCAGGCATTCTAATCTTCGTTTCAGCTTTTCTCTGACCATCATCTGTAACAAAGAATCTCATATCTCCTGCAAAAGCTAATCCATCCACAATATCATTAATATTAGCGTATAAATCAAATGTCATCGTTTTTGAATTGGAATCATACTTGGTCGCTTTGATTTCTATATATTTATAGGTATTTCCATAATATACCTTGGCATTTTTAGACACATTACGTATCTTTCCAAGAATTTCAAAGTGTCCATCTTTAGACGGGCTTAGAACACCATAAATTTTTGATTTGATTTCGTCAAGTTTTTCAGTTTCATATTCTAAGGCGCTACCATCGTCATAGGCAGCTATATTTCCTTTATCGTCATATCGATAATCAAGTTCTACTGTTCTTGTACCACCATTTACAAAGTCCTCTTCTTCCCTATATTTCTTTTTAATGAGTTTCTTTAGGTCTTTATTTTCAAAGTTTCTAATTGTTGAAATAGTTTTATTTATTTCAAGGCTAGCTTCTCCCTCAACTGAACTTTCTTCATCTGGTTTTGAATCTTCATCCTTAGCTTGATTATTATTGGTATTTTCCTCTGAGCTCTTTGCATTTTTGAGTTTATCTTCAGAAATTTCACCAAGTTTTTCATATTTAGAAGCATCTTTGTCAGGATCTACTAGGTAATAAGAAATCATCCCCTTTTCATCAGCATGATCAGCAAATTTAATTCTATGAATCTTTGTGAAATTACTAGAGCCATCTAATGCAATGACTTCAATGATTTTTCCTCTTAAATCTCCTGCACCATTAATTTCATAAATAGTATTTCCGTCTTTGTCAAGTTTTCTGTTTCTTCCTTGACCCTCACCTGCATAAGTTACTTCAAGATTTTTCTCAACCTCTCCATCTTCATTAACAAGAGCGGCGCCAGCATACCAAACTTCGTTTGCAATCTCGTCAAATTTTTCAGGATGTTCTTTTTGATCTCTCGCAAATAGGGTTTCATTCTTGTATTGGTCTTTTACCTTGTGATAAGTATCCTTTGTGATCAGCTTAATTTTTTCAGGATTTGAAAAATCAACCGAAACAATCTTAGGGGCTGTGTTATCAATTTTTACAGGAATATAGGAAACCTGCCATGGATAATCTTTAGTTAATCTATATTTAAATTTATAGAAATATTGACCTTCCGCAATCGGTTCAAATTGACCTCTTATCTTAGTAGCAGGATCTTGATTATCCTTACTTTCTGGTGCATTTTCTTCTCTACCTCTAGGATTATAGATGAGTCCATCCCACTTCAAGTCACCCCAAACTTTTAGTTTAGATGATTTGATTCCCTTTGCATCATTGCTTTTAGAGTTTAAAATTCCTTTAATAAAGTGTTCTCTCGAAATGACTTTTAAGTCTCTTTGATTTTCTCCCTCTTTATTTGTATTTACTATTGAAATTAATCCTTCTTCTGCACTTCTTAATACAAGTGGAGAAGGTGTTAATCCTCTTTCAAGTTGAGCCTTTTGAGGATTTCCATTTGAATCTAAAGGATAAATGTTAGCAATATTAGAACCACTTGATGATGCATTTAGCCCTTCGTTATTGAAAGCAAATAATTCTGGATTTTGATCTAGGGATGTTCTATTTTTATCTTTTCTATTTTGTATAACTCCTGCTGGATTAAATTTATCTATACCATGTTCTCCACCAATTCCCTTATTTAAGGTTCCTGGAATTTTCGGTTTACCATCATCATCATAACCTCCCATTGTTTTTGATTTTGATCCTTCTTCCCAAGCCCATTTATCAAGGATTGGTTCGTGGTTCCAATTCCCAGCAAATCCCATTAGAGGCATTGATAAAGAAGGTTGGAAGTTTATTTTCTTCCCGTTAGAGTTTAGAGCTTCCATTTCTTCTACTGACTCAAAATGAATAAATGATTCTACAAATTTATTTTTGTCTTTAGCCTCTCCAACATTTATAACCGCATTCAAATCAAAGCTAGAATTTGCGCCTATAGTGAAAGTATCATGCTCAAATGTGATATTTGCTCCTTTGATTTTTTCTGGGTGGATTTCTGGAACAATTTGCTTACCATCTGGAGATTTTTCATCTTTGTATGTTTCATCCAGTTTTAGTCTGTCAGTTAGAGCATCTGTAGTTATCGCTGATGCTGAAACTTTAAAAGTCAAAGGTCTGTTTGATGTATTGTGAAGCTTAATTGTAAAATATTTTTCTTCTCCTTTTATTTCTTTAAGAGAAATAGAACCATAAGAGTTTACCAAACCTTTAGAATCCTTGTTTTTGAAAGTCGCTACAACTTCATTTCTCAAAGCATTGGCCACATTAATTAGCCCTGCTCCCTGTTGTCTAGGTGATGCAAAGTATTGACTTTTTTCTTTCCAAGACGTTGCATCCATCATCGGTCGCGCAGTATTTTGTAGAGCAATTTTTGTAAGACTTGTAAGATCTATTTTGTCATCTCCCTCAAGATTTTTCAATACAGGTCTTTCAAGCATTTCCTTTAACTTCGGTCTAATCAAAACAGTAGAAGCTGCTACGATTGGAGTTGCCATACTAGTTCCTGACATATAGCCATAAGTTGATTTCCCATTAATGACATTGAGAGTAGATTTAATGTTTTTACCAGGTGCTGAAACATCGGGTTTTAAAAGTAAATCTATTCTTGGTCCCCAAGATGTGGATCCTGCTGGAACGATGACATCTTCTTTATACAATTCTTTGTCTGTGTCAGGTGCAAACTTAAAGTCAATCTCTTTTTCGTCACCTACATTCGGTTTATTAGAATTATAGCTTGCCATATCAATTGGATAGTATTGCTCCAATTTATCTTTGAAATCTTCCTTACTATTTCTTTTAACCTCAGTTTTTTTATCAGGATTAATCATGTTCCATAACTTTACACCATCATCTCCTGAAATTGAAAATACTTGACTTTTAGTCCCTTCATCCGCTTCATATCCCATAGCTGGAAGCTCTGTCCAATTATCTCTATTGTAGTAATTGACAGTATTTACAACCATAATGGCGCGTGCGCCCTTATCCGTAGCTTTTTTAAAAGCATTTTTTAAATCCTTTGTATAAATTCTATCCATTACTGCAATTTTGCCCTTAAGATCCAAACCTATCAACTCTTGGTCTTGGCCTTTGCCTATATATACAAATTTCAATTTATCAGGAGCTTTTGAACCATCTTCATTTGTTGTGATTTTATTCTTATCGAAAAAGGCTCCTATATTTCTGTATTTAAAACTTTTTCCTCCAATCTTAACTTTATCAAACTCAACTGTTTGATTTTTAGCAGATGCAACCGCTATCGCATCTTCATGTGCTGCTGTTCGCGTTACATTTCCAGTGTCGGTCATTTTCAGATGATTATTTGCCACTAAATCCCAAGAAGAACTTGAAGCAGAAGTCGCATAGTTACCCGTAGCTACAACCATTGGAATGCCTGCTTTTCTTAATGCTCTAATAGCTTGCCAATATTTCTCACCTACAAGACCTGTTCCTGTAAAGCCAGATGATACCGAAACAACATCGACATTGTGTTTGATCGAATCTTCAATAGCATGAAACATTGTTTCATCTCCTGCGAAGCCAGATCCTGCGTCAGAGTACATTTTATAAGAGAATATCTGTGCATTAGGAGCAATTCCATCTATTCCATTAAAGTTCTTGATGTCTTTTTCAGTATCATTTCCCGCAAGAATCCCTGCAATATGCATTCCATGTGGATCAAAATAATCACTTCCATCATCAGCTTTTTCTACAGTTATTTTACCACCATTATAATAATTGAAAGCATGAGGAATCTTATCACTCAACCAGAAATTTTTATCAGTACCTTTTAAGTCTTCTTTTTTAAATCTCATTGAGTCTTTAGCATCATCATCAATCCTCATGGCCTTATGCCTATAATCTGTCCCGGTATCGATATTTGAAATGACCATACCTCTACCATCAAAGTTTTTCCCAAATTGAGCATTAATGGCCTTTAGGTAATCGATAGCCTCCTCAACTCCAATTTCCTTTCGGGCATGATTCATCATGGGTTGGAGTTTTTGTGACCGTTCAACCGATGAAATACCTTCTATTAGTTTAATTTTATCCAGATTATCTGGAGTTGTTTCTATTGAAACACCATTAAAAATCGTATTATAGGTATATAAAACGTTTGTATCCTTAAGATTGGATAATTCCTTGATTGCTTTTTCTCCAGATTCTTTATCTTTAAATTCAGCAATATAGACAAGTTTATCCTCTTTTTTGGGACTTTCTGGGTCTTTACTTGCAGACGAGTCCGCTTTATCTTCTTTGGATTGATTGGAATCTTCTTTGATTGTTGCTTCTTCATTGCTAGTTTTGTTATCTATCACAGATTCTTTACTAACAACTTCTTTTTCCTCAATAACCGTTGTTTTCTTCTCTTCAGTATCCTTGGAAGTTTCTATATCATTATGAATATTTTCATGTTTTTCTTTATTTTCTGCTTCCTTATCTACTACTACTTTTTCTGTATCAGAGATAGTTAAAGCATCTTCAGAGCTAGATGTGTCTGCTAAGACTACCTCATTAGGGGCATAGGCTGCTAAAATAACTGCAGCTGTGGTTAATGACAATACTGTACTTTTTTTCATTTTAATTCCTTACATATTTATTTAACTTCCAATAGATAGAAAACTTTAACTTTGCTAGCCTTTGTTATAAAAAGTTTTACTAAGTATTATCTAGGAAATAGAGTAGTACATTTATATATAATTGTTAGCTCTCCATAAAAATAGTATATCATTTAAAAAATTTAAGTCAAGAAAAATTAAGGCTGGTTAATTTTATTTTTAACGCATGTTAATAAATGATGCAAAAGTTTCGTACTTAACGGGGATACATTATAAGCACATTCATACCATCAAAAATAGTAGCAATCAAATTGAACCACTACCAAAATCACAAAGTCAAACATCATTGATGAAATATCAGCGCTATTAAACAATATAAATAACCGCTAAGAATAAGGCTTAACGGTTATTTATACATATCTATTTTTTCAAATCTTCAGTCATATGTTCACCTGTGACCTAGGCTTTACGAGTGCCTTGCTCTAGCAACTAATACTCAATGAAAATCAAAAAACAAACTAGGAAGCTAGCCGCAGGTTGCTAAAAGCACTGCTTTGAGGTTG